>NZ_AXBA01000014.1 GCF_000473085.1 Azorhizobium doebereinerae UFLA1-100
AGCGACGGAAGACGGTGTTCCATTCTCCAAACAGCTCCGGCAGATCGCGCCAAGGCGAGCCGGTGCGCACGATCCACAGCACCGCCTCGATGAACATACGATTGTCCCGGCCCGAAGAGCCGCGCGTCCGCTCGTCGCCGATGATGTGCGGCGCTATCCGCGCCCACTGCTCATCCCCAAGCACCAGTCGATCAAGAACACCCATCGCTGCCTCATCAAAGGCAGCTTTGAATCACAGATCATTCAGCCCGGGAACCCCAAGAGTCCACACTACCTAGAGGCCGTCGGCGGGTTCGGCGGGCGCCGGCTTGGAGCGCGTGGCGGTGACGATGCCCGCCAGCACCAAAGCGTAGCCGACCCCGTGGAACCACTCGAAGCGCTCGCCGAGGAACAGGATGGCCAGCGCGGAGCCGAACACCGGCATCAGGTGGAAATAGGGCGCGGCGCGGTTGGCACCCACCAGTTGCACCCCGCGGTTGAAGGCGAGATAGGCCAGCAGCGACGGTGCCGTGGAGACGTAGGCGAACACCGCGAAGGTGAAGCGGTCGAAATGCAGCACCGCGCTGCCGCTGGCCAGTTCCCAGACCATGAACGGGGCCAGCAGCACTGCGCCCATGGCCATGATAGTGGCGAGGAAGGACAGCGGCCCGAGCGGCGGGCGCACCCGCAGGATGGCGGTGTAGAAGGCATAGATGATCAGGGCGACGATGATCCACATGTCGCCGACGTTGGGCTTCAGGTGCAGCAGCGTGTCCATGTCGCCGCGGCTGATGATGACGACGACGCCGATCAGCGAGATCAGGATGCCCACCGCCTGCCCGCCGGCGAGGCGATCGCGGAACAGCAGCAGGCTCCACAGCGCCACCAGCAGCGGCCCCATGGACTGCACCAGCAGGCCGTTGAGCGCCTGGGTATATTGCAGGCCGTAATAGCTCATGGCGTTGTAGCAGGCGATGCCGCTGGCCGAGAGCACCACCAGCCGCCAGAAGTGCTGCCGGATGATCGGCGCGTCGCGGCGCAGTTGCGGCCAGGCGAACGGCAGGATGATGAGCGTCGCCCCCAGCCAGCGCAGGCAGGCGATGGTGATGGGCGGCACCGCCCCGACCATGTAGCGCCCCACCACCATGTTGATGGCCCACAGCAGCGCGGTGAGGCTCAGCAGCAGATAGGGGGCGTTGGCGATGGGAGCCAGCATCCGGCTGGCGAGGTGACGCGACATGAAACCTCCTGGCACCCGGTACGTCCGGATGTCGTTTACGGCCCGCCGGCGCGGGCCGTTCCGCCGCCCCGGCGGGTGGCTTCCTCTACCCCGCGCAAGGCAAAAGCGGAAATGAAAGTCGGTGCGCCATCCATCGCCCCCGCTGATGGATGAGCGGGAAAGCGCCTATCGCCCCCCGGGCAGCAGCAGATAGGAGGTGGGATTGTCCGGGCACAGGCCGCCGGCGCATTCCAGCACCGTGGACACGCCGTTGCCGAGCGCCAGCAGTGCCGCCAGCGCCACTATGGCGAGGCCGAAGGTGGCGCCGCCTCGGGTGCCGGCGCCCGCCTCGGCCGGGGCGAACTGGCGGTCGAACAGCAGCATGACGGCGCTGCCCAGGATGATGGCCATGTAGACGACCAGCGCCCAGCTGTAGAAATGCAGCCCGAGAAAGGCGTCGCCATAGGTGCCGGTGCCGGGGACGATGTGCAGCAGGACCTGCCGGGTGGAAATCAGCGCGCCGCCAAAGGCAGAGAGGATCACCACCGCATAATGGCTTGGACGCGGGCCGAACTTCACGTTGAGCGCGAGCCCGAGGGTGGCGCCGACGAAGCCGGCCCGCTGGAGCAAGCACAGCGGACAGGGCAGGTCGCCCAGCACGATCTGGTCCACGAAGGCGACGATGAGCACGATGCTCACCGCCAGCAGGCCGAGCGCGTTGAGCAGGCGGGACGTGGGAGCGTTGATGAGCGCGGTCATGGACGGCCCCTCACAGCACGATGTTGAGGGGATCGGTGGCGTGCAGGCGGAACAGCACCAGCAGCGCCGCCATGGACAGCGCCCAGAGTACCAGTGCGGCACCCCGTTGCCCGGCGAACACGCAGATGAAGGCGGCGGCGACGCCGAAGAATGGAATGCTCATCATGGGCGGCCTCCCGGCGGCGGGTCGCGAATGGAATCGCTTGTCTGGACAGGCTAGAGCAGGCGCCGACCGGCATGCAACGCAAGCCGGTCGGCGTGGGCGTCGCGCGCGACGCGCCGGGGGGCCTCAGCGCTTGGAGCGGGGATAGGCGGTCTTGTCGTCCGGTGGGGTCAAGCCCTGCATCAGATAGAGGATGTCGTTGGCCAGGGAGGCGCAGATCTCGGTGCCGTTGGAATCGGTCATCCCCTCGGTGTTGCTGAGCACGAACACCCCGCCCGGCGCGGGCGCGACGCCGGGCGTCTCGCTGGGCAGAAAGGCGATGTAGCTGCTGAAGCCAGGCAGGTCGCCGTCCTTCCAGACCGTGGCGAAGGTGGTGTCGCTGGCCGGGGTGAGGAACCAGGCGAGGCCCAGTTGGTCGCCCCACGGCGTGGTCACCGTGGTCGAGGCGGTCTGGAGCTGGCCGAGCAGCGGGCTGAGCGGCGATTGCGGCTCGAAACTCATGTTGAAGCACAGCCACTTCAACATGTCGTCCGGCGTGGCGACGATGCCGCCCGCGGCGTTATAAGCGGTGAACTGCGGCCATCCTGGCGCGGCGATGGAATTGTAGGTCTGTCCATTGTAGAAATAGCCGCGCGGCAAGGTGTCGAGCCGCACTTCGTCGAAGAACTGGGCCGAGAGACCCAGCGGCTCGAAGATCAGATCCACCACGATCTGCTCATAGGGATCATCCGTGCCCGCGAGCGTGGGCATCACCGCCCCCATCAGCGCGAAGCCGAGATTGGAATAGCGATAGGCCGGCTCGGGGAACGGCCCCATGGTGGTGTAGTTCAGGAAGCCCAGCATGCCGGGGATCGTATAGGGCTGGGGCATGTTGGCCGGCTCGTCGTCGGCCGCGCCATTGTCCTGCGGCAGGCCGGAGGTGTAGTTCACCAGCGTCGTGAGCGGGATCTGCGCGAACTGGCTGCCGATCTCAAGCTCCGGATAGTCGCCCAGCACCGCATTCTCCAGGTCTTCGCCGTCGAGATAATAGGCATAGGCGGTGGCGGTGAACGTCTTGGTCACCGAGGCGATGACGAAGGGCGTATCGGCATCGAAGGCCAGCGCGGTGCCGTCCTGCATGCGCAGCCCGCCGAAGGTGTAGATCGTGGAAAAGGTGGGGCTGGCGATGCCGATGGCAAAACCGAGGCTCACGCCGTCCGGCACGCCATCAAGATAAGGTTCGACCAGTGCCTTGAGCTGCGCCTCGGTCGGCTCGACGATGGTGGTCATGTGCTGCTCTCCCTGAACGGTCGCCCCCGTCAAGTTGGCGCTATTCCCGTTGCGTTGTCACGACACCCAGCGTGCTTGCGGCCTATTTCAGGTAGCGGGCGAGAAAGGCCGGCACCCGGTCGAGGGCGTCGGCGCGGGCCTCCGGATCCATCGCGACGATGGGCACGGCGCCGGAAGCGGTGCGGAATTCGGGCCGCTCCTTATAGGCAAGGCCGGGCCAGTCGAAATCGTGATAGGCGCCGGAATAGATGCGCAACGTCACCGGGCTGCCGGCGCTCGCCGCCTGGGTGAGCAGGGCCTCGCAGGGGGCGAGCGGCGACCAGACGTCCTTCTCTCCCAGCAGTACGAGGAGCGGAATGCGGCTGCTCCAGCCGCCCTTCTGCCGCTCCAGGTTGCAGGAGGCCGGGTAGAAAGCGATGGCGGCGCGGAAATCGCGGGCCGGGGGCAGGCCGGCGAGGCGGGCGGGACTGTCGGTGCGCAGGGTGTTCAGTACGGCACCGCCGCCCAGGGACCAGCCGATCACCGCGACCTTGTCGGGCTTCACGAAGGGCTGTGCCTGGAGATAGGCGAGCGCGCCGTAGAGATCCTGCGGTCGGGCGCGATAGACCTCGCCCTGGAAGTTGGCCGGCGCGCACATGCTGCGCACGCCGCGCGGGGTGAAGCTGTCCACCATCAGCACGTGATAGCCGGCGGTGGTGAGGCGCCGGGCCCAGTCCTGCTCGCGGACGTTGATGGCGCCGCCACGTCCTAACAGGCCGCCGCAGCCATGGGCGAACACCACCGCGGGCGCCGTCGCGGCGCCGGTGCGGAACAGGTAGCCGTCGATGGTCGTGCCGTCGCGCGAGGGGAAGGAGACCTTCTCCTGCGCCCGCGCGGTACCCGCCGCCAGCATGCCGCAGAGGGCCAGAACCACGGCGCCGACGCCGTATTGAAACGCGCGCATGACCACCTCCCCGAGAGCACACTCCCTGCGGCTCCGTCGCGACCTTAGGCAGCTTTGCCGTGGGACGCACCGTCCCCCAGCGGTACAGGCCGGCGCATGCGTACCGGAACGGGACGATGACGGCCGGACCGCGGAACGGGCCGAGGCTAAAGCGTGTCCGAATCGCCCAAGGCGGTGCCTTCCGCTTTCGTTCCGCACGGCAGCGTTTCCCGTGCCTGTCCCGGAACGGGACGGCGGGTCATCGTCAGGGGAACGGCAAGGGATCAAAGCGGGCCCGAATCGGTAAGCGCCGCGCTTTCCGGTCTTGTTCCTGGGACGGGAGCCTCGGGCCGGGGCGCGGCGGAGCTGCGTCTCGAAACGGGAAAGCCCGCTCCGACGGCGGAACGGGGCGGGGACAAACCGCGCCCGAATCGGACGCGCCGCCGTGTTGGGGCTTCGTTCCGCCGGCGGGATCAGGCCGCGTCCTGGGCCTCCCGGTCCACGATGGAGACGATGTCCGCCATGATGCGGTTCAGCTCGAAATTCTTCGGCGTATAGACCGCCGCCACACCGAAGCCGCGCAGCTGCGCCTCGTCCTCCGGCGGGATGATGCCGCCCACCACCACCGGAATGTCGCTCAGCCCTTCGGCGTGCATGCGCTCCATCACGTCGCGTACCAGCGGCACGTGCGAGCCGGAGAGGATGGAGAGGCCGACCACGTGAACGCTCTCCTCCAGCGCGGCATTGACGATCTCCGCCGGGGTGAGGCGGATGCCCTCGTAGACCACTTCCATGCCCGCATCGCGGGCCCGCACGGCGATCTGCTCGGCGCCGTTCGAGTGGCCGTCGAGGCCCGGCTTGCCCACCAGGAACTTCAGCCGTCGGCCGAGCTTGTCCGACACGGCTTCCACCCGGGTGCGCACCTCGTCGAGGCCCTGGGTGTCCACCCGCGCCGCCCGGCCGACGCCGGTGGGGGCGCGATATTCGCCGAAGATCTCGCGCAGGGCCGTGCCCCATTCGCCGGTGGTGATGCCGGCCTTGGCGCACTGGATCGACGGCTCCATGATGTTGGTGCCCTCCCGCGCGGCGCGCTTCAGCGCCTCCAGCGCGGCGGTTGCCGCCGCGCCGTCGCGGCTCTCGCGCCAGGCCTTCAGGCGGGCCACCTGCTCGGGCTCCACATGCTCCGGCACGGTGAGGATGGAGCCTTCCCCGGTGGTGAGGGGCGATGGCTCGGTATCGGTCCAGCGGTTGACGCCCACCACCACCTGGTCGCCGCGCTCGATGGCCTCCAGGCGGCGGGTGTTGGATTCCACCAGCTGCTGCTTCATGTAGCTGTTCTCGATGGCCGCCACCGCCCCGCCCATGGCGTCGATGCGGGCGAGTTCCTCCCGCGCCTCGGCCTTCAGCTCCTCCACCTTGCGGTCGATCTCGGTGGAGCCGTCGAAGATGTCGCCATAGTCCAAGAGGTCGGTCTCGTAGGCGAGCACCTGCTGCATGCGCAGCGACCATTGCTGGTCGAACGAGCGCGGCAGGCCCAGCGCCTCGTTCCAGGCCGGGAGTTGCACCGCGCGGGCGCGGGCCTTCTTGGACAAGGTAACGGCAAGCATCTCCAAGAGGATGCGGTAGACGTTGTTTTCCGGCTGCTGCTCGGTCAGGCCGAGCGAATTCACCTGCACGCCATAGCGGAACAGCTTCTGCTTGGCGTCGGTGATGCCGTAGCGGTTGACGCAGATCTCGTCCCAGAGATCCACGAACGCACGCATCTTGCACATCTCGGTGATGAACCGCATGCCGGCGTTCACGAAGAAGGAGATGCGCCCCACAACCTCGCCGAAAGCCGCTCCTTCCGCCTCGCCGGATTTCTTCACCGTGTCGAGGATGGCGATGGCGTTGGCCAGCGCGAAGGCCAGCTCCTGCACCGGCGTCGCCCCCGCTTCCTGGAGATGGTAGGAGCACACGTTCATGGGGTTCCAGCGCGGCAGGTGCTCGGTCGTGAAGACGATCACGTCCTTGGTCAGGCGCATGGAGGGCGCGGGCGGGAATACATAGGTTCCGCGCGAGAGATATTCCTTGATGATGTCGTTCTGCGTCGTGCCCTGGAGGCGGGCGCGGTCCGCGCCCTGCTCGTCCGCCACCGCGATATAGAGCGCCAGCAGCCACGGCGCGCAGGCGTTGATGGTCATGGACGTGTTCATGTCGGCGAGCGGAATGTCGGCGAACAGCGCCCGCATGTCGCCGAGATGGGAAATGGGCACGCCCACCTTGCCCACCTCGCCGCGGGCGAGGGGGTGGTCGCTGTCGTAGCCGGTCTGGGTGGGCAGGTCGAAGGCGACCGAGAGGCCGGTCTGCCCCTTGGCGAGATTGGAGCGGTAGAGCTTGTTGGACTCCGCGGCGGTCGAATGCCCGGCATAGGTCCGGAACAGCCACGGTTTGTCACGGCTCGCCATAATCTCCCCCCTTCGCGCTTCTGCACGTTCTGGTCGGCTTTATCTTGCGCCGCAACGCAAACGCCGTCGATGCCATTTTTGTCTAGGTGCGGTGCCCGCTCACGTCACCAGCGAGATCACGAACAGCAGGATCACCGCGCCGATGGTGGCGGAGATGATCTTGCCCACGATGCCGCCGACGATGAAGATGTTGCCGAACAGGAAGCCGCCCACCAGCGCGCCGACGATGCCGACGGCCATGTTGCCGAGCAGGCCGAAGCCCTTGCCCCGGAACAGCTGTCCCGCCAGCCAGCCGGCGATGGCGCCGACGATGAGCATTCCGATCAACGCACCCATGCTGTGTCCTTTCGCCTTGCCGCCGGACGGCGCGGCCCGATCTTGGGCCAGGACGCCGGCGTTCGGAAGGGGGCGCGCCGTCGCGCCGCGCCGGACGAGGGCACCGCCGCAGACCCACAGGCCGCGGTCCCCTCTCCGTCGAAAGAAGGCTCGTCAGGCGGAATTTCTCTGCTACGCTGCAACGCGAAACAGCGTGATCGTCGACTTCCGATTGTGCAGCGAGACCGAATGGTCCGTGAGAGGAGAGAGGACCCATGGGCCAGCCCGCCACCGCCACCCCCACATCCGATCCGGGGCTCAAGGACCTCTACGAGCTCGGCGAGATCCCGCCGCTCGGCCACGTGCCGAAGCAGATGTACGCCTGGACCATCCGCCGCGAGCGGCACGGCCCGCCGGAGGAGTCCTTCCAGGTGGAGGTCGTGCCCACCTGGGACTTGGGCGAGACCGACGTGCTGGTGCTCGTGATGGCCGCAGGCGTCAATTACAACGGCATCTGGGCGGGCCTTGGCGAACCCATCTCGGTGTTCGACGTGCATAAGCAGCCCTATCACATCGCCGGTTCCGATGCCTCCGGCATCGTCTGGGCGGTGGGGGCCAAGGTCAAGCGCTGGAAGGTGGGCGACGAGGTGGTCGTCCATTGCAATCAGGACGATGGCGACGACGAGGAGTGCAACGGCGGCGACCCCATGTTCTCCCCGTCCCAGCGCATCTGGGGCTATGAGACGCCCGACGGCTCGTTCGCGCAGTTCTGCCGCGTGCAGGCGCGCCAGCTCATGCCGCGCCCCAAGCATCTCACCTGGGAAGAGTGCGCCTGCTACACCCTGACCATGGCGACCGCCTATCGGATGCTGTTCGGCCACGCGCCGCATGACGTGAAACCGGGCCAGTTCGTGCTGGTATGGGGCGCCTCGGGCGGGCTCGGCGTGTTCGGCGTGCAGCTTGCCGCCGCCTCCGGCGCGCATGTGATCGGCGTGATCTCGGACGAGACCAAGCGCGATTACGTGCTCGGTCTCGGCGCCAAGGGCGTGATCAACCGCAAGGATTTCAAGTGCTGGGGCCAGATGCCCAAGGTGAATTCGCCCGAGTACAATGACTGGGTGAAGGAAGCCCGCAAGTTCGGCAAGGCGATCTGGGACATTACCGGCAAGCGCGACGTGGACATGGTGTTCGAACATCCGGGCGAGCAGACCTTCCCGGTATCCTGCCTGGTGGCCAAGCGCGGCGGCATGGTGGTGTTCTGCGCCGGCACCACCGGCTTCAACATCACCTTCGACGCGCGCTATGTGTGGATGCGCCAGAAGCGCATCCAGGGCTCGCACTTCGCCCATCTGAAGCAGGCCTCGGCGGCCAACCAGTTCATCATCGACCGGCGGGTGGACCCCTGCATGTCGGAGGTGTTCCCGTGGGATAAGATCCCGCTGGCCCACACCATGATGTGGAAGAACCAGCATCCGCCAGGCAACATGGCCGTGCTCGTCAACGCGCCGCGGGCGGGCCTGCGCTCGTTCGAGGACGTGGTGGAGGCCTGTACGGGAGACTGAGCGTCCCGGCCCGGCGTCGCAGCCGGGCGGATGCCGCTCGGCGGCGCCCGGCACGGGCGCCGCACCCCATGGACAGGGGCGCGGATTGGCGCCACAAGCCCGGCATGGCTGTTCCAAGACAGGTGGTGATCATCGGGGCGGGCCCGGCTGGGCTGATGGCGGCCTCGCGGCTGGCGGAGGCCGGCGTCGCCGTGCGGATCTTCGACCGCATGCCCGCGCCGGCGCGCAAATTCCTCATGGCCGGACGCGGCGGGCTGAACCTCACCCATGGCGAGCCGCTCGATCTGTTCCTCACCCGCTACGGCCCGGCTGTCGGGCGCCTCGCGCCCGCCATTCGCGCCTTTCCGCCCGAGGCGCTCCGGGCCTTCGCGGACGGCCTGGGCGAGCCCACCTTCACCGGCTCCAGCGGCCGGGTGTTTCCCAAGAGCTTCAAGGCCTCGCCTCTGCTGCGGGCGTGGCTGCGGCGGCTGGGCGCGGCGGGCGTGGTGCTGGAGGCCCGCCACCGCTGGACCGGCTGGGACGCCGCCGGCGCGCTGACCTTCGAGACGCTGCACGGCCCCGTCACGGTGCGGGCCGATGCCGTGATCCTGGCGCTGGGTGGTGCCTCCTGGCCGCGCCTCGGCTCCGACGGCGGCTGGCGCGCCCTCCTGGAGGGACAAGGCCTTGCCGTGACGCCGTTCGCCCCCGCGAACATGGGCGTGCGGATCGACTGGTCGCAGGAGATGCGGAGCCGTTTTGTCGGCACACCGGTGAAGCGCATCGCGCTCTCCTGCGGTGAGGCGCGGGTGCGCGGCGAGATGGTCGTCACCGGGACGGGGCTGGAAGGCGGCGCGGTCTATGCCCTGTCCCGTGTCATTCGCGACGCCTTCGCGGCCGGCGGGCAGGCGGAGATTACCGTCGACCTGCGGCCGGACCTCGACGTGGCGGCGCTCGCCGCGCGCCTTGCCGCCGCGCCGGCCAAGCTCTCCCTGGCGGAGCGGCTGCGCAAGGCCGCGGGGCTGTCGCCGGTCCACGCCTCGCTGCTGCGTGAGGGCATGGCGGAGCGGCCCGGAACCCCGGAGGCGCTGGCCCGCCTCATCAAGGGCGTGCCGCTTCAGATCAGCGGCCTAAGCGGCCTGGAACGGGCGATTTCCACCGCCGGTGGCCTGGCCTGGGCGGAGGTCGAAGACGACTTCTCGGTGCGCGGACGGCCCGATCTTTTCGTCTGCGGCGAGATGCTGGACTGGGAGGCACCCACCGGCGGCTATCTGCTGCAGGCCTGCTTTGCCACCGGCCGGGCGGCGGCCGAAGGGGTGCTGGCCCGCCTCAAGACCTGCAAAGATGTTTCGAATTTCGCCGCTAAATGAGCATAACTTAAAATCTTAGGATGTGACGCTGGGTCTGGACATACTCATGCATCCGCAAATACCGGATGGGTGGGTAACATGGTCGATATTATCGGGACCCTGGATTCGGACAATCTGCAAGGCCTGTCTCCGCAAGGCGATGTCCTGGTCGGACGCGAAGGCAATGACGTCATCGTCGCCTATGCCGGATCCGGCGCCGATTACCTGGAAGGCGACGGCGGCAATGACACGCTGGTGGGCAATGGCGGGGACGACGTCCTCACCGGCGGCACCGGCGAAGACAGCCTCCATGGCGGGGCGGGCGCGGACCTGCTGATCGGCGGCGACGGCATCGACACCGCCGACTATTCAGGCCTCGTCAGCGGGCCGCAGGTCGGCGTGAGCGTGAACCTCGCCACCGGCGAAGGCGCGGGCGGCGATGCCGAGGGCGACCTGCTGTTCGGCATCGAGAACATCACCGGCACCAACGGGGCCGACGTGCTGGTCGGCGATGCGGGCGACAACACCATCTATGTCGGCTCGGGCCAGTATCATGCCGTGGATGTGGTCGACGCCGGTGTCGGGGACGACACCGTCATCATCGGCGCGGGCGCGGCCATCGCCGATGGCGGGGCGGGCAACGACCAGGTGGTGATCGCGTTCACCCAGGCGACGGGCGTCACCTTCAGCTTCTCGGACGGGGCCACGGCCAACGGCACCACCTTCACCAATTTCGAGAGCATGAACGTGTTCGGGACGCAGGGGAGCGACACCTTCTACGGCGGCGCCGGCGAGGACATCCTGTATGGCGGCGCGGGCCGGGACTATCTGCGCGGCGGGGCGGGCAACGACAGCCTCTATGGCATGGAAGGCCATGACAGCCTGCGCGGCGGGGCCGGCGACGACCGCCTGGAAGGCGGCTGGGGCAACGATTTCCTCGTCGGCGGCTCGGGTTCCGACAGCTTCGTCTATGACGATCTGAATTCGAGCCGCGACCGCATCATCGACTTCCAGGCGGGTGATGACGGCGACAAGATCGAACTGTCCCTCTACCGCCAGTCGGAGACCGGCATCCACTCGTTCGAGGATTTCGTCGACCATCTGACGGAGACCGACCAGGGGCTCTATCTGGACCTCTCCGGGCACGGCCCTTGGCCGATCGGCGTGATCATCGAGAATGTCCACATCGCCGACCTGACGCCGGACAATCTGGCGCTCGACCTCTTCGCCTGAACCCTTAAGGCCCCGCCGACGGCCGTCAGCGGCCGCCGGCGAGGCCGGGCGGGGCGAGGGGATTGTCGGTGAGGGCGGCGCGATCCGGCGTATCCACCTTCGGCACGCCGAGGAAGGCCTCGAACAGCCGCTGGATGACCGCCGGCTCCAGGTCGCGAACGATCATGACGAGGCGGGTGCGGTGGTCGTCGTCCGGCCAGGCCGGCAGGCGGGTGGGCGGGTGCATGATGTGCTGGACGCCGTGCAGCACCACCGGGGCCGACGGGTCGTCCTGCAGCTTCACGATGCCCTTCATGCGCAGCACGCTGCCGCCGTGGGTGGCGCGCAGCAGTTCCAGGAACAGGTCCAGCGTCGAGGCGGAGATGGGCGCGTCGGTGGCCAGCGTGAAGGCCTTGATGCGGTCGTCGTGGCGGTTGGGATCGATCCCGCCCGGCAGGCCCTCCGCCGCCTCCCGGTTCGCCGCCATCTGCTCTTCGGCCAGCCAGCGCGCCACGTCGGGGATCTTGCGCGCCGGGTCATACAGGCCGGCCTTGAGGATGCGGTCCGCGCTCGCCTCTCCCGCCGCCGCGTCGAGCACCGGCGCCAGGGGGGCGAGCCGGGCAAGGCGGGCGCGCAGGGCGGCAAGGTCCGCCTGTTGCGCCGGGGTGGTGGCGAGGTCGGTCTTGGTCAGCACGATGCGGTCCGCCACCGCCGCCTGCTTCACCGCCTCCGGCTGGGCATCGAGGGTAGCGTTGCCGTTGATGGCATCCACCACCGTCACCACGCCGTCGAGCCGATAGCGCAGCAGCAGGTAGGGGTGGGTCATCAGCGTGTGCAGGATGGGGGCGGGGTCGGCGAGGCCGGTGGTCTCGATGAGCACGCGGGAGAAAGGCGGCAGGCGGTTGTTGTCGCGCCCGCGCAGCAGGTCCTCCAGCGCCGCGACGAGGTCGCCGCGCACGGTGCAGCAGACGCAGCCGCTGGCCAGCAGCACCACGCCCTCATCCACCTCGCGCACAAACAGATGGTCGAGGCCGATCTCGCCGAACTCGTTGATGAGCACGGCGGTGTCGGCCAGCGCCGGGTTCGCCAGCAGACGGTTCAGCAGCGTGGTCTTGCCGGCGCCGAGGAAGCCGGTGAGGACAGTGACGGGAAGCGGCTCCGGCGGGCCGCGCCGAGGCGCGGTGGCGGGCGCCGGCGCGTCCGGAAAGGGATCGGTCAAGACATCGCCTTCAGGCGTTCAGGTTCCGGGCCGGGCGGCCGGTGCGGGCGCCGCATCGCTGTCCGACGGCGCAGGCTTGCTGGCTGCTGTCTTGGGTGCGGCGGTATTGGGCTTGGCCGCGGTGGTCGCCGGCTTGGCTGCCGACTGGGGCACAGGCTGCGGCCTTGCGGCCGGCACCGGCTTCGCCTGGAAGCCGTGCTTCTCCGCATTGGTCAGCGTGGCGTTGGGCCGTGACGAGGACACCGGCTTCGCCGCCGTCGGGGGGGCGAGCTTCTTGTCGACGTCCCCGGTGGTGGTCGCCGCCTGCTTGGTCTTCTTGTCGCCGGGCTTGGCCGCGACAGGCTTCTTCTCTTCCTCGGGATAGGCCGTCTCCAGCGGAGTCGGCGCGCCCTTGGGGCCCAGGAACACGGGAATGGGGGGCATGGAGGGCGGCAGGGTCTGGAGCAGCGCCGCGCCGGGGTTCTTGCCCGAGAAGCCGGCCGCCTGGGCCGCCTGGGTGGCATAGGAGGTGGCCGAGCCGCCGCTGCCGAAGATGGCGTCGTCCTCATTCTCCGACAGCAGCTGGCCGCGCTTGCCGCCGCAGATATAGGCCTTCATGTCGGTGGGCTCGCCGCCGGTATCGGCGATGTTGTCCAGCGTCGGAGCGGCCGATCCGAAAATCGACCAGGACGGCTGGAAGCCCTTTTCGAACAGCATGGCCGCCTGCTCGGTGCGCGTCGCGGCGGACGGCGCGCCGAGGATGACGGCGATGAGCCGCTTGTTGCCGCGCGTGGCGGTCGCCACCAGGTTGAAGCCGGAGGAGCAGATGAAGCCGGTCTTCATCCCGTCGGCGCCCGGATAGCGGTCGATCAGGCGGTTGTAGTTGCGGATGACCGCCTTGCCGAGCTTGATAGCGGGGATGCGGAACAGCGCCTCCTGCTCGGGGAAATGGTAGATCAGCGCCCGCGCCAGCACCGCGAGATCGCGGGCGGTGGTGTATTGCTCGGGGTCCGGCAGGCCGTTGGGATTGTTGTAGTGGGTGCCGTGCATGCCGAGCCGGGCGGCGGTGTCGTTCATCTCCTCGGCGAAGGCCGGAACGCTGCCGCCCACGCCCTCGGCGATGACCACGGCCATGTCATTGGCCGACTTGACCATGAGCATGCGCAGCGCATTCTCCAGCGTCAGCTGCGTGCCGGCCTTGAAGCCCATCTTGCTCGGCTGCTGGTTGGCGGCGAGCGGGGAGACGGTGAGCAGCGTGTCGAAGGTCAGACGGCCTTCCTTCACCGCGTTCAGCGCCACATAGACGGTCATCAGCTTGGTGACGGAGGCGGGGTACCACGGCTTGCCGGCGTCCTGCTGCTCCAGCACGCGGCCGGTATCGGCTTCCACCAGCAGCACCGGGGTCGCGCTCACGGATGTTCCGGCCACGCACACCAGCGCGGTGGCCGAGAGGGCGATGCGGAGGGCCGCGCCGCGCACCGGCGAGACGGCGGCCGCGAGACGTGCGGAAAGGCTGGACAGGCCCGGCAATGCTGGCTCCCTCGTGCGCACGCCGCCGGCCCGTCGGCCCGCGAATAGGCGCGCGCGTCATGAACGCGGCACAGGGCGGCGACCGGGTGGGTTACGCTCTGCCCATGCCTGAGTAGGACGCCCCCCGGCGACGCTGGTGTTTTCCTTATCCTTTTTCGCTGTTTCGGGGAAGGCGCAACCTTGCCTCAGGCCGTGGCCGGCCGGATCACTTTTCTCAAGGTTCGGCTGGAGAGGCCGAGCGGAAAGCCGGCGCATCGCCCTTAAGGGACTGCTGTCAAATGACTTTTTCTGCCCGCCCGCCGGCTCGCCCGCAAGGGCGTTCGTGCCATCATGGATTGAATTTTCAGGGCCTGCACCCCTACGTTTCCACCAGCGGCTTCTCGACCGCGTCGGCCGGGGCGAGGAATTGCGCGCGGGCGAGCGCGGCGAAGCGCCCGCCCAGCCGCACCAGTTCGTCGAACGTGCCGGCCTCGATGATGCGGCCCTGCTCGAACACCAGGATGCGGTCGGCATCGCGCACCGTGGCGAGGCGATGGGCGATGACGAAGGTGGTGCGGCCCTTCATCACCTCGTCCAGCGCCGCCTGCACCTTCTGCTCGGTGGAGGCGTCGAGGGCGCTGGTCGCTTCGTCGAGGATGAGGATGGGCGGGTCCTTGAGCAGCGCCCGGGCGATGGACAGGCGCTGGCGCTCGCCGCCCGACAGCGAGCGGCCGCGCTCGCCCACCATGGCCTTGAGGCCCATGGGGTTGCGCTCCACCAGCTCCAGCGCCTGGGCCCGCTCCAGCGCGAGGCGCAGTTCCGCCTCGGTGGCGTCCGGCTTGCCCACCCGCAGATTGTCCTCGATGGTCCGGTTGAACAGCATGGCTTCCTGGAACACCACGCCGATCTGGTGGCGCAGCGAGGCCAGCGTCACGTCGCGGATGTCGGTGCCGTCGATCCGCACCGCGCCGGACTGCGGGTCGAACACGCGGTGGAGCAGCGTGAGCGCCGTGGACTTGCCCGCGCCGGTCGATCCGACGAGGGCGATGGTTTCGCCCGGCGCGGCATGGAACGACACGTCGGCCAGGGCGCTGCGCTTGCCGTCATAGGAAAACGAGACATCGTCGAACCGCACGTCGCCCTTCACGTCGGCCAGCACCGTGGCACCGGGCCGGTCGCGCACCTGGCCCACCGTGTCGAGCACCTGGAAGAATTGCGCCAGCCCCGGCGCCGACATGACCAGGCGGTTGATGAACCCCACGGTGTTGTCCAACCGCCCGATGAGCATGGTGGCGAAGCCCACGTAGGTGACGATGTCGCCGATGGCGGCGAGCCCGTGGAGATAGAGCCAAGTGCCGATGAGCAGGATGGCGAGGATGGTCAGCGTCGTCGCCGCCCGTGTGGCGATCGATACCAGCGCCCACCAGGACAGCACGGGGATCTGCGCGGCGAGCACCTGGCTGGCGGTGTCCTTGAGGCCGCGCACCTCGGCCTCGATGCGGGTGTAGCTCTGCACCAGGGCAACATTGCCGAGGGCGTCGGAGGCGTGCTCGGCAAGGCTGGCGTGATGGCCTTCCACTTCCCGTTGCAGGGCCTCCGTGCGCCGCATCACGTAGCCGGTGACGAAGCCGAAGACGAGCATCAGCACCACCAGCACGATGCCGAGGCGCCAGTTGATCCAGATGCCCACCGGCACCAGCACCACCAGCGAGACGACGGCGGCGCAATCCTCACGGAAGAAGGACAGCCACATGCCCCACAGGGCATCCGTGCCCTGGAGCATGATCTTCAGCAGCCGCCCGGAGTGGGTCTCGCCATGAAAGGAGAGCGGCAACTGGAGCACGTGCTCGAAATATTCCGTCAGCACGCCGAGCCGGCGGCGGTGGGAGAGCCGATCCGCGTGCAGCGAGATCAGCACCCCGGCGAGGATGTTGAACAGGCCGAACGCCACCCAGGCCCCCAGCAGCGGCGCCAGCTCGCCATAGGTGGGCGGCCGGGCCCCGGCCTGAGCCCCGGCCAAAGCGTCGATGATGCGGCCGAACAGGATGGGCTCGGCAAACTGCGCCACGGCGAGCGCAAGGTTGCCGATCGCCAGCGCGACGCCGACCTTCGCCAGCGGGCCCAGCAGCGACAAGGCGCGGGCATAGATCAGCAGCAGGTTCATCGCGCGCCGTCTCCGGGTCGGCCGAGGTGGCGAGAGGCGGTTACGCCGCCGCCCGGCCTCCGGCCCTGGGTCTGGCGTTCAGCAAAGACCGGGCGCATGGGGCAAGGCAAGGCCTCGCCGCGTGGTATCTTTTGACCGGGCTGCGGACGCGGCCTTGATGCGGTCCAGCTCATTGCGCAAGAAAGCAGGCGTGCGCGCCGATGATCCGGCGGCGCGCCTCCGTCCGTGTCCATCGGGAGCCGTCATGAGCGAACCGCGCCATCCTGCGTCCGCCGCCCCGTCCGGGCGGCTCGCCATCGGCCCCGGCGACCTGGAGGGAGCGGTTGCGGCGGGCGTGCTGGAGCGGACGCAGGCGGATGCGCTCTGGATCTATCTGAAGGCGCGGGCGGCCGGCGCCACCGGCGGCCTGGAAGCGCCCGCCTTCACCTTCGGCCACACGCTCTATTATTTCGGCGGGCTGCTGGCGATCGCCGCCATGAGCCTGTTCATGACGCTGAGCTGGGATGCGCTCGGCCCCTGGGGCATCGCGGTGCTGGCCGTGCTCTACGGCGTCGCCTGCTGGGTCGCGGCCGAAATCCTGCTGCGGCGCGGGCTGGCCATTCCCGCCGGCCTGCTCGGCGCGCTGGCGGTGTGCCTGGTGCCGCTCGCCACCTGGTCGGTGCAGCATGCGCTGGGGCTGTGGCCGGAACTCGACGGTGGGATTTCCGGCGCGCGCTACAGCCAGTATCACCAATGGGTGGACGGGCGCTGGGTGACGCTGGAGGTGGCCACGCTGGCGGCCGGCGGATTGATGCTCTGGCGCCTGCCGCTGCCCTTCATGGTCATGCCGCTCGCCATCACGCTCTGGTACATGAGCATGGACCTGTCCCACTGGCCGCCGGGCGGGCCGGATGCCTGGGAATGGGATCATGCCCGTCGCGTGTCCATGGCCTTCGGCGTCATCATGTGCGTCGTCGCCGGAGCGCTGGACATCTATCGCCGTCGCCGCCGGACCGCGGATTACGCCACCTGGCTCTATCTGTTCGGCGCCATCGCCGCCTGGAGCGGGTTGGCCGGCAGCGAGTGGGCGCGTCTCGGCTACGCGCTGTTCAACGCGGCGCTGGTGCTGTTCGGCGCCGCCATCGGCCGGCGCATCTTCACCGTGCTCGGCACGCTCGGGGTCGCCACCTATCTCGGCTATCTGGCTTTCGAGCTGTTCCAGGACAGCCTGCTGTTCCCGCTGGCGCTGAGCGTGCTCGGGCTTGCCATCGTGGCGCTCGGCATCTGGTGGCAGCGGCACGAGGCTGCGATCCACCGGCGCCTCGCCGCCGTGCTGCCGTCCGTTTCGGCCGGGGAGTGAGGGCATGGACCTGCGGGGACGCCATCGGCTTACGGGGGCTGGATGATGGAGCGCCTCGCCAGTGAGCGCATGTTCGTGGCGGTGCTGGACACCGGCAGCTTCGCGGCCGCCGCCGAGCGGCTGGGCACCAGCAGCGGACAGGCCTCCAAGCTGGTCTCCAAGCTGGAGGCGGATCTCGGCGTGCAGCTTCTCAAGCGCACCACCCGCGCGCTGTCCGCCACCGAGGTGGGGCAGGCCTATTACGAGCGCATCCGGCTGCTGCTGGAGGAATTCGACGCCCTCGACGCCTCGGTGCGCAACGCGTCCGGCGCCCCCGCCGGCCGGCTGCGGCTGACCGCTCCCAAATCCTTCGGCACCATCCAGCTGGCGCCCCTGCTGCTGGATTTCGCCCGCGCCTTTCCCGACATCCAGCTCGACGTGAGCTTCTCCGACCGGGTGGTGAACGTGGTGGAGGAAGGCTTCGACGCGGCCATCCGCATCGGCGCCCCCGGCGATTCCAGCCTGATCGCCCGCAAGCTGTGCGGTGCCCGCATCGTCCTCGTCGCCTCCGCCGATTACCTGAAGGCCCGAGGTGAGCCGCTGCGGCCGGCGGACCTCCTGCGCCACGAATGTGTCATCGACACCAATTTCCGCGATCCGTTCAACTGGCGATTCCGCGTCGGGGCAGACGGGGAGATGGAGACGGTCGCGGTCACGGGCCGCATCCGCTTCTCCGATGGTGAGGCGTGCATGGCTGCGGCTGAGGCGGGCCTCGGCATCGCCCGCCTGCCGAGCTTCATCGCCGGCCCCCGCATCCAGGCCGGCGCGGTGCGGCCGCTGCTGCTGGGGCTGGAGGAAGGTCCGCACGGCGTCTATGCGCTCTATCCGCCGGGGCGGCATCTGGCCTTGAAGGTGCGGGCGCTGGTGGATTTCCTCGCCACCTGTTTCCGCGGGGAGCCGGCCTGGGACGTGGGCTGGTAGAATGGGCAATCACGCCGCCGCGAGCTCTATTCCTTCCTATCTGGAAGGAAACAACTCCGGCGCGCCGGCTTAATCCGGCGCCCGGCGAGGAACATAGTCCGGCCATCGGTTCCTTACCCATCGCCGGAGACACATCATGTCCGACAGCAACACCGCCCCTTACGCCGCGCTCCTCCTGCGCATCGCCCTGGGCATCCTCTTCCTCGCCCATGCGGGCCTGAAGATCTTCGTCTTTACCCCTGCCGGCACCGCGGCCTTCTTCGGCTCGCTCGGCCTGCCCGGTTGGCTGGCCTATGTGACCATCGCCTGGGAAGTGCTCGGCGCCGTCGCGCTCATTGTCGGCTTCCTGCCGCGTCTGGTGGCCGTGGCCATGATCCCGGTCCTGCTCGGCGCCATCGCCACGGTGCACGGCCCGGCCGGCTTCTTCTTCACCAACCCCAAGGGCGGCTGGGAATATCTGGCGCTGTGGATCGTCGGCCTGATCGCGCTGGCGCTGACCGGCGACGGCGCCTTCGCGCTGGTGCGCACCCCCATTGGAAAGTCCGCGCGCTGAGCGCCTGAAAGGAGTGCGTCCCATGGCCGCCCCATCCCTTGCTCCCGAGAGCCACCTTGTGGCGAAGCCTGAAGCCGGTGCCGCCCTTGCCATGGGCCGTGTCGCGCTGACCGTGAACGACCTCGACCGGGTCGCCGCGTTCTATCAACAGGCGGTCGGCCTGCACCGCCTCTCCGGCGATGCGGCGAGCCTGGAGCTGGGGGTGGGCGACACGGTGCTCCTGCAACTGCGGCGGGACGCTGCGGCCCGCCGCCGTTCGCCCCGCGAGGCGGGCCTGTTCCACACCGCCTTCCTGCTGCCGGCGCGGGCGGACCTTGCCCGCTGGACGCGGCATGCCATGGCGACCCATACCCCGGTGGTGGGGGCCTCCGACCACGCCGTGAGCGAGGCCATCTATCTCTCTGACCCCGAGGGCAACGGCGTCGAGATCTATGCCGACCGCCCGGCCTCGGCCTGGGCCTGGCAGGACGGGCAGGTGAAGATGGTGACCGAGGCACTGGACTTCGAGGGCCTGCTCGCCTCCGCCCCGGACGGCGCGTGGCAGGGCTTTCCCGAAGGTTCCCGCGTCGGCCATGTCCACCTCCAGGTCGGCGCGATCGCCCCGGCGGAGGCCTTCTACGCGGGCGTGCTCGGGCTCGACGTCACCTGCCACTATCCCGGCGCCACCTTCTATGCCGCCAACGGCTATCATCACCACGTGGCGACCAACGTCTGGAACAGCCGGGGAGCGCCGGTGCGGGACTATCCGTCCACAGGCCTTGCCGAAGTGACGATCGAGGCCGGCCCCTCGCGCCTTGAGGCCATCGCGGCCCGGGCCTCTGTGTCAGAGGCCTCCACCCTGACCGACCCCTGGGGCACCGCCATCGCCCTGGTGGCGCGGCCCGCCGCTTAGAGCCCGTTCGGCTCAAACGGCATCGCCGTTTGAGCGGTAAAACAGTCTGTATCAACGTGTTTGGCACAGACGGACAGCCCCGGCTGCAACAGGAGACGGACCCATGCTCGTCGACGGAAAATGGACGGCGGACTGGCAGCCGGTGCAGGCCAGCGACGCGAAGGGCGGCTTCGTGCGCCAGGTCTCCGGCTTCCGCAACTGGGTGACGCCCGACGGCGCAGCGGGGCCGAACGGGGAGGGCGGCTTTCCGGCCGAAGCCGGGCGCTACCATCTCTATGTGGCCCTGATCTGCCCCTGGGCCTCGCGCACGCTGATCGCCCGCAAGCTCAAGGGCCTGGAGGACGTGGTTTCGGTGTCCGTGGTCGAACCCGCGCTCACCGACCAGGGCTGGCGCTTCGGCGACTACCCCGGCGCCGACCGCGACACGCTCAACGGCGCCACCTACCTGCACGAGATCTATACCCGCGCCGATCCTCATTATACCGGCCGCGCGACGGTGCCGGTGCTGTGGGACAAGCAGCGCAAGACCATCGTCAACAACGAATCCGCCGACATTGTCCGCATGCTCAATTCCGGCTTCGGGGTGCTGGCGGACGGGACGCTGGACCTCTATCCGCCGGATCTCGCCGCCGAGATCGACGCCTTGAACGCGCGCATCTATCCGCGCCTCAACAACGGGGTCTACCGGGCCGGGTTCGCGACCACGCAGGCGGCATATGAGGACGCCTTCGCCGACGTCTTCGGCATGCTGGACGAACTGGAGGCGCGGCTTTCGGCCATCGGTCCGTTCCTGCTCGGCGGGCGTGTCACGGAGGCGGACATCCGCCTGTTCGTCACGCTGATCCGCTTCGACGCGGCCTATCACGGCCTGTTCAAGTGCAACCTGCGCCAGCTTTCGGCCTATCCGGCGCTGACCGCCTACACGCGGCGCGTCCTCGCCGTTCCCGGTGTGCGCGACACCGTGAGCATCGCGCACATCAAGCGCGGATATTATTCCATGAAGGCGCTCAATCCCGCCGGCATCGTCCCGGTGGGGCCGGACCTGTCCGATCTGCTGGGCATGACGGCCTGAGCCCGTGGCCGCGGCCGTGTAGGCCGCGCCCCGTGCCCGGCAGGCGCCGGTGGATCAGACGTCCACGCTGGCTTTCAGCGCGTTCTCCTGGATGAAGTCGCGGCGCGGCTCCACCAGGTCGCCCATGAGGCGGTTGAACAGGTCGTCGGCCGCGTCCACTTCCTTCACCTTCACCTGCAGCAGCGAGCGGGCGTTGATGTCGAGCGTGGTTTCCCAGAGCTGCTCGGGGTTCATCTCGCCGAGGCCTTTGTAGCGCTGCAGCGAGAGGCCCTTGCGGCCGGTGTCCGTAACCGCGTCGAACAGGTCCACGGCGCCGAACACGCCGTGCTCGTCGCTCTTGCGGCGGAGCTTGGCGGTGCCTTCGAACACCCCTTCCAGCTGCTTGGCGAGGCTCTCCAGCCGCCGCGCCTCGGGCGAGGCGAGGAAGGCGGCATCGAGCAGATTGGTCTCCAGCACGCCCCGCACCCGCCGCGACAGGCGGATGCCGGTCTCGTCCGCGGTGCCTTCCCAGGTCCGCTCGGTGTCCTCCGCCAGCGCGTTCATGCGCATGGCGATGCGTTCGACGGCGGCGTTCGCGAGGTCCGGCTCGTCGAGGATGCCGGCGGTCAGGCCGTCGGCGAGCGCGGCCTGCTCGGCCACCGCCTTATTGTAGCGCGGGTGCAGGTTGAGCAGCGTCAGCCGCATCTGGCGCGACAGCTCCACCACGGCGGCCAGGTCGGCGCCGGTGCGCACCTCGCCCCCGGCGAGGTGGAGGGAGGCATCCTCCAGGCCCGCGGTGATGAGATAGTCCTCCAGCGCCTTCTCGTCCTTGATGTAGGTCTCGGACTTGCCGCGCGTGACTTTGAACAGCGGCGGCTGGGCGATGTAGATGTGCCCGTGTTCAAGAACCTCCGGCATCTGCCGGAAGAAGAAGGTGAGCAGCAGGGTGCGGATGTGGGAGCCGTCCACGTCCGCGTCGGTCATGATGATGATCTTGTGGTAGCGCAGCTTGGCGATGTCGAAATCATCGCGGCCGATGCCGGTGCCGAGCGCGGTGATCAGCGTGCCGATCTGGTCGGACGAGAGCATCTTGTCGAAGCGCGCGCGCTCCACGTTGAGGATCTTGCCGCGCAGCGGCAGCACCGCCTGGAAGGCGCGGTCGCGGCCCTGCTTGGCGGAGCCGCCGGCCGAGTCGCCCTCGACGATGAAGATTTCCGACTTGGCCGGGTCGCGCTCCTGGCAGTCGGCGAGCTTGCCGGGCAGCGAGGCGATGTCCAGCGGGTTCTTGCGTCGGGTGAGGTCACGGGCTCTGCGGGCGGCTTCACGGGCGGCGGCGGCTTCCACCACCTTGCCCACCACCGACTTGCCCTCGGAGGGGTTCTCCTCGAACCAGGTGGAGAGCGCCTCGCCCACCAGGCTCTCGACCACCGGCCGCACCTCGGACGAGACCAGCTTGTCCTTGGTCTGGGAGGAGAATTTCGGGTCCGGCACCTTCACGGAGAGCACGGCGGTCAGGCCCTCACGGCAATCCTCACCGGTGGGGTCCACCTTCTCCTTCTTGGCGATGCCCGAGCGGTCGGCATAGCCGATCACCTGCCGGGTGAGCGCGGCGGCAAAGCCGGTGAAGTGGGTGCCGCGGTCGCGCTGCGGGATGTTGTTGGTGAAGCAGAGGATGTTCTCGTGGTAGCCGTCGTTCCACGACAGCGCGGCTTCCACGGAGATGCCGTCGCGCTCGGCGCGGATCACCACGGGCTTCTGCAGCAGCGCCTGCTTGTTGCGGTCGAGATAGCGCACGAAGGCCTCGACGCCACCCTCGTAATGCAGCTCCTCGCGCTTGGTGTCCGGGGTGCGGTTGTCGGTGAGGATGATCAGCACGCCGGAATTCAGGAAGGCGAGTTCGCGCAGCCGGTGCTCCAGCGTGGCGAAGTCGAACTCGATCCGGGTGAAGGTCTCGGGCGAGGGCAGGAAGGTCACCTTGGTGCCGCGCTTGCCCGCCGGGGCGTCGCCCACCACCTTCAGCGGCGCTTCCGCGTCGCCGTGGCGGAAGCGCATGTAGTGTTCCTTGCCGTCCCGCCAGATGGTCAGGTCCAGATAGGTGGACAGCGCATTCACCACCGACACGCCGACGCCGTGCAGGCCGCCGGAGACCTTGTAGGAATTCTGGTTGAACTTACCGCCGGCGTGCAGCTGGGTCATGATGACCTCGGCCGCCGAGACGCCCTCTTCCTCGTGGATGCCGGTGGGGATGCCGCGGCCGTCGTCGGTGACGGTCACCGACCCGTCGGCATTGAGGGTGACGGTGACTTCCTTGGCGTGGCCGGCCAGGGCCTCGTCGATGGCGTTGTCCACCACCTCATAGACCATGTGGTGCAAGCCGGAGCCGTCGTCGGTGTCGCCGATGTACATGCCGGGACGTTTGCGCACGGCGTCGAGGCCCTTGAGGACCTGGATGGACTGGGCCCCGTATTCTTCGGGGGACGCCGCGGGCACGGGTTCGGCCATGGTGCTGTCTCGAATCGTTGTATCGCTTGGATTGATATGTACCGCAAAGCCGCGGTTATTTGGTGGCAACCGCCACGGCCGTACCGGCCAAAACGGTTCCGCACACACGATTTATGGTCTTCAGGGCGGAGGTGCCGGCCACGAGGTGGCGCGTGCGATCTGCCGAATACACGTAAAACGCGAAAACGGCACTCAGGACGACACAGATCGCGCCTGACAGCTCGGTGAAGCCCAATATGTCGATGTGCTGCAGATCGACCATCGCCGGGAGCATGGCGAGATAGAAGGCCATGGTCTTGGGGTTGCCCATGGTGAGGGCGAGCCCGGCGCCGAACAGTCCGCCGCGCCCAGCCCGTGCGGGCAGGCCGGCCACATCCGGCGCTTCAGCCGGCGCGGTCCACATCCTCCAAGCCATCAGGAGCAGATAGCCGGCACCTGCGAGGCGCACGAGGAAGAACAGGCTGCCCATGGTCGCCGCCAGAGCGGAGAGGCCGAGAATGGAAGCCGCAAGCCACAGCACGTCGCCGAGGATCAGGCCTGCGATGAAGGGCGCTGCACCCTGCCGCCCACGCGCCAGGGTGCGCGCCACCAGTGCAACCACTGCCGGCCCGGGGGTCGCCGCCGCCACCGTCAGAATGGCAGCGAAAAACGCGAGGGTGGCGAAATCCATGGCCCGTGTGTGCGCCCGCGCGGGCACAGGGTCAAGTCCGCCCCGCCAAACCCTGATGTATCAAGGCTTCGGGCGCCTTCTGGAAGGCGCCCGGCGGGCTCAGTTGTTGATGACCATGACGCGGGTGCCGAGCGGGACGCGCTCGTACAGGTCGATGATGTCCTGGTTCAGCAGGCGGATGCAGCCGGAGGAGACTTCGGTGCCGATGGTGTCCGGCTCGATCGTGCCGTGCAGGCGGAACATGGTGTCCCGGTCGCCGTCATAGAGATAGAGCGCGCGCGGGCCGAGCGGGTTGGTCTCGCCGCCCGGCAGGCCGGCGGCATAGGGCTTGTAGCGGTCCGGCTGCTTGGCGATCATGTTCGCCGTGGGCGTCCAGTGCGGCCACTTCTCCTTGCGCTTGATGGTGGCCATCCCGCGATAGCTGTAGCCCTGCCGGCCGACACCCACGCCGTAGCGGATGGCCTTGCCGTTGGCCTGGACGAGGTAGAGGAAGCGGTTCGGCACGTCGACGACGATGGTGCCGGGCGGGAACTTGGTGGGATAGTCCACCACCTGGCGCAGCAGCTTCGGGTCGAGGCCGGAGATGTCCACCGCGGGCACTTCGAACGGCTCGCCGACGATCTCGCCGTAGCGGGCGTCGCCGATGGTCGTCACGACCGGGGGCGGGGCGTTGGTGACGCAGGCCGCCAGGAACAGCGGGGTGCCAATGACGAAAGCGCGCCGGCTGAGAGCGGCGGGGGGCGGGAAACGATCGCGGGCCATGATTCCCCGAAACGGTGGGATGAGCTGATTCGCCTTCTAGCATGCGGGTTTGCGGCGCAGGTGGCATCATGGCCACACCCCGGCAAAAAGCACCTCTCGCTATGGTGAAGACGCCCGCCTAGCGCGCGCGGCGAACCTCGCCGGGACGGACCTCGAAACGCTCCGCATCCGCCAATGCCTCGAAGGCGAGGGGATCGGCCCCGCTCATCCAGACCTGGGCGCCGAGCGCGGACAGCGCAGCGAACAGCCCGGCGCGGCGGTCGGCGTCGAGATAGGCCACCACGTCATCCAGCAGCACCACCGGGGCGTGGCCCTGCATGGCGGTGACGAGGCGGGCATGGGACAAGGCGAGGCCGATCAGCAGCGACTTCTGCTCGCCGGTGGAGCAGCGCGCCGCCGACAGGCCCTTCGGCCCGTGGGCGACGGCGAGGTCGCACAGGTGCGGCCCTTCCAGCGTGCGCCCGGCGGCGCGGTCGCGGGGGCGGTTGTCCTGGAGGATGGCGCGGTAGCGGTCCTCCACCTCCACCGCCGGCGCGGTGGCGAGCAGGCGCTCCAGCGCGCCGTCGAGGGCGATGTCGGCATAGGGAAAGAGGCTGGCGTCGTCGGCGTGGGCGGCGATCTCGGTGGCGAGGCGCTGCACCGTCTCCAGCCGCGCGGCGGCGACGGCGACGCCCAGTTCCGCCAGCTCGTGCTCCACCGCGCCCAGCATGCGGTTGTCGCCGCCGTCCTCCAGCACCCTGTTGCGGGTGCGCAGCGCCCGTTCGAGGGCGTTGACGCGGGTGCCGTGGCTGGCGTCCACGGCGAGGACGAGACGGTCGAGAAAGCGGCGCCGGTCGGCCGGCGGCCCGGTGAACAGCCCGTCCATCTCCGGTGTCAGCCACACCACCTTCAGATGGTCGAGGAAGGCATTGGCGGAGGAGGCCGTCTCCCGGTCGATGCGGAAGCGCCGGGCCGGCGTGTCCGCGCGCGGGGCATCGCCGCCGGTGCCGAGCATCACCTCGCCCAGAGCGCCTTCCACTTGCGCGGCCACCGCCCAGGAGCCGTCGCCGCCGGCCTGGGCGATGGCGTCGAGCGGCGCCCGCCGGAGGCCCCGGCCGGGGGAAAAGAAGGAGATGGCTTCCAGCAGGTTGGTCTTGCCCGCCCCGTTCGGCCCGGTGAGCACCACCGGCCCGTCCGCCACCTCGATCTGCGCTGCCGCGTAGCTGCGGAAGCGGGTGATGGTGAGGCGGCGGATGCGGGCGCGGGGCGCGGTCACGGGAGGGGTGTGGCTCACACCCGCAGGCTCACACACGCATCGGCATGAGCACGTAGAGCGCGTCGGTCTTCGTGCTGTCGCGCACCAGGGTCGGCGAGCCGGGATCGGCCAGCTTCAGCTCCGCGGTGTCGCCTTCGAGCTGCGAGGTGATGTCCAGCAGATAGCGGCTGTTGAAGCCGATATCGAGCGGCTCGGCGCCATACTCGACTTCCAGCTCTTCGGTGGCGCTGCCGCTGTCCGGATTGGTCACCGAGAGGGTCAGCTTGCCGTCGCCGAGCGAGAGCTTCACCGCCCGCCCGCGCTCGCTGGAGACGGTGGAGACACGGTCCACGGCGGCGGCGAAATCGGCCTTGTCCACCAGCAGCGTCTTGTCGTTGCCGGCGGGGATGACGCGGCCGTAGTCGGGGAAGGTGCCGTCGATCAGCTTGGAGGTGAGCACGATGGCGCCCACCGCGACACGGATCTTGGTGGCGGACAGCGAGACAGTGACTTCCGCGTCCTTGTCTTCCAGCAGCTTCTGGATCTCGGCCACCGTCTTGCGCGGGACGATGACGCCGGCAAGGCCGCCCGCGCCCTCGGGCGCGTCAAGCTCCGCCTGGGCGAGGCGGTGGCCGTCGGTGGCGACCGCGCGCAGCGTCGGCTTGCCGGCGTTCTCCGCCACGTGGAGGTAGATGCCGTTGAGGTAGTAGCGCGTCTCCTCGGTGGAGATGGCGAACTGGGTCTTGTCCACTAGGCGGCGGAATTCCGCGCCCTTCACTTTGAAGGAATGGGAGAATTCGCCAGCGGCGAGGTCCGGGAAGTCGGTCTCGGGCAGGGTCTGCAGGGTGAAGCGGGCGCGGCCGGCGCGCACCGCGAGGCTGCCGCGTTCGCCGCCGGCCTCCAGTTGCACCTGCGAGCCATCGGGGAGCTTGCGCACGATGTCGTACAGCACGTGGGCCGGCACCGTGGTCGCGCCATCCTGGGACACTTCCGCCGGCACCGTCTCCACCACTTCCAGGTCGAGGTCGGTGGCCTTCAGCGACAGGCCGTTCGTCCCCGTGCGGATCAGCACGTTGGCGAGGATCGGGATGGTGTTGCGCCGCTCGACGACGCGATGGACATGGCTGAGCGACTTGAGAAGCTCGGCGCGTTCGACGGTGACCTTCATGGCCCGGACCCGTGACTCTTCGCTCGGAGGGAATTGGATGCGCGCGGCAACTGGCGTCGCCGCGGCCCCGTTCGGGTTCGTCGAAACGAACCGCCGGGCCGCAGACATTGCCGCCGCCGCCGCCGCAACGCAAGAGCCGGGCCTCGATTTGTGCGGGACGTCGGCGCCGGAGCGGCCGTGCGGCCCGATCCGCCGGTCTGACGGATCGAACGCGGGGGAGGGGGCTTACTCGGCGACGAGGCGCTTCAGCGTCTCGATCTCGTCCGCCAGGGCGCGGTCGGTGGCGATCAGTCCGTCGATCTTGCGCACCGCATGCAGGACGGTGGTGTGGTCGCGTCCGCCGAAGCGCCGGCCGATCTCCGGCAGCGAGCGCAGGGTCAGGGTCTTGGCGAGATACATGGCGATCTGGCGCGGCTTCACCACGTTGGCGGTGCGGCGCTGCGACAGCAGGTCGGCGCGGGACACATTGTAGTGCTTGGCCACCACGCGCAGGATGTCGTCCACCCGCACGCGCTTGGGGTCGCAGGGACGCACCAGATCCTTGACCGCGCCTTCGGCCATCTCCAGCGTCACCGGCTCGCCAGTGAGTTTGTTCACCGCCAGCAGCTTGTTCAGCGCGCCGTCGAGGTCCCGGCCGCTGGTGCCCACGTGGCGGGAGAGGAATTCCAGCACCGGGGTCGGCACGGTGAAGCCGCGATGCTGCTCGGCGAGCACCTGGGAGCGGGCCTTCAGGATCTGGTGGCGCAGATCCTCCTCCAGCGTGGCGAGTTCCACCACGAGGCCGCCGGCGAGGCGGGAGCGGACCCGCTCGTCCAGCGCGTCGAGTTCCGCCGGCGGACGGTCGGCGGCCACCACCACCTGGCGGCCGGCGTCCATCAAGGCATTGAGCGTGTGGCAGAATTCCTGCTGCATGTTCTTGCCGGTCAGGAATTGCAGGTCGTCGATCACCAGCGTGTCGATGGAGCGCAGCGCATCCTTGAAGGCGATGGCGGCGTGCGACTTGAGCGCGGCGACGAAGCCGTACATGAAGCGCTCGGCGGTCAGGTACACCAC
Source organism: Azorhizobium doebereinerae UFLA1-100 (assembly GCF_000473085.1). Classification (GTDB taxonomy): domain Bacteria; phylum Pseudomonadota; class Alphaproteobacteria; order Rhizobiales; family Xanthobacteraceae; genus Azorhizobium; species Azorhizobium doebereinerae. Next base: position 28,228 of record NZ_AXBA01000014.1, read on the forward strand.
GCGGCGGCCACGGGCCGCGCCGGCCCAGGCCACGGCCTGGAGTAGGTGGGTCTTGCCGAGGCCGACGGCCGCATGGAGATAGAGCGGGTTGAACAGCGGGGCGGCGCCCGGCACCGCCTCGGACACCTGCCGCGCGGCGGCGTGGGCCAGCGTGTTCGACTTGCCGACCACGAAGGTCTCGAAGGTGAAGCGCGGGTCGAGCGGCGAGCCGGCGCCCACATCGGCCGAGGCCTGCGTGGCGGAGGGCGCGGCGGCGGCGGGGCGCGCCGGGGCGGTGGCGACCGCGGGGCGCTCGGACAGGGTCTCGCGGGGGGCGTTGGCGGCCTTCAGCGGCAGGCTGCGGGTGACGGCGGTGCGGACCGCGAGGTCCACCTTGGTGATGCCGTTCTCCTCGCGCCACAGCTCCGACAGGCGGTCGAGATAGTGGTCCTGGATCCAGGCCTTCAGGAAGCGCGTGGGGACCGACAGCTGGACCGCGCCGGCGCCGACCCTGTCGAGCTCGATGCGGGCGAACCAGCTCGTATAGGATTCCTCACCGATCTCCTCACGCAGGCGCTGGCGGACCCGGTCCCACTGATGGACACAGACGTCGGTCGTGACGGCTCCGGGGATGGCGGGCCGAAATTTGGCGACGTCTACGGCTTCCGGCTTCAGCATGAGGGCTGCTCCCGCGCGTGGCGGTTCCCTGGTTGAGGCGCGAGGTCTGTCGCGCCGGGTGACCGGCGCGCTGCGCGCAAGGTGGAGAAGGATGAAGGTGGGCGCCGAAGGCGCGGATCAGCCCGGGCCGTGGCTCACGGCCGAGCCCGAGCGCGGGGGCGGGAATGCGGTGGGATATGCAGCGTCCGCATGGACCGAAAACGCCGCCGGCATGGCGCAGAATATCGCGCGCTCACCACTGTCGCAAAAGGTCATAGCCGCCCCATTTGCCGCCGAAATTGCTTCCAGCGGCCTTTCCGTTGATTGTCATATTTTACAGAATTCTGAAATTGTCCGAGGCTTTTTATAAAGAAGCTTCAGAACAACTTGCCCCCAATCAAGTGCTGTCGCCCCAGACTGAAGAACGCTGCGGGTTGGAAAGGGCATATATACACATGACATTCCCTCCCTTCACTCGCGAAGAGCTGTTCAGCGTTCAGTCTATTGGTGAATGCCCGGGGCAATCCCTGAGGTGAGATTGAACATACACAGGCCTCGGGAGCGGTGCAACGCCTTTCGGGTCAGTTTGGGATAGTGGGGGAAAGGGTCGCAACAGCTCGGTTGAAGTGGCACTTTATGTCAGCCGGCAAACCTCTGAATGGACAATGAGAATCCAGGGTCGCCGGAGGCTCGGGGGCAGGGTTCGGCCGAGCAAAGGGAAGAATACATAGGTACCGTTCTTTGGCGGCTGTTTGGAGCCGCTTTTCCGCTTGGGCGTTAACTCGTTCAAGATGATCGGCTTTTCCTGAGCGGCGAGAACCGGCGTCTGGATGCGCGCCGTGTTGTCGCCATTTCGAGGACTTGACCTTCCGCCTCAAAGAGCGCAGCCGGCATCCTGGCGAATCGATCGCCGATGCAACCGCTCCGGCAATAAAAAAGCCCGGCAATGCCGGGCTCTTCTGTCACGCCGGAAGAAAGCGGGACTGGACTGTGCTCAGGCGCTCAGCTTGCGGACGCGAGCGGCGAGGCGCGAAACCTTGCGGGACGCGGTATTCTTGTGAAGAACACCCTTGGTCACGGCGCGCATGATCTCCGGCTCGGCGGCCTGGAAAGCGGCCACGGCCTGGTCCTTGTCACCGGCGGTGAGCGCGTCTTCCAGCTTGCGCAGGTAGGTGCGCACCCGCGAGCGGCGCGAGCGGTTCACTTCGGTGCGGCGCTCGATCTTGCGAGCCGCCTTCTTGGCGGAGGGCGTATTGGCCATCGGCCATCCTTCGGTTTGGCGGGCACAGGGCCGGCCCGACTGGGCTTTACTATGCGCGTCTGGAATGAATACGGGAGCGGGCGACCGGAGCCACCAGCGAAGTGCCGGGCTTATAAGGTTAGCGCGCTGCGGCGTCAACCACGTTTCGCTCCACTGTTCCCCTTTTACGACACCGTGTGGCATCGGCCGCGCTTTACGCGCGTGGCCGTCCTCGCGTATGTGCAGGGACATCGTATATAGAGCACGCGCGGGCGGCCACCACGGCATCGCGGCGGCCCCGGACGTGCGGGAGTTAGGCAGATGAGCGACGTGACGGTGGCGGAGCAGCCGGTGACCGACAGCTTGGTGACCGTATTCGGCGGGTCGGGCTTCCTCGGGCGCCATGTGGTGCGGGCGCTGGCCCGCCGCGGCTACCGGGTGCGCGTCGCGGTGCGCCGGCCCGAGCTCGCCGGCTTCCTCCAGCCCATCGGCTATGTGGGCCAGATCCAGCTGGTGCAGGCGAACCTGCGCTATCCGCAGTCCGTCATGCGGGCGGTCGAGGGCGCGCAGGCGGTGGTCAATCTGGTCGGCATCCTCGCCCCCACCGGCCGCCAGTCGTTCCAGGCGGTGCAGGCGTTCGGCGCCCGCGCGGTGGCCGAGGCGGCGGCCGGGGCCGGCGCCCGGCTGGTGCATGTCTCGGCCATCGGCGCCAGCGCCGACAGCCCGTCCGAATATGCCCGCTCCAAGGCGGAAGGCGAGGCGGCGGTGCTCCAGGCGGTGCCCTCGGCGGTGATTCTCCGGCCCTCACTGGTGTTCGGCCCCGAGGACGACTTCTTCAACAAGTTCGCCGGCATGGCGCGCATGAGCCCGGCGCTGCCGTTGATCGGCGGCGGCCTGACCCGATTCCAGCCGGTGTTCGTCGGCGATGTCGCCACCGCCGTGGAGCATGCGGTGGAGGGCCTCGCCAAGCCCGGCACGGTCTATGAGCTGGGCGGCTGCCAGGTGCGCACCTTCAAGGAGCTGATGCAGCTCATGCTGCACGAGATCGGCGCCAAGCGCTCGCTGGTCGCCGTGCCGTTCGGCCTCGCCTCGCTGGCCGCCGGCCTGACCCAGTGGCTGCCCAAGGCGCCGCTGACCAAGGACCAGGTGGAGCTGCTGAAGTCCGACGCCGTGGTGTCGGCCGCCGCCGAGGCGGAGGGCCGCACGCTGCGCGGGCTGGGCATCACCCCGACCGCGCTCGCCTCGGTGCTCGGCAGCTATCTTTGGCGATTCCGCAAGTCGGGCCAGTTCACCCATATCGAGACGTGAGTCTTCCGGCGCGCGGCGCGCCGGGCGGGCAACACACAGGCAGGCAGCAGGCGGGCCGATGGGCATCGAGGTGAAGATCTGCGGCCTCTCGAGCGCGGCGACGCTCGACGCCGCGCTCGAGGCCGGGGCCGATCTGGTGGGCTTCGTGCATTTCCCCAGGAGCCCCCGGCACGTGCCGCTGGAGGCCGCCCCGGCCCTGGTGGCGCGGGTCGGCGGGCGCGCCCGCACCGTGCTGCTGCTGGTGGACCCCGACGACGCGACGCTCGGTGCCGCCGTGGCGGCGTTCAAGCCCGACATCCTCCAGTTGCACGGCCGCGAGACGCCGGAGCGGGTGGGCGAGATCCGCGCCCGCACCGGCCGGCCGGTGATGAAGGCGCTGCCGGTGGCGCGGGCCGAGGACCTCGCCCAGGTGCCCGCCTATGCGGCGGTGGCCGACCGCCTGCTGTTCGACGCCAAGCCGCTGCCGGACGACGCGCTGCCCGGCGGCAACGGCCGGCCGTTCGACTGGCGGCTGCTGGCCGGCCTTGACCCCGGGCGGCCGGTCATGCTTTCCGGTGGGCTCGACGCCGGCAACGTCTCGCAGGCCCTCGCGGCCGTCCGCCTCGACGGGGTGGACGTCTCGTCGGGCGTGGAAACCGCCCCCGGCGTGAAGTCGGCGGACAAGATCTTCGCTTTCGTCCGCGCGGCGAGGGCAGCAGCGGCGGCAGCTCCGGCCGCCCCCATCGGGAAAGTTCAAGCTCCGTGAACGCGCTCAATTCCTATCGCACCGGCCCCGACGAGGGCGGCCATTTCGGCATCCATGGCGGGCGCTTCGTTGCCGAGACCCTGATGCCGCTGATCCTCCAGCTGGAGGCCGCCTACGAGGCGGCCAAGGTGGACCCCGCCTTCAAGGCGCAGATGGACGGCTATCTGGCCCATTACGTGGGCCGGCCCTCGCCGCTCTATTATGCCGAGCGGCTGAGCGAGCACCTGGGCGGCGCCAAGGTCTATCTGAAGCGCGAGGAGCTGAACCACACCGGCTCCCACAAGGTGAACAACGTGCTGGGCCAGATCCTTCTGGCCCTGCGCATGGGCAAGACGCGCATCATCGCCGAAACCGGCGCCGGCCAGCACGGCGTCGCCACCGCCACCCTGTGCGCCCGCTTCGGCCTGAAGTGCGTGGTCTACATGGGCGCGGTGGACGTGGAGCGGCAGAAGCCCAACGTGTTCCGCATGGAGATGCTGGGCGCGCAGGTGATCCCGGTGCAGTCCGGCTCGCGCACCCTGAAGGATGCCATGAACGAGGCCCTGCGCGACTGGGTCACCAACGTGCACGACACCTTCTATTGCATCGGCACCGTGGCCGGCCCGCACCCCTATCCCTCCATGGTGCGCGACTTCCAGTCGATCATCGGCAAGGAGACCCGCGCGCAGATGCTGGAGGCGGAAGGCCGCCTGCCGGACAGCCTGATCGCGGCGGTGGGCGGCGGCTCCAACGCCATCGGCCTGTTCCATGAGTTCCTGGACGATCCGGGCGTCGAGATCTTCGGCGTCGAGGCCGCCGGGCACGGCATCTCCTCGGGCCAAACCGCGGCGGCCATCCTGGCCGGCCGGCCGGGCGTGCTGCACGGCAACCGCACCTATCTGCTGATGGACGACGACGGGCAGATTTCCGAAGCCCATTCCATCTCGGCGGGCCTCGACTATCCCGGCATCGGGCCGGAGCATTCCTGGCTGCACGACATCGGCCGGGTGAAATACATTCCCTGCACCGACACCGAGGCGCTGGGCGCGTTCCAGCTGCTGTCGAAGCTGGAGGGCATCATCCCGGCGCTCGAATGCGCGCACGCCATCGCCAAGGTGATGGAGATCGCGCCGACGAAGCCGAAGGACCACCTCATGGTGGTCAATCTGTCGGGCCGCGGCGACAAGGACGTCTCCACCGTGGCGGACCTTCTGGGGGGCCGGATATGACACGTGCAGCGCTTACTCTTCTCGCCGTCGGCCTGTTGGGCGGGGTGTCCCCGGTTCTGGCGCAGGTGCCGCCGCAGCCGGCCAGCCTCCAGCTCGCGGCGGACACTGTCGCGTCCGATCCGGCCGGCGCCTTCGTCAACGTGCGGGTGAAGAACGTGGGCACCACGGTGATCTCGCAGATCGACGTGGGCTGCCAGTTCTTCGCCAAGGGCAAGCTGGTCGGCACCTCCACCACCACGCTCTATGCCTCGGTGCCGGGCGTGACCGGCATCGGCCAGGTGCGCCTGATGGGCGCCACCGGCGCGACGGATGCCCGCTGCGGCATCCTGAAGGCCAACTGAGCGCCGGGCGTCCGGCCTTCGACCATTCGGGATGGGGCCGCGCGCCCCGTCTGCCTGCCGCTTCCGGCCGCATGGCGGCCGACCCCTCGGACCGGAGGGGAGGAAACCACACGGACCATGACGACCCGCATCAGCGCCCGCTTCACCGATCTCGCCGCCCAGGGCCGTCCCGGCCTGGTGACCTTCATCACCGCCGGCGATCCCGACTATGACACTTCGCTGGAGCTGCTGCGGATGCTGCCCGGCGCCGGGGCGGACGTGATCGAGCTGGGCGTGCCCTTCACCGATCCCATGGCCGACGGCCCGGCGATCCAGGCGGCGGGCCTGCGGGCGCTGAAGGCCGGCCAGACGCTGGCCAAGACGCTGGATCTGGTGCGCGCCTTCCGCGTCGAGGATGCCGCGACCCCGATCGTGCTGATGGGCTATTTCAACCCCATCTACATCTACGGCGTGCCGCGCTTCATCGCCGACGCCAAGGCCGCGGGCGTGGACGGCCTCATCATCGTCGACCTGCCGCCGGAAGAGGACAAGGAGCTCTGCCTGCCGGCGCTGGAGGCGGGGCTGGACTTCATCCGCCTCGCCACGCCGACCACGGACGAGACCCGCCTGCCCACCGTGCTCGCCCACACCGCGGGCTTTGTCTATTACGTCTCCATCACCGGCATCACCGGCTCGGCCACGCCCGACGCAGACGTGGTGGGCGCGGCGGTGGCGCGCATCAAGCAGCACACGCTGCTGCCGGTGGCGGTGGGCTTCGGGGTGAAGACCCCGGCCCAGGCCGCCGCCATCGCCGCCGGCGCGGATGCCGTGGTGGTCGGCTCGGCTCTGGTGGAGGCGGTGCGCAAGACGCTGGACGACGCGGGCGCGGCCACCGCCAACACGGTGCCGGCGGTGGAAGCCCTGGTGCGGGAACTGGCCGAGGCGGTGCGCGGCGTCGGCCGCCAGGCGGCGGAGTAGGGCGGGGCGCTGCCGGCCGCGCGGGCCCCCCGCCGGACCGGCCGATCTCTTTTCCCCGCCGCGAGCAGCCCTGCCGCCCGTAACCCTTTCGCCCGTAACCCCGTCGCCCTCGCGACAGGTCCCCTCTCCCGCTTGCGGGGGAGGGCCAGGGTGGGGGCCGAAGCGCAGCTTGGGGGCTTTCCGCCTCTGTACCCCCGCCACGCCGGGGCGCGACCGGCATTCCCCTTCCCGTCTCCGCGCGGTGGCCTTCTTTCTGCGCTGTCGCGTGGCCCCCACCCAACCCTCCCCCGCAAGCGGGAGAGGGCTTTGCGGTGCGCCGGTGGCGGGCATCCGTGTCAACAGCCCGCCCCCGCTCCGCCGGCTTGGCCAGGACAAGCTGTGCCTGTTCCCCCATGCATCACGCTTGAAATTCGGACATAAATGTCCGAAAATTAGCCTGACGGTGGGGTCGGGCGGGCCACATGGATAAGCGGGACCGTTTCATCGCCGAGATCCGGGAGGAAGCCAGGCAGGCGGGGCTTTCCTTCCGGGTCGAGAAGGCGGCCGGAAAGGGCGGGCACGCCATGCTCTGGGTCGGCGGCAAGGTGTCGACGCTTCCATCCCGCGAGATCGACCCCAAGACCGCGCGAAAGATCCGCAAGGCCCTGGGCCTCGCCTGAGGCCTGAGCGGTGGGCGGCAGCGCGGGCAACGCCGCCGCGACGGGAGTTGGATGATGCAGATGTTCGAATATCGCGCTCTGTTCGAACCGGGCGACGAGGCGGGGGTGGTGGTGACCTTTCCCGATGTCCCGGAAGCCATCACGCAAGGGGATGACCGGGCCGACGCTTATGCGCAGGCCCGGGACGCGCTCGGCCTTGCCCTCCTGACCTATCCCCGTCGCGGGCTCGCGCTGCCGGTGCCGAAGGCGCGGGGCCGGGATCTCGTGGCGATCGCGGTGGACCCGGAGGTGGCCGCCAAGCTGGCGGTGCTGGAGGCGTTTCGCAACGCGGGCATCAGCAAGACCGAGCTTGCCCGCCGCCTGGAGCGGGACGAGAAGGAGGTGCGGCGGATCCTGGACCCCATGCACGCCACCAAGCTGCCGGCGCTGGCCCAGGCGCTGGAAGCCATGGGCCAGAGGCTGGTGATCGGGGTGGAGGCGGCCTGACCGGCGCGATGCGGCCGGCGCGGCTTCTCGCGGTGCCCGCGTGGTAGAATCCCTCAGTTGCCGGGCTCGTGCGGCGGGTCTTGAGTAGCCGCCTTGCATCGGGCGGGGGCGTCTCATGATCTGGCGTGGAATGAAGCGCGCGGCGGGGGCCGTGGCCATGACGGCGGCGCTGGTGGCGGCGCTGGAACCGGCGGCGGCCTGCACCCGCGCCATGTTCGTCGGCACGGACCAGGTGGTCGTCACCGGCCGCAACATGGACTGGCCGGAGGACATGCGCAGCAACCTCTGGGCCTTCCCCAAGGGGATCGCGCGCGATGGCGCGGCCGGGCCGCGATCGGTCAAATGGACCGCGAAGTACGGCAGCCTTGTCGCCACCGCCTATGACGTGGGCTCCGCCGACGGCATGAACGAGGCCGGGCTGGTCGCCAACATGCTCTATCTCACCGAGGCGGAATACGGCGCGCCTGACGCGCGGCCGACGCTGGCGGTCTCGCTCTGGGCGCAATATGCGCTCGATAATTTCGCCACCGTGGCCGAGGCGGTGGAGGCGCTGGGCAAGGACACGTTCCGGGTGGTGGGCGGCAAGATTCCCAACGGCTCGGCCGCGCAGCTGCATCTGGCGCTGTCCGACGCCAGCGGCGACAGTGCCATCCTGGAGCATATCGGCGGCAAGCTCGTCATCCACCACAGCCGCGACTATGTGGTGATGACCAATTCCCCGCCCTTCGACCAGCAATTGGCGCTCGACGCCTATTGGAAGGAGATCGGCGGGCTGACCTTCCTGCCCGGCACCAACCGCGCCTCCGACCGCTTCGTGCGGGCCTCCTTCCTCATCGGCGCGCTGGCCAAGACGGCGGACCCCGCCTTCATCTCCGCCGTGCCGGGCCGGAGCTTCGAGAACCAGTCGGCGCTGGGCGTGCTGAGCGTGATGCGCGCGGTGAGCACGCCGCTCGGCATCAAGACTGTCGCGACGCCCAACGTCTCGGCGACGCTCTGGCGCTCGGTCGCGGACCAGAAGAACAGGGTCTATTTCTTCGATTCCGCCACCAGCCCCAACAGCTTCTGGGTGCCGCTGGCGGACCTGGACCTGACGGCCGGGGCGCCGGTCAAGACGCTCACCATCGCCGGCGGGCGGGTCTATAGCGGCAATGCGGCGGCCCAGTTCGAGGCGGCCCAGCCGTTCGCCTTCCTGCCCGCCGAGCCGTGAGGGCTGCGGCAAAGCGGGGCAGCCGCGCGTGTTCGGCCTTTCGTTCGCCACGCAAGGGCATTACATGGTGCCTGGAAAAGCTGGAGATGCGTGTTGAACTGGATTTCCAACGTCGTCCGCCCGAAGATCCGCAACTTCCTCAATCGCCGGGAAGTGCCGGAAAATCTCTGGGTGAAGTGCCCGGAAACCGGGCAGATGGTGTTCCACAAGGACCTGGAGGCCAATCAGTATGTGATCCCCGGCTCGGGCTATCACATGCGCATGAGCCCCGTGGACCGGCTGAAGACCACGTTCGACGACGGCGCCTATGACGAGGTGGCGCTGCCGGAGGTGGTGATCGACCCGCTGAAGTTCCGCGACGAGCGCAAATATATCGACCGCCTGAAGGACGCCCGCACCAAGACCGGGGCGCAGGATGCCGTGAAGGTGGCCACCGGCCTGCTGGAGGCCCTGCCGGTCACCGTGGCGGTGCAGGATTTCGGCTTCATGGGCGGCTCGCTCGGCATGGCCGCCGGCGAGGCGGTGGTGACCGGCCTGCAGACCGCCGCCGCGAAGAAGACCCCCTTCATCATGTTCGCCGCCTCCGGCGGGGCGCGCATGCAGGAGGGCATCCTGTCCCTCATGCAGATGCCGCGCACCACGGTGGCGATCCAGGAGCTGCGCGAGGTCAAGCAGCCCTACATCGTCGTGCTCACCAACCCGACCACCGGCGGGGTGACCGCCTCCTACGCCATGCTGGGCGACGTGCAGATCTCCGAGCCCGGCGCGCTGATCGGCTTCGCCGGGCCGCGCGTGATCGAGCAGACCATCCGCGAGAAGCTGCCCGACGGCTTCCAGCGGGCGGAATATCTCTACGAGCACGGCATGCTCGACATGGTGGTGCACCGTCACCAGATGCGCGAGACGCTGGCCCGGATCTGCCGCATCATGGTCAAGGCGCCCGGCGTGCCGCCCAAGGGCCGCCTGCCGCGCCCCGCCGCGGCGTGAGCCCCCGACCGCCGGGAGCCCGCGCCGCATGAGCGCGCTGGACGCCCTGCTGGAGCGCCTGATGGCGCTCCACCCCAAGCGCATCGACCTGTCGCTGGAGCGCATGGAGCGCCTCATCGCGGCGCTGGGCCATCCCGAGCGGCGGCTGCCGCCGGTCGTGCATGTGGCCGGCACCAACGGCAAGGGCTCGACACTCGCCTATCTGCGCGCGGCGCTGGAGGCGGGCGGCAAGCGCGTGCATGCCTATACCTCACCGCATCTGGTGCGCTTCAACGAGCGCATCCGCCTCGCCGGCACCCTGGTGGACGACGCCCGGCTGGTGGACGCGCTGGAGCGCACGGCGGCGGCCAATGACGGCGCGCCCATCACCTTCTTCGAGGTCACCACCGCCGCCGCGCTGCTGCTGTTTGCCGAGACCCCGGCCGACGTGCTGCTGCTGGAGGTGGGCCTCGGCGGCCGGCTCGACGCCACCAACGTCATCGAGACCGCGCTCGCCAGCGTCATCACGCCCATCTCCATCGACCATGTGGAATTCCTCGGCGACACGGTGGCCGCCATCGCCGGCGAGAAGGCGGGCATCATCAAGCCGCGCGTGCCGGTGATCGTCGGCGACCAGCCGGACGAGGCGCTGGCGGTGATCGAGCGCGCCGCCGCCCGCGCCCGCGCGCCGCTGTTCGCGCGCGGCCAGCACTGGACGGTGCACGAGGAGGCCGGGCGCCTCGTCTATGCGGACGAGGACGGCCTCCTCGACCTGCCGCGCCCGCGCCTGATCGGCCCGCACCAGATCGACAATGCCGGGCTCGCGGTCGCCACCCTGCGCGCGGTGCCGGCGCTGCGCCTGCCGGCGACTGCGGTCGAGGCCGGCATCCGCGGCGCCGACTGGCCGGCGCGGCTCCAGCGCCTGCCGCCCGGCCCGCTGGTGGACCGCGCCCCGGCCGACGTGGAGGTGTGGCTGGACGGCGGCCACAACGCCGCCGGCGGCCAGGCGCTGGCCCATGCGCTGGCCGAGCTGGAGGAGCGCTATTCGCGCCCGCTGGTGCTGGTCACCGGCATGCTGGCCAACAAGGACGTGGCCGGCTTCCTCTCCGCCTTCTCCGGCCTTGCCCGCGAGGCGATCTGCGTGCCGGTGCCGGCGGAGCACAACGGCATGGCGCCGGCCGACCTCGCCACGGTGGCCACCGCGCTCGGCTTCTCCGCCTCCACCGCGCCGGACGTCGGCGCCGCGCTCGCCGGCCTCGCCGCCTTCCCGGTGACGCCGCCGCCGCGCGTGCTGATCTGCGGCTCACTCTATCTCGCCGGCGCCGTGCTCGCCGCCAATGCGACCCTGCCCACCTGACGCCAAATGGTACAGGACCCCGGTTGAAGCCGCCGCCGGCGGCTCCTAAAGCTCTGCCCATGCCTGTTGCGTCTGCTTCGCGTCCCGCCCTCCGGCCGCGCCTCACCCGTCCGGAACTGGCGCTGGTCGCCGTCACCATGCTGTGGGGAGCGAGCTTTCTGCTCGTCCACGTGGCGATGCGCGAGGAGGGCGCGCTGGCCTTCGTCGGCCTGCGCTTCGTCGCGGCGGGGGCGATGCTGGCGCTGCTGTTCCGCCGCGAGATGGCGCGCCTGACGCCGCAGGAACTGGCGGCGGGCGCCGCCATCGGCCTTGCCATCTGCCTCGGCTACGGCGCGCAGACCTATGGCCTGAAGACCATCTCCAGCAGCCAGTCCGCCTTCATCACCGCCGCCTATGTGCCGCTGGTGCCGCTGCTGCAATGGGCGGTGCTGAAGCGGCCACCGGGGCTGATGAGCTGGGTGGCGGTGGGCCTCGCCTTCACCGGCCTGCTGCTGCTGGCCGGGCCGGATGCGCCGGGCCTTGCCGCCGGCGGGCTCGGCTTCGGCGCGGGCGAGGTGGTGACGCTGTTCGGCACGCTGGCCATGGCGGCGGAGATCCTGCTCATCGGCGCCTTCGCCGGCCGGGTGAACGGCCGGCGCGTCACGGTGGTGCAATTGCTCGCCGCCGGCATGTTCGCGCTCATCGCCATGCCGTTCGCCGGCGAGGGGATGCCGGATGCGTCCCCGTCCTGGTTCGCCGCCGCCTTGGGCCTCGGGCTCATGAGCGCGGTCATCCAGCTCACCATGAACTGGGCGCAGGCCTTCGTCTCGCCCACCCGCGCCACGCTGATCTATGCGGGCGAGCCGGTGTGGGCGGGCATCGTCGGCCGGCTGGCCGGCGAGCGGCTGCCGCCGCTGGCGCTGCTCGGCGCGGCGCTGATCCTCGCCGGCACGCTGGTCGGCGAGCTGCGCCCGGTCCGCCGGACCCGCGCCGCCCGCCCGCCGGCGGAATGAGGCGCCGGAAATGAAGCCGAGGGACGCCGCCGCTTATGTCTTCCTGGCTGTCGCCTGGGGCTTTTCCTTCCTCGTGCTGCTGCGGGTGGTCGAGGCCTTCGGCTGGGTCGGCGCGGTGACGCTGCGCGCGTTCGTGGCCTGCGCGGCGCTGGCGCTGCTGGCGGTGCTGACGCGGCGGCGGCTGAACTTCAACCACGGCTGGCGCCCGCTCGCCGTGGTGGGGGCGACCACCGTGGCCGGGCAGCTGGTCTGCCTGTCCGTGGCGACGCCGCTGATCGGCACGGCCATGACGGCCATCTGCATCGCCGCCATTCCGCTGTTCTCCATGGCCATCGGGCAGGCGTGGGGCCTGGAGCGCATCACCGCGCGCGGGCTCGTCGGCCTGCTGCTGGGGGTGGCCGGCATCGTCCTGCTGGTGGGCTTTCCCGCCGAGCCGGTGACGGTGACTTTCATCCTGGGCTGCGCGGCGGCGCTCGCCGGGGCGTTCTGCTCGGCCTTCGGCAGCAATTATGCGAGCCGCCACCTGCGCGGCACCGGCGCCCTGGAAGTGACCATCGGCGCGTTCCTGGCCGGCGGGCTGCTGACCCTGCCGCTGCTGCTGTGGGTCCCGGTCCCCGCGCCGCCGCGGCTTGCGGACCTCGGCCTGCTGCTGGTGCTGGGCGGGGTGATGAGCGGGCTCTGCTACATGGCCTATTTCCGGCTGGTGTCGGCCATCGGTGCGACGCGCGCGGTCAGCGTGGAATTCGCCGTGACGGTCATCGCCACCCTGGTGGGGGCGGGGCTCCTCGGCGAGCGGCTGTCCGCCGTCCAGCTCCTGGGCGCCGCCATCATCGTCTGCGGCTGCGCCCTGGTGCTGGGGCTGCTGCCCGGCCGCCGCCGCGGGCGGGCGCGGGCCTGATTCCGCACGGGTTCACGGACCGCCAGACATGACAAAGCCGCCCCGAGGGGCGGCTCCGTCGTCATGCGCGTGGCGTCGCGGCTCAGAGGCTGCGGTCCACGGCGTTCTTCACCGCGTCCTTGGCCTTGCCGACGGCCTGCTGGCCCTCGCCCTTGATCTCCTGCACCTTGCCCTCGGCGCGCAGGCGGTCGTTGCCCACCGCCTTGCCGATGCCCTGCTTGGCATTGCCGACGGCCTCGTTGGCCATGCCGGAAATCTTGTCGCTGGTGCTGCCCATGGGGATGCTCCTTGGTGGGTGGGAACTGCCCTATCAACGGCTCATCCCCCGTGCAGGTTCCCGCGCTGCACGCCATGCGGGTGCCGTTCGGCGCAAGCCTCGCCCGCCCCCTGCGCGCACGACGCATGCCTCGGGGCCGCGAAAAGATTTCGCTTTGCCTGAATTCGCTCTAAGAGATGCGTTACAAAATTGCGCGAATGCCCCCAAGCTAGGACATAAAGGTACCGAGGACATGCCCACCTATCGTTCCCGCACCACCACCCACGGCCGCAACATGGCCGGTGCCCGTGGCCTCTGGCGCGCCACCGGCATGAAGGACGGGGATTTCGGCAAGCCGATCATCGCGGTGGTGAATTCCTTCACCCAGTTCGTCCCCGGCCACGTCCACCTGAAGGACCTCGGCCAGCTGGTGGCGCGCGAGATCGAGAAGGCCGGCGGCGTCGCCAAGGAGTTCAACACCATCGCGGTGGATGACGGCATCGCCATGGGCCATGACGGCATGCTCTATTCGCTGCCCTCGCGCGAGATCATCGCCGACAGCGTGGAGTACATGGTCAACGCGCACTGCGCCGACGCCATGGTCTGCATCTCCAATTGCGACAAGATCACCCCCGGCATGCTGATGGCCGCTATGCGCCTCAACATCCCGGCGGTGTTCGTCTCCGGCGGCCCGATGGAGGCCGGCAAGGTCATCCTCTCCACCGGCGAGAAGAAGGCGGTCGATCTCATCGACGCCATGGTCTACGCCGCCGACGACAAGGTGTCCGACGAAGACGTGAAGGTGATGGAGCGCTCGGCGTGCCCCACCTGCGGCTCCTGCTCGGGCATGTTCACCGCCAATTCCATGAACTGCCTCACCGAGGCGCTGGGTCTGGCGCTGCCCGGCAACGGCTCGGTGCTCGCCACCCATGCGGACCGCGAGCGCCTGTTCGTGGAGGCCGGCCACCTCATCGTCGACATCACCCGGCGCTATTACGAGCAGGACGACTTAAGCGTGCTGCCGCGCGCGGTGGCCTCGTTCAAGGCGTTCGAGAACGCCATGACGCTGGACATCTCCATGGGCGGCTCCACCAACACGGTGCTGCACCTGCTGGCCGCCGCCAACGAGGGCGAGGTGCCCTTCACCATGGCCGACATCGACCGCCTGTCGCGCCACGTGCCGGTGCTGTGCAAGGTCGCCCCGGCGGTGGCCAACATCCACATGGAGGACGTGCACCGCGCCGGCGGCATCATGGCCATCCTGGGCGAGCTGGACCGCGCCGGGCTGATCCATACCGATCTGCCGGTGGTGCACGCCCCGACCATGAAGGACGCGCTCGACCGCTGGGACGTGAAGCGCACCAAGAGCGAGAGCGTCGCCACCTTCTACCGCGCCGCCCCCGGCGGCGTGCCGACGCAGGTGGCGTTCAGCCAGTCCCGCCGCTGGGACGATCTGGACACCGACCGCGAGGCCGGCGTCATCCGTGATTTCGCGCACGCCTATTCCAAGGACGGCGGCCTCGCGGTGCTCTATGGCAACATCGCCGAGGACGGCTGCATCGTGAAGACGGCGGGCGTGGATGCCTCCATCCTCACCTTCACCGGGCCGGCGCGCATCTTCGAGAGCCAGGACGACGCGGTGGAGGCGATCCTCGCCAACGGCAAGATCAAGCCCGGCGACATCGTGCTGATCCGCTACGAGGGGCCGCGCGGCGGGCCGGGCATGCAGGAGATGCTCTATCCGACCAGCTACCTGAAGTCGAAGGGCCTGGGCAAAGCCTGCGCGCTGGTCACCGACGGGCGCTTCTCGGGCGGCTCGTCGGGCCTGTCCATCGGCCACTGCTCGCCGGAAGCCGCCGAGGGCGGCGCCATCGGCCTGGTGGAGGAGGGCGACACGATCGAGATCGACATCCCCAACCGCCGCATCCACCTCGCCGTCTCGGAAGAGGAGCTGGCGCACCGCCGCGCCGCCATGGAGGCCAAGGGCGATGCCGCCTGGAAGCCGAAGAGCCGCAAGCGCGTGGTGTCGCAGGCGCTCCAGGCCTATGCGGCGCTCACCACCTCCGCCGCGCGCGGCGCGGTGCGCGACGTGCGCGTGCTCAAGCGCTGAGCTGAAGCCGAAACGAAAATGGCCCCCGGACGGGGGCCATGGATCTTAAGGCGAACCGGCCGGGAGCGATCCCGGCCGGTTTTGCTTTCGGCCTCAGTTGCAGGCCAGCCGGCCGTTCATGTTGCCGATGTCGCCGTGGCACTGCGACAGCGGGATCTGGGTGTTGTGCCAGCGCCCGCGCGTGTCGGCGCAGCTCGCCTGGAGCCAGCCGTTCACCACCTTGGCGTCCTGGCAGGAGTGCAAATAGGAGCCCGGCGGGTAGATGCCGTTGCGCCGGTTCTGCGGCGGGGGCGGCGGAGGCGGCTGATACTGGCCCTGGCCGTAATAGCCGCCGCCCTGGCCATAGCCCTGGCCGCCGTAATACTGGCCGGGAGGCGGGCCCGGAGGCGGGTAGCCGCCGCCGGGGCGGCCGCCGCGGCAGACCAACTGGCCGTTCACATTGGCGATGTCGCCGCCGCAGAGCTGGTAGTTGGGCAGCTTGACCACCGCCAGCGCGCCCTGGTTATTCGGGCACATGGCCAGCAGGTCGCGGCCCTGGAAGATGTTGGCGTTGCGGCAGGTCTGGAGATAGCTCCCCTCCGGCACCTGCGGCTTTGCCTCGGCCGGCGCGACGGCGGCGGCCATGGACATCACCAGACCGGCGGCCATGGCCAGAACGATTCTCACTTTCATGCACGCCCTCCAAGACTCCGGGCGGGAAGATCCGGCCCGCATTTTACGCGCCGCTCCGGCCGGGGGACGCAAGGTCTTCCACCGGGCCGGGCGACTGGCACCCTTATATCCCCTCGCCGCCTGAACCGAGTGCCGCGTGCATCCCGGCCGCAGCGGAGCGGATATGCGCAGGCGTAGCAGGGACCTTCCGTATCGTCTATCCTGCCCGCACCGGCGGAACGGTGCGTGGGTGAGGCATGGTCCGACCTTGGAGATGGCGCGGCCGGGAGCGGGCAGGGGAGGAGCGGGCCGGAGAGATGCGGGCCGGGCTGCGGGCGGAGCCTCGGGGACGGCTGATCGGCATCCTTCTCCTTGGCCTGGCGCTGGCCGGGCTGGCCGCCGCCCTGGTCCTGGCGGACCGCGCGGCGGAGATGCAGCGGGCGCGGAGCCGGGTGGCGAGCCATGTCACCGCCGTCACCGAACATCTCGCGGCGGTTCAGCGCGGCATCGAGCTGGCCCTCGACCGCATGGCCCTCAAGGTGGAGGGCCGCGCACTGGCGGAGATGCGCGCCGATCCGGGCCTGCACCAGCTGCTGGCCGAGCTTCGCGGGCGGCTGCCCAATGTGGAATCCGCCTTCGTGGTGGATGCGGACGGGCGCACGCTGGCCTCCAGCCGCGCCTTCCCCATGCCGCCCTACGACGTGCGCGAGCGCGACTATTTCATCGCCGCGCGCGACGGGCCCGGCGGCCTGCATGTGAGCAAGCCGTTCCGCGGGCAGATGTCGCGCACCACCAGCTTCGTCATCAGCCGGCCGCTCACGCGCGAGGGGCGGTTCGCCGGGCTGGTGGCGGTCACGGTGTTTCCGGAAGCGCTGACCGCGACCTACCAGGACATGCTCGGGCACGCCGACATGGTGCTGGCGCGCGCCGACGGCGTGGTGCTGATCCGCACCGAGGGCGCGCGCGCCGTGGAGCGCCTGCAGGAACAGGCCGAGGTGATGGAGCGCGTCGCCGGGCAGGACGGCGGGCTGTTCGTCGGGCCGTCCATCATCGACGGCGAGCGGGCGCTGCACGGGGTGCGCAGGCTGCCCGGCGGCGGCCTGCTGGTGGCGGTGGTGCTCGACGAGGACGAGATCCTGGGCGGCTGGGAGCGGCGCACGGCGATGATCGCCGGCGGCGCCGTGCTGGCCTTCGCGGGGCTGTCGGCCTGGGCGGTCGCGCTCCCCCGGCAGCGCCCGTGGTGGCGGCTGCCGCCGCGCCGGGCCAGGGGCCACAGGCGCCTGCCACAAGACCTTCCGGCCGGCGGGCTGGCCCTGCTCGACCTGCTGGCCGGACGGGTGCGGGCGCGCCTCGCCATCGGCGATCCCGCCGGCGCCGATGCCGCCGCCCGGCTGATCGGCGCGCTGCTGGCCATGGCCCGCGACGATCCGTCCGCGCAGCGTCCGGTGGATATGGCCGGCCTCGTCGGCCATGTGCGCGGCGTGCTCGCCGGGGCGGCGCTGCCGGAGATCGCCGTCGCGCCCGCCGCCGGCCCGCCGGCGCTGGTGCGCGGCGAGGCGGCGCGGCTGGAACTGGCGCTGATCGACCTCGCCATGGGCCTGTCGGCCCTGGCGCCGGACGCGGGCGGGCTCGCCGCCTCCGTGACCGCCGGCCCGCCGGAGGGCTGGGAGCGGGCGGACCTGCCGGCGGGCGACTATGTCCGCCTGCGGCTCGACGTGGTGGAGGAGCACGGGGCGCCGGGCGTCGCGGGCTCTGCCGCGCCGGAGGCCTTCGTGCTGGCGCAAGGCGTGGCGCGGGCGAGCGGCGGCGCCTGCGTGGTGCCGGCGGCGGCGGCCGGGCGGCCGCTGCGGGCCGAGCTGTGGCTGCCCCGCGCCCCGGACGCGGCCGAGCCGCCGGCCGGCTGAGCCTTCTCCCGATCCCCGGCTTCGCGCCCGCGCAGAAAACCAGTAAGAGAGGGGCGCGGGGCTGCCGCAACGACGGGGAATGGGCATGAGGCAGAGACACACGGGTTGGTTCGCTCTGGGGCTGGCGTGCGCGATGGGCGTGCTGGCCGGCGGGGTTGCGCGTCCGGCGGCGGCGGCGCCCGCCAATGCGGCCCAGTGCCTGTCCAACGACGATTTCCTCATCATCTACCGGGAAAGCGCGCTCGGCCCGGGCAGCGAGATCCTCGCCCGCCGCAAGGGGCCGGACGCCGCCGCGGGCTGCGTCTTCGCCAAGGCTCCGGGGGACTATGAGGTGGGCGTGCGCGAGGAGGCGGACTATGTGCTCGGCCTCGCCGGCCGCTACCTCGTGATGGACCGCGGCACCGGGCCGAACCGCAAGCTGGTGATCTGGGACCTCGCCGCGCGCAAGACCGCGCTGACGCTCGCCTACGACACCTCCGCGCCGGTGAAGGTGGAGCCGGGCGCGGTGCTGTTCTCCGCCGTCACCGGCCCGGCCAGCCCGAAGACCTGCCCGCAGTGGAAGGACATCACCAAGAAGGGCCTGACGGCGGCGCTGACGGTGGACAGCAAGGTGGCGCTGCCCTCGCTCGCGGTCAGCCGCAGCGGCGCGCCGCGCTGCATCGCCCAGCAATAGCGGCGGCGCCGGCGCGGCGAAGCGGCCGCGTCGGCGTTTGGCGGAGCAGCCGCGTCGGCGCTCGGTGAAGCGGCCGCGTCAGCGTTCGGTGAAGAAGGTCATCAGCACCTTGCCGCCCTCGCCGGTCAGGCAGAGGAAGCGGTGCACCCGGTCGGTCTTCTCGCGCTGGATATAGGCCTCGCCCATCATCACGCCGATCACCTTGGCGTTGCCCACCATGGTGTCCGCCTTGGCGACGGTGAGCCCGTCCATGTCGATGAAGATGTCCTCCACCTTGGGCGAACTCGCCCGTAGGAGGACCAGCGCCTTCTGCTTGCAGGCCATCACCAGGCTGGTGTCGTTCACCACGTCCTCGTCGCCGCCCTGCGCCGCCTTGCCGGTGGGCGCGGTGGCCGCGGCCGGCGGCTTCGCCGGAGCCGGGGCGGGGGCGGTGGCCGGCGCGGTGGCCGCCGGCGCGCCGGGCATGGTGTTTTCCGGGGCGGTGGGGTTCTGCGGCTGGGCGTGCGCCGGCGCGAGGCCGAGCACGGCGGCGAGCCCGAGCGCGGCGGCCAGCCCCAGGGGGGCCGTCAGGCGGGGAACGGGGCGGGCGGTCTCAAGCATCGGCAGGTCCTCCGGCGCCGCGCGGCGAAGGGGAGGGCGCACGCGGCTCCCTCCCGTCGCGGCGGGCTCGGCTCAGGAACGCCGCAGCGGCCGTTTGGTGCCCGGCGGGCTCGCACTTTCGCCGCAACCCGCGCGCGTGGCCGAAGCTCCGTGCGCGGGAATGTTGAGCCGCCTGTCAGCGGCATCGATGGCGGACGGGCCGCGCCGGCCGCTCAGAGCTTGTCCAGCAGGTCGGTGATGTCGCCTGTGTCCAGATCGTCGTCGTCCCCGTCCGGGTCGCCGCCTTCGCTGTCGTCCGAGGGGGCGATGAGCTTGTCGAGGGCGGCCATGATCTCGTCGCCGATGGCCTCCACCTCCTGGCTGGAGAGGGCGGGGTTGCAGGGCAGCACGTAGCGCTCCTCGCCCTCGTCCGTATCGAGGTCGAGGATCAGCGCGCTGGGCAGCTCCTCGGGGTGCAGGAAATTCATGCGCAGCCCGGTGAGAATGCGGGCCTTGATGTCGGACATGGGACGCTCCGTTCGGCGTGGGTGGTGCGGCGGTGGCGGCTGCTGTAGCAGGTTCCGCGCCCGCTGGCGCGGGGCCGGCGCCCGCGCCGGGGACGGGCGGCGCGCCGGGAGCCGCCGCGAATGCGGGGCGGCGGCGGCGCGCATGCGTCCAGGCGGCTGGTCCGGCCCGCCCGCCCATGTTAGAGCGCGATCCGATCAGATGGCATCGAGCTGATCGGTGAATCGCCCTCCAATCTGGTGATGGAGAACGCGTTATCCGGTCAGCCCGCGGTGCAAGCCGATCGGGCGTGCTCTGGCTGGGCAGGCCGTTTTCCCGAGCCTCCGTCCCGGGCGTCCCCCCGCTCCGGTTCCGCGCAGTCCCGCCGGCCGGCGCGTCAGTGCCCCGGATGCCGGGGCCGCGCGTTCTCCGCTTCGCGTTCTCCGCCCCGCCTTCCCGCCCGGACCCGCCCGCGCATGCCTCCGTCCTTCCGCCCGCGCCGCCGCTTCGCCTCCGCCCGCCGGGGCCTCGCCTGATGGCCACGCTCGCCCTGCCGCGCGGAACCGGAACCCTGCGCGTGACCTCCGCCCTCGGGGTGGTGCAGATCTTCGCCTGGGGCTCGTCCTATTACCTGCTGTCGGTGCTGGCGGCGCCGCTGGCGGCCGATACCGGCTGGCCGCTGCCGTGGATCTTCGGCGGGCTCACCCTCGGCCTGCTGGTGGCGGGCCTCGCCTCGCCGCGCGTCGGCGCGCGTATCGGGCGCGACGGCGGCCGGGTGGTGCTGGCCACGGGCTGCGCGCTGATGGCGGCGGGGCTCGCCATGCTCGGCGCCGCCGGATCGCTGGCCATGTTCATCGCTGGCTGGGCGGTGCTGGGCCTCGGCATGGGGGCGGGCCTCTATGACGCCGCCTTCGCCGCGCTCGGGCGGCTCTACGGCGCCGCCGCGCGTCCGGCCATCACCCAGCTCACCCTCTGGGGCGGCTTCGCCAGCACGGTCTGCTGGCCGATCTCGGCTTTCCTGGTGGCGCAGCTCGGCTGGCGGGGGACGTGCTTCGCCTATGCCGGGGTGATGCTGGGCCTGTGCCTGCCGCTGGTACTGGTGGCCCTGCCGGCGGCGCCGCGCAAGGCGGCGGACGCGGCGCCCGCGCCGGCGGCGGCCCCGGTGGTGCTCCACGGGCGGGACCGGGCGGTGTTCCTGCTGTTGTGCGCCATCATGACCATCGGCGGCGCCATCGTCTCCGTGCTGTCGGTGCACCTGCTCACGCTGTTGCAGGCGCAGGGGCTGACGCTGGCCGAGGCGGTGGGCGTGGGCATGGTGCTCGGCCCCGCCCAGGTGGCCGCGCGGCTGATCGAGATGGCCGGCGGTGGCCGGCACGACGCGCTGTGGACCCTGGCGGCGGCGGTGGTGATGATGGCCTTCGGCCTGTTCATGCTGATGTTCGGCTGGGTGTGGCCGGGCGTGGCGCTGGCGCTCTACGGCGCCGGCACGGGGGTCTATTCCATCGCCCGCGGCACGGTCCCGCTCAGCCTGTTCGGCCCGGCCCGCTATGCCCAGCTGATCGGCCGCGTGGCCCGGCCTAACCTGATGGCCCAGGCGCTGGCGCCCTCGGCCGCCGCCTTCCTGATGGCCCACTCCGGCCCGGCGGCGATGCTCCACACCCTGGCGGGACTGACGCTGGTGAACGTGGCTGTGCTGGCGCTGCTGGCCCGGGCGGCGCGGGGCGGGGATGGGACGGGGGTGGGCTCGCCCCGCCATTGACCCTTCCGCCGCCCGGCCGGCAGGATTGGTGCATGAGCAGCGTGTTTTGGCTGAAGGCGGCGGCGGTGCTACGCTTCATGGCGCGAAGCGTGCTTGGGCGACTGATATGACCGGCCTTTGGCTCTATGCCTATGTGGTGCTTCCCCTCGTGGTGGTCGCGATGGGATATGCCGCCGTGCGCCTGACCGAGCCGCCCCGTCCCCCGCACGCCGGCCCCGCCGAATAAGGCCGGACGGAGCGGGCACGCCGGCACCCCGCAGGCGCTCCCTGCCGAGGGGGCATCTCAGGCCGGACGGGTGGCCTTGGCGTCCGCGCCGTCTCGCCTCAGGCGGCGCGCCGAGGGCTCAGGAATCGAAGGGGTGCTCGGTCTCGCCCGCGCGGAGCGCCCGGCGGAAGTCGTCATGCTGGTGGACGATCTGGCCGTCGCTGTAGAGGGTGACGTTCCGCGCGCCGCCCATCTTCACCAGTTCCATGCCCCGTTCCCAGCCGCGCCCGAGATCGCTGAACGAAAGTTCCTGCATCATCGTGTCGTTCGGGAAAAACCAGGACAGGTACACGCCCTCATTTCCGATCATCAGGTCCTCCCATGCGACTGAGGTTATGCGATATATTCACATCGTATTGTAAGCCGCAGCGCCCGTGAAGCCGTGCCCGGTGCGAGGTCAAGACGTCATTAATGCGCAGCCTATTGGGCGGCACCAAAGATGAACGCGCAATGAAGGGGGCGCCGTGAGCGCGTACCTCTCCCGGCTTTTCGATTTTTGCAGTCCATCCGGCCGCGATGGCGCCTGCGCCGCCGGACGGGACCGTGCGCTCTCGCCCCAAGACGATGGCGCGACGCAGGGGCCCCGGTCCGAGATCCGGCCCCTGCCGGCGGCCTGGGCCTCTCGCGCCCGGTGGCGGGCGGCGGCTTCCGCTCGCCTATGCCTCGTCCGCGCCGGGAAACGCGCCCTCGAAATGCGCGGCGGCCGGCGGCAGCGTGGCGGAGAGGCCGGAGAGGACGGGGGCCGCCCCGTGCGGCCGCGCCTGACCCGTGCCCGGACCCATCTCCGGACCCGTGCCTTCGCCGGCGGTGTGCGCGGCGACGACGTCGTTCCACACATGCAGGATGCTGCGCTGGGTCAGTTCCGGCACCAGGCAGTAGCCGCGCGGATCGAGCGCGAACAGCGTGGCGGCGGGATCGTGCCGGACGCGGCGGAACACGTCGTTGATGAGCGAGAGGCAGCCGGCGAGCTGCTCCACGCCGGGCAGCCGGCTATGGCGCAGCATGTCGGCGAGGGCGTGGGCCGCGATCCCCTGCGGGCCGGCCGGCCCCACCTCGCGCCCCAGCTCGAAGAATACGGTGGCCACCGGCAGCATGCCGCTGATGACGCCGTAGATCGCCGCCGCATCCTCCACGGTGCAGGGCACCAGATGCTCGGGAGCCGGCTCCGGCACCGCCGCGGCGGCGGGCAGGCCGAAGGACGCCGCGATCTCCTTCTGGAGCCACTGGCGGACCTCGGGCGGAGCGGAGCGGACCTGCTCCGGCGACAATGTAATCCCAACCATGACCTGCCCCTCCGATGCCTGAACCCTTTAAGTAAAGGCGCTCCGGGCGCCGCGGGCGTTGATGCCCGTCAAGGGCGCGGCGGAAGGCGCCGCCGCACCCCGCCCGGCGGACGAAATGGAGCCGCGCCGTTTGACACAGCGCAAGGCGGGCCGCCGGGGCGCGCCCACTGTGAGGGGGCGGCGGAGGCGGGATGCCATCCGCGCGGGAGCGGGCAACGGAGCGAGGCTTCGATGCGGGACATGCCTCTTGCGGACGTCTACAAGCTGATCGAGCCGGGGCCGGTGGTGCTGCTCACCACCAGCCATCATGGGCATGCCAATGTCATGACCATGTCGTGGCACATGATGGTGGAATTCACCCCGCCGCTGATCGCCTGCGTGGTCTCCAGCGGCGACTTCAGCCACGCCGCCTTGCGGGCCACCAAGGCCTGCGTGATCGCCATTCCCGACGTGGCGCTGGCCGAGAAGGTGGTGGCGGTGGGCAATTGCTCGGGCCGCGACGGCGACAAGTTCGCCGCCTGCGGCCTCACCGCCCGGCCGGCGAAAAAGGTCGCCGCGCCGCTGGTTGCGGAATGCTTCGCCAATCTGGAATGCGAGGTGCGCGATACCAGTCTGGTGGAGACCTATAACCTGTTCATCCTGGAGGTGGTGAAGGCATGGCGGGACCCGGCGCAGCACGCGCCGCGCACCATCCACCACCAGGGGTATGGGAGCTTCAGCGTGGACGGCGACACGATCCGGCTCCCCTCGCGCATGCCATAGAGCGCGATCCGATCAGATTGAACCAATCTGATCGGTGAATCGCCCTCTAACACTTTGATAGAGAACGTTTTACCGTTCAAATGACGATGCCATTTGAACGGAACGTGCTCCAGGGCGGCCCGGACGGCACAAGGGAGGACAGGCCATGGCGGACATCAGAATTCCGAAGGCGGCGTGGGTGGTGGTGTGCGACGGGGCCAAGGCCCTGGTGCTGCGCAACGACGGCGATGCGCTCGACCTTGACCTCGCGGTGGTCGAGGCGCTCGATCAGCCCGACCTGCCGGCGCGGGACCTCGGCTCGGACCGGCCGGGGCGGGTGTACCAGTCCCATGGCGGCGCCCGCAGCGCCGTGGAGGACACCGACCCCCATGCCCAGGCGGAAGCCGCCTTCCTCGCCGATCTGGCCCATCGCCTGGACGCGGCGGCACGGAGCCGCGACCTTGGCGCGCTGGTGCTGGTGGCGCCGCCGAAGGCTCTCGGCCTGCTGCGCGAGCACCTGACCCCGGCGGTGCGGGCGGCGCTGATCGCCGAAGTACCGAAGGACCTGACCGGCCTGCCGACGGCCGAGATCGCCCGGCATCTCGCCGCGTGACCGGAACGGGGCGCGCGCGACCGTCATCAATGATCGTGGGGGGGACGATGGACAAGATGAAATGGGCGCTGCCGCTGCTGGCGGTCGCCATCCTCGCCGCCGGCGCCGGGCCGGCGCCGGCGCAGATGCGCAAGGAGGTCGGGCCGCAGAATGCCTACGTGCCCAGCCTGGGCGACATCATGGGCGCGACGCAGCTGCGCCATTTCAAGCTGTGGTTCGCCGGCCGGCTCAAGAACTGGGACCTGGCGCAGTATGAGCTCGACCAGATCCGGGCGAGCTTCCAGGACGCCGTCACCCTCTATCCCGGCATTCCGGTGACCGACATGACGGTAGTGGCGGCGCCCGTCCACGCCCTGGAGGCGGCGATCGCCGGCAAGGACGAGGCGGCCTTCGCCAAGTCGTTCAACGAGCTGACCACGGCCTGCAACAGCTGCCACCAGATGAACGATCGCGGCTACATCGTCATCCAGGTGCCCACCTCCTCGCCCTTCAGCAACCAGGTGTTCGAGCCGCTGGGCAGGAAATAGCCCGGCCCGCCCGCCCCGCCGAGGCGGCGGGGCGGGACAAGGGGGCGGGAAGGCGCGCGATCAGAAGCCGAGCCGGCGCAGATCGTCCGCGACGAACGCCTGGCCGCCGCGGGTCCTGACGCAGGGCAGCTCGGCGACCTGCGCGCCGTAGGGCCGCGGGGCATCATCTGAGGTCAAGGAGCGCCGATCGGAAAACCCGGCCGGCGCCTTTTCTTATCGAGCGCGCTTGGGCACCGGGCGCAGCGCGACGTTGATGGTGTTCGGAACGTGCTCGAGGTCGGCACCATTCGCCTGGTCCATGCTGGCGCCGATGAGGCCACCGGCGATGATGTTACCGGCCAGAGCCTTCTTCCCCTCTTCAGACTGCCGCGTGGTCACGTCGACGGTCTCCGGCTCGAAGCCGGCCTTTGTAATCGTGACCGAGAACTGATCCTTCCTGCCGGCGGTGATGGCACAAGGACTGACGCACTCGAATCCCAAGGACGTCGAAACCTTGGCGCCGGCAGGCTCCGTCACGACCGGGATCGTGGCCGTGACGTCGCGGGTGACGGTGGCGCAGCCGGCCAGCAGCAGGCTGGCGGCGGAAGCGGCGATAATCCAACGCATTGAACGCAATGTCCTACTCCCGATCGAATACGAAGCCTTGTCGCGCGGCGGGATACGCATCGTCAACCATCGACAGCCGGCAACAGGGGGAGCCTGTCACACGCCCTTGCCGGTCGGTCGCGAATGAGGTGCGAAAGGAACGGAGATCTGGACGAGAGCCCTTGGAAATCAAGGGCCTTCAGCGATTTCAAGGGATTGGGATGGTGCTGCGAGAGAGGATTGAACTCTCGACCTCTCCCTTACCAAGGGAGTGCTCTACCACTGAGCTACCGCAGCGCTGGATCAGGTCCCCTCGGGGGCTGATCGGCCCGCGAGGCCGTTGCATCGCGAGCGGGCCGTTCCTGCCACAAGCCGACGGGGCGTGCAAGCCCGGCGGGCACGAAGCTCGCCTGAAGCTGTGGTCAACGTCTTGTTTCGCCCCTCGAACCCGTCCGCGGCGCCCGAAACGGGGCAGGGATCCCGCCGCGGCGGGATCGCCGCCGCGCCTTGCGCCGGGCGGGGCGGGGCGCGATTTGCGGCACAGGTTCCGGTGGGCGCCGCCTTTTTCATCCTGCACAGCGCTTGAGCGGGCGCGGCGGGGCGGCTAGCCTTCCCGCAGCGCAATTGCGGGGGGTCGCATGGCAGCGGACAAGGCACGTACCCAGACCATCGGCGCCGTGCGGCGCACCTTCGCGCCCTGGAACGACCCCACCGCCACCCCGCTCATCCGCTTCGAGAACGTGGCCAAGCGCTTCGGCGAGTTCGTCGCCGTCGATGGCGTCTCGCTGGACATCTATGAGCGCGAGTTCTTCGCTTTGCTCGGCCCGTCCGGCTGCGGCAAGACCACGCTCATGCGCATGCTGGCCGGCTTCGAGGAGCCGAGCGCGGGCCGAATCACGCTGGGCGGGCAGGATCTCGCCGGCGTGCCGCCCTACCGGCGGCCGGTGAACATGATGTTCCAGTCCTACGCGCTGTTTCCGCACATGAACGTGTGGGACAACATCGCCTTCGGCCTGCGGCAGGATGGCATGCCCAAGGCGGCCATCAAGGCCCGCGTGGAGGAGGTGCTGGCGCTGGTGAAGCTCGAGCCCTTCGCCCGGCGCAAGCCGCACCACCTCTCCGGCGGCCAGCGCCAGCGCGTGGCGCTCGCCCGCTCGGTGGCCAAGCAGCCCAAGGTGCTGCTGCTGGACGAGCCGCTCACGGCGCTCGACAAGAAGCTGCGCGAGGACACCCAGTTCGAGCTGATGGACCTGCAGATGTCGCTCGGCATGACGTTCCTGATCGTCACTCACGACCAGGAGGAGGCGATGACGGTGGCCGACCGCATCGGCGTCATGAACCTGGGCGAGCTGGTGCAGGTGGCCCCGCCGGCTGTGATCTACGAGCAGCCGGCCACCCGCTACATCGCCGACTTCATCGGCGACGTGAACGTGCTGGAGACCAAGGTGGTGACGGCGGGCGCCGAGGGCGTGGAGCTGGCCAGCGAGAAGACCGCCTATCCCCTGCACATCGCCCAGCCGCTGGACGCCGCGGTGGGCGATACCGCCTGGCTCGCCATCCGGCCGGAGAAGATGCGCATCGCCCTCGTCCCGCCGGCGCACCTGGCGGACAATTGCTTCGAGGGCGTGATCTGGGACATCGGCTATCTGGGCGACCTGTCCATCTATCACGTGGAACTGGCCTGCGGCACGCGGATCAAGGTCTCCCAGCCCAATGTCTCGCGCCTCGTGGAGCGGCCCATCACCTGGGAGGACAAGGTGTGGGTCACTTTCTCGCCGGACGGCGGCGTCGTGCTCACGCGCTGAGGGAGGAACGCACCATGGCCATGGCGGGAGAAAAGGGACGCGGCCGGCTGCTGGTGATCGCCGTGCCCTATCTGTGGCTGCTGGCGCTGTTCCTGGTGCCGTTCCTCATCGTGCTGAAGATCTCCCTGTCGCAGGACGTGATCGCCCAGCCGCCCTACAGCCCGGTGTTCGACATCGCCGGCGGCTGGGCCGGGTTCAGGGACTTCCTGTCCCAGCTCTCGCTGGCCAATTACGGCTATGTGCTGAGCTGGGACAATGAGTTCATCGCCGCCTACGGCTCCAGCCTGGTCATCGCCGGCGTCTCCACCGCGCTCCTGCTGCTGATCGGCTATCCCATCGCCTATGCCATGGCGCGGGCGCCCAAGGGCCTCCAGCCCATGCTGCTGATGCTGGTGATCCTGCCGTTCTGGACCTCGTTCCTGATCCGCGTCTATGCCTGGATCGGCATTCTCTCGCCGGAGGGCTTCCTCAACCAGGGGCTCGCCGCCCTCGGCCTCATCGACCAGCCGCTGGAGATCCTCAACACCGATCTCGCGGTCTATATCGGCATCGTCTATTCCTATTTGCCCTTCATGGTGCTGCCGCTCTATTCGGCGCTGGAGAAGCTGGACGGCACCCTGCTGGAGGCGGCGGAAGACCTCGGCTGTACGCCGTTCAAGGCGTTCTGGACCGTCACCTTCCCGCTCTCCCTGCCGGGCGTGGCGGCGGGCGCGCTGCTCTGCTTCATCCCGGCGGTGGGCGAGTTCGTGATTCCGGACCTGCTGGGCGGCTCCGACACGCTGATGATCGGCAAGTCGCTGTGGACCGAGTTCACCGTCAACCGCTCCTGGACCGCCTCCTCGGCGGTGGCGGTGCTGCTGCTGGTGCTGCTGGTGGTGCCCATCGTCATCTACCAGAACATCCAGGCGCGCCAGCTGGAGGCCGGCCGATGAACAGGTCCCTTTCCTGGTTCAACGTCACCTCGCTGGTGCTGGGATTCGCCTTCCTCTACATCCCCATCCTGCTGCTGGTGCTCTATTCCTTCAACGCCTCGCGGCTCGTCACCGTGTGGGCCGGCTTCTCCACCCAGTGGTATGCCGCCCTGCTGGAGAACGACCAGCTTCTGGACGCCCTGTGGGTGACGCTGCGCGTGGCCTTCCTGTCCTCGCTGGCCGCCACGGTGCTCGGCACGCTGGCGGCCATCGCGCTCACCCGCTACGGGCGCTTCTTCGGCCGCACGATGTTCTCGGGCATGACCTATGCGCCATTGGTGATGCCGGAAGTCATCACCGGCCTGTCGCTGCTGCTGCTGTTCGTGGCGGTGGGCATGGAGCGCGGCTTCTGGACCATCACGCTCGCCCACATCACCTTCACCATGTGCTTCGTCGCGGTGGTGGTGCAGTCGCGCCTCATCACCTTCGACCGCACGCTGGAGGAGGCGGCGCTCGATCTCGGTTGCACGCCGCTGAAGACCTTCTTCGTCATCACCCTGCCGCTGATCCTGCCGGCGGTGCTGTCCGGCTTCATGCTGGCCTTCACCTTGTCCATGGATGACCTCGTCATCGCCAGCTTCACCACCGGGCCCGGCGCCACCACCTTGCCCATGCGCATCTATTCGCAGGTGCGCCTCGGCGTGACGCCGGAGATCAACGCCATCTGCACCATTCTCATCGGCATCGTCGCCGTGGTGGTGCTGCTGGCCTCCGTTCTCGCCAAGCGCCAGGAGAAGATGCGCCGCCGCGCCGAGCAGATCGCCGCGCGGGGGTAGCGCGCCGGGAGAGCCGGGCAGCCGGTCCCAGTGAAGCTCAAGTATCCCCGGCGCGGTTGTTCGGCGCAGAACTTGCATAAAAAGACCGTGGGCGGGGCACAAGAGCCCTGTTCCGGCGTCTGTTCCGTCCCCCTCCCTTGTACATCCTGCCAGGACTTGCTCATGCCTTCGTTTGTCCGTGCCGCCTCCGGCGGCCTGCTGCCGTTTTGCCTTGCACTGCTGCCCGCCTTTTCCGCTTTCGCCCAGTCCGCCGCACCCGCGCCGGCCGCGCCGGCGCCGGTGGTGTGGGAGCTGATCGACGAATATCCCGCTTCCGCCATCCCCGGGCAGGCGGATGCCGGCTTTGCCGCCGCCGTGGCGCGGGAGACCGGCGGCAAGCTCGCCATCACCGTGATTCCGGACGCGAAGTCTGGGCTGCGCTCGCGCGAGCAGCTCAAGGCGGTGAGCGAGGGGCGCTACGCCATGGCCGACAGCTTCGGCGGCGCGCTGGCGGAGGACGGGCCGCTGTTCCTGCTCTCGTCGCTGCCGTTCGTCACCGCCTCGGCGCAGGAGGCGCAGGCGCTCTACGAGGCGGCGAAGCCGCTCTATGAGGCCGAGTTCGCCAAGCGCGGCCAGAAGCTGCTGTTCGTCACGCCCTGGCCGCCCAGCGGCATCTGGTCCGCCGCCCCGGTGAACAGCCCGGCGGCGCTGAAGGCGCTGAAGATCCGCACCTATGACGCCACCAGCGCCAGCCTGTTTTCCGCCACCTCGGAGCGCGCCGCTGTGGTGTCGTTCGCCGATCTGATGCCGAAGCTGAAAAGCGGCGAGTACAATGCCGTGCTGTCCTCCGGCGACGGCGGCGCGGGCCGCAAGCTGTGGGAATACCTGCCCAACTTCTCGCAGATCACCTATGCGGTGCCGCTGAGCTTCGGTACGGTGTCGCTCACGGCCTGGAACGCGCTCGACGGCGCCACCCAGGCGGCGGTGCTGCGCGCCGGCGCGCAGACCACGGCCGAGCAGTGGCAGGCCATGACCGGCCGGGTGGAAGCCAATTACAAGCGCATGCGCGAGAATGCGGTGGCCATCGACGAGGCGCCGCCGGCCGAGGTGATGGCGGCGCTGCGCGCGGCCGCCGCCACCTCCATCGCCGAATGGCGCGCCGCCGCCGGCCCTGAGGCCGCGGCGGTGCTGGGCGCGGCCAAGCCCGCCGGGCAGTGAAACCCGCCGCGCCGGCCTCCGCCGGCGCGGCCCCCGCCTTGACGCTGCGCTGCACCATGGTGCGGCGGGGCGGCGGGGAGGTGCAGGGGTGACGGGCGGCGGCTTCTTCTCTAAAACACGTCGCCGTGGTGGGAAGGGATCAGATCCCGTGAGGCTCCGGATTGCGTGGCAATCCCGGGGGCGATCGGCTTTGGGCTTTCGACCCATCCGTCGTCTCCCTCGTGCGGTCCGGCTGCGCCGCCGGTCCGCCCGCCCAGGATTTCACCCCCCGCATGAAATACCGAGCGGACATCAGCGGTCTGCGCGCGCTCGCCGTCGTCCCGGTGGTGCTCTATCACGCCGACCCGCGGCTGGTGCCCGGCGGCTATGTGGGCGTCGACATCTTCTTCGTCATCTCCGGCTATCTCATCACCTCGATCATCGCGCGGGAGATGGCGCTCGGGCGCTTCAGCTTCCTCACCTTCTACGACCGCCGCATCCGCCGCATCGTGCCGGCCTATGCGGCGGTGACGCTGGCGACCGCGTTGGTGGCCGTGGCCACCCTGCCGCCGCTGATGCTGGAGCCGTTCGGGCGGGCGCTGGAGTTCGCCTCGGTCTTCCTCGCCAACCGGCATTTCCTCGCCACGGCGGGCTATTTCGCCCCCGGCGCGGAGGAACAGCTTCTGCTGCACACCTGGTCGCTGGCGGTGGAGGAGCAATTCTATCTGATCTGGCCGCTGGCGCTGATCGGCCTGTTCCACCGGCGGCTGGCGCGCTGGCGCGGCCTCATCATCTGGACCCTGCTCATCGCCTCGCTTTACCTTGCGAGCAAGAACGCGCTGCTGCGGCCCAACAACGCCTTCTACAATTTCACCTCCCGCGCCTGGGAGCTGCTGCTGGGCGGGGTGCTGGCGCTGGGCCTCGTGCCCAAGGTGCGCGGCCGCCTGCTGCTTGAGGCCATGGGCCTTGCCGGCCTCGGGCTGATCGGCGCGGCGCTCGTTCTGTTTGACCGCACGACGGTGTTCCCCGGCCTGTCGGCCCTGCTGCCGGCCGGCGGCGCGCTGCTGCTGATCTGGGCCGGGGAGGAGGGGCGCGCCACGCTCGCCGGCCGGCTGCTCGGCCTCGCGCCGCTGGTGGCCGTCGGGCTGATCTCCTATTCGCTCTACCTCTGGCACTGGCCGATCCTCGCCCTCTACAAGTTCCACGCCGGGCATGATCCCGGGCTGGCGGCGGGCGTGGCGCTGGTGGGGGCGGCGGTGCTCGTCTCCGTCCTGTCCTGGCGCTTCGTCGAGATGCCGTTCCGCCGGCACGGCCCGGCGGCGCCGAGCGCGGAATGGCACAGCATCAAGTTCGGCGCGCTCACGCTCTCGGCGCTGGCCGGCATCGGCCTGCTGCTGGCGCAGACCGGCGGGATGCCGCAGCGCGCGGGGGCGGACTATCTGGCGGCGGAGGCCGCGCTCAAGCGGACATGGCCGGGCACCCAGGACTGCCTGCAAGGGCCGGGCCTCGCGCCGGCCGGGACGCGCTGCCGCTTCGGCGATCTCGCGCCCGATGCGCCGCTGATCGCCTTGTGGGGGGATTCCTTCGCCAACCACCATGCGCCCGCGCTCGACGCCATCGCCCGCGCCGGCCGGCGCGGGCTGGTGCAGGTGACCAAGGCCGGCTGCGCGCCGCAGGCCTCGGCGTCCTCGGGCGGCTCGCTGGAGGCGCAGGATTGCGAGCGGTTCCGCGCCGCCGCTCTGGCCGGCTTCGTCGCCGACCCGAACGTGAAGCTGGTGGTCATCGGCGGCCTGTGGCCCTCCGGCCCCGCTCTGGCCCCGGCCATGGCCGGGCTGAAGGACGCGGTGGCGCAGCTGCGGCAGGCGGGCAAGGGGGTGGTGCTCATCGGCCCGCCGCCGGATTTCGTCGATGGGCGGGGCGCGCGCTGCGTGCTGCGCAAACGCTTCCTCGGCCTCGACGAGACGCCCTGCTTCCTGCCCACCCAACTGGCCGAAGCCAATGCGGCGCCGGTGGAGGCGGCCCTGACGCGGATCGCGGGGGAGGTGCCGGGGGTGGAACTGGTGCTGCCGCGCGCCGCCTTCTGCGACGACGCGCTGTGCCGCCCGGTAGTGGCGGACGGCGGCCTCGGCTTCATCGACGCCGGCCATCTCAACGCGCCGGGCTCGCTGTTCCTGGTGCCGGAGCTGAAGGCGGGGATCGAGCGGGCGACACGCCCGACGCGGCCGGCGGCGATCTGAGCGGTGAGGCGAGGCGCTTTGGGCAGCGAAGGATGTCGCTTGAACAAATCGGGAACATAGTTAAGCTTCAGCGCCATCCGGGGCGAGGGGCGCCATGATCGCAAGCCGTCTGCTGAAGCTGCGAACGCAGGACGGCGATGTTGATCTGCCGGTCCGCGTCCATGCGCCAAGGGAGAGCGAGGGCGCCTGGGCCTGCCGCACCGAGATCGGCTGGCCGGAGGGCACCCAGGCGGTGGATGCCTACGGCCATGATGCCATCCAGGCGTTCTATCTCGCGTTGCAGATAGTAGGCATCCATCTCTACACAAGCGATTACCATGCGGACGGGGACATCTTCTTTCCGGGGCAAGGGAAAGGCTACGGCTTTCCCCTGCCGCCCAGTCTGCGCGGCATGCTCATCGGTGACGACGCCACGTATTTCTGACGTTTCGCCGCTCCACCGTCCCTATCGAGGGTCTGTATGATCGCAAGCCGCATCCTGACGCTGACGTTGCCCACCGGCACCGTGGAGGTGCCGATCCGCATCTATGCGCCCGAATTCTCCGGCACGTCCTGGAGTTGTCGCTATGAGACCGACTGGCCGGAGGGGCGGCGAACCATGTCCTCCCGGGGCTTTGATGCCGTGCAGGCGCTGCTCATGGCCATGCAGATGATCGCGGCCGACATTTATGCCAGCAATTACCACGCAGCCGGCCAACTGCACTTTCAGCCGGATTGGGAAGGGTACGGATTTCCCGTCACCGGCATGATGCGCGACATGCTGATTGGCGATGACCGCAAATATCTCTGAACATCGGATCTGATCCCGCCGCCATGCGGCGCGCGCCGACGACAGCCGCGGCCGCCGCGACGATCCCGGCGGAGGTCACCGCCCCTCGCGCACCCAGGCCGCGGTGATCACGCCCAGCAGCAGGAGCAGCCCGGACAGGCCGGCGAACAGCGGGAACAGGCCGATGCCGCGCACCACCGAGACGTCGCGGGTGCGCAGGCCCAGCCAGTCCTCGCCGGCCAGGCGCTCGCCGGAGGAGACCGCCACCACGCGCGGCACCGTGCCGTTGAGGTCGGCGAGGCGCCACAGCCCGCCGCCGGTGGCCGCCGCGATGGGGGTGAGCCAGTCCTTCGTGCTGGTCACCTCGGCGAATTCCTTCGGGTTCAGCGGGCCGATGTTGGTGAGCGCTGTCAGTTGCCCGTTCACCGCCCGCCACAGGCCGAGTTCGTCGGCCGGCGTCGTCGCCCGCCACAGGCCGGGCTCGGCCTCCTTCAGGGTGAGGGTGCGCACCGCGCCGGAGGGCGTCGTCACCTGCGCCGTCGGCACCGTGTCGCCCATGGTCTGGCGCTCGACCACGAGGTCGCGGCCCGAGGTGGAGAGCTTCAGGCGCTCCTCCTCCAGGTCCGGCTCCTTCATCAGCCAGTGCGAGAGGCGGCGCAGCAGGTCGATATAGGGCCCGCCGCCGTCATAGCCGCGCGCCCACAGCCAGAAATGGTCCGACAGCAGCAGCGCCACCCGGCCCTGGCCGACCCGGTCCAGCTGCAGCACCGGCTTGTCGCCGGGGGCGCCGAGCACGGTGACGCCGGAGCGGGCGTCCGCGTCCACCACGCGGAAGAAGCGGCTCCAGTGCGGCGGGTCGCTCTCCGCGCCGGGCAGGCCGCGCGTCACCGGGTGGCGCTTGCCGGGGTCGGTGAGCCGCGCCACATAGGGCGCTTCCGTGGTCTGGCCGGTGGGCGCGGCGGGCAGGATTTCCTCCAGCGGCGTGTTGTAGAGCGAGCCGGTATCGACGAAGTCGGTCCCCGCCGCCACCAGCAGCGCGCCGCCGGCGCGCACATAGCGCACGATATTGTCGAAATAGACCTGCGGCAGCACGCCCTGCTGCGAGTAGCGGTCGAAGATGATCAGGTCGAAGTCGCGGATCTTGGTCTGGAACAGCTCGCGCGTGGGGAAGGCGATCAGCGAGAGCTCGTTGATCGGCGTGCCGTCCTGCTTCTCCGGCGGGCGCAGGATGGTGAAGTGGACGAGGTCCACGTTGGCGTCGCTCTTCAAGAGGTTGCGCCAGGTGCGCTCGCCCACGTTCGGCTCGCCGGAGACCAGCAGCACCCGCAGCTTGTCGCGCACCCCGTCGATGGAGACGGCGGCGCGATTGTTGATGGGGGTCAGCTCGCCCTCCAGCGGGGGCACCTCCACCTCGACGATGTTCGGCCCGGCATGGGCGATCTCCACCTCCACCTGCGTGGAGCGGCCGGTGGTGACGACGGGATTGGCGATCACCTCGCCGTCGCGGCGCACGGTCACGCCGACCCGCGCGCCGGCGGGAGCGCCCTCGTCGGTGACGCGGAAGGTCAGCGTCTGGCGCTGGCCGACGATGCCGAAGCGCGGCGCCCGCTCCAGCGCCACGCGCCGGTCGCGCTCGCCGGCGCGGCCGGTGATGAGGCCGTGGACCGGGGCGGAAAAGCCCAGCGCCGCCGCCTGCTCGGGCACGTCGTGCACCCGCCCGTCGGTGATCATCACGGCGCCGGCCACCCGTTCCGGCGGCACGTCGGCAAGGCCCGCCGACAGAGCGGAAAACAGGCGCGTGCCGTCGGTCTCGCCGTCGCGGGCATCCGCTTCGATGGTGCGGATCTCCAGGCCCGGAATGCGCTTCAGGCGCTCGTCCAGGGCGGCGCGGGCGGCCTCCGCCTGGGCGGTGCGGTCGCCGAAATTCTGGCTGGCGCTCTTGTCCACCACCACCGCCACCACGGAGGACAGGGGCTCGCGCTCCTCCCGCGTCAGCGAGGGATTGGCGAGCGCCAGGAGGCCCACCACCAGCGCCAGGGCGCGGATCACCGCGCCGCGCGTGCGCGAGACGACCAGCAGGGCCGCCAGCACCAGCGCCACCAGCGCCACGGCGCCGAGCAGCGGCCAGGGAAGGAAGGGCGCGAATGCGAGGCCGTAGGTCATGGACGCCTTTCGCGGGCCGGGACGATGCGGCGGTCGGCGGGACGGGAGCGGACGATCATTGGCCGAGGCGCTCCAGCAGCGCGGGCACGTGCACCTGGTCCGCCTTGTAGTTCCCGGTCAGCACGTACATCACCATGTTGGCGCCGGAGCGGAAGGCCATCTCCCGCTGGCGCGGCTCGCCGGGGGAGAGCGGCAGCAGCGGCTCGCCGTTCGGCCCCACCGCCCAGGCGCCGGCGAGGTCATTGCCGGTGATGATCACGGGCGAGACGCCGTCGCCGGCGCGCGCCGGGCGGTCCTCGCCGTCGCGGGCGGCCGGCAGGGCCTCCACCCAGGTGGTGCCGCCGGTGAAGCGGCCGGGAAAATCCCTGAGCAGGTAGAAGGCCTTGGTGAGCACGTGATCGCGCGGCACCGGCTCCAGCTCGGGAATGTCGAGGCCGGAGAGGATCTCGCGCAGCCGCGCCCCGGCGGGCGAGAGCGGCCCGTTGCCACCCTGCGGCGTCTCCAGCGCGTCGCGGGTGTCGAACACCACGGTGCCGCCCTGCTTCATGAAGGCGTCGATGCGCGCCAGCACCGCCGGCGGCGGCACCGGGGAGTTGGCGAGGATCGGCCAGTAGAGCAGCGGGAAGAAGGACAGCTCGTCCTTGGCGATGTCCACGGCCATGGGCTCGCCCGCCTGCAAGGCGGTGCGCTGGGCGAGGAAGGTGGTGAGCCCGTCCAGCCCGGCGCGGCTGATGTCGTCCACCTGCGCGTCGCCGGTGGCCACATAGGCGAGGCGGGTCTGCGCGGTGGCCTTCACCGCGAAGTCCGAGGCGGCGTCGGCGCGTGCCGGCGCCGGCACCAACGGCCCCGCCGCGCCGAGCGCCAGGGCCGCCAGCAGCAGCGCGGCGGCGGCCGGGCGGCGGCCGATGCGCTTCAGCCCGCCGGCCAGCAGCAGCACGGCGAGGGCGTCGAGCAGCAGCAGCGCCATGCCGGCCAGCAGCACGAGGCCGCGCAGGTCGTGCGGCTCGCTCTCGCGCAGCGGCGCGGCGCTGGCGCCGAGCGCGGACAGGTCGAGGGGTTTCAGCGTGTCGTCCGGCAGCAGCGCATTCACCGCCAGCAGGGCATCGGGCGGGCCGTAGAAGCCCGGCGGGTGCTCGGCGCTGGCGCGGCCGGCGAAACTGGCGGGCACGGGCCGCGCGGTGGGGCCGGCGGGGCGGAAGGCGCCATAGCCGTCCAGCAGCCGGCTCGGCGCCACGGTGGCAGCCTGGGTCGTGGCAGCCTGGGTCGTGGCCGACTGGCTCGTGGCCGCTTGGGTCGAGCCCGCCTGGGTGGTCGCGGCGCGCGCGCCATTGGCGTCGGTCCGTCCCTCATCGGTGGCGGCGGCGGCATCGGCGAGAGCGATCACCCGGCGCAACATGTCCACGAATGTGCCCGAAAGCGGCAGGTTAGACCAGCTTGTGTCGGCGGTGACGTGGAACAGCACCACCATGCCCTTGCCGCGCGGGGCTCCGGTCACCAGCGGCGTGCCGTCGGCCAGCGCCGCCCAGGTGCGCTCGCCCAGGGCGCCGTCCGGCTCGGCCAGCACCTGGCGGTTCACGATCACGTCGTTCGGCAGCTTCACGTCGCGGAATGGCCCGGAGGGGCTGAGGCTGCCCAGCGCCTGCGGAGTCTCCCAGGACAGTGAGCCGCCGAGCGTGCGCCCGCCCCGGCGCAGGCGCACCGGCAGGAGGTCGTCCTGCGCATTGGCGAGGCGCGGCCCGGCGAAGCGGATGAGCACGCCGCCGTCCTCCACGAACCGCGCCAGCCGGGCGCGGGTGGCGGGCGGCACCGTGCCCACGTCGGTCAGCACGATGACCGGGACGTGCTGTTCCAGGAAGCGGTTGATGTTCTCGGTCGGCGCGCCGCCGTCGCCCATGCGCACGTCGGCGAACGGGCCGAGGGCGCGGGAGAGATAATAGGTCGGCGCCAGCAGCGGCTGGCCGGTATCGGAGGAAGCGCCGGAAACCACGCCCACGGTGCGCCGCCGCCAACGCTTGTCCAGCAGTTGCACCGCGCCCGCCGAGCGCTCGGCGACGATCTCCAGCCGCGCCACCTCGTTGCGGATGTCCACCGGCAGATCGAAGCTGGCCACTGTCTCCCGGCTGCCGGGGGCGAAGGTGAAGGCGGCTTCCCCGAGGGCGAGGCCGCGCAGGTCGCGCGCTTCCACCCGGCCGGCGCGGGGGCCGGCGTCGTCGGGGCGCAGCACTTTCACGGTCAGCCCGCCCGCCGCATTCTCCGGCGCCGCGAGCGCCAGCGGCGAGGCGACGCCGCCGGTCACCACCAGAGGCGGCCGGCGGCCCTTCTGCGCCGCGAGGCCGGCGGCAAGGTCCGGGTCGGTGGCGAGGTCGACGCCGTCGCTCACATAGACGAGGCCGGCCTCGCCCTGGCTGTCCATGATCTTCGCCGCCAGCGCCAGCGCGTCCTTGCGGGCCGGCGCCCACGGCACCGGCGCGAGCGAGCGCAGCTTGTCGCGCGCCTGGGCGGGCAGCAGCAGGGTGGCGTCCTTCGGCACGTCGCCGGTGGGGATGAGCGCGACGCCGCGGCCATTGGCGGCGGCTTCGTCGATCAGGCCGCCGGCGGTGGCCATGCGTTGCGCCCAGCTGGAGGCGGCGGGCCAGCCCTGGTCGATCACCATCACCAGCGGGCCGCTGGAGGCGGGGGCGGCGGCGGGGGGATTCCAGATCGGCCCGGCGGCGGCGAGGATGACGAGCGCGGCCAGCAGCAGGCGCAGCAGCGTCAGCCACCACGGGGTGCGCGCGGGCGTCTCCTCCTTCGGCTTGATGTCGAACAGCAGGCGGGTGGGCGGGAAGGAAATCTCGCGCGGGCGCGGCGGCACCACGCGCAGCAGGAACCACAGCGCCGGCAGCGCCAGCAAGGCGGTGAGCAGCAGCGGGGAGGCGAAGCTGAGGGGCAGGCCCATCATGCGGGAGAGATCCTCCGCCGGTCAGTGCCGGAAACCGGAACGTTGCGCGTGCTCATGCCACGTCCTCCGCCGCAGGGCCGGCCGTTGGAGCGCCGCTCCCCATGCCGCCCGCGCCCATCCGCATATGCAGGGCCAGCAGCAGCTCGCTCGCCGGCCGGTCGGTGCGGTGAACCTGGAAGCTCCAGCCCATGCGGGCGCCGGCGGCGCGGATGGCCGCCCGGTGGGCGGCGACGCGCGCCTCGTAATCGGCGCGCCAGGTCTCGGCCCGGCCGACCGTGATCTCCGCCCCCCCTTCCGGCTCGCGGAAGGCGACGCGGCCGGAGAAGGGGAAGGTCTCCTCCGCCGGATCGACGATCTGCACCACATGGCCGTGCGCGCCGCGTCCGGCCAGCGTGTCGATGCGCGCTGCGACCTCGGCGGTGGGGCTCCAGAAATCGCCCAGCAGGACGATCTCGGACAGCGGCGAGGGGTTGAAGGCGGGCGGCAGGCTGCCGGGCAGGGACGGCGCGAGCAGCACCGCTTCCGCCATGCGCTCGACGATGCGGCGGCTGGCGGTGGGGCGCAGGATGTCCGGCATGCCCACGCGCTCGCCGCCCTTCACCAGCAGCTCGGCCAAGGCGAAGGCGACGACCAGCGCCCGGAACCGCTTGGTTTCCAGCTTGGGCGAGGCATAGTCCATGGAGGCGGACAGGTCCGGCCAGATCCACACCGTGTGGGCGGCCTCCCATTCGCGCTCGCGCA
Organism: Azorhizobium doebereinerae UFLA1-100; assembly: GCF_000473085.1. Classification (GTDB taxonomy): domain Bacteria; phylum Pseudomonadota; class Alphaproteobacteria; order Rhizobiales; family Xanthobacteraceae; genus Azorhizobium; species Azorhizobium doebereinerae. The sequence goes on from NZ_AXBA01000014.1 coordinate 67,257, forward strand.
CATAGAGATGATCGTCGCGGGCCGAGCGGCGCCAGTCCACGCGGTTGGCGGGCTCGCCGTCGGTGAAGCGGCGGTATTGCCAGAAATTCTCGCCCGAACCCGCCCGGCGGCGGCCGTGCACGCCGTGCTGCACCGAGGCGGCGATGCGGCGCGCCTCCAGCACCAGGCGCGGCATGGCGGCGGCCAGCACGGTCGCCTCGTGGGAGAGGCGCGCCATGCCGATGGCGGCGCCGTCCGGCGTCTGCGGGATATCCTTGGGGCGCAACGCCACGCGCGGCGCCTCAGCCCAGCTTCGCGGCGAGGCGGCGGATGACACGCGGCACGGTCTCGCCTTCCGCGCGGGCGGCGAAGGAGAGCGCCATGCGGTGCTTCAGCACCGGCTCGGCCAGCGCCACCACGTCGTCCAGGGAGGGCGCGTAGCGTCCGTCCAGCAGGGCACGGGCGCGCACCGCCAGCATCAGCGCCTGCGAGGCGCGCGGGCCGGGACCCCAGGAGATGAAGCGCTGCTCCTCGCTCTCGCCGGTGCCGGGGCGGGCGGAGCGCACCAGGGTCAGGATGGCCTCCACCACCGATTCGCCCACCGGGAGGCGGCGGACGAGGCGCTGGGCGGCCATCAGGTCCTCGACGCTCATGGCGGCGCGGGGCTTGGTTTCCTCCGCGCCCGTGGTGTCGAACAGGATGCGGCGCTCCGCGTCCCGGTCGGGATAGTCCACGTCGATTTCCATGATGAAGCGGTCGAGCTGGGCTTCGGGCAGGGGATAGGTGCCTTCCTGCTCCAGCGGATTCTGGGTGGCGAGCACATGGAAGGGCTTGGGCAGATCGTGCCGCTCGCCGGCCACGGTGACGTGATACTCCTGCATCGCCTGGAGCAGGGCCGACTGGGTGCGCGGCGAGGCGCGGTTGATCTCGTCCGCCATCAGCAATTGCGCGAACACCGGGCCGCGGATGAAGCGGAAGGCGCGCTTGCCGCCGGCGCTCTCCTCCAGCACCTCGGCGCCCAGGATGTCGGACGGCATGAGGTCGGGGGTGAACTGGACGCGGCGGGCATCGAGGCCGAGCACCGTGCCCATGGTCTCCACCAGCTTGGTCTTGGCGAGGCCTGGAACGCCCACCAGCAGGGCATGGCCGCCGGACAGGATGGTCACCAGCGCCTGATCGACCACCGTCTCCTGGCCGAAGATCACCGATGAGATCGCCGCGCGCGCGGCCCGCACATGGGCCGCCGCGGTCTCCGCATTGCGGATGATCATCTGGTCCAGGTCGAAGGTTTCGCTCGGTGCCGACATGCCGTATCTCCGCTTCGCCGGGAGCCTCGCCGCGAAACACGGCGAGACGAGGCCCGAACCTGCCTGGAATGCGGCAATTCGGGCCGGGCCCGGAACCGGCGGCGCGGCCACAGGAATTCCTCCCCTGGCTGCATCCTGCCGGAACGACCAGCTTACGATATGTTGGCGCCGCGTCGAGTGATCCGTTTTGCATCGCGGTGGGAACCACCTCACGTCATCGCGAGGAACCGAGGACAGCATGGCTGAGCAGAACCCGCCGCAGGGGCAGGGCAGGGCGCCGGAATCGAGCGCCGGCGCGGCGCCGGGCCGCCTGGAGGCGCTCATGGCGGCGGTGAAGGCCACCGGCGGGCGGGGGCCGGCCCCGGTGGAGAACTGGGACCCGCCCGATTGCGGCGACATGGACATGCGCATCGCCGCCGACGGCACCTGGTTCTACATGGGCACCCCCATCGGCCGCCCGGCGCTGACCCGGCTGTTCGCCTCTGTCCTGACCCGCGAGGGCGAGCGCTACGTGCTGAAGACGCCGGTGGAAAAGATCGGCATCACTGTGGACGACGCGCCCTTCCTGGCGGTGGAGATGGCGGTTGATGCCGCTGCGGAAGGTGGCGGGGAGGGCCCCATTCTGGTGTTCCGCACCAATATGGATGACCTGGTGCGCTGCGGGCCGGGCCACGACCTGCGTTTCGCCCCCGGCGCCGGCGCGGGGGAGCTGAAGCCCTATCTGCACGTGCGGCGGGGGCTGGAGGCGCTTCTGACCCGCTCGGTCTTCCTCGATCTGGTGGAGCGGGCGGAGGTGCGAAGCTGCGACGGCATCCCTATGTTCGGGGTGGCGTCGGGAGCTGCCTTCTATCCCATGATGCCCGCCGACGCCCTCGATCTTGCAGCCCGATGACCGCTCCCTTGCCCCAGACCGACCCTTTGCCCCAGGCTGAACCCTTGCCGTCCGCGCTCGACGACTTCCTGGCGCGCGCCGCCGCCCGGCTGTCCCGCGTCCCGCCCGCGCCCTACGCGCCGCTCGATCACACCGTGCTGAACGGCGACCATGCCATCTCCGGCCACGTGCCCGTGCCCGAGCAGCCGCCCCGCCCGGCGGCGGTGCTGGTGCCGGTGGTGGCCCGGCCGGAGCCGACCGTGCTGTTGACGCTGCGCGCCACCACGCTCTCCCACCATGCCGGCCAGATCGCCTTTCCCGGCGGCCGCATGGACCCGGGCGACGCGGACGAGGCGGCCGCCGCCCTGCGAGAGGCGCGGGAGGAGGTGGGCCTCGCGGCCGATCTGATCCGGCCGCTGGGCTTCCTGGACGGCTATCTCTCCAGCACCAATTTCTGGATCGTGCCGGTGGTGGGGCTGGTGGCGCCCGACTATGCGCTGACCATCAACGAAGCGGAGGTGCAGGAGGCGTTCGAGGTGCCGCTGGCCTTCCTCATGTCGCCGGGCAACCACCAGCGCCAGTCGCTGGTCCGCGACGGCGTGCTGCGGCACTTCTTCGCCATGCCCTACGAGCAGCATTTCATCTGGGGGGTCACCGCCGGGCTCATCCGCAACCTCTATGAGCGGGTGTACGCCTGATGCTCCGCACCATCCTCATCGAGGCCGCGCTCTTCCTCTCGCCGTTCGTGGCCTATGGGCTGATTCTCCTGGCCCTGCGCGGCTCCATGGTGCCGGAGCACTGGTCGCCGCGGGCGATCGCCACCTGCGCGGTGGCGGCGGTGCTGCTGGTGGCGGCCGGGCTCTATGTGTTCGAATGGGATCGCGGCGCACCGCCCGGCAGCACCTATGTGCCCGCGCAGATGAAGGACGGCGTGTTCGTGCCGGGCCGCTACCAGTGAGCGCGGTGGCGGGGCGGGACATCGCCGATGCCCCATGGCTCAAGGCGCCGGCGCTGCGCGCGGTGCTGGCGGCGCTGAACGGGGCGGGGGAGGAGACCCGCATCGTCGGCGGCGCGGTGCGCAACGCGCTACTGGGCGTGCCGGTGTCCGAGGTGGACCTCGCCGGCACCTGCCGGCCGGAAGAGGTGGTGCGCCGCGCCGAGGCCGCCGGCCTGAAGACCGTGCCCACCGGCCTGGCCCACGGTACCGTCACGGTGATCAGCCAGGGCGTGCCGTTCGAGGTGACGAGCCTGCGCGAGGACGTGGAGACCGACGGCCGCCACGCGGTGGTGCGCTTCGGCCGTGACTGGGCGCACGACGCGGCGCGGCGGGATTTCACCCTCAACGCGCTCTATGCCGATGCGCAGGGGTGCCTCTACGACCCGCTGGACGGGCTGCCGGATCTGCTGGCGCGGCGGGTGCGCTTCATCGGCGATCCGGAGGCGCGCATCCGCGAGGACCACCTGCGCATCCTGCGGCTGTTCCGCTTCCATGCGGCCTATGGCGTGGGCCCGGTCGATCCGCCGGCGCTCGGCGCCTGCGTGCGGCTGCGCGCCGGTTTCGACCGGCTGTCGCGCGAGCGGGTGCGGGCGGAAGTGATGAAGCTGCTGGTCGCGGCAGGCGCCGCTGCGACGCTGGTGGAAATGAGCGATGCGGGCCTGCTGGGCCGCATCCTCGGCGGGGTGGCGGACCTGCCGGGTTTTGCCCGGCTCGCCGCGCTCGAAGCCGGGCTCGGCCTCAAGCCTGCACCCATCCGGCGGCTGGGCGTGCTGGCGGTGCGCATCTCGGAGGATGCCGAGCGCCTGCGCGTCCGGCTGCGGCTCGCCAATGCGGAATACGCGCGGCTGGCCGCCCTGGCGCCGCCGTCCGCGATCGCCCCCGGCCTGCCGCCGGCGGAGGCGCGCCGCGCCATGTATGCGCTCGGGCGCGAGGCCTTCCTCGATCAGTTGCTGATTGCCGCCGCGCGGCGGGGCGGCGATCCCGCGCCGCTGGCGGACTTGTGCGCGGCCTGGGTGCCGCCGGACTTTCCGCTGACCGCCGCCGACCTGATGGCGCGCGGACTGAAGCCGGGCCCCGCTCTCGGGGCGGCGCTGGCGCGGGCGAAAGCGGCCTGGATCGCCGCGGATTTTCCGGCCGACGCCGAGGTGATCGACGCGCTGGCGCGCGCGGCGATCGATGCCGGGCCGGACGATCGGGCGCGGCGCGCCTGACGTCCGGGCGAGGGGTCAGTCCTCGTCTTCTTCCTCTTCATCCTCTTCGAAATCGGGGATTTCGAGGACTTCGAGCGCGAGGGCGCTGAGCGACTGGGTGCGGAACTCGCCGAATTCATCCGCATACCAAACCACCTCCACCATCTCCCCCGCATCGGAGATGACGGTGAGGGCGGGGCTGCCGGACTTAAGCTGGACAATGTCTCCGGGGGCGAAGGCCATGGCGGTTCTCCTGTTGGCACACCCGCCTAGCGATCTTGCATGACAGTGCCATCACAGCAAAGGGGCGCGCCTCAAGGCCATTTCACCACCGGCGGCATGGAAGACAGGATGGCGGCGACATTGCCCCCGGTCTTGAGGCCGAAGATGGTGCCGCGGTCGTAGAGCAGGTTGAACTCCACATAGCGCCCGCGCCGCACCAGTTGCTCCTCGCGCTCCTCGGCGGTCCAGGGCGTGGCCATGTTGGCGCGTACGAGGCGGGGATAGATGTCGAGGAAGCTCGTGCCCACCTCGCGGGTGAAGGCGAAATCGGCGGGAAAATCGCCGCTGTCCAGCCAGTCGTAGAAGATGCCGCCGACGCCGCGCATCTCGTTGCGGTGCTTGAGGAAGAAATACTCGTCGCACCACGCCTTGTAGCGCTCGTAATCGGCCACCGGATGGGCGCCGCAGGCGCGGGCGAAGGCAGCGTGGAAGGCGAGCGTGTCCGGGTCTTCCTGGGTGCGCCGCCGCTCCAGCACCGGGGTCAGGTCCGCCCCGCCGCCGAACCAGCTCTTGGTGGTCACCACGAAGCGGGTGTTCATGTGCACCGCCGGCACATGGGGATTGTGCATGTGGGCGATCAGTGAGAGGCCGGAGGCCCAGAAGCGCGGGTCTTCCGCAGCGCCCGGGATCTGGCCGCGGAATTCCGGGGCGAATTCGCCGAACACGGTGGACGTATGCACTCCCACCTTCTCGAACAGGCGGCCGCGCATCAGGCCCATGGTGCCGCCGCCGCCCGGCGCGCCGGTATGGTCGGTGCGGTCCCAGGGCGAGCGCTCGAACCGGCCCGCCGCGCCGGGATAGAGCGCCGCCGGCGCCGCGTCCTCCAGCGCCTCGAAGGCGGCCATGATGCGACCCTGCAGGTCCTGGAACCAGGCGCTGGCCGCGCTCTTGCGGGCATCGAGGTCGGTTTCTGTCATTGGCGCTCTCCCTGGCGGAGCGGCGTTCTACCTTGCCCGGCGGCACGGGGCAAAGGGCGGTTCAGGGCGCGGGATCGCCAGGAAAGCCGTCCGTCTGCCGCAGGGCCTCGCCCAGCGCCATGGCGGCGGAGACCGCGACATTGAGCGAGCGCATGCCCGGCCGCAGCGGGATCTTCACCCGGGCGGTCGCCGCCGCATGCACCTCCTCGGGCACGCCGGCGCTCTCGCGGCCGAACAGCAGCACGTCGCCGGGCGCGAAGCGGAAGGCCGGCAAGGGCGTGGCGCCCCGGGTGGTGAACAGCACCAGCCGCCGCCCTTCCGCCGCCCGCCAGGCCTCGAAGGCCGCGAACGAGGCGTGGCGGCGCCAGTCCACGGCATCGAGATAGTCCATGCCGGCGCGCCGGAAGGCGGGGGCGCTGACCGGAAAGCCGGCCGGCTCGATGATGTGGACGGGCACGCCGAGGCAGGCGCCGGTGCGCAGGCACGTGCCGGTATTCTGAGCGATATCCGGGCAGTAGAGGGCGAGGATCATGGGGCAGCCTAGGTTGGAGGCCGACTTCGGGCGCAAATATGGCGAACCCAGGACGGCGTGCCGCATGGCCGTGATCTGGACACGGTGCGGGGACGGTGTAATTAGAGACACTTGAAGGTGCAGCTTCCCTTTCGTCGGGCGGGGTGTGCCTGCGACATCTCGCGTCGTTCGCAACTGCGAAAGCTTTCAGGGCTTCTCGCAGATTTTTACTGCGCCTGCGAAGGTGAGAACGAACAAATATTGAGGAAGAGCGCCGTGGCACATACGGAGACGACCCAGACGACCCGACGGGATTTCCTGTACATCGCGACCGGCGCGGTCGGCGCGGTCGGCGTCGCCGGCATGATTTGGCCCTTCGTCGCGCAGCTGCAGCCGGACGCGTCCGTCCTGGCGCTCTCCACCACCGAGGTGGATCTGTCGCCGATCCAGGAAGGCCAGATCATCACCACCCAGTGGCGCGGCAAGCCGATCTTCATCTTTAACCGGGCACCGAAGGACATCGAGGCGGCCCGCGCGGTGCAGCTGAGCCAGCTCCCCGACCCGCAGCTCGACCAGGACCGGGTCAAGAAGGGCCACGACAACTGGCTGGTGGTGGTCGGCATCTGCACCCATCTCGGTTGCGTGCCCCTCGGCCACCAGGGCAATTATGACGGCTGGTTCTGCCCCTGCCACGGATCGCAATACGATTCGTCCGGCCGCGTGCGCGTCGGACCCGCGCCGCTGAACCTCGCCGTGCCGCCCTACGCCTTCAATTCCGATACCAAGATCACGATCGGCTGACGCGCGCGCGTCGCACGTTCATAAAAAAGGTTGGCCCCATGGAAGGACACTCCACCTACCAGCCGAAGAACAAGGTGGCGCGCTGGTTCGAAAGCCGGCTGCCCCTCGTTGGCTTGGTGCATTCCAGCGCTATCGCCTATCCGGTTCCCAAGAACCTGAATTATTTCTGGACCTTCGGCGCGATCCTCACCCTCATGCTGGTGGTGCAGATCGTCTCGGGCGTGGTGCTGGCCATGCACTACACGGCCTATGCGCCGGTGTCTTTCGCCCGCGTCGAGCACATCATGCGCGACGTCGATTTCGGCTGGATGATCCGCTACATCCACGCCAACGGCGCCTCGATGTTCTTCATCGCCGTCTACATCCACATCTTCCGCGGCCTCTATTACGGTTCCTACAAGGCCCCGCGCGAAGTGCTGTGGATCCTCGGCGTGATCATCTACATCCTGATGATGGCCACCGCCTTCATGGGCTACGTGCTGCCGTGGGGCCAGATGTCCTACTGGGGCGCCACCGTCATCACCAACCTGTTCTCGGCCATCCCCTATATCGGCGAGACCATCGTGCAGTGGCTGTGGGGCGGCTATTCGGTGGGCGATCCCACGCTCAACCGTTTCTTCGCCCTCCACTACCTGCTGCCTTTCATGATCGCCGGCGTGGTGATCCTGCACATCTGGGCGCTGCACCACGTGGGCCAGAACAATCCGGACGGCATCGACGTCAAGAGCATCGCCAAGGACACGGTGCCCTTCACGCCCTATGCGACCATCAAGGACACCTTCGCCATGGTGGTGTTCCTGCTGTTCTTCTCCTGGTTCATCTTCTACGCCCCGAACTACATGGGTCACCCGGACAACTATATTCCGGCCAACCCGCTCTCCACCCCGGCGCACATCGTGCCCGAATGGTACTTCCTGCCGTTCTACGCCATCCTGCGCTCCATCCCGGACAAGCTCGGCGGCGTGATCTGCATGTTCGGCGCCATCGTGGTGCTGCTCTTCCTGCCCTGGCTGGACACCTCCAAGGTGCGCTCGGCCCGGTACCGGCCGCTCTACCGTCAGTTCTTCTGGATCTTCGGCATCGTCGCGGTCGGCCTCGGCTATCTCGGCTCGCAGCCGGCCGAAGGGGGCTACGTCATCGCCTCGCGCATCCTGACGGCGTACTACTTCGTCCACTTCATCATCATCCTGCCTGTGCTCGGCTTCATCGAGCGCCCGAAGCCCCTGCCGGCCTCCATCGCGGACGCGGTGCTGGCCAAGGGAGGCGCAACGGTCGTCGCCGGGGCATCCGCCCCGCAGACCAAGGGCTGAGCAAGCAGGCGGAGAGACAGACGATGAAAAAGACCATTCTCCTCGGCGCCGCCGCGCTGGCCCTTTTGTTCGGCGCGCCGGCCTTCGCGGCCGAGGGACACGACGATCTCCCGCACCGGGAATCCTGGTCCTTCGCCGGGCCCTTCGGCACCTATGACACCGCGCAGCTTCAGCGCGGCTTCAAGGTGTTCCGTGAGGTCTGCGCCTCGTGCCACTCGGCCAACTACCTGTATTTCCGCAACCTCGCCCAGGAGGGCGGGCCGCACTTCACCGAGGCCCAGGCCAAGGCGGTGGCGTCGGAATACCAGATCACCGACGGGCCGAACGACCAGGGCGAGATGTTCCAACGCCCCGGCCGCCTGTCCGACCACTGGCCGGCGCCGTTCCCGAACGACCCGGCGGCGCGGGTGGCCAATGGCGGTGCGCTGCCGCCGGACCTTTCGGTGATCGCCAAGGCCCGCGCCTCGCACGTGGGCTTCCCCGGCTTCATCACCGATGCCTTCACCCAGTATCAGGAAGGCGGCGTGGACTATATCCACGCGCTGCTGAACGGCTATGTGGAGGCGCCGGAAGGCGTCACCGTCCAGGCGGGCCTGAACTACAACAAGTATTTCCCCGGCCACCAGATCGCCATGCCCAAGCCGCTGAGCGACGGGCAGGTGGAATATACCGACGGCACGCCGGCCACGCTCGACCAGTATTCCCGCGACGTGGCGGCCTTCCTGATGTGGGCAGCCGAGCCGTACCTGGATACGCGCAAGCGCATCGGCTTCCAGGTGTTCGTCTTCCTGATCGTGCTGTCGGGGCTGCTGTACTTCACCAAGAAGAAGGTCTGGAAGAACGTCGCGCATTGATGCCGGCGTTTCCTCCGCCGGGGCTTTGGTGCCGGGCAGGACAAGCGGGTGCCGCGGCACCCCACGGAACGGGCCCCTTCGGGGGCCCTTTTTGTTGGCGCGGGCGGATGGTGCCGGTGCGGTCGAGCGATGGCGCCCCGATCCCGTCCGGGCGTCCGGGGCGGTCTCGTTGCCGGTTCGGTCAGAGGGCGGAATTCAGGACCTTCTCCAGGTCCGCCTGCGCGGCGCTTCCGGAAACCCGCCCGGTTTCGCGGTCGCGGCGATAGGCGATGAGGGTCGCGCGCGGGACGTTCAGGGCCTCCGCGACCTTTTCCTGGGTGTCGTAGGACACACGCAGGAAGGTGGCGGCGGCGTATTTCTGCTTGGTCATCAAGCGCTGGAGGACGACGTCCTGCTCATGGCATTGCAGGCACCAGGGGGCGTAGACATGCAGATAGACCGGCGCGTCCCGCTTGGTCGCCGCTTCGTAGGCTGCCTCGGAATAAGGCTCCATGGTCGGCGCGGCGAACGCCGGGCGCACCGCGGCCGCGGCGGCGGTGCACAGGGCCAGGGTCGCGAAGCGACGACGGGTCAGCAGAGGCATGGCGGCGTTCCGGGTGGGCGCAGGGTATAAGTGGTTCGTCCCCCGCTTCTCATGGGTCAGCATGCCATCAGATCACACGAAGCTGGAGCGGCGATTGCGCATCTCCCCTTTGTGCGTCGGGCGAAACGATGTTAGGCGGCAGGGTGAGATTCGCGGTGCCGCGCGGCCCCAGCCCCCAGACTTCAGTCCAGAGACCTCCACCATGACGTCGTCCATGCTCGACCTCGCAACCGTGGTCCGCACCATTCCCGACTATCCCAAGCCCGGCGTGATGTTTCGCGACATCACCACGCTGCTGGGCGATGCCCGGGCGTTCCGCCGCACGGTGGACGAACTGGTGCAGCCCTGGGCGGGAGCGAAGATCGACAAGGTGGCGGGCATCGAGGCGCGCGGCTTCATCGTCGGCGGGGCGGTGGCGCACCAGCTCTCGGCCGGCTTCGTGCCGATCCGCAAGAAAGGCAAGCTGCCGCACCAGACCGTGCGGATGGCCTATGCGCTGGAATACGGCCAGGACGAGATGGAGATGCATGTGGACGCGGTGAGCCCCGGCGAGCGCGTCATCCTGGTGGACGACCTCATCGCCACCGGCGGCACGGCGGAAGGGGCGGTGAAGCTGCTGCGCCAGATCGGCGCGCAGGTGGTGGCCGCCTGCTTCATCGTCGACCTGCCGGACCTCGGCGGCGCGGAGAAGCTGCGCGCCATGGGCGTGCCGGTGCGCACGCTGATGGCCTTCGCCGGCCACTGAGGCGGCTCCGTCCCTGCCGAATGCAAAAGGGCGGCCTTCCGGCCGCCCTTCGGTCCCGCGCGGAGAGATTCTCACATATTGGGATAGTTCGGCCCGCCGCCGCCTTCCGGCGCCGTCCAGTCGATATTCTGGTTCGGGTCCTTGATGTCGCACGTCTTGCAGTGGACGCAGTTCTGCGCGTTGATCTGGAAGCGCGGCCCGCTCGCCTCCTCGACCCATTCATAAACGCCCGCCGGGCAATAGCGGTTGGACGGGCCGGCAAAGACGTCGTGCTCCGAGCGCTTCTGCAAGTCCAGGTCCCGCACCTTGAGGTGGATGGGCTGGTCCTCCTCGTGATTGGTGTTCGAGATGAACACCGAGGACAGCTTGTCGAAGGTCAGCACGCCGTCCGGCCTGGGATAGGCGATGGGCTTGAAATTCGCCGCCGGCTTCAGGCTCTGCGCGTCGGTCTTGCCGTGCTTGAGCGTGCCGAAGAAGGAGAAGCCGAGCGTGTTGGTCCACATGTCCAGCGCGCCGAGCGGGATGCCGATGAAGGTGCCGAAGCGCGACCACAGCGGCTTCACGTTGCGCACCTTGTGCAGGTCACGGCCCACGTGGGAGGTGCGCCAAGCGGCCTCATAGCTCACCACTTCGTCATGCGAGCGGCCGGCGATGAGCGCGTCCGCCAGGTGCTCGGCCGCCAGCATGCCGGAGAGCATGGCGTTGTGGCTGCCCTTGATGCGCGGCACGTTGACGAAGCCGGCCGCGCAGCCCACCAGCACACCGCCGGGGAAGGTGAGGCGGGGGACGCTCTGGTAGCCGCCCTCGGTGATGGCGCGGGCGCCGTAGGAGATGCGCTTGCCGCCCTCGAACGTGTCGCGGAACATGGGGTGGGTCTTGAACCGCTGGAACTCGTCAAACGGCGAGAGATAGGGGTTCTGGTAGTTGAGGTGGAGCACGAAGCCCACCATCACCTGGCAGTCTTCCATGTGGTAGAGGAAGGCGCCGCCGCCGGTCTTGCCATCCAGCGGCCAGCCGAAGGCATGCTGCACCAGCCCCGGCCGGTGCTTCTCCGGCGCCACCTTCCACAATTCCTTGAGGCCGATGCCAAACTTGGGCGGCTCACGGCCGGCATCGAGGCCGAACCGGGCGATGAGGCGCTTGGTGAGATGGCCGCGCGCGCCCTCGGCGAACACTGTGTAGCGGCCGCGCAGTTCCATGCCGCGGGTGAATTCGCCCTTGGGGTTGCCCTCGCGGTCGACGCCCATGTCGCCGGTGGCGATGCCGCGCACCGCGCCGGCATCGTCATAGAGCACTTCGGAGGCGGCAAAGCCCGGGTAGATCTCCACGCCGGCCGCCTCGGCCTTCTGCGCCAGCCAGCGCACCACATTGCCCAGCGAGCCGATGAAATTGCCGTGGTTGCTCATCAGCGGCGGCATGGCGAAGTTCGGCAGGCGGGCGCCGCCGGCGGGGCCGAGCAGATAGAAATGATCCTCGGTGACCGGGGTGACGAGCGGCGCGTCGCTCTCCTCGCGCCAGCCGGGCAGCAAAGCGTCGAGGCCGACGGGGTCCACCACCGCGCCGGAGAGGATGTGGGCGCCGGCCTCGGAACCCTTTTCCACGACGACCACCGACAGGTCCTCGCCGCGCTCCTGCGCGAGCTGCCGGAGGCGGATGGCGGTGGCGAGGCCTGCGGGACCGGCGCCAACGACCACCACGTCGTAGTCCATCCCTTCCCGTTCCGGCAGTTCCGCCTCGCTCATGGTTTTCGCCCTCTCCCGATTCTTATGCCGCGGTGCCGTGACGGCACGCCCGCGAAGGTTGGAGTTGTTCCACGGATGCCAGCCGAAGACAATTCGCTTTCAGCCGCACCCCCGCCGGGGCGGGACATTCCCGCACAACGGTTTCGGCGTGGCGCAGGTCTGGTGTAGGATCGCGCCGCTGGTCCGGAAAGCCGATGAACTCATTCGTACACAAACATTTTGCCGACATCCTCGCCTTCTATGCGGAGGCCGGGGTGGACGTGGCCCTCGACGAGGTGGCCGTGGACCGCTTCGCCGAGAGCGCGGCGGCCGCATCGGCGCGCCGGCCATCCGCCGCCGTCATGGCGGACGCACCCCGGGGGCAGGGGACTGATTCGCCCACTGCCGGCACGCGGCCTGCGCCGTCCCGGCCGGCTCCGTCCGTCGGCGCCGGCCACGCGCCGTCCGGAGCGGGAATGCAGGTGTCCGCCCAGCCGCCGGACGTGGCGGTGATGGCGGCGCGCGACGCAGCCCATACGGCGGCATCGCTGGACGAGTTACGCGGGATGCTGGAGGCGTTCGACGGCTGCCCCCTGAAGCGCACCGCCACCCGGCTGGTGTTCGCGGACGGCAACCCGCAGGCCAAGGTGATGTTCGTGGGCGAGGCGCCGGGACGGGACGAGGATGTGCAGGGCCTGCCGTTCGTCGGGCGCTCCGGGCGGCTGCTGGATCTGATGCTGGCGGCCATCGGCCTTGACCGGACCACGGCCTACATCGCCAACGTCATTCCCTGGCGGCCGCCAGGCAACCGCACGCCGACGCCGCAGGAGACCGCGATCTGCCTGCCGTTCATCCGCCGGCAGGTGGAACTCGCCAATCCGGACGTGCTGGTGTGCCTCGGCGGGCCGTCGGCGCAGGCGCTGCTGGGCATCACCGACGGCATCACCAAGGCCCGCGGCCGGATCGTGCCCTATGACACCGGCAGCCGGACCATCAAGGCCATCGCCACCTTCCATCCGGCCTACCTGCTGCGCACGCCGCTGGGCAAGCGCTACGCCTGGCGGGATCTTCTGGCCGTCGAGGCCCTGCTGAAGGGTGAGGCCGCCGGCTGAGCCGCGTGTCGCGGCCGGAAGCCCGCAGCGGCAGGACGCGCCTTTCGGCGGGCGAGGGCGGCGGCCCGGCGGACGGGCCACGGGCATGGGGCCACTCTCCGCTGTTCTTCTGATCAACAAAAAGACCCGGCGCCGACGCGCGGGGGGGATCGCGTCGGTACCGGGTCTTGCCCGCGCCCTGTTCAGGGCTCGGGCATCTGGGCGCGGCGCGGGTGCGCGTGCGCCGCCTCAAGAGGCCGTGTGGCTTCAGCCGTTCTGCGACGGGCCGGAGTGGGGGGCCTGGTCGGAGAACGGGCCGGTGGCGGGCGCCAGGCTGCCGGCCGGAGCGTTGAAGGAGTTCTCATTGCTCATCGGGGCGGCATTCGCGGGCAGCTTGGCCTGGCTGTCCTGCTGGCCCGCGGCCACGGCGTAGAATTCCTTGTTCTTCGCGGTGATGTATTCGTCCGCGAAGGCCGAAGAGGTCGCACCGGCGAGGCCGGCGGCGATCAGGGTGGCGGCAAGCAGCTTGGTGGTGAGGGTGCTCATGGTTGTCTCTCCTGTCCGGCCCGTTGGATCGGGCGGGGCGAAGCGTCATTGCTCCGCTTCCTCGAGACGGGAATTTATGTAGCCGGGGCCAAATCGCAAGTAACGAGCCCGTGCGCAGCGATGTAACAAAATCGTTATGCGTCGTCGCGCGGCAGTGTGGGCATTTTGATACGCGGTTTCCGGTTGGTAACCGGGTGAACGCTGAGATGAATATTTAAAAATGTATCAAATTGTATGACTTCAAATGAATTGGATACTTTTAACTAACGATGAACAAGTTCGTGGATGAACTTCAGTTTGGCGATCGCCGGCGTGTTGAGTACGAACGGATAGAGGTCCGGCTGGCCCATGCTCCGGTTGATGGCGTTGATCGCCACTGTCAGCGGAACGAAGGCGTCCACCAGTTCCGTGACCCCATCCGCGCGATACGGGGAGAAGTCCACCTCGGCCCGCAGTTCGTCGGCGCCGGGGATGCGGGGGCGCAGGCGCAGGCCGAAGGCGCCAGCGGTCTCCAGCGCGTCCACCATGTGCAGGTAGTGCGCGAAGGTCTCGGCGAAGTCCTCCCAGGGATGAGCAGTTGCATAAGAGGAGATGAAGGCGTTCTGCCAGTCCGCCGGCGGGCCGTTGTCGTAATGCGCCTGGAGCGCTGCGCCATAGTCCGCCTGCTCGTCGCCGAACAGCGCGCGGAACGCATCCAGCCGGCCGCCGTCGCGCACCAGGACGTCCCAGTAATAGTGCCCGACCTCGTGCCGGAAATGGCCGAGAAGGGTGCGGTAGGGCTCGCTCATGGAGGTGCGGCGCTTCTCCCGCTCGGCATCGTCCGCCTCGGCGAGATTGATGGTGATGAGGCCGTCGTCATGCCCGGTCAGCACCGGGGCGGCGCCGTCGACCAGGAAGTCGAAGGCCAAACCGTGCGCCGGGTCCTCGGCGCGGTCCGGGGCGGGCAGGCGCCAGCGCAGCAGGGAATAGAACAGATGGTGCTTGGCGCCTTCCAGCTTGCGCCAGTTGGCGAGGTTTTCCGGCACGCTGAGATCGGGCACCGTGCGGTTGTGGCGGCACGCCTCGCATAAGGTACGTCCGGCGTCCGCGGGGATGAGCCAGTTGCAGGCGTCATAAGCGGCGTTGTCGCAGGAGATGTAGGTCCTGTCCGGGTCGGCCAGCGGTCGCCAGGCCGGGCCGTCCGCCGCCAGGGCGGAGAGCTCGGCTCGTTCCGGCAGATAGCCGAGCGCCATGCCGCAGCTCATGCAGGTGGTGTTATCGAAATGCACGGCATTGCCGCAATTCTGGCACTGGAACAGTTTCATGGATCGGTCTCGCCCTCAAAGCCGCTGCGGCTGCGCACCGACATGAACCCCGGGCGGCGGTAAAGGTTGCCTGATGGGGGGGAAGGCCGGAAACGTCCGCCATCGGGGCGCGGTCGGCGATGAGCGGGGCTTCCGCCGGGCCGGGCGCCGCGTCGATCGGCTCTAGGAGGCCGCCCCGTTCAGCATCGGCGCGGAGACGAGGGCGGAATTGCGGTAGCGCGGGTCCTCGGTCACTTCTTCACCCACCCAGGGCGGCAGCGGGACATGCTCGGCGGGGTGGTCCAGCTCCACCTCGGCCACCACGAGGCCGCTGTTCTCCGCGCCGAACACGTCGACGCTCCAGAGCTTGCCACCATAGGGCACGTCGTAGCGCATCTTCTCGATCAGCGGCTGGCGGCAGAGGTCGCGCAGCATCACCTTGGCGTCCGCGAGCGGAATGGGATACTCGAACTCCGCCCGGGACATGCCCTGCGAGGGGCCCTTCACCGTGATGAAGGCGCGCTCGCCGGCGATGCGGATGCGTACCGTCGTGTCGTCGGAGGTATCGATATAGCCCTGGCAGAAGCAGGAGCCGTGGGCATTCGCGCGCCAGCCGTCCGACGTCACGAGGAACTTGCGCTCCACTTCCACCGCCATGACGTACGCTCGCCGAGATGAAGGATTGATCTTCATCTTCCCTTATAATCGCGGTCCGCGCCAGCCGCATCATGGCTGGCGCGGGCACAAAATCCCTAACAAATCGTCGCATTCCCTTGCGGCAGATGGCGCGAGGCCGGCTTGTAGCGCCGGCCTCTACCATCTCGGGTCGTGACGGGGCGTGCGTGCTACGCCGTGGTTGTGGCGTCCACGTCGTGCTTGCTGGGGGGCGTGGTGTCGCCGATGGTGGTCACCCGCAGGATATTAGTGGTGCCGGGCTTGGCGAACGGCACGCCGGCGGTGATGGCGAGACGGTCGCCCGGCGCCGCGAGGCCCTGCTCCACCGCCACCTGCACCGCCCGGTCCACCATCTCGCCAAACGAGTGGATGTCCTCCGCCACATGCACCGCGTGCACGCCGTAGGACAAGGCGAGGCGGCGGGCGGTTTCCAGCCGGGTGGTGATGCCAAGGATGGGCACCGGCGGGCGCTCGCGCGCCGCGCGCAGGCCGGTGGTGCCGGATAGCGTATAGGCGACGATGGCGGCGGCATCGACCGCCAGCGCCGTCTGGTAGGCGGCCTTGGTGACGGCGTCGCCGATGGTCTTGCCCCATTCCGCCTGGGTGGCATCCAGCACCTGGCGGTAACCGGGGTCGCGCTCCACGTGGCGGATAATGTCGTCCATGAAGGACACCGCCTCCACCGGATACTGGCCGGCCGCGCTCTCGGCGGAGAGCATCACGCAGTCGGTGCCCTCATAGACGGCGGTGGCCACGTCGGAGACCTCCGCGCGGGTCGGCACCGGGGCGCTGATCATGCTCTCCAGCATCTGCGTGGCGACGATCACCGGCCGTCCCTGGCGGCGGGATTCGGCGATCATCCGCTTCTGGATGGCCGGCAGCTCCGGCAGGGACAGCTCCACGCCGAGGTCGCCGCGCGCCACCATGATGGCATCGGACAATTCCACCAGCTCGGTGAGATGCTCCACCGCGGCGGGCTTCTCCATCTTCAGCATCACCGCCGCGCGGCCCTGGATGAGCGCGCGGGCCTCGTGGATGTCCTCCGGCCGCTGCACGAAGGACAGGGCGATCCACTCCACGCCCTTCTCCACCGCGAAGGCGAGGTCGGCGCGGTCCTTCTCGGTCAAGGGCGAGAGCGGCAGCACCACGTCGGGGATGTTGAAGCCCTTGTTGTTGGACAGGCGCGTGCCGCTGACCACCTCCGCATCCAGCCAGCCGGCGCCCTTCTCCACCACCTTCAGGCGCACCTTGCCGTCGTCGCACAGCACGGTCGAGCCGATGGTGAGCGCCTCGATGATGTCGGGATGGGGGATCGGCACGCGGTCGGCATCGCCCAGCCTGTCCACGTCGGCGTCGAAGCGCAGGCGCTTGCCGGGACCGAAGGTGATGGCGCCGTCGGCGAAGCGGCCGATGCGCAGCTTGGGGCCTTGCAGGTCGGCGATCACGCCGATGGGGCGCCCCACCTCTTCCTCAAGGCGGCGGATGTGCGCGAGCACCGTGCCGTGGTCGGCCTGGGTGCCGTGGCTGAAATTGAGCCGGAACACATCAACGCCGGCAAGGAACAGCTGCTTCAGCTTTTCCGGCGTATTGGATGCGGGGCCGACGGTGGCGACGATCTTGGTGGCGCGGTTGCGCTTCTGCGGCATGGCCGTATCTCCCCCTGCGGCCGCCTGGCGCGTCCGCTTTCCTTGTGTGCGCCGCGGGCAGGGCCGTGCGGCGTGCCTCGGCAGCATACACCTGTTGCGTGACGGCGTGACGGCGGAGGGATCCGGCGGAACCGGGTGGACCCGGTTCCGCCGGTCGCCCGGATGTCAGGCGATGTCGTGGTCCGCCAGCAGCTCCAGCGCCTTGACCATGGCTGAGTGGTCCAGCTTGGAGCCGCCGCGCGCGGCCACCGCGTTGAACAGCTCCTGCGCGGTGGCGGTATTGGGCAGGGCCACCTTCAGCGCCCGGGCCGAGGACAGCGCGAGGTTCAGGTCCTTCTGGTGCAGCTCGATGCGGAATCCCGGATCGAAATTGCGCTTCACCATGCGCTCGCCATGCACTTCCAGGATGCGCGAGGAGGCAAAGCCGCCCATCAGCGCCTGGCGCACCTTGGCCGGGTCGGCGCCCGCCTTGGAGGCGAACAGCAGCGCCTCGCTCACCGCCTCGATGGTCAGCGCGACGATGATCTGGTTGGCGACCTTGGTGGTCTGGCCGTCGCCATTGCCGCCGACGAGGGTGATGTTCTTGCCCATCTTCTCGAACAGCGGCTTCACCTTCTCGAAGGCGGCCTCCGGGCCGCCGACCATGATGGTGAGGGAGGCGGCCTTGGCGCCCACGTCGCCGCCGGACACCGGGGCGTCCAGATAGTCGCAGCCGAGCGCGTTGATCTTCTCGGCGAACGTCTTCGTCTCCACCGGCGAGATGGAGCTCATGTCCACCACGATCTTGCCGGCCGAGAGGCCCTCGGCCACGCCGCCGGGGCCGAACAGGGCCGCGTCCACGTGCGGCGTGTCCGGCACCATGAGGATGATGACGTCGGCATTCTTCGCCACCTCGGCGGAGGAGGCGACGGCGGTGGCGCCCTTGTCCGTCAGTTCGGCGGGCACCTTGACCACGTCAAAGACGAACAGCGTGTGGCCTGCGGCGATGAGATGGCCGGCCATGGGAGTGCCCATGATGCCGAGCCCGATGAAACCCACGTTCATTGCGCGATGCTCCCGATATGTCGTTGCGTGCCGTCGCCGGATGGGGCGGGCGGCACGGTTCTCATGGAAAATCCCGGATGGCGGTTCCGGGCCGGCCCCGTCGGCGTCCCCCCTCCCGGACCCGGCCTGGGACCTCACCCCTTGTAGGGGGCGAACCAGCCGATGCCCTCGTCGGTGGAAGTCTTCGGCTTGTATTCGGCGCCGATCCAGCCGGTGTAGCCGGCCTCGTCGATGGCCTTGAAGATGAAGGGATAGTTGATCTCGCCGGTGCCAGGCTCGCCGCGGCCGGGATTGTCGGCCAGCTGGATGTGCTTGATGCGGGCGATGTTGGCGCGGATGGTGGGGACGAGATCGCCCTCCATGATCTGCATGTGGTAGATGTCGTACTGGAAGAAGATGTCGTCCGGCCCCACGTCGTCCAGCAGCGCCAGCGTCTGCTTGGTGGTGTTGAGGTAGAAGCCGGGGATGTCGCGGCTGTTGATGGCCTCGACCACCAGCGGGATGCCGGCCTTCTTCATCTCGGCGGCGGCGAACTTCAGGTTCGACGCCAGGGTTTCGTAGACCTTCTCCGCCGGCACGTCCTTGGGGGTGAGGCCGGCGAGGATGTTCACCGTCTTGGTGCCCAGGGCCTTCGCATACTCGATGCCCAGGCCCACGCTGTCCTGGAACTCGCCCACGCGGTCCGGCAGCGTGGCGATGCCGCGTTCGCCCTTGGCCCAGTCTCCGGCCGGCAGGTTGTGCAGCACCTGCGTCAGGCCGTGCTTGTGCAGGCGCTCGGCCAGGTCTTCCTTGGGATAGGCATAGGGGAACAGGTATTCGACGCCCTTGAACCCGGCTTCCGCCGCCTTGGCGAAGCGGTCCAGGAAGTCGATCTCGTTCCAGAGCATGGTCAGATTGGCTGCGAACTTGGGCATTCACCTCTCCGCTGGCTGAGCCTTGGCTGTTGCGGCCTTGCTGTTCGGCCGCTTTCGGTCTTGGTGGAAGGTCTGGGAAGGCGCCTGCCGCCGGCCTTCCGGCCAGCGGCAGCGATATGACGGGAAGAGGGCGTCCTGGTCCGCCTATTCGGCCGGCTCCACGGCGCGGACGGACGCCAGCGGCAGGTCGAGGATCTCCTCGAACTCGTTCACCTTGTCGATCTCCACCCCCATGGCGATGTTGGTCACACGCTCCAGGATGAATTCGATTACCACCGGCACCTGATGCTCGGCCATCAGTTTCTCGGCCGAGGCGAAGGCGTCCTTGAACTCGTTCGGGGTGCGCACGCGGATGGCCTTGCAGCCGAGGCCCTCGGCCACCGCCACATGGTCCACGCCATAGGCGCCGATCTCGTCCGAATTGATGTTGTCGAAGGAGAGCGAGACCTCGAAATCCATCTCGAAGCCGCGCTGCGCCTGGCGGATCAGCCCGAGATAGGAGTTGTTCACCACCACGTGCAGGTACGGCAGCTTGTGCTGGGCGCCCACCGCCAGTTCCTCGATGAGGAACTGGAAGTCGTAATCGCCGGAAAGGGCGACGATCTTCGCATCGGGCCGGGCGGCGCGCACACCGAGCGCCGCCGGCAGCGTCCAGCCGAGCGGGCCGGCCTGGCCGCAATTGATCCAGTTGCGCGGATTGTAGACCTTGAGAAACTGCGCGCCGGCGATCTGCGACAGGCCGATGGTGGTGACGTAGGTGACGTCACGGCCGAGGGCCTCGTTCATCTCCTCATAGACCCGCTGCGGCTTCAGCGGCACGTTGTCGAAATGCGACTTGCGCTGCATGGTCTGCTTGCGGCCGAGGCACTCCTGGGCCCACTTCGACCAGTCCGGCAGCTTGCCGGCGGCCTTCCACTCGCGGGCGACCGCGATGAACAGCTCAAGCGCTGCGCCCGCATCGGAGACGATGCCGAAATCGGGCCCGAAGACGCGGCCGATCTGGGTCGGCTCGATGTCCACATGCACGAAGGTGCGGCCCTTGGTGTAGACCTCCACCGAGCCGGTGTGGCGGTTGGCCCAGCGGTTGCCGATGCCGAACACGAAGTCGGACGCCAGCATGGTCGCGTTGCCGTAGCGGTGCGAGGTCTGCAACCCGCACATGCCGGCCATCAGCGGGTGGTCGTCGGGGATGCTGCCCCAGCCCATCAGGGTGGGGATGACCGGCACGCCGGTCAGTTCGGCGAATTCCACCAGCAGGTCGGAGGCGTTCGCATTGATGATGCCGCCGCCGGAGACGATGAGCGGACGCTCAGTCGCCGCCAGCATGGCGATGGCCTTTTCCGCCTGCGCGCGGGTGGCCTTGGGCTTGTAGACCGGCAGCGCAGCGTAGGTGTCCTCGTCGAACTCGATCTCGGCCATCTGCACGTCGATGGGCAGGTCGATCAGCACCGGGCCGGGGCGGCCCGAGCGCATGACGTGGAACGCCTGCTGGAACACCATGGGCACCAGCGCGGGCTCGCGCACGGTGACCGACCATTTGGTGACCGGCTTGGAGATGGATTCGATGTCCACCGCCTGGAAGTCTTCCTTGTAAAGACGGGCGCGGGGCGCCTGGCCGGTGATGCACAGGATCGGGATCGAATCCGCCTGGGCGGAATAGAGGCCGGTGATCATGTCGGTGCCGGCGGGCCCCGAGGTACCGATGCACACGCCGATGTTGCCGGCCACGGCGCGGGTATAGCCCTCGGCCATGTGCGAGGCGCCCTCCACGTGGCGGGCCAGCACGTGGCGGATCGAGCCGCGCGCCTTCATGGCGGAATAGAATGGATTGATTGCCGCGCCGGGAACACCGAAGGCGCAGGTGATGCCCTCCTTCTCCAGGACGCGAACGGCAGCATCGACGGCACGCATGCGGGCCATGGCGTTTCCTCCACCCTTGAGGGTTACGTTATTGGACTTTCGTATATTGCATACGCCTAGGGGTGCCGCGCTTCTATGGCAAGAAACGGCATCACATTGATGCCTTCGTGGAAATAATCTTGCTGCGATGCGGGATGGTGCGGGGCCGGATCGTCAGCTCCGGAGGTGGCGGGATGGCTCGGGAAAGCGGCGACCGCGGTCCGTCCGGGCCAATTGCGGCCCCGGCCCGCAACGGGGGCGGAAGCTGGTGGAGCAGGCCCGTCCGTTGCGGGCTGAGCGACCCTCGGTCGGAGCGAACATCGCGGCGGGCCGGGGGGCTGAAATCGCGGCAAAGGCACCTGCCGCACGGCCGAAGGCGCTTAGCTTGAGGAGCGCCGCAGACGCGTTCGTTTTTCACCGGAGCGGGAGGCTGGTATGGGCATGGCCATTGTCCTACACCAGCCAAAGGCAAGGCTTCAGGTGCATGGCTGATATGGCGCCGGGCCCCTGAAAAGCGGATCCCGATTGTCGCGCGTTTACATCAAACTGGGGGCTTCATGGACGCCGAGAGCATCAAAGCTGAAATGGCAAAGGTCGAGTGGTTTCACCGGATCGATCTTGGACATGGCATCGTCACCCCGGGCCTTGACCAGTCGGTTGAGAAGGCCGCCCAGTGCGGCCTCCCGGCAAGCTTCGCGGGCAAGAGTGTGATGGATATCGGCGCGTGGAACGGCGCGTTCTCCTTCGAAGCCGAACGGCGCGGCGCATCGCGGGTCTTGGCGACGGATTACTTCTGCTGGAATGGTCCCGGGCCGAACGGCAAGCCGGGCTTCGATCTCGCCAAGCGGGCTCTCGGGTCAAAGGTCGAAGAGAAGGAGATCTCCGTCGAGGAGATCAGCGTCGACACCGTCGGGACGTTCGATGTCGTCCTGTTTCTAGGCGTGTTCTACCACCTCCCCGATCCGATCAGAGTGCTTCCCAATCTCGCGGCGGTCACCAAGGAGACGCTGATCGTCGAGACGCTGCTCGACCTGAATTTCCTGAATGTCCCCGCCATGTCGTATTTTGGCGGCATCGGAGGCGAAAGGGTCACCGCGAAGTTCGCCCCGAATGAGGCGTTCATGGTCAAAGCCCTGAAAGACCTCGGCTTCGGCAGGGTCGATGTCTTCGACACCTTCGGTTACGGGTTGATCGATGGGCGGGCGACCTGCCGTGGGGTGTTCCACGCGCACAAGTGATCGCATGATGCGAAAGCGGCCCCGTCTCCGGGTGGAGACGGGGCCGCTGCATCGATGAGGCCGGCTCAGATCTTGTATTCGTAGAGCAGGCGGGCGCGGATGGTGCCTTCCAGCGCGCGGATGTCGGCCAGCACCGCCTGGGTATCCGCCGCCGAGGCATCGGCATCGAGCACCACATAGCCCATGTCGGCATAGGTCTCGTAATATTGCGCGGCGATGTTGACCGAATGGCGGGCCAGCACCTCGTTCAGCCGCCCGAGCATGCCCGGCACGTTGCGCTGGACCTGGATGAACCGCGTCCCCAAGGGGCGCGCCGGCAACTGTACCTGCGGGAAGTTGACCGCGCCCATGGTCGAGCCGGTGTCGCTATAATCCACCAGTTTGCGTGCCACCTCGGCGCCGATGCGCTCCTGCGCCTCCTCGGTGGAGCCGCCGATGTGCGGGGTCAGGATGACGTTGTCCAGGCCCTGGAGCGGGGAGACGAAGCGCTCGCTGTTGGAGCCGGGCTCCACCGGGAACACGTCCACGGCGGCGCCGCGGAGCTTGCCGGCGCGCAGGGCCTCGGCGAGCGCGTCCAGGTCGACCACGGTGCCGCGGCTGTTGTTGATGAAATAGGCGCCCTGCTTCATGGCAGCGAACTCATCGCGGCCGATCATGCCGTGGGTCGCCGGAGTTTCCGGCACGTGCAGGCTCACCACGTCGCTCTGCGCCAGCAGGTCGTGCAGGTTGGAGGTGGATTCCGTGTTGCCGTGCCGCAGCTTGTCGGTGTGATCGTAGAAGATCACCCGCATGCCCATGGCCTCGGCCAGGTTGGAGAGCTGCGAGCCGATGTTGCCGTAGCCGACGATGCCCAGCGTCTTGCCGCGCACCTCGTGGCTGTCGTTGGCGGACTTGTCCCAGCGCCCCTCATGCGCCGCATGGGAGCGCGCGGGAATGCGGCGCAGCAGCATGACGATCTCGCCGATCACCAGTTCGGCGACGCTGCGGGTGTTGGAGAAGGGGGCGTTGAAGACGGGGATGCCATATCCACGCACCGCATCGATATCCACCTGGTTGGTGCCCACGCTGAAGCAGCCGATGGCGATCAGCCGGTCGGCGGCTTCCAGGACATCGGCGGTGATGTGCGTGCGCGAGCGGATGCCGAGGATGTGCACGCCCTTGATGGCGTCCTTCAGGGCGTCGCCGTCGAGGGCCTTGGGCAGGCGCGTGACGTTGGTGTAGCCGGCATCCGTCATCATCTGCACAGCGCTGTCGTTCACGCCTTCGAGCAGCAGCACCCGGATCTTGTCCTTGGCCAGCGAGAGTTGCGGCGAATGAGAATGGCTGTCCTGCACGATCTCGGCGTCCTTCAGATGGCAAACAACCGCAACCCCCGGGAAACGGGGAGCGGCTGGCACGGCTGGTCCTTCGCCCGCGAAAAGGGGGGATCCGCGGGCGGGCGAGAACTTACCGCTTTTGGTGCCGACGTCTAGCTCGGGCACATTGCCCCAGCCCGAACCCGCAGGCGTCGCCGTCCGCCCGACCCTTCGGAAAGCACGGCTGCGCAACGGTGTCTGCGGGAATGTCCCCTGCGGCGCCCCTCAGAAACGCAGGCTGAAGCTGCCTTTGACCATGTTGTCCTGGGCGCTGCCGGCCAGCGTGCCGTTATAATACAGGCCGAGGGTGGCATTGGCGGTCAGCGCCACGTCGAAGCCCGCTTCCACCAGTGCCGCATCCCGGGCGATGGGGACGCCTGAGATGGCGAACGGCGCTCCGCCGGCGAACGCCAGAAGGGCCTGGGGATCGACGTCGCCGAAGGCGTGCTCCCAGCCGAGCGTGCCCTTGAGCATCGCCGCCATGCCGAATAGCGGGACGGCACCGGACGTATGCAGGCCGAGGGTGGCATAGGTGACCGACTGATCCTGGCCGAGGCCCCGCAGCGCCGCGCTGCCGCCGGTCTCCTGGAAACTGTCGCCGGAGACGTTCACATAGGCGAGCCCTGCGTAGGGTTCGAACGTGCCGGGGCCGGCGGCGAGCCGGTAGCCGATCTCGCCGAACACCTGGCCGGTCTGGGCCGAATAATCCGCCTGCGCCGCCTGGAGCAGGCCGGGAAAGGCGATGGTGCGCTGGCTGGAGATGTCGCTCCAGGTGAAGGCGCCGCCCGCCTTCAGTTTCAGCGCGCCGAAGGTCCCGGCGCCGTAGACCGCCAAGTGGTAATTGTCGCTGGAGCCCGATGACGATAGGGCATCCACTGAAAACGTGCTGGAACTGTAGCCGCCGGCGAAACCGACCCGCCATGCATCGCCCAGGGTGCCGTCATAGCCGACGAACAGGCCGTCCGTATTGCGTTGGAGGGCCGAGGCGTTGCCGTTGCCGGAGGTGTCGCCCCAGGAGCCGAAGGCTTGGGCCCAGAAGGCATTGCCGGTACCGGCCACGCCCGCGATCTGGGCGCCGGGAGCCGCCGCCCCCTCGTCCTGCAGGCGATCGAGAACCGCGTTGCGCAGGAGGCGGCTGTCGTTCATCAGCACGGTGGCCGTGCTGGCGTAGAGTTCGCCGGAGAGCGCATTGAAGGCCAGCCGCGCCCCGGCCACGCTGGTTTGCCCCGCGACCACGCCGTAGAGCGCGTTGGATGCGCCGAGCGCCTCCACCGCCGCAGCGGTGGCGATCTGGTTGGGGGTAGTGCCGGCCGAGAGAAAGCTTGTCTGGTTGCGGGCGACGTCCAGATAGACGTCGGTGGCGTCATAGGCCAGCAGCAGGTCCACAAAGGGCAGGTTCTGGGTCGGCTGCGCGAACGTGCCGGAGACACCGCCGGCAGCGGTGAGGATGGTATAGCGCGTGCCCGGCAGATAGCTGCCCGCCGCCTTCTCCACGCCCACCGCGGCGCCGCCGAGGGTGGCGGTGCCGGAGACGCTGAGAAGGTCGGACCGGCCGGCCGGCGTGATCTCCACCTGATAGGTCGATCCTGCCGCGAATGTCGCATCGCCGGCCACATGCAGCGTGCCGATGGAATTGCCCGGCGTCACGGTGCCGCCGGCCCCGACCGTGAGCGAGCCCACGGTGCCGAAGCCGCCCAGCGTGCCGCCGCTGCCCACGGTGACGGTGCCCCCCAGCACCACGTTGGGCTGGCTGTCGTCGCCTACCACGAGCTTGCCGGAGGTGATGCTGGTGGTGCCGGCGAAGGCCGAGGCATTGCCGGTGAGGGCGATGACGCCGGCGCCGGAGAAGGCGAGGGCGCCGGCGCCGGTGATGGTGCCGCTCTCCGTGGCGTTGCCCGAGGCGAGCGCGAGGGTCACGGTGCCCGAGATCGCCAGCGGGTTGGCGACGTTGATGCCGTCGACGAAGCCCAGCGTCGTCCCGGAAGCGAGCGAGATCAGGCCGGTCCCGGCCGCCCTGGAACTGCCGAGGACCAGCGTGCCGGCCGACACCGTGGTGCCGCCGCCATAGCTGTTGGCGCCGCTCAGCGTGGTGCTGCCGCTGCCCATCTGCACCACCGCGCCGGTGCCGGAGATGGCGCCGGCCAGGGTCAGATTGCTGGACAGGTTGAAGGCCAGCACGCCGTTGTCGGTCACGTTGCCCTGGATCGCGCCGGACGCGCCGCCATTGCCGACCTGCAGCGTGCCGGAGGAGATGACGGTGCCGCCGCTGTAGCTGCTTGTGCCGGTGAGCACCGTGGTGCCCGTGCCCATCTGGCGAACCGCGCCGGTGCCTGAGATGGCGCTGGCGAACTGGACGGTGTCGGAGCGGTTGAACGCCAGGATGCCGTTGTCCAGCACGTCGCCCTGGATGGTGCCGGAGGTGCCGCCATTGCCCAGCTGAAGGGTGCCCGACGCGATAGTGGTGCCGCCGGTGTAGCTGTTGGTGCCGGTGAGGATCTGCGTGCCCGCGCCGTTCACCGCCAGCGCCAGGCTCTGGCCGGCGGCGTTGGTGAGGGTGCCGGCAAAGGTGGCGGTCTCGCCGGAGGCGGGGGCGATGGTGAGGACGGCGCTGCCCGACGCAACGGTGACGGTGCCGGCGCCGGAGAGCGAGCGCACCGTATTGGAATACGACCCGCTGAGTTGCAGCGTGCCGTCGACCGCAAAGCCGGAGCCGGCGGACAGTGCCCCGCTGGAGCCGGCCACCAGCGTCGCGCCCGCCGCGATGGTGGTGGTCCCGGAATAGCTGTTGTTGCCGGCCAGGGTTTCGTTGCCGGCGGCGATGGTCAGCCCGCCGGTGCCGGTCAGGTTGCCGAAGAAGGTGCCGGCGGCGCCGGCCAGGGTGAGCACCTTGTCGCCGAGGGCCACGGCGCCGGTGCCGGAGAGGGTCTGGACGGTCGCGCCGGCACCGGAGATGCCGGAGATGTCGAAGGTGCCGTTGGCGAGGAGGCCGCTCGATGCGGAGATGTCGCCGGCGCCGACCAGCGCCAGCGTGCCCTGAGAGATGGTGGTCAGCCCGGTATAGCCGTTGACGCCGCCCAGTCGCAGCGTGCCGTAGTCGGTCTTGTTGAGGCCGTTGGTGCCGATGAGCGGGGCATCGATCTCCGCCACGGTTGAGGCGCCGGCGAGGCTGCCGTCACCGACCCTGACGATGGCGGTGCCGGAGGGATCGGCGAGCGCGAGCGCGCCTCCCGTCACCACATAGCCCGAGGTCTGGAACTGCATGCCGGTGACCGTCACCTGCCCGGGCGTATTGTCCACGGTGATGGTGCCCGCGCCGCCCTGGAAAATGGCAAATCCGGGCTGGGGCTGCATGGGGCCGGGCAGAGCGCCGGTGGCGTCGGTCCAGTTCTGGCCGGTCGTGCTCCAGGTGCCGGTGCCGCCATAGATGGTGCCGTCCGGGCTGGTGGTGCCGCCGTTCCAGAATTGCAGGGTCACGCCGACCGAGGAGAGCAGGTTCACCTGATGGGCTACGGAGGTCTGCACCTGGAGGTCGGCCAGCGGGACGCCCACGGGTGCCGAGCCGATGGCGAGACCCAGATTGGTGAGGGTTCCGCCATAGTCGAACAGGCGATAGCTGCCCGCCCCGAAGCCACCGGCGTCGGAGACGTTCAGGGTGCCGGCGAGGGTCAGGTCGCCGAGCACGTTGAACAGGGCCGTGGACGAAGGCGTTCCCAGGGCCACGTTCACGTTGGAAGCGGCATCGAGGACCAGCGCGCCCATGGTCAGCGTACCGCCGCTGCTGCCGGAGAGGATGCCGCCGGCGGCCACATTGACCGCGCCGGCGATGGTGCCCTGGCCGCCCAGGGTGGCGCCGGAACTCACGCTGGCCGCGCCGCCGATGGCGCCGTTCACCAGGGCCGTGCCTGCGGTCACGTCGAGGGCGCCGGTGAAGCCGCTGCCAGTGCCGGCGAGGATGAGCGTGCCGCTGCCCGCCTTGGCGAGGGCGCCGGTGCCGGACAGGGGGCCGGTCGCGGTCAGGGTGTGGCTGGCGTCGATGCTGAAGCCGCCGCCCGCGGCGCCCACCGTGATTGTGCGCGCGGTGGAGAGGTTCGCGGTGGCCTGCAAGGTTCCGCCGGAAAAGACGAGGGCGCCCACGGCCGCGCCCAGATTGGCGTCGGAAGAGACGGACAGGGTGCCGGCGGCGAGGGACGTCCCGCCGGAATAGGTGTTGCTCCCGGTCAGGACCGTGGTGCCGGTGCCGATCTGGCTGAGCGTCCCGGTGCCCGAAATGGTGCCGCCGAAGCTGTAGGTGTCGGAACGATTGAAGCTGAGCGCGGCATTGTTCACGATGTCGCCGGCGAGGGCCCCGGTCGTGCCGCCATTGCCGATCTGCAAAGTACCGCCGGAGATCGTCGTGCCGCCGGAATGGCTGTTGGCGCCGGTCAGGATCAGCGTTCCTGTGCCGATCTGCGAAACGGAGCCAGATCCGGTGACGGCACCCGTGAAGGTGGCCGTGTCGCTGCGGTTGAACACCAGGGCTCCGGCGTTGGCCACGGCGCCGGTGAGGGTTCCACTCGTTCCGCCATTGCCGATTTGTAGGGTGCCCTGCGAGAGGGTCGTGCCGCCGGAATAGGTGTTGCCGCCGGTCAGGATGAGCGTGCCCGTGCCGGTCTTCGTCAGGGCGCCGGCGCCGTCGATCACCGCGCCGATGGTCGCGGTGAAGGACTGGGTGTCGAGGGTGCCGCCGCCGGTGCCGAGCGTGACGGTGCGCGTGCTCGCCAGGTCGAAGGCTGCGCCGTATCGCAAGGTTCCGCCATCGAAGGCCAGGCTGCCGGTGCCCGCGCCCAGGCTGGCGGCCGCGGAGACCAGCAGGGTGCCCTGGCTGATGGTCCACGGCGTCACCGCGGCCGTCGTGCCGGTCAGCGTCCATGTGCCCGTGCCGAGCTTCTGGAAGCTGGCGAAGCCGGTATATTGCGTGCCGATGCCGGAGGTGTTGAAGCTGGCGGCGGTGGTTCCTGTCAGAACCAGGGTACCCGTGCCCGCGCCGACCACATTGCCGACGAAGGCATAGCCGGCCTGGAGGCGCAGGATGCTGCTGCCGGTCAGCTGGACCGCGTTCGCGCGGGTCAGGCCGTCGCCCGACAGGCCGCCGGTGATGGTGCCGCTGTTCGTCAGATCGAGATTGTTGCCGCTGACACCGACACCGCCGGCGCCCGGCGTGCCGTCCGGCTGGAGCACGCCCGCCCCGCCGGCGCCCCCGTTGCCCCCGGAGATGCGGCCCGAATTGATGAGGGTGTAAAGGCCCGCCAGGGAGGCATCGACGCCGATGCCGCCGGCACCGCCGTTACCGCCGGTACCAACCTGTGGACTGATGGCTCCGGCGCCCCCGACACCGCCATTGCCGCCCTGGATGGTTCCGGCATTGCCCAGGGAGCCGCCCGCTGCTCCCACGGCGGAAATCAGGACGCCGCTTCCCCCCGTCCCGCCGCTTCCCCCTAAGCCGGTCAAGAGTGCGTCGCCGCCCGCGCCGCCTGCGCCGCCGCGGATGGAAGCACTGCTCGCGTTGGATATGGATTGGGCGGTGCCTCCCAGGAGCACCCCGACCCCGCCGCTTCCACCGATTCCCCCGATCCCGCCCGCGCCGGTCCCCCCCACGCCCATGCCGACGGCATAACCGCCGCCGCCGCCGGTTCCGCCGTCGCCGCCCGTCACCGCGCTGCCGGCCGTATTTATAAAAACTACGCCGGTGCCCAGGAAATAGACGCCGCCGCCCCCGCCACCGCCCGTGCCACCCGTGTTGCCGATGCCCCCGTTGCCGCCGAGGCCGCCCTGGATGCTGCCGAAATTGCTGCCGGAGCTTGCCGTTGCCACGGCTCCATAGCCGCCGGCACCGCCGCCGCCGCCGCTGCCGCTGTTCACCCCGGTGGCGGTGATGTCCTGGTTGCCGCCGTTGCCGCCGGCGCCGCCATTCAGCACGCCACTGTTGGAGAGGGAGGTCGAGACGTTTCCGTTCAGGCCGCCCCCACCGCCGCCGCCGCCAGTCCTGCCGGTTCCGTCGCTGCCGTCGGCGCCGGCCGCGCCTCCCGCTCCCCCGGCGTTGCCGCCGCCCTTGCCGCCGGTTCCACCGCCCGCGCCGCCGCCGCCGCCGCCGGCTCCGCTTTCGGCGAAGTCGGTCGCCCCGACCCCGCCGGACATGCCGGTGTAGCCGGTGCCGCCCGCGCCGCCCGCTCCGCCGTAAGGATTGGCTCCGCCCGCGCCGCCGGTCGTCTGGGCCAGGGCCGAGGTGGAGGACAGCAACCCGGCGAGCAGCAGCAGGAGGGCAGGACGGGGCCGCAGCACCCGGCCCGGGCCATTCGACAGCGGTGAAGCTCCGGCTTGCATGTGCACGCGACCCCCACGTCGCGCCGCCTCCCACGGCCGCGAGCTGACGGAGCCGCGCGGAACCCCGCTGGCCCAGTCGTGTCCGATCGGCGGAAAACGGCGCAAATCCCCACAGGGTGCGGTGCACCCCCACAAGGCGTGTACCAAGCCGGGCGAGGCGGGACTTTGCCCGCCGTCGCAGGCCGGCATGCCGATCGTCTCAGGCGCGGCGACGAGACGCTATGTGGGGCCGGCGGCGAGCATGGTTCCGGTCAGTTGCGCGATCCAGCGGGACGCTTCCGCGTCCGGCTCCGGCAGGGCTTTTCCACTGCCGGGCGGGGCACCGGGCACCCTTTGCTCAGAGAGCCGGCGCGCCTCGCCGGGCGAGAGGCCGAACTGCCGGCGGAAGGCACGGATAAAGGTGGCGTCCGAGCTGAATTGGCATTCCAGCGCGATGTCGATGATCCGCCACGCCCGAAAGGCCGGTGAGATCAGCATGGCGAAGGCCCGGTGCAACCGGCGCTGCTGGATGTAGCCGGCCGGGCTCTGCGGGGCGAGCAGCCGGTAGAGCCCGGTCCGCGACAGGCCGAACTCGCGGCACAGCGACTCGATCCCGAGCGAACCCACGCCGAGATTGGCGTCGATGTGCAGCTTGATGCGGGCGCGCAGGGCGTCCTGCGACAGGCTGTCCTCGGCATGCTCGGTGTCGGGGATGCCGTCGATGGCGCTGGCGACCAGGAGCGCCAGCGACTGGACGACGGCCTGGCTCTCGCCGTGGGTCAGCTCGGCGGCGCACCGCCGCACCGCCAGCATATAGTCCCCGAGCATCCGGCCGTAGGGCGTCTCGCGGGGCAGGATGCGCACCGTGGGGCCGGTCTCGGTGGTCGTCAGCGGGGTCAGCAGCAGGCGCGGCAGCACGAAGCTGACCACATGGGTCGCGCCGTCCTGGGCCTGCATCTCGCGGGTCAGGCTGGGGCGGCTCATGTCGATGATGCAGATGTCGCCGGCCCGTTGGAGGAAGGTCCGGTCGCGCACGACGAATTCGGCGCCGCCGGCGAGATACATCACCACCTGGAAATGGTCGATGCCGCGCGCCACGTGTTGCGCGGTACGATCATAGCGCAGCGCGCTGGTGCGCGATTCCAGAAGGAGCGCGCCGCTGAGATGCAGCGTCGCCGAGGCGACGTGAAAATCGGTCACGTCGCCATAGATGATCACGTCGCAGAGCTCCGCCGTCAGCGCGCGGAATCGTTCGGCGGCAAGCTCAGGCGTGGCGAAATCGGCGCTCCGGAAGCGCAACGGCTCCTGCGGGTCGGCGCGTGGCGGAGCCAGGCTCATGCTGGACGGCGGCTCATGGATCAATCCCCCGGCGGCAAGAGTTAAACCTAAAGCTCCGCTTTGCAACGCCGTTGTGCGAGATCCGGACGCCGCCGGCGCGCGCCTAGCGGCTCGGGCCGAGGGCCTCCAGCATGGTCGATTTCACGGCATCGAACGTGGTCCCGGCGGTGGTCCATGCGCCGTCGATCACCTGCCGTCCGCCATCGATCACGTGCTGTCCCCCGCCGGCCACCATGGACATGGCGCCGTCGAGCGAGACGCCGTGCAGCGGCGCGCGGGTCGCGGACGGCGGCGGGCCGGGCAAAGGCGGCGTCACCACTGGGGATCGGGCGGGTGGTGCCGGAGCGGGAGACCAGGCGGCCAGGATGACCGGGTCGCGGGTATCGCAGGACTTGAGGCAACGGTCGAAGCGCTCCACGCCGGCGGGCAGCGGGGCGGCGTCGGCGGACTTCGCCGGACTCGCGCCGGCGAGGCTCGTGGCGGCGGATCTCGGCCGGGCCTTGGGGCGTGGGGCCGGGGCGTCGGCATCCGCCGCCCGGCGTTCCGAGGGGGCCGGCAGCTCGATCTTGAACAGATCGGATTCCGTGGTGATGCCCGGGATGGGCGCGGCGGCGAGCAGGGGCCGCACGGGTTCCACCTCCACCGGATGCAACTGGGCGAAGGCCATCGCGCCCACGGTGAGGGAAGCGCTCACGCCGGCCCGCAGCCCCATGGTCTTCAGGCGGGCGGAAGGCTTCAGGCGGGCGGACCATCCCCGCATGAAACGCGGCATGTGGTGCATCGTGGTCTCCATCTGCGCATCGAACAGAAATGACGCCGCGGCGTGCGGCTCTCGGGTCCTGGCGTCGGGCACGCCGCCCCGAGCCCGCCCCGCCGCCGAGGCCGGCGACGGGGCGGTTCAGGCTGAGGCAAGGGCGGGGGCGGCAACCTGTACCTCAGTCATGCCGGCGCGAGATGCGCCGTCATTGCCCGTTCCGTGGTCACGCGGTGTGCGGGAGAGCCCGTTGGCCTGCCCCGCGCTTCGTCCGCGTCACCGATTTCGCCGTGACCGTAGCATCGGATTTTTCAAAAAGCAAACCGTCTAGTCGGTTTTTATCAGGCGCAAACCAGACGCGTTCCCGGTGTCGTGATGCGCGGCGGGTCATCTTGCGTATGAGGGGGCGCGCTGGCGGGGCGGCGCGAGGCCCGGGCCGCGGGAGGTTGCCCGAGGCGTCAGCCGACCTCCACCCGGTCGCGGCCGGCGTGCTTGGCGCCGTAGAGCGCCGCGTCGGCCTGCGCGATCGCCTGGTTGATGGCGCGATGGCCGAATGGCGCCGCGAGAATGTGCACGCCGATGCTCACCGTCAGTGGCGCGCGCATCTCCTGGCACGTGGCGATGGAGGCACGGATGCGCTCGGCGATGATCACCGCGCCCTCGGCGTCGGTGCCGGGCAGGACGACGAGGAATTCCTCGCCGCCGAAGCGGCCCACCACGTCGCTGGCGCGCGTCGCCTCGGTGATTTTGCGGGCGATGATGCGCAGGGCCTTGTCGCCTTCCATGTGGCCATGGGCGTCGTTATAGGCCTTGAAATGATCCACGTCGGCCATCAGGAAGGCCAGCGGCTGGCCGGTGGTCTCGGCTTCCTGCTTCAGCGCGTCCAGTTGCTGGCGCAGGGCGCGGCGATTGAGGATGTGCGTCAGCGGATCCACGGAGGCGAGCTGCTTCAGCTTGTCATTGGCCGTCCGCAGTTCCTCCCCCTGCCGTTCGAGCGCCGCGATCAGCGTCTTCTGCGCGTCGATGCCCAGGATCTGCGACACGAAACAGCGCGGCGTGCCGTCGGCTTCGCGCACCAGCGCCACGCTGAGCTGCGCCCAGATGCTGTGCC
This sequence comes from Azorhizobium doebereinerae UFLA1-100, assembly GCF_000473085.1. Taxonomy (GTDB): domain Bacteria; phylum Pseudomonadota; class Alphaproteobacteria; order Rhizobiales; family Xanthobacteraceae; genus Azorhizobium; species Azorhizobium doebereinerae. The sequence goes on from NZ_AXBA01000014.1 coordinate 100,558, forward strand.
CATCCTTGTGGATATAGCGCTTCTCCATGCTGTATTGCGCGATCGCGCCGGACAGCACCGCGCCGAGCTGCTCCAGGTCGTTATGCAGGTCGTCCGGATGGGTCACGCTCTGGAAGTCGCGCGCCAGCAATTCCTCCTCCGTATAGCCCACCAGATGGCACAGCGCCCGGTTGACCCGCAGCCACTGGCCCTGGGTGCCCACCAGCGCCATGCCGATGGGAGCGAAATCGAACGCGGTGCGCAGCATGGCATTGGCCTCGCGCCGGGCGCGGTCGGCGATGCGCCGCTCGCGCTCCAGGCGATCGCGCTCCATGATGCCGCCCAGCGTCTGGCCCATCAGGTCCAGGAGGGCGATTTCCGCCGGCGAGAATGGCTGCGCGCGCGGGTCCGGTCCCATCATGGCGATCACGCCGAACAGGCGTCTGCCGAACAGGACGGGCGAGCCGAGATACACTTCGGGACGGTTCAGGCCGTAGAAGGGATGGTCGCGCAGGACCGGGTCGCGGCTCACGTGGTGGGAGGCGAGGTTCTTCCCGCTGACGGCCACCGTCCGGGCGAAGCTGGCGGTGATGGGAAAGCTGTTGCCCACCCGGATGCGATCATCGGTGGCGAAGCCGCAGGCGGCGAGCACGGTGAAGATCCCGTCCTCGACGCGCAGGATGACGCCGTTCTCCAGCTCGAACTGGGCGGCCGCCATGCGCAGGAAATCGGCGAATTGCTGCTCCAGATCGCCGGTACTGTTGGCGATCAGCGCCTGGAAGGCGCGCAGGCGCTGGGCCCAGCGCTCGGCACTCGGGCTGGGTGGGGACATGGTGGTGGCCTGCGGCATTGGGTCTTCCAGCGAAATGACATGCGGCCTCCGCCGGACGTCCGTTGCCGGTCGACCGTTACGCTCCCCCACCGCGCGCCAACATAATTGCTTGCAATCAACCTGCGCGCGTGCGGCGCACTGTCGCAGTGCAGCAGAAAGGGTATCCCCTCGGTTGCGTGCAGGCGAGGGAAATTGTGCAACGTCAGGCTGTTAGCCGGTTACCGGGCGTTGGGCGCCTGGTCCTTCTCACGCAGACGTTCCTGGATGCGGGGCGTTTCCGTTCCGTCGGCCTTGGGGCAGGGGGCGTGGGCGAGCCGGTCGCTCTCCTCCAGTGCCACGCTCTGGCGGGCCATGGCCCAGTGCAGATCGGCCCGCCCCGCGGGCCGGCCTTCCTCCTCCCAGATGCGATGCGCCCGTTCCCGGACGCGGTCATCGATCCGCGTCATGCGCGCCTCTCCCGTTCGGCTGGCTGACATCAACCCGCCGGTTCGCGCGCCGGTTCCCGGCACGGCTGGGCCTTGGGCGTCGACCTCCCTTTGCGGCCGGGAATGGTATAGGAGGCTGAGGCGTACCCGAGGGCCGCCATGACCGACATCGCCACCCGCGTCTACAACCACACTTGGAAGATCGACCCGATCGTCCGCTCGGTGCTGGATACGGATTTCTACAAGCTGCTCATGGGGCAGATGATCTTCCGTCGTCACCCGGCCGTGCAGGTGTCGTTCGGCATCCACAACCGCACCAGCCGCGTGCGCATCGCCGACATCATCGACGAGGGCGCGCTGCGCGAGCAACTGGACCATGTGCGCTCGCTGTCGCTCTCGCGCGGGGAATCCACCTGGCTGCGCGGCAACATGTTCTACGGCAAGCGCCAGATGTTCTCGCCGGACTACGTGGCCTGGCTCGAGCGCTTCCGCTTTCCCGCCTACCATCTGGAGAAGCGGGACGGGCAGTATGAGCTCGTCTTCGAGGGGCCGTGGGTCGAGACCACCATGTGGGAAATCCCCGCCCTCGCCATCATCAACGAACTGCGCTCGCGCGCCGTGCTGAAGGGGCTCGGCAAGTTCGAGCTGCAGATCCTCTATGCCCGCGCCATGACGCGGGTGTGGGAGAAGATCGAGTTCATCAAGAGCCTCGGGCCGGTCAACCTCGCGGACTTCGGCACCCGGCGGCGCCACGGCTTCCTGTGGCAGGACTGGTGCGTGCAGGCGCTGAGCGAGGGCCTCGGGCCGACCTTCCTCGGCACCTCCAACTGCCTCATCGCCATGCGGCGCGAGGTGGAGGCCACCGGCACCAACGCCCATGAGCTGCCCATGGTCTATGCCGCGCTCGCCACCACCGATGCGGACCTGCGGGAGGCGCCCTATCGGGTGCTGGCAGACTGGCAGCAGGAATATGACGGCAACCTGCGCATCATCCTGCCCGACACCTACGGCACCGCCGGCTTCCTCGCCGACGCGCCAGACTGGGTGGCGCAATGGACCGGCATCCGCATCGACAGCAAGGATCCCATCGAGGGCGGCGAGGAAGCCATCGCCTGGTGGCAGGCGCGCGGCCAGGACCCGACGCAGAAGCTCGCCATCTTCTCGGACGGGCTCGATGCAGACGAGGTGGCGCGCATCAACACCCGCTTCCGCGGCCGGATGCGCCTCGGCTTCGGCTGGGGCACGCTGCTGACCAATGATTTCCGCGGCCTGGCCCCGGACGGGGTGCTCGACCCCATCTCCATCGTCTGCAAGGTGATTTCCGCCAACGGCCGGCCGGCGGTGAAGCTGTCCGACAATCCCACCAAGGCCATGGGGCCGCCGGAGGAACTGGAGCGCTACCGCCGGGTGTTCGGCGTCGGCCGGCAGGCGGAGCGGCGCGTCCTGGTGTGATCAGGCGCCGGCGTCGTCGCGCCGGGCCTGCGCGCGCGGCGCGGTCGCGGTGGCGAGGAGGGAATGATAGCGGCGCTGCGCGTCCTGCCGGGAGCCGTCGTCGTTCAGCGCCGCCTCCTGCAACTCGGCCAGCGCCCAGGCGTCGGGGCGGGCGGGCAGCACCACCGTGTCGCCGAGGCCCGCCACCAGATCCATCAGGTCCTTGCCGGTGAGGGCGCCGAGCGCGTAGGCGGCCAGGTGCCGCTGGTAGGCGCGCCGCTCCGGTGCGAGCGCCTCCCAGGATTCCAGCAGGGGATAGCGGTCTTGCGCCGCGACATGGGCCGCGCGGGCCATCCGCTCGATCAGTTGCGACATGATTCCGCCTCGTCACCGGATTTTCTTGGGTCGGGGCCAGGATGGGGCCGGCAGGCTTTCCGTATTCTTGCCGCGGCGAGCCGGAGCGCCGCGACCCTGGCCCGTGGTGAACGATGTCTTAATCCGGCGTGGGCCATGGTGCGCCCCGCCCTAGTTTCGGAGAGCTGCCATGGACCTGCGGACCCTGCCGGCGGTGGTGCTGCTCGTCTGCCTGACGGGCCTGCGCGCCGGTGCGGCGGAAAGCGATCCTCCGCGCCCGCTGGAGGTGCTGCGGAGCGAGATCGACCGCGTGGACCGCGATCTGCTGCGGCTCCTGAACGAGCGCGCGGCCATCGTCGCCGAAGTGGGGCGCGGCAAGGCCGCCGGGAGCAATGCCGCGGTATTCCGGCCGGGCCGGCAGGCGGCGCTGATCCGCAAGCTCGCGGCGGAGCCCGGCTTGCAGCCCCCCGCCACCATCCTGCGCATCTGGACCGCGATCATCGCCGGCTCCATCCTGCAGCAGAAGCCGGATTTCACCATCGCCGTGGTGGATGACGGCGATGCCGCGGTGGTGCTGCTGGCGCAGGATTATTTCGGTGCCCAGCCCTCCCGTGTCGCGGTGGGCTCGCCTGAGGCGGCCCTGTCCGCCCTGGCGGAGCATCGCGCCGACGCGGCGGTGCTGGGCCTTGACGGGGCATGGTGGCAGCGCCTGCCCGAGGGCGTCCAGGTGGTGGCCGCCGCGCCGTTCGCCCGGCGGGAGAAGGACGCGCCCGCCGCCCTCATCCTGGCGCGGCAGGAGATCGACCCATCCGGCGACGACATCACCGTGGCGCGCCTGCCGCTGGACGCGGACCCCACCGGCGCCGTCCTGCTGGGCACCGGCAGCAGCCAGAAATTATGGGCGTTCGCCAAGGGGATGGCGCTGCCGTCGGCGGCGGAGCCCATCGGGCTCTACGCGCGGCCGCTGGTGTTCCCGGCGGCGCCTGACGACAAGAGGTCCGCGCAGCAGTAGGCTGGCGGAAAAACATAGACGGCAAATGCCTGGAGGAAGTGGAATGTCCGTGTCACTGGCCGATTTGAACGTGAAGCTGTTCACCGACGGCGCCGACAAGGCGCAGATCGTCGAGATGGCCAAGCAGCCTCACATCGCCGGCTTCACCACCAATCCGTCTCTGCTGCGCAAGGCGGGCGTCACGGACTACGAGGCTTATGCCCGCGATCTCGTGGCCGCCGTGCCGGACCGGCACATCTCGTTCGAGGTGTTCTCCGACGACCTGCCGGAAATCCGCGCCCAGGCCCGCGTGATCGCCACCTGGGGCGCCCATGTGCACGTGAAGCTGCCCATCACCACCACGAAGAACGAATCCCTGCTGCCCATGGTCCGCGACCTGGTGCAGGACGGAGTGAAGGTGAACCTCACCGCCGTCTTCTCCGAGCGGCAGGTGGAAGAGGGCGTCGCGGCGCTGGCCGGTGGCGCGCCGTCCATCATCTCCGTGTTCGCCGGTCGGCTCGCCGACCTCGGCATCGACTATGTGCCGGCGGTGTCCAAGGCGGTCGCCCTGTCCCGCGCCACCGCCAATGTGGAGGTGATCTGGGCGTCCACCCGCGAGGTGTGGAACGTGATCGAGGCGGACCGCATGGGCGTCCACATCATCACCGCCCCGGCGGACGTGCTGAAGAAACTGCCGGCGCTCGGCACCAAGACGGCGGACGAACTGTCCCTCGATGCGGTCAAGGCGTTCCGCAGCGACGCACTGGCCGCGGGCCTGACCCTGGACCTGACCGGGCGCGCCGCCGCCGAGTGAGGCGGCGCGGCGGCAGGCATTCCCTTACGTCCGCATACGCGTCACGCGTATTGCACACCGACTTGCCGGTGTTACACTCCCCGCAACATGGACACAGGCGCGCGGTGTCCGGCCCAGCCGACGCCGCGCCGCGAGGGGATTGAAATGAGGGACGAGACGCACCGGCCCTCGCCGGTGCCGCCCTGCGGAGAGCGGGCGGTACCGGATGGGGTGCCGACGGATCGCGTCACGACCGATTGCGCGCGCACGGAGCGCGCGACGATCGACTGCGGCGGAGCCAGCCACGCCGAGGCCGGCCAAAGCGGAGCCGGCCCTATCGGAGCCGGCGGCATAGCCACCGAGGGTATCGCCACCGACCGTATCGCCACCGATGCCCGGGCGCGGCCCGGAGCGCCGGAGGTGTGCGCGGATGCGCGCGGCGGCACCGCCGCGTGCGGCGACGGCCTCTATGCCGCGCTCGATCTCGGCACCAACAACTGCCGCCTGCTGGTGGCCCGGCCCACGGCGCGCAATTTCCGCGTCGTGGACGCCTTCTCGCGCATCGTGCGCCTGGGGGAAGGGCTCGGCGCCTCCGGCCGGCTCAGCCCCGCCGCCATGGGCCGCGCCGTGGGCGCGCTTGAGGTCTGCGCCAGCAAGATCAGCGCCAGGGGCATCCGGCGCATGCGGGTGATCGCCACCGAGGCGTGCCGGGCCGCCGCCAATGGCGAGGAGTTCTGCTCCACCGTCGAGGAGCGCACCGGCCTCGTGCTGGAAGTGGTGGACCGGCGCACCGAGGCGGGGCTCGCCGCCGCCGGCTGCGCGCCTTTGGTGGACCCCACCTGCGACGGCGCCATCCTGTTCGACATCGGCGGCGGCTCCACCGAGGTGGTGTGGCTCGGCCGCCGCTCGGCGGGCGACGACGGCCCGCCCCGCGCCCGCATCCGTTCCTGGGCCTCGCTGCCGGTAGGCGTCGTCTCGCTGGCCGAGCGGCACGGCGGGGTGAAGGTCTCCCACGAGTTGTTCGAGGCCATGGTGGGCGAGGTTACCCAGATGCTGGAGGGGGTGCGGCAGAGCTGGGGCCTGCGCCAGCCCGGGCGCATGCACCTGCTCGGCACCTCCGGCACGGTGACGACGGTGGCCGGCATCCATCTCGGCCTCGACCGCTACGACCGCACGCGCGTGGACGGCGCCTGGCTGCATGCGCGCGACATTTCCGAGGTGGTGGACCGCCTCATGGACATGTCGTTCGAGGAGCGGGTGTCCAACCCCTGCATCGGCGCTCAGCGCGCCGACCTCGTCCTGGCGGGGTGCGCCATCATGGAGGCGGTGCGCGAAGCCTTCCCCACCGACCGGCTGCGCGTCGCCGACCGTGGCCTGCGCGAGGGCATGCTGGTGCAGCTCATGCGCGCCGACGGCGTCTGGAAGCGGCATCGCGGCCCATCTTCTTCTGTCTCGGAGCATTGTTCTTGACCTCTTCCCCCCGCGGCCCGGACGCGCGCCCCCTGAAGGTGCGCGTGAAGAACGCGCGCAGCCGCACCAGTTCGTCGCAGAAATGGCTGCAGCGGCAGCTCAACGATCCTTATGTGGCCCGGGCGCGGCGGGAGGGCTGGCGCTCGCGCGCCGCCTTCAAGCTGATCGAGATGGACGAGAAGCTGCACATCCTGCGCCGGGGCATGCGCATCGTCGATCTCGGTGCGGCACCCGGCGGCTGGAGCCAGGTGGCGGCCAAGAAGATCGGCGTGGAGGAGGGGCAGGGCAAGATCGTCGCCATCGATCTGCTGGAGATGGACGCCGTGCACGGCGTCACCTTCGCCCAGATGGACTTCCTCGCCCCCAAGGCGCCGGAACAGCTTCTGGCCATGCTGAACGGGCAGGCGGACCTCGTCATGTCCGACATGGCGGCCAATACCACCGGCCACAAGAAGACCGATCACCTGAAGATCATCGCGTTGGTGGAACTGGCGGCGGACTTCGCCCGCCAGGTGCTGGCGCCGGGCGGCGGCTTCATCGCCAAGGTGTTCCAGGGCGGCACCGAGGGCACGCTGCTGGCCGACCTCAAGCGCGACTACACCACCGTGCGGCATCTGAAGCCGGCGGCGAGCCGGGCGGATTCCGCCGAGCTCTACCTCGTCGCTACCGGCTTCCGCGGCCAGGCCGGCCCGGCCGAGCACAGCGACGACGAGGCTTGAGGCGCCTCACGAGCCGGGATGCACCTCGCCGCGCGGGTCGGGCAGGGTGCTGCCCTTCGGCTTCTGGCCGGACAGCTCCGCCCCCGCGTCGCGCGGCAGGCGCATGAAGCTGAACACCGACAGCGCGCTGACCCCCGCCACGATGAGGAAGGCGGGGGTGAAGTCGGCCAGTTCCAGCACGGTTTCGTGGCGGATGCTGCGCATGGCCTCCAGCACCATGCCGGCCAGCGCCACGCCGAGCGAGATGGACACCTGCTGGGCCACGCTGACGAAGGAGGTGGCGCGGCTCATCTCGTGCTGCGAGACGTCGGCGTAGGAAATGGCGTTGATGGCGGTGAATTCCAGCGAGCGGAAGAAGCCGCCCATCAGCAGCACCCCGACGATGGCCACGTGCGGCGTCTGCGGCGTGAACAGCGCGTTGGCGGCGATGAAGCCGGCGGACAGCACGGAATTGAACACCAGGACGCGCCAGAAGCCGAAGCGCCGCAGGATCGGCGCGGCGGTGGTCTTCATCACCAGCGCCCCGGCGGAGGAGGCGAAGGTCAAAAGGCCCGAGGCGAAGGGCGACAGGCCGAAGGTGAGCTGAAGCATCAGCGGCAGGGCGAACGGCATGGCGCCGACGCCGATGCGGAACAGCGAGCCGCCCACCACGCCGGCGCGGAAGGTGGGGATGCGCAGCAGGGTCAGGTCGAGCACCGCGCGCGGCGTGTGCCGGGCATGGCGCACGTAGAAGATCAGCGCCACGATGCCGACGGCGGTGATGCCCGCCGCCGCCCAATAGGGCACCAGCTTCTGGCCCATCACCGCGAGGCCGAAGACCAGCCCGGACAGGCCGATGCCGGACAGCACGAGGCCGTGCAGGTCCAGCGGCGGCACGTCCTCCTCGCGCACGTTCTCGATGAAGCGCGTGGCCAGCACGATGCCGAGCACGCCGATGGGCACGTTGATGAAGAAGATCAGCCGCCAGTCGAAATAGGTGGTGATGAAGCCGCCCAGCGGCGGGCCCATCACCGGGCCGAGCAGCGCGGGAATGGTGAGCCAGGCGAGCGCCTGAACCAGTTCGGACTTCGGCACGCTGCGCAGGATGACGAGGCGCCCCACCGGCACCATCATCGCCCCGCCCATGCCCTGGATGATGCGGTAGAGCACGAAGTCCAGGAGGCTGGTGGACAGGCCGCACAGGATCGAGCCCAGCGTGAAGATGACGATGGCGGAGCGGAACACGGTGCGCGCGCCGAATCGGTCCGCCGCCCAGCCGGAGGCGGGGATGAACACCGCCAAGCTCAGCAGATAGGAGGTGAGCGCCAGCTTCAGCGCCACCGGATCGTCATGCAGCGAGGCGGCGATGGCGGGGAGCGAGGTGGAGATGACGGTGGAATCCACCTGCTCCATGAACAAGGCGCACGCCACGATGAGCGGAATGAGGACGTGGCGGGGGATTGCGGTCGCGGGCATGCGCGCTCCGGTTCGATGCGACGCGTCGAAAGCCGATCTGGGGGAAGAGAAGGGCCTGCGAGTCCCCATCTAGACCGGGACGGCGGCTTGCTCCAGGGGACGCCCGCCGAATTCGTGCGAATGCTCGTTCGGGCGGTATCCCCGCCGGTCGGCGCGGATCGGTCGCTTGTCGTCACGGCAGGGGCCTTACAGGGCCTTTACGGCGGGTGTCCGCCTTCCCGATGGAGGGTTTATGCCGGTATTCCCATCCTTGGTGGCGTCGGGCGGCACGGCAACGTCCCGCCGTTTCCCATGGAGGCGTCATGCCCCTCGCTTTGAACTTCGACCGTGCGGATGCCGAATCGGCGCGCACGGAACCTCCCGAACGCAGCCCGGCCGGCGACCGGGAAGAACGGGTGGGCCCGCTGCTGGAGCGGGCCGCGCGCGCCCGCATCCAGGCGCAGGAGCATATCCTGGTGCTCGGCCGGGACAGCCTGTCCCTGGCTCTGGCCTTGTGGCGGGCGGGTTTCTGCAATGTGGGCTGCGCCCCGCGCAACCTGGATTGCGTCGCCCATGGCGTGGCCGATGTCCTCATCGCCGAGGATGCGCCGTGCGGGGTGGATCTGGAGCGGCTGGTGGCGCGGGCGCGCTTCATGCTGCGCGAGCGCGGCTGGCTGTTCCTGCACCATGCCGAGGCGGGGCAAAGCGGCATTCCCCGCCTGTCCGCCCAACTGGTGGCGGCAGGCTTCGTCGTCGGCGACGCGGGGCCCGACGGTCAGGGTGGCCGGTGGATGACGGCGCGCCGCCGGGCGGCGCTGCGCGTGGTGGGCGCGCGGCCGGGCGTGGGCGGCGCGATCCAGCGCCCCCGGCTTCAATCGCAGCCCTGAGGCGCGGCGCCGGAATGACAACGGCCCGCGCGGTCAACCGGGCGGGCCGTTCCTGTGTGGGCAGAACTGTTCCGCCGGCGCGCGGGCCCGGCGTGTGCTCTATCAAAGTGTTAGAGGGCGATTCACCGATCAGATTGATTCAATCTGATCGGATCGCGCTCTAGAAAAAGCGGCGCGAGGGGGCCTCGCGCTCTTCCTCGCCACCTTCCCGCGACAGGCGGGTGGCTTCCTCGCCCCGGCGCACGAATTCCTCAAACGGGTCGAGGTCCTCCTCGCGCGGACGGGCCGCGGGAGGAGCAGGCTCAAAAGGGGCGGTTGCGCGCTCCTCCAGGCGGGCGGCGGCGGGCACGGCCCGGCTGCTGTCGGTAAAGCGGGTGGCCTTGGCCTCCAGCCAGGGCAGCGGGTAGGGCGCGGCGGCGAAGGCGACGCCGTCGTCCTGCTCCCAGGCCACCATGTAGATCTGTTCCTCGGCCGGCAGGCCCGGCAAAGCGAACATCTGCGGCGCTTCGCGCACGTTCCCGGTCCAGCCGAGGGAATGGGCGAGCTGGAAGGCCTCGTCGAGGAAAACGGTCAAGGCGGCAATGCGATCGGCGCGGGGCGTGAGCCCCATGTCGATGTCCATCAGTTGCCGCAGGTAGGCCTCCACGCTGTCGCCCGGTGCCCATTGGGCCCCCGTGGCGAACTGGTAGAGGTGAACGCGGGCACTTTCCATGTAATGGCTCCGTCCGGTTCCGACCCTGTGACAGGCGGCGTGGCGGGGTAGGTTCAAATTATGGCGAGACCAAGTGTAGCGCTTGTCTCCAAACAAAGTGTATCCATCCGCCGGCCACGTGATGCTTGGGTTCCGGCCGCGCACGGGCGGGTTTCGGGCACGCTCTCTGCGGAAGCTCGCGGCGGAAATGCGCGGCGCGCGCTCAGGCCTTCAGCGAGGCCGCATAGGCGCAGAAGGCCTCAAGCGTCGGATGGTCTTCGGTCACGGACGGATAGAGCTCGACGCCGAGCCATTCCTCGATCTCGAGCACGAAATGCACCGCCATGGCCGAATCGAGCCCGAGGCTGGCGAAGCTGGTGCCGGGCGCGATGTCGGCCGGCGCGATGTCCAGCGTCGCGGCGAGCCGCTCGCGGCAATAGTCCTGAATTTCGACCAGGGAGGGCATGAACAATCCACGCAGTGCGGCCCGCTGGGCGCTGGTCAGACAGCCGGCAGGGCCGGCTCGGCGGAGCGGGAATCCCACACTTCGAGCGTGCCGTCCAGCCATTGCTGGCGGGTGCGGCCGCGCTGGATCTTGCCGCTGGTGGTCTTGGGGATGGTGCCGGGACGGATCAGCACGATCTTCGCCAGCGCCACCTCGTGATTGTTCACCACCGCCGCGCGGACGGCGGCGAACACTTCCGCTTCGACGAAGGCGTGGCGCTGGGTGCGCTCCACCTCCTGCACCAGCACCACCTGCTCGGTGCCGTCCTCGGCGATGACGGCGAACACCGCGCCATAGTCGCGGCGGAGCGCGGGATGGGCGTCGGCCACGGTGGCCTCGATGTCCTGCGGATAATGGTTCACGCCGCGGATGATGAGCACGTCCTTCACCCGGCCGGCGATGAACAGCTCGCCGTCCGGGTCGAGGTGGCCGAGGTCGCCGGTGCGCAGGAAGGCGCCGGCCCCCTCCTCGCCGGCGATGCGGGCGCGGAAGGTGGCCTCGCTCTCCTCCGGCCGGTGCCAATAGCCGCCGGCGACGCTGGCGCCCCCGACCCAGATCTCGCCGATGACGCCCGGCTGGGCCCGGCGCAGGGTCTGCGGGTCGACGATGGCGAGGGTGACGCCCGGCATGGCCGGGCCGCAGCCGACGATCGCCTGCCGGTCCCTGTCGTTCTCCGGCGGGGCGATGCGCCGGTCCTGCAACGCCTTGGCGCTCACCTCGCGCACGCTCACGCCGCTGCCGCGCGGCGCCGAGCTCACCACCAGGGTGGCTTCAGCGAGGCCGTAGGTGGGGTGCAGGGTGCGGGCATCGAAGCCGTAGGGCGCGAAGGTTTCCGCGAAGCGGGCCATGGTGGCGGCGCGCACCGGCTCGGCGCCGTTCACCGCCAGGGTCCAGCAGGAGAGGTCGATGCCCTCCATCTGGTCGGGCCGGAAGCGGTCGACGCACAGATGGTAGGCGAAGTTCGGCGCCGCCGCGACCTCGGCCCGGAAGCGGGCGATATTCCGCAGCCAGTTGAGCGGCCGGTGCATGAAGCCAGACGGCATCATGAGCACGCAGGTGGCGCCCACGTAGAGCGGCTGCAACAGGTTCAGGATGAGGCCGAGGTCGTGATAGAGCGGAATCCAGCTCACATGGGTGGAGCCGGCGTGGTTGCCGAACCGCTGGCGCATCATCTCCAGATTGGCGACGAGGTTGCCGTGGCTGACCATCACCCCCTTCGGCGTCGAGGTGGAGCCGGAGGTATATTGCAGGAAGGCGAGGTCATCCCCGGCCACCGCCCGGTCGGGGGCGTCATCCGCCGCATCCGGCGACAAAGCGACGGTGAGATGGCGGATGCCCGCGTCGGCGAGGCGCTGGCGCAGGGTGCCGCGCGGGTCCTCGCCCTCGCCGGCGGGGCTGAGCGCGATGCGCGGCGTGCAGTCGGCCATGATGGCGGCGCTGGCGTCCTGCGTCGCGTTGCGGCGCGGCGGCATCAGCGGCACGGCGATGACGCCGGCCATGAGGCAGGCGAAATAGGCGACGACGAACTCCAGCCCCGAGGGGAAGATCAGCAGCGCGCGGTCGCCGGGTCTCGTCTCGGCGGCGATCCGGCGCGCCAGCGTGGCCGCCTGGGCCTGGAGCCCGCCATAGGACAGCTCCGGCTCGACCTCGGGCTTGCCGGAGGAGAAAACGAGCGCCCGGGCATCGGGGCGGCTCTGGGCTTGGCGGCGGAGCATGTCCACCAGCGAGAGGGGAGGCGTCATGGTTCTCGTCCGCCGTCGTCCGCCGCGTCTGCGCGCGGGCACGGCCGTTCTCCGCAAATGGGGACATGGAGGCACCGCGAGGCACGATCGGGCGTGTGCTTGAAAAGCAGCCACCGTCCGGTACGATCCCGGCCGCGCGGAAAACCTGATTGCATTACAGCGTGTATCCCACCCGTTGCGCCGTATGTCTCCATTCTAGCCGATCGATCATGAACGTATCAAACATCCCCGGCGATGGGGCGGGACCGGCCTGATGGCGGTGGACGACGAGCCCCTCGCGACGCCGGACTTTTCCACGCCGCGCGACATCCTCTCCACCATGGAGGTGCGCCTGCCGGGCCGCCGCAGGCCGGACGGCGCGGTGGCGCAGGACCTGCTCGTGCCGGTGCGGCTGTTCCTGTACGGCCCGTTCCTGCGGCTGCCCGCCGGCCGCTACTGCCTGTCCTTCGACGGCGATTTCCCGCGCCCGCTGCAAGGCGGCCATCCCATGCTGGGCGTGGAGGTGATCGCGCAGAACCGCATGCTGCGGGCATGGCGGGATTTCACCCATGAGGAACTGCGCGCCGGCGATCGCACCCTGGTGTTCGAGGTGCCGCCCGCTTTGTCCATCGAGAGCGGGGCGGATGCGCCGTTCGAGTTCCGTTTCACCGGATTCGGCACCGCGCGCTTCACGCTCACCGGGCTGACGCTGCGCGCCGCGGCGGAGGGGGAGGCGGCTTCGCCCATGCGCTGGCGGATGCTCGGGCGGCTGCGCCTGCTGCCCGTCTCCGGCGCGGCGCGGCTCTCGCCGCTGTCGGTCAGCGGGCTGAAGTTCTGGCGCTCCTGGTCGCCGCTGTTCCTGCCGGCGGGCCTCCACCGGCTGGAGATCGGCTGCACGGCGGGCGCGGTGGCGCGGCCGGCGGACCCGGCGCTGGAGATTACCGTGCGCACCCGCGACGGCCATGTGCTGGGCACCGAGACCTTCAGCGGCGCCGATCTCTCCGGCGGGCGGGGCGGCTTCCTGTTCGAGGTGCCGCCCGACGCCAGCCTGGATTCCGGCCTGCCGCAGAAGATCGACATCGGCGTCCGGCACTTCCGCAACGCCCGGCTGACGCTGTCGGCGCTGGACATCGTGCACCTGCCCGCCGGCACCGGCCCGGCGCAGGGCGTGGTTCTGGCGCCCAGCCCGCGCGGCGCCTCCACGCGCAAGAAGATCCTCATCTTCGGCAATTGCCAGGGCAGCCTCGTGGCTCGCGCCTTCCGGGAAAATCCCGGCTTCTCCAAGCGCTTCTCGGTCAAGCACCACTTCATGGAGCTGCCCGCGAACCTGCACGAGCAGGGCCGCCGCGACATCGAGGAATGCGACCTCCTGCTGATCCAGGACATCAAGGAGTGGGAGCAGTATCCGCTGCGCGCGCATGTGCCGGACGACCTGCCGACGCTGCGCTATCCTTGCGTGCGCTTTGCCTCGCTCTGGCCGTTCGATGCTTTCAACGGGCCGGACGACAAGGTGGCGCGCAACAAGGATTTCCCGAACTTCGAATTCACCTATTTCGACGGGCTGCTGGCGCGGCTGCGCAAGGAGATCCCGGACCCGGAGGCGCGCTTTGCCGCCTATCGCGGCCTCGACGTGAAGGGGGTCATCGACCCGAAGCGCCTGCACGCCTTCGAGGAAAAGCGCCTCATCGCCATGGACGAGAAGTTCCCGGCCGGCATGGGCGCCTACATCCTGGAGAACTTCCGCAGGAAGCAGGTGTTCTATACCACCGCCCATCCCAACGGCGCCATCCTGGCGATGCTGATGAAGTCCATCGCCCGGGAACTGGGAGTGCGGCAGATGTTCTGGTTCCCCGGACCGCTGGATTCGCTGCGCAGCTTGCAGATCCCCGTCCATCCCAAGGTGGCGGACGCGCTCGGCGTGACCTGGGCGGGGACGGGGACCGGCTATCTGGTGCGCGGCGAGAAGGTGACCTGGGAAGACTATTTCCGCAAATACATCGCCTATTACGGCTGAGCGCCGGGCCTTTTCAGGCCCAGAACGCCCGGATCGCGGGGGCTTCCACCTTGGCCCGCGCGTAGCCGGCCTTGAGCGCGGGCTCGATCTGCTTTGGATCGAGCAGGTTTACGCCCGGCGGCGTGCCGGCGATGATCAGCAGGGCCTTCGTGCCGGTGGCCTCCAAAGCGGAGATTTCCTTATAGACGTCATGCGGGATGCCGCTCAGCAGGCTGCCCTCGTAGCCGTTGGTCAGGGTGACCACCAGGGCCCGCTTCGCGCCGGCGACCACATCCGTGTGGGCCCAGGTCCGGGCAATGCCGCCATCCATGCAGAAGCGCTGGCCGAGCAGGGTGGGGCCGATCTCGCCCGGCAGGGACGAACTGGCCGCCGCAGCGTGCGCCAGGGGAATGTCGTTCTTGCGCGCCGCCACCTGCCCGATGACCAGCCGTTCGCCGGTGTAGCAGTCATTGGCAGTGGTGAACATTTTCGCCACCGGCCAGTCGGTGCGGCTGTCGCCGGTCAGCAGCCAGGCGAGGCGGTCGACGCCGTTGCCGTTCAGCCGGTTGTCGGCGGCGAGCGCCGCATGCCCGATGGCCTTGATCGAGGCCGGGCTGCCGTCCTTGACGCGGAAATTGATTTCCCGCGCGCGGGTCTGGCTGGCGTTCGTGGTGGACACCGGCGCCAGCTTGGCGAACAGCCCGGGGACATAGCCGAAGATGTCGAATTCCGTCCGCAGCCGCTGGAAATGGCCCGAGGTCAGCGACGAGCCAATATAGGCGCCGGCCGAGGTCCCGACGACCATTTCGGCAAGGTTGGGATCGATGCCCAGCTCCAGCAGGCCGTGGAAGAAGCCGCAATACCAGGCGACGTAATATTCGCCGCCCCCGCCCAGCACCAAGGCGCGGTCGCGTCCGACGGCGAGGTTGGACACGGTGGGGGTGAGCGGCGCCGGCCGGGCCAGCCCGTCCCCGCCAAACAGGCTGTCCGAGATCGAAGTGGCCAGCGCCTCCTGCTCGGACGGGGTGGTGCAGGCGGCTTGCGCGTCGGCGGATGACGGCAGCAGGGAAGCGGCCGAAAGGCCGGCGCTCATGCCCAGGAAATGGCGTCGGCTAGGTATCATCGGCGGCAACCCCTGTCTCATTCCGGTGGACGTCAGCTTAGCCGGACCGGGCCCGGAGCGACAGGGATACCGCGCATCCACACCCCCGGTCGCAGCCCGGCGCGTCATGGCCCATGCCCTGACCCGGACGCCTTGACGCGGCGTGGCGGGGCATGGTCTGTCGCGGCAAAACACGAGGAGACGCCAAGCTCATGCTGCTCTATCTGTCCGCCCGCTCGCCCAATCCCCGCCGCGTGCAGTTCTTCCTGGCGGAGAAGGGCATCGAGGTTCCGACCCAGATGGTCGACATCGGCGCCAAGGCGCACTGGGAAGACGATTTCAAGGCCATCAGCCCGCGCCGCACCGTGCCGGCGCTGGTGCTGGACGACGGCACCGCGATCACCGAGAGCATCGCCATCTGCCGCTATTTCGAGGCGGTCCAGCCCGAGCCCAACCTGTTCGGCGCCGGCGCGCGGGAAATCGCGCTGGTGGAGATGTGGCAGCGCCGCGCCGAGATCGAACTGATGCAGGCGGTGCAGTTCGCCTTCCGCCATGTCCACCCGGCGATGGCCGAGCGCGAGGTGCCGCAGGTCAAGGACTGGGGCGAGGCCAACAAGGCCAAGGTGCTGGATTTCCTGGCCTTCCTCGATGGCGAACTGGCCGGGCGCGAATTCCTCGCCCTCGATCGCTTCACCGTGGCCGACATCACCGCCATCGTCGCCATCGATTTCATGCGCGCGGCGCGGATCACGGCGCCGGAGACGCTCACCCATTTGGCCCGCTGGCGGTCCGCGGTCTCCGCCCGGCCGGCGGCGGCCGCCGGCGCCTGAAGGGATGCGCCGCCGCGACGCGCTTCCTATATGGGGCGGGGCGGCGGGGCTGCCGGCATGACGAGGCGGTGAATGGCGGACGATCACAGCCGGGCGGCGGCTGTCCTGGACGAGGCGCTCTTTCCCGAGCGGGAGCCGGAGCCGGGGGCGACCCCGCTCGGCCGGCTCCTCGCCGACATCCGCGCCTGCCGGATCTGCCAGGACGCGCCGCGCGGCGCGCCGCTGCCGCATGCGCCGCGCCCGGTGCTGCGCGCCGCTTCCACCGCGCGCATCCTGGTGGCGAGCCAGGCGCCCGGCACCAGGGTCCACCTGACCGGCCTCACCTTCAATGATGCCTCCGGCGACCGCCTGCGCCAATGGATGGGGGTGACGCGGGAGGTGTTCTATGACACCGCGCGCATCGCCATCGTGCCCATGGGCTTCTGCTTTCCGGGCCAGGACGCGGCGGGCGGCGACCTGCCGCCGCGCCGGGAATGCGCGCCGGCCTGGCATGACCGGCTGTTCGCCGCGCTGCCGGCGTTCGACCTGATCCTGGCCATCGGCCGGCCGGCGCAGCTCTACCACCTGCGGCGTCTGGGGCGGGCGGCGCAGATCGGCGCCAGCCTGACCGAGACGGTGGCCAACTGGCGGCAGGTGCGGGGCGCGGCGTCCACGCCGAAGGTCTACGCGCTGCCGCATCCCTCCTGGCGCAACACCGGCTGGCTGAAGCGCAATCCCTGGTTCGAGAACGACCTGCTTCCGGAACTGCGCGCGGATATCGCACGCGCCATTGGAGCCTGAGCCATGGGGTGGGGTTTCTTCCGCGTCCGCGCGTGGCATAGAGAGATTCAAAGATGGCGCCGTGCGCCGAAGGTTCTGGGAGAAGGTGCGATGGCCGAGGTTACCGAAGACATGGTGCGCGCGGCGCTCGCCTCCGTGCGCACGCCGGAGGGCGTGGCCCTTTCGGTCTCGCCGGCGCTGTCGGGCATCGTGGTCACCAGCGGCAAGGTCTATCTGGCGGTGACCGTGGACGCGGCGCAGGCGCGGGCCTGGGAAAGCGTGCGGGCCGAGGCGGAGAATGCGGTGCGTGCCATGCCCGGCGTCGCCTCGGCGCTGGTGGCGCTTACCGCCGAGCGCAAGGCCGGCGCCCGGCCGGCCCCGCCGCCGGCCGCGGCTCCCGCCCACGGCCACGGCCATAGCCACGGCGCCGCCAAGAGTGGCGGCATCGAGGTGCCCGGCGTCGCCGCCATCATCGCGGTGGCCTCCGGCAAGGGCGGGGTGGGCAAGTCCACCGTCTCCATCAACCTGGCGCTGGCGCTGCGCGACCTCGGCCTCAAGGTCGGGCTGCTGGACGCGGACATCTACGGCCCGTCCGTGCCGCGCATCGCCGGCGTGCACGGCAAGCCGGAGGTGATCGACGGCCGCACCATGCTGCCGCTGGAGAATTTCGGCCTCCAGCTCATGTCCATCGGCTTCATGGTGGAGGAAGACACCCCCATGATCTGGCGCGGGCCGATGGTCATGTCCGCGCTCACGCAGATGCTGCGGGAGGTGAAATGGGGGCCGCTCGACGTGCTGGTGGTGGACATGCCCCCCGGCACCGGCGACGCCCAGCTGACCATGGCCCAGCAGGTCAATCTCGCTGGCGCGGTGATCGTCTCGACGCCGCAGGACCTGGCGCTGATCGATGCCCGGCGCGGCATCGCCATGTTCAAGCGGGTGAACGTGCCCATCCTCGGCATCGTCGAGAACATGGCCACCTTCATCTGCCCGCATTGCGGCGGCCGGTCCGACATCTTCGGCCATGGCGGGGCGCGGGCCGAGGCGGAGAAGGAGGGCGTGCCCTTCCTGGGCGAGATCCCGCTGCACATGCGCATCCGCGAGATGTCGGACGCCGGCATCCCGATCCTGGTGTCGGACCCCGACAGCCCGCAGGCGGCGGACTACCGGGCGGTGGCCGAGAAGGTGAAGGCCGCGCTCAGCCATGGCGGGACGGCGGCGCGCCCGGCGCCGCGCATCGTCATCGAGTGAGCATCGTTATCGCATGAGCCTGGAGCGCCGCGCGCGCAAGGCCTGCGCGGCGCTCCAGGCGCCGTGCAGGGCCAGCACGGCGGCCGCGGCGCACAGGAAATTGGCCGGGGCGATATAGGCTTCGTTCACCGGCAGCCCGGCGGCGTCGCCGATGACGAAGATCGCCACCCGCGCCGCCACCGAGGCGCCGAGCGCGAGCGCGACCAGCAGCGTCGGCGGCAACTGCCGGGCCATTGCCGCCATCGCCAGCCCGGCAAGGCCGGCGACGAGGCCCGCTACCGCCAGCGGCGGGAGGATGTAGGGAACCGCCGCCACCAGCATGCTGCGGACCAGATGCGAGGCGCGCAGGCGCACGTCGCCGATCAGGTTCACGCCGTCGGCGATCAGCTTGGTGATGCGGAACGTGCCCATATGCGTGGGGAACCGCGCCCCGATGGTGACGAGATCCCAGAGCCGGACGCGGGCCAGCGTCGCCCCGTCCTGCGTCACCTCCAGCTCGCAGGCCGGCAAGGCGCAGGCGGTGGTCACCCGGATCAACTGCTCTCCGGGCGGCGGCGGCGTCGGGCGGCCCTCGGGCGGCGGCAGCCGCTCCACCTGCGTGGGCAGCGCCGCGCCCGCGTCCCCAAGCATCCGCACCTCGATCGGGGCGGTGCCCGCTCCCGTGAACTGGGCCTCGACCACCACCGCCTGCGGCCGCTCGGCGCTCGGCACATGCGGCGGGGCGTTGAGGAAGATCAGGGCTTCGGCGATCTCCGGCGCGGTGCCCGTGCTGGGCGCGGCGAACACGCTGCCGGCCTGCGCCAGCGTCACCCGGCCCAGCATGGCGAGGATGCGGGCGGGCAGAGTCTCGACCAGGTCCGGCGCGAGGCGCGGGATGGCGTTGTGGAGCGTGCGGCGGCAGGTGAGGCGCCCGTCCGCGCAGGCCGCCTCCACCTCGTCCGCCACACGGGCGTAATAGGCCTTGGCTTCTTCCAGCGTGCCATGGCTGCCGAGGCCGCGCACCGCGAACAGGAAGGTCACGTGGAACCAGCCGCCGGCGATGTCATTGCAGCCGGTGGCGTAGAACGGACAGCCATTGGTCCAGATCGGCGGCCCCGGCGGGTCGATGAACGGCTTCAGGGCTGCGAACGCCGGGCTGACGGCATAGATGCGCTGGCGGGTCGCCCGCGAGACCGGCACATAGGGCACCGTCTCGCCGTCCTCCACCGAGTAGAGCGCGCCGAGGGCGCGCTCGAAGGAGGCTTCCTTGATCGCCACCGTGGTCCAGGTGCCGTAGGCAAGGCGGTTGGCGGCGCGATAGGCGACGTCCACCAGCGCGAAACCCACGGCCAGCCACAGGGTCGCGAGCAGGACGCCCTTCACCCGTGCGCGCCAGGGCGCGCCGTCGGCGGGGCGCGGCAGCGGATAGCCCAGCACCAGGAGGAAGATGGCGGGCAGGATCCAGACACCTTCCTCCCGCGTCAGCCACATCCAGGCGAGCAGGATGCCAGCCAGCAGCCCACGGCCCGGCGTGCCCGCCTCGCGGCTGCGATGCAGCAGCCAGAGGACGGCGGAAAGGACGAGCAGCGTCTGGCCGGAATAGATCGCGTCCCGCAGCACCCGCAGCGCCGCCGTGGTGCCGAGCACGGGGACCATGGCGAGGGCGAGCAGAACCGCCACGGCGAGGCGCCAGGAGCCGCCGATGCGCCCGACGACGGCGGCGAAGGTGGTGCAGGCGGCTGCCTGGAACAGGCCGTGGGCGAGCGTGACCGGCAGGCCGAGCCAGGAGGCGAGGGCGAGGAAGACCGAGTAGCCGTTGCCCTTGTGCAGGGTCAGGTGGGAATAGGTGCCGAACCAGTTGCCATAGGCGAAGCGCCGGCCCAGCGTGATGAACAGGCCGTCGTCAAAGGCGCCGTTGGGCTGGATGCTGATCGGTGCGAAGGCCGTGGTGATGACGATGCACAGCGCCACCAGGGCAAAAATGATCGTGACCCCCCGAGGCCCGCGCGCGGGCCCGGCTGCTGCGCCGTCCATTGATCTGACCTTCAAGGATCTGCACAGCACCCCACCGTGCGAGAGTTGGGACGTGCTCTAGCGGCGGGGCGATCGGGCGCGCAAGGGAATTCCCGGTCGCGGCGGGGCGCGCGAACGCCGGAGGCCACGAGATTTTCGCTCGGCCGCAATTCCATCCGCCGCGAAAAGGCCCTAGAAGAAAGTCGATGATGACCCGGCGTCAAAGACCGGATAGGCGTCTTGGCGCACAAGAATATTTCGTAGGGAGCCCGATCCATGAAACGCCGTGAGTTTCTTGCCTCCGCCGGTGCTGGTGTCGCCGCGTCCACCGCCGTCGCCATGCCGGCGATCGCGCAGTCCGCGCCCGAGGTGAAGTGGCGGTGCACCTCCTCCTTCCCGAAGTCGCTCGACACCATCTACGGCGCCGCCGAACTGATGGCCAAGACGGTGTCCGACGCCACGGACGGCAAGTTCCAGATCCAGGTGTTCGCCGCCGGCGAGATCGTTCCCGGCCTCCAGGCCCTCGACGCGACCCAGAACAAGACCGTCGAGATGTGCCATACGGCGTCTTATTACTATGTCGGCAAGGACCCGACCTTCGCCTTCGGCTCGGCCTTCCCGTTCGGCCTCAATGCGCGCCAGATCAACGCCTGGTTCTACCATGGCGGCGGTCTCGATCTGCTGAATGACTTCTACAAGAAGTACGGCGTCTACATGCTGCCGGGCGGCAATACCGGCGGCCAGATGGGCGGCTGGTTCCGCAAGGAAATCAAGACCGTGCAGGATCTTCAGGGCCTGAAGATGCGCATCGCCGGCATCGCCGGGCAGATCCTCGCCAAGCTCGGCGTGGTGCCGCAGCAGCTCGCCGGCGGCGACATCTATCCGGCGCTGGAGAAGGGCACCATCGACGCCGCCGAATGGGTCGGCCCCTATGACGACGAGAAGCTCGGCCTGCAGAAGGTGGCGCAGTACTATTATTATCCCGGCTGGTGGGAGGGCTGCGCCTCGCTGACCTTCTTCTACAACCAGGAAAAGTGGAACGAGCTGCCGAAGTCCTATCAGTCGGTGCTGCGCGCGGCGGCGGCCCAGGCCAATGGCGACATGCTGGCCAATTACGACGCCAAGAACCCGGCGGCGGTGCAGCGGCTGGTGAAGGCGGGCGCCCAGCTCCGCCGCTTCCCGAACGAGATGATGGACGCCAGCTACAAGGCGGCCCAGGAGCTCTATGAGGAAATCGGCGCCAAGAACCCCGATTTCAAGAAGGTGCACGACAACGCCAAGGCGTTCCGCAACGAAGAATATCTGTGGTGGCAGATCGTCGAATATACTTACGACGACTATATGGTGCGCGCCCGCACCCGCGGCTGATCTAAGGCCCTGCCAAGCAGTATCCAGTTGACGAACCGGCCGGCGCGGATGGCTTCATCCCCGCCGGCCTTTTCGTGTCCGGCACCGGCGCAAAGGGCGCGGCCGCGCCCTCGGCTCTAGCGATTCTCCAGGCCCTTGGCCTCGCGCTCGGCGCGGATGGCGGCGGCCTCGATGCGAACCTTGTCGCGCAGCTCGATCAGGCCGGCGCGGGCACTCTGCCGCGCGGCCGGCGGCAGGCCGGGCTCGGGATTGGCCTCGTCCCAGGTCAGCACCTTGTCGATGGTGCGGATCAGCGCCGAGATGTCGCCGAAGGCATATGCGTTGATCGGCTGCCCCAGGCTTTCCATCAGCGAGGCGAACAGCGCCGGGGCGCCCGAGGGGTCGAGGTCGGGATGGGCGGCGAGAAAGGCGCGGAACCGCAATTGCCCCGCATAGAACCAGAAGACGGCATCCTCCTTCTTGCCGTTCGCCCACTGCCGGCCGGCGCGGCGCAGCAGCGCGGTCGCCTCCTGGGCGTTCACCGCATCCGCGCTCGCGGCGGGCGCGCCGGCCGCCTGGGGCCAGGCGGGGGTGGTTCCGGTGGGGAGCAGGAGCAGGCAGGCGGCGATCGGGAGAAGCGTGCGAAATGGTGCGGCGGCGTGGGTTCCGCGGCGCGTGGCGAACGGCACGTTGCACTCCTTGAGGGGCGCCGGGGGCGGCGGCGCAAAGGGACGGGCGGCGCGGGGACTTGGGGCAGGCGAGGCTTGGAGGCGGGAGGGCGCCTTGCGGGCATCCGGCGGGCGTGATCCCGGTGTCGATCAGGCGGGGGCGCGGCGGGGGCGACCAGCGGGCCGAGGCAAAAGGATCCGTAAATAACAATATGACGCTGTATCATGGCTCGTAGCCTTATTGGTTGCCGCACGTTACCAAGTTTCGGCGGCATAAGGCAATATTGCCCCCAAGTCATGACAATTGAATGCGGTACCAAAATACGTCATGACGGGGCGGCAGGCCGGCTCTATTCTGCCCGGCGCGATCTTATAGCTTGATATGTTTTGCCGCGGGCGGCGCCTGCCGCGCGCGGCAAGAAAAACCCCGGAGCGCAGGGCGCTCCGGGGTTCTTGGCGATGCGGCCGGGGATGGGCCGTGGCCGGGTCCGCTCGGGGGGAGCGGCCTGCCCTCAGCGGGTGGCGCCCGGCGTCGCCTGGGTCCGGCCGCCCTCCTGGGCGGGGCCCTGGTTGGCGTCCTGCGAAGAGAGGCCGCTGCGCGGGGTGATGCTGCCGGTGGTGTCCATGGTGCTGCCGCCGCTGGAGCTGGCGCCCGGCGTCGCCTGGGTGCGGCCGCCTTCCTGGGCGGCGCCCTTGTGGGTGTCCTGGCTGCTGATGCCGCTGCGCGCGGTGGGCGTGGAGGCGCCGTCGCGCGGGGTCACGCCGGTGGTGGAACTGGCGCCCGGCGTCGCCTGGGTGCGGCCGCCCTCCTCGGCCGGGCCCTGGTGCGGGTCCTGGGTGGAGAGGCCGCTCTGGGCGGAGGCGCCGATGGTGGAAACGGCCAGCAGGGCGGCGGTGGCGAGCGTGAGTTTGCGCATGTGGAAGCTCCTTCTGATGTCCCTCCTGAGCCACAACTGTCCTTGCGGGAGTTGGTTCATTCACACAAATGGGAAGCGAAAACAGGCACTTTGCGGGAACCGGACGGGCCCGGCCCCGAGCCTGCTTGAATTGCGTCCGGGCGCCCTCTAGTGTCCGACCGCGCTCCCGCGAGGGGCGCATCCCGTCCCGCATGGCGGCGTCGGCAGGGGCGGATCGGCCACGCCTGCGGCGGCGCCGCTGACCTGAAGCGCTCATGATCGATCCCGCCCTTCCGCCCCATATGCGGCCCGACCGCTCGTTCCAGGGCCTGCTGCTGACCCTCCAGGCCTTCTGGGCCGGCCAGGGCTGCGTGGTTCTCCAGCCCTATGACATGGAAGTGGGGGCGGGCACCTTTCATCCGGCGACCACGCTGCGGGCGCTGGGGCCGAGGCACTGGAAGGCGGCCTATGTGCAGCCCTCCCGCCGGCCCAAGGACGGGCGCTATGGCGAGAACCCCAACCGGCTCCAGCATTATTACCAGTTCCAGGTGATCCTGAAGCCGTCCCCGGCCAACCTCCAGGAGCTCTATCTCCAGTCGCTGGATGCCATCGGCATCGATACCCGGCTGCATGACGTGCGCTTCGTCGAGGACGACTGGGAGAGCCCGACCCTGGGCGCCTGGGGGCTCGGCTGGGAGTGCTGGTGCGACGGCATGGAGGTCTCGCAGTTCACTTACTTCCAGCAGGTGGCGGGCTTTGAATGTTCCCCGGTCTCGGGAGAACTGACCTATGGCCTGGAGCGTCTTGCCATGTATGTGCAGGGCGTGGAGAACGTCTACGACCTGAATTTCAATGGTCGAGATGGCGCCGAGAAGGTCACCTATGGCGATGTCTTCCTGCAGGCCGAGAAGGAATACTCGCGCCACAACTTCGAGCATGCCGACACCGACATGCTGCTGGAGCAGTTCCGCATGGCGGAGTCTGCCTGCGCCAAGTATCTCGCCGCTGGTGATGCCGGCGAGCGGCACCTGATGGCGCAGCCGGCCTATGACCAGTGCATCAAGGCCTCCCACGTCTTCAATTTGCTGGATGCCCGCGGGGTGATCTCGGTCACCGAGCGGCAGAGCTATATCCTCAGGGTCCGCGAGCTGGCCAAGGCCTGCGGCGCGGCCTGGCTGAAGACCGAGGCGGGCGGCGCGACCGCCTGAGCGCATCGCCGCGCATTTCCCCATTTGCGACACCGTGTCTTGCGACGCGGCGGGGGCGGGACGGCGAGGGGCGCGGAGGGCGCGCCACGCTGCCCATCGACGCGCAATTCCCCACTTGCGACACCCTGTCTTGCGACAGCGGTCTTGCGCTACGGTGTCCTGCGACTGCCCGTGATGCAACATCCTGTCCCATGACCGGAGCCGGCAGGCGGGCGCCGGGGACGGCCGGGCGAAGCGGGGGCACATCATGGCGACGAGGCGGGCAAAGCGGGTGAGGGGCCGGCGGGTGACCGGCCGGCGGCTGACGGGCCCACGGGCGACCGCCCTGCGGGCGATGGACCCGCGCCCCGGGAGCCCGCGCCCATGACCGGGGCGCTCACGGTGGACGCCGCCCCCGGGCGCGGCGGGGCGGATGCCCCCGGCGGCGCGGATACCCCGGGCGGAGCCGCGCGGCCCGCCCTTCCGCCCCGCGTGATCCTGGCCGGCGCCCTCGGCAACATGCTGGAGTGGTATGATTTTGCGGCCTGCGGCTATCTGGCCGCGGTGTTCGCCAAGAATTTCTTCCCCGCCGGCGACAGCTTCGTCGGCCTGATCTCGGCCTTCGGCATCTTCGCCGCCTCCTTCCTCATGCGCCCGCTGGGCGGCATCGTCTTCGGCCATGTGGGCGACCGCTACGGCCGGCGGGCGGCGCTGCTGCTCTCGGTTGCGCTGATGTGCGTCTCCACCGTCGCCATCGGCCTGCTGCCCACCTATGCCGCCATCGGCATCCTGGCGCCCGCCCTGCTGCTGGTGCTGCGGCTGCTCCAGGGCCTGTCCATCGGCGGCGAATACACCACCTCGGCCATCTTCCTGGCCGAGCAGAGCCCGCCGCGCTGGCGCGGCTTCATCACCGGCTTCTCCAGCATGGGGGCGACCGCGGGCATCCTGCTCGGCTCCGCCGTGGCGGCGCTGGTCGCCAGCCTGATGCCCGAGGCGGACATGGTGGCCTGGGGCTGGCGCGTGCCCTTCCTGCTCGGCATCGTGCTCGGGCTCGCCACCCTGCTGCTGCGCCGCACCGCCGCCTTCGACGCGGCGCCCGCCGCGCCCCTGGCCGAGGCGCCGCTGGTGGTGGCCTTCGCCACCGACGGGCGCAACATCCTGCGCGCGGCGGTGCTCAACGCCATGCTGGGCGCGGGCTTCTACATGCTGTTCGTCTATCTCGCCACCTACATGCAGCAGGTGGACCGGCTGCCCGAGCGCATGGCATTGCAGATCAACACCGCCAGCATGGTGCTGCTGCTGGTGCTGAGCCCGCTGTGCGCGGCCCTGTCCGACATGCTCGGGCGCAAGGTGCTGCTGGTGGGCTCGCTGGCCGGCTTCGCGCTGTTCTCCTGGCCGCTGTTCGCCATGCTCAGCAGCGGGCAGGCGGGGCAGGTGATGCTGGCCCAGGCCGGCTTCGCCGTGCTCACCGCCGCCTATTGCGCGCCCATGCCTGCGATCCTGGTGGAGATGTTCCGGCGCGCCACCCGCTGCTCGGCCATGTCGGTGGGCTACAACATCGCCCTGGGGCTGATCGGCGGCACCGCGCCCATGGTGGCGGTCTATCTGGTGAACCGGCTCGACGACGATATGGGCCCGGCGATCTATCTCATCGTGGTGGCGCTGATCTCGCTGGCCGCCGCCCTCACCGTCACCGACAAGGCCCGGCAGGTGCTGGATTGACGGCGGCCGCGGCGACGGCGCGGGGGCAAGATCGCCGCCCATGTCTCGACGCGGCGGCCGAAAAGCTCTAGCACGGGCCGGACACGATCCTCTCGAACCGGGGCCCAGCGCCGCGCGATCCCATGCCCGATCTGCTCCTTGAACTGTTCTCCGAAGAAATCCCCGCCCGGATGCAGGCGCAGGCGGCCGACACGCTGCGCAAGCTCGTCACCGACGCGCTGGTGGAGCGCGGCCTGCTCTATGAGGGCGCCAAGGCCTTCGTGACGCCGCGCCGCCTCGCGCTCGCCGTGCACGGCCTGCCCGGCCGGCAGGCGGACAGCCGCGAGGAGCGCAAGGGCCCGCGCGTGGGCGCCCCCGACGGCGCCATCCAGGGCTTCCTGAAAGCCTCGGGCCTTGCCTCCATCGATCAGGCGAAGATCGAGAGCGACCCCAAGAAGGGCGAGTTCTACGTCGCCGTCATCGAGCGGCCCGGCAAGGCGACCACGCAGGTCATCGCCGACATCGTGCCGGAGATCATCCGCGCCTTCCCCTGGCCGAAGTCCATGCGCTGGGGCACCGGCACGCTGCGCTGGGTGCGCCCGCTGCATGCCATCGTCTGCACCTTCGGCACCGATGTGGAAGACCCCGAGGTGGTGCGCTTCGAGGTGGAGGGCATCGTCTCCGGCGACGTGACGCGCGGCCACCGCTTCCTCGCGCCCGAGCCGATCCGGGTGCGCCGCCTGGAGGACTGGATGGCCAAGCTGGAGGCGGCCAAGGTGGTCGCCGACCGCGACCGCCGCAAGGCCATCATCCTCAACGACGCCAAGGACCTCGCCTTGGTGCACGGGCTGGAGCTGGTGGAGGACGAGGCGCTGCTGGACGAGGTGGCGGGCCTGGTGGAATGGCCGGTCACGCTCATGGGCACGTTCGAGGAGCGCTTCCTCGACATTCCGGACGAGGTGATCCGCGCCACCATCCGCGCCAACCAGAAGTGCTTCGTGCTGCGCGACCCGCGCACCGGGCGCCTCGCCAACCGCTTCGTGCTCATCTCCAACATCGCCGCCACCGATGGCGGCGCGGCCATCGTGGCCGGCAACGAGCGCGTCATCCGCGCCCGCCTGTCCGACGCCAAGTTCTTCTGGGACACCGACCGCCGCACCCCCATGGCGGACCGGCTCGGCAAGTTCGACCAGATCACCTTCCATGAGAAGCTGGGCTCGCAGGGCGCGCGCATCAACCGCATCGTCGCGCTGGCCCGCGAGATCGCCCCGCTGGTGGGCGCCGATCCGGAACTGGCCGGGCAGGCGGCGCGGCTCGCCAAGGCCGACCTGCTGACCGAGGTGGTGGGCGAATTCCCCGAGCTTCAGGGCCTGATGGGCCGCTATTACGCCCGGCACGAGAACCTGCCGGCCGAGGTCGCCGCCGCCAGCGAGGAGCACTACAAGCCGCAGGGCCCCTCCGACCGCGTGCCGACCGCGCCGGTCTCCATCGCCGTGGCGCTGGCCGACAAGCTCGACACCCTGGTCGGCTTCTGGGCCATCGACGAGAAGCCCACCGGCTCCAAGGACCCCTATGCGCTGCGCCGCGCGGCGCTGGGCGTCATCCGCATCATCCTCGACAACAATCTGCGCCTGCCGCTGCGCCCGCTGCTGGTGAGCGCCACCCGGCCGATCCTGGGCGAGGAGCATTACGAGACCCATCCGCAGGACGTCTCGCGCCTGGAGAGCCTTGCCGACAAGGTGGTGAGCGACATCCTCCAGGGCCTCGCCAAGCGCCTCGCCAATTTGCCGGCGGACGCCGACGTGGAAAGCCCCGAGCGCATCGAGGGGCTGACCATCTCCGGGGATCTGGCCGCCGACCTCATGTCCTTCTTCGCCGACCGGCTGAAGGTGCATCTGCGCGACCGCGGCGCCCGCCACGACCTGGTGGACGCGGTGTTCGCGCTGCCGGGCCAGGACGACCTGCTGCTGGTGGTGCGCCGGGTGGAGGCGCTGGCCGCCTTCCTCGACAGCGAGGACGGCCGCATCCTTCTGGCCGGCTATCGCCGCGCGGTGAACATCCTGCGCATCGAGGAGAAGAAGGACGGCCTCATCTTCGCCGGCCCGGCCGAAGCCAAGCTGCTGAAGGAGCCGGCCGAGGAGCATCTGGCCGCCGCCATCGAGACGGTGAAGCGGCAGGTGGCGGACGCGGTGGGCCGCGAGGACTATGCGGCGGCCATGGGCTCGCTGTCGCACCTGCGCGGGCCGGTGGACGCCTTCTTCGACGCGGTGACGGTGAACGCGCCGGAGCCGGCGCTGCGCGTCAACCGCCTGAAGCTGCTGGACGAGATCCGCTCCGCCACGCGCGGCATCGCCGACTTCGACCGCATCGAGGGGTAGGGGCGGGGGCTGCGCCGGGTTCCCTGGGGGCGTGCTCTTGGGGAGCGCTCTTGGGGGCTGGGTTTCTGGGGCCGCATTCTTGGGGCCGATCATGATGTGACGCCGCCTGGACGATGGTCCGGGCGGTTTTTTGTTGTCGCACGCCTGCCGTCTCGCGCGACCGCGCAGAACCCGCGCAGGCACCTCCCCCCTTGCGGGGGAGGGCAGGGAGGGGGGTGACGCGCGCGCCGACCGCGCCCGCTTGGGCCTGTGCGCGGCGGCGGCACCGGGCCTGTGCGCCCATCCGATCGCGCTCCCGTCCCCGGCCGTTTCACCCCCCTCCCCAACCCTCCCCCGCAAGGGGGGAGGGGGTCTGGCGCGCCCGTTCAGTCGCGCGTGCGCCGCCGCCGGCCGGGCCTGTGCGGCGCGCCGATGGTGCGGCGATTTCGCCAGCGTCGAGGTTTCTTCTGCGCGGGCGCGTGGGCCGGCCGATTCTCCGGCGATGCTGCGCAAGTGTTTCTTAACACAGGTGAAGAACAGATGCGGGCCCACAACCGGGCGGCCTGTGCCCATCGAGGGCGAAAACCAAGCGATACGAACAGCTTGCGTCGTTGCGCGCGGCCCCTGCCGGTTGCAGAAGATGTTGATCAAGAACGGAAGATTTGCGTGGTTATTTCAGCTTCCGTTAAGAGAAGTAAATAACATATTCCAATTGTCCTTTAGGGAAATCTTCATCGCCACCTGTCACGGTTACGCCAACAGTGGGGCAGTAACGGGTGAGCGTAACGATGACCGATGCCTATCGGCCCAGAGTCAAATACGTTATCGGGCCGGACGGAAGTCCGTTGACGATTGCGGACCTGCCGCCGCCGGATACGCGCCGCTGGGTCATCCGCCGCAAGGCGGAGGTGGTCGCCGCCGTGCGCGGCGGCCTGATCAGCCTGGAAGAGGCCTGCAAGCGCTACACGCTGACGGTGGACGAGTTCCTGTCCTGGCAGGCCTCCATCGACCGCCACGGCCTGCCCGGCCTGCGCACCACGCGCATCCAGCACTATCGCCAGTGATCCCGGCCTGACGCCCCGCGAGCCCCGCTCGCGGAGCCTTGCCTTGACGCCGGGTCGAAGCGGCGCGGGACCGCGCCTGATACGCAATTGCTCATTAATACCGCTCGCTTCGCGACGCGCGCGAAAAGCCCTCTCCCGCGTGCGGGGGAGGGTTGGGTGGGGGCGCCGGCCGCAGGCCGGCGGTACATGGGTTGCGATGCGCGACGCGGCGCTGGCCGCCTATTCAAGCACAATCTGATCCCGGCCGTTCCGCGCTGGCGCGCGGCCCCCACCCCGGCCCTCCCCCGCAAGCGGGAGAGGGAGTGGCGGTACATCGGCGGCGCACGGGCGCGCCGGCCGGCCGCTCAGGCCACGGACGGCGCGGCGGCCCCCACATGCCGCACGAAATCCGCGAGGCGGGCGGCGCCTTCGGCCACGGGGCCCACGTTCATGATTTCCAGATCCGCGTCGAGCGCCGCGTCGGGCGCGCGGGCGAGCCGCGCGCGCACCTCCGCCGCGCTCTCGCGGCCGCGCGCGGCGAGGCGCTCCGCCAGCACCTCCGGCGGCGCGGTGACATGCACCACGAACAGCCGGGCGAACCTCTGCCGCGCCTCCGGCAGGGTGGCGCGCGAGCCGTTGGCCAGCACCACCTGCCCGGCCGCGAGCGCCGCCGCCACCTCCGGCCCGAGCGCATAGCCCAGCCCATGGGCGCGCCACGCCAGCGGGTAGAGGCCGGCGGCCAGCGCCGCGCCATAGGCCGCCTCGCTCACCGGCACATGGTCCTCGCCGGTGGTGTCGGTGCGGGTGACGAGGCGGCGCGCCACGTGCACGCCGCCATTGAGCAGATGCGCAGCGGCGGCCATCAGCGTGTCCTTGCCGGCGCCGGACGGCCCCACCACCAGGACCAAAGCGCCGGGGCCGTAGGGCGGCGGCACGGTCATGCCACGCGCGCGCCTTCGCGCCACACCGCGCGGGCCACCGGCACCTCGCCGGCGAGGCGCACCCGCACCAGGTCCGCTCGCTTGCCGGGGGCGATCTCGCCGCGATCGGTGAGCTTGGCCGCGTCCGCCGGATTCTTGGTGACGAGGCGCAAGGCGGCGGCAAGCGGGATGGCGGGCACGCGGCGCACGAGGTCGAACGGCGCCCACAGCAGGCTCGCGGGCACATAGTCCGAGGACAATATGTCCAGCAGGCCGCGCCGGGCCAGATCCTCGGCCGAGGCGTTGCCGGTGTGCGAGCCGCCGCGCACCAAGTTCGGCGCGCCCATCAGCACGCGGATGCCGGCCTCGTGGGAGAGCCGGGCGGCCTCCAAAGTGGTGGGGAATTCGGCGATGGCGAGGCCGTCGCCGATGGCCTCCGCCACGTGCTCGGGGGTGGCGTCGTCATGGCTCGCCAGCACGATGCCGCGCGGATGGGCCAGCGCCACCAGCCCCTGCCGGTTCGGCCGGGAGAGGCGGGTGTGATAGTCCAGCCGGGTGGCGACGATGACGTCCAGCTCGTCGTCGGAAATCCCGCTCTTCTTCTTGTAATAGGAGCGGAAATGCTCGGTGCTGGCGAACTGCCGCTGGCCCGGCGTGTGGTCCATCAGCGAGATCAGATGCACCTCGTGGGCGGCGAGGATGGCGGCGGTGTCCTCCACCACCGTGTCGGTGGCCACCTCGCAGCGCAGGTGCACGCGATGGTCGGCGCGCAGCGCGCCCGCCGCGCGGGCGGCGGCGAACGCCTCCAGCAGCACCGGGGCGTCGCCGTCCATGCCCACGGCGCGCTTGTCGGGCCACACCCGCAGCGAATCGAACACCGTGGTGATGCCCGAGGTGGCGATCTGCGCGTCATAGGCCAGCACGGCCGAGAGCGGGTTCCAGCGCACCTTGGGCCGGGGGGCGAGATGGCCCTCCACATGGTCGGTGTGCAGCTCGACGAGGCCGGGGATGAGGTAGTCGCCCTCCAGGTCCTGCGCGCCCGCCGGCACGGCGCCGGTGTCCACGGCGCGGATCACGCCGCCGGAGACATGGACGTGGCCGGTCATCTCGCCGTCGGCGAGGACGATGCGGGCATTGGCGAAGACCTGTTCGGCGGGGGCACTCTCGGGCATAAGCGATGCTCCTGAACGATGGCTCACTGGGCGCGGCGGGCGAAGGCGGAGACGTCCACCACCGCGTCCGCCACCGCCTCGCGGGTGTCGGCGTCGTGGAAGATGCCGAGCAGGCCGGTGCCGCCGGCCTTCTTCTCGGCGATGAGGTCGATGACCACCTGGCGGTTCACCGCGTCCAGCGAGGCGGTGGGCTCGTCCAGCAGCAGCAAGGGCTGGCTGGCGATGAAGCCGCGCGCCACGTTGACCCGCTGCTGCTCGCCGCCGGAGAAGGTGGCCGGCGGCAGGCCCCACAAGCGCTCCGGCAGGTTGAGCCGGGCCAGCAGGGCTTTCGCCGTCTCGCGCGCCTGCTCCGGCGCGGTGCCTTCCGCGATCAGCGGTTCGGCCACCACGTCGAGGGCGGCGACGCGGGGGATGACGCGCAGGAACTGGCTGACATAGCCGATGCGGCGGCGGCGCAGGTCCAGCATGCGGCGGGGCGCGGCATGGGCCACGTCCACCGCGCCGTCGTCGTCCGCCAGCCAGATGGCGCCGGCGTCGGTGCGGTAGTTGCCATAGACCATCTTGAGGATGGAGCTCTTGCCGGCGCCGGACGGGCCGCCGAGCGCGACGCAGGTGCCGGCGCGCACCTCCAGCGTGGCGCCCTCCACCACCGGCAGGCGGGTGCCGCCGCGCAGGTGCAGGGTGAAGGCCTTGGCGAGGTTTTCCACGCGCAAGAGCGTGCCCGGAGGCAGCAGGGGGGCTGGAACGGGGGCGCCGGCGGCGGGGGAGGTGTGGAGCGTCATGCGGCAAGCACCGAGGAGACGAGGAGCTGGGTATAGGGCTCGCGCGGATCGTCGAGCACCTGGTCGGTGAGGCCCTCCTCGATCACCGCGCCGTCCTTCATCACCATGATGCGGTGGGAGAGCAGGCGGGCCACCGCGAGGTCATGGGTGACGATGACCACTGCGAGGCCGAGGTCGGCCACCAGCGAGCGGATCAGGTCCAGCAGGCGCGCCTGCACCGAGACGTCGAGGCCGCCGGTGGGCTCGTCCATGAACACGAGGCGCGGGCGGGTGACGAGGTTGCGGGCGATCTGCAGGCGCTGGCGCATGCCGCCGGAGAAGGCGCGGGGATCGTCGTCGATGCGGTCGGCCTGGATCTCGACGCGGCCGAGCCAGTCGATGGCCTCCTCGCGGATGCCGGCATAGTTGCGCCAGCCCACCGCCATCAGCCGCTCGCCCACATTGCCGCCGGCGGAGACCGCCATGCGCAGGCCCTGCTCCGCATGCTGGCGCACGAAGCCCCAGTCGGTGCGCAGCAGCAGGCGCCGCTCGCCTTCCGAGAGATCCGCCAGGTCGCGCATCTCGCCGTCGCGCATGCGGTAGCTGACGCGCCCGGCGCTGGGCGCAAGCTCGGTGGACAGGAGGCCGAGCAGCGTGGACTTGCCCGAGCCGCTCTCGCCGACGATGGCCAGCACCTCGCCGGGGTGCAGGGTGAGGGAGACGTCGCGGCAGCCCAGGCGCGCGCCGTAATAGCGCGTCAGCTTGTCGGCCACCAGAAGGGGAGCATCGCCGGTCATTGCGCGGCCTCGACGGCAAGAGTTGGAAGGATCGCCTCGTCCACGGCGGCACGGCCCCCCTCCCCCCTTGCGGGGGAGGGCTGGGGAGAGGGGTGGAGCCCTCTCCATTGGGTGGACGGGGGGAGCGCGGAGCGGGCCATGCCCGGCAGGCTCGCAAGCGGCACGCGCGTCACCCCCCTCCCAACCCTCCCCCGCAAGGGGGGAGGGCTTTTGGCGTAGCTCGCCCGCAAGGGAGGCGGGC
This sequence comes from Azorhizobium doebereinerae UFLA1-100, assembly GCF_000473085.1. Lineage (GTDB taxonomy): Bacteria > Pseudomonadota > Alphaproteobacteria > Rhizobiales > Xanthobacteraceae > Azorhizobium > Azorhizobium doebereinerae. The sequence goes on from NZ_AXBA01000014.1 coordinate 133,807, forward strand.
TTTTTGTGGGGTGCCGGCCCGAGGCGGGGAGCCCTCCGACGATGGGGCAGGCATCGCCGGTCATTGCGCGGCCTCGGTGGACAGGGGGGCGATGGGCGAGGGTTCGGGCATCGCCTCGCCGGCGGGGGTGAGGTCCACGTGCAGGCTCACGCCGTGGCGGCGGAAGCCGAGCTTCTCGTAGAATTCGTGCGCCCGCACGCGCTTGGCGTTGGAGGAGAGGACCAGCTTGTAGCAGCCCTTCTCCGCCGCCTTCCGCATGGCGAAGCGCATCATCACGCCGCCCACCCCGCCACCCTGGCGGGCGGGGTCCACCACCACGTCCTCGACGATGGCGGAGGGCGCGCCGAGATGGCCGAGATTGTCCATGATGAGCAGGGCCAAAGTGCCGACCACGGCGCCCGCATCTTCGGCCACGTAGAGCACATAGTCGGGATAGCGCGCGAAGCGGGCGAACAGCGCCCTGGCCTCGGCCATGGGCAAGGTCTTGCCGTCGTCCATGCCCGGCTGGGCATAGAGGGCGAGCACGGCGGGCAGGTCGTCCTCGGTGGCCGGGCGCATGGTGATCGCGCTTGTCGCAAGCGGGCTCATTCCGCAGCCTCCGGCGCGGGGGCGCTCATCTCGCCGGTGTGGCCCTCGGCCTGCCGGGTGTTGCAGTAATCGGTGTCCGAGCACACGAACATGCGCCCGCCGCGATCATCCAGGATCACCTCGTCCAGATAGACGCCATGGGCGCCGCAGAGCGCGCAGGGCTTGGCGAAATGCTGCACGCGGAAGGGATGGTCCTCGAAATCCAGCGGCACCACTTTGGTGTGGGGCGGGATGGCGTAGATGCGCTTCTCGCGCCCCGCGCCGAACAATTGCAGCGCCGGGCTGTCGTCCATCTTCGGATTGTCGAACTTGGGGATGGGCGAGGGGTCCATCACATAGCGCCCCGCCACCTCCACCGGATAGGCATAGGTGGTGGCGATGTGGCCGTGGCGGGCGATGTCCTCATAGAGCTTCACATGCATCAGGCCGTAGTCGGCGAGGCCGTGCAGCTTGCGGGTCTCGGTCTCGCGCGGCTCCAGGAAGCGCAGCGGCTCGGGGATCGGCACCTGATAGACCAGCACCTGCCCGGCCTGGAGCGCGCCCTCCGGGATGCGGTGGCGGGTCTGGATGATTGTGGCGTCCTGCGTGCGGGTGGTGGTGGCCACCCCGGCGGTGGTCTCGAAGAAGCCGCGGATGGCCACCGCATTGGTGGTGTCGTCCGAGCCCTGGTCGATCACTTTCAGCACATCGTCGGGGCCGAGGATGGCGGCGGTCACCTGCACGCCGCCGGTGCCCCAGCCATAGGGCATGGGCATCTCGCGGCTGGCGAACGGCACCTGATAGCCGGGAATGGCGATGGCTTTGAGGATGGCCCGGCGGATCATCCTCTTGGTCTGCTCGTCCAGATAGGCGAAATTGTAGGTGATGGCCGGCATGCCCGCCGGGGTCTTCGCCTGCCGGGTTTCGGCTTGACGGGCTTCGGCCTGCCGGCTCTCGGCCTGCGGGGTCGGGGTCTGGGCGTTCATTCCGCCGCCTCCTGGGTGGTCTGGGGCAAGGCGTCCCCGTGCTCGGCGCGCATGCGGCGCACCAGCTCCAGCTCGGCCTGGAAATCCACGTAGTGGGGCAGCTTCAGATGCTCCACGAAGCCGGTGGCCTGCACATTGTCGGAATGGGAGAGGACGAATTCCTCGTCCTGCGCCGGGGCGCTCTTCTCCTCGCCCAGTTCGGCGAAGCGCAGCGCCCGGTCCACCAGGGCCATGGACATGGCCTTGCGCTCGCTCTGGCCGAAGGCGAAGCCGTAGCCGCGGGTGAATTGCGGTGGCACCTCGGCCGAGCCCTTGAACTGGTTGACCATCTGGCATTCGGTGACGGAGACCGCGCCGAGCGGCACGGCAAAGCCCAGCTCCTCCACGAACAATTCCACCTCCACCTCGCCGAAGCGCACCTCGCCGACGAAGGGATGGGTGCGGGCATAGCCGCGCTGGGTGGAATAGCCGAGCGCCAGCAGGAAGCCCTCGTCGCCGCGCGCCAGGTTCTGCAGGCGCAAGGGGCGGTCGGCGGGAAAGCTCAAGGGCTCGCGGGTCAGGTCGCGCGGGTCCTCGCCGCTGGCCGGGGCGGGCTCGATCAGCCCCTCTCCGTCCAGGATGTCGGTGACGCGGGGCATGGCGGCGATGCCGGCGCCGGCGTCGTCCGGCAGCGGCGCGCGCGCGGGCTCCGCCGGGGCTGCGCCGCCGCCGGCGAGGCTGGGGTCCAGCAGGCGGTGGGTGTAGTCGAAGGTGGGGCCGAGCACCTGCCCGCCGGGCATGTCCTTGTAGGTGGCGGAGATGCGCCGCTCCACCCGCATCCGCGCCGTGTCCACCGGCAGGCAGTAGCCGAAGCGCGGCAGCGTGGTGCGGAAGGCGCGCACCAGGAAGATGGCCTCGATCAGGTCGCCGCGCGCCTGCTTGATGGCCAGCGCGGCCAGCGGCCGGTCATAGAGTGAGCCTTCGCTCATCACCCGGTCCACCGCCAGGGTGAGCTGGCCGGCGATCTGGTCGATGCCGATCTCCGGCACGGCGGGGTCGCCGCGCCGGGTCTCGGCCAGCAGGGCATGGGCATTGCGGATGGCGGTCTCGCCACCCTTGACGGCCACATACATGGATCAGCCCTCGTCTTGGAGGCGCACGGAGCGCGGCAAGGCCGCGACGGCGCCGGGCGCGGTGAGGATGAGGTCGAGCCCGAGCGGGAACAGCGCCCGGTTGGCGGCGAGGCGGGCGGCGAAATCGGCCGGCAAAGGATGGGCGCCGAAGCCGCGCCAGCCCTTGATGCCCGGCCCCTCCAGCACCAGCGGGGCGGCATCGAAGCGCTCCACCGCCAGGATCAGCGTGGTGGAGCGGTCGGGATAGTCCGGCTCGCCCTGGGCGAAGCTGTCGAAGGCGGGCAGGGCCGCCGGGTCCGCCACCAGAGCGAAGCGGGCGGCGGCGGGGTCGCCGGTCAGGGGCGCGCCGGTGTGGAAGCGCAGGAAATCGGCCGTCTCCGGCGCGGCGGCGAGCGCCGGGTCGAGCCAGACCGGGGTCTCGTAGTCGATCAGCGCCAGGGCGCTCGCCGCCATCTCCGGGGTGAGCGGGGCGGGCGGCGCGAGGCGGGTGTCGAGCGGCACCACGTCGCCGGGCTGGGCCATGGCCCACATCAGCGCCTTGAACGCCGCCTGCGAGTCGCGCACCGGATCGGCGAAGCCGAGGGCAAGGGCGGGCATCAGTCTTCTCCGCGGACCATGGTGAAGAAATTGACCTTGGTGGCCTGGGTCTTCTCCTGCGCCACCAGGGCCTCGGCCACGAGGCGGCGGCGCACGCCGGCCAGCGCCTCCTCCACCGCGCCGCGCAGGGCGGCGTCCTGCCAGAGCGCGTCCAGGATGGCAGCGGCGCGGGCGCGCACCGGGTCGCGCCCGAGCAGGTAGGAGACGCCGGTAGGCCCGCCCTCGATGCGCACGGCGGCGCGGGTGACGGTGGCCTCGCCGACGTTGAAGGCGTCGCCGTCGCCGCCGATGCGCCCGCGCACCATGGCAAGGCCGACTTCCGCCGGGCGCAGGTCATGGATCGGCGGCAGCGGCTTGAAGCGCTCCACCGCCGCCTTCAGTTCCTCGGCCGTGGCGCGCGCCAGCGTGGCCATCATCGCCTGGCGCAGGGCCTGATCCCCCTGCGGGGCACCGTCTTCCACCGACATGCCTGCGTGTCTCCCTATCCGCGCTGGGGATATGGACAGCATTTGTATAAAAGTCTATACAATTGTGCAAGCGGGTGGGACGGGCAGAAGGGGGTTCGCTTGCAAGGCCGGGACAGCATCGACCAGCGCGACGGAAATCCGGGTGACGGGACCATGGACGACGTCGATCACGGCGTGATGACGGCGCAGGAGCCCGGCGATCTACGCCGGGGCAGCGGCGTGGCGTTGTGGAAGCAGATCGCCGAGACGCTGGAGGGCGAGATCGCCTCCGGCCAGCGCCGCGCGGGCGCGCGCCTGCCGGTGGAGGCGGAACTGGCGGAGCGCTTCGGCGTCAACCGCCACACCGTGCGCCGGGCCCTCTCGGTGCTGGCCGAGCGGGGGCTGGTGGAGGCCACCGCCGGGCGCGGCACCTTCGTCAAGGAGCCGCCGCTGCGCTATCCCATCGGCCCGCGCACGCGCTTCTCCGAGATCGTGCTGGCCAGCGGGCGCGAGCCGCACGGCCGCTTTCTCGGCTCGCAGGTGGAGACGGCCTCGCCCGAGGTGGCGCGCGAGCTGTGCGTGCCGCCCGGCACGCCGGTGCTGCGCATCGACACCATGCACGAGGCGGACGGGGTGCCGATCTCCTGCGGCACCGCCTGGTTCGTGCAGGCGCGCTGCCAGGACCTCGACCTCGTCTATGCCGCCACCGGCTCGCTGACGCGGGCGCTCTCGACGCTGGGCATCATCGACTTCCGCCGCAAGGAGACCCGCCTCGGCGCGCGCCCGGCGGACGAGCGCGAGCGCGAGCTGCTCTCGCTTGCCGCCGGCCGCTCTGTCATGGTGGTGGAGCGCGTGGACGTGGACGTGGCCGGCGTGCCCCTGCAATGGGGCCGCTCCAGCTTCGCCGCCGACCGCGTGCAGCTGATCATCAAGCCCTGAACCTTACCGCCCCGAACGCCATCGCCCCGGGCCGCCCGCCCCCCAGCCGCCGAGAGAGGACGCCATGAGCCGCATCGAGACCCTCGACCAGTTGCGCACCCACTACAAGCCGGTGTCCAGCCGGGCGGCGCAGAAGGTCCTGGCCCGGCTCGACCGGCATTGCATGAGCTTCATCGGCCTCTCGCCCTTCGTGATGCTGGCCACCTCCAGCGCCGCCGGGGCGCTGGACGTGACGCCGCGCGGCGACCATCCCGGCTTCGTCGGGATCGAGGACGACACCACCCTGCTGCTGCCGGACCGGCCGGGCAACAACCGCCTGGACAGCCTCAGCAACATCCTGGAGCATCCCGGCGTCGGCCTGATCTTCCTCATCCCCGGCGTGGACGAGACGCTGCGCGTCAACGGCACGGCGGAGATCCGCGTGGACGCGGACTTGCGGGCGCGCTTCGCGGTCGGCGGCAAGCTGCCCACCTCGGTGCTGCGCATCACCGTGCGCGAGGCCTATCTGCACTGCGCCAAGGCGTTCATGCGCTCGGGCCTGTGGAACCCGGACGTGCAGGTGGAGCGCTCGGTGCTGCCGACCCTGGGCGAGATGCTGCGCGACCAGATCGGCCTTGCCGAGGCGGAGAGCCAGGAGGCCATGCTCGCCCGCTTCAAGGAAGCCATGTACTGAACGGACGCCATGGCCCGAGGCGGGCGCGCCGCCTGCCTCGTGAGCGGCGGCTCAGGCCGCCGCCCGCCGCGCCGCCTCAGGCCGAGGCGACCTTGCGGCCGATGATGGCGAAGCGCAGGCGCGAGGACACGAAGTCGATCGCCGCCACCGTCAGCAGGATCATGATGATGATCACGCACACCTCCTGCATTTGCAGGGTGCGGATGAATTCGGTGAGATAGCCGCCGATGCCGCCCGCCCCGACGATGCCGATGATGGTGGCCGAGCGGGTGTTGGATTCGAAGAAATAGAGCACCTGGCTCGCCATCACCGGCAGCACCTGCGGCAGCAGCGCGAAGCGCACCCGGTGCACGCCGCTGCCGCCGGCGGCGAGGATGCCCTCGGCCGGCTTGCGGTCGGCGGCCTCGATGGCCTCGGAGAACAATTTGCCGAAGGCGCCGAAGTCCGAGCAGGCGATGGCCAGCGCCCCGGCAAACGGGCCGAGGCCGACCACGTTGATCCACATCAGCGCCCAGATCAGCGTGTCCACCGAGCGCGACACGTCGAACACCCGGCGCAGCGAGAAGTGGACGAAGACGTTGGGCACCACGTTCTTGGCGGCGAGGAAGGCGACCGGGAAGGCCACCAGCGCCGCCGTGAGCGTGCCGAGGAAGGCGATCGCCAGGGTCTCGCCCAGCGCCTTCAGGAAGGCCGGCATGCGCCCGCCCGCGTCCGGCGGGAACAGCAGCGAGACGAACAGGCCGAGCCGGTCCAGCCCCATCCAGATGCGGCGCGGGTTGAAGTCGAGCGCCCAGGCGGCGAACACCGCCATCGCCAGCAGCGCGGCGAGGAGCGCGAAGGCGCGGGCGCGCCGCGCCGGATGGCTGCGGAAGGCGTCCGGATAGCGCGCGCGCATGGCGGCGGCGTCGGTGGCGAGCACCGGGCGCGGCGCGAGGACGGAGGGAGACGGGGAGGGGCTCACGGGCGCTGGTCCAAGGAGAGCAGGCGGTGGCGGATGCGCTCGGTGACGAGGTCGATGGTGATCACCGTGGCGATGATCATCAGCAGGATGGCGCTGACGTCGGTGTAGTAGAAATTGCGGATGGCGGTGAGGAACTCCTGGCCGATGCCGCCGGCGCCGACGAAGCCCAGCACGCCGGCGCCGCGCACGTTGATCTCGAAGCGCAGCAGGCCGTAGGAGGCGAAGTTGGACAGCACCTGCGGCAGCACGCCGAAGCGCACCCGCTGCATCCAGGTGGCGCCGGTGGCGGTGAGGCCCTCCACCGGCTTCATGTCGATATTCTCCACCACCTCGGCGAACAATTTGCCCAGCGCGCCGGTGGTGTGGATGGCGAGCGCCAGCACGCCCGGCACCGGGCCGAGGCCGAAGGCGAAGACGAAGATCAGCGCGAACACCACGTCCGGCACGGTGCGGCAGAATTCCAGATAGCGCCGCACGGCGAAGCGCAGCACCGGGTTGCGCACCAGATTGGCCGAGGCGAGGAAGCACAAGGCGAAGCCGCCGATGGCGCCGAGCAGCGTGCCGAGATAGGCCATCAGCAGCGTCTCGCCGAGCAGCCGCGACCAGGTCTTCAGGTCCCAGTACCAGGCGACGATGTCGGCGCGCGGCGTCTGCGCCGAGATGGACGGGATGGTCTTGGCCAGGTAGTCGCTGAAATTGGCGATGTTGGCGAAGGCGGCGGGCCGCACCTCGGCGAACCAGCCGGCGAACAGCATGAGGCCGGCCACCACGACGGCGACGGCGAGGCCGCGCAGGCGGCGGGTGGCGGTGGCGGCGTCATAGGACGCGGCGAGCGCCTCGGCCTGGGCCGGCGGCAGGGTCGGGACGGTGGCGGACATGGAGGGCGCGGCGCGAACGGGCGGGGGCGCGTGGCCCCCGCCGGTCCTTGCGATCAGGAGCGCTTCCGCTGGTCGTCGTTATACTTCACCATGCCGATGATGCCTTCATAGTCCTTGGCGGTGATCGGCGAGAACTCGATGTCCTTGCCGCCGGACAGCTTGTCGAAGGCGGCCTTGTCCTTCTTCGGGGCGTCGAGGAAGGCCTGGGCGATCTGCTTCTTCAGGTCCTCGGGCAGCGAGGCGAGCACGGCGAACGGCCCCTCGGGGATGAGGTCCGACTTGTAGACGATGCGGAAGTCGGCCTGGTTCAGCGGCTTGCCGTCGGCGGACTTCAGCAGGCCGCGGGCGGCGAGGCGGGTGAGGTAGCTGTCGGTCTCGGAGTTCCAGGCGTTGGCGGCGGCGTCCGCCGTGCCCTGGGCCACCGCGAGGACGGCGTTGTCATGGCTGCCGGCATAGACGCTCTTGCCGAAGTAGGAATCGACCGAATAGCCTTCCTTGTTCAGGAAGTAGCGCGGCGCCTGGTTGCCGGAGGTGGAGTTGGGGTCCACCAAAGCGATGGTCTTGCCCTTCAGGTCGGCCAGGGTCTTGTACGGGCTGTCCGCCTTCACCCACACCACCGAATAATAGCCGGTGAGGCCGGTGTTGTGGCGCTGCACCACCAGCGGCTCCACCTTCACGCCGGTGAGGATGGCGCGGGCGTAGGACGCCGGGCCGTAGAAGGCGATCTGCGCGCTGCCGGTGCGCTGGGCCTCGATCACCGCCGCATAGTCATTGGCGATGCGCAGCTTCACCGGAACGCCCAGCTCCTTGGAGAGATAGTCGGCGAACGGGGTGTAGATGTCGTTGGTGGCGGAGGCGTTCTCGGCCGGGATCACCGCGAAGGTGAGCTCGGGATACTGCTTCTTCCACTCCTGCGCGTGGGCGGCGCCGGCGGTAAGGGTCAAAGCGGCGGCGGCCGCGATCAGGCTGCGACGGGTGAGCATGGACTTCTCCTTCGGCATCAAGGCTTCAAGGCATATGGCCTCGCGCGCCGCCGGCCCGCGGCTGCGGGCAGGGAACGCACAAGGAATGGGGATACGCACGCGCCCGGCGCTACGGCCGGACCATCCTCACCGCGGCGGGGCGGCGGTGGCCGGCAGGGCTGCGGGGGCATGCCCGCCCGCCGCCACCGGGGCTTCCAGGTCCATGACCTCGCCGGCCTCCAGGCCGTAGAGGTCGCGGGCGACGGCGGGGGTGAGCGCTGAGGGCGCGCCGTCGAACACCACCTTGCCGCCCGCCATGCCCACCAGCCGGTCGCAATAGGTGCGGGCCAGCTCCAGGGAATGCAGGTTGCACATCACGGTGATGCCGAAATGCTTGTTGATGCGCAGCAGCGCATCCATCACCACCTTGGTGTTGCGCGGGTCGAGCGAGGCGATCGGCTCGTCGGCCAGGATCAGCCGCGGCTCCTGCACCAAAGCGCGGGCGATGGCCACGCGCTGCTGCTGTCCGCCGGACAGGCTGTCGGCGCGCTGCGCGGCAAGGTTGGCGATGTCGAACTGCTCCAGCGCGGAGAGGGCGACGGCCTTGTCCTCCTGGCTCCAGCTCTTGGACATGGCGCGCCAGCCGGCCATGGTGGAGAGGCGGCCCATCAGCACGTTGGTGAGCACGTCGAGCCGGCCGACCAGGTTGAACTGCTGGAAGATCATGGCGGCGCGGGCGCGCCACAGGCGCAGCTCGCGGCCCTTCAGGGCGGTGACGTCGCTGCCCTCGAACAGGATGCGGCCGGCGCTGGAATCCTGGAGGCGGTTGACCATCCGCAGCAGGGTGGACTTGCCCGCGCCGGAGCGGCCGATGACGCCGATGAAGGCGCCTTGCCCGATCTCAAGGTTCACGTCCGAGACGGCGGCCTTGCTGCCAAACCGGCATGTCAGTCCGTCGATCACGAGCATTGCGTCGCTCCGCTGGGGGACAGGAGCCCCCCACTTACGGGCATCGCACTACAATCATGTGACGGTCGCCGCCGCCTTTGGCCATATGACGCAAGGCTGGGTTTTCCGGGGATGCGACAGGGGAATGTGACGCCCCGTCGCGACGGTGTCATGAAGCCGGCCCGCCGCTTCCGCGCACCGCCCGCGCGCCGTCACGCAACGCCGCGCGCGCCTCGCCGCCGGCCTGCGGCCGTCGCCCCCACCCAACCCTCCCCCGCAGGCGGGAGAGGGCTTTTGCGGCACGCCGGCCGAGGCGTTGCGCATCGTGCCGGGGACGCGAGGTGTGACGGGACGGGGGCGACGAGGCGCGCGTTTCGCGGGGCCGCTGCGGCCGTGTTCGCGCGGGCGGCCGGGGCCTCCCTCTCCCACGCAGTGGGGGAGGGCCGGGGTGGGGGCCGCGCGCAGCGCGGGGAGCGATGAGGTGAGGGCAGCGTGGACGGTCGTCGCCCTCCGCTGCGGTCGCCGCCGGGGTCGCCTCCACCCAACCTTCCCCGCAGGCGGGAGAGGGCTTTCGGGTGCGCGCGGCCGCGACGTCGCGCGTCAGGCCGCAGCGGACTGCCGCGACGCCATATTGATGAGTGGGGCGCGAGGGGTGGGGGCCGCAAGCTGCGCGGGCGGTGGGGCACGGGCAATGGGCGCGGGCGGTGGGGCGCCGGCATCCCGGCCGAATCGGCTCCGCGTTTGATCATGAAGGGGGAGGCGGGCGCCGGAGAGGCTTGGGGCTCTCCGGCGCCGCGGGGTCGTTCCCTGCCGCGCGTGCGTTTTATTTTATCGTCGCGGTCGAACTCGAAGCTGCGGCCGGTCCCGTTTCCAGTCCGCCAGGCGATGTGGGGCTTCGAGGTGCGGTCTCGAAGGCAACCGTCGCGGCGAGGACTGCGTCAGGATTCTTGGCTCCACGTGTCTCAAGCCCGTCTGGGCGACCTCCCCAGGGAAAGCTTAGCAAAGCGTTGCGCAAATAAAAACAAGTATTGATGCTGCGGTGCGGGTCGCGCTATTGGCGCCGCAACATGCCGCTTCTGTGCGATGCGGTATCCACTTGGCCGCAAACGCGGTCCGGCGTGAAACGCTGGCGCGTCCGGTCCGCTCAGGCGGCGATGGCCCGCTCCAGGACGGCGGCGGCGGCCAGCGTGCGGTGGTCGCGGCCGAAGCGGCCCACCACCTGGATGCCGATGGGCAGGCCCTTGGGGCCCGTCAGGCCGGGCACGGAGACGCAAGGGCAGCCCATCAGCGTCCACAGCCGGTTGAAGACCGCCGAGCCGGTGGAGCCGTAGCCCTCCGGCGCCTCGCCCGGCGCGGCGAAGGTGATGAGCGCGTCATAATCGGCGAACAGGTCGCCCATGCGCTGGCGCGCCCGCTTGGCGGTGCGGCGCGCGGCGTCATAGGCGTCCGGGCGGATGGCGGCGGCGGCCGTCAGGTGCCCGGCGAGCAGCGGCGAGAGGAAGCCGCGATCGTAATCGTCGGCCAGCGAGACGGCGCCCTCGTAATCCTGGATGATGGCGTGCACGGCGTCCGCCGCCTCGATCTCGGCCGGCAGGTCCAGCTCGCGCACTTCGGCGCCTGCGGCCGCGGCGGCGCGTCCGGCGGCCTCCAGCGCCGCATGGGCGCCGGCATCGGCCAGATGCGCGCGGGCGGTGCGCACCAAGGCGAAGCGCGGCGGGGTCAGGTCGGTATCCACGAGGTCGAGGTCGCGCCCGGTGATGGCGCCGGCGCCGAACGCCACGTCCGCCACCCGGGCGCCGAACAGGCCCACGGTGTCGAGATGCCAGGAGAAGATCTTCATGCCCACCGTGGGCAGCAGGCGGAAGGTGGGCTTGTAGCCGGTGACGCCGCAGAACGAGGCCGGGCGCAGCACCGAGCCGCCGGTCTGGGTGCCGAGCGCCAGCGGCAGCATGCCGGCGGCCACCGCCGCCGCCGAGCCGGCCGAGGAGCCGCCCGGCGTGTGGCCGAGGCGGCGGGGATTGCGCGTGGCGGTGGGCTTCAGGAAGGCGAATTCGGTGGTGGTGGTCTTGCCGAGCACGAGGCCGCCGGCCCGCTTCACCTGCCGCACCACGGCGGCGTCGGTGCGCGGCTGGTTTCCGGCGTAGGCCTCCGAGCCATAGGCGGTGGGCAGGTCGGCGGTGTCGAGAATGTCCTTGATGCCCACCGGCAGGCCGGCCAGCGGGCGGGCGGCGAGGCCGGGCGCGGCGGCGGCCGCGCGGGCGCCGTCCAGATCCAGCGCGGCGAAGGCGCCCACGTCGGCCTCCTGCTCGGCGATGGCCAGCGCGCACAGCTCCACCACGTCGCGGGGCGAGAGGCGTTCGGCGCGGATGTCTTCGAACAGGTCGCGGGCGAGAAGCATGGGCGGCGGCTTTCCTGAGGGCGGGCTTGCTGGGCGGGCAGGATCAGCGGACAGGCAGAATCATTGGACGGGCAGAATCATTGGACCGGCAGGATACGGCGGCCGTTGCGGGCCGCATCGTCATAGACCTTGGTATCACCGGGGCGCTCGGAATAGCAGGTGCCGGCGATCACCGGCGTGCCGGCGGCGAGCAGCTGGCTGACCGTGACCAGCTGGTAGCCCTTGGCCTTCAGCGCGGGAATGAGGATGTGGAGCGCTTCCGCCGTATGCTTGCCGCGCCCGTTGGCGTGCATCAGCACGATGGAGCCGGGCTTGATCATGCGCAGCATGGTGTCGGCCATCAGCTTGGCGCCGAGGAAGGCCGGATCGCCCGAATCCACATCCCACTGGATGGCGAGGTGCCCGGTCTCGTTCACATAGCCGAGCGACTGCGCCGAGCATGAGCCATACGGAAAGCGGAACAGATGGGTGCGCTCGGGCACGCCGGGCACCGCGCAGCCCGCCGCCTGGGCCCCGGCGCGGCGGGTGGCGAAGGCGATGTCCGTATCCTCCACCTGCCGCTCCATGGCGGCCCCCGTGGTCACCGTCATGTTGGCGTGCGACCAGGTGTGGTTGCCCACCTCGAAGCGCGGGTCGGCGATCAGTTGCGAGGCGCGCTCGGGATGGCTGATCATCCATTTGCCGCCGGCGAAGAAGGTGGCCGGGGCATCCTGGTCGCGCAGGTAGTCCACCAGCGCGCCGTCATAGCCGGAGACCTCGCTGGAGGCCTCGCACAGGTCGAAGGTCAGGGCCACCATCTTCACGCCCGGCGGCAGGGTCACCCGGCGGATGGAGCCGGAGAGGCCGGCCGGCACCGGCTGTGGGGCCGGCAGGGCGCGCTCGGTCAAGGTGTTGCCGGTGGTGGTGTGGGGCTGCACCTTCTCCTCGCCCGGCACGGCGCGGAGCGCGCCGGGGGCATAGCAGGCGGGCGCGGCGGCGAGCGGCCCCGCGGCACAGAGGGCGAGGGCGGCGGCGAAAGCGGGGAGGATGCGGGAAGCGGGCACGGGCACAACGTTCGAGCGAGGCGAAGCAACGGGCTGAGCCGGGAGTGGCACGCCGGCGCCGGCGCCGCAAGCGCTTTGCGCCCGGCGCGGCGATCCGCCGGCGCCCGCATGGGCTCCGGCGCTGGGGAAGGTGCGCGCCGGATGCGGGTCTGCCGTGCCTTCGGTGGCATTTGCGCGGCGTTGCGCTATGGAACAGGCATGAGCGAGCCTTCCCCCGCGCGGCGGGGATATCACCACGGACACCTCAAGGACGCGCTGCTGGACGCGGCGCGCGACCTCGTGGCGGCCGGCGGCCCGGCGGGGGTGACGCTGGCGGAGGCCTCGCGGCGGGCCGGCGTCTCGCCCTCCGCGCCGTATCGCCATTTCAAGGATCGCGACGCGCTGATGGCGGCGCTGGCCGAGCGCGGCTTCGCGCTGTTCGCTGACCAGCTTGCGGGCGCCTTCGGCGGCGGCGCGCCGGACCCGACGGCGGCCTTCATGCGCGTGGGCGATGCCTATCTGGACTTCGCCCGCCGCGAGCCGGGGCTCTACGGCGCCATGTTCACCGCCTGCCCGCCGGGCGGCAAGCCGGCGACGCCGTCGGGCGGGCGTGCCTTCGACCTGCTGGTGGCGGCGGCGCGCGATGCGGGTGGCGGGCCGGACCTGCCGCAGGAGAGCATCCTCGCCATCTGGGCGCTGGCGCACGGGGCGGCGACGCTGGCCGCCTCCGGTCATCTGGAGGCCGCCGAGGCCCGCGCCGCCTTGCACGCCGGCGTGCTGGCGATCCTCACGGGCGCCGGCGCCGGCTGATCATCGCCCGCCGACCATAGCCCGCATTGACACGCGGCCGATGTTGAATGTAAATGTTAATTACATTCACATATGAGGTGCTGCCATGAGCCGCTGCTCTTTCTCCTTCCAGGGTTCCGCCTGTCGCATGGGCGATCGCCAGCCCTGGAGGGGCTGGGAGATCGCCGCCATGGTGCTGGGCTTCATCGTCTTCTGGCCGCTGGGCCTCGCCATGCTGATCTACAAGAAGGTGCGGGACCGGGCGTCGGCCCGCCCGGTCGCCTTGCGCTTCGGCCCGCTGTCCCGCGATACCGGAAACGTCGCATTCGAGGCGTACAAGGCGGACGAAATCCGCCGTCTCGAAGAGGAGCGGCGACGGCTGGCGGCGGAGCAGGGCGCGTTCGAGGACTTCCTCTACGACCTGAAACGGGCCAAGGATCGGGAGGAGTTCGATGCCTTTATCGCCCGGCGTGCGGCGCAGCCTCGGCCAGGAGCCTGACATGCGGCCCTGCGCGCTCGTCACCGGCGCCAGCACCGGCATCGGCTATGAACTGGCCCTGCTGCTCGCCCGCGACGGCCACCGCCTGGTGCTGGTCTCGCGCGACCGCGAGCGGCTGGAGAGCGCCGCCGCGCGGCTCAGGGCGGAGGTGCCGGGGGTGGCCATCGAGACCCATCCGGTCGATCTCGCCGACCCGGACGGGCTGGAGGAGGTCTGCGCCCGCGCCGCCCACCTGGCGCCGGACGTGCTGGTCAACAATGCCGGCTTTGGTGGCTACGGCCCGTTCGCCCGCACCAGCCCGGCGGAGGAGGCGGCGATGATCGCCACCAATGTCACCGCTTTGACCATGCTGGCCAAGGCAGTGCTGCCGGGCATGCTGGAGCGCAGCACCGGCCGCATCCTCAACGTCGGCTCCACCGCCAGCTTCGCCCCCGGCCCGTTCGCCGCCGTCTATGCGGCCACCAAGGCCTATGTGCTGTCCTTCTCCGAGGCGCTGGCGGAGGAGACGCGCGGCTCCGGCGTCACCGTCACCGCGCTCTGCCCCGGCCCCACCCACACACGCTTCGCCGCCCGCGCCAGCATGGGCGGCACGCGGGTGTTCCGCGGGCCGGTGGCGCAGGCGGGCGAGGTGGCGCGGATCGGCTATGACGCGCTCCAGGCGGGCCGGAGCGTGGTGGTGGTCGGCCGCGTCAACCGCCTCATGCTGTTCGCCATCCGCTTCACCCCCCGGCGCATCGTGGCGCTGATCTCAAGGCGGGAGCTGAGCGAGGTGGCCCCGGCCTGAGCGCGGCCCATCAGCGGCACGCGGCTGAACCATCAGCAGATTCCATTTGTGCTGGGCGGCGCCGCGCGGTAACGGGCGCAGACACGTCCTCCGCCTGCGGCCCGCCCATGAACATCCTCTCGATCCAGTCCCACGTGGCCTACGGGCATGTGGGAAATGCCTCCGCCGTCTTCCCGCTCCAGCGGCTGGGCGTGGAGGTGTGGCCGATCCACACGGTGCAGTTCTCCAACCACACCGGCTACGGCTCCTGGCGCGGCCAGGTGTTCGACGCGGCGGTGATCGGCGATCTGGTGGACGGCATCGCCGAGCGCGGCCAGCTCGCCCGCTGCGACGGCGTGCTGTCCGGCTACATGGGCTCGGCCGACATCGGCGCGGCCATCCTCGGCGCGGTGGCCAAGGTGCGCGCCGCCAATCCCCGCGCGGACTATTGTTGCGACCCGGTGATCGGCGACGTGGGGCGCGGCGTGTTCGTGCGCCCCGGCATCCCGGAGTTCATGCGCGAGCAGGCGGTGCCCGCCGCCGACGTCATCACCCCCAACCAGTTCGAGCTGGAACTGCTGTCCGGCCGCCCCACCGGGACGCGGGCGGAGGCGACGCTCGCCTGCGACGTGCTGCACGCCACCGGCCCCAAGGTGATCCTGGTGACCAGCCTCGCCACCCAGGAGACCCCCGAGCAGTCGCTGGACCTGATGGCCTCGGGGCCGGACGGGCGCTACCTCGTGCGCACCCCGCGCCTCGACGTCAGCCTCAACGGCGCCGGCGACGCCATAGCGGCGCTGTTCTTCTTCCATTGGAAGCGCTCCGGCAGCACGGCGCTGGCGCTGGGGGCGGCGGCGTCCTCCATCTACGGCCTGCTGTCGCGCACGCATCTGGCCGGCGCGCGCGAATTGTTGTTGGTGGCGGCGCAGGATGAGTTCGTCCGGCCCAGTCACGTCTTCACGGCGGAGGCCATTTAAGGCCAAGATCACGCACTCGCCGCCGCCTGCAACCGCCGGACACCCGCTTATGCCCCGCCGCTACGTGATCCTCGACGTCTTCACCGAGCGCCCGCTGGGCGGCAATCCCCTGGCCGTGGTGCTGGATTCGCAGGGGCTGGACGAGGCGGCGATGCACCACATCACCCGCGAGTTCAACCTCTCGGAGACCGTGTTCGTGCTGCCGCCGCGCGATCCGGCCAACCAGGCCCGGCTGCGCATCTTCACCACCGCCCACGAGCTGCCGTTCGCCGGCCACCCCACCGTGGGGGCGGCGGTGGCCCTGGCGCTGGAGGGCAAGCGGGACTCGGGCACGCTGCTGATCGAGGAGACCGTCGGCATCCTGCGCTGCGAGGTGTCCACCCAGGGCGCCGGCTCGCGCAAGGGCGCGGCCACCTTCATCGTGCCGCGCCAGAGCGTGCTGGAGGAGGCGGAGGTCTCGCGCCGGGAATGCGCCGACGCGCTGTCGCTGAGCCTGGAGGACATCGGCTTCGACGCCCACCGCCCGGTGGTGGCGTCTGCCGGTGTGCCGTTCCTGTTCGTGCCGCTGGCCAACCTCACCGCGCTCGCCCGCGCCCGGCCGGACGAGAGCGCCTTCATCCGCAGCCTCGGCGCCTTCGGCGAGGCGATGTATCTCTACACGCTGGACGAGGAAGGCGACGCCGACTTCCGCGCCCGCATGTTCTCCCCCGGCATCGGCTCGGAGGAGGATCCGGCTACCGGCGCCGCCGCCGCCGCCTTCCCGGCGGTGCTGATGGACGCGGAGGCGCGGGTGGACGCCAAGCACCGGGTGCGCATCGACCAGGGCTTCGAGATGGGCCGGCCGAGCCGCATCAACCTCGGCTTCACGGTGAAGGACGGCAAGGTCACCCAGGCCACCATCGGCGGCGCGGCGGTGGTGATCGCCGAGGGCGTGCTGCACGTTTGAGCCGGCGCGGTGCCGGGGAGCCGGGCAGGGGCGGACGCGCCGCTGTGTCCGGTCATGCCCATGCCTTTGCGGCAGGCCATTTTTTCGCAGGTGCGAACACTGTTTTTCGCGCCGGCCCATCTTGGACTTGGCGGGCCCCGGCCTATGTGAGGGTCACATCCCCACCAGCCGGCGCGCGGGTGGACGCTTTGGCGCGTGTCTGTTGGCGCCTGTTCGTCGCATCCCGTCCGCCGCGCCCGCCGCTCCCGAAAGGCCTGTCCATGACTGAACGCACGGCGTCCCTGTTCGATCCGTACCGCCTCGGCGACCTCACCCTGCCCAACCGCATCGTCATGGCGCCGCTGACGCGCAACCGCGCGGCGCCGGGCAATGTCGCCTCCGCCCTGACGGCGGAATATTACGCCCAGCGCGCCAGCGCCGGCCTGCTGATCTCGGAAGCCAGCCAGATCATGCCGGAAGGCCAGGGCTACCAGGACACGCCCGGCATCCATTCGCCCGAGCAGATCGCCGGCTGGAAGGCCGTCACCGACGCGGTGCATGCCGCCGGCGGGCGCATCTTCCTCCAGGCCTGGCACGTGGGCCGCATCTCCCACACCTCGCTCCAGCCCGGCGGCAAGGCCCCCGTCGCCCCCTCCGCCATCCGCGCCAACACCAAGACGTTCGTGAACAACAGCTTCACCGACGTGTCCGAGCCGCGCGCGCTGGAGCTGTCCGAGCTGCCCGGCATCGTCGCCGCCTATCGCCAGGCCGCCGCCAACACCATCGCGGCCGGCTTCGACGGCATCGAGGTGCATGCGGCCAATGGCTACCTGCTGGACCAGTTCCTGCGCGACGGCGCCAACAAGCGCACCGACGCCTATGGCGGCTCCATCGAGAACCGCGCCCGGCTGCTGCTGGAGGTGATGGCGGCGGTGATCGACGAGGTGGGCGCCAAGCGCGTCGGCCTCCGCATCTCCCCCGTCACCCCGGCCAACGACCTCACCGACAGCAACCCGCAGGCGCTGTTCAACTATGTGGTGGAGAAACTGGACGCGCTGAAGCCGGTCTATATCCACGTCATCGAAGGCGCCACCGGCGGCCCGCGCGACGTGGCGCCGGACTTCGACTTCGACGCCCTGCGCCGGCGCTTCTCCGGCACCTGGATGACCAACAACGGCTATGACCGGGCGCTGGCCGACCAGGTGCTCGCCGCCGGCAAGGCCGACCTCGTCGCCTTCGGCCGGCCGTTCATCGCCAATCCGGACCTGGTGGAGCGCCTGCGCCGCAACGCGCCGCTCAACGAACTGGACCGCGACACGCTCTATGGCGGCGGCGCCAAGGGCTATACCGACTATCCCAAGCTCGGCACCGCCGCGTGAGCGTGGCGGACCCGGCGGAAGCCGCGTCCGTCCATCCGGTCTCCCGGCTCGACCTTCGGGTCGAGCCGGGGATCTGGACGGAGGCGGAGGCGCACCGCCCCGCCATCGACGCCCATTTCGCCCGGCGGCAGGCGGCGACGCCGCAGATCTTCAACGGCCGCGTGCTGGTCATGCGCCATCTGGCGCTTGACGGCGAGGTGCTCTCCGGCCGCTTCATCGAGGTGGATTTCGCCAGCTTCCTGTGGTGGCGCGACCATGGCTGGTCGCCGGATTTCAACGTCTACAACGCCTTCGGGGCGGCGGCCCTGGAGGGCGCGGACGGCGGCTTCCTGCTGGGTGTCATGGCGCCCTGGACCGCCGCCGCCGGGCGCATCTACTTTCCCTGCGGCACGCCCGACCTCTCCGACGTGACGCCGGACGGCGCGGTGGATTTCGAGGCCAGCGTGCGGCGCGAGCTGACCGAGGAGACCGGCCTCACCATGGCCGACATGGCGCACGATGCCGGCTGGACGCTGGTGCGCGACGGCCGCCGGGTGGCGGTGCTGCGCCGGCTGGTGACGCGGGACGCCACCGAGCAGGTGGCGGCGCGGGTGCGCGGCACGCTGGCCGGCCAGGCCGATCCGGAACTGATCGACATCCATGTGGTGCGCGGCGCTGCCGACATCGGCCCGGACGTGATGCCGTTCGCCGCCACCTACATGCACCACCTCTGGGCGGCGCGGGCGGGGTAGGGCCGGGCCAAGGATCACCATTGGGCCGGCGGCGCGGGCGCACTACCATGACGTGCCGGGACAGCCGGCCACAGCAAGAAGGAGCAAGTGTCATGGCCACATGGGCGGTCTGGGTGGGGAGCGTGCGCAAGGGCTCCTACAATGCGGCGGTGGCGCGGGCGCTGCCGGAACTGGCGCCGGAGGGCATGAGCTTCGACGTGCTGCCGTCCGTCGCCGGGTTCCCGATCTATGACGCGGACCTCCAGGAGCAGGGCTTCCCGGCCGTGGTGGAGGACACCGCCGCCCGCATCGCCAAGGCCGACGGGCTGATCATCGTGACGCCGGAATACAATTACTCCGTGCCCGGCGGGCTGAAGAACGCCATCGACTGGGTGTCGCGCTTCCCTTCCAAGCCGATGGCGCAGAAGGCGGTGCTGATCCAGTCCGCCTCCATGGGCGTGTTCGGCGGCGCGCGGGCGCAGTACCACCTGCGCCAGATCCTGGTGTTCCTGGACGCCCGCGTGTTCAACGTGCCGGAGGTGATGGTCGGCCGGGCCCAGACCCTGGTGACCGACGGCACCCTCACCGACGAGGCGACCCGCGGCTTCATCGCCGGCCAGCTGAAGGCCTTCGCGGCGTTTACGGAGAGCTTCAAGAGCTGAGGTCAAGCTCTTGGAAACAGGTCGTTAACCACGTTATCCTCAGGCCGTTTCTGAGGGCCGTCCGCGGCCCTCAGAAACGGGTGGCCCGGGCCGCTCAGCGGCCCTCAGCTTGAGCAAGCCGGCCGCTCAGCCGCCCGCGTACTCGGCCCAGGACAGCGGGGTCTCGAATACCCGCACGGTGGCGAGGAGGGGCAGCAGCGGCTTGGTGCGCTGCCAGATCCACAGCGCGATATGCTCGGCCGTGGGGTTCTCCAGCCCCTCGATCTCGTTCAGGCAATAATGGTCGAGCCGCTTCAGCACCGGGCCGAACGCCGCCTCCACATCGAAGAAATCGACGACGAAGCCGGTATGGGGATCCACCGCCCCTTCCAGCACCAGCTCCACCCGGTAGGAGTGGCCGTGCATGCGGAAGCAGCGGTGCGTCTGCGGCACGTTGGGCAGGCGGTGGGCGGCTTCGAAGGTGAAGGCCTGGACGATCTTCATGGGCGCATGCTCTATGGAATGCCAATGATCTTATGGGTTTGCAGGCTCAGGCGCCATTGCGGATGGGCCAGGCAATAGGCCACCGCCGCCCGTGTATTCTCGCCCCGCGCCGGACCATCCATGGGTTGCAGGAAGAAGTGGGCGAAGCTGAGACCGGCCACCGCTTCCGGCGGCAGGGCGGGCTGGGGATAGACCAGCTTCAGCTCGCTGCCGCGCGTCTGCACCAAAGCCGCATCCGCCTTCGGGCTGACGCAGATCCAGTCGATCCCCTCCGGCGTCGGCAGGGTGCCGTTGGTCTCGATGGCGATCTCGAAGCCCTCGGCGTGGACCGCCGCGATCAGCTCTGAATCCAGTTGCAGCAAGGGTTCTCCGCCGGTGAACACCACATAGGGCCGCCCGCCCGCGCTCCTGTCGCCCCAGGTGGCGGCGATCGCCCCCGCCAGCTCTCCGGCGGTTGCGAAGCGCCCGCCGCCCTCGCCGTCCATGCCGATGAAATCGGTGTCGCAGAAGCGGCAGACGGCGTCCGCCCGGTCAGCCTCGCGGCCCGACCACAGGTTGCATCCGGCGAAGCGGCAGAACACCGCCGCCCGTCCCGCCTGGGCGCCTTCGCCCTGGAGGGTCTTGAACATCTCTTTCACCGCGTAAGACATGGCCAAGGCTCTAGCGGCGGGCGGGCGCCCCGGCAAGGGATGCCGATGCGGCCGGCCATGCGACACGCATTCCCCGGACTTTCCCATTTGCGACACCGTGTGGCATCGGCCGGGGCCGGCCCCCGCAACCCTTGCATTCACGCAATGCCGGATTGCCGTGGCGCCATCACTCCTGTCTTCCATGCAAGGTGAGGGCGGCTTACCTGTCTGTTCATCGCAGCCGGGACGCTCCCATGGGGATATCGCCCGGCCGATGGCGCGCCATGGATCTGCGCATGACCCCTCATGCCACACACCATGCGACACGCCATCTGAACCGCCCCGAGGACTGACACATGGCGACCCTTGATCTCGACCTCACCCTGACCGGCCTGCACCATTTGACCGCCGTATCCGCCGATGCGTCGTACAATCACAAGTTCTACACCGACACGCTGGGCATGCGGCTGGTGAAGAAGACGGTGAACCAGGACGACACCTCCGCCTACCACCTGTTCTATGCGGACGGGGAGGGCAATCCCGGCACCGACATCACCTTCTTCGACTGGCCGGTGGGCCGCGAGCGGCGCGGCAACCACACCGTTTCGCGCACCGGCCTCAGGGTGCGCGATGAGGCCGCGCTCGCCTACTGGCAGGAGCGGCTCGCCGCCCTCGGCGTCGGTCACGGCGAGATCGCCCTGCGCGACGGCCGCCCGACGCTCGACCTGGAGGACAGGGAAGGCCAGCGCCTCAGCCTCGTGGCCGATGGCGGGCAGGGCCCCGGCGTGCCCTGGGCGCGGAGCCCGGTGCCGGCGGAACACCAGATCCGCGGCCTCGGCCCCATCACCATGAGCGTGCCGGACCTGAAGCCCACCGACGCGGTGCTGACCCTGCTGCTGAAGATGCGCCAGGTGCGCAGCTTCACCGGCGCCGACGGCCTCACCACTTATGTCTATGAGATGGGCGCGGGCGGGCCGGCGGCCGAGTTGCACGTGCGGGTCGACCCCAAGGCCGGCCCGGCGCGGCCGGGCGCGGGCGGGGTGCATCACGTGGCCTTCCGCGTGCCCACCTTCGCCGATTACGAGGCCTGGGACGCGCGGCTGAGGGAACTGGGCGTGCCGTCCTCCGGGCCGGTGGACCGCTTCTATTTCCGCAGCCTGTATTTCCGCGAGCCGGGCGGCGTGCTGTTCGAGCTGGCCACCGACGCGCCGGGCTTTGCCGCCGACGAGCCGCAGGCGAGCCTGGGCGAGCGCCTGTCGCTGCCGCCCTTCCTGGAGGGCCGCCGCGGCGAAATCGAGGCCGGGCTGAAGCCGCTCTGAGGCTGCCGCCCGCCGCTCTGCTCCGTTCCGCCGGGTCCGCCCGGCGGGGCTTCTATGGCTGGAGATGCGCGCGCAGGAAGGCCGTGACGCTGCTGAGCACCAGTTCAGGATGTTCGCGGTGGGGCACGTGCCCGCAGCCGGGCAGGATGTCCAGCGCCACCGGGCCGGCCACGCCCGCCGCGATGCGCCGGGGCTGGGCGGGCGAGGCGTATTCGTCGTCCGCCCCATGCAGCACCAGCACCGGGCAGCTGATGCGCGGCAAGGCGTCGTCCAGCGTCCAGCCGTCGAAGCCTGGCGCCAGCCAGCTGTCCACCCAGGCGGAGAGCACAAACGCCGCCTTCTCGCCGTGGTAGCGCGCCAGCTTGTCCATCTGGCCGGGTTGGGCGAAGGCGGCCTTGGCGGCGCGGATGCCGTCGCGCGTCACCTCCTCCACGAACGATTGCGCCGCCAGGGTGATAAGCGCCCGGCACGCCTGCGGATGGGCAGCGGCGACGCCCACCGCCATGCCCCCGCCCACGCTGTGGCCGAAGGCGATGAAGTCCTCGATGCCCAGGGCCTGACGCAGCGCCGCGAACCCGTCTCCCGCCTCGCGGGCGATGAAGTCCGGCGGGAAGGCGCCGGGATAGGGATCGGAGCGGCCGAAGCCGAGCCGGTCATAAGCGACCACCGGCCGGCCGGTGGCGGCGGCCAGCTGCGCCGGGAACTCCCGCCACACCTCCACGCTGCCGAGGGATTCGTGCAGCAGCACGATGGGCGTGCGCGCGAACCCCGCGCCGGGCGCCGCGCCCCACACTTTCGCGAACAGCCGCCCGCCGGGCGACGGCACGACGGCCGTGAAGGCCTCGGGGGCGGGGGACGGGGCAAGCGGACGCATGGGCGGGGCATCTCACGGCGCCGGCCGGAGTGGCCGGTCCGCCCGGCATATCCCGGCGGGACACGCGCCGACAAGTGCGCGGGCGGCGGCACGGCGGTAGCGGTGCCGCTACGGCAGGCGGCGGGATGGCGCAGCGGAACCGGCTTTCGCGCCCGCGCGGGCCGGCATGACCACACCTTCTCCATGTTTTGCGCCCCACATTGCGGCCTTCGCCGAGAGGGAGCCGACGATGGCCGGTCGCTCAATTGCCACGCTCGCGCTGGCCCTGCTGGTCCTCTGCGGACCCGCCGGCGCGGCCACGACCAGCGGCCCCCCGCCCGCCGCCCCGGCGGGCGAGGCTGCCGCGCGGGAGACGCACGACGTTGCCTTCGTCGATGCCCTCACCTGGGGCGTCACGCCCTCGGCCATGGCGGCGTTTCGCGCGCTCGGCCGCGCGGCGTGGCTGAAGGAGCAGTTGCACCCAGTCCCTACGCTGCCCGAGGCGGCGCAACGGCAGATCGACGCGCTCGCCATCAGCCACACCTCCGCCTTCGACCGCGCCGTCGCCTTCCGGGCGCGCGAGCTGGCCATGCAGCCGGTGGCCGACCCGGATGAGAAGGCCGCGCTCCAGAAGGCGTTCCAGGCGGACATGAGCGATGCCGCCCGGCAGGCGGCCGCCGCCAGCATCCTCAGGGCGCTCTACGGGCCGGACCAATTGCGCGGGCGGATGACGTGGTTCTGGCTCAACCATTTCAGCGTCCACCAGGGGAAGGGCAACCTGCGCCTGCTGGTGGGCGACTATGAGGACGCCGCCATCCGCCCCCCTGCGCTCGGCCGCTTCCGCGACCTGCTGGAGGCGACGCTCCGACACCCGGCGATGCTGCGCTATCTCGACAATGCGGACAATGCCGCCAGCCGCATCAACGAGAATTACGCCCGCGAGATCATGGAGTTGCACACGCTCGGCGTCGGCTCCGGCTACAGCCAGGCGGACGTGGAGGCGCTGGCGCGCATCCTCACCGGGGTCGGCATTTCCACCCAGGGCGAGGCGCCGAGGCTCAAGCCGGAGTGGCAGCCGCTGCTGGTGCGCGACGGCCTGTTCGAGTTCAACCCGGCGCGGCACGATTTCTCCGACAAGGTGTTCCTCGGCCACGCCATCAAGGGCCGGGGCTTCGCCGAGGTGGAGGAGGCGCTGGACATCCTCAGCCACGCGCCGGCCACCGCGCGCCACGTCTCGCGCCGGATCGCCACCTATTTCGTGGCGGATGATCCGCCGGAGGCGCTGGTGGCGCGCATGGCCGCGACCTTCCAGGCCAGCGACGGCGACATCGCCGCCGTGCTCGACACCATGATCCGCGCGCCGGAGTTCGAGGGCGCGCTCGGCACCCGCTTCAAGGACCCGGTGCGCTATGTCTATTCCGCCGTGCGCCTCGCCTATGATGACAAGGTGATCACCAACACCCTGCCGGTGCAGAACTGGCTCAACCGGCTGGGCGAGGGGCTCTACGGCCACCAGACGCCGGACGGCTATCCGCTCGCCTCCGCCGCCTGGACCGCCTCCGGCCAGATGACCACGCGCTTCGAGATCGCCCGGCAGATCGGCGGCAATTCCGCCGGCCTGTTCAAGCCGGCGGACGGGGAGGGCGCGGAGCGGCCGGCCTTCCCGCTGCTCCAGAACAGCCTCTATTTCTCCAGCCTCCGGCTGCGGCTCTCCGCGCCGACGCGGCTGGCGCTGGAGGAAGCCACCTCGCCGCAGGACTGGAACACCCTGTTCCTGTCCTCGCCCGAATTCATGCGCTGAGCCGCACCGAGGGAGACGCGGATGGGCATCGATCGGCGGGCATTCATCACCGCTCTGGCGGCGGCGGCGTCCAGCACGGCGTCCATGACCGTGGCCGGGCGGGTGTGGGCTGCGCCCAAGGCGGACGCGGCGCTGCTGGTCGTGTTCCTGCGCGGGGCCTATGACGCGGCCAATGTGGTCATCCCCACCGGCAGCAGCTTCTATTACGAGAGCCGGTCGACGCTGGCCATCGCCAGGCCCGATCCCCTGGTGGCGACGTCCGCCGTGCGGCTCGACGCCGACTACGGCCTGCACCCGGCGCTGAAGGACACCATCTACCCGCTGTTCCAGCGCGGGCAGGCGGCCTTCGTGCCGTTCGCCGGCACAGACGACCTGACGCGCAGCCATTTCGAGACCCAGGACACCATCGAGCTGGGCCAGGAGGCCGCCGGCACGCGCGACTACCGCTCCGGCTTCATGGCGCGCCTCGCGCGCGAGCTGACGCGGGTGCGGCCCATCGCCTTCACCGAGCAATTGCCGCTGACCTTCCAGGGCGGTGATCCGGTGCCCAATATCGCCATCGCCAGCGTCGGCAAGCCGGGCATCGACGCGCGGCAGGCGCGGCTCATCGCCTCCATGTATGCCGGCGGGCCGCTGGCCGGGGCGGTGGAGGAAGGTTTCCGGGTGCGCGACCGGGTCTATCAGGACGTGAGCGAGCACATGATGGAGGCGAGCCGGGGCGCGGCCTCGCCCAAGGGCTTCGAACTCTCCGCCCGGCGCATCGGCCGGCTGATGCGCGAGCAGTTCAACCTCGGCTTCGTCGATGTGGGCGGCTGGGACACCCACGTCAACCAGGGCGCGGCGGGCGGCTATCTGGCCGACCGGCTGAGCGAATTGGGGCGCGGCATCGCCGGCTTCGTCGAGGAGATCGGCCCGAAGTGGAACGACACGGTGGTGGTGGTGCTGTCCGAGTTCGGCCGCACCTTCCGCGAGAACGGCAACAAGGGCACCGACCACGGCCACGGCAGCGTCTATTGGGTGCTGGGCGGCAATGTGCACGGCGGGCGCATCGCCGGCCCGCAGGTGGCGGTGGACCAGGCGCATCTGTTCCAGAACCGCGACTATCCGGTGCTGACCGACTATCGCGCCCTGCTGGGCGGGCTGTTCCAGAGGCTCTACGGCCTCACGCCGGAGAGCCTGGAGCGTGTCTTCGCCGGCGCCCGCCCGCAGGACCTGGCGCTGGTGTGAGCGCCGCCCGTATGGGCGAGGGGGAAGGGCCGTGCTCCCTCCCCCTTGCTGATCAGGCGGCCAGCACGTGCACGCTGAACAGGCCGGCGGCGTCGGTCCACAGGCGCCCGGGCGTCCAGCCGGCGGCGGCGGCGAGATCACGGAAGCCGTCCGGGGTATATTTGTAGCTGGATTCCGTGTGCAGGCTCTCGCCCGCCGCGAACGGGAAGGCCCGGCCGGCGAGATGCACGGCCTGGGCGCGGCGGCTCACCAGATGCATCTCGATGCGGCGGGCCGGGGCGTTGAACACCGCGCGGTGGGTGAAGGCGGCAAGGTCGAAGTCGGTGGCGAGCTCGCGGTTGGCGCGGGCCAGCAGATTGAGGTTGAAGCGGGCGGTGACGCCGGCCGCGTCATTATAGGCGGCATCCAGCAGGCGCGGGTCCTTGACCAGATCCACCCCGACGATGAAGCGCGATCCCGCGCCGAGCGTTCGCCGGGCGTGGGCGAGGAAGGCGCGGGCGGCGTCCGGGTCGAAATTGCCGATGGTCGAGCCGGGGAAGAAGCCAACCAGCGGGCGGCCGCGCACCGCCTCCGGCAAAGCGAACGGCTGGGTGAAGTCCGCCGCCACCGGCAGCACGGCGAGGCCCGGCGCCTCGGCCCTGAGCGCGGCCGCGGCCTGGGTGAGGAAATCGCCGGAGATGTCCACCGGCACATAAGCGGCAAGGCCCGGCATGGCGTCCAGCAGCAGGCGCACCTTGGCGCTCGACCCGCTGCCGAACTCCACCAGCGCCGCCCCCTCCGGCACCAAAGCGCCGATCTCGGCGGCATGGGCGCGCAGGATCTCCATCTCCGCCCGCGTGGGATAATATTCCTTCTGGCGGGTGATCTCCTCGAACAAAGCCGAGCCGGCGGCATCGTAGAAATATTTCGGCGCCAGGCGCTTGGGGCGGGCGGCGAGGCCGGCGGCGAGGTCGGCGGCGAACGGGGACTGCGCCGGGGGGAGGGGGGCGCGGCGGGCGGTGTCGGGCATGCGGGGGCTCCCGGTTGTCAGGCGGTCTCGTCGGCGAGGCGCAGGCCGGTGAACTGCCAGCGCTGGTGGGGGTGGAAGAAGTTGCGGTAGGTGAGGCGGGCATGGCCGTCGGGCGTCGCCAGCGCCGCGCCGCGCAGCACCATCTGGTTGACCATGAACTTGCCGTTGTATTCGCCCAGCGCGCCGGGCTCGGCGCGGTAGCCGGGATAGGCGGCATAGGCGCTGCGGGTCCATTGCCAGACCACGCCGAAGGCGTCGTCCAGCAGGCCCTGGTGGGCCGCCACCTCGAACGCCTGCTCGGTGGGCAGGGCGCGGCCGGCGAAGCGGGCGAAGGCGTCGGCCTCGTAATAGCTGACGTGGCAGACCGGCGCCTGCGGGTCCACCGGCTTCAGCCCGGCGAGCCCGAAGGCGTGCCAGCCGCCGTCCTGCCCACGCCCGCCTTGCCCACGTCCATCCTGCCCGCGTCCATCTTGCCAGCGCCAGTAGAGCGGCGCCTCCCAGCCGCCTGCCTCAACGGCAGCCCAGCCTTCGGAAAGCCATAGAAGCGGGTCCTGATAGCCGCCGGCCTCCATGAAGGCCATCCAGTCGGCATTGGTCACCAGCGCCGGGGCGATGCGGGTGGCGGGCAGGAGCACGCGATGGGCGGGGCCTTCATTGTCATAGGCGAACCCCGCGCCCGCGTGGCCGATGCGGTGGAGGCCCTCGGGCATGGCGCGCATCTCGCCCATGCCGCTGGCGCGGCGGGTGCCGGGCATGGTCCAGTCCGGGTCGTAGGCCGGCAGCAGCGGGTTCTGCGCCAAGGCGTGCAGGATGTCGGTGAGCATCAGTTCCTGGTGCTGCTGCTCGTGGTTGAGGCCGATGGCGACCACCGGGGCGAGGGCGGCGAACAGCGCCGCGTCCGCCTCCGCGATCAGCCGCCGCATGGCGGCGTCCACATGAGCGCGATAATCGCCCACCTCCGCGACGCTGGGGCGGGTGATGAGCCCGCGCTTCGGCCGCTCGTGCCGGGGGCCGGCGGCGACGTAATAGGAATTGAACAGGAAGCCGAAGCGCGGGTCGAACGGCACGTAGCCGGGGGCATATTCGGCCAGCACGAACTGCTCGAAGAACCAGGTGGTGTGGGCGCGGTGCCATTTCACCGGGCTGGCGTCGGGCATGGACTGGATCACCTGCTCCTCCGCCGACAGCGGGGCGGCGCGGCGCTCGGTCTCCGCGCGCACGGCGGCGAAGGCGGCGCCCAGCGCCGCGCGCGGCGCGGCGTGCGGCGGCTCCGGGGATGCGTCGGACGGGGGGATGTGGGGCGCCAGATGGGGGGGCATGTGGCTCGTCATGTGCCTGTTCATGTGCCTCTCCATTGGGCAGGCGGCGCGGTGCGCGCGGGGCGCGGCGGCGGCCGCAGGCCGTGTCCGCGGGTCGCCGGCAGGGGGCCGGCGGGATTGGGGGAACGGACGCGGGGACCAACGCGTTACGCTGACGCTTGTTCCTTAGGCGTATTCCTCGGGGCGCATTCCTTCGGGCGCATTCCTTGGGGCCCATCCTCGGGCCCGGTCCTTCGGCCCATCCCTGGGGCCATTTTTTGTGCACAATCGCTGCCGCGTGTCGGAGGTTTGGGCTGGCAGCGCGCCCACGCCCTTCTAATATAACGGACGAATCACGAAAGGCGCGCCATGAAATCGGTGCCCAATTCCCGCGCCATGCGCCGGATGCAATATGCGGCCCTTCCCTATCGCCAGCGGCAGGACGGCGAAGTGCAGATCCGCCTCATCACCTCCCGCGAGACGCGCCGCTGGGTGATCCCGAAGGGCTGGCCGATGAAGGGCCTGACCCCGGCCAAGGCGGCCGCGCGCGAGGCCTATGAGGAAGCCGGCCTGCTGGGCAGCATCTCCAGCGAGCCGCTGGGTCTTTATGCCTATGACAAGCGCCTCGCGCTCCAGACGGTGCCGTGTGACGTCATGGTGTTTCCGCTGAAGGTGAAGCGCTACCTGAAGAAATGGCCCGAGCGCTCGGAGCGCTTCGGCTTCTGGTTCTCCATCGAGAGCGCGGCGGCGGCGGTGCATGAGCCCGATCTCGGCCAATTGATCCTCGACTTCGGCGCCATGATGGCCGAGCGCTTCGCCCAGAAGCGCTCCCGCGCGCCCCTGGCACCCAGCCTGGCGCCGAGCCTGGTGCCGGCGGACGGCGAGGGTCTGCCGGGCGAGAATTTGCCGGGCGTGGCGCCGGCGGCGGCCGGGGCGATGGATTTCGACGCCGACGGCCCGCCGGTGAAGGCGGCGAAGCGGCGGCTGAAGATCCCGCCCAAGGGGCCGTCGAAGCGCGCCGACAAATATGCGCGCGCCGACGGGGCGGCCGAGCCGCCGGACGGCGCGAAGGCGGCCAAGGGCAAGGCCGCCCCTGGCAAGGTCGCCACTGGCAAGGCCGCCGCCCCGAAGGTCGCCAAGGCAAAGGCGGCCAACCCGGAGTTGGTCAAGCCGGAGTTGGCCGAGCCGGAACGGGCCGAGGGGGAGACCGACGCCCTGCCGGCGGCCGGACCGGAGACGGCCGGCGAGGTGGCCGCGAAAGCGAAGGCCGCCAAGGCCAAGGCTGCCAAGCCCAAAGTGAGCAAGCCCGAGGAGACCAAGGCCAAGGGCAAGCCCGAGACGGCGAAGGCCAAGGCGGCGAAGGCGAAAGCCAAGACGGCCAAGCCCAAGGCGCCCAAGGGCAAGGCGCAGCGGGCCGTTCCGCTGGAGGCTGACGAGGATGCCCAGGGCGGCTGGAGCGCGGAAGACACGCGCCACCTGCCCCAGGGCCTGCCGTTCCCCCCCACGCGCCATTAGAGCGTCTTCGAGCGAAGGGGTGTCCCATTCGCGTGAAGAAAATGCGATAAAACAAACAGATAGAGAATTTCACCGCTTCAGGGAAACGGGGAAACGCCCTGGCACGGCGACGCCGTCCCCGGTCCCGCGCCTGGGAGCGCTGGCGGGCGCGGCCCCACAGACACGTTCCTCCAGGCCTTCCGGCCCGGCTTTCCGCGGCGGCGGGCCCCCGTTTCGGCAAGCCCGGTCCTTCGGCGCCGCCGCGGCGCGGCCGGACCACGCCGGCGGAGCGGCTACCCGCGCGGCGAGCTGGTCACCGGCGGCGGGCGGCCTGCGCCAGGGGGGTGCTCAGCCGCCGTAAGGAAGGTTCAGGAGCGAGGCGCTCACGTCGCTGGACACGCTGCTGCTGGTGGTGTCGAACAACTGCAGATCGGGGTTCGAACCGGAGACGCTGCCGCCGTCGAAAAGGGCGAGGATCGGATCGGAACTGCTGTTCTGGGTCGCGTCCCACACCGCGGTGAAGCGGTTCAGCAACTGATCGACCTTGGTGGGGTCCTGCAGGTCGGCCACGTTGAATTTCGCGTCCACCTCGGCCTTCTGGGTGGCGATGTCCATGCTGCCCATGCTGGCGGGGAAGCCGTAGACGGTCTGGACGACCTGCCAGATCGCCGCATCGCCAAGGACTTGGTAGGTGCTTGTGATGTTGGCGGCATTTTCCTTGAAATAGAGCGCCAGCTGAACGCCCTGGTCATCCTGGCCGACGCTGGTCTGCAGCGATTGCTGCACGTAATTGTTGACCACCTCCTGCGTGGTCGCGGGCGTATAGCTGGAACTCGATGCGTTCGGGTTGAGGTTGCTGAACGCCTTGGCGAAGGTGGCGAACTTGGTGTCCGCCAACTGGTTGGCGAAGCTGGAGGTGCTGGACAGATCGCTGTTCAGCACCTCCTTCATATAGGCCTTGGCATAGGCCATGTCCGAGAGGCCGTAGGCCGTCATGGCATAGTTGAACAATTGGTAGTTGTTGACGAAGTCGTCGACCGTTTTCACGCTGCCGATATTGGCCTCGTAATAGGCCGTGGCACGGGAGACCTCCGGCGTGGCGGCTTCCTGTTGCAGCGCTGCGGCGCTGTTCTTCGTGTAGTAATTGTAGGTCGCGAATGTCGACCCCAGATAAATGGACATGCCCATCTCCCGCGCGGACCGATGACGGCTTCGGACTGTTTCCATGAAATGTCGCATGAATCTGAGCTTGGAGTGGAGCGTAAATACGCCAAATCCGGCATGTATATATATATTGAATGAGAGACGTTAGGTAACTTAAATGTCCTTCAAGGCTAAGACAAAATAACACGAAGATGTGAGGCGCGTCTAAATTACGCTACGACATATTCCCCTTCGGAAGGAAAATTTATCGTATTATCAATAGGTGTCACGGATCGATGAATGTCTACATTACGAACATGTAATGTTCCCGTTAGATTGGTCACCATTGGTAAGGCTATGTGCTGTCCGGCAAAAGGAGGAGAGCAAGCCTGGAGAAAGCTCTGCTCCCAAGTCTCCAGCCGACGCGTCAAGCGCCCGCGGTATGCAGAGCGAATATTACGATGCGTCATGTATCTGCCAATGCTCCGGACGCACATCACAAGGTAAATGCGCATGTCGCTCACGGCCATCGGTTCGAGCTCCAACGCGTCCATACAGGAAATGCTCAAGCAACGGCGGGAGGCACAGAAGGCGCTTGAGGCGGATGTTCAGTCCGGCAACGTCTCCGCGGCCCAGCAGAGCCTGAGCGCGCTGACGCAGGCCTCCACGGGGGCATCGGGCGGTTCCTCCGGCTTCCAGGCCGCTGGAAATCCCTACAAGAGCCTCATGTCGTCCGATCTGGCGGGCGTGCTCACCGCGGTTCAGGCCGGCGACATCACCACGGCCCAGACGGCGCTTTCGAAGCTCAAGACGGATCGCCAAAGCGCGACGTCGGGGGCGCAGGCGGTCTCCTTCAATGATGGCGGACAGACCGAGAGCCCGTTCGTGTCGGCTCTCAACAACCTTCTGACCTCGGCGCTGTCGAACGACACCGCCGGCGTCCAGAGCGCCGCGAGCGCGCTGCAAGGCGTGCTCCAGTCGTCGTCCACCGCCGCGTCCTCGACGACGCAGGCGGCCACGTCGGGCGCGGGGAGTTCGGGCACGGGGACGCAGGATGGCTTTCTGAATGACCTCCAGGCGCTGATCAGCGCCACGCAGTCGGGCGACACCGCCGGTGCGCAGACCGCGGCGCAGAGCCTCGCACAGGACATCAAGTCGGCGCTGGATGGCGGCGGCGCCCATGTGGGCGGGCACCACCACCATGGCGGCGCCGGCGGCGCCACGAGCGCGGCGTCCAGCGCGCAGGACCCGGATGGCGACGGCGATGCCGGCGGCACCAGCACCGCCGCGTCCGCCACCAGATCCACCGGAACGACGGTGGGGCAGGCTGCCGGCAGCGATGCTGACGGGCAGGACGGCACGCTGGAGGCACGCCAGGCCTATGACCTGCTGATGCGCTTCTCGCAGGCCGACACCACCGCCGCGGGCCGCACGAGCACCGGCGGCTGAGCGCGGCGCAGATGAGCGGGCGGCCGATGCCGCCCGATATCCATATGGCCGCCGGCGTCCGCTCGGGGGCGCCGGCCGCGCAGGCCTTGGGCCTGCAACTGTTGGGATTTTATCCGTCGGAGCCGATCACCGCCCGGCGCGGCGGCGATCCCGCCGCCATCCTGTCCGTCGCAGTCCGGTCCATCGGCAGTCCGGTCCATCGCATTCCCGTCCGCTGACATGCGGCGGCGTCAGGATGTTCAGGCGCCGGCGGCGTGGGTCTGGCAGTTGGTGGGGCAGACCCGGGCGCAGGCGCCGCAGCCGATGCAGGCGCCGGTGTCGGCCATCACCATGATCTTCTTTTCCACCTCGTCGTCATCGTCATCGTCCAGATCGACGAAGGTGCCCTCGTCGGTGAGGCCCTTCAGGGTCATCACCTCGCGGCCGCAGACCTTGTAGCAGCGGCCGCAGCCGATGCATTTCTTCTCGTCGATGGCGACGAGATATTCCGGCTCCCAGGCGCGGCCGTCGCGGGTGGCTTGTGACATCTGCTGCCTTTCCGGCGCGGCGGGCGGCCGCGCCTGTGGTGGATCGAAGCCGGTGGCCGGGGCCGCGGGCGAGGGGGCTTTCCGCGCCCGGCGGCGTTGCCGCCGTCCGGCGCCGGCCGGGCGAAGAGATGCGCCCCTCCCGCCCCGCGCGGCGGGCTCCCTCTCCCGCTTGCGGGGGAGGGCTGGGGTGGGGGCCGCGCGGCAGCGCGGAACCGTGCGCGCCGGGCGCCCCCGGATGCTTAGGGCGGAGCACCGCCGGCCTGCGGCCGTCGCCCCCACCCAACCCTCCCCCGCAAGCGGGAGAGGACTTTTGGCGCGCAGGGGGCTGCCGCGCACCCGCTCAATAGCGGGCGACGGGCTCGAACTTCTCGATCATCTCGATGCCGGCCTGCACCTGCTTGGCGCCCTCCTCGGCCAGCTTGGCGAGGCTGTCGAAGCCGAAGCGGTGCACGTCGCGCAGCTGCTTGTTCACCACGATCAGCCGGCCGCCGATGAGCACCATGCGGCCGAAGCCCTCGTGGCTCATCTTCATCATCGGCGAGATCATCACGCCGGTGGCCTTCTCGATGGAGAGGCAGATGGCGTTGTAATAGAGCTCCAGCCGCCAGAGGGTCTCCGGGTCGGGATCGCCGACGATGGGCAGCGCGCGGCGCTTCTCCTTGTCGAGGATGTAGGGCTCGATCAGGTCGAGGTCCTTCTTGCTTTCCCAGGCGCCGTGGCTGTCCTGGGCGCGCCAGACCTTGATCAATTCCTTGATGAAGGGCGCCTCGGCGGGGTTGGCTTCCAGTTCAAGTGTCTCGGCCATGGTCGTCCTCACTCATCGAATTCGAAGGTTCGTTCCTGCCCCTTGGCCAGCGCCTTGCGCAGCCAGGGCGGGGGCGCGCCCTTCAGCACGTCTTCCAGCTTGCCGAGCAGATCGGAAATCTCCTCGGGCTGGTTGACCTTCATGGGGTGGATGTTGTTGGCCACCACCCGCGCCGCGCCCGAGCCGCCGATGGCGGCCACATAGAGGATGGCGCAATCCTTGATCGCGTCGATCTTCGGCCCGAGCTTGTCCTCGTTGCCGTCCTCCTTCAGGTCGCCGTCGAACTGGATGGCTTCCACGAAGTGGTGCCCTTCCGGGCTGATCTCATAGATGGCGATGTTCTTGGCCCAGCCGAAATGGGCATCCACGCGCTTCAGGTCCTGGGTGGCGAAGGCGATCTTCATGGCAAGCGTCCTTCCGGTGGGGCCGATCAGTGGACGGCGGCGGCGTGCCCGCCGTCGGTCCGCCAGGTGTCGGGCGTGGCGTCGTGATTGTCCTCGTGGTCGGCGATCAGCAGGTTGGCGATGGTGAAGATGGTGTCGCGCGTGCCGCGATAGCCCACCTGGAGCTGGTGCCCGGCGCCGAGGCGGTCGAACATGGGCATGCCCGCCCGGTAGAACGGGATGGCGAGCCGCTCCGCCGCCTGCCGGCCATGCGAGTGCGTCACCAGCAGGTCGCAGTCCTTCTCCCTGGCGAGGCGCTCCAGATCCTCCAGGTCGCCGATCAGCACGTCGCCGGTCTCCACCCGCGCCAGCACTGGCGAATGGGTGGTGGTGACGGCGGCCATCACATGCGCGCCCATCTCGTGCAGCATGGAGGACAGGTCGAACAGCAGGTCCGGCTCGGCGCCGATGGCCAGCTTGCGGCCGCCGATGTGGAAATGGGCGTCCAGCATGGCGTCCACCAGCTGGCCGCGCTGGCGGCGGTATTTCAGCGGCACCGGGCGGCCGGAGATGGTGCTGAGGAACATCAGGAATTCGTCATTGGCGTCCAGCCCGCACAGCCGCTCGAACAGGCGGAAGGGCACGCCGGCCTTCTTCTCCATGGCCTCGGCGGCGCGGCGCATCTGCGCGCCGATGGCGATGGTCCAGGCCGCCTGGCCCATGGTCGCCACCTCGTCGACGCCGATGCCGCCGATGGTGGTGGGGGTGAATTCGTCCGGGATGTGCCCGTCCAGCGAGCCGGCCAGATCCGGCAGGAAGGAGGGCTCCAGGCCGAAATCCTCGATGATGGTGCGCAATTCGTCGAGATCGCCGGGGGTGAGGTGGCAGCCGGGCAGCACGTTGACGCGGGCGGCGTCGCGGCGCTCGGGATTGCGCGGCGCCTCCACCAGCACCTCGACGAGGCGCGCCACGGTCTTCTCCCAGCCGTCCTGGAAGGCGTCCTTGAAGTCCGGGGTGGAGACATAGACCATGGGCAGGTCCGCCACCTCCGGATGGGTCTCGCGGATCAGCTTGATGTAGCCCTCCACGTCGTCGCCCTTGGTCTCGGTGACGCCGGTGGAGCAGATGCCGATGATCTCCGGCTTGGTGCGCTTGTGGATGTTGAGCACCGCCTGCTCCACATTCTCATAGCCGCCGAGCACGGTGGCCACCTCGCTCATGGCGGTGGTCTGCATCGGGATGGCCTCCTTGAAGTGCCGCACGAACAGCACGAGGCCGAACGAGGTGCAGCCCTGCGAGCCGTGCAGCAGAGGCATGGCGCCGTGCAGCCCCATGAAGGCGAGCGCGCCGCCGATCGGCTGGCTCATCTTCAGCGGGTTGACCGCGCAGGATTTCTTGCCCGTGGTGACGGTGGCCATGGGGCTACTCCGCGGCCTGGAGGGCGGGGATGGGGGCAGGCTCGGCGGCGGCGCTGGCGAGGATCTCCTCCACCCGCACCGCGCAGGCGCCGCAGCCGCCGGAGGCATCGGTGGCGAGGCGCACGCCTTCCACCGTGGTCAGGCCCTGCGCGGCGATGGCGTCCTCGATGGCGCCGAGGCTGACGCTCTTGCAGTGGCAGATCTTCTTGGCCCGCCGGGCGGCCTCCGCCGCCACCGGATCGGCGGCGAGCGCGGCGGCCTCCGCATCCATCTGGGCCATGGCCCGGTCTTGCCAGCTCTCGCCGGCGCGGTCCCAGGGGGCGGGCTTGCGCACCTGCTCCCACATGGGATTGTAGAGCGCCTTGTCGATCTCCTCGACCAGCTTCACCATGCCCACATAGCCCATATAGGCGTGGTGGCGCTCCTGGTTGATGTCGAGCCAGGGCATGGACGCCTTGAGCGCGATGAATTGCGAGCGGCCGCCCGAGAGCATGATGTCGGCCTTCGCGTCCTTCAGCATCTTGTACATTTCGCGCGGCGTCATGTCCTCGATCATGTGGGCGTCCTGGCCCATCAATTCCTTGATGCGCTCCTTGTCCTCCTTGGTGGACTTCTTGACCGAGGTGCCGACCAGCTCCAGCCCCGCCTCCTGGAGCGCGGCCACCACCGACCAGGACTTCACGCCGCCGGTGATCAGCAGCACCTTCTTGCCCTTGAAGCGCGGCTTGTACTTGGCGATCGCCGCCCAGGCCTTGGCCTCCTCGCGGGCGATCACGGCTTCGGTGCGGTCCATCAGCTCGGCCGGGGCGCCGCGCTCGATGAGCAGGCGCGCAATCTCGCGCAGGGAATCGCTGGAATCCTCGATGCCGTAGAACGAGCCCTCGAAGAAGGGGATGCCGTAGCGCTCCTCCATCTTGCGGGCGACGTTGATCATGGCCTTGGAGCACACCATCATCGCCGCCTTGGCGCGGTGGGAAGAGGCCACGTCCTTGTAGCGCCCGTCCCCCGAGATGGAGGCGAAGATGCGGATGCCCAATTCGTCCAGCAGCGGCTTCACCTGCCACAGCTCGCCGGCGAGGTTGTATTCGCCGATGATGTTGAGGTCATAAGGCGTGGTGTACTCCGGCTCCTCGGTGCCGATCACATGCTCCAGCAGGGCCTCGCCCGCGAGCTTGTTGCCGAGATTCTTCGGGCCGACGAAGCCGGGCGAATTGACCGGGATCACCGGCTTGCCGAACTTCTCCTTGGCCGCCTTGCACACCGCGTTGATGTCGTCGCCGGTCATGGCGGGCACGCAGGTCTGGTAGACGAAGACCGCCGGCGGGTCGTATTTCTCGATGATCTCGCGGATCGCCTTGAACAGGCGCTTCTCGCCGCCGAACACCACGTCGGTCTCGTTGATGTCGGTGGTGAACCCGGTGCGCCACAGATTGGAGCCGGAGGAGCGGGCGCCGCGATTGTCCCAGCTGTTGCCTTCGCAGGCGATCGGCCCGTGCACCAGATGGGCGACATCGGTGAGCGGCTGCAAAGCGATCTTGGCGCCGTCGAAGGCGCAGCCGCCGGCGGCGCCGCCGGGCTGGAGCTGCTTGGTGCAGCCCTTCTTGCGCTCGGCCTCGGACTTGTTGGCGTTCTTGCCGCAGCCGGGCTCGTTGAACACATCCTGGATGGTGGCCGAGAGCGAAGTCATGGGGCAGTCCCTTCCGTGGATCGTTGGGCGGAACGGTGGGCGCCGGCGGGCGTCACGCCAGAGGAAACGGACGTGGCGCGCACGGCGGAGCCGAACGCGCCGAGCCCGCCGCGTCCCCCGGGGGAGGAACGCGGCGGGGGGAAGGCTTCAGCGGATGATGTCGAAGCTGTAGTCGGTCTTGGACGGGACGTTGGTGTTGGCGTCGATCTCGTCGAAGATCTTGTCCAGGATGGTGATGAGGACGTTCATGCCGCCCTGATAACCCCACACCGGACGGCGGTGGTGGTGGTGACGGTCGAAGATCGGGAAGCCGATGCGGATCAGCGGGGTGCCGGTGTCGCGGTCCAGATACTTGCCGTAGGTGTTGCCGATCAGGAAGTCCACCGGCTCGGTGAACAGCAGCGAGCGCATGTGCCACAGGTCCTTGCCGGGATAGGCATGGCAATTGGCGCCGAACGGCGAGCTGTCGAACAGCTGCTGCATCTTGGCCGCCCAGTCCTTGTTGCCATTGGTGGCCAGCACGTGGGTCGGTTCCGCGCCGAGCTCCAGCAGGAAGGCGGCAAGGCCCATGCAGAGGTCCGGGTCGCCGTAGATGGCGAACTTCTTGCCGTGGATGTGGGCGCTCGAATCGGCGATGGCGTCCACCAGGCGGCCGCGTTCCTTGGCCAGCTCCTCGGGGATCTCCTTGCCGGTAATGCGGGCCACTTCCATCAGGAACTTGTCGGTGCCGGCCACCCCGATGGGATGGTTGAAGGCGACCGTCTCCTGGCCGTGGTTGGCGATGAAGGGCAGGGTCTTCTCGGTGCAGAATTCCTGCATGGAGAAGGTGGCCTTGGCGTGCACGGCGTTGGCCGCGGCCTCCAGCGTGGTGCCGCCGTCATACATGCGGAACTCGCCGTCGGTGGGGGTGTCCCACACGTCGGAATTGTCGCCGAGGATGGTGTATTCCACGCCCATCAGGTCGAAGATGCGCTTGATCTCGCGCAGGTTGCCGACGGTGTAGCCGTCGAAGCCGCCGAGGAAGTTGATGCTCTCGTTCGGCACGCGCTCCAGCGCCGGCACGGTGCGGGCCTTGCCGTCCCAGAAATGCTCCAGCACGCCCTTCATGGCGTTGTCGTAGCCGGTGATGTGGCTGCCGACGAAGGCCGGGGTGTGGGCGAAGGGCACGTCGAATTCCTCGGGCACCGAGCCCTTTTCCTTCGACGTCTTGATGAAGGCGTTGAGGTCGTCGCCGATCACTTCCGCCATGCAGGTGGTGGAGACGGCGATCATCTTCGGCTTGTACATGGCGTAGGTGTTCGCCAGGCCGTCGATCATGTTGTTGAGGCCGCCGAACACCGCCGCGTCTTCCGTCATGGACGAGGACACGCAGGAGGTGGGCTCCTTGAAGTGGCGGGAGAAGTGCGAGCGATAATACGCCACGCAGCCCTGCGAGCCGTGCACGAAGGGAATGGTGCCCTCGAAGCCGACCGCCACGAACACCGCGCCGAGCGGCTGGCAGGCCTTGGCCGGGTTCACGGTCAGCGCCTCGCGGGCGAAGTTCAGCTCGCGATATTCAGGCGTCTTGGCCCATTCCCGAACGCGCTCCACTTCGGCCGGATCGCGGGGGTTTTCGAACATCTTCTTCTTGTTCGCCAGCATCTGCTGGTATTCCGGGCCGCGGAATAGCTCGAAGTGATCGAGCACGTGTTCGGCATTCTGTGTCATCGTGGCTGTCCTTCCGGATGTCTGAACGGATCGCGCCTCCCGGCCCCCGCGCGCGGCGGGGGCCGGGCCGGCGGTGCGCTTATTCGGCGGCCAGAAGGGTGGGCTTGGGCGCAGCCTTCCAGGGCGCCTTCGCCATCTTCCAGACCGGGGAGTTGATGGCCATGTCCATGTCGCGCGCGAAGATCGCGAAACCGTCATAGCCGTGGTAGGGGCCGGAATAGTCCCAGGAATGCATCTGGCGGAACGGCACGCCCATCTTCTGGAAGACGTACTTTTCCTTGATGCCCGAGCCGACCAGGTCCGGCTGGACCTTCTCGACGAACTTCTCGAACTCGTAGCCGGTCACGTCGTCATAGATCAGCGTGCCGTCCTTCACATAGTGCTGGGCGGTGCGCTGGTAGTCGTCGTTATGGCCGAACTCGTAGCCGGTGCCGACCACCTCCATGCCGAGGTCCTCATAGGCGCCGATGACGTGGCGGGGGCGCAGGCCGCCCACGAACAGCATCACCGTCTTGCCTTCGAGGCGCGGCCGGAACTTGGCGATCACCGCGTCCATCAGCGGCTGGTACTTGGCGATGACGCGCTCGGCGCCGTCCTTGATCTTGTCGTCGAAGAAGCTGGCGATCTTGCGCAGCGATTCCGCGATCTTGGAGGGGCCGAAGAAGTTGTACTCGCACCACGGGATGCCGTACTTCTCTTCCATGTGCCGCGAGATGTAGTTCATCGAGCGGTAGCAGTGCAGCACGTTGAGCTTGGCCTTCGGGGTGGCCTCCAGCTCCGCCAGCGAGCCGTCGCCGGACCACTGGGCGATCACGCGCAGGCCCATCTCCTCCAGCAGGATGCGCGAGGACCAGGCATCGCCGCCGATGTTGTAGTCGCCGATGATGGCGACGTCATAGTCGGTCGGCTCGAAGCGCGGGGGCGCGTTCGGGTCGAGCTTGTCGAAGATCCAGTCGCGCACCGCGTCGTTGGCGATGTGGTGGCCCAGCGACTGGGACACGCCGCGGAAGCCCTCGCAGCGCACCGGCACGATGGTCTTGCCGTCATACTCCTTCGACTTCGACTTCGACACCGCCTCGATGTCGTCGCCGATGAGGCCGATGGGGCATTCGGACTGGACAGTGATGCCGTTGTTGAGCGGGAAGAGTTCCTGGATCTCGTCCATGATCTTGGCGAGCTTCTTGTCGCCGCCGAAGACGATGTCCTTCTCCTGGAAGTCGGAGGTGAACTGCATCGTCACGAAGGTGTCGATGCCGGTGGTGCCGATATAGTAGTTGCGGCGGGCGGCCCAGCTGTACTGGCCGCAGCCGACCGGGCCGTGGCTGATGTGGATCATGTCCTTGATCGGACCCCACACCACGCCCTTGGAACCGGCGTAGGCGCAGCCGCGGATCGTCATCACGCCGGGCACGGACTTGAGGTTGGACTTCACGCCGCAATCGGACTTGCCGGCCTCATGGACATTGAGGTGCTTGGCGCGACGCTTGGCGGTCTTCTCCGGATAGACCTGGAGGACCTCGGCGATCAGTTCCTTGTTGCGAGCCTTGATTTCCTCAATGCTCTGCGTCTGTGACACGCTCATGGCTTTATCCTCGTTTATTCCGTTTCCTTCTTGACGTCCGGCCCCTCCCCGGGAAGGGAGGGGCCAGCCGCCCTCCTTGGATCAGGCCGACATTGCGGCGAGGTCGGCTGCGCTCTTGCCGACCTGGCTCTCGTCGACGGCCTTCATGATGCCGTGCTCCATGAGCATGTCCTCGAGCTCGTCCATGGTGATGGGGGTCGGGATGATGCCCTTGCCGCCATTGCCGTGAACGCGCTGGGCGAGCGTGCGGTAGTGCTGGGCCTGGACGCTGTCCGGGGCGTATTCCAGCACGGTCATGCGGCGCAGCTCGGCGTGCTGGACGATGTTGTCGCGCGGCACGAAATAGATCAGCTGGGTGCCGAGCTTCTTGGCGAGAGCCTCGGCCAGTTCCAGTTCCTTGTCGGTCTGGCGCTCGTTGCAGACCAGCCCGCCCAGGCGCACGCCGCCGGAATTGGCGTATTTGAGA
>NZ_AXBA01000015.1 GCF_000473085.1 Azorhizobium doebereinerae UFLA1-100
AGCGGCTGAAGCGACGGAAGACGGTGTTCCATTCTCCAAACAGCTCCGGCAGATCGCGCCAAGGCGAGCCGGTGCGCACGATCCACAGCACCGCCTCGATGAACATACGATTGTCCCGGCCCGAAGAGCCGCGCGTCCGCTCGTCGCCGATGATGTGCGGCGCTATCCGCGCCCACTGCTCATCCCCAAGCACCAGTCGATCAAGAACACCCATCGCTGCCTCATCAAAGGCAGCTTTGAATCACAGATCATTCAGCCCGGGAACCCCAAGAGTCCACACTACCTAGTGGACATGGACGGCCAACTGGTGGGCATCAACAGCGCCATCTATTCGCGCTCCGGCGGCTCGCACGGCATCGGCTTCGCCATCCCGGCCAACATGGTCAAGGTGGTGGTGGAATCGGCCAAGGCCGGCGGCAAGACCGTGCGCCGGCCGTGGCTCGGCGCCAAGCTCCAGCGGGTGACGCCGGAGATCGCCGAGAGCCTCGGCCTCGCCCGGCCCACCGGCGTGCTGGTGCAGTCGGTGGCGACAGGCGGGCCGGCGGCCAAGGCCGGGCTCAAGGTGGGCGACCTGATCGTCAACGTGGACGGGCAGGGGGTGGACGACCCGGAATCGCTCAACTACCGCTTCGGCACCCGGCCTCTGGGCGGCAAGGCGACGCTCGGCCTCAACCGCCAGGGCAAGGCCCAGGACCTTGTCGTCGCGCTGGAGCCGCCCCCGGAGACGGTGCCGCGCGAGGAGGTGGTGATCGCCTCCCGCTCGCCCTTCGCCGGCGCGCGGGTGATGAACGTCTCCCCCGCCGTCGCCGACGAATTGCGGCTCGACGTGGATGACGGCGCGGTCGTGGTCTCCGACGTGGCCGAGACCTCGCCGGCGGATGCCGCCGGCTTCCGCCCCGGCGACGTGATCCTGGAGGTGAACGGCGCCCGCATCACCCGCACCGCCGACCTCGTGGCGGCCACCCGCACGCCCAACCGCGCCTGGCGGGTGACGGTGGCGCGCGGCGGGCGCACCATCACCGCCGTGCTCGGCGGCTGAGTCGGGGGGCGGGGGGATTGCCCCGCTTGAGGCATCGAGGCGCCGCCGGCCGGCGGCCGCCGGGAGAGAGTGGATGAGCCTGTCGCTGTTCGATGACGCCGCGCCGCGTCCGCTGGCGGAGGAGCTGCGCCCGCAGCGCCTGGAGGACGTCATCGGCCAGGAGCATCTGCTCGGCCCCGACGGCCCCATCGGCCGGATGGTGAAGGGCAAGCGCCTGTCGTCCTTCATCCTGTGGGGGCCGCCCGGCTCGGGCAAGACCACCATCGCCCGGCTGGTGGCCAAGGGCATGGGGCTGGAGTTCGTGCAGCTCTCCGCCGTGCTGTCCGGCGTCGCCGACCTGCGCAAGGTGGTGGAGGCGGCCAGGCAGCTGCGCCAGGGCGCCGGCCGGCAGACGGCGGTGTTCGTGGACGAGCTGCACCGCTTCAACCGCACCACGCAGGATGCGCTGCTGCCCCATGTGGAGGACGGCACCATCGTCCTGATCGGCGCCACCACGGAGAACCCCAGCTTCTCCATGGTCGCCGCGCTGCTCTCCCGGGCCAAGGTCTATACCCTGCGCCGGCTGGAGACGGCGGATCTGGCGCGCCTGGTGGAGCGGGCCGAGGCCCATGCCGGCCGCCGCCTGCCGCTGGATGCGGACGCCCGCGCCGCCGTGCTGGAGATGGCGGACGGCGACGGGCGCTATCTCATCGGGCTGGTGGAGGAGCTGCTGGCCCTGCCCAAGGGGCCGGACCTGGACGTCGCCGGCCTCGCCCGGACCGTGCAGAAGCGCGCGCCGATCTACGACAAGGGCCAGGAGGAGCATTACAACCTGCTCTCCTGCTTCCATAAGAGCCTGCGCGGCTCGGACGTGAACGCGGCCATGTACTGGGCGGCGCGGATGATGGTGGGGGGCGAGGACCCCGGCACCATCTTCCGCCGGCTCGCCTGCTGCGCCTCCGAGGACGTGGGGATGGCGGACCCGCAGGCCATGCCGCAGGTGGTGGCCGCCTGGACCGCGTTCGAGCGCGTGGGCTGGCCCGAGGGGCGGCTGTTCATGGCCCAGGCCATCGCCTATGTGGCCACCGCGCCGAAGTCGAACGCCGCCTATGCCGCCTTCAACGCCGCCCTGGCGCTGGCGCAGACCACCGGCTCGCTCACCCCGCCCAAGTCGATCCTGAATGCGCCGACCAAGCTCATGAAGGAGCTCGGCTACCATGCCGGCTACCGCTACGACCACGATTATCCCGACGCCTATGCCGGCCAGGAATTCTTCCCCGACGCCCTGGCCGGCGACAACCGGCCCGACCTCTATGTGCCCAACGAGCGCGGCTTCGAGCGCGAGGTGAAGAAGCGCCTCGACTATTGGGCGCGGGTGAAGGCCGATCGCAATTCCGGCTGAGGGCGCGGCCTCGCCCCGGCCGGCCCTTGCCGCGCCGTTTTCCCGCTTCTATGCAGGATGGGTGTGCGGCGCAGCGAGGGAGATGTGCGTGACCCCGGCCATCCTGGTCTTTCTCGGCGCCGGCTTCGGCGGGCTGATGCGGCATCTGGTGAACATCACCAGCGTCCGGCTGTTCGGCTTCCTGTCGTTCCCCTGGGCGACGATGGCCATCAACATCCTCGGCTGCTTCCTGATGGGCGTGCTCACCGCGCTGTTCGCGCTGCGCGCCGGGGAAGGGGGGCTGTGGACGCCGCACATGCGGATGCTGCTCACCACCGGCGTGCTCGGCGGCTTCACCACCTTCTCCACCTTCTCGCTGGAATTCGCGCTGCTGGTGGAGCGCGGCGACATGGGCCAGGCGGCGACCTATGCCCTCGGATCGCTGGTGCTGTGCCTCGTCGGCGTGTTCGCCGGCATGGGCCTCATCCGCGCCTTGGGATGAGCTCGCGGCGCGAAAGCGCCCGCGCATGCCCCGCATTCCGCCTTAGCTCTGGACGGGACGGCCGATCTGTGACCGATAGGCGCTGAACGGATAAAGGGTGTCCCGCGCATGGCGGTCGAGTTGAAACAGGTGACCGCGGACGAGGCCGGGCTGCGGCTCGACCGCTGGTTCAAGGCGCATTTCCCCGATCTCTCCTTCGGCCACCTGCAGAAGCTGGTGCGCACCGGGCAGGTGCGCGTGGACGGCGGGCGGGTGAAGACCTCCACCCGCCTGGAGCCCGGCCAGAGCGTGCGCATTCCCCCGCTCGGCCCCGACACCGGCGAAGCCGCCGCGAGCGCGCCCGCCGCGCCCGCCGGCGCCGAGCCGAAGCCCGGCCGCGCCGGCGCGCCGCGCGGGGAGGGCGATGCCCCCGCGCCGGCCCATGCGGTGCGCGCCGCCGCCCGCCGCGAGCAGACCGACGCCGAATTCCTGCGCTCCATCACCCTGTTCGAGGACAAGGACGTCCTAGTGCTGAACAAGCCCGCCGGCATCGCCGTGCAGGGCGGCTCGGGCACCTTCCGCCATATCGACGGCATGCTGGACGCGCTGACCCCCAAGGGCGGGCAGAAGCCGCGCCTCGTGCACCGCATCGACAAGGACACCGCCGGCTGCCTGCTCATCGCCAAGAGCCGGCTGGCCGCCTCGGTGCTGGCCAAGAACTTCCGCTCCCGCGAGGCGCGCAAGATCTATTGGGCGCTGGTGCCCGGCGTGCCCAAGCCGCGCCAGGGCCGCATCTCCACCTATCTCGCCCGCGAGGAGAGCGAGGAGCGCATGCGCGTCGCCCGCCACGGCGAGGACGATGCCAGCCACGCCATCACCTATTACGCCGTGGTGGAGCAGGCGGCGCAGAAGATGAGCTGGCTGTCGCTGAAGCCGGTGACGGGGCGCACCCACCAGATCCGCGCCCATCTCGCCCATATCGGCCACCCCATCGTCGGTGATCCGAAGTATTTCAACATCGAGAACTGGGAGTTTCCGGGCGGATTGCAGAACAAGCTGCACCTGCTCGCCCGGCGCCTCGTCATCCCGCATCCGAGCGGTACCGGCTTCATCGACGTCTCCGCGCCGCTGCCGCCGCACATGGCCCAGTCCTGGGCGGTGTTCGGTTTCGACGCCAGCCAGTACGACCCGATTCTCGATTCCCCCGAATCCTGACGGCGGGCGCCGGGGGCGCCCCCGGCCGCCTCATCGGCGCAGAATACCTGCGCCGCGGCGGCACGCGGGCCGTTCAAGCCTGGACCAAGCCGGATAACCGAGGATCTGCCGGGTGATGCTGCATCGCAGCAAGAATTGCCGCCCGCTCTCCTTTTATTAGACCTTTGGCGAGACTTGCGGAAAGCGGGTGTTTGCCTATGGTGCGCGGCTCGACGGGCGCGGC
This sequence comes from Azorhizobium doebereinerae UFLA1-100, assembly GCF_000473085.1. GTDB lineage: Bacteria > Pseudomonadota > Alphaproteobacteria > Rhizobiales > Xanthobacteraceae > Azorhizobium > Azorhizobium doebereinerae. The sequence continues at coordinate 4,319 of NZ_AXBA01000015.1, forward strand.
ATGATCGGCCGTCGCGCGTCACTGATGATTTGCGGCCCAGACCAGAAGCGGGAATCCGCATCGCCGGGGGGAATTGCCGATGACCTTTCTGCTCGCGCTCAGCCGGGCAATCGACGCCGTCAACGCGCGCATCGGCAAGACCGTGGCGTGGCTGATCCTGGCGGCGGTCCTGGTCTCCGCGCTCAACGCCATCGTGCGCAAGCTGTTCGATGTCAGCTCGAACTCCTGGCTCGAACTGCAATGGGTGCTGTTCGCTGCGGTGTTCCTGATGTGCTCGCCCTGGACGCTCATGGACAATGAGCACATCCGCATCGACATCATCAATTCGCGCCTGCGCAAGAAGGTCCGCGACGGCATCGACATCTTCGGCACCATCTTCTTCCTGATGCCGTTCGCCATCGTGCTGCTCTACACCTCGATCCCGTTCGCGCTGAACTCCTACCGCATCAACGAGCAGTCGCTGAACGCGGGCGGCCTGCCGCAATGGCCGGCCAAGCTGCTGGTGCCGATCGGCTTCGCCCTGCTGCTGATCCAGGCGGTGTCCGAGCTGATCAAGCGCGTCGCCATCTTCACCGGCAGGATGGAGGACCCGCACGAGGGGACCGGCGGCCATCTGGCGTCGGCGGAGGCCGAGGCCGCGCGCCTGCTGGCCGAGGCGGAAGCCGCCAAGTTGCTGATGCCCGAAGCCCCCAAGTCCTGACGGGAAGCGCCCAATGACCAAGAACCGCGTCTTCAAGACGGGCCTTCTGTGCGCCCTGGCCGTCGCCTTGACCTTCGCCGGCACGGAACTGGCCTTCGCGGCGGACGGCGGCATCCGCGCCTTCGTCACCCACAACATGGCGCCGATCATGTTCGGCGCCCTGGTGCTGTTCCTGCTGCTCGGCTATCCGGTGGCCTTCGCGCTGGCCGCCAACGGCCTGGTGTTCGGCGTCATCGGCATCGAGCTCGGCCTGTTCCGGCCGGACTTCCTCCAGGCGCTGCCCGAGCGCGTCTACGGCACCATGAACAACGAAGTGCTCCTCGCGGTGCCCTTCTTCACCTTCATGGGCCTGATCCTCGAACGCTCCGGCATGGCGGAGGACCTGCTCGACACCATCGGCCAGGTGTTCGGCTCGATCCGCGGCGGCCTTGCCTATGCGGTGATCTTCGTCGGCGCGCTGCTCGCCGCCACCACCGGCGTGGTCGCGGCCTCGGTCATTTCCATGGGCCTGATCTCGCTGCCCATCATGCTGCGCTACGGCTATGACCGGCGCGTGGCCTCCGGCGTCATCGCCGCCTCGGGCACGCTGGCGCAGATCATCCCGCCCTCGCTCGTGCTCATCGTCATGGCCGACCAGCTCAACCGCTCGGTGGGCGACATGTACGAGGGCGCCTTCGTGCCCGGCCTGCTGCTGGCGGGCCTCTATGCGGTCTACATCTTCCTCGTCTCCACCTTCTTTCCCAGCGCCGCTCCCGGCCTGCCGCTGGAGGCGCAGACGCTGCGCGATCCGCAGCAGAAGCGCGGCCCGACCCGCCCGCTCGGCGCCGTCACCGCCGCCGGCTTCGCCGCCCTGATCGCCACCGGCTCGCTGCCAGGCCTGACCGCGAGCCTCATCCCCGGCGCCGCCAACATGGCGGTGTGGGGCATCGTCTCCTTCGTGCTGCTCTATTTCGTCATGAGCGGCACCGCCCGCCTGCTCACCGGCTCGCTCTACATCGCGCTGTCCATCGCCATCGGCCTGTCCATCGTCGTGATGGAGCGCTCCGGCATGCGGATCGGCTCGGACTATGTGGTGCTGGCCATGTCGATGACGGTGGCGCTGGCCTTCGTGGTGGCGGTGATCAACCGCGTGCTGCGCCTCGGCCTGCTGTCGAAGCTGGCGGAGCAGGTGATCTTCGTCATGGTGCCGCCGCTGGCGCTGATCTTCCTGGTGCTGGGCACCATCTTCATCGGCGTCGCGACGCCGACGGAAGGCGGCGCCATGGGCTCGGTGGGCGCGCTGCTGCTGGCCGCGGGGCGCGGCCGGCTGAAGTTCGACCTGGTGCGGCAGGCGACCTATTCCACCGCCAAGCTGTCCGCCTTCGTGCTGTTCATCCTGCTCGGCTCGCGGGTGTTCTCGCTGACCTTCTACGGCGTGGACGGCCACCGCTGGGTGGAGGAGCTTCTGGTCTCGCTGCCCGGCGGCCAGGCCGGCTTCCTCATCGTGGTGAACATCCTCGTCTTCTTCCTGGCCTTCTTCCTCGACTATTTCGAGCTGGCCTTCATCATCATCCCGCTGCTCGGGCCGGCGGCGGACAAGATGGGCATCGACCTGATCTGGTTCGGCGTCATGCTGGCGGTGAACATGCAGACCTCCTTCATGCACCCGCCGTTCGGCTTCGCCCTGTTCTTCCTGCGCTCGGTGGCGCCCAAGGTGCCCTATCTCGACCGCCTCACCGGCAAGCGCATGGAGCCGGTGACCACGGGCCAGATCTATTGGGGCGCGGTGCCGTTCGTCGGCATCCAGCTGATCATGGTGGCGCTGGTGCTGCTGTTTCCCGGCATGGTGACGCACTACAAGAGCAGCGCCGTGCAGCTCGACCAGGGGGCGGTGGAGAAGCAGTTCGACAACCTCTCCCCGAGTCTCGACGCCCCGCCGCCGCCGTCGCTGGACTTCGGCGCGCCGAAATAGGCCCGGCGTCCGCACCGGGACCAGGGCAGGGCGCCATGCCCTGCGCCGCTACCGCCGCCCGGCCCGCGCCGGGCGGCTTTGCGTTTTGGGCAGTCGCACCGGCCGCACCTGTCTGCTAGACAGGCGCGCTCAGGCGCACGTCGCGCGGGCCGCCGGGCCACGCGCGCGCAGCGTCGCGGACCCGTGAGAAACGCCGGAGGTGCCCATGTCCCCACAGCCCGAGACCTGTCCCGGCTGCGGCGCGCATGTCCATCCCGAAGATGCCCATTGCCCCGAATGCGGCCTGGAACTGGCCCGCCCGCGCCGCCGCCTACTGCCGGTGCTGGTGGGTGTGCTGGGCGTGCTGGTGGCGCTCGCCGCCGGCGCCGGCGTCTGGCTGCTGCTGAGCCCCAAGCCCGGCGACAAGGTGGTCGCCCGCCAGGAAGCGGCAATTCCGGCCGCCATTCCCGCCGCGCCCGAACCTGCGCCCGCCGCGCCGGAGCCGCCGCCGGCTCCGACCCCGGTGCCGCCGGCCCCCGCTCAGGCCGCCGCGCCGCCCGCGCCCCCGCCGCCGCAGGCCCCGTTGCAGGCGCTGCCGCCCGGCGGGCGCCCGGCGCTGCCGGCGGTGCCCAGCGATCCCGCCTCGCGGCGCGAGTTCGCCAAGACCACGCAGGACAATTTCAAGGAGAACGGCCTCGACATCGCCGTCACCGCGGGCGGCGACGACGCCACCGTGATGAACCTCAAGTTCAACTTCCCCGCCCGCACGGCGGTGGAACTGATCGCGGGCGGGCCGTTTCCGCGCCAGTGCAAGGCGCGCGGCTTCCAGAAGGTGACCTTCGCCGACTCCACCGGCGCCACCTGGACCTATGACGTGGACACGGACAAGCTGACCCAGAAATGAGCCTCGCCCCCACTTCTCCCGCCGCCGCCCCGGACCCGGTGCTGGCCCTGTTCGACTGCGACGGCACGCTGGTGGACAGCCAGCACATGATCGTCGCCGCCATGGTGGACGCCTATGCCGGCCGGGGCCTCGTGGTGCCGGATCGCGCCCGGGTGCTGTCCATCGTCGGCCTGTCGCTGCGCGAGGCCTTCACGGTTCTCGGCGCGGGCGACCCGGCCTTCCCGGTGGAGGAGATGGTGGAAGCCTATCGCAGCGCCTTCATGGTGCTGCGCGACCGCGAGCCGCCGGAGCCCATGTTCCCGTTCTCCCGCGACACGCTGGACGGCCTGCGCCGGCGCGACGACATGCTGCTGGGCATGGTCACCGGCAAGGCGAAGCGCGGCGTGGTGCGGGTGCTGGCGGCCAACGCCATGGACGGCTGGTTCGCCACCGTGCAGACGGCGGACGACGCGCCCTCCAAGCCGCATCCGGCCATGGTGCTCCAGGCCATGGAGGAGATGGGCATTTCCGGCGCCCGCACCGTGGTGATCGGCGACACCACCTATGACATCGAGATGGCCAAGGCCGCCGGCGCCCATGCCATAGGCGTGAGCTGGGGCTATCATCCCGTGGGCAGCCTGGTGACGGCGGGGGCCGACCGGATCGTGGACGATTTCCGCGACATCCCGGCCGCCATCGCCGCGCTGGTCCCCGGCGGCGCGCCCGTGACGGTCTGAACGGGCAGGAGCGGACATGCGCGATATTCTCAACGATCTCGACCGCGACCCCATCGATCCGGCCGCCTCCATCCGCGCCGAGGGCCGGCGGGCGCTGCCGAAGCGCTTCTACAAGGAGGTCTCGACCCGGCCGGGGGAGGGCGGCTTCGAGATCCTGCTGGACGGGCGCCCGGTGCGGACCCCGGCGCGCGCGCGCCTCGCCGTGCCGACGCAGGCGCTGGCCGACGCGCTGGTGCAGGAATGGGCGGCGCAGGGCGCCGAGATCGATCCCGTGCGCATGCCGCTCACCCGGCTGGTGAATGTCGCCCTCGACGGCGTGGCGCAGAATCGCGACGCGGTGGCGGACGAGATCGTGCGCTACATGGGCAGCGACCTGCTGCTCTATCGCGCCGAGGGGCCGGAGGCATTGGTCGCCCGGCAGGCGGAACAGTGGGACCCGGTGCTGGACTGGCTGAACACGGCGCACGGCGCCCGCTTCTTCCTGGCCGAAGGCATCCGCCATGTGGAGCAGCCGGCCGACATGGTGGCCCGCGTCGCCGCCCTGCTGCCGCGCGCGGACGCGCTCGCGCTCGCCGCGCTGAGCACGCTGACCGCGCTCACCGGCTCGGCCTTCCTCGCCGTGGCGCTGGCCGCCGGGCGGCTCGATGCGGACGCGGCCTGGCGCGCGGCGCATGTGGACGAGGACTGGACCATCGAGCGCTGGGGCGAGGATGCGGAGGCCACCGCCCGCCGCGCCGCCCGCGAGCGCGACATGCGCGCCGCCGCGCGGCTGCTGGAGCTGGCGCGGGCTTAGGGTGGTCACGACGCGGAGCCGGGGAGCGCCATGGACAAGGACGAGCTTGCCGAGATGTTCGTCGCCCTGGGCCCGGTGCAGGTGCGCCGGATGTTCGGCGGGCACGGCATCTTCCGCGACGGGCTGATGTTCGCGCTGGAGACGCGCGGCACGCTGTTCGTGAAGGCGGACGCGGCCTTTTCCGAGGATCTGGCGGGGCAGGGCTCGCGGCCGCTCGGCTACGAGGCCAGGGGACGCCAGGTGCGGCTGCCCTATTGGACGCTGCCCGACGCGGCGCTGGATGACGACGAACTGCGCGACGCCCTGTTCCGCCGCGCCCTGGACGTGTCCCGCGCGGTCGCCCGCGCGCCGCGCGGCAAGACGGCGAAGGCCCCTGCGGAAGGCGCCGCCCCGCACGGGCCGCCGCCGGATCTCGACCTGCTGGGCCTGGGCGGAGGATCGCCGGCGCGCCCCGGCCCGGGCAAGGCGCGGAAAACGCCCCCCGCCAAGACCTCCGGCGGCGCGGGGCGGCAGGGCAAGGCGCGCGGCTGAGCGAGCGGGCGCTGCGATCGCGCACGGCCGGCGGGCATCCTGAAACATAAAAAAACGCGCCCGAAGGCGCGTTTTGCGAGGATGTCACCCGCCCGTCTGGGGTCGTCCCCTCGGGCGGGTGAAAGGCTCAGCTCGCCTTGATGCGCACCGGGCGCAGCAGGAAGGCGGGCAGATGGGACATGTCGGCCGGCTCGCTCGCCGCCGGACGCTCGCGGCGGCCACGGGGCGCCTCGCGGCTGGCCTGGGCCGGCTCCGCCTCGGGGCGGGCGGCACGCGGCGTCCGCTGGCGCTCGGCGCGGGCCTCGCCCTCGGGACGCGCGGCGCGCGGCTCCCGCTCAGCCCTGGGTTCGCGCTCCGCACGCGGCTCGCGCTCGGCACGGGGGGCGCGTTCGGCGCGCGGTTCCCGTTCCGCACGGGGTTCCCGCTCGGGACGGGGTTCCCGCTCGGCGCGCGGCTCGCGCTCGCCGGAGGCTTCGCGGTCGGTGCGGCCACGGCCCGAGCGCTTGGTGCGCTCCGAGCGCTCCTCGCCCCGGCCGCCGCGCTCGCCCCGTTCGCCGCCCCGGCTGCGCTTCTCGCGCGGCGGGGCCTCGCCCAGAGGCTCGCCCTGCCAGGGGATGGAACTGCCGATCAGCTTCTCGATGGCCGCGACCGACTTGGCGTCGTCGTGGGTCACCAGCATGATGGCGGTGCCGGTGCGCCCGGCGCGGCCGGTGCGGCCGATGCGGTGGACATAGTCCTCCGCATGGTGCGGCACGTCGTAATTGAAGACGTGGCTGACCGCCGGAATGTCGAGGCCGCGCGCGGCCACGTCGGACGCCACCAGCAAGGTGGCCTCGCCGGTGCGGAACTGGTCCAGCGCCTGTGTGCGGGCGTGCTGGTCCATGTCGCCATGCAGGCACACGACATTGAAGCCGTGCTTCTGCAGCGAGCGGTGGACCACGGCCACGTCGCGCTTGCGGTTGCAGAATATGATGCCGTTCTGCAATGCGTCGGCGCCGCGGATCAATTCGCGCAGGGTGTCGCGCTTCTCGAAGTCCTCGCGGCCGGAGGCCACGCGGAGCTGGGTGATGGAGGTGGCGGCCGTCGCCGGCTTGGACACTTCCACCCGCACCGGGTTGGACAGGAATTGCGAGACGAGGCGCTGGATCTCCGGCGGCATGGTGGCCGAGAAGAACAGCGTCTGGCGGGTGAAGGGCACCAGCTTGCAGATGCGCTCGATGTCCGGGATGAAGCCCATGTCCAGCATGCGGTCGGCCTCGTCGATGACGAGCACCTCGATGCCGGACAGCAGCAGCCGTCCGCGCTCCACATGGTCGAGCAGGCGTCCGGGGGTGGCGATCAGCACGTCCACGCCGCGCAGCAGCTTCGAATCCTGGTCGCCGAAGGACACGCCGCCGATGAGCAGCGCCACGTTCAGCTTATGGTTCTTGCCGTAGCGGGTGAAATTCTCCTCGACCTGCGCGGCGAGTTCGCGCGTCGGCTCGAGGATCAGGGTGCGCGGCATGCGCGCCCGCGCCCGGCCCTGCTCCAGCAGGGTGAGCATCGGAAGGGTGAAGGCCGCGGTTTTGCCAGTGCCGGTCTGGGCAAGTCCGAGAACGTCTCGCCGGGCGAGAACGTGCGGGATCGCTTGCTCCTGGATGGGCGTGGGTTGGGTATAGCCCGTGGCCGTGACGGCCGAGAGGACTTTTTCGCTCAGGCCGAGTTCGGAAAATAGCATTGGGTCGCTTAATGCGGCAGCGCCCCGCTGATCGAAGGTCCCATGCCGTGTACGGGCCCAAACGAGTGGTCGTCGGTCGGCGCGCTTGGAGTCGAATACAGTTCGGACGACACAGAGAAAATAGAAGCATTGTGCGCTGTGTCAATGTTTCTGGCATGCGCTGGCTCGTGAGGAGCAGCGCATGCCATGCACCGGCGTGGCTTGACCCCGCGCCGCAGCCAGCCGAGACAAGGCGTGGACGGCGCACCGGGCGCCCTCGCGTGCCCAGTGTAGTGCCGATGTCTTTTCTGATTATTCTTGGCCTGGCCGATTTCGCCAGCGCGTTTACGGCCCGCGCGGTCGATCCGATGCTCAATCTGGTGGCCGCTGACCTTGGCATTTCGGTGCGCGCCGCCGCCTTGCTGGCCACCGCCTTCACGCTTCCTTATGCCGCAATGCAATTGGTGTTCGGCCCGGTGGGCGACGCCTTCGGCCGCGTGCGCCTCATCCGCATCACCCTGAGCTGCCTCACGCTCGGCCATCTGGCCTGCGCCTTCGCGCCGAACCACGAATTCCTGCTCGCCGCGCGCATCTTCGCCGGCGGCTGGGCGGGGGGCATCATCCCGGTGTCCTTCGCTTTGGTGGGCGACCGCGTGCCGTTCGAGCAGCGCACCGTGGCGCTCGGCCGGCTGCTGCTGGCGGTGGTGCTGGGCCAATTGGGCGGGGCCATCATCTCCGGCGCCATCTCCACCTATTTCGGCTGGCGGGTGGTGTTCCTGGTGGCGGCGGCCGTCTCGGCGCTGGCCGCTGCGGGGGCGATGGTCTTCCTGAAGGAACTGGGCACGCGCCAGAAGCTCTCCGTCCAGGCCACGCTGGAGGGCTATGCGGCGGTGTTCCGCAATCCGGTCTCGATCCGCCATTTCGCCGTGTCCGCCATCGAGGGCGGCATCATTTTCGGCGTCTTCCCCTTCGTGGCGCCGCTGTTCGTCGCCCACGGCTTCGGCAATGCGGTGGAGGCGGGCTTCACCATGGGCGCCTTCGCCATCGGCGGGGTGGCCTATACGGCGGCGGTGCAGGTGCTGGTGAAGCACCTCGGCCTTTCCGGCATGGGCGCCACCGGCGCCTGCATCGTCGGCTGCTGCCTGATCGGGGTGGCCTTCGCGCCGTCGCTGGCGGTGGTCGTCGGCCTGTTCGCGGTCATGGGCTTCGGCTTCTACACCATCCACAACACGCTGCAGATCATGTCCACCGAGCTGGCGCCGACCGCGCGCGGCTCCGGCGTTTCGCTTTATGCCACCGCCTTCTTCGCCGGGCAGGCGTTCGGCGCGGTGGTCGGCGGGATGGTGGTGGCGGGGCTCGGCTCGGTGTCGGGCCTGTTCATCGCCGCCGGCCTCGCCATGTTCGCCTTGGCGTGGCCGGCGTCCCGCCTCGCCCCGCTGGCGGCCAAGGTGCGGCGGGAGGCGGAGGAAGCCGCCGCCCGCGCCGGCCAGCCGCTGGAGCACGTCTGACGGGGGGCGCTGCGGCGCTCCCATCCGGTCAGATGTCGAGCAGTTCCTCGCCGGCGAAGGCGGCGTGCTCGGAGATGAAGGCGAAGCGCGCCTCCGGCTTGTTGCCCATCAGGCGCTCCACCAGATCCTCGGTCAGCGCCCGCGCCGCCTCCTCGATGCCCACCCGCAACAGGGTGCGGGTCTTGGGGCTCATGGTGGTCTCCTTGAGCTGGGCCGGCATCATCTCGCCCAGGCCCTTGAAGCGGCCGATCTCCACCTTGCCGCGGCCGCTGAACTCCTTCTTCAGCAACTGGTCCTTGTGGGCGTCGTCGCGGGCATAGAGCGTCTTCGGCCCCTGAGAGATGCGGTAGAGCGGCGGCACGGCGAGGAAGAGGTGGCCCTCCTCGATCAGCTTCGGCGTCTGGCGGTAGAAGAAGGTCACCAGCAGCGAGGCGATATGGGCGCCGTCCACGTCGGCGTCGGTCATGATGATGACCTTCTCGTACCGCAGGTCCGCGTCCCGGTAGTGGGAGAGCGTGCCGCAGCCGAGCGCCTGCATCAGATCGGCCAGTTGCTGGTTGGCGGCGAGCTTGTCGCGGCCGGCGCTGGCCACGTTGAGGATCTTGCCGCGCAGCGGCAGCACCGCCTGGTTGCGGCGGTCGCGCGCCTGCTTGGCTGAGCCGCCGGCCGAATCGCCCTCGACGATAAACAGTTCCGAGCCGGCGGCCTCGGTGTTGGAGCAGTCCGCCAGCTTGCCGGGCAGGCGCAGCTTGCGCACGGCGGTCTTGCGGGAGATTTCCTTCTCCTGCCGGCGGCGCAGGCGCTCCTCGGCGCGCTCCACCACATGGTCGAACAATCGCGTCGCCTGCACCGGATTGGCGGCGAGCCAGTGGTCGAACGGATCGCGGATCACCTGCTCGACGATGCGCGCGGCCTCCGCCGTGGCGAGGCGCTCCTTGGTCTGGCCCTGGAATTCCGGCTCGCGCACGAACACCGAGAGCATGGCGGCGCAGCCGGCGGTGACGTCCTCGCCGGTCAAAAGCGCGGCGCGCTTGCCCTGGCCGGTGCGCTCGCCATGCTCGCGCAGGCCCTTGAGCAGCACGGCGCGCAGGCCGTTCTCATGGGTGCCGCCGTCCGGGGTGGGGATGGTGTTGCAGTAAGACGAGATGCCGCCGTCGGCGTCCGCCACCCAGGCCACCGCCCATTCGGCGGAGCCGTGGCCGCCCGGCTTCTGCACCCGGCCGGAGAAGATGTCGCCATGCACCAGGGGCTGGCCCTCGATGTCGGCGGCCAGATAATCGCGCAGGCCGCCGGGGAAGCGGAAGGTCATCTTCTCGGGCACGCCGGTGGTGCCGGCGAGCAGTTCGGGATCGCAGGACCAGCGGATTTCCACGCCGCCGAACAGATAGGCCTTGGCCCGCGCCATGCGGAACACGCGGCCGGGCTCGAATTTCGCGCTCGGCCCGAAGATCTCCGGGTCGGGATGGAAGCGGATGCGGGTGCCGCGCCGGTTGGTGATGCGGCCGACTTCCTTCAGCTTGCCCTGCGGTGCGCCGCGCGAGAACGTCTGGCGATAGAGCGTCTGGTTGCGCGCCACCTCCACCTCGAAGGCGTCGGACAAGGCGTTCACCACCGAGACGCCGACGCCGTGCAGGCCGCCGGAGGTCTCATAGACCTTGCTGTCGAACTTCCCGCCCGAATGCAGCGTGGTCATGATGACTTCCAGCGCCGACTTGCCGGGGAACTTGGGGTGCTCCTCCACCGGGATGCCGCGGCCGTTGTCGGTGACGGTCAGCGAGCCGTCGCTGGAGAGCTGCACTTCGATGAAGGTGGCGTGCCCGGCCACCGCCTCGTCCATGGAATTGTCCACCACTTCGGCGAACAAATGGTGCAGCGCCTTGGCGTCGGTGCCGCCGATATACATGCCGGGCCGGCGGCGCACCGGCTCCAGACCCTCCAACACCTCGATATGCGCGGCGGTGTAGTCCTCGGCCATGGCCGGGACGACGGTCGCCTTGCTGCGCGATGCGCGCGGCGCGGGGGGAGGATTGGAGAAGAGGTCGTCGTCGGAATTGGCCATGAAGCGGATCTAGTCTCACGCGAATCGCCCTGGCCATGATGCCAGCGCGGCGGGGAAGGGGGAACAGACCAGAAACGCATTTGCGCGTTTCCCGTCTTTTACCGGACATGGGAAGGGTGTACAGACCTTCGCCCTCACAAGGCCAGCCTCTTTATGGCGCAGGCGCCATGCGGTGCTGGTCGGTGGTGAGGCCATCTCACGTCGGTCCCGCGGATGCGGGCAGGAGAGTGTCATGTCGGAAGCGAAAGCACGGATCGCGGTACTGGGCGCCTCGGGCTATACGGGCTCTGAGCTGGTGCGCCTGCTGCTGCGACACCCGCGCGTGGAGCTTGTGGCGCTCACCGCCGACCGGAAGGCGGGCCAGTCCATGGCCGACGTCTTCCCGCAGTTCGCGCCGTTCAAGCTGCCGACGCTGGTGACCATCGACGACGTGGACTTCACGGGCGTGGACCTGGTGTTCTGCGCGCTGCCGCACGCCACCACCCAGACGGTGATCAAGGGCGTGTTCGAGAAGGCGCCGAACGTGAAGGTGGTGGACCTGTCCGCCGACTTCCGGCTCAAGGACCCGGGCGCCTACGAGAAGTGGTACGGCCACGTCCATGGCGCGCTGGACCTCCAGAAGGAGGCGGTGTTCGGCCTCGTTGAGCTCTATCGCGACGACATCAGGAAGGCCCGGCTGGTGGCCAACCCCGGCTGCCACACCACCACCGCCATCCTGCCCATCGTGCCGCTGCTGGAAGCCGGCGCCATCGATGCGGACAGCATCGTGGTGGACAGCAAGACCGGCATGTCCGGCGCCGGCCGCTCGGCCAAGGAGGCCATGCTGTTCTCGGAAGTCTCCGAGGGCATCCATGCCTATGCGGTCTCCGGCCACCGCCACATGGGCGAACTGGACCAGGAATATTCCAAGGCCGCCGGCCGCACCGTGCAGCCCATGTTCGTGCCGCACCTCGCGCCCATGAACCGGGGCATCTATGCCACCATCTATGTGCGCACCACCGGGGCCAGCGCCGAGGACCTGCACCGCATCCTCGCCGATTTCTACAAGGGCGAGCATTTCGTTCACGTGCTCCCCTTCGGCCAGGTGCCGCAGTCGCGGCATGTGCGCGGCTCCAACTGGGCCCATATCGGGGTGGTCGCGGACCGTCAGGCGGACCGCGCCATCGTGATCTGCACCACCGACAACCTGGTCAAGGGCGCCTCCGGCCAGGCGATCCAGAACATGAACCTGGTGCTCGGCTTCCCCGAGGCGCTGGGCATCGACCAGATCGCCCTCATGCCCTGATCCGGTGGCGCGGGGCGACCCGCGCCTCAGCCGGTCGCGTGCGGAACCTTTGCCTCCGGCCCGTGTTCTCGGGACGGTTGTTCTGGCAGCTAAGCTTACCTTATTGTGAAACCGTGGGCGGCTTCGGCCGCCCGCGGGTGAGATGTGCCGCGCGGTCACCCCCGCGCGGTCCGTGGACGGGCTGTCCGGCCCACGAAGCACGAACCGCAACACCAAGACGGCGCGGGCGCAGCCCAAGAGCCGCTTCGCCGGGTCCGTTTCCTCAGGAGCGGGCTCACATGCGGCGGACAGGCGGCCCCAGCGGTCGGCCGGTTCGCTGGGAGGACCGCCACGCCAGCCGCCAGGGCCGGAGTGCCCATTGCTGCGCGTGGCTCCAAGGAGGACCGGGATGAGCTTTCTCATCTGCCTGGGCGCGCTCGCCTTTCTGATGTTCGTCGCGTATCGCGGCTTCAGCGTGATCCTGTTCGCCCCCGTCGCCGCCATGGCGGCCGTGGCGCTCACCGACCCGACGGCGGTGCCCGTCGTCTTCTCCGGCCTCTTCATGGACAAGATGGTCGGCTTCATTAAGCTCTATTTCCCGGTCTTCCTGCTCGGTGCCGTGTTCGGCAAGGTCATCGAGCTGTCGGGCTTCTCCCGCTCCATCGTCTCGGCCATCATCAAGATCCTCGGCCCCAGCCAGGCGGTGCTGGCCATCGTGCTGGTGGGCGCGGTGCTGACCTATGGCGGCGTCTCGCTGTTCGTGGTGGTGTTCGCGGTCTATCCGTTCGGCGCCGAGATGTTCCGCCAGATCGGCATTCCCAAGCGCCTGCTGCCGGCGGTGATCGCGCTCGGCGCCTTCTCCTTCACCATGGATACGCTGCCGGGCACGCCGCAGATCCAGAACATCATCCCCACCACCTTCTTCAAGACCACGGCCTATGCCGCGCCGATCCTGGGGCTGGTGGGCACCGCCTTCATGCTGGTGGTGGGCGTGGGCTATCTGGAGTTCCGCCGCCGCCGGGCGCTGGCCTCGGGCGAAGGCTACGGCACCGGCCACACCAACGAGCCGAAGCTCGACGACGCCAAGGCGATGGTCAATCCGCTCATCGCCATCCTGCCGCTGGTGGTGGTGGGCGTCGGCAACCTGCTGCTGGCCCGCATGATCCCCGGCTGGTTCGGGGCGACCGCCACCGCCACGCTGATCGAGGGCCAGCCGGCGCTCACCCTGCCCACCAGTTCGGTGGCGGCGATCTGGGCGGTGATGGGGGCGCTGCTGCTCGGCATCCTCACCGTCTTCCTGTTCGCCTTCCGCACGGTGGCGGCGCAGTTCGCGGAGGGCTCGAAATCCTCCGTCGCCGGGGCCTTGCTGGCCTCGCTCAATACCGCGACCGAATACGGCTTCGGCGCCGTCATCGCCGCGCTGCCGGGCTTCCTGGTCATCAAGACGGCGCTGGCCGCCATCCCCAACCCGCTGATCAACGAGGCGATCTCGGTGACGACGCTGGCCGGCATCACCGGCTCGGCTTCCGGCGGCCTGTCCATCGCGCTCGCCGCCATGTCGGAGCAGTTCATCGCCCAGGCCAATGCCGCCGGCATCCCCATGGAGGTGATGCACCGCGTCGCCGCCATGGCCTCCGGCGGCATGGACACGCTGCCGCACAACGGCGCCGTCATCACCTTGCTGGCGGTGTGCGGCCTCACCCATAAGCAGTCCTATGGCGACATCTTCGCCATCACCCTGATCAAGACGCTGGCGGTGTTCTTCGTCATCGGCTTCTTCTACCTGACCGGCCTCTACTGAGCGGCCCGCGCGCCGTCCGGCGGTTTTCCCCTGGACGGCGCGCGGATATAGGCGAAGGCTCTGGCGGCGATCGCAAATAGCACTTTCCCCTATAGGCCTCCGGCTTGTTAGGAGGGGGCTCGCGAACCCCGTGATGGAGCGGACATGAGCCAGGAAGCCGAACACCCCCGCGTCGACCAGTCCTATCCGGACATCCGCGAGGCGGTGCAAAAGCTGTGCGCCCAGTTTCCCGGCGAATACTGGCGCAAGCTCGATCGCGAGAGCGCCTATCCTTCAGCCTTCGTGGACGCGCTCACCCAGTCCGGCTTCCTCGCCGCCCTGATCCCGGAGAGCTACGGCGGGGCGGGCCTGCCGCTCTCCGCCGCCGCCGCCATCCTGGAGGAGGTGCAGCGCGCCGGCTGCAACGGCGGCGCCTGCCACGCCCAGATGTACATCATGGGCGCGCTGCTGCGGCACGGCAGCGAACAGCAGAAGAACGCCTATCTGCCCAAGATCGCCTCGGGCGAACTGCGGCTCCAGGCGTTCGGCGTCACCGAGCCGACCTCGGGCACCGACACCACCTCGCTGAAGACCTTCGCCGAGAAAAAGGGCGACCATTACGTGGTCAACGGCCAGAAGGTGTGGACCTCGCGCGCCGAATATTCCGACCTGATGCTGCTGCTCGCCCGCACCACGCCGAAGGACCAGGTGAAGAAGCGCACCGACGGGCTCTCGGTCTTCCTGGTGGACATGCGCGAGGCCAAGGGCAACGGCCTCACCATCCGCCCGATCCGGGCGATGATGAACCATTCCACCACCGAAGTGTTCTTCGACAACATGAAGGTGCCCGCCGAGAACCTGATCGGCGAGGAGGGCAAGGGCTTCCGCTACATCCTCTCGGGCATGAATGCCGAGCGCATCCTCATCGCCTCCGAATGCGTGGGCGATGCCAAATGGTTCATCGAGAAGGCCACCGCCTATGCCAAGGAGCGCGTCGTGTTCGGCCGCCCCATCGGCCAGAACCAGGGCGTGCAGTTCCCCATCGCCAAGGCCTATGCGCAGATGCGCGCGGCCGAACTGATGGTGCACCGCGCCGCCACCCTGTTCGAGGCCGGCAAGGATTGCGGGGAGGAGGCCAACATGGCCAAGATGCTGGCGGCGGACGCCTCCTGGGCGGCGGCGGAAGCCTGCGTGCAGACCCATGGCGGCTTCGGCTTCGCCGAGGAATATGACGTGGAGCGCAAGTTCCGCGAGACCCGGCTCTACCAGGTGGCGCCCATCTCCACCAACCTCATCCTCAGCTACATCGCCGAGCACGTGCTCGGCTTGCCGCGCTCCTACTGAAGGCGCCCGCCATGTCAGCCGCCGTACCCGCCCTCGACATCGACCTCCTGCGCTCCTGGATCGGCCGCACCGAGGAGGTGAGCGACCTCGTCACCGCCCGCGGCCTGCGCGAGATGCGGGTCACGCTGAACCAGCCGGCGGGAGACCCGGCGCCGGGCGAGGCGGCGATGCTGACCGCCCACTGGTGCCTCGCCCCGCCCGCCGTGCCCATGGACGGGCTGGGCCCGGACGGCCATCCCGCGCGCGGCGGCTTCCTGCCCCCGGTGCCGCTGCCCCGCCGCATGTGGGCGGGCGGGCAGCTGGAATGGCACGACGACCTCAAGGTCGGCGACGTGGTGGCCCGCCGGTCCCGCATCGCCGACGTGGTGGTGAAGGACGGGCGCACCGGCACCTTGTGCTTCGTCACCGTCGCGCATGAGATCGTCTCGCCGCGCGGGCTGGCGGTGCGCGAGCGGCAGGACATCGTCTATCGCGGCGCCGACGCGCCGGCCGGCGGATCGGGCATGGGGCAGGCGGCGCCGGCGGCGCAATGGCAGGAGAGCGTGGACACCTCGCCGGTGCTGCTGTTCCGCTATTCCGCCATCACCTTCAACGGCCACCGCATCCATTACGACCGCAGCTATTGCGTGGAGGAGGAGGGCTATCCCGGCCTCGTGGTGCACGGGCCGTTGCAAGCGACGCTGCTGGCGGAATTCGCCGGCCGCCTGTTCGGCCGCAAGCCGAAGAGCTTCGCCTTCCGCAGCGTCCGCCCCATCTTCGACGGGCCGCCCATGACGCTCAATGCGGTGGAGACCGCCGACGGCCTCGCGCTCTGGACCGCGGACAGCGACGGCCAGCCCTGCATGAAGGCCGAGGCGGCCTGACGCCGGCCCGGCGGGGCCTCAGAGCCTGACCGGCGGCAGCGCGCCGATCTTCGGGCAGGCGAAATAGAAGCCCTGGAACAGCTGTACGCCCATCTCGCTGAGCGTCCGGTATTCGGCGGCGGTCTGCACGCCCTCGGCGATGACCGCGATGCCGAGGGCACGCGCCAGGCCGAGGATGGCCCCGACGATGGCCTGCCGCCGCTGGTCGGCGTCGATGTCGCGAATGAGCGCCATGTCGATCTTCAGCAGGTCGGGATGCAGCGCGGCGAGGCGCAGCAGGCCGGAATATCCCGATCCGAAATCATCCAGCGCCGTCATCATGCCGAGGTCGCGGTAGTGGGACAGGATGCTGTTGGTGAGGCCGGTGTTCACGAACCGCTCTGTCTCGGTGAATTCCAGCGTGAGCTGTTCGGGCCGCAGGCCGGCGCGGCGGGCGGCCGCCAGCGTCGCCGGAATGAAGGCGCCCGGCTCCTGGACCGCATTGGGCATGATGTTGATGGACAGCCTCACGCGCGGATGGGGAAACAGCGTGCCGGCCATCTCGATCGCCCGCTCGCGGCAGGCCTGGTCGAACCGATAGAGCGCCTCGTCCTCCACCTGCGCGAGGACGGAGGCGGCGCTCTCGCCGGCCTCGCCCCGCACCAGCGCCTCGTAGCCCCAGATCTCGCCGGTCTGCGGCGCGACGATGGGCTGGAAGGCCATGCTGAAGGCGGTGCCCGGTTCCTCACGCTTGCGGTGCGGTCCCGTCCGCGCGGGTGCCGCGCCCTGCGTCTCCTCGGCCTTCCGCCGCGTCCCAACTCTCACCATGCGCTGCCAATCCATCTGCGTTCCGCGCGGGAACAACATGGGTCAACCCGCCGCATCGGCATTCGTTCCGCGGCGCAGCATGGAAAGCGGCAGGCGGGTCAGCGGGTGCCGGCGCCGCCGTCCAGGTCCAGCACCGTGCCGCTGACATAGCCGCAGGCCGGTGACGCCAGGAAGACGGCCGTGCGGGCGATCTCCAGCGGCTCGGCGAGCCGGCCGAAGGGGGCGTTGGCACCGGCCTCAACGATGGTCTTTCCCTCTTGCGCGGCCAGCGTGACCATGCGCTCGGTGCGGGTGCCGCCGGGATTGATGCCGAACACCCGCGCGCCAAAGTCCGGCGCCTTGCCGCCCACCGCCTCGGTGAAGGCCATGAGCGCGGCATTGCCGGTGGCGCCGCACACATAGCCGTAACGCGGGTTGCGGCCGGCGGCGCCGATGATGTTGACGATGACGCCGGAGCCCCTGTCCTTCATGGCGCCCAGGGCAAGCTGGGTCATGTGGATGAAACCCATTACCTTCAGCGCCCAGGCGGCCTCCCACTGCGCCATGGTGAGCTCCAGCAGGCCGCCGCGCGGGATGGCGCCGGCATTGTTGACCAGGATGTCGTAGCCGCCCGCCTCATGATGCAGCCGCTCGCGCTCGGCGCCCTGCGACAGGTCGCCGGCCCAGGTTTCCACCGAGGTCTCCACCGGCCCGAGCGGGCTCAGCTCGGCGGCGGTGGCGGCCAATTTGGCGGCGTCGCGGGCGGCGAGGATGACGGTGCACCCCTCGCTGAGGAACATGCGGGCGCAGGCGGCGCCGATGCCCTTCGAGCCGCCGGTGATGAGGACGCGGCGCCCGGTCAGGTCCAGGTCCATGGCTCAGGCCTCCAAAGGCGTTGCGGCAGGCGTTGCGGTGGTGAACCAGTCGCACAGCTGGCTGCCGGTGGCGAAGCCCACATGGGGACTGGCGGCGAGGGCATCCACCATGCCGACCAGTTCATGGAAGCGGTGCGGCACGCCGATGAGGTGAGGGTGCAGGCCGATGGCCAGCACACGCGGCCGGGCCGCGCACTCCTGCTCGAACAGCGCCAGCGTGTGCCTCAGGCGCGTCTCCATCTCGCCGGTGGCGTGGCGCTCGATGGCGTAGACGATGCTGTCGTTGATCTCCAGATTGTAGGGCATGGCCACCAGCGGGCCATGGGTGGTGGTCATCCAGCTGGGCACGTCGTCCACCACCCAGTCGCACACATAGTCCACGCCCTGCGCCTTCAGGAGGTCCGGCGTGCGCTCGCTCTCCCGCAGGCCGGGCGACAGCCAGCCGCGCGGCCGGGCGCCGGTGAAGCCGGCGATCTTGTCCAAGGCGGCGGCGATCATCTCGACTTCCGCGTCGCCGTCGGTATTCTGGATCGCCTTCTGATGCAGGCCGTGGCCGATGAATTCCCAGCCCGCCTTGAGCATGGCCTCGGCCGCTTGCGGATAGGCGTCGATGACGCCGGCATTGAAGCTGGTGGAGGCGGGCAGGCCCCGGCTGTTGAGCAGGTCGAGCATGCGCGGCAGGCCGGCGCGCATGCCGTAGTCCGCCCAGGAGAAGTTCGGCACGTCCGGCACCGAGCCCTGGCCGTGCGGCGGTGTGATGATGGTGCGCGGCATGGCGCGGTCGAACTGCCAATGCTCCACGTTCACCACCAGATGGACGAGGATGCGCTTGCCATCCAGCGGTGGCAGCGGCGGTCGCGTGGTGGAGAAGCGGTACGGGATACGCGGGTTGGCCATGGCGTGTGCCTCGTCAGTGCGCGCCGCGCATCTCGGCCATGATCTCGGCCTTGAAGTGCACGAACTCCGGGGTGAGCAGGTCGTCGATGGAGCGCGGGCGCGGCAGCGTGATGGGGATGTCGCGGACGATGCGGCCGGGCCGGGCGGTCATGATGCACACCCGGTCGGCCAGCAGGATCGCCTCGTCGATGTCGTGGGTCACGAACAGCACGGTGGTCTTGAAGCGCTGCCACACCTCGAGCAGCAGTTGCTGCATGGAGAGGCGGGTCTGCGCGTCCAGCGCGCCGAACGGCTCGTCCATCAAAAGCGCGCGCGGCTGCATGACGAGGGCGCGGGCGATGCCCACGCGCTGGCGCATGCCGCCGGACAATTGCGCCGGCAAAGCATCGTGGAAACCATCGAGCCCGACCACGCGCAGGATCTCCCTGGCGCGCGGCTCGTAGTCGGAGCGGGAGACCCCCTGCACCTGCGGGCCGAACACCACGTTCTGCCACACCGTGAGCCAGGGCAGCAGCGCCGCCTCCTGGAACACCACGCCGCGATCCGGCCCCGGCTTCACCACGCTGCGGCCGTCGAAGCTGATGGCGCCGGCGCTTTGCGCCTCGAAGCCGGCGAGCATATTGAGCAAAGTGGACTTGCCGCAGCCCGACGGGCCGAGCAGGGCCATGAACTCGCCCTCGGCGAGGTGGACGTCCACATCGTCCAGGGCGCGCACGCCCTGCGGGCCGCCGAACACCTTGGATACGCCGGTCATGGAAACGGTGCCCATGGCGCGCCTCACGCGTTGAAGGATTGCAGGCGCCGCCAGCGGAGCACCCAATGCTCCACGCGCACGATGAGGACATCGGACAGATAGCCGAGCAGTCCGATGGAGATCATGTCGGCGATGACGATGTCCATGCGGCCGACGTAATAGGCGTCCCACAGCACGTAGCCGAGGCCGGACTTCACCGCGATCATCTCGGACACGATCACCGCCGTCCAAGCGATGCCGAGGCCGATGCGCAGGCCGGTGAAGATGGAGGGCAGGGCCGCCGGCAGCACCACCCGGCGCAGCACGGTGAGCGGCGAGGCGCCCATCATCAAAGCGGCGCGGATCCAGTTCTTCTCCACGTCGCGGGTGCCGTGGGTGGTGTTGATGACGATGGGGTAGAAGGCGCCGATGGTGATGAGGAAGACCGAGCCGAAATCGGAAATGCCGAACACCGCGATGGAGATCGGCAGCCAGGCAGTGATCGGCACCGGGCGCAGCCACTGGATGGTCGGGTCCACCACCATGGCGAACAGCTTCCACCAGCCGATGGCGATGCCCAGCGGCACGCCGATGATGATGGCCAGCGAGAAGCCCTTGGCGACGCGGATGGTGGAGAACATCACGCTCTCCGCCCATGTGCCCTGATAGGGATTGAGCCCCATGCCCTTGGGCGCGAACGCCCATTTCACCCAGGCGGTCCACACCCGGTCCGGTGTCGGCAGCGCGCCGCCGAACAGCGCGCCATTGGTGCCGGACAGCTGCCACAGCGCCACCAGAAGGATGGGCAGGATGAGCGCGAGCACGAGCGCGCCGGCCTTGGGAAGGGCGAGGCGGCCCCAAGGGCGGCGCGGGCGCGAGGCCGTTGTGATGGATGTCATGAGCCGCTCCGCGGACGCGTCGTTTCAGCACGGATCGAAAGGCACGCGGGCACCCGGGGAGAGATGGGTGCCCGCGCGAGAGCCGGACCCGCGCGGACCGGACAGTCCGCGCGGAAAATCCGCCTCTAGTTTGGCCAGGGCGCGCCGGTCAGGACTTCACCGCCTTGGCCAAATAGGTGCCGTTCCAGGCGCCGTCGATCTCGCCGGACACGTCCTTCGGGATCACGCCCAATTCGTTGAACGCCTTGGCCTGCCGCTTCAACTGGTCGGGGGTCACCACCGGGCCGAGCTTGATGATCTCGGCGATGCGCAGGGAGATGTCGGCATCGAGGCCGGTCAGCGTCTCGATCGCCTTGCCGAAGGCGGCGGGGGAGGCTTCCAGCGCCTTCATCTGCTGCACATAGGCGGTGACGAACAGCTGCACGGCAGCGTCCTTGCCGGCGATGGCGCTCTTGTTGGCCGCCAGCATGCCCAGCTCCGCGCCCACCGACTTGGAGGCGCTGTAGTCGAGGTTCTTGGCGAAGAAGCCGTAGCCCTTCATCACCGGCACGCTCTCGAACGGCTCCCAGGTGACGATGGCATCCACCTCGCCCTTCTCCAGCGCCTGGTCGAAATTGGCGCCGCCGCCCTGGATGTTGATGGCCTGGAACGAATTGTAGGGGATGCCCTTCTCGATCAGCGTGGCGGCGAACTGGAACCACACCGCCGAGCCGGGCGCGATGGCGATCTTCTTACCCTTGATGTCGTCCCAGCTGTCGAGCTTCACGCCCTTGCGGCCGATGACATATTTCGGCGAGGCGCCGACGCCCATGATGCCGACGATGCTGGTGGAGCCGTTGGCGAGCGAGATGGCGAGATCCGCCGGGCCGATGGCGGCGATGTCCAGCGAGCCGGCCTGGAGCGCGGTGCGCGCATCCGCATAGCGGGCGAACTCCACCAGCTTCAGCTCCACGCCCTGGGCCTTCAGCGTGTCGGCGATCAGGATCATGGGCGCCAGATGCGCCACCTTCGGATAGCCGACGGTGAGCGTCACCGGCGGGGAGAGCGGCGCGCTTTGGGCGAGCGCGCCGGTGGCGGAAGCGGCAAGGAGGAGGCCGGACAGGCCCGCGAGAAATGTTCGACGCTGCATGGAAAGGTCCTCTGGAAGTGTTCTTATGGGGACGCGGCGGAAGGGATGGCGGGGCCTCAGGCGCCCGAGAAGCGCGGCGTTCGCTTCTCCTTGAAGGCAGCCTGCCCCTCGCGATAGTCGGCGCTGGCGAAGCAGGCGGAGACCAGCGCGGCGACCGCCTGCGCGTCGCGCTCCGCCTCCGGCCGGGCCAATTCCACCAAGGCGCGCTTGGCGGCGGCCACCGTCAGCGGCGCGTTGGCGGCGACGAGGTCGAGATAGGTCGCGCTGTCGGCGGCGAAGCTCTCCTGCGCCCACACCTGGCCGACTACGCCGAGGCGCAGCGCGTCCGCCGCGTCGAGAATGCGGGCGGAAAACAGGATGTCCGCCGCCGCGTCGGGACCGAGCTTGCGGGCGATCAGCTTGACGCCCTCGAAGCCGTAGCCGAGCCCGAGGCGCGCGGCGGGGACGCGGAAGCGGGCGTCGGCGCGGGCGAGGCGGATGTCGCAGGCGAGCGCGAGGCCGAAGCCGCCGCCGAAGCAGATGCCCTTGATCAGCGCCAGCGTCGGCTTGGCGGCCGCGGCGAGGGCGGTCATGCCCTCCGCCACCGCCGCGTCATAGGCCGCCACCGCGTCCGGATCGGAGCGGCGTTCGCCGAACTGCGAGATATCGGCGCCGGCGCAGAACGCCTTCTCGCCCTCGCCGGCGAGGACGATGGCGCGGATCGCCGGGTCCGCCGCTGCGCGGGCGATCAGTTCCGGCAGCGCGGTCCACATCTCGAACGTCATGGCGTTCATCTTCGCCGGCTGGGCGATGGTGATGCGCGCCAGCCCGCCCTCGACGGCATAGGCCAGGGTGCCGCTGCTCATATGATGCCCTCCGACCGCAGCGTCGCGATGCGCCCGGCGTCGATGCCGATCTCGGCGAGGATGGCGTCGCAATCGGCGCCCTTGTCGGACAGCGGCGCCACCATGGCCGGCGGGGTGCGCGACAGGCCGATCGGCTGGCCCACCAGCGTCACCGCGCCGAGGCGGGGATGCGCCACGCTCTGCGCCACGTTGAGATGGCGCACCTGCGGGTCCTCGAACACCTCGTCCATGCGGTAGATCGGGCCGGCGGGCACGCCCACCTCCTCCAGCCGCGCCAGCCAGTTGGCCGAGGTGTCGGCGGCGAAGATCGGGGTGAGCAGCGCCCAAACCGCCTCGCGATGGGCGAGGCGCTGGGGCTGGGTGGCGTAGTCGGGATGCGCGGCGAGGTCGCTGCGCTGGATGGCGCGGCAGAGGTCGCGCCACTGGCCGTCGCCCCCGACCGCCAGATTGATGAAGCCGTCGGCGGTCTCCACCACGCCCATGGGGGTGGAATAGGGATGGTCGTTGCCCGCCTGTGGCGGCACCGTGCCGTCCACCAGGTAGCGGGCGGCCTGGAAGTCGCACAGCGCGATCTGCGCCTGGAGCAGTGAGGTCTGCACCCACTGCCCCTCGCCCGAGACGTCGCGTTCGCGCAGCGCCACCAGGATGCCGGTGGCGGCATAGAGGCCGGCGGTGGAATCGGCCACCGCGACGCCGGCGCGCACCGGCCCCTGGCCGGGCAGGCCCGTCACCCACATGAGGCCACCCATGCCCTGCGCGATCTGGTCGAAGCCGGCGCGTCCGGCATAGGGCCCGTCCTGGCCGAAGCCGGAGATGGAGGCGAGGATGATGCGCGGGTTGCGGGCCTTCAGCGCCGGATAGTCGATGCCGAGGCGGGTCTTCACGTCCGGCCGGTAGTTCTCGACCACCACGTCGGCGCTCTCCACCAGCTTCAGGAAGACCTCCAGCCCCTCCGCGCGCTTCAGGTTGAGCGTCAGCGAGCGCTTGTTGCGGTGGAGGTTCAGCATGTCATAGCCGTCGCGGGCGCCGGACATGGTCTCGTTGGGGTCCACCCCGTCCGGCGCCTCGATCTTGATCACGTCGGCGCCGAAATCCGCGAACACCCGGCAGCAGGTCGGCCCCGCGCGGACCCGGGTCAGGTCGAGAATGCGCAGGCTGCTGAGGGCTGACGACGGGGTGGCCGGGGCCAGGGCGGGCACGCTCACGCGATGCACTCCTTTGGGGTGGTGTCGGGCGTGGCCCGGTGCCAGTCGCTGCGCGACTGGATGTGATGGACCCGCGCGATGAGCGCGCGATCGGTTCCCCGCGCCCCGACCAGTTGCGCGCCGACGGGCATGCCGTTGCCGTCCCGCCCGATGGGAAAGGTGACCACCGGCAGGCCGAGGCCGCTGGCGAAGCGGGTGAAGGCGGACAGCCGGTAGAGCGTGCGACCGGAGAAGCCCGGCGTCGCCGGATCGCAGGCGGCGATGGTGGGCGTGACGCACGGCATGGCCGGCAGCAGCAGCAGGGCGCAGCCGCCGAAGATGTCGCGCGCCATCCCGTCCGCGCCGGCTAGTGCGGCGCGGCATTCGGCCAGATGAGCATCGTCCATGGCCCGCCCCTTGGCGAGGCGGGTAGCGAACAGCGGGTCCTGCGTGGCGGCCGGAATGGCCTCCAACTGCCGGGCGCTCTCGCCCAGCAGAAGATCGAGCACCGGTGCGTCGGTGGCGGCGACCAGCGGCGCGAGCTGCACGTCCAGCAGGTCGAGGCCGATGCCGGTGAGGGCGTCCACTGCATTGGAGAAGGCGGCGGCGATGTCGGGATCGCAGGCCGCCAGCAGGTCGCTGGCGACACACAGCTCCCGGGGCGCGGGCTGGGCCGACGGGGCGAAGATCGCTGCCGCGCGGTCGAGCCAGGCGGCATCGCGGCCAAGGAACCCCAGGGTGTCGAGCGTCGGGGCGAGCGCCAGCACGCCATCGAGGGGGATGAGGCCGCGCGTGGCCTTCCAGGAACTGACCCCGCAGCAATGGGCGGGAATGCGCAGGGAACCGGCGGTGTCCGAGCCCAGCGCCAGCGGCACCGCGCCCGCCGCCACGGCGACGGCGGAGCCGGAGGAGGACCCGCCGCAGATCCGCGCCGGATCCCAGGGATTGAGCGGGCGGCCGCGCCAGCGGTTGGCGCCGGAGGGGTCGAAGGCCAGCGGCGTCATCTGGGTGAAGGCGACCGCCCGGCCGCCGGCGGCGGCCATGGCGCTGACCACCGGCGCGGTGGCGGCGGGGGCGGCGTTCGGCGCCGGGTCGAGGCCATAGCTCGGGGCGCGCCCGGCGACGTCCACCATGTCCTTGATGGCGTATGGGAATATGCCGCCGTCCGCCGGTTCGACGAGGTCGACGAAGGCGCGGCTGTCAGCGGCGATCCGGAGGCAGCGGGCATAAGCCTCGGCGATGGCTGCCGCGCGCCCTTCCGTTCCGTTCGATGCCTGAAATTCGTCCATGCCCGTTTCTCCGCCAAAGAGAGACTAAGGGGCTTTGTCGTGTTCGTGGAATTAGAAAAGAAAGCAGGCTGATTTCGTATTTTGCGAATTAGCTTCCCTGCAATTCCTCCAGCAGCCGCCGGGTGGCGCTGGGCAGTTCCTCATTCTCTCGCACGCAGATGGCGATCTCGCGCACCGCCCAGGGATCCTCCAGCTGGATCAGGGCGAGGCCGAGCGCGGTGGCCAGCGGACGGAGCGCGGCCTCGGGCAGGATGCCGACGCCGAGGCCGTGGCTCACCATCTGGCACATCACCTCGAAGCTGCGCACCTGCACGCGCACCCGCAGATAGTGGCCGAGCTCCCGCGCCCGCTCCATCACCAGCCGGTTCACGGCGGTGCCGGCTTCCAGCGCCACGAAGTCCTCGTTCATCAGATCGGCGAAGGCGACGCTGCGGCGGCCGGCGAGCGGGTGGTCCCGCAGGGTCACCACCGCGAGGCGGTCAGTGGAATAGGGATGGCAGGTGAGCCCGTCCACCGGCTGGCCGCGCACGATGACGCCGAGGTCCGCCTGCTTGCGGGTGACGGCGGTGATGGTGTCGGCGGTGGGCCGCTCGTCGAGATCGATGCGGATGTCCGGGTGGCGCCTGGCGAAGGCGGCCAGATCCGGCGCCAGGCGCTCCACCAGCGCCGAGCTCGACGCCGACACCCGCACCCGCCCGCGCGCGCCGGAGAGATGGTCCGCGAGGCCCGCCACGTAACGGTCCGCCAGCATCAGCACGGACTGCGCATAGGCCAGCGCCGTCTGGCCGGCCATGGTCGGCTCCACCCCGTGCGGCAGGCGGCGCACCAAAGGCATGCCCGCCTCCTCCTCCAGCAGGCGCAGGCGGCGGCTGGCGGCGGACAAGGCGATGTTGATGCGCTCGGCGGCTTTGGAGAGGCTGCGCGTCTCGCAGACGGCGACGAACAGGCGCAGCGATTGCAGGTCGTGGTGCAGCATGGCGTCCCTCATCTCGCGCCGACGCGCGGCGCGCGAGGATGCCCGCAGGCCCGGCGCCCCGCAATGCGCGGCGCCGGGGCGGCCGTCACAGCCGGGCGCCGAAGCTGAGCGCCGGGTCGAATTCCGGTCCGCGCCGGCCGGTGGGCTCGGCCGCCGGGCCGGCGGCGCGGGCCAGGAACTGCCCGCTGCCGGGGGCGGCCTTCAGCGCGCCGTCCTCCACCACCACGCGGCCCCGGTTCAGCACCGTGACCGGCCAGCCGGTGACGGTGCGGCCGTTGAACGGGGTGAAGCCCACGCGGTCGTGCATGAGCGCGTCGGTGATCTCCACCTCCTTCTTCGGATCCCACACCGCGATGTCGGCATCGGCGCCGATCATGATGTCGCCCTTGCGCGGGTGGAGGCCGTAGATCTTGGCCGGGCGGGTGGCGGTCAGCGCCACGAATTCCTCGATGCCCAGGCGCCCCTTCGACACCATGGCGTCGAACAGCAGCGGCAGGCGCACTTCAAGGCCCGGCAGGCCGTTGGCGATGTGCTTGAAATCCGGGTTCGGCCCGGCCGAGAGCTTGCCGGTCTCGTCCATGCGGTAGGGCGCGTGGTCGGAGGAGATGGTCTGGAGGTCGCCCTGGGCGAGCGCCTGCCATAGCGCCTCCTGGTCCGGCGCGGTGCGGGCCGGCGGGCTGCACATGAACTTCGCGCCTTCCAGGCCCGGCCTGTCCATGTCCTGATTGGTCAGGAACAGATATTGCGGGCAGGTCTCGCCATAGACCTTCAAGCCTTCGCCGCGCGCCCGGCGGATGCGCGCAGCGCCTTCGGCGGTGGAGACGTGGAAGATCATGATCGGCTGATCGACGAAGGCGGCCAGCGTGATGAGACGGTGGAACGCCTCCTCCTCCGATGCGCGCGGATGAGCGATGGCATGATACTTGGGCGCGGTATAGCCCTTGGCCAGCAGGCGCTTGGCGGTCCAGGCGATCATGCCGTGGTTCTCGGCATGGACGCAGACCAGCGCCTTGTTCTCCCGCGCCGCCATCAGCACGTCCAGCACCTTCTCGTCATTGAGCTGGAGCCGGTCGTAGGTCATGAACAGCTTGATCGAGGCATGCCCGTCGCGGATCAGCTTCGGCAGGTGGTCCGCCAGCGCTTCCTCGGTCGGGTCGGCGATGATCATGTGGAAGGCGTAGTCGATGACCGCGCCCTTGCGGGCGAGGCCGTGATAGGCGTCCAGCACCTCGTTGAGCTTCAGCCCCACGTGCTGGGCGGCGAACGAGATCACCGAGGTGGTGCCGCCGAAGGCGGCGGAGGTGGTGGCGCTCTCGAACGTGTCGGCGTTGAGCAGGCCGCCGGCGGACACCTGCTCGATATGGGCGTGGCTGTCGACACCGCCGGGCAGCACATATTTGCCCTTGGCGTCGATCTCCCTCGCGACCGGGCCGAGGTCGCGGCCGATGGCGGCGATGGTCTCGCCCGCCACCGCCACATCGGCCTGGAAGGCGCCGCTCGCGGTCACCACGGTGCCACCGCGCAGCACAAGATCGTAAGGTTTCGTGGACATATACCCAACTCCGGGACTAATAGGATTCCAGAATAGACAGAACGGGGACCAAGAGATGGCGCGGCCCGAGATCGTTGTGGTCAATCCCAATTCCAACGCCGCCGTCACGGCCGGCTTCGATGCCGCGCTGGCGCCGCTGCGCTTCGCCGACGGGCCGGTGATCCGCTGCCTCACGCTGGAGGAAGGGCCGTTCGGCGTCGAGACGCAGGAGCATGTGGACGAGGTCGCCATCCCGCTGCGGCGCCTGGTGGAACGGGAGCGCGCCGCCGCCGCCTTCGTCATCGCCTGCTACAGCGATCCCGGCCTGCATGTGTGCCGCGAGGGGACGAGAAGCCCGGTGTTCGGCATCGCCGAGAGCGCGCTGCTCACCGCTTTGTCGCGTGGCGACCGCTTCGGCGTCATCGCCATCGGCGCCGGCTCCATGCCGCGCCACCAGCGCTATGTGCGCCAGATGGGCCTGGCCGAGCGCTTCGCCGGCGAGCGTCCGCTCAACATGAGCGTGGCGGAGAGCGCCTCGGGCGAGGGCACGCTGGCCCGGATGATCCAGGTGGGCGGCGAGCTGGTGGAGCTGGACCGCGCCGACGTTATCGTCATGGGCTGCGCCGGCATGGCGCGGCACCGCAAGGCGCTGGAGGCGGCGCTGGGCGTGCCGGTGGTCGATCCGGTCCAGGCCGCCGTCACCATGGCCATCGGCGCGGTGCAGATCGCGCTGGCCTGACGCCCGGCGGAACCGGCGTGTCATGCCGGTTCCTTCGCCATGCGGGCGCGGAACTCGTCATAGCTCTCCCGCTCCATGGAGAAGCGGTCGTTGAGGTGGGCATACATGGTGCCGCCCATCCGGCCGACCGGCTGATAGACGTCATAGTCCGTGCGCAGCGTCTTGGGGTCGAGCACGCCGGCGCGGGTGTGCAGCGCCAGCACCTCGCCGATCACCAGGTCGCGGCGCGGCCCGAAATTGAGCGTCGTCACCTGCCGGCATTCCATCGCCACCGGGGCGATGGCGAGGCGCGGCACCGGGCCGTGGGTGCCCGGCACCAGCGGGATGCCCAGCGCCTCCGGCTCGCCTTCCTCCGGCGGGAAGGGAATGGCGCAATTGTTCATGGCCTGGGCGGTGGCCGCGTCCACGAGATTCACCACGAACGCGCGGGTGGCATGGACGTTGACCAGCGTGTCCTTCACCCGGTCGCCGGGCTTGGTATCCACGCTGAACACCACCAGCGGCGGGTCCTCCGAGATGACGTTGAACAATGAGAAGGGCGCGGCATTCACCACGCCCTCCGTCGACTTGGTGACCACCCAGGCGATGGGCCGCGGCACGACGAGGCCGGTGAGCAGCTTGTAGCGTGTGTCCGGGTGAACGTCCGCGAAATCGAAGCTCAGGTCCGCCGTCGTCATGGGTCGCGTCCTTGTCGGGATAGGCAGGAAAGGCTCAGTCTTCGGGCGGCAGGATCACGCCGGTCTGGGCGGTGATGCGGCCGTAGTGCTCGATGCGGCGGTGGCGGGCGAAATCGAAGATGGTCTGCTTGCCGAACACCGTATCGTCGAGGTCGCAGGCATGGATGACCAGTTCGTCGCCCTCGGTCTTGGATTCCGCGACGATCTCGCCGTCCGGGTTCACGATCAGCGTGCCGCCCATCAGGTGATGGCCGTCCTCGTCGCCGGCCTTGGCCACGGCTACCACCCAGGTGGAGTTCTGGTAGGCGCCGGCCTGCACCGAGAGCTTGTGGTGGAACAGGCGCTGGGCGAGGCCCTCGGTGCCCTTCTGGCCGTTGACGGAGGGGGTGTTGAAGCCGAGCACGATCATCTCCACGCCCTGCAGCCCCATCTCGCGATAGGTCTCCGGCCAGCGGCGATCGTTGCAGATGGCCATGCCGAAGATGCCGCCCATGGTGCGCCACACCGGGAAGCCCAGGTCGCCGGGCTCGAAATAGCGCTTCTCCAGATGCTGGTGGGTCCGGTCGTGGTCGTACTCCACATGGCCCGGCAAATGGATCTTGCGATACTTGCCGACGATGGCGCCTTGGGTGTCCACCAGGATGGAGGTGTTGAAATGGTGTCCGTCCGGGGTGAGCTCGGCATAGCCGAAGCTCATGGCCATGCCCATTTCGCGGGCGGCGTCGAACAGGGGCTGCGTCTGCGCGCCCGGCATCTCGGCCTCGAACCAGCCGTCCGCCTCGGCGCGGTCCTCGTGGTACCAGCGCGGGAAGAAGGTGGTGAGCGCCAGCTCGGGATAGACGATGAGGGTGCAGCCCTCCGCCTTGGCCTGGCGCATGAGCGCCAGCATGCGGGCGACGACCACGTCGCGCCCCTCGGCCTTCTGGATGGGGCCGAGCTGGGCCGCCGCAACCTTGATTTCACGCATCAACGTCACTCCTGGCGCGGCGCCGAAAACCGCCGCGCGTCTCTTCGGTCGGAACGGGTCACGTCCCCAGCTTGTGTTCAAGGCGGCTCATGAGCCGCACCACGGGCCACAACAGGACGAGATAGATGAGCGCCGCCAGCACGATGGGCGACGAATTGAAGGTCACGGAGCGGGCCATGTCGGCGGAATAGAGCAGTTCCGGCAGTGCCACGACGCTCGCCAGGGAGGTGAGCTTCACCACCTCCACCGTGTTGGAGACGAGGTCGGGCAGCACGTTGCGCACCGCCTGCGGAATGATGACATGGGCCATGGTCTGGAACGCGTTCAGCCCGGTGCAGCGCGCCGCCTCCCACTGGCCGTGCGACACGCTGTCGAGGCCGGCGCGATAGACCTCGCCATAATAGGCGGAGGTGTTGAGGAACAGCGCCAGGCACACGCAGACGAAGGGCGACAGGCGGATGCCGGCGAACGGCAGGCCGGCGGAAATGGCGATCAGCAGCACCAGCGGCGGCAACGCCCGCAGCACGTCGATGAAGCCGGCGAGAAGGGCCCTGGCGAGGCGTGAGCGCGCCCGGCTGCCCAGCGCCACCAACAGCCCGCCGATGAGGCCGAGCGGCACCACGGCGAGGCAGACCAGGAGCGTCATGCCGAGGCCCTGGAACACCAGCGGCGCGGCCTGCCGCATGATGTCGAGATTGAAGAACTGCTGGAGGATCGCGTCCATCAGGCACGCCTCCAGGTGAAGCGGGCCTCGATGTAGCGCCCGGCGATGACCACCGGCACGAACAGCACCAGATAGGCGAGCGCGCCCATCATCAGCGGCGTGGCGCTGCCGGAGAAGCTCTGCGCCGTGGTGGCCTGGTTGAGGATCTCCGGCACGCCGATGACGGTGCCGAGCGCGGTGTTCTTGGTGATGGCGATGGTGCGGTTGGTCAGCGGCGGCACGGTGAGGCGGATGGCCTGTGGCAGCACGATCCAGCGCAGGGTCTGGAATTCGGTGAGCCCGGTGCAGCGCCCGGCCTCCCACTGGCCCTTGCGCACCGAGACGATGCCGGCCCAGAACACCTCCTCCGCGAAGGCGCCCAGCACCAGGGAGAGCACCAGCCACAGCACGGCGAAGCTCGGCAAGGTGAGGCCGATGTTGGGCAGGCCGAAATAGACCAGCAGCACGATGACCAGCGGCGGCAGCGCCCGCAGCATGTCCACGCACACGACGAGGAGGAAATTCACCGTCCGCCAGCGGAAGCTGCGGATGACGGCGAGCGCCAGCCCGAGCGCGATGCCGGTGACGATGACGCAGGCCGCCACCTCCACCGTCACCACCATGCCCTTCAGGATGGCGGGCAGGTAGCGGACGATGATGACCGGGTTGAAGAAGGTTTCGAGAAAGAGCTCGCCGCTGGTCATGGGCGGCTCAGCGGGTGATTTCGGTGAGGAAGGCCCGCACCCGCGGGTGGGCATCGGCGCCGAACAGGTGCTCGGGCGGGCCTTGCTCCACGACCTCGCCGGCTTCCATGAACACCACGCGGTCGGCGGCGTCGCGGGCGAAGCGCATCTCGTGGCTCACCACCACCATGGTCATGCCGGCGATCTTGAGGTCGCGCATCACCGCCAGCACGCTGCCTGCCAGCTCAGGGTCGAGCGCGGAGGTGGGTTCGTCGAACAGCATCACCTTCGGCTCCAGCGCGATGGCGCGGGCGATGGCGACGCGCTGCTGCTGGCCGCCGGAGAGCTGGCTCGGATAGGAACGCGCCTTCTCGGCGAGGCCGACGCGCTCCAGGGCCGCGAGGCCGATGGCGTCGGCCTCCGCCGCGCCGCGGCCGAGCACCTTGCGCAGGGCCAGCGTCACGTTGCCGAGCGCGCTCATGTGCGGATAGAGGTTGAACGACTGGAACACCATGCCGATGCGCCGGCGCATGGCGTTGATGTCGGTCTTGGGGCTCAGGAGGTCGATGCCGTCCACATAGATGGAGCCGTCGCTCGGCTCCTCCAGGCGGTTCATGCAGCGCAGGAAGGTGCTCTTGCCGGAGCCGGACGGGCCGATGATGAACACCAGTTCCTGCCGCGCCACCTTCAGGTCGATGCCCTTGAGCACCTCCGCCGCGCCGAAGGTTTTGCGCAGCGCGCGGATGTCGAGCATGGGCTCGGCGCGCGGGGAGGCGGAGGGAAGAGGTTCAGCCACTGTGAATGCCGATCGTCAGACAGGACAGGCGCGGGGTCTCGCCCCGCGCCGCAGGCGTCAGGAGTAAGGAAGCGTCAGGAACAGGAGAGCGGGTGCTCGGCCTTGTCGTAGCCGGGCATGTCGGGCACGCCGTAGCCGGGGAAGATGGTGGCGGCGGCCGAGCCGGGCGCCGGCTTGGCGCCGAACCACTTCTCGTGCATGGCGGCGAGCGTGCCGTCCTTCTTCATGCATTCGAGCGCGGCATCGAGCTTGTTGCGCAGCGCCACATTGTCCTTGCGCACCGGCACCGCCCACACCAGGCCGGTGGAATGCAGGTAGGACAGCTTGATCGCCGGGTTGTTCTTCACCGCCCAGGCCGAGACCGTGTTGCCGGCGACATTGGCATAGGCGCGGCCGGTCAGCACGGCCTGGATGGCGTCGGAATTGGTGCCGTAGGATTCGACCGTCCAGCCGATCTTGTCGGCCAGATCGCGCGCCCAGGAATCATAGGCCGAGCCCTTGTTCACCGCGATGACCTTGCCCTTCAGGTCCTCAAGCTTGGTGATGTCCGGCGTGTCCTTCTTCACCACGAACTGGAAGTCGGTGTTGAGGTAGCCCTCGGTGAAGAGAAGCTGCTCGGCGCGATCCTTGTTCACGGTCACCGGCGCGGCGATGAAATCATAGGTGCCGGCCTGGAGGCCGGGGACGAGGCCCGAGAATTGCGTGGCGTCGATGGTGATCTTGCTGCCGAGCCGCTTCGCCAGCTCGTTGGCGAGGTCGATGTTGAAGCCCTGCACGCCGCCGGAGAGGTTGGGCATGGCATGCGGGGCGAAGGTGCCGTCCACGCCGGTCTTGAGGCCCGCGTCCTGCGCGGAGGCGGCAGAGAGCGGCAGCACGGCCAGGGTGGCCATTACGGCGACGGCCCGGGTTAGGGAAAGGAGATGGCGCATCGATGGATCGTCCTGTGCGTGGACAGGGGCGAACGGACCATGCCCATCCTGCCCCGCCGGGTCGGCCACGCCTTGCGCGGCGTGGCTTCGCAAGGGTTGCGGGAATGAGTATGCCGGTGGTATTCCACTTCGGTCAATTACATGGCATGCGCAATTGTTGAGCAGGCCATGCCTCAAAACCGGCAGGAGACCTTGGTCATGGTCACGGACGCAGACGCGGGCCCCGCGACCCCACGCCTGACCGAGGTGGCCTATCGCCGGCTGCTCGACATGATCCTCGGCGGCGAGCTGGAGGCGGGGGCGGTGGTGCAGGAGCGCAAGCTGGCGAAGGCGCTGGATGTCTCGCGCACGCCGCTGCGCGATGCCCTGTTCCGCCTGGAAGGCGAGGGGCTGCTGATCCGCCGTGGCGAAGGCGCGCTCCAGGTGAAGACCGTGACGCTGGAGGACTACAGCCACGCGCTGCGGGTGCGCGTCACGCTGGAGAGCGAGGCCGCCCGCCTCGCCGCCGGCCATGTGCCCGCCGCCACGCTGGCGCCGCTGCGGGCCCGCATGGAGGCCATCCTGCATGCCGCGGAAGCGTCGGATGCGGAGCCGCTCAGCCGGGCCGAGCTCGACGCGGTGGACGACATCCTGCATGAGGCCATCGCGCAGGCGAGCGGCAACCCGCTGCTGGCGGAACTGATCCGGCAGGTGCGGCAGCGCTCGCGCCTGTTCGGCCTTGAGCGGCGGCCGCGGCGCATCCGCGAGATCAGCGCCGAACATCTCGCCATCATCGATGCCCTGGCCGAGGGCCGGAGCGCGGCGGCGGGCGCGGCGATGGAACGGCATCTGACCAATGTGATCGAGGACCTCAAGCAGCGCATCTTCGCGCCGCGCGGCTGAGCGACGGGGACTTTGCCCCCGGGCGCTGCCGTGTATGGTGGCGCCCGCATGCCGGAAGACCGCCCGTGATCCCCTGGACCCTCATCGACACCGCCCCCTTGCCCGGCGGCGGCGACCTGCGCCTCAAGCGGCGGGGCGCCGAATTCTCCATCATGCTCGGCGCGACCGAACTGATGAACAGCCGTCTCAGCGGCTCGGAGGAGGCGCTGGCGCGGCTCGCCTGTGCGCGCCTCGCGGAGCGGCCGGCGCCGCGCCTGCTGATCGGCGGGCTGGGCATGGGCTTCACCCTGCGCGCGGCGCTCGCCGTCGCCCCGCCCGCGGCGGAGATCCTGGTGGCGGAACTGGTGCCGGCCGTCGTCGACTGGGCGCGCGGCCCCATGGCGGAGGTGTTCGGCGGCTGCCTGGACGACCCGCGCGTCGCTGTCCACACTGGCGACGTGGCGGCGCTGATCGGCGGGGCCCGTGCCCGTTTCGACGCCATCCTGCTGGATGTGGACAACGGGCCGGATGGGCTCACCGTGCCGGAGAACGACCGGCTCTATGATGCGCGCGGGCTCGGCGCGGCCCGCGCGGCGCTCACGCCGGGCGGCGTGCTGGCGGTGTGGTCCTCGGCACCCGATCCGCGCTTCACCCAGCGGCTGCGTCGCGCCGGCTTCCGCGTCGAGGAAGTGCCGGTGCGCGCCACTGGCCGCAACCGGGGTGCCAGGCACATGATCTGGTGTGCCACAGCCTGAGCTGTCGCAATTTCTGGCCACCGCTCGCGTATGATCCCGTCGGGCGCACTGAGTCGGCAGAGGCACGGCATGGCACAACAGGCCGATTTCTTCGCATTGCTCACGGTGGACGAGGCGGTCGAGGAGCTGGCCGCCCTGGCGAAGCCCCGCCGCAAGGTGCGGGCCAAGGGCCCGGCGAAGACCGGCCCGGACGTCGCCTATGATGCGCACCACGAAGCCTATGCCTGCGAACTGGAGGCCACCGGCCGCTACCGTGTGCTGCGCAAGCTCCAGCCGCGCACGGTGGTGCCCCGCGCCCTGGAACTCGGCGAGAAGCTGGCGGTGATCGTGGATACCGAGACCACCGGCCTCGACCATGCCAAGGACGAGGTGATCGAGCTCGGCATGGTCGCCTTCACCTATCGGGAAGATGGCGCCATCGGCGACGTCATCGATACGTTCAGCGCCCTGCGCGAGCCGTCCGTGCCCATCAGCGCCACCATCACCAAGCTCACCGGCATCACGTCGGAGATGGTGGCCGGCCATGCCATCGATCTCGACGCCGTGGCGCGCTTCATGGCGCCGGCCTCGCTGGTGATCGCCCATAACGCGCGCTTCGACCGGCCGTTCTGCGAGCATCTGGCGGAGGGCTTCGACGGCAAAGCTTGGGCCTGCTCGGTGGCGGAGGTGCCGTGGGGCGATTTCGGCTTCGAGGGCGTGAAGCTCGGCTATCTCATCGGCCAGTGCGGCATGTTCCACAACGGCCACCGCGCCGTGGACGACTGCCACGCGCTGCTGGAGGTGCTCGCGGCGCCGCTGAAGGAGGCGCCCGGCACCGCCTTCGCCCGCCTGCTGGAGACCGCCCGCCGGCCGCGCCATCGGGTGTGGGCCGAGAGCAGCCCGTTCGAGATGAAGGATGCGCTGAAAGCCCGCGGCTACCGCTGGAACGACGGCTCGGACGGCCGCCCGAAATCCTGGTGGCGCGAGGTGGAGGACGAGGCGCTGGAGGCCGAGATCAGCTTCCTCCAGCAGGAAATCTATCTGCGCGACGTGGAGCCCTATGTGCAGAAGATGACCGCCTTCGACCGCTACAAGGCCTGACGCGCAAGGGGATCAGGATCAGCACCCGAGCCGTGTCGCGCATGGCAAAACCCGCGCTCGGAAGCGCGGGTCTGGAAAGCGCGAACTTTCGGCTGGCGGCGCCGCCGCTCAGGCCGCCTTGCGGTTGACGGATTGCAGGGCGAGCTGCGTCAGCAGCTTGTCGGTCTTCATCTCCTCCTGCAGCGTCGCGTCCAGCAGCTTGGCGGCATCGGGAAGGCCGAGTTGCGTCGCCCAGGTCTTCAGCGTGCCGTAGCGGCTGATCTCGTAATGCTCCACCGCCTGCGCGGCGGCGAGCAGGCCGGGATCAAGCGCCTCGGTATCGGAGAAGTCCTCCATGATCTCCTTGCCTTCGTCGATGATGCCGACGATGGCGTCGCAGGCCTTGCCGCGCGGCGACTTGCCCAGCAGTTCGAACACCTGTTCCAGGCGTTCGATCTGGCCCTGGGTTTCGTCGCGATGATGCTCGAAGGCCTGGCGAAGAGCGTCCGTCTGCGCCGCCTTCGCCATCTTCGGCAGCGCCCGGAGAATCTGTTTCTCCGCGAAATAGATGTCCTTGAGCGTCTCGTGGAACAGGGCCGTCAGGTCTTTGGTCTTGCTCGTCATCTGCGCTTCCTCGGTTGTTCCGCAGGGGTCTGCCGGTAAAACCTTGGGACTGCGGCTTCGTTCCGGGATGCGCTTGAGCTTGGGTGAAATAAATGACGGGCAGCGGTCCGGGCCGGCTCAGGCGTAGCGCTCAAGGATCGCGGCATCGAACGCGGGCAGGCTCTCGTCGTGGGCGCCGGCATGCACCGGCTCCAGCATGCGCGCGGCGAGGTCCGGCGGCAGCGCCGGGGCGATGTCCAGCCTGTCGAGCGGGCCGCGCGCGCCCGTCGCATGCCGTCGCCAGAGCGCGTCGGTGAGTCCAGCCGCCAGCGCTCCCACCGGCTCCAGCAGCTTGTCGTAAAGCACGAGGCGGTTCTCCGGCAGCCGCCCTTGCGCGTCGCGCACGGTGATGGGCGGGGACACGGCGACGACCGGGCCGGTGTCGATCTCCGGCGAAACCTGGTGGATGCTCCACACCGTCGTGCGCGCGCCGCGCGCGTCCAGATCCTCGTCGGGCGCAGGGCCCGCGCCATGGCCGTGCAGCAGGTCGGAGGGGTGGAAATTGTAGATGCCGCAGGTGGGCATGGCGATGATCTTCGGCCCGATCACCTGTCCGAAGACGCAACTGATGATGACGTCGGGCCGCCAGTCCTCCCGCAGGATGCGCCGGAAGCCTTCGGTCTTGATCTCGCCGGTGAAGGCCGGCGCGCCGGCCCTGAGCGCCGCCTCGGCCATGGCGGTCTCCATGGCGACACGCTCGTCCGTGTCGACATATTTCCAGATGCGTTTCTTGAGACCGATGCGGGCGCTGGCGTTCGCCGCGTCGTCGGTGGCAAGGCCCGCCAGCGTGATCCGCCCAGGGAAGCGCGCCGCATAGGCCTTCACCGCGTCCAGGGCCAGATAGCCATATTCGAAGCTGGCGAACAGCACCACGCGCAGGCCGCCGGCGGTGGTGCATGTCTCGTCCGGCGCGGGCAGGATCAGCTCGCCCCAGCGCGCCCCCTCCACCGACAGGAAGCGGCGTCCCGCATGGGCGGCGAGCCGGTCGTTCATCGGCCGTGAGGCGGCCAGTACGGGCGGGAGATCGGCATGGGGTGGACTGTCGGTCATGGGCCTGCCGGAAGGTGGGACGCTCCGGAGCTAGCGGGTTGCCACCATGCGGTAAAGCAAGCGCGATCAAACCGGGCGTGGGGTGATGCATCGCTCAGGAGGGCAGGCGCACCTTCGGTTTGGAGATGGAGGTGGCGGCCACCTGCACCTCCTGCGCCAGCTCCGCTTCGGCCCGCTGTGGGGTCCAGCGGCTGGTGGGAACGGAGATGTTGATCGCCGCCACCGGCCGGCCGTGCTCGTCGGTGATGGCGGCGCCCACCGAGATGTCGCCCATCACCGCCTCGTTGACCGTCACCGCATAGCCGCGCTCGCCCGCCCGCCGCACCCGCTCCAGCAGTGCCTCGGGGTCGGTCTCGGTAAAGGGGGTGAGCGGCGCGAGGTCGGTGCGGGCGAGGATCTCGCGCTGCTCCGCCTCGCTCATGCGCGAGAGCATGGCGGTGCCGGACGCGGTGAAAAAGGTGGGCAGCCGGCTGCCGACGACGATGTCGATATGGGCCATGTGCTGGCCGGGGAAGCGCGCGACGAAGACGATGTCCGGCCCGTCCAGCTCCTGCAGATTGGTGGTCTCGCCGAGGCGCCGGCTGATGTCGAGCAGATAGGGCAGCGCCCGGTCGATCAGTTCGTTGGCGCGCAGGTAGCTGTAGGAGAACTGAAGCACCTTGGAGGTCAGCGCATAGTTGCGCGTGTCGGGCACGCGCTTGATGTAGCCCAGCGTCTCCAGCGTATGCACCAGGCGCTGCGCCGCGCTGCGGTCGAGGCCGGAGGCACGGGCGATATCGGCCAGCGTCATGAAGCGCTGCGGCCCGTCGAAGGCATGCAGCACCTGGAAGGCCTTTTCCGTCGAACCGACGAACAGCGAGGAACGGCGCTTGTCCGCGCCCGTATCCATGGCGGCGTCCATGGCAGCGGCCTTCGGCGCAGGCGCTGCGATGCGGCCCGGGCTCTTGGGGGGCTTGGGCGAGGGGCTCGAAGCGGCGGTCCGGGTGGGCTTGCGCATACGCTCTTTCTGTGGGCTCAGCCGGGCGTCCGTCAATCTCCATCGACGGGCGCCGCGTCGCGGGCCCGGCCGGTCCGCACGAACCGGCCGGGGAGGGGTCAGGAGGCGAGGGCGCTGGGCTGGCCCTCGAACTGCGGCAGCAGGCGCTTCACCTCCTCGCGCAGCCGGGCGGCGAGCGCGGGGGCGGGCGGTACCAGCGGCGCCAGCAGGCGGGGGGCATCGACGCCGACGAGGTCCATCACCGCCTTCATCGGGCCGGGGTTGGTCTCGGCGAAGGCCATGTTCATCATCGGGATGAACTGGCGATGCAGCGCCAGCGCATCCTGGGTGCGGCCGGCGGCGGCAAGGTCGAAGATCTTGCGCCAGGCGCGCGGCAGCAGGTTGGCGGTCACCACGATGCCGCCCTTGGCGCCCGCCGCCACATGCAGCGGAAACAGGCTGTCCTCACCGCTCAGCACGGTGAAATCGGGGCCGACCCCCGCCACCGTCTGGAGGAAGTGGTACATGTCGGTATTGCAGGCCTTCATGCCGATGATCCGCTCGTGCCGGGACAATTCGTGCAGGATCTCGGGCTGGATGGCGATGCGGGTGCGGTAGGGGATCTCATAGATCAGGATCGGCACCGGCGAGGCGTCCGCATAGCGCAGGAAATAGTCCCGGATGCCGGCCTGGGTGGGGTTGGTGTAGTAGGGGGTCAGCACCAGCAGGCCGTCGACGCCCGCCGCGCCGAACTCGCGTCCCGCCTGGAGGGCGTCATGGAAGCCGGTGTCGAGCACGCCGGCGATCACCGGCACCTTTCCGGCCATCGCCTCGGCGGCAAGGCCGGCGAACCTGATGCGCTCGGAGCGCGCCAGCGCGCCGTATTCGCCCGTGCCGCCCAGCGGCACCAGCCCGTCGATGCCCTGCTGGAGCAGCCAGGAGAACAGCGCCTTGGAGGCCGGCACGTTGATGGTGTCGTCGGCGTTCACCGGCGTCGGGGTGGCCGGCAGGATGCCGCGCAATTGGGGGGCAGTCAGCATGGAACGAGGAACCTTGTCATGAGGTCGGGTGAGGCGGTCAGGACGCGACGCTGCGCCGGCGGAGCCGGTCGGCCGCGAAGATCAGCACCGCGATGAACACGAACAGGCAGGTGGACACCGCCGCGATCACGGGGGAGACCTGAAGCGTCACCTCGTCCCAGAACTGCTTGGGCAAGGTGGCGTTGAGGCCGCCGGAGGCGAACAGCGCGATGGTCAATTCGTCGAACGAGGTGGCGAAGGCGAACAGGAAGGACGACATCATTCCCGCCCCGAGGATGGGCAGCGTCACGTAGCGCAGCGTCGCCAGCGGCCGCGCGCCGAGGCTCTGGGCGGCGAGGTCGAGGCGGGTGTCGTAGTTGCGCAGCACCGCCATCATGGTCATCACCACATAGGGCACGGCGACCACGGTGTGGCCGAGGACGAGGCCGAGCGCGGTGCCCACGAGGCCGATGCGGGCGAACATGTAGAACAGCCCCACCGCGATGATCATGCGCGGCACCACGATGGGCGACAGCACGAAGGCCAGCATGGCACCCTTGCCGCGCATGTCGCCGCGGACCAGCAGGAAGGCGGCGGGCGTGCCGATGAGCATCGACAGCACGCCGGTGCCGAGGCCGACCAGCAGCGAGCGGGTGAGCGCCTGCGCCCAGACCGGAGAGTCGAGCATTTCCCGGTACCACTGCAAGGTAAAGCCCTGCGGCGGCCAGTTGAGGCCCCCCGAGCCGAACGACAGCGGGATCATCAGCACCGCCGGCAGGCTCATGAGGACGAGCACGATCCAGACGAACGCCACCAGCGGACGGGGCGGCTTGGCGCCGTCGCGTCGGCCGCGCGGGAACACCGCGATGATCCGGTCGCTGACATCGCCCAGCAGGGTCAGGATGGCATCCCCGATCCGATGGCCGAAACCCTGGGGCCTGGCGGTGGCGGCGCGCGGCGCGGACGTGCCGGTCATGGAGGAGAGGCCGAGCAGCTTGTCGTAGAGCACGAACACCACCAGCACCACGAGCAGGAGCAGCACGGAGATGGCGCCGGCAAAGCCCCAGTTCAGCGTCTGGAGCACCTGGTCGATGATGAGCTGGGTGATCATGGTCTCGCGCCGTCCGCCCAGCAGCGCGGGAACGATGAAGAAGCCGATGGCGGTGACGAACACCATGATGGCGGCGGCCGCCACGCCGGGCAGCGAGAGCGGGAAATAGATCTTCCAGAACGCCGTGCCGGGCCGGGCGCCGAGGGTCGAGGCGGCGCGGGGCAGGGTGCGGTCGATATTCTCCATCACCGCCAGCATGGTGAGGATGGCGAGCGGCATCAGCGCGTGCACCATGCCCACCAGAACGCTGCCGAAATTATAGAGCAGGTCCGCCGGTGTATCGATGATGCCGAGCGAGGTGAGCAGGTGGTTCAGCACCCCGCGCCGGCCGAGGATGACGATCCAGGCGAAGGCGCGCACCAGGAAGCTGGTCCAGAACGACAGCAGCACCCAGAACAGCAGCGTCGCCTTGCGCTCCGGGCTTGCCACGGAAATCAGATAGGCGATGGGATAGCCGCCGACGACGGACAGGACGGTGGTGAAGAAGGAGATCTTCAGCGTGATGAGCATCACGTTGAAATAGAGCGGCGAGGCGAACAGCTGCTGGTAGGCGGCGAGGCTGAAGCCTGCCTTGCCCCAGACGCTGAGCGCCAGGAGCTGGCCGACGGGATAGACCAGGAAGGCCAGGAGCAGCACCACCAGCGGCGCGGCCATAAGGGCGCGCCCGAGGCGTTTCTTGCGCGCGGCGGCGCGGGCCCGCGCGGAGGAAGACGGGGGGAGGGCGGCCATCGCTCAGTGCGCCCCGGCATCGGCGATGGCGACGGCGTCCGCCGCCTGCCAATCCAGTTCCAGCAGGTCGCCGATCCGGTGCTCGTCCGACAGGCTGCGGGTGGGATAGGCGGCGATCAGCGGCGGCAGGCCGGGCGTCACCGCATCCAGATAGAGCTTGGTGAGGCTGCCCGTGACCATCACGTCCGCGAGGCGGCCCTTCAGCTTGCCGGAGCCGTCCACCGGCGCCCGCACGGTGATGTTCTGCGGGCGCACCATCACGGTGACGTCCGCTCCGGCGGCGAGGGGCGCGCCGTTGCTGATGGCCTGCCCCGTGCCAGCGCCCGCGGCCAGCGCGATGTCGAGGGTCTCGCCGGCCGTGGCGGAGATGCGGGCCGGCAGCAGGTTGGATTCGCCGAGGAAGTCGGCGACGAAGACCGTGCGCGGGCGGAAATAGAGGTCGCCCGGCGCGCCGAGTTGCTCGATGCGGCCGGCATTCATCAGGCAGATGCGATCCGACATGGTCATCGCCTCTTCCTGGTCGTGCGTCACATAGATGATGGTGGTGGCAAGCTCGCGATGGATGCGCTTGATCTCCAACTGCATCTGCTCGCGCAGCTTCTTGTCGAGCGCGCCCAGGGGCTCGTCCATGAGGATGATGGAGGGCCGGTAGACGAGGCAGCGGGCGAGCGCGATGCGCTGCTGCTGGCCGCCGGACAATTCGCGCGGGAAGCGCTTGGCCACATGCGGGAGGCGCACCATTTCCAGCGCCTCCGCCGCGCGCTTGCGGGCCTCCGCCGCCCCCACCTTCCGCATCTTGAGCGGGAAGGCGATGTTGTCCTCGATGGTCATGTGCGGGAACAGGGCGTAGTTCTGGAACACCATGCCGAGATCGCGCTCATAGGGCGGGCGATAGGTGACGTCGGCGCCGCCGATGCGCACCTCGCCCTCGTCCGGCGTGGCGAGGCCGGCGATGAGGCTGAGCAGCGTGGTCTTGCCCGAGCCGGAGGGGCCAAGCAGGGTCAGGAACTCGCCCGCCGGCACGTCGAGGCTGGTCGGGGCCAGGGCGACGAACTCGCCGTAGCGCTTGGCAAGCCCGTGGACGGTGAGACTGGACGACGACATCAGGCCTGCTCCGGCGAGGAAACGACAGGGGGGCGACTGCGCACGGCGGGCGCGCCACGTTCCGGTGCCGTCGCCGCATGAGGGGGACCCGCACACACGCGAAGCCACCAGGGGCCGTACCGGCCGGATAGGGGTATCCGGCCGGTACGGGAGCGCGGCGCCTTGGGGAAGCAGGCGCCGCGAGGGGTCAGCTCAGGATCCAGCTGTTGAAGCGCTCGATCACCGCCGCCTGGTTCTTCAGCCAATATGCGGCGTCGATCTGCAGGCCGCTGGCGATGTTCGCCGGATAGGTCGGGCAGCTCTTGGCGATCTCGGGCTTGATGTAGTCGAACGCCGCGGGCTGGGTGACGCCGGCGGGGAAAAACTCGGTCAGCGCCGCCATGCGCTTCGGGTCCGAGGCAAACTTGATGAACTCGCGGCAGGCGTCGGCATTGGGCGTGCCGGCGAGGATCGACCAGTGGTCGCCGCCCCAGATGCCCTGGTTCCAGATGATCTCCACCGGGGCGCCCTTGGCCTGCGCCGCCTGGGCACGCGAGACCCAGGTGGGGATCATGTCCACTTCGCCGCTGGCCAGCACCTGCTCGACCAGCGCGCCGGAGGTCCACCACACCGCCACATACGGCTTGATGGCGTCGAGCTTGGCGAAGGCCTTGTCCACGTCGCAGGGGTAGACCTGGCTGGTCGGCACGCCGGTGGCCATGATGGCCTCCTCGATGGTGTCGAACGGATGCTTGCGCACCGAGCGGCGGCCGGGGAAGTCCTTCACGTTCCAGAAGTCGGCCCAGGAGCTGGGCGCCGCCTTGCCTTTGAAGGCGTCGGTGCGATACGCGAGCACCGTCGTATAGACGTTGGTGCCGACACCATAGGGCGACATGTATTGCTGCGGAATGGTGGCGATGACCGGGTCGGACTCCAGGCCGTGCTTCTCCAGATACAGCGTGTCGCCGGTGGTGAGCATCAGGATGGCCGGCTTGCTGATCTTGGCCATGTCCCAGGTGTAGTTCTTGGTCTCCACCATGCTCTTGATCTGGGCGGTAGGCTCGGCGCTGGCCTGGACGCCGACCACTTCGATGCCGGTCTTCTCGGTGAATGGCTTGTAGAACACCGCGCCATAGGCCTTGGTGTAGATGCCGCCGTCGTCGCGCACGACGATGCGTTTGCCCGCCGCGCGGGAGGGGGACCACACCGCCGGCATCATGACGGCGGCCGCGCCGAGAGCGGCGCCCTTCAGAAGCGTGCGGCGGGAGGCGCCGGAACCGGGAAGATCAGTCATGACAGGACCCCTCGAAGGTTGTTGTTGATGATGGGACTGACGCGGAAAACCTAGGCGACCCGCGGCGGCAGCAGCCGGCCGGGGTTGAAGCGGCCATCGGGATCGATGGTGGCCTTGATGGCCTGCATGAGCGCCAGCTCAACCGGCGACTTGTAGTGCGCCATCTCGCCCACCAGCGTCCGGCCGATGCCGTGCTCGGCGCTGAAGGTGCCGCCGAGCCCATGGGAGACCTCGTTCACCACATGGCGCACCCGGCGGGCCATGGCGTCCGGGTCGGAGATGGCGCCCCACTGCTCCCACGAGAAGAAGGGAATGAAATGGACATTCCCGTCGCCCATGTGCGCGACAACGATCACCGGCAGGCCCGGCACCAGCTCACGGACCGCGTGCGTGGCCTGCGCGATGAAGGTTGGCACGGCCGAGACCGGCACGGCGCAATCGGTGGTCAGGCCGACGCCGGCCTTTTTGTTCGCCTCGGAGACGGAGTGGCGGATCTCCCACAGCGCGGCGCGCTGCGCCTCGCTCGCTGCCACCACGGCATCCTGTACGAGGCCGGCTTCCAGGGCGGCCTCCAGCACGCGGTTCAAAGCCGACGAGAGTTCCTCCGCCTCGCCGCTGTCCGCCAGTTCCACCAGCAGGTGCCAGGGATGGCTGCCGGCGAGCGGATTGCGGCGATCGGGGACGCGGGTGAGCACCAGGTCGAGCTGAAGCTGGTTGATCAGCTCGAAGCCCGAAAGGCGGGAGCCGCACGCGGTCTGGAAGCGCCCGAGCAACTCCAGGGCGGCCTGCGGATCCGCAAGGCCGATCCAGGCGACGGCGTGGGCGGTGGGCAGCGGGTGCAGCTTCAGCGTCGCGCCGGTGACGATGCCGAGCGTGCCTTCCGAGCCGATGAAGAGGTGCTTCAGGTCGTAGCCGGTGTTGTTCTTGCGCAAGGCCTTCAGCCCGTCCCAGATGGAGCCGTCGGGCAGTACCACTTCCAGGCCGAGCACGTTCTCGCGCGTGTTGCCGTAGCGCAGGACAGCAGTGCCGCCGGCATTGGTGGCGATGGTGCCGGCGATGTGGCAGGACCCCTCGGCGCCCAGGCTGATGGGATAGAGCCGGCCGGCGGCGCGCGCCGCCTCCTGCACCGTGGCCAGCACGCAGCCGCCATCCACCACCATGGTGTTGTT
Source organism: Azorhizobium doebereinerae UFLA1-100 (assembly GCF_000473085.1). Classification (GTDB taxonomy): domain Bacteria; phylum Pseudomonadota; class Alphaproteobacteria; order Rhizobiales; family Xanthobacteraceae; genus Azorhizobium; species Azorhizobium doebereinerae. The sequence goes on from NZ_AXBA01000015.1 coordinate 48,814, forward strand.
GGCCGCATCCACCGAGCGCACGCGGCGCAGGCGGGCGAGGGCGATGATCACCGGCGGCTTGCCCTCCGTGCCGGGCACGGCGCCGCCGCACAGGCTGGTGTTGCCGCCCTGAGGCAGGACCGGAACCTGGAAGTCGCGGCAGATGCGCACCGCGGCGGCGACGTCCTGCGTGCTGCGCGGGAGAACCACGCAGGCTGCCGGCCCGGTGTAGCGCTCGCGCCAGTCATGGACATAAGCGGCGAGATCGGCCGGTTCCGTCAGCACGCTGTCGGCGCCGAGGCTGGCCCGCAGTGCGTCCGTCACGTCCAAGCTCGTACCGTGCATCATCGTGATTCCGTCTCAATAATCGCAATACGATTACAATGATTGGGATACGCTACATACGTTTTTCCCCGCACACAAGCTGCATGCGCAGGCAGGCGCCACCGCTTCTGGGTACAAACTGTGCATGCGACGGACGGGCAAGGAGGGGCGCGGTCGATCAGGCTTCGCCGTCGGGGCCGAGCATCTTGCGCAGCAGGAACATCAATGCCACGCGCTCGGCGGCGTTGAGGTTCTGCAGCGTCAGTTCGGTGATCGCCTGCGCGCAGGGCACCATCTCGTCGAGCGTGCGGCTGCCCTTCTCGGTGAGAGTCGCGATGACCTTGCGCCGGTCCTGCGGGTCGGTGGACAGCGAGATCAGCCCGCGCCCCTTCAGCCGCTCCATGATGCCGCGGATGGTGCCCTGATCGACCGCCGTGGCGCGGACCAGCTCGCTCTGCGAGCTCGGGCCATGATCGCGGATGGCGCACAGGGTCACGAACTGCACGGTGGTCAGGTTGGGGTCGGAGGCGGTGTGCTGGAAGATGGACACGTGGCGCTGGTAGGTCCGCCGCAGGAGGTGGCCGACCTGCTCGCGGAAGTCATAGGCCATCGTGCCGGCAGCGGCTTCGGCGGGCCCGTCGGCAGGTTGATCGTGAAGGGGAGTGGCCGGCACGATGGGCGTCACCGATGCAGTGGACAGGGGGCGCCAAGCCTGCCACGAACGTCCCGTCAGGGTCCGCTCGGCGTCCTTATCCAGTAATCGTAGTGCACACACTACGTTATCTGCAACAGGGAGAACGTGGGAAGATCGTCGGCGGCGAAAAATTAGCCGCACTGCACCTGAAATGACCATGCATTGCACAAATTATATCTGACGCGGGAGGTGGTGCGTCGAAGATTGGACGTTGACGAAATAAGAAGTGTGTACTCTATTTTGAGTAGTTGCAGAGCAAGCCATGTACGGCCCGCCAGCCACGGCGTCCGCCGTCAGTCATCTGCCGCCCGGCGCCCGCAGCGCCGAGGGCCATAATCGCGGGGTGAGCTTCATGTCGTTCCATCAGTCGTTGCGATCGCTGGTTCTCGCCGCCGCCGTGGCCGGGGCGTCCCTGTGCGGGGCGAAGGCGGACGAGATTTCTGTCACCCAATGGGGCACCAGCCTCTATGGCGCGCCCTATGCGGTGGCGATGGCCGACGGCCTGTTCAAGAAGGCCGGCGTCGACATCACCAGCATCATCGGCTCGGGCGGCGGCGGCACCACCGTGCGCAACCTGCTGGCCAGCGATACGCCCTATGGCGAGGTGGCCATCGCCGCCGCGCTGGCGGCGCAGCGCCAGGGGCTCGATGTCGTCATCGTCAACACCGGCACCCGCTCGGTGGCGGAGGCCTCGCTGGTGACCATGCCGGACTCGTCGGTGAAGTCGCTGAAGGACCTGGAAGGCAAGAAGGTCGCCATCACCTCGCCCAAGGGCGTCTCGGAGATGCTGCTGCTGATGGCCCTGAAAGAGCAGGGCGTGGATGCCTCCAAGGTCGAGCGCGTCGCCTCCGGCGGCTACGTGAATGGCCTCACCATGCTGGAGCAGGGCGCGGTCGCCGCTGCCGTGCTGATCGAGCCGCTGTCCATCATCCGCGCCGACAAGTACCGGACGGTGGTGAATTACGGCAAGGTTCTGGCGCCCATGACCACTTCGGTCGGCATCACCACCCGGGCCTTTGCCAAGGCCAATCCGGCCAAGCTGAAGGCCATCATCGCCGGGCGCGCCGCCGGCGTGGAGGCGCTCTACGCCGATCCGGCCAAAGCGGCGACCATCATCGCCAAGGATTTCAAGCTCGATCCGCCGATCGCCAAGATCGCGGTGGAGAACATGATCGCCCCGCGCATGTGGAGCCTGGGCGAGTTCTCCATTCCCGAGCTGAACCGCACCGTGGACGGGCTGAAGCTGATCGGCGAGGTCACCGCCGACGTGGACTGGTCGAAGCTGCTTGATCCCTCCTACCTGCCTCCGGCGCTCCAGGCGGTGAAATGAGCGCGGCAGCCCTCGCCCAGGTGCCGGTCGTGGCGCCCGATGACCACCATGCCCGCCTGCGCGGCGTGACCCGGATCTTCGGCCCCCGCAACGGGACGGGGGTCCACGCCCTGGGCCCGGTGGATCTGGATTTGCGCCGGGGCGAGTTCTTCTCCGTGGTCGGCCCGTCCGGCTGTGGCAAGTCCACCTTGCTTGACGTGCTGGCGGGGCTGTCCTTCCCCACTGCCGGCACCGCGGAATTCGAGGGCAAGCCCATCACCGGCGTGCCGGCCGGCGTGGGCGTGGTGTTCCAGGAGGATGCGTCCTTCCCTTGGCTCAGCGTCGAGGACAATGTCGCCTTCGGCCTGCGCCGCTCTGGCGTCGACGGGGCGGAGATCGCCCGCCGCGTGGACTATGCGCTCGGCTTCATGGGTCTGAAGGCCTTCGCCAAGGCCTATCCGGCGCAATTGTCCGGCGGCATGCGCCAGCGCGTGTGCATCGCCCGCACGCTGGTGATGCAGCCGCGCCTCATCCTGCTCGACGAGCCGTTCGGCGCGCTCGACCAGCAGACCCGCCTGCTGATGGGCGACGAGCTGCTGCGCCTCTGGCGCGAGACCAGCGCCACCGTCCTGCTCATCACCCACGCCCTCGACGAGGCGGCCATGCTGTCCGACCGGGTGGGCGTGATGTCCGCACGCCCCGGCCTGTTCATCGACGTGCTCGACACCGGCTGGCCCCGCGACCGCGACAGCCGCATCGTCTCGCATCCGCGCTTCGGCGAGCTGACCGCCCATCTGTGGGAGAAGCTGCGCGCGGAATCCCTCAAGCATCTGCGCGGCAGCTAGGGGGATCGGGAGACATGGCCCTAGCCTCGCTGTTCACCGCCTCCACCTACGCCATGTGGCTGCGTCTCGCGGTGATCGCCGGCGCGGTCGGCGCGCTGGAGCTGGCCTGCCGCATCGGCTGGGTGCCGATGACCATCGTCCTGCCGCCCTCCGTCATGGCGGCGAGCCTCGTGGAGCTCCTGGCCAGCGGCGCCTATAGCCGCGACATCCTGGTGAGCTTCTCCAACGTGGCGTTGGCCGCATTGCTGGCCGTCGGGCTCGGCTTCCTCATCGGCGCGATCCTGCATGCTCTGCCGGCGGTGCGCAGCGCCGTGGAACCGCTGCTGGCGAGCTATTACGCCGTGCCGACCTTCATGTTCTATCCGGTGTTCATCATCCTGTTCGGCGTCGGCAGCGGGGCGATCATCGCCATCGCGGTCCTGCTCGCCATCGTGGCCATGATCACCGCCACCCTGAACGGCGTCGACCGCATCCCTCCCGTGCTGTCCAAGACCGCGCGCATCTTCCGCATGGGTCCCGTGGAGCGGGCGCTCAAGATCAGCCTGCCGGCGGCGCTGCCCTACCTGTTCACCGGGGTGAAGCTGTCGGTCGCCTATGCCTTCATCGGCGTGATCGCTTCGGAATTCATCCTCTCCGGTGCCGGCATCGGCTACGCGATCGCCTATGCCTACAACAACTTCAACAACCGCTCCATGTACGGCCTGATGCTGCTGATCGTGCTGGCTGTGACGCTCATCAACACCGGCCTCGACATGATCGACCGCCGCCTGCAAGCGCGACTGAGGCGCTGAGATGATGCGGCACATCCTAGGTCCCGTCCTCGTCATCCTCTGCGGCCTGCTGGCCTGGGAAGTGCTGCATCTGCTGGTGGCCAATTCCAGCCTGCCTTCGCCGCTCGCCACCTTCGTCGAAATGGGCGTGCTGCTGCGCGACCCGGACTTCTGGAAGCAGGCGGCCCAGACCGCGCAGGCGTTTGCGGTGGCGGTGGTGCTCTCCACCGTCGGTGGCATCGCGCTCGGGGTGCTGCTGGGCATGAAGCGGCTGGCCGGCCAGGTGGCCGAGCCGATCCTGGTCAACCTCTACTCCCTGCCCAAGGTCACGCTCTATCCCGTGGTGCTGCTGATCTTCGGCCTCGGCATCTCGGCCCGCATCGCCTTCGGCATCATGCACGGGCTGATCCCGCTCACCCTGTTCACCATGAACGCCATCCTCCAGCTCAAGCCGGTCTATCGCCGGAGCGCGGCGGTGATGGGCCTCACCTCCTGGCAGACGGCGTTGCGCGTGGTGCTGCCCGCCATCCTGCCGCAGGTCATCACCGGCGCCCGGCTCGGCGTCTCGCTCTGCCTGCTCGGCGTCCTGATCGGCGAGATGTTCGCCGCCCGCAACGGGCTCGGCTACATGGTCACCCATGCCATGGAGCGCGGCGACATGCCGACCGTCCTGGCGGTAGCCCTGATCATCGCCGCCGTCGCCCTGGCGGCGAACGGCCTGCTCCTCGCCCTCGACCGATCGAGGCAGCCCTGATGCGGAGGTGTGCCTGCTGAACCGCCCGCCGCCGTCGATCCGTACGGCCTGAACACAAAGATGCCCGCCGGTGACCCGTGGGACCGTCCACGAGGACGGCCATGTCTGCGCGCGCCCGCAAGCACCGCTCGCCTCAATGGGAGAAGCCCAAGATGTATGATCCTTTCCAGATTGACCGGCTGATCGACCTCTGGCTCGCCGAAGACATCGGCTATTGCGATCTGACCGTTCAGGTCATGATCGAGCCCGACGAACAGGGGCATTTCTACATGAATGCCCGCGAGCCCATGACCATCGCCGGCATCGACATCGCGGCGGCCGTGTTCGCCCGCTACGACCGCCGCCTGGAGGTGGAGACCAAGGTGAAGGACGGCGACGTGGTGGGGAAGGGCGCAATCCTGCTCACCGTCCGTGGCCCGGCGCGCGGCATCCTCACCGCCGAGCGCACGGCGCTCAACATCGTGCAGCGCATGTCCGGCATCGCCACCGAGACCGCGAAATACGTCGCCGCCGTTGCGGGTACCAAGGCGCGCCTCATCGACACCCGCAAGACCACGCCCGGCCTGCGCATGGTGGAGAAGCACGCGGTGACCTGCGGCGGCGGCCTCAACCATCGCCTCGGCCTCGATAATGGCGTGATGATCAAGGACAACCATATCGCGGTCTGCGGCGGCATCGCCCCCGCCGTCGCCCGCGCCCGCAAGCGCCTGCCCACGCTGACCAAGATCGAGGTGGAATGCGACCGGCTCGACCAGGTGGGCGAGGCGCTCGCCGCCGGGGCCGACGTCATCATGCTCGACAACATGTCCATTCCCGACATGAAGGCGGCGGTGGAACTGGTGGCCGGGCGCGTGCCGCTGGAAGCCTCCGGCGGCATTCGCCTCGACACCATCGGCCCGATCGCCCAGACCGGCGTGACCTACATCTCCACCAGCAAGATCACCCAGTCCGCGCCGGCGGTGGATATCGGCCTCGACGAGGCGGAGTGACGTCATGGGATCGGGACTCTTCTTCTTCGTCGTCGGGCCGAGTGGCTCCGGCAAGGACACCCTGATCGAAGGGGCGAAGGCGGCTCTCGGTCCCTCCGGCCGCTACGTTTTCGCGCGCCGGGCCATCACCCGGCCCGCCGATGCGGGCGGGGAAGCGCACGAGGCCCTGAGCGTCGACCAGTTCGAAGCGGTGAGCGCCGCTCGCGGCTTCCTCCTTCAGTGGCAGGCCCATGGCCTGCGCTACGGCTTGCGCGCCGACCTTCTCGACGAGATGGCGGCAGGCCGGCACGTGGTGGCCAACGGCTCCCGCGCCATGGTGGCGGAATTGGCGGCCCACGTGCCCCACCTCGTGGTGGTGGAGATCACCGCCCCGGCGGAGGTGCTGGCGCAACGCCTGACTGGCCGCGGCCGGGAGGCGGCGGAGAACATCGCGGCGCGGCTGGATCGCAAGGTGCCGCCGTTTCCCGCGGGCGTCGCCGTGATCCAGGTGGCCAACGACAGCACGCCGCGCGCCGGTGTCGAGCGCTTCGTCGCCGCGCTGGAGGGGCAGGCTGCCCGTCTGCGCCTGGTGCGCATGCCCATCGAGACCGGCCGGCGCAACGTCGCCTTTCTTGCGCGCGGCTGCACCGTCGTCGCCGCGCCGGACTATCTCGGCCCCGGCCGGGTGGATCTGGCAGGGGAGAGACGCTCCATCCGCGCCGAGATCGCCCTGGTGTCCGACAGCCTGCTGGCACACGACGCTGTGGGCCTCTCGCAGGAGACCTTCGCCGCCCTCGGCCTGCCGGAAGGCGCCGAACTGGTGCTGACCCGCACGCCCGTTCCCGAGAGCCGCGCGGCCCTGCGCCGCAAGATCCGGGGCGAGGCGCTGGATGAACCTGCCTATGTCCAGGTGGTGGGCGACATCGTGGAGGGCCGCTATCCCGACAGCGAGGTGGCCGGCTTCCTGGTGGCGGCCGACCGCGGGCTGACCGACGGGGAGGTTCTGGCACTGGCCAAGGTGCGGGCCAGCTTCGCCAACCGTATCGTCTGGGGCGAGCCCATGGTGGTGGACAAGCACTCCATGGGCGGCATTCCCGGCTCGCGCATCACCATGATCGTGGTGCCCATCGTCGCCGCCCACGGCCTTGCCATTCCGAAGACCTCGTCGCGCGCCATCACTTCCGCCGCCGGCACGGCGGATGCCATGGAGACCCTGGCGCGGGTCGATCTGGACGCCGCCGAGGTGCGCCGGACGGTGGAGCGGGCGCGCGGCTGCATCGCCTGGAACGGCCGGCTCAGCCATTCCGCTCTGGATGACGTGATGAACGCCATCACCCGGCCGCTGGGGCTCGATTCGACCCGCTGGTCGGTGGCTTCCATCCTGTCCAAGAAACTTGCCGCCGGCTCCACTCACGTGGTGATCGACTTGCCGTTCGGCGCCCGCGCCCGGGTGAAGAGCGCGGCGGAAGCCGCAGAGATGGCGCGCCTGTTCGAGCAGGTGGGCGCAGGGCTCGGCCTGACGGTGGAGGCCATTCCCACCGATGGCAGCGGGCCCATCGGGCGCGGTATCGGCCCGGCGCTGGAGGTGCGCGATGTGTTGTGGGTGCTGGAGGGGCATCCCGACGCGCCGCCGGACTTGCGCGAGAAGGCGCTATTCTTCGCCAGCCGCATCCTGGCCTGGGACCCCGCCGTCGGACCGGCCAATGCCAGGGCCCGGGCCGAGGCGCTGCTGGCCTCCGGCGCGGCACGGGCGGCGCTGGAGCGCATCTGCGAGGCCCAGGGCCGTTGGAGCGAGCCGGTGCGGCCGGCCCGTCTCACCCGCACCGTGGTGGCCGCGACCACCGGCACAATCACGAACATCGACGGCTTCGCGGTGGCTGGAATTGCCCGCCTCGCCGGCGCGCCGCAGGACAAGGGCGCGGGCATCGATCTCAAGGCGCGCAGCGGCGATCACCTGCGTGCGGGCGACCCGTTGTTCGTGATCCACGCATCCTCCGCGGCGGATCTGGACGCCGCCGCGGCTCAGGCCGCCACCTTCGACGGCTTCACCTTCGACGCAGGCCGGGAAAGCGCAGCTTCCCGCTGAGAGCGAAGCCCCGAATCGAACCCGCTCCGAAGGTATTCGGGGCGGGTTTTTTGTGTTCGATCCACCGGCAGATGGTGCAGATTTCCTCGCGGACACTATTGGTCGCAACCTCCGCGCAAGTCTACGGGCGCACAACGCGAAAATGCCGTTCCTGCATACCGCCGAAAGGCGCTGCACCGGAGACCATGCGCGTGACCATCAAACGTTTGCTATCGCTTTCCATCTTTCTCATCGCCGCAATCGCTTGCGCGCTATCGCTCAACATGGCCATCGGCCAGTACGGCCGGCTGACGCTGGTGAACCAGGCGGACCTTCGCCTGCAATATATCCGCGCCCTGGCCGACGTCCCCCCGCTGATGAATGCGGAGCGCGGCCTGACCGTGCTGGTCCTCGGCACCATGACCGCCGAGCAGGCGAGCACCCGCAAGGATCTCGCCGACTATCGCGCGGCGACGGAGAAGGGCTTTGCCAAGATCCTCGCGGAAGCCAATGCGGCGCGCGGTGAACTGGCTGATGCGGATGCCATGGTGACCACCGCCGAGGAACTGCGGAGGGCCTACAAAGCGCTGCGGGACGCAGCCGACGCGAGCCTGGCGCAGCCGGTGGCCCAGCGCGGCAACGCCACCGCCGTCGTCACGCAGAGCGCCGGCACGATCAACAGCATCGCGACCCGCTCCATGGGCACGCAGATGCGTCTGCTCGCCGGCGCCAACGGTCTTGCCTATGCCTGGGGCAGCGTCGCGGCCAACGTCCTCGAGCTGCGCGACCAGGGCGGGCGTCTCGCCGGCCTGCTGCAGAACATCGTCGCCGCGCACAAGCCCGTCACCCCGGAGATCCGCACCGACTTCCTGGTCCTTCAGGGCCGGGTGGAGCAGGTCTGGGGCGGATTGTGGGAATTGCGCACGGTCACCAATGGCTCGCCCGCCTTCCTCCCCGCGCTGGAGAAGGTTGCGCGCGAAAATATCGAGTTCGCCGCCACCATGCGCCGCGAGATGATGCCCTATTTCGAAAGCGGCGACTTTCCCCTCGACGGCGCCGCCTTCCGCGAGAAGACCTTCCGCATCTGGGGGCCGGTGATCGAGCTGCGCGACGCGGCGCTGGACAGCGCCGATGCCGCCATCGACGTCGCCCAGAGCACGGCGCGGACCAATCTGACCTGGGCCATCGTCGGTCTCGTCGCGGTTGTGGTGGTCGTGGCCGGCGTGCTGGCTCTGGTCTCCCGCCGGGCGATCAAGCCGCTGGTGGAGATGACGCAGGCGGTGGGCCACCTCGCCGATGGCCAGCTCGACACCGTCATCCCGAGCGTCGGTCGCAAGGACGAGATCGGCGCCATGGCCACCTCGGTCCAGGTGTTCAAGGACAGTCTCATCCGCAACGCGGCGCTGGAGGCGGAGACGGTCGCCGCCCGCGAGCGGGCCGAGGCCGAGCGGCGCAAGGCCATGCACGAACTGGCGGACATGTTCGAACAGACCGTCGGCGGCATCGTCAGCGCGGTCGGTTCGTCCGCCGAGGCCCTGAAGGCCTCGTCCAATGTGCTCGCCCGCAGCGCGGACGACACCGCCGGCCGCTCCAACACCGTGGCGGCGGCGGCGGAAGAAGCGGCGGTGAACGTCAACGTCGTCGCGTCCTCGGCCGAGGAACTCGGCAGCTCCGTGCAGGAGATCGGCCGGCAGGTGGAGCAGGCGGCGGCCGTGTCGCTGACTGCCGTCGACGAGGCCCGCTCCACCGGCGAGATCGTCCAGGAATTGTCCTACGCCGCCAACAAGATCAGCAACATCCTGAGCCTGATCTCCAACATCGCCGGCCAGACCAACCTCCTGGCGCTCAACGCCACCATCGAGGCGGCCCGGGCCGGCGAGGCCGGGCGCGGCTTTGCGGTGGTCGCGGCCGAAGTGAAGGAACTCGCCGACCAGACCGCCAAGGCGACGGCGGAAATCTCCGGCCAGGTGGGTGCCATCCAGTCCTCGACCGGCAAGGCCGTGGAGGCCATCAGCTCCATCGCCTCAACCATCCAGGAGATGAACACCTACTCCAACGCGATCGCCGCCGCGGTGGCAGAGCAGGGCTCGGCCACCGGCGAGATCGTGCGCAGCGTGGCGCAGGCCTCGGCCGGCACGAGCGAAGTGACGGGCAACATCACCAGCGTCGCCCAGACCGCCCAGAGCGTCGGCGTGGCGGCGGGCGAGGTGCTCTCGCTCTCCACAAACCTGTCTGCCCAGGCCGACGCGCTGAGCACGGAGATGGAGCGCTTCCTCGCCACCGTCCGCGCGGCCTGAGGCTCACGGCTCGACACATCCGGAGGGCGGCCCCAGGGCCGCCCTTTTTTGTTTGTGCGTATCTCTTCTGCGCGGACCCGTCAGCCGACGGCGGGCTGACCGCCCCAGATCTGCGACAGATAGCTGGTGAAGACCTCGACGCTCGGGGACTGGACCGGCGTGACCCAGGCCGCGCACGTGAGCAGCTTGCCGGAGACGTCCTCCAATTCGCGAATGACGATGCCGCGCCGCTGCACGTTGCGCACGCAACTGGCATAGACGCTCACCCCGGCGCCCGCCGCGACCAGCCCGAAGATGCCTTCGGAGGAGGAGGCTTCCTGCACGATGTCCGGCGTGAAGCCGGCACGGTGGCACAGCGAGAAGAACTGGTTGCGGAACGCGCCCCAGTTCTCGCCCGAGCCCAACACGAACGGCTCGCCGGCAAGGTCCGCCAGCTTGAGGCTGCGCACGTTGGAGAGCGGGTGGGTGATAGGCAGCAGCGCCACGTAGCGGTCACTGTCGAACGTGTAGCTCGCCATGCCCGGCTGGTCCACGGGACCGATCATGAAGCCGATGTCGATCCGGTCCGCCAGCAGCGCCTCGTGCTGCTTCAGCGTTGCGATGAATGACAGTTCGAGCCGGATGTCGGGACGCAGGCGGCTGAAGGAGCGCAGGAACTCCGGCAATCGGCCGTTGATGGCGAAATCCATGTAGCCGATGCGCAGCACGCCGGTTTCCCCGCTGGCGGTACGCCGCGCAAGCGAAACGGCGCGCTCCAGCCGCTCAAGGGCGAGGCGCGCCTCGGCGAGGAACGCCTTGCCCGCCTCGGTCAGCTCCACCGACCGGGTGGTGCGGCGGAACAGCGGCACGCCCACTTCCCGTTCCAGCTCGCCGATCAGCCGGCTCATGCCCGGCTGAGTCATGTTCAAACGATCGGCGGCGCGGCTGAAGTGCAGCACCTCGGCCAAAGTGATGAAGCTGCGGACGTGGCGGAGATCGAAGCGCATCGATAATTCATATCACGAACGATATGAATAGCATCGAAATAAGAATTTCACCTTCTCTATCCGCAGGCCCCATCGTTGCGGTCAAGCGCTGCACGCAAAGCGCGCCCACCAAACGGGGACGACAGAGATGGCATTCGACGCGGAACTCGACGCAGCCCTTTCGGCTGCCTTTGCCCAGGCCAGCGCACTCTATCAGCGCAACGGCTTCCAGCGGCGCGTGGGCTTCGGCCGCCGCCCGGCGCTCATCAACGTGGACCTCGCCAACGCCTGGACCCGGCCCGGCAATCCGTTCACCTGCGAGAAGATCGACGAGGAGATCATTCCCGGCGTGCAGGCGCTGCTGGCGGCCTGCCGGCGGAACGGGCACCCGGTGGTGCATGTGACCACCTGCTACCAGGTGACCGACCGCGACAGCGACGCCACGGACATGGGCCTGTGGCACGAGAAGATCCCGGTCGAGGTGGTGGCGCAGGACAAGCCCGAGCTCTGGGCCATCGACAGCCGCATCGAGCCCGTTCCCGGCGAGCAGGTGCTGATCAAGAAGCGGGCGTCCGCCTTCCACGGCACCTATCTCGCCGGCTTCCTGCGCGCCAACAACGTGGACACCATCCTCGTCACCGGCGTCACCGCCTCGGCCTGCGTGCGCACCACGCTGTGCGACGGTCTCGCCGAGGGCTTCCGCACCATCGCGGTGAAGGAATGCATCGGGGATCGCGTGCCGGGCGCGGTGGCCTGGAACCTGTTCGACATCGACGCCAAGTTCGCCGACGTGGAACCGCTCTCCCGTTGCATTTCCTATCTGGACGAGGTGGGCACGCGCGCAGCCGCCTGACCCGTCCCGCGTACGCCAGTCCACCCAATAAAATAATCCAGAGGCGGATATGACGAAAACCAACGATACTCTGTTCGGCACTCCCTCGCGCCGCGCCGTCCTTGCGGGCCTCGGCCTCGGGGCCGGTGCCGCGTTCCTCGGCGCGCCGCGCCTCGCCGGTGCCGCCGAAGGCACGCTGGTGGTCTCCAACTGGGGCGGAGACTGGAACGAGCGCACCATCAAGTTCGTCGAGGCGCCGCTGGTCGAAAGCCAGGGCATCAAGATCGTGCGCGACCTCGGCATGGAGCCGGAGCGCAAGGCCAAGCTGATCGCGGAGAAGCGCCTGCGCCGCGGCAGCATCGATGTCATCCATATCAATGAGGGCGACAGCGTCGAACTGAACAGCCAGGACGTGCTGGCCGACATCGATTTCGCCAAGGTGCCCAATTACACCGACGTGGTGCCGGCGCTGAAGTCCAAGCCCTTCTTCGTGCCGTGGCTCTATAGCGGCGTGTCCATCATCTACAACAAGGACAAGGTGCTGAACCCGCCCAAGTCCTATGCGGAGCTGTGGGACAAGAAGTGGGCCGGCAAGATCGGCCTCACCAACCAGCTCTATTTCAACTACATCATGATGGCTGGTCTGATTAAGGGCGGCACCGTCACCAACACCGAGGAAGGCAAGAAGCGGCTGATCGAGCTGAAGGAGCTCACCCAGCCCCGCCTCTATGCCGCCCACCAGCAACTGGCGGCGGGCCTTGCCACCGGCGAGGTGGACATCGCGGTCAATTACAAGGCGCGTGGCCTGCAGTGGGCTAATGACGGCGCGCCGCTGGCGATCCAGTATCCCGGCGAAGGCGCCATCGCCGTGATGTTCGGCGCGGCTCTGCCGAAGCGGGCGCCGAGCCCGGACCTTGCCTACATCTATTTCAACGCCATGCTGGACCCCAAGGCCATGGCCGGCCTTGCCGGCGCGAGCTTCTATGCGCCCGCCAATGCCAAGGCGGACCTCTCCCCCGAGCTCAAGGCGAAGATCGACTTCACGGCGGCGGAAGCGGCGGCGCTGAAATTCCCCGATTACGAGCACGTGGCCAAGAACACGGCCGAATGGCTGGAATGGTGGAACAAGAACATCGCCCGCTGAGTCCGCGCGCCATGTCCGCCTCCACCGTCAAAGCCCCATCGGACAAGGTCCCGTTGGACCTGGAGCTGCCCGCGCCCCGCGCGCGGGCAGGCCGGCGCGTCTCGCCCGCCGTCGGGCTGGCCGGGCCGGCGACGCTGTTCGTGCTGCTGGCCCTGGTCGCGCCGCTCGCCCTGATGTTCCGCTACAGCCTCAACCGCTTCGTGCCGGGACAGCTCATGGTCGAGGCGCTGACCCTCGCCAATTACCAGAAGTTCTTCACCGACAGCTTCTACCAGGAGGTGCTGGGCACCACGGTGTGGGTGTCGGCTCTGTCCACGGCGCTGTGCCTGCTGGCGGGGTTTCCCGTCGCCTATCTGCTGGTGCGGCACACGGGGCCGAAGTGGAAGCCGCGCCTGCTCATCCTCATCATCCTGCCGCTGCTCATGGGCAATGCGGTGCGCACCGCCGCCTGGATGGTGATCCTGGGCGACAAGGGGCTGTTCAACGCCAGTCTCCAGGTCCTCGGCCTGTCGCCGCTCAAGCTCATGTACACCCCGACCGCCGTGGTCATCGGCCTCGTGTCGGTGATGCTGCCGTTCATGATCGTGACGCTGCAGAGCGTGATCGAGGGCATCGACGAGAACCTGGAATCCGCGGCCGCCAGCCTTGGCGCCAGCCACGGCGTCGTTCTGCGCAGAGTCGTGCTGCCGCTGGCGCTGCCGGGCATCCTGGCCGGCACCATGCTTTGCTTCATCCTGTCCATGAACGCTTATGCGACGCCGGTGCTGATCGGCGGCCCGAGCTTCCACATGATGGCGCCCACCGTCTACCAGCAGGTCGCCAAGGCGATGAACTGGCCGTTCGGCGCGGCGCTGGCCTTCGTGCTGATGGCTGTCACCCTGGTGCTGACCACCACCGCCAATGTGCTGGTGCAGCGGCGCTACCGGCGCTGGAGCGAATGATGGGACATCTCGCCATCCGCCGGCTCTACGCGGGCATCTCCGTCCTGGTGCTGGGCTTCGTGCTCCTCCCGCTGGTCGTGATCGTCTGGGTGAGCTTCTTCGAGAACCGCATCCTGTCCTTCCCGCCCACCGGCTATTCCCTGTCCTGGTATGTCCGGGCCTGGGAGCAGGAGGCGTTCCGCAACGGCTTCCTCACCAGCGTGGAGACGGCGCTGTGCGCGGTCGCCATCTCGCTGGCGCTCGGCGTGCCCGCGAGCCTCGCCCTGGTGCGCTATCGCTTCCCCGGCCGCGATGCCATCCAGACCCTGCTGCTGGCGCCCATGATCGTGCCGGGCATCGTCGGCGGCGCCGCCCTGTTCATCGCCTTCATCGAGCTGGAGGTGCTGCTGGACATGGATGTGTCCGGCACGCTGGGCGGGCTGCTGATCGCCCACGGGCTCATCGCGCTGCCCTGGACGGTGCGGCTCGTCACCGCCGGCCTTGCCGGGGCCAACCGCTCCTGCGAGGAGGCGGCCGCGTCCCTCGGGGCGGCGCCGCTCCTGGTGTTCTGGCGGGTCACGCTGCCGATGATCCGCCCCGCCATCGTGGCGGCGGCGCTGTTCTCCTTCGTCATCTCCTTCATCGATCTGGAGAAGTCGATCTTCCTGGTGGGGCCGGGCCGTACCACCCTCCAGATCGCGCTGGTCTCCTATCTGGAGTGGAACCTCGATTCCACGGTGGCGGCGGTCGCCGCCGTGCAGATCCTCATCATCGGCACGCTGCTCATCGTCAGCGACCGCTACGCCAAACTCGCCCGCGCCTTTTGAGCGTCCGGGCCCCGAACGCGGGTGCATCCATGTCCGAGGTTGTCCTTAACGCCATCGTCAAGCGCTACGAACACATGGTGGCGGTGGACCATGTCTCGCTGTCCATCGGCCAGGGGGAATTGGTGGCGCTGCTCGGCCCGTCCGGCTGCGGCAAGACCACGACGCTGCGCATGGTCGGCGGCTTCGTGCCCGTCACCGAGGGGCGCATCACGGTCGGCGGGCGCGATGTCACGCACCTGCCGCCTCATAAGCGCAACATGGGCTTCGGCTTCCAGAACTACGCGCTGTTCCCGCACATGACCGTGGCGCAGAACGTTGCCTTCGGGCTGGAGATGCGCAAGCTGTCGAAGGCCGACATCGCTGCGAAGGTCAGGATCGCGCTGGACCGGGTCCGTCTCGGTCATCTCGCCGAGCGCCTGCCCAAGCAGCTGTCCGGCGGGCAGCAGCAGCGCGTGGCGCTCGCCCGCGCCCTGGTGATCGAGCCCGACGTGCTGCTGTTGGACGAGCCGCTGTCCAATCTCGATGCCCAGCTCCGCCAGGAGATGAAGCTGGAGATCCGGCAGATCCAGCAGTCGCTGGGCATCACCACCATCTTCGTGACGCACGATCAGGACGAGGCCCTCTCGGTGGCCGACCGCGTGGTGGTGATGCGCGCCGGCCGCATCGAGCAGGAGGGCACGCCGGACGAGGTGTTCGCCACGCCGCGCTCGCATTTCGTCGCCGAGTTCATGGGCGTGACCAATCTCTTGGCCGGCCGTCCGGAAGCGGGCGGCTTCCGCCTCGCCAGCGGCGAGGTGGTGCCGGTGCGCGTCGCGGACAATGGTGGCGAGCAGGCGCTCGCGGTGCGCCCGGAGCGCATCGCGCTTGCGCCCGGCGAAGGCGGGGAGGGCGGCCTTGCGGGCCGCATCGAGCTTGCCACCTATCGCGGCCTCGTCATCGACTATCAGGTGCGCGCGCCGTCCGGCCTGACGCTCACCGCCCGCTGCCCGTCCCCCGCCGCCGGCGGCCCTCGTCAGCTCAGCGCCGGGGACATGGTCCGCGTGTCCTGGCGGCCCGAGGCGGCCGTCCTGGTGCCGCTCTGAATATCCCTTCTCCCGTTCCATCCCGCGTTTTCACAAAAGGAAGTGTTCCCGTGTCCACGCTCCATGACAGACTGGTCGTCATCGACGGCCTCATCATCTCCGACTTCGGCCGCCCGGTGTTCGAGGACATGCGCAAGGGCGGGCTGACCGCCGCCAACTGCACCTGCTGCGTGTGGGAGAACTTCACCGAGACCATGCGTAATGTCGCCAAGTGGAAGGAGCATTTCCGTGCTCATGGCGACCTGATCTCGCAGGTCTACACCACCGCGGACATCCTCAAGGCCAAGGCCGAGAACAAGACCGGCATCATCCTCGGCTGGCAGAACACCAGCGGCATCGAGGATCATATCGAGTATCTCGAACTGTTCCACGAGTTGGGCATCCGGATCATCCAGATGACCTACAACACGCAGAATTTTGTCGGTTCCGGCTGCTATGAGAGCACCGACAGCGGGCTCTCCGATTTCGGCCATGACGTCGTCGCCGAGATGAACCGCCTCGGCATCCTGTGCGACCTCTCGCACGTCGGCCCGAAGACCTCGGAGGACGTGATCCGCGCCTCCAAGCAGCGCGTGGCCTATTCCCATTGCCTGCCGGCGGGCCTCAAGGAGCACAAGCGCAACAAGAGCGATGAGCAGTTGCGCTTCATCGCGGAGAAGGGCGGCTTCGTCGGCGTGACCATGTTCCCGCCCTTCCTGAAGAAGGGGCCGAACGCCACCGTCGCCGATTATGTGGAGGCGATGGAATACGTCATCAACCTCGTGGGCGAGGACATCGTCGGCGTGGGCACCGACTTCACGCAGGGCTTCGACAAGCCCTTCTTCGACTGGATCACCCACGACAAGGGCTTCGGCCGCAAGCTCACGGACTTCGGCGCGGTCATCAATCCGGAAGGCTTCCGCGAGATCGGCGACTTCCCGAACCTCACCGCCGCCATGGAGCAGCGCGGCTGGTCCACGGCGCGCATCGAGAAGGTGATGGGCGGGAACTGGCTGCAACTGCTGAAGGACGTGTGGGGCCGCTGAGCCCCGCACGCTCGACCGCGCCCTGACCAAGGGCGTGGTCCACCTGTCCCTGTAAGCAAGGAGCCGTCTCTTGGCCAAGCCTGAAATCGAACTCGACGTCGATCCCGACACTGGGCGCTGGTACGCCGACCAGATGCCGATGATCCTGGTGCCGCAGCACTTCTACAACAACAACCACTTCGCCATCGAGGGCGCGCTCGGGGCGGAAGCGTTCAATTCCGCCCTCGCGCCGGCCGGGCACAAGTCGGCCTATGTCTGGTGCAAGAAGCAGAGCGAAGTGTACGGGCTCGACGGCGTGGACGTCTTCGCCCACTACATGAAGCGCCTGTCGCAGCGCGGCTGGGGCAAGTTCTCCATCCTCGCCATCGACCCGGTGGCGGGCACGGCGACCGTGCGGCTCAACCATTCCTCATTCGTCACCGACGAGACCCGCAGCGCCGGCCGGAAGCTCTGCTACATGTTCGCCCCCTGGCTGGCGGGCGCGCTGGAATTCGTCTGCGAGCAGGCCGGTGCGCCGAGAAAGCTGCAATCGCAGGAAGTGCAGTGCGCGGCGGAAGGCCATGCCTTCTGCCTGTTCGAGGTCACGCCCCAGGCGGCGTGACCTCCAGATCCTTCCAGGCCCAAGTCCCAGAACGCGCCTCAAGGCGCGCACGACGCCTTCCATCCAACAGGGGAACAGACGATGACGGATCAGGTCCGCATTTCACGCCGCGCCGCCCTCCGGGGCCTCGGCGCTCTCGCCGCCGCGCCGCTCGCCGCGCCGGCGGTGATCACCCGCTCGCTGGCGGCGGGCGAGACGCTGGTGGTCTATAATTTCGATGGCCTGCTGGGCAAGGTCATCAAGGACCACTGGATCGATCCGTTCGCGCAGAAGGCGGGCGTGAAGGTCGAGGTCCTGACTATGCAAGGCTCCTCTCCTCCCATGGCCAAGATCAAGGCGCAGGTGGATGCGGGCCGCCCCGACGCCGACGTCATCCCCATGCAGATGACGGACTATGTGTTCGGCGTGCGGAACAACCTGTTCCAGACCATCGACGCCAAGGACATTCCCGAATACGCCAACCTGTACCCCAGCTACATCACGCCGCATGGGCCGAAGCTGGTGCTCTGGAGCTACGGGCTCGCCTACAACACCGACAAGATCAAGACGGCGCCGACCAAGTGGGCGGACCTGTGGGACCCGCAGTACAAGGGCAAGGCGGCGCTCAACGAGGCGCTGTTCGACCAGGCGCTGGAGATGGTCAACCTCGTCGCCAAGGGCAAGCCGCTGCCGGTGGACGACGAGACCTTCGCCTATCTCACCAAGCTGCGTCCCAACCTTGCGACGCTGTGGACCACGGGGGCCCAGGCCGAGCAGCTTATCCGCTCCGGCGAGGTCTGGATCATGCCGGTGTGGAACGGGAGGGTCTATCCGCTGAAGGACCAGGGCGTGCCGATCGATTTCGTCAGCCCGCAGGAAGGCTTTTTCACCCGCGCCGATCCATTCTGCATCCCGCGCGGCGCGCGCAATCCGGATCTCGCCAAGGCCTTCATCGACTTCTCCTGCACGGTCGCCCCGCAGCAGGCGCTGGCGGAGAAGCTGTTCTACGCCTCGCCCAACAAGAAGGTGGTCTATTCGCCTGAGATCGCCAAGCGCGTGGTGGTGTCGACGCCGGAGGAACTGGCCCGCGCCGTGCCGGAGAATTACGAGCTGATCGTCGACAACCTGCCGGACTGGCGCCGGCGCTGGGACGCCTGGAAGCAGAGCTGAGGCGGAGAACCCCCATGGCGCTCCGTGCGGGCCGGCGATTGTCGTGGTGGGGGCTGCTGGTCCCCACCGTGCTGCTCTATGCCCTGATCTTCTTCGTCCCGCTCGGGGTGCTGGTGGGGGAAAGCCTGCGGGCCGGCTCGGACGGGCCGCTCTCGGGCGTCAATTATAGTGCCTTCTTCAGCGACGGCGTGACCCTGGGCATCTTCCTGCGCACCGTGCGCCTGTCGCTGCTCATCACGCTCGCCTGCGTGCTGCTGGGCTATCCGCTGGCGCTGTTCATGCGGCGGGCGGGGCCGGCGCTGCGCCTGGTCGCGCTCGCCGTTGTGGTCTCGCCGCTGCTCACCAGCGTCGTGGTGCGCAACGTCGCCTGGCTGCTGGTGCTGGGGCGGGAAGGCATGGTGAACACGCTGCTGCGCCAGGCCGGACTGATCGATGCCCCCTTGCCGCTGCTCTACAACACCTTCGGCGTTGTGGTCGGCGTCACCCACGTCTACCTCGCCTTCCTGGTGATGCCGGTGTTCTCCTCTCTCCTGTCCATCGACCCGTCCCTGGAGGATGCCGCCGCCAGCCTCGGCGCGTCGCGCACCACGGTGTTCTGGCGGGTGACCCTGCCGCTGAGCTTTCCCGGCCTGATCGCCGGGACGACGCTGGTGTTCGTCCTGTCCATGGGCGTCTACCTGACGCCGGTGATCATGGGCGGCAGCTTCGTCACCACCTTGCCCATGGTGATGACCGATCTGGTGCGCAACCAGTTCGACTGGCCCCGGGCGGCGGCGTTCGCCATCGTCCTGCTGGCCTTCATCGCCTTGGTTCTGGGCCTGTCCAGCCGGGCGGAACGACGGATCGAGCGCATGCGCGGGGAGGGGATGTGATGCCGGATAACAAACGGCCGCTCGGCCTCATCGTCAGCGTGGTCGCGGTGCTCGTGATGGCGTTCCTGATCCTGCCCCAGCTCATCCTGCTGGTGCAGTCGTTCACGGCGGAGGATTACCTGTCCTTTCCGCCGCGGGCCTATGGCCTGCGCTGGTATGCCTTCATCTTCGAGGACCCCACCTGGCGCAAGGCGCTGGGCACCAGCCTGCTGGTGGCCGGGGTGGTGACGCCGCTGGCGCTGGTCTTCGGTACCGCCGCCGCCATCGGCCTCGATCGCGGGCCGGTGCTGGTGCGCAAGGCCATGCGCACCGCTCTCGTCTCGCCCATGGTCCTGCCCCATGTGGTGCTGGGCATGGCCATCTACCGCGTGTTCCTGCCGCTGCGCTTCGACGACACGCTGGGCGGCTTTATGGCTGCCCATCTGGTGCTCTGCATCCCTTATGTGATCGTGACCGTGGGGGCGAGTCTCCAGGCGTTCGACCGCACGCTGGAGCAGGCGGCCGCCAGCCTCGGCGCGCCGCTTGGCGTGGCGCTGTGGCGGGTGACGCTGCCGCTGATCCGCCCGGGCATCGTCGGCGGCGCGGTGTTCGCCTTCATCACCTCGTTCGACGAATTCATCGTCACCTACTTCCTGGCGAGCCGGCAGACCACCGCGCCGATCCAGATCTTCTCCAGCCTGTCCTACCAGCTGGAGCCGTCCATCGCGGCGGTCTCCGGGCTGACCCTCGTCATCACCGCCGCCCTTTCGGGCGTGCTCATCCTCCGAGGCGGGATGACGGGGAAGGGCGCCATCGCCTGACGGCCAGGACCGAGCGGCACAGCGCCGGGTTGGTGTCGAAACCCCGGTTGCGCCGCTTACATATCTGATATACCAGTTGCGCATCGACACGGGACGGCGACCGGCACAGGCTGGCGGATCGTCCCGGCGAGCGTGAGGAAACGACCATGCGACGCCGGCTACCCGCTGGCCTCCCCATGACCTGGGGCGGCGAGGGGAGCCGCGGGCTGACCGCGGCCAACATCATCCATCAGCACCTGCGGGACGAGATCGTCTCGCTGCGCCGCGCGCCCGGCGCGGTGATCTCCGAGAAGGACATCGCCGCCGCCCATGGCGTGAGCCGCACCCCCGTGCGCGAGGCGCTGCTGCGTCTTGCCGACGAGGGGCTGGTGGAAATCGCGCCGAAATCAGGCACCTTCGTCTCCCGCATTCCCGTCGGCGCGTTGCCCGAGGCCATCGTCGCCCGCATGGCGCTGGAGGAAGTCACCGCCCGCACCGCCGCGCTCAACGCCAGCGGCAGCGCCGTCTCGGGCCTGCGCGCCATCCTGGAGCGCCAGGCGGAGGTGGCCGCCGCCGAAGATCATGCCGGCTTCCACGACGCGGACGAGGCTTTCCACCAAGCTGTCGCGGATGCCGCCCGCTATCCCGGCATCTGGCGCATGGTGCAGCAGCTCAAGACGCAGGTGGACCGCTTCCGCCACCTCACCTTGCCGCAGCCGGGCCGCATGGGCCGGGTGATCGAGGAGCACCGGGCCGTGGTGGATGCCATCGCCGCCCACGACCCGGATGGGGCCGCCGCCGCCATGCGCCGCCATGTGGAGGGACTGCGCGCCAGCCTGGGAGAGATGCGCGACGTCAATCCGGGCTTCTTCGACGGTGACGTCAGCGAGGCCGGCATGTCCATGCCGGCAGCCGACCGGCTTCGCCCATGAAGTACAAGTTCGACTTCGGCGCCCTGGTCGAATACTGGCCCCAGCTCCTAGACGGTGCGCTGGTGACGCTGGAGATGACCGCCATCTCCACCGTGTCCGGCCTGGCCTTCGGCACGCTGGTGGCCATCGGCCGGCGCTCGCACAACCGCGCTTTGTCGCGGTTGTGCGGGGCCTACGTGGAGACGGTGCGCAACACGCCGTTCCTCATCCAGCTGTTCTTCATCTATTTCGGCCTCGCCTCGGCGGGGCTGCGGCTGCCGGTGTTCGTGGCGGCGGTCATAGCCATGGTGTTCAACGTCGCCGCCTATACGGCGGAGATCGTGCGCGCCGGCATGGATGCGACGCCGCGCGGCCAGCTGGAGGCGGCGGACAGCCTCGGCATGTCCACGCCGCAGATCTACTGGCACATCGTCCTGCGGCCCGCCCTGGAGCGGGTCTATCCCGCGCTCACCGCGCAATACATCCTGATGATGCTGGCCACCTCGGTGACCTCGCAGATCTCGGTGGAGGAACTCACCGGCATCGCCAACAACGTCCAGTCCAACACCTTCCGCTCGTTCGAGACCTTCATCGTGGTGGCGGTGATCTATCTGGTGCTGACGCTGATCCTGAAACTGGCCTTCTGGCTGCTCGGCCTCGCGCTCTTCACGCGGCGCCGGCGCCTTGGCACGAGCCTTTAGGAGCGCGCCATGGCCCAGCCCTTCACCCTCGCCCATATCGGCTACATGCTCGATGGCCTGCTCTGGACGGTCATCCTGTCCGCGCTGGCCTTCGCGCTCGGAGGCGTCGCCGCCTTCGGCGTCATGCTGCTGCGCATCTCGCGCTTCCGCGCGGTGCGGCTCGGCGCCTTCGTGGTGGTGCAGATCATCCAGGGCATCCCGCTGCTGGTGATCCTGTTCGCGGTCTATTTCGGTCTCGGCATCTTCGGCATCCAGGTGCCCCCGCTCGCCGCCGCGGGCATCGCCATGATGATCTATTCCGCCGCCTTCCTCGCCGAGATCTGGCGCGGCTGCGTGGAGGCGGTGCCGCGCACCCAGTTCGAGGCCGCCGAATGCCTCGCGCTGACCCGCTGGGAGGCGCTCACCAAGGTGATCCTGCCCCAGGCTTTGCGCCTCGCCACGCCGCCCACCGTGGGCTTCATGGTGCAGGTGGTGAAGAGCACCTCGCTCGCTTCCGTGGTGGGCTTCGTCGAGCTGACCCGCGCGGCCCAGATCATCAACAATTCCACCTTCCAGCCGTTCCTCGTGTTCGGGATCGCCGGCGCGCTCTATTTCGCGGTGTGCTGGCCCCTGAGCGCCTGGAGCCGCGTGCTCGAAAGGAAGCTCCATGTCGGCCGTCATTGAGCTGAAGGACGTTCACAAGAGCTTCGGCCTGGTGGAGGTGCTCAAGGGCGTCTCACTGAGCGTCGCGCGCGGCGAGGCCATCGCGGTCATCGGCCGTTCGGGGTCGGGCAAGTCCACGGCGCTGCGCTGCGTCAACCGGCTGGAGACCATCCAGTCCGGCGAGATCACCGTGTGCGGCCATCCGGTGCACGATCCCAGGCTCGACGTGCGCAAGCTGCGGCTGGACGTGGGCATCGTGTTCCAGAGCTACAACCTCTTCCCGCACCTGACGGTGGAAGAGAACATCATGCTCGCCCCGGTGACGGTGAAGAAGCTACGCAAGGCGCAGGCCCGGGACCTGACCGCCGAGGCCCTGGCGCGGGTTGGGCTGGCGGAGAAGGCGCAGGCCTATCCCGAGCAATTGTCCGGCGGACAGCAGCAGCGCGTCGCCATAGCGCGCTCGCTCGCCATGCAACCGCAGGTGATGCTGTTCGACGAGGTGACCTCGGCGCTCGATCCGGAACTGACCGGCGAGGTGCTCCGCGTCATGGAGGATCTGGCCAAGGGCGGCATGACCATGCTGGTGGTGACCCACGAGATGGGCTTCGCCCGCCGGGTCGCCGACCGCATCGTCTACATGCACCAGGGGCGGGTGTGGGAGGTGGGCGACGGCACCATGCTCGCCAATCCGCAGACCCCGGAATTGCGCGCCTTCATGTCCCACGACCTCTGATCCGGCGCGTTCCGTTTTCGCGCACATGCGCAAACCCGGCGCAGACCGGGACCCAGGGAAGGTAAACAGAAGGAGGATATCCCATGCGACTTTTGAAATTCGGTGCCGTCGCTCTTGCCGCCGCAAGCCTCATGCTCGGCGTGGCGCCCGCCGCCCGGGCCGACCAGCTGGACGACATCCTGAAGGCCAAGAAGATCCGCGTCGCCGTGGTGCTCGGCACGCCGCTCTTCTCCTTCGCCGGGCCGGATCTGAAGCCCACCGGCTCGGACGTGGAAACCGCCCGCATGCTGGCCAAGGACATGGGCGTCGAGGTGGAATGGGTGGAAATCACCACCGCCGCCCGCGTGCCCACCATCCAGACCGGCAAGGCCGACATCCTGGTGGCCAGCCTCGGCATTACCCCCGAACGCAAGAAGGTGGTGGACTTCTCCATCCCCTACGCCACGCTGGACATCATCGTCGCCGCGCCCGAAGGCGCGGCCATCAAGGATTATGCGGACCTGACCGGCAAGCGCGTCGGCCTCACCCGCGCCACGGTGAACGACCAACTCGTGACCGCCAATGCCAAGGGCGCGGAGATCGTCCGCTTCGAGGACGATGCGACGCTGATCTCGGCGGCGGTGTCGGGGCAGGTGGACATCGTCTCCACCCAGCCGCCGCTGGTGGCGCTGATGAACGAGAAGCGCCCCGACCGCCCGCTCAAGACCAAGTTCGTCATGCGCGAGCTGAACCTGGGCATCGCCCTGCCGCAGGGCGAGCCGAAGCTGAAGGCCTGGCTCGACGACTGGATCCGCAAGAACATGGCGAACGGTGCTCTGCCGACCATGTTCGCCAAGTTCCACGGCCGCGAACTGCCGAAGGACCTGGCCGACCGCGTGGTGAACTGAACGCCCAGAACAATGCGCGGCTCCGGGCTCGGCCCGGAGCCGCCGTCTCTTTGACGGGGGCTTCTTCAAAAATACATCGAACCATGTCGGAATGCCGCTCGGCCGTGCGTCCTCCGTGACGTAAGCCCAGCAGGGAGGAAGCCCATGTCGCCGACCCATGGCAGGTTCGCCTGGTACCAACTCGCCACCACCGACACGCAAGCCGCCGGCACCTTCTATGAGACCGTGGTCGGATGGACCGGCCGCGACGCCGGCGTCGGCGACCTGTCCTACACCCTGCTGGCCGCGAAGGGCGTCGACGTGGGCGGCATGATGACCCTCTCGGCGGAGCTGGCGCAGGCCGGCGTGCCGCCGCACTGGATGGGGTATGTGGAGGTGGACGACGTGGATGCCTCCACCGCGAAGGCCGCCTCCCTCGGCGCCACGATCCACGCCGAGGCCCACGATATTCCCGACGTCGGCCGCTTCGCGGTCCTCGCCGATCCGCAGGGCGCCGTCTTCGCGCTGATCCGCTGGTTCGACGGCAAGGGGCCGCCGGTGACCGCGCCCGGAACCATGGGCGCGGTGGGCTGGCACGAACTGATGGCGACCGACTGGCAGGCCGTCTTCCCCTTCTATGCGGAGCTGTTCGGCTGGACCAAGGGCGAGGCGATGGACATGGGCCCCATGGGCACCTACCAGCTCTTCAACCATGACGGCCAGTCCATCGGCGGCATGTTCACCAAGCCGCCGGCGGTGCCGGCGCCATTCTGGCTCTTTTACGCGCAGGTGCCCGCCATCGATGCGGCGGTCAAGGCCATCACGGCCGCCGGCGGCGCCATCATGACCGGGCCTACGGAAGTCCCCGGCGGCGCCTGGATCGTCCAGGCGAGGGACCCGCAGGGCGCGATGTTCGCCGTGGTCGCGCCGCCGGCCGGTGCCGGCTGCGCCGCCTGAACCGGCTCAGGCCGCCGCGAAATTCGGGTTGGCGGGACGCGCCAGCCCGAGATGATCGCGTAGCGTGGTGCCGGCATAGTCGGTGCGGAACAGCCCGCGCTGTTGGAGGATCGGCACCACGAGGTCGACGAAATCCTCGAATCCCTGGTGGAAATAGGGCGGCATCACGTTGAAGCCGTCCGCCGCCCCGGTCTCGAACCAGTCCTGCAACGTGTCGGCGATGCTTTCCGCCGAGCCGCACAGCACCCAGTGGCCGCGCGCGGCGGCGACCAGATTGTAGAGATCGCGCAGCGTCATCTGCTCGCGCCGGGCCTTGGCCAGCATCACCCCGGTGAAGGAATGATAGGTGTCGGCCTTCGGCAGTTCCGGGATCGGGCCGTCGAGCTCATAGGCGCTCATGTCCACGCCGAAGCGCTCCGACAGCATGCCGAGGGCGTTGCTGGAATTCACATGGCTCATCAGCGCGTTGAGCTTGTCCCGCGCCTCCCGGTCGGTACGGCCCACCACCGGCATCACGCCCGGCAGCACGCAGACGTCCTCCGGGCGGCGGCCGAGCGCAGGCAGGCGGGCTTTCAGCGCCGCATAGCCGGCGCGGGCCTCGTCGATGTCCTGCACCACGGCGAACACCAGATCGGCGGTGCGGGCGGCCAACTGCTGGCCGGGCTCCGAGCCGCCGGCCTGCGAGATGACCGGATGACCCTGCGGCGCGCGGCCGATGTTGATCGGCCCCTTCACCTTGAAGAAGGCGCCCTCATGGTCGAGCGGCTTGACCTTGGCGGGATCGATATAGCGGCCGGAGGCGCGGTCGGCGACGATGGCATCGTCCGCCCAGCAGTCCCACAGCCCCTTCACCACGTCGAGGAACTCGCCGGCGATCTCATAGCGCCGGGCATGGTCGGGGTGCAGCGTGCCGAAATTGGCCGCGGCGGCCGGGGCGGCGGTGGTCACCGCGTTCCAGGCGGCGCGGCCGTGGCTGATATGGTCGAGCGAGGCGAAGGCCCGGGCCACGGTGAACGGGTCCGAATAGGTGGTGGAGACGGTGGCGCCGAGCCCGATGCGGCTCGTCGCCCGCGCCACCGCCGAGAGAAGGGTCAGCGGTTCGAGCCGGGCGGTGTAGGAGGGGTGGGCGGCGGGGTCGGCATTCAGGTTGTCGCCCATGAAGATCAGGTCGAACTTGCCGCGCTCGGCGGTGCGGGCGATCTCGCATACCGCGTCGATGTCCTGGAAGCTGTCCACGGCGCCGGGCATGCGCCAGCCCGCGATGTGGCTGCCCGTGCCGAGGAGGAACAGGCCGAGATGCATCTGCCGCGTCATGGGATCACTTCCAGAAGATGATGCGCCGTTCGGCGAAGCCGACGAGGCCGAAGAAGGCGAGGCTGGCGGCGGAGGCGACAAAGATGGCGCCCCACACCTGGACGAAATCGATCTGCAGCACCGCCTGGTAGATCACCCAGCCGAGCCCGCCATAGGCGCCCAGCATCTCGGTGACGATGGCGACGATGATCGCCCGCACGGTGGAGACCCTGAGGCCCGCCGCCATCAGCGGCAGCGCGGTCGGCAGGCGCAGCCGCCACAAGATGGCGAGCCGCCCGGCGCCGAAGCTGCGCAGCAGGTCGACGGAGCGCCGGTCCACCCGGTCGAAGCCGGCCAAGGTGGAGAGGAAGACGGTGAAGCTCACCGCCAGCGCCACCATGACGAACTTGGACGGCATGCCGATGCCGAACCACAGCAGGATCAACGGCGAATAGGCCACCACCGGCACGGAATTGATCGCGGTGGCCGCCGGCAGCAGCACCGCGCGCGTGGGCGGGACGAGGGTGATGACGACGGCGAGCGTGACGCCGATCAGCGCGCCGATCACATAGCCGACCACGGCCTCGGTGAGGGTGAAGCCGGCGGCGGTGAACAGGATCGACCGCTTGGCATAGATGCTGGCAAGAATGTCGCTCACCGCCGGCAGCGTATAGGACGGCAGATGGAAGCCGCGCGCGATCCCTTCCCAGGCCAGCACGAACAGCACGATGCCGAGCACGCCGCGCTGGAGCGCGCACCCGCCGGCGCGCGGGGCGGCGGCGATCACCTCTGGAGCGGCGCTCATTGTTCCGCCCCCCAGAAGACGAGGACGCGCTCGGCCCCGGCCACGGCGGCATAGAAGCCCGTGCCCAGAAGGGCGGAGACCAGCAGGGTGGCCCAGATGCTCACCACATTCTCCGTATACATGCCCTGCAGCAGCAGGACGCCGAGCCCGACCGTGTCGCCGAACCACTCGCCCACGATCGCGCCCACCAGGGCCAGCGAGGAGGCGAGGCGCAGCGCCACGAAGATCTGCGGCAGAGCGGTGGGAAACTGCAGGCGCGTCATGAGCTGGAGCGGGCTGGCGCCGAACGAGCGCAGCAGCGCTTCCTGGCGCGGGTCCACGCTTTCCAGCCCCAGCAGGGTGTTCACCGTCACCGGGAAGAAGGTGAGGTAGAAGGCGATGGCCGCCTTGGCGAACAGCGTGTTGCCGAACCACAGCACCACCAGCGCGCCGAAGGCGATGACCGGAATGGTCTGCGACACGATGAACAGCGGGAAGACCAGCTCCCGCAACGCGCGGGCGCGGAAGAACAGGAGGCCCATGCCGATGCCGAACAGGGCACCGGAGGCAAAGCCGATCAGCGTCTCGCTCAGGGTGCGCAGGAAGCCCTGGATGTAGGGCGCCGGCGTCTGCACCAGCGCGGCGAGGATGACCGTCGGGCGCGGCAGGTAGTAGGGGCGGATGCCGAACAGCACCACCAGGGCCTCCCAGGCGGCGAACACCGCCAGGAGGATGGCGAGCCCGCGCGCCAGACGGCCCAGGGGGCCGAGCAGGCGCAGCGCGGCGGAACCACCCGGCGTAACCGCCGGGTGGGTGAGGGGGGATGCGCTCACGGCTTGCGATCCGCCAGCGGAATGGCTTCCAGGAAGCTGGTGTTGAAGGTGGCGGCGAGGTCCACCGGC
Organism: Azorhizobium doebereinerae UFLA1-100; assembly: GCF_000473085.1. Classification (GTDB taxonomy): domain Bacteria; phylum Pseudomonadota; class Alphaproteobacteria; order Rhizobiales; family Xanthobacteraceae; genus Azorhizobium; species Azorhizobium doebereinerae. The sequence goes on from NZ_AXBA01000015.1 coordinate 76,804, forward strand.
TTGGAGATCACCTTGGCGTCCACGAACAACTGCTGGGTGACCTTCACCGCGTCCATGTCGATCCAGAACAGGCCTTTCTCAGGCACCTTGCCGGCCACCATCAGCTTCTTGGCCTCGGCCAGCTGGAATTCCTGGTGGGCGCGGTCCAGGGTCGGGGCGATGGCCATCACGGTGTCCACGGCGCCCTTGGGATCGTTGAAGGCGTCCTTCCAGCCCTTCATGGAAGCACGCAGGAAGGCCTTCACCAGCTCGGGCTTCTCCTTCGCGGTGGTCTCGGAGACGATCAGCGTGTCACGCGGGAAGGTGATGCCGCTGTCCTCGGCGACGAAGGTGCGCAACTTCTCTTCGCCCATGCGGGTTTTGATCGTGTAGTACTCATTGTAGCGGGTGGCGGTGATGACATCGACCTGGCCGTCGACGAACGGCGTCACGCTGACCTGCTGCGGCTGGATGGTGACGAGCGCGGGGTCGATGCCGTTCTTGGCCAGGATGGCGTTGAGGACGTGGTTGGCGCCGGTGAACCAGGTGGTGACCGTCTTGCCCTTGAAGTCCTGGATGGTCTTGATCGGGCCGTCGGCGCGGGCGACGAACACGAACGGCGTCATCTGGTGGGCGATGCCGATGCAGACGATGGGCAGGTTCTTGTCGCGGGCGGCGAACACGCTGTCGAGCCCGCCCGACAGGCCGAAAGTGTCGGCGCCGGTGGCCACCAGATTTTCCGCCAGAAGGTTCGGGCCGCCCGGATTGATGGTGAGGTCGATGCCCTCGTCCTTGTAATAGCCCTTGGCGGCGGCGACGTAGAAGCCGGCGAACTGGGTTTGCGGCAGCCACTTCAGGCGCAGCGTCGCCTTGGTGAGGTCGGCGGCGGGCGCCGCGGTGACCGCGCCGCCGAGCAGCGCCACGCCGGCGGCGAGCGCTGCAAGCACATTACGTCTGTTGGTCATCAGCTGTGTCTCCGGAAGGAAGGCGGGTTGGTGTTCTTATTGGCGGTAGGAGGGGTCTTCGCGGTCGAGCTGTCGCATCAGAGCGGGCCATTCCCGCTCGCCGGCGATGAGGATGTCGCCATGCTGCTCCCAGAACTGCCGGGCGGCGCGCTCATTGACCTCGTGCGGCGGGATGACCAGCTTCACGCCTGAGGCGCAGGCCGCCTGCATGGCCAGCTGGATCTTCGCCGCCCGCTCGAAATAATACAGCAGCATGAAGGCCTCGCCCGGCGTGCGGCCGACGGTGAGGATGCCGTGGTTGCGCATCAGCATCACCTTGTGCGCGCCGAGGTCGCGCACGAGCCGCTCCTGCTCGTCGAGGTCGATGGCGACGCCCTCGTAATCGTGGAACGCCTGCCGGTTGTAGAAGCGCATGGCGAACTGGCTGAGCGGCAGCAGGCCTTCTTCCTGGCCCGAGACGGCGACGCTGGCGTCCGAATGGGTATGCAGCACGCAGGCGGCGTCGTGGCTGGTCTTGTGGATCGCCGCATGGATCACGAAGGCGGCGAGGTTCACCTCATAGGGGGTGTCCTGGAGCTTGCGCCCCTCGGTATCGATCTTCACCAGGCTGGAAGCGGTGATCTCGCTGAACAGCAGGCCGTAGGGATTGATGAGGAACTGGCCCTCATGGCCGGGCACGCGGGCGGAGATGTGGTTGTAGATCAAATCGTCGAGGCCGAGCCTGGCCACCATGCGGTAGCAGGCGGCGAGCTTGACCCGCACGTCCCATTCGGCGGCGTCCATGCCGGCGGGAATGGCAGGAGTTGCAAGGCTTTGGGCGGTCACGGCTGAACCTCTGGCATGGCGTCGGTTTGCGGGGCGGCGGCGCCGGAGGCGAGGAAGGACTTCATGGCCTCTTCCTCGATGGCCTCCAGCACGATGCGCTTGAGGCGGATGAATTCGGGCGAGGTGACCAGCTCGGCCGAGCGCGGGCGCGGCAGGTCCACCTTCAACTCCAGCTTCACGCGGCCGGGGCGGGCGGACATGACGATCACCCGGTCGCCCAGGAACAGCGCCTCGTCCACGTCGTGGGTGATGAACAGGATGGTGCGCTTATGCTGGCGCCACACGTCCAGCAGCCAGCGCTGCATCATGGTGCGGGTGAGGGCGTCGAGCGCGCCGAACGGCTCGTCCAGCAGCATCAGCTCGCGCTTGAACATGAAGGTGCGCATCAGCGCCACGCGCTGGCGCATGCCGCCGGAAAGCTGGTGGGGATACTGGTCGCCGAAGCCGGCGAGGCCGAACTCGGGCAGCATGTCGCGCGCCTCGGCGCGGGACGCCTTGCGGGAGCGGCCCTCGATTTCCATGGCGATGACCGCATTGTCGATCACCGTGCGCCAGGGCAGCAGCAGGTCGCGCTGCGGCATGAAGGACACCTTGCCCAGCAGCTCATGGGCATGGCAGCCCTTGCCCTCGAACCGCAGGATGGAGCCGGCGTCGGGCTCTTCCAGGCCGGCGACGATGTTGAACAGGGTGCTCTTGCCGCAGCCCGAGGGACCGACCACGGTGACGAACTCGCCCGGCGCGATGGAGGCGTCGAACCCGCTGACCGCGGTCACCGACCCGAACCGCTTCGACAGGCCCTTCATCTCCAGCAGGTAGGGCCCCGCCGGTGCCGATGATGCGGAGGCGGCATCCGGGGCCGCCGCGAGGCGCGCCAGGCCGCTGTGTCCAATGGTCAAACGGAATCCTTCCCAGCATGTATAATCAGAGCCGGATTCAGCATGCGCTGAAGGCGGGTATGGTTCGCTATGAAAAGCAATCGACGTGCCAATCGGGACGACAACCGGGCCTCATCGTCCTCCGGCGCCTGCCCGAGCGCGACGCAACGTCTGGCGCGGCGGGCGGCCCGCGACTTGCAACGTTCCGAACACGAAGCGGCCGGACTGCGAACCGGATCGCGTGTCATGTATACTGAGAATGGGATCTAGGTGCGCGTATGGACATTTTTCGTGCACAAAGCGAGGCAGCGTGCCCGCCGATTGAGCAGGAAAGCGCCGCTCGCGGCGCCGGCCTCACCCTCGCCGAGCGCCTCCGCCGCGAACTGGAGGCGGCCATCGCCGCCGGCCGCCTGGAGCCGGGCAGCCGGCTGGACGAACAGGAGATCGCCGCCCGCTTCGGCGTGTCGCGCACGCCGGTCCGCGAGGCCTTCCGGCTGCTGGCGGCCAGCAATCTGGTGGAACTGCGCGGCCGCCAGGGGGCGGTCGTGCGCTCCATCGGCGCCCATGCGCTGATCGAGATGTTCCAGGTGATGGCCGAGCTTGAGGGCCTGTGCGCCCGCCTCGCGGCCCGGCGCGCCACGCCCGAGCAGATGGACAAGCTGCGCGCCATTCACGAGAAGCTGGAACAAGTGGCGACCCTGCGCGACGTGGACCTGTTCTATGACGTGAACCAGGAGTTCCACGAGGCGCTCTATGAGGCGTCCTGCAACGCTTTCCTCGCCGACCAGACCCGCCGGCTGCGCAATCAGGTGGCCGCCTATCGGCGCCGCGTCACCCGCATGCCCACACGCATTTCCGACACGCTGCGCGAGCATGCCGCCGTCATCCAGGCGGTGGAGCAGCATGATGCGGAGCGCGCCCACAAGGCCATGCGCGACCATGTGAGCCTGCTGGGAGACAATCTCTTGGACTTCCTCGCGGCCTTCGGCTGACCCCGTGCAGTCGAGTTGGTATGCAAATTGCTAGCAATTGTATATCGAACCGGCCCTGGAGACCGAGCCTTGAAGTTGGACCTCACGAACAAAACCGCTCTCATCACCGGCGCTTCGAAGGGCATCGGCCTTGCCGTGGCGCAGGTCTTCGCCGCCGAGGGCTGCCATCTTCACCTCGCCGCCCGCAATGGCGAGGCCATGGAGCAGGCCAAGCGCGAGCTGGAAGCCGCCCATGGGGTGCGCGTCAGCGTGCATGCGCTGGACCTGTCGTCCACCGAAGCCATGGAACAGCTGGCCGAAACCGTCGGCCATGTGGACATCCTGGTGAACAATGCCGGCGACATCCCCGCCGGCTCGCTGGAGGTGGTGGACGACGCCGCCTGGCGCCGGGGCTTCGACCTCAAGGTGTTCGGCTACATCACCCTGGCCCGCGCCTTCTATAAGAAGATGCGCGGCAAGGACGGCGTGATCGTCAACGTCATCGGCAATTCCGGCGAGAACTGGGATGCCAGCTATATCGCCGGCTCCACCGGCAATGCCGCGCTCATGTCCTTCACCAAGGCATTGGGCGGCGCCAGCCTGAACGAGGGGGTGCGGGTGGTCGGCGTCAACCCCGGCCCGGTGGCCACCGACCGCATGCTCAAGATCATGAAGCGCAAGGCCATCGACATGCTCGGCGATGAGGCTCGCTGGGAAGAGCTGTTCGACAAATATCCCGGCAAGCGCCCCGCCACCTCCGAGGAAGTGGCTGATCTGGTTGCGTTTCTCGCCTCTCCGCGGGCGGGCTACATCACCGGCACCAACGTGACCATCGACGGCGGCATCTCCGCCCGCGGCTCGGTCATCTGAGGCCGCACCGGCCGCCTTCCACCGACCGGCGCCCTGCGTGGTCGGTGGCCTGCTCCTGAGGATCGCCCCATGTCTTCCGCACGCCAGCGCAACCGCTATTTCGATGCGCTTTCCACCACGCCCGGCCTGATGTGGCTGGGGCAGAACACCAATCACATCCCCGCCCATCCGGCGGTCAAGGCCGCCATGATCGCCGCCATCGAGGCCGGGGAATTCAACGCCTATGCGCCTCCGCTGGGGTTCGAGGCATTGCGTTCGGCGATCGTCGCCGACCTCGGCACGCCGGGGGCGGAGGCGCTGGTCACCGAGGGCGGGGTGTCGGCCCTGGCCATGGTGTGCCGGGCCTACTGCAAGCCGGGCACCACCTTCGTCACCACCGACCCGACCTGGAAGTGGCCCTGCCTGTTCGCCCGTCAGGCGGGGGCTTTGGTCATTGAAATCCCCATTTACGACACCGCGTGCCATTACCGCCTGACACCCGAGGCGCTGAAGGCGGCGGTGGATGAGCGCACCGCCGTCATCTATCTGGTAGACCCCAACAATCCGCTCGGCATCCGCTACACCCGCGAGGAAATCGAGGCGTTCGCCGCCATCGCCCGCGACTGTGGCGCGCTTTTGGTACATGATTGTACGTATCGCGATTTCGCGGACGGCCACTATCCCGCCCTCCACGCCGCCCCCGAGGGCGCGGTGGTATCCCTGTCCTTCTCCAAATGGCTCGGCCTCGCCGGCCTGCGCATCGGCGCTTTGGTCGCCTGCCCGAAGATCCTGGACCGCTGCGCGGAGGCCGCCACCAGCGTGCTCGGCGCCAGCGTCATCGCCCAAAGGGCGGCGCAGGCGGGGCTCCAGGTGAAGCCGGAATGGATGGCCGAGGTGCGCCGCATCGATCGCGCCAACAAGGCCAAGATCAAGGACGCCGCCAGCCGCATCGAGGGGCTGGCGCTGCCGATCTATCCCTCGCACGGCAACTTCCTGGTGGTGGAGACCATCGGCGCCGGCATCAAGCCGGAGGCGCTGGTGGAGGCCGCCCGCCGCGAGAACATGATGATCCGCCAGGGCACCTATCACACCGAGCGCTTCGGTGACCGCTTCGTGAAGGTCTCCACCTCGGTGCCGGAAGCCTGGGTGGACACCTTCTGCGACCGCCTGCCCGCCCTGGTGGCGCAGGCCCGCACCCTCAACGACATCGGCGCCCAGTTCTGAACCCCGCGGCCGGTGGGCCTTGCTCATCGGCCGCTCAGCACGCCCCGCGCCGGTCCCGCCAGCGGACCGGGCAGACACGACCAGAGGCCAGACATGCACGTGACGACGAAGGACGGCATCCGCCTGTATGTGGAAGAGGCCGGGCAGGGCACGCCCATCCTCTTCGTCCATGAGTTCGGCGGCAACCATGCGAGCTGGGAGCCGCAGATGCGCTTCTTCGCCCGCCGCCACCGCTGCATCACCTATGCCGCGCGCGGCTATGCCCCCTCCGACATCCCCTCCGACATGGAGAGCTATTCCCAGGCGCTGGCCGCCGACGACGCGGTGGCCGTGCTCGACGGCCTCGGCATCGAGAAGGCGCATATCGTCGGCCTGTCCATGGGCGGCTTCGCTACGGTGCATTTCGGCCTGCGCACGCCCGAGCGCGCCCTCTCGCTCACCATCGCCGGCGCCGGCTATGGCTGCGAGAAGGAGTTCGAGGACTATTTCAAGGGCGTCTCCCGCGAGGTGGCGGACAATTTCCAGCGCCTCGGGGCCAAGGAATTCTCCAAGATCTATGCGCTCGGTGCCAGCCGGGTGCAGTTCCAGAACAAGGACCCGCGGGGCTGGCAGGAGTTCGCCGAGCGCCTCGCCACCCATTCGGACCTGGGCGCGGCCATGACCATGCGCGGCGTCCAGGCCCGCCGGCCGTCCTTCTGGGACCTGGAAGATGGCCTCAAGGCGATGACTGTGCCCACCCTGATCATGGTGGGCGACGAGGACGACCATTGCCTCCAGCCCGGCATCTTCCTCAAGAAGACCATTCCCGCCTCCGGCCTCAGCGTGTTCCCCAAGACCGGCCACACGCTCAACCTGGAGGAGCCCGCCGCCTTCAACGCCCAACTGGCGGAGTTCATCGCCCAGGTGGAGGCGGGCCAATGGCTGCCGCGCGATCCGCGCGCCATTCCCGGCCAGATCATGCGGACGAGCTGAGCGCCATGACCTATCCCCTCATCGATGCCGGGCGGCTGTGGGACCGCCTGATGGAATTGGCGCAGATCGGCGCCCTGCCGCACGGCGGCGTGGACCGCCAGGCGCTCACCCCGGGCGAGCTCGACGCCTGGCGGCTGGTGATCGGCTGGGCGCGGGCCGCCGGCCTTGAGCCCAGCACCGACCCGGTCGGCAACCTGTTCCTCACCCTTCCCGGCGCCGACCGCAGCCTGCCGCCGGTGCTGGCCGGCAGCCATCTGGACACCCAGCCCACCGGCGGCAAGTTCGACGGCGCCGCCGGGGTGCTCACCGCCCTTGAGGCGGCGGTGACGCTGGCCGCCTCCGGCCTGTCGCGCGCCCGCGACCTCACCGTGGTGGCGTGGCTGAACGAGGAAGGCAGCCGCTTCGCCCCCGGCATGATGGGCTCGGAGGCCTTCGCCGGCGGGCGCACGCTGGACGCCATCCGCGCCCGCACCGACCCCGCCGGCATCAGCGTCGGCACGGATCTGGACCGCCTGCACGCCACCTTCCCGGATTTGCCGCGCCGCCCGCTGGGCTTTCCCCTCGGCGCCTATGTGGAACTGCATATCGAGCAGGGCCCGATCCTGGAGGCCGAAGGCAAGGTCATCGGCATCGTCACCGGCATGCAGGGCAAGAAGACCTTCCAGATCACCATCACCGGCGCGGAAGGCCATGCCGGCACGCTGGCCATGGCCGAGCGGCACGATGCGCTCGCCGCCTTCTCGCGCATGGCGGTGGAGCTGTACGAGACAGTGGGCGGGCATGACCCGGTGATCAAGTTCACCATCGGCCGCCTGCGTGTCGAGCCGAACGCCCCCTCGGTCATCCCCGGCAAGGTGGTGTTCAGCATCGACCTGCGGCATCCGGAAAACACCGTGCTGGACCTGCTGGCGGAGCGCATCCGCGCCATCTGCGCGGCCGCCGCCGGGCCGTGCGAGGTGGTGGCGGACCTGCTGGCGGATGCTCCCTCCAACAGCTTCTCCCCGGCCCTGATGGACCGCATCGGCGCCGCCGCCGATCGGCACGGTTTCCCGTCCATGCCGATCCTGTCGTTCGCCGGGCACGACGCCCGCCACATGGAGAAACTGGCGCCCAGCGCCATGATCTTCATTCCCTGCCGCGACGGCGTCAGCCATGCGGAGAGCGAGTGGGCGGAGCCGGCCCATGTGGCGGCGGGCGCCCAGGCGCTGGCCGACGTGCTGGCCGAACTGCTCGACGCCGTGCCGGGCATTCCCTTTCCCGAAGGAGGCCCGAGATGACCGCCGCCGCGAAATCCCCCACGTCGCCCGTGGACGCGCGACCCATGGACATGGCGGACCTTCCCGCCCAGGAGGCGCTGGCCCCGGCCGACGCCGCCCAGGCGCGGGCGCGCTATTTCAATTCGGGCAACGCCTTCAACATCAAGCTGCCGCCGGTGCCCGGCGGCGTGTTCACGCAGCAGCCGGCGGCGGCGCTCGCCCCCGACGCACCCACCGGCTTCATCGCCTGCGACCAGTCGGCGGCCATGGATTGCCCGTTCCCGGCCACCACGCCGCTGATGCTGGCGCGCTATGCGGTGATCGCGGCGGGCGAGACGCTGGCCGCCGATTTCCGCGCCACCGGCTCCATCTGGTACGTGATCTCCGGCAGCGGAACGGCCCGGCAAGGTGATGAGGCCATAGGCTTTTCCGCCGGCGACGTCTTCCTGCTGACGGGAACGCCCGCCACGCTCTTCGCCACCAGCCGCACGGTGCTCTGGGGCGTCAGCAACGAGCCGCAGCTGGCCTTCGACGGCGACCTGCCGCCGGACGACGCGCGGCGCCCGGTGGACATGGTGCACTATCCGGCCGCTGAGATCGCCCGGCAGATCGAGATCATCTATCGCCACCAGCCCGCCGAGGGCCAGTCGGGCGTGGCCTTGATCTTCTCGTCCGACCGGCAGCAGGCGGCGCGCAACATCCTGCCGACGCTCACCTTGTCGCTGAACACCCTGCCGCCGGCCAGCCACCAGAAGGCGCACCGGCACAATTCAGCGGCGATCACCTTGGTGCTGAACGGCGACGACAGCTATTCCATGGTGGGCGGCGAGCGCTGCCCGTGGTCGCCCTTCGCCACCCTGGTGACGCCGCCGGGCGCGCCGCATTCGCACCACAACGGCGGGGACAGCCGGGCGTTGTTCCTCATCGTCCAGGACGGCGGCCTGCACTATCACGCCCGGACCATGGGGTTCGCCTTCCTGGAGTGAGCGGCAGGCTCTTTCGCAAGAGAGAGGGTCACCCCCAGCCCCGCGCGGCGCCCTCCCTCCCCCGCAAGGGGGCAGGGCGCCAGCCCCGCCCCGCTTCGCCTCGGCGGGCGCTCAGGCGCGGATCTTGTACAGGGCGACGTCGATCACCCCAGACCGGAAGCCGCCCTCGCAATAGGCGAGGTAATAGTCCCACAGCCGGCGGAAGGTGGCGTTGAAGCCGAGGCGTTCCACCTCCGGCCAGGCGGCGTGGAACCGCCGCCGCCATTCAGCCAGGGTCAGCGCATAGCTGGCGCCGAACGGCTCGACCGCCTCCAGGCGCAGTCCCGCCCGTGCCACCTGCTCGGCCATGATCGCCTTGGTCGGCAGCATGCCGCCGGGAAAGACGTAGTGCTGGATGAAGTCCGGACTGATGCGATAGTCCTCGTAGCGCGCCTCGTCGATGGTGATGACCTGGAGCACGGCCACGCCGCCGGGGGCGAGGCGGGCCTTCAGCGTCTCGAAATAGGCCGGCCAGTATTGCTCGCCCACCGCCTCCAGCATCTCGATGGAGACGATGCGGTCGAAGGTGCCATCCACGTCGCGATAATCCTGCAACCGCAGGTCCACGCGCTCCGCGAGGCCCTGCTCGGCCACCAGCGCGCGGGCATAGGCGAGCTGCTCCTGCGATAGGGTGAGCCCGGTCACATGGGCCCCCGCGCGGGCGAGGCGGCTGGCGAGCGCGCCCCAGCCGCAGCCGATCTCCAGCACCCGCTGCGACCCGCCGCCGAGCTCCAGCAACTCGGCGATGCGCGTGAGCTTGGCCTGCTGGGCGTCCTCCAGCGACTGGTCCGGCGCGGCGTAGAGCGCGCTGGAATAGGTCATGCTGGGGTCGAGCCACAGGCGGTAGAAGTCGTTGCCCAGATCGTAATGGAAGGCGATGTTGCGGCGGCTGCCGGCCTTGGTGTTGGCCTTCAGGGCGTGGCCGATGCGGCGGAACAGGCGCACCGGCAGCGAGCCGCCGAACGCCTCCTCCAGCCGCGCCACGTTGGCCCCCGCCAGTTCGATCAGCGCCGCCACGTCCGGGCTGGTCCATTCCTGCGCCATGTAGGCTTCCGCGAAGCCCACTCCGCCGCGCGCCGCGAAGCGGCGGAACGCCCGCCAGTCATGGATCGCCAGCGTCGCCTCGGGGCCGGGGCGCGCGGTGCGGTGCTCCAGGCGGGCGCCGGAGGGAAACACCACCGTCAGGCTGCCACTTTCCAGCCGCGACAGCAGGCGCTTGAGGACGTAGGGACCGATGCCCCGCGCCATCCGGCCGCTGGGCTCGGACACCTCGACATGGCGGCTGTCGCTGTTGACGGACATACTGTCAGACCTCCTAGGTCTCGGGACGGGAAATGGTCACCGGGTGATCGGGTGGGGCAGGGCGGCGGCGCAGGCCGATTCCCTTCAGGAACAAGCGTAGCGCCTCCCAATGGATACCGCCGATAACCTTCAGCGTCAGCAGGGGAAACGCGAGGAAGGCGCGGGCCAGCGCGCGGTCGGACAATTCGGCGCGGGTGGAGGCCAGCGCGGCGGAGAGCAGCAGCCCGTCCCGGTCGCGCACCGCGATGGCGATGCCCACGCGCCCGCCCGGCGGCACCACGCGGAAGCTGTAGGTCAGCCCCATGTCCAGGAAGGGCGAGACGTAGAAGCATTTGGCCGTGGTCTGGCGGATGGGCACGGCGTCGGGGTCGCCGACCGGGATGAGATAGCCGTGCCGCTCGCCGAACGTGTTGCTCACCTCATAGAGGATGGCCTGGAGCGCGCCGTCGCGGCGATGGCAGAAATAGACGCTGAGCGGATTGAACGCATAGCCGAGGATGCGCGGCATGGTCAGCAGACGGATCGCGCCGCCCGCGGCCTCCAGCCCGGCGGCGCGCAGGTGCGCCTCCACCTGCCCGCGCAGCGGCGCGCCGGAACGGTCGCCATAATCGGCGTCGCGGAAGGAGAACAGGTTGAAGCGGTTGCGCGAGAACAGCCGCAGCCGGGCGGCGAGGCCGTCGATCTCGTCGAGATCGAGCAGCAGCGAGAACATGCGGTAATTGAGCCGGTGCACACGCGGCCGCAGCCGGTGGTGGATGACCGCGCCCGCATAGAGCGCGGAGGCGGCGCCGGTCATGCCAGCGGCTCCAGCGCGCGGGCGGGGGCTGCGGGCGGCGGGAGCGAGATGCGCCCGGATTCGTCCCGCACCCGCCAGGGCCGGCGCACGCCGCCGAGCGCCTCGGCGACCGCAAGGCCCGCCTGGAGGCCGTCCTCGTGGAAGCCGGCGCCGAAATGGGCGCCGCAATACCAGGTGTTGCGCACCCCCTGGAGCGACCACAGGCGCTTCTGCGCGGCGAGGGCGGCGCTGTTGAACATGAGGTGCGCATAGTCGCCCCGGTGCAGCACCGACGCCGGTTCCGGCTCGTGCGCCGGGTTCAGGGTCACGAACAGCGGCGTCGCGTCCGGGAGGCCCTGGAGGCGGTTCATCCAGTAGGTCACCGACAGCAGCTTGTGGTCGCCCTGGGTCTGCGACAGGTAGTTCCAGCTCGACCAGACGTTGCGGCGCTTCGGCATCAGCGTCGGGTCGCCGTGCAGGATCGCTTCGTTGCCGGTGTAGCGGAAGGCGCCCAGCAGACCGCGCTCGGCCGGCGTCGGGTCGCTCAGCATGCGCAGCGCCTGGTCCGCATGGGTGGCGATGACCACATGGTCGAACCGCTGCGTCGTGCCGGCGCCGTCCACCAGCTCCACCATCCCCGCCGCCCGCCGCACCGCGCGCACCGGGCGGTTCAGCTGGATGCGGTCGGCGAACGGCCGGGTGATCCGCTCCACATAGGCGCGGCTGCCGCCCGCCACGGTGCGCCAGACCGGCCGGTCGCGGATCTGGAGCAGGCCGTGATTGACGCAGAAGCGGATGAAGGCCGCCGCCGGATAGCTGCCGATGGCCGCCGCCGGCGTGGACCAGATCGCCGCCGCCATGGGGTAGAGATGGTCGTCGCGGAACGCCTTGCCGTAGCCCTCGGCGAACAGATAGTCGTCGAGCGTGGTCTCCTCCAACTGGCCGGCATGGGCCGGGGCCTCGCGGTAGAAGCGGGCGAGGTCGCGCAGCATCCGCCAGAAGCGCGGGCTCGCGAGGTTGCGCCGCTGGGCGAACAGGCTGGCGAGGCCGTCGCCGGAATATTCCAGCCGCCCGCCGTCCAGCGATACGCCCAGCGACATGTTCGAGGCCTTGGTCGGCACGCCGAGATGGGCGAACAGCGCCGTCAAATTGGGGTAGGTGGCTTCGTTATAGACGATGAAGCCGGTGTCCACCGGCCCGGCGGCGGTGTCCACCGTGTGGCTGTGGCCGCCGACGCGGGCGTCCGCCTCGAACAGCGTCACCTCGTGGCGCTGCGCCAGCAGCCAGGCGGCGGCGAGGCCCGAGATGCCGCTGCCGACCACCGCGACGCGCAGAACGGGGCCGGTCGGCACCGGGAAGGACGCCAAGGTCATGCCACAGCCTTCTGATGTGAAGAACGCTTCCACCCGGACGGGCGGGGCCGGCGATGCAACGGCCTCGCATCATCCTACGGCACCATGCCGCGCGCGGATCACCTGTGCCCGGCTTTGATCCAGCGGCAGTGCGGCTGCGTAAGAACGGGTGGTTGCGCCGGGCGGGGCGGGCAGCCGTCCGGCACGCAAGGGCGCGAAGCGAGACATGCAGCAGCAGGCCAGAACGGCGGGCGAGACCGCGCCGCGCCGTCATCATCCGAGCGAGGAGACCCTCCTGGCCTATGCCGCCGGCAGCCTCGCGGCGGGACCTGCGGTGGTGACGGAGAGCCACCTTGCCCTGTGCGCGCCGTGCCGCGCCCGGCTCGCCGCCTTCCGCGCCGCCGGCGGGGCGATCCTCGACGCGCTCCCGCCCACCCCCTTGGCGGGCGAGGCGCTCGAACATTGCGCCGCGCTTGCCGCCTTGCCGGCCCCGGCCCGGCCCGCCCGGCGGCTCCCGCGCCGCCAGCCGCGCGACATCGTCCTGCCGGCCTCGCTGAAGGCCTATGAGTTCGGCCGCTGGATGTGGCTGGGCCCGGGGGTGCGCTCCTGCCGCATCATCGTCCCCGCCCAGCCCCGCGCCACCGCCCGCCTGCTGCGCATCGCCCCCGGATGCAAGATCCCCGAGCACGGCCACAGCGGCGCGGAATTCACCCTGGTGCTGCACGGCTCCTTCTGCGACGGCCACGACCGCTTCCTGCCGGGCGACTTCTCCGAGGCGGACGGCGAGGTGGACCACCAGCCGATCAGCGATCCCGGCGTGGACTGCATCTGCGTCACCGCGCTGGAGGGGCGCATGCGCTTCCACGGCCTGCTGGGGCGCCTGACGGCGCCGTTCGGCGGGCTGTGAGCCGGGCGCGAAAGGGGCAGGCATGACCTATCCGCTGCTGATCCTGCTGCTGGCGCTCGCCCTCTCCCTCGCCATGGCGGCGGCCTGGGCGGTGGCGCTGGCGAGCGGCCGCTCCGGCTGGATCGACAGCATCTGGAGCTTCGCCCTGGGCGCCGCCGGGCTCGCCGCCGCGCTGGCGCCGGTGGCGGGGGCGGGGCCGATGACGGAACGCCAGCTGCTGGTCGCCGCCCTGGTGGCGCTGTGGTCGCTGCGGCTCGGCCTGCACATCGCCCGCCGCACCCATGGCGGGGGCGACGACCCGCGCTATGCGCACCTGCGCGCCACATGGGGCGCGCAGGCGCGCAGCCAGCTGTTCCTGTTCCTCCAGGTCCAGGCGGCGAGCGCGGTCCTGCTGGCGCTGAGCATCCTCGCGGCGGCGCGCAACCCCGCGCCCGGCCTCGGGCCGTTCGACGCCGCCGGCACCCTCATCCTGCTGGCCGCGATCCTCGGCGAGGGCCTCGCCGATCGCCAGCTCGCCCGTTTCCGGGCCGATCCCGCCCGGCGCGGGCAGGTGTGCGACACCGGCCTGTGGGCCTGGTCCCGCCACCCCAACTATGTCTTCCAGTGGCTCGGCTGGCTGGGCTATGCGGCGATCGCGCTCCAGGGCCTCGCACACTATCCCTACGGGCTCGTCGCCCTGTCCGGCCCGGCCTTCATGTATGTGCTGCTGGTGCATGTCTCCGGCATTCCGCCGCTGGAGGCGCACATGCTGCGCGCGCGGGGCGATGCGTTCCGCGCCTATCAGGCCCGGGTCAACGCCTTCTTCCCCGGTCCGCCCCGTCAGCCGGGCAGCAGCCGATGAAGCGCCCGGGCGATGAGGAAGCCGAGGCTGGCGGCGGTGGCGGTCAGCGCCGTGCCCCAGGCCATGTCCACCAATGTGAGGGCCAGCGGCCAGGTCTTCAGCGTCGCCTGGTTGGTCAGGTCATAGGTGGCATAGGCGGACAGGCCGAGCAGCGCGCCGTTGAGCAGCGCCGTGGTCCAGCGGCCGCTGCCGAGGGCGGGCGCGATGGCGAACACCACGATTCCGGCCACATAGATCAGATAGAAGGCGACAGCCGGTGCCGGCCGGAACGCCTCCAGCACCATGTCGCCCATCAGCGGCTTGTAGAAGCGCGCGCCCATGACGGTGAGCCAGAGCGCGTCGGCGGCGAGGAACACGACGGCCGTCGCGGCATAAGCGAGCGCATAGATGCCCATTCGTCCTCCTTCCGCGCCCGCGGCGCGCGCCACGCCCTTGGTACGGCGCCGCGCGCCTTGCGGATCAAGCGGCGCGGCGGCGGCGTTCAAGCACGAAACCACGGAGTATCCGAGCCATGACCGAACCGGACGCCCACGGGCGCGCGACCCCGGACCCCGCGCGACCGGAGCACGGGGCAGCCGAGCCGGCGGGGCTGCTGTCCCTGGCGGGCCTGCGTGCCTTGGCGCTGGCCATCGTGCCGGTGGCGGCGACCTCCATCGTCGGGCAGGTCGCCACCCTTCCCAATCTCGCGCCCTGGTACGCGGGATTGGCCAAGCCCGCCTACAACCCGCCCAACTGGGCGTTCGGCCCGGCATGGACGCTGCTGTTCGCGCTCATGGCCTATGCGGCGTGGCGCATCCTGCGCCTGCCTGCCGGCACGCCGGGGCGGGCGGCGGCGCTGGTGCTGTTCTTCGTGCAACTGGCGTTCAACGCCGCTTGGTCGTGGATGTTCTTCCACCTGCACAGCCCGCTGCTCGGGCTGGTGAACATCATCCCGCAATGGCTGCTCATCCTCGCCACCATCGCCGCCTTCCGCCGCGTGGACCGGCCCGCCGCCTGGTGCCTGGTGCCGCTCGCCGCCTGGGTGGCCTTCGCCAGCCTGCTGAACTTCGGCATCTGGCGGCTGAACGGCTGAACAGCGCGCCCGCGCAGCGTCACTCTGGGTAGGTCTCGCTGCCGCCCGGCGCCGCCGCATGGAACAGGATGAACACCAGCGGATTGCCGGGCTCGGCCAGGGCGTCGCTGCGCTGGCCGGTGACCTCGCCGGCGACGCCGCTGGTATACTCCGCGACCACCTCGCCGAAGCCGTTGCGCTGGATGGCCACCTTCTGTCCGGCCGTGACCTTGTCGTTCAACCTGACCAGATGCTCAACCAGCCCGCCGTGGGTGGCGAGGATCGGGAACGCGCTGTTGCCGACGAAGACGGCCACGTCCTTGCCCGTGCGCCCCATCGGCCCGGCCAGGATGCCGTGGTGCTTGAGGACGTTCAGGGTGCCTTCCACGAACAGCTGGATCATCTCCAGGTCGAGACTGCGCGCCGCGCCGACCTCCGCGCAGAAGGAGGGGATGCCGGCGTCCACGAACGCATTGTGCAGCACGCCGGGATAGACGTGATTGTCGAAGATCTGGCCGACCGGATACAGCTCCACCATCGCCTTGACTGCGGCCACGTCCATGCCGGCGATATTGAACGCGCTGACGTCGAAGCCGGTGGTGCCGGTATGGAAATCGATCGCCACGTCGGCATTGGGCCGCAGCAGCCGGTTGAACAGGAGCCCGGCGTGGCGGCTGGGCGCGGTCGCGCCGGTCTCGTTGCCCGGCCATTCCCGGTTCATGTCGATCAGATCGTTGCCCCGGCCGGAATTGGGCCATCGGCGCTGCATGCCTTCAAGGGCCGGGCGGGCCACGTCCGTGACCGCCATCACCGTCCCCGCCATCCGCGCCGGATCGAGCTGGTTCATCACGCTCTGGACCGTATGGATGGAACTCATCTCGTCGCCATGCACGCCGCTCACCAGCACGACGCGCTTGCCGGGCCGTGCCCCCTTGGCGACCGTCACGGACACGTACCAGTGCTGCCCGCCGGGCATCTCCACGCCCTGGAAATACAGCAGGTGCTTCCGCCCGGCCTCCAGGTCGTTGACGTCGAGGGCGCTGACGACCTTCTTCCCCTCAATCGTGTCGCCGGTATAGACCGTCGCCGACGATCCGCCCGCCGCCGGGCCGGCGGAAGGCGTCGCGGCCGCCTGGGCGTTGGCGGACGCCGCATTGGCCACCAGGGCCGCCGATGCGCCCACCGTCGCAAATGACGCCATCATGAAGTCGCGGCGGTCGAGGCGGTCTTCGGGTCCGTTCGGCATGGCGGAGGCCCTCGCTGTGCGAAAAAGAAGCCGTGTTCAGACCGCGGCCTGCGCCCCGACTATAGATCGCTTCCCCTTCACGCATAAGGGCGCGCCGCGCGCGCCCGCCTTCCGCGCGGTCCCTAGCTGCCCATGAGCCGGGCCAGCGCGGGCGCGCGGCGGTCGCGCCGGCGCAGGCGGTCGAGCCAGAGATAGACCACCGGGGTCGAATAGAGCGTCAGCACCTGGCTCACCAGCAGGCCGCCGATGATGGAGATGCCCAGCGGCTGGCGCATCTCCGCCCCGGTGCCGGTGGCCAGCGCCAGCGGCAGCGCGCCGAAGATGGCGGCGAGCGTGGTCATGAGGATCGGCCGGAAGCGCTGCATGCAGGCCTCGCGGATCGCCTCGCGCGGGGCGAGGCCCCGGTTGCGCTCCGCGTCCAGCGCGAAGTCCACCATCATGATGGCGTTCTTCTTCACGATGCCGATCAGCAGGATCACGCCGATCATGGCGATCAGGCTGAACTCGGTCTTGAACACGATCAGCGCCAGGATGGCGCCGATGCCGGCGGAGGGCAAAGTGGAGAGGATGGTGATGGGGTGGATGTAGCTCTCGTACAGGATGCCCAGCACCACATAGACGGTGGCGAGCGCCAGCAGGATCAGCATGGGCTGGCTGGACAGCGACTGCTGGAACAGCCGCGCCGTGCCCTGGAAGGTGCCGTGCACGGTGGACGGCACGCCGATCTCCGCCATGGTGCGGTGGATGGCCTCCACCGCATCGCCCAGCGTCTTGCCCTCCGGCAGGTTGAACGACAGCGTGGTGGCGGCGAACAGGCCCTGGTGGTTCACCGCCAGCGGCGTCGAGCCCGGCCCGAAGCTGGCGAAGGCGGACAGCGGCACGGAGGGTGAAAAGCGCGTGCTCACCGCCGCCCCGGTGGAGGTGCCCGAGCGCGTGGTGTTGGCGATGCGGTTGGTATTGGCGTTGCGCACCGCATCCGTGGTGGTGTCGGCCACGCCGGTGACATTGGCGATGGCGGCGGTGGAGGCGCTGCCGGCCAGCGCCGCGCCGCTGGTGGAGATGCGGATGTCGTCCAGCGTGCGCGGGTCCTGCCAATAGGCCGGGGCCACCTCCATGATGACGTGATACTGGTTCAGCGGCGCATAGATGGTGGACACCTGCCGCTGGCCGAAGGCGTCGTAGAGCGTGTTGCTGATCTGGCTCATGGTGAGCCCCAGCTTGGCGGCGGTGTCGCGGTTGATGTCGAGATCCACCTCCAGGCCCTTTTCCTGGGTGTCGGAATTGACGTCCACCACCTCGGGAATGCGCTTGAGCGCCTCGGTGATCCTGGGCGTCCACAGCCGCAGCGTCTCCAGGTCGTCGCTTTGCAGCGTGAACTGGTATTGCGCGTTGGACTGGCGCCCGCCGGCGCGCACGTCCTGCATGGCCTGGAGGAACAGGGTGGCGCCGGGCACGCTGGTGAGCTTGCCGCGCAGCCGGGCGATCACCTGGTCGGCGCTGGCGTCGCGCTCCTCCAGCGGCTTAAGCGCCACGAAGACATAGCCGGAATTGGTCTGGCCGCCGCCGGTATAGCCCACCACGCTGGCCACCGCCGGGTCGGCCTTGATGATGGCGACGAAGCGGGCGAGCTTCTGGCGCATGAGCTGGAAGGAGATGCTCTGGTCGGCCTGGATGCCGCCGACGATCTGGCCGGTGTCCTGCTGCGGGAAGAAGCCCTTCGGCACCACCGTGAACAGGTGGACGTTGAGGGCGACGATGCCACCGAGCAGCAGCAGGATGAAGAGCGAATGCCGGAGCGCCCAGTCGAGCGAGACCGCGTAGCCCTTCATCACCCCGGCGAACACCCGTTCCGAGGCCCGCGCCAGCCGGCCCGGTGCGCGCTCCGCCCGCCGCTCGCGCAGCAGGTAGGCGCACATCATCGGCGTGGTGGTCAGCGACACGGCCAGGGAGACCAGGATGGTCACCGACAAAGTGACGGAGAATTCGCGGAAGAAGCGCCCGACGATGCCGCCCATGAGCAGCATGGGAATGAAGACGGCGATCAGCGACAGCGTCATGGACAGCACGGTGAAGCCGACCTCGCGCGCGCCGATCAGGGCGGCCTCCATGCGCGACTTGCCCGCCTCCATGTGGCGGGTCACGTTCTCCAGCACCACGATGGCGTCGTCCACCACGAAGCCGGTGGCGATGGTCAGCGCCATGAGGGAGAAGTTGTCCAGGCTGTAGCCGAGCAGGTACATGGCCGCGAAGCTGCCCAGCAGCGACACCGGCACGGCGACGCACGGAATGAGCGCGGCCCGCGCGTCGCGCAGGAAGGCGAACACCACCACCACCACCAGCACCACGGCGATGACGAGGGCGTGCTCCACGTCCCGCACCGAGGCGCGGATGGTGGCGGTGCGGTCCTGGGCGAGGGTGATGTCGATGTCGGCGGGGACCGAGGCCTTGAGCTCCGGCAGCAGGTCCTTCACCCGGTCCACGGTCTCGATGATGTTGGCGCCGGGCTCGCGCGACAACAGGATCAGCACCGAGGGGCGGCCGTCGGACAGGCCCTCGTTGCGCAGGTTCTCGACCGAATCCTCCACGTTCGCCACGTCGGACAGGCGCACCGGGGCCTTGTTGCGATAGGCGATGACCAGCGAGCGATAGGCCGCCGCCTCCTTGGCCTGGTCGTTGGTGTAGATCTGCCAGCGCTGCTCGCCCGCCTCGATGGCGCCCTTGGGGGCGTTGGCGTTGGCGGCGGCGAGCGCGGCGCGCACGTCCTCCAGGCCGATGCCGTATTGCGACAAAGCGTGCGGGTTGATCTCCACCCGCACCGCCGGCAGCGAGGAGCCGCCGATGGTCACCTGGCCGATGCCCTTCACCTGGGAGAGCTTCTGCTGGAGCACGGTGGCGGCGCTGTCATAGAGCTGGCCCCGGCTCAGCGTGTCGGAGGTCAGCGCCAGCACCATGATCGGCGCGTCGGCCGGGTTCACCTTGCGATAGGTGGGATTGCTGCGCAGCGCCACCGGCAGGTCCGCCCGTGCCGCGTTGATCGCCGCCTGCACGTCGCGCGCCGCGCCGTCGATGTCGCGGCTGAGGCCGAATTGCAGGGTGATGCGGGTCTGGCCCAGCGTCGAGCTGGAGGTGATCTCGCTGACGTCGGCGATCTGCCCGAGGTGGCGCTCCAGCGGGGTGGCCACGGTGGCCGCCATGGTGTCCGGGCTGGCGCCGGGCATGGAGGCGGTGACCATGATGGTCGGGATGTCCACCTGCGGCAGCGGCGCCACCGGCAGCTTGAAGAAGGCCAGCGCCCCGGCGAGCGCGAGGCCCATGGTCAGCAGCGTGGTGGCCACCGAGCGGCGGATGAAGGGCGCCGAGATGTTCACCGCAGCGCCTGGCCGGGCTTGAGGCCGCTCCAGCGGGCGATCCGCTTGGCGAGGCCGTCGAAGGCCAAGTAGATCACCGGCGTGGTAAACAGGGTCAGGATCTGGCTTGCCACCAGTCCGCCGATGATGGCGATGCCGAGCGGGGCGCGCAGCTCCGAGCCCTCGCCGGCGCCCAGCACCAGCGGCACCGCGCCGAGGATGGCGGCCATGGTGGTCATCAGGATCGGCCGGAAGCGCAGCAGGCAGGCCTGGTAGATGGCGTCGCGCGGGCTGAGGCCCTGGGTGCGCTCCGCGTCCAGCGCGAAGTCGATCATCATGATCGCGTTCTTCTTCACGATGCCGATCAGCAGGATGATGCCGATGATGCCGATGATGTCGAGCTCGTTGCCGGTGCCGAGCAGCGCCAGCAGCGCGCCGACGCTGGCGGAGGGCAAAGTGGAGAGGATGGTGATGGGGTGGATGTAGCTCTCATAGAGCACGCCCAGCACCACATAGACCGTGACCAGCGCCGCCAGGATCAGCAGCAATTGGTTCGACAGCGCCCCCTGGAAGGCCAGCGCCGCGCCCTGGAACGAGGTGGTGATGCTGCGCGGCAGGCCGATCTCGGCCTCCACCTGCTCGACCGCCTGCACGGCGTCGCCCAGCGCCACGCCGGGAGCGAGGTTGAACGATAAGGTGATGGCCGGGAACTGGCTGAGGTGGCTCACCTGGAGCGGCGCGGTGCGCTCGGTGATGGTGGCGATGGCGGAGAGCGGCACCTGCCCGCCGCCGGAGGCGGGCACATAGACCTGCTCCAGCGACTTCAGGCTGGCCTGGAGTGCCGGGTCCGCCTCCAGGATCACCCGGTACTGGTTGGTCTGGGTGAAGATGGTGGAGATGATGCGCTGGCCGAAACTGTCGTACAGCGCATTGTCCACCGTGGCGGTGGTGATGCCGAAGCGGGCGGCGGTGTCGCGGTCGAGGGTGATGTCCACCGCGAGGCCCTTGTCCAGGAGGTTGCTGGACACGTCCGCCAGCTCCGGCCGGGCGGCGAGCGCGTCCACCAGGCGCGGCACCCATTTCGCCAGTTCGCCGGCGTCGGTGTCGGACAGCACGAATTGGTACTGGCCGCGCCCCACGGTGGCGTCCACGGTGAGGTCCTGCACCGGCTGCATGTAGAGCGCGATGCCGCGCACCGCTGCGGCCTGGTCGTTGAGGCGGCGGATGATCTCCAGCACGCCGGAGGCGCGATCGTCGCGCGGCTTGAGCGCGATCTGGAGCCGGCCGCTGTTCAAGGTGGCGTTGGTGCCGTCCGAGCCGACGAAGGAGGTGACGGAGACCACGTCCGGGTCCTTCAGGATCTGCGACACCAGCGCCTGCTGGCGCTCGGACATGGCGGAGAAGGAGATGGACTGCGAGGCCTCCGTCACGCCCTGGATCAGGCTGGTGTCCTGCACCGGGAAGAAGCCCTTGGGGATGCCCACATAGAGCGCGGCGGTGAGCGCCAGGGTGGCGATTGCGATCATCAGGGTCGCCGCCTGATGGCGCAGCACCACGGTGAGCATGCGCCCGTAGAACGCCACCAGCCGGTCGAACCAGCCCGGCTTGCGCTCCGCCTGCGCCGGCGCGTGCGGCTTCAGGAGGCGGGCGCACAGCATGGGCACCAGCGTCAACGACACCACGGCCGAGATCAGGATGGTGACGGCCAGCGTGATGGCGAACTCGCGGAACAGGCGCCCCACCACGTCGGCCATGAACAGCAGGGGAATGAGCACCGCGATCAGCGAGACGGTGAGCGAGACGATGGTGAAGCCGATCTGCTCGGAGCCCTTCAGCGCCGCCTCATAGGGCTTCATGCCCTCTTCCACGTAGCGCGAGATGTTCTCGATCATGACGATGGCGTCGTCCACCACGAAGCCGGTGGCGATGGTCAGCGCCATGAGCGAGAGGTTGTTGAGGCTGAAGCCGGCCAGATACATCACCGCGAAGGTGCCGACGATGGACAAAGGCACCGACAGGCTGGGGATGACCGTGGCCGGCACGTTGCGCAGGAACAGGAAGATCACCAGCACCACGAGGCCGACGGCGAACACCAGCTCGAATTCGGTATCCAGCACCGAGGCGCGGATGGTGGTGGTGCGGTCGATCAGCACCTGCACCTGCACCGCCGCCGGCAGGTTGGAGGTCAGCTCCGGCAGCAGCGCCTTCACCTCGTTGGCCACCGCGATGACGTTGGCCCCTGGCTGGCGCTGGACGTTGAGGATGATGGCCGGCGTGGTGTCCATCCAGGCGGCGAGCTTCTCGTTCTCCGCCCCGTCCACCACCTCGGCCACCTGCCCGAGCCGCACCGGCGCGCCTTTGCGATAGGCCACCACGAGGTCGCGATAGATCGCCGGGTCCTTGATCTGGTCGTTGGCGCTCACCGTGTAGGCGCGCATCGGCCCGTCGAAGCTGCCTTTCGGCGTGTTGACGTTGGCGTTGGAGATGGTCGAGCGCAGGTCGTCGATATTGAGGCCATAGGCGGCCAGCGCCGGAAGGTTGGCGCGGATGCGCACCGCCGGCCGCTGCCCGCCGCCGACGCTGACGAGGCCGACGCCCTGCACCTGCGACAGCTTCTGCGCGACGCGGGTGTCGGCCAGATCCTCCAGCGCCGACAGGCTCAGCGTCTTGGAGGTCACCGCCAGCGTCAGGATCGGCGCGTCGGCGGGATTGACCTTGGCATAGATGGGCGGGGCGGGCAGATCGCTGGGCAAGAGGTTGCCGGCGGCGTTGATCGCCGCCTGCACTTCCTGCTCGGCCACGTCCAGCGTCAGGTCGAGGCCGAACTGGAGGGTGATGATGGAGGCCCCCGCCGAGGACACCGAGCTCATCTGCTTGAGATTCGGCATCTGCCCGAGCTGGCGCTCCAGCGGCGCGGTCACCGCCGAGGTCATCACCTCGGGGCTGGCGCCGGGATAGAAGGTGCGCACCGCGATGGTCGGATAGTCCACCTCCGGCAGCGCCGAGAGCGGCAGGAAGCGGAACGCCACGATGCCCACCAGCAGCAGCGCCGCCATCAGCAGCGATGTGGCGACCGGGCGCTCGATGAAGGGGCGGGAGATGTTCACGGCGCGCTCGCCTGCGGGCGGCGGGGCGCGGCCGCACCCGCGCCGTCGCGCGCCGGCCGGGCGGCCGGCGGCTGGGCGCCCGGCGCGTCGGGCTCGCTGATCTTGGAGCCTTCGCGCAGCTTGTCGGCGCCGTCCACCACCACCTTGTCGCCGGCGGCAAGGCCCGCGTTCACTGCCACCTTGTCCCCGGCCGACGGGCCGAGCGTCACCTTGCGGACGGTGACCGTATTGTCCGGCCCGACCAGATAGACATAGGTGCCCGGCGCGCCGCGCTGCACGGCGGCGGTGGGGATCACCACGATGCTGTCCAGCGTGTTCACCAAGAGGTCCACGTTGACGAACTGGTTGGGGAACAGGCTGCCGTCCTCATTGTCGAACTCGGCCTTCAGCTTCACCGTGCCGGTGGTCACGTCCACCTGATTGTCGACGGTGGTGAGCTTGCCGGTGGCGATCTTGGCCCGGCGGTTGCGGTCATAGACGGTGACCGGAAGCTCGGCCCCGCCGCTCATGCGGCGCATGACGGCGGGCACCACGTCCTCCGGCAGGGAGAACACCACGGTGATCGGCCGCAGCTGGGCGATGACCACGAGGCCGGTGCTGTCGCCGCCCTGGACATAGTTGCCCACGTCCACGAGGCGGATGCCGAGGCGGCCGGAGACCGGGGCGACGATGTGGCAATATTCCAGGTTCAGCTCGGCGGTGCGCACCTGCGCCTGGTCCATCTCCACCGTGCCCTGATATTGCTGCACCAGGGCGTCCTGCGTATCCACCGACTGCTGCGAGGCGGCATTCTTCAACACCAGCGTCTTGAAGCGGGTGAGGTCCAGCTCGGCATTGCGCAATTGCGCCTGGTCGCGCGCCAACTGGCCCTGCGCCTGCTTGAGCGCGGCCTCGTAGGGGCGCGGGTCCACCTCGGCCAGGGGATCGCCGGCTTTGACGTCCTGGCCTTCCTTGAAGAAGATCTTGGTCAGGCGGCCGGAGATCTGGGTGCGCACCGTCACCGTGGTCAGCGGCGTCACCGTGCCGAGCGCGGTCAGCGTCACCGGCAGGCTGCCGGAGATGGCCGTGGCGGTGGCCACCGGCACCGGGCCGGTGAAGGCCCGCCGGCCGCCCGGCGGGGTTGCCTCCTGCGGGCGGATCCACCAGCCCGCCGCCACCAGGGCGATGAGCGCGGCGCAGATCAGCGCGGACCATGGAAAGCGCCGGCGGGGCGGCTTTTCTTCCCCTAGGGTAATCGGCTCTCCCTGCAAATCCCGGAGGGGGCGAGGGTCATTCATGGGATGTACCTGATTGAACGATGGTTCGGTTGGCCGTCAGCGCGACGCGGGTTTCGGACGCACCGGATCATCCGGCGGAATCCAATCCGCGAGCCGCGCCCGGCCTTCCGGGCTCATGTTGACCGCCGCCTTCATCACCGCGCCGTGCAGGGCGGCCCAGATCGACCTGCGGGCATCGCGCAGGGCGTTCAGGGCCGTATCGGCGGCGGCGGGGTCGAAGGGCTCGGCCTTCAGCGCCCGGCGCACCGCCTCCTGCGCCTCGCGGGACGCACGCCGGCCCGCCTCGACGGTGGCTTCCACCGCCGTGAACTGGGCCTGGACCTCCTTGGCATCCTGTGGCGGCAAAGTTGCGGCAAGGCGGTCGATGCGCGCGGCCGGGCTGCGGTCGGCGGGGTTCCGTTCGGCGGACATGGGGCCGGGCCGGCCGGACTTGTGGATCACCAGGGCGACGGCGGCGCCGAGGAAGAACAGGTTCAAGGCCAGGGACACGACGAGCAGCAGGCGCCACGGCGCCCGCCGCCCGCTGGGCCGGGACATCTCGCTCATAGGCCGTTCTCCGCGATCGGATCGGGTTCGAACATGATGGCGCTGACATCCGCCACGGCCACGGCGGGCACCGTCGGCCGGTAGGAAAAGCCTGCGTCCACCACATGCGAGCCCATGATGAAGCCGAGCAGCGCCATGGCGGCGAAGGCCGCGACGCCGGGCCAGGCCGGGCGCAGTTCCGCCGCCGCGAGCCAGCTTTCGATCCGCTGCGCCCAGGAGCGGTCCTGCGCGGGCAGGGGAAGGGTCGCGAGGCGCGCCGCCACCCGGCGGCCGAACGCCTCGTCCTCGCGCGTCAGCGCCCCGGTCAGGTGCCGGCGGAGCAGCGCCTCGGTGCGCTCGGCGTCGGCGAGCAGCGCCCGCGCCGCCGTGTCCCGCGCCAGGGTCAGCTCGGCGCTCGCGCGCAGGTCCGCCGGCCAGTCGGCCAGGTCCGGCCCGTGCAAGGCCAGCGCATGTTCCAGTTTCGCCAGGGACAGCGGGCGGCCGGAGCGGGGTGAAAGGGTCATGATCTAGCTCCCATCTGCCGGAGGCGCGAGGCGGGCCCGCAGGGCCTTGCGGGCGCGGACCAGCAGGGTCTCGACCCCGCCCACCGTGGTGCCCAGCACCTCGGCGGCGCGGCTGTTGGACAGTCCTTCCCAATAGGTGAGCAGCACCACGGCGCGCTGCCGGTCGGGCAAGGCGGTGATGGCCGCCGTGAGCCGGGCGCGCTCGTGCCGCGCCACCAGTTCGGCTTCGGCGTCGGGCCCGGGGTCGGCCGGATCACCCGCCTCGTCGAGCGCGGCATGGGGCACACGGCGGCGGTGGTTGAGGCAGAGATTGACGACGATGCGGTGGAACCAGGTGCGGAAGCTGGCCGTGGGCTGCCAGCGGGGCGCCGCGCGCCAAACCCGCAGGAAGGCTTCCTGGGCCACCTCCTCGGCGTCGGCATCGCTGCCGAGATAGCGCCGCGCGAGGGCGGCCGCGCGGGCGGCGTGCCGATCGCACAGCATGCGGAACGCCGCCTCGTTGCCGTCCGCGATGCGCGCCATGAGATCTTCGTCGCTTGGCTCTCGCATCCGCAAACTCGACGCCACATCTGGTCGCAGAATGGCACCATGGCGCATTCCTCCTCAATCCCGTCGGTCCGCCCCGGTTCATTTTCGCCACGTGGGCGGCTCTTTGGCGGATCGGCCTCTCGACCTTCCGCACCCCCTTTAACCCGGCTCGGGCGGAAACCCTGCGCTGGGGAAGGTGATCACGGATGCGTGAACCTGCCGCAGGCCGCGCAGGGTTTCGCGCGCGCGGGTGTTGAACGGGTGGGTTCCTCTTCCGGGGTCGATCGGTATGCGCCGTTTTTTATGGGTTCTGGCCGCGGTGGTCGTGGTGGCAGGCGGTCTGGCGTGGCGGTTCGGCGTCGCGGCCCCCACGCCGGCGGCAAGTGCCAAGGCCCCCAGCGTACCGATCCCGGTGGTGGCCGCCCCGGCCGGCGTGCAGGACGTGCCGGTCTATGCCAACGGCATCGGCGCGGTGCAGGCGTTCAATTCCGTCACCGTGAAGGTGCGGGTGGACGGCGAGTTGCAGAAGGTGCTGTTCACCG
Source organism: Azorhizobium doebereinerae UFLA1-100 (assembly GCF_000473085.1). GTDB lineage: Bacteria > Pseudomonadota > Alphaproteobacteria > Rhizobiales > Xanthobacteraceae > Azorhizobium > Azorhizobium doebereinerae. The sequence goes on from NZ_AXBA01000015.1 coordinate 103,069, forward strand.
AGGGGCAGGAGGTCAAGGCCGGCGACGTCATCGCCCAGATCGACCCGCGCACCTATCAGGCGACGCTCGCCCAGGCCAAGGCGGCCAAGGCCAAGGACGAGGCCCAGCTCGCCAACGCCAGGATGGACCAGGACCGCTACACCACGCTGGTGGAAAAGAACGCCGTCTCGCGGCAAACCCTCGACACCCAGAAGGCGCTGGTGGCGCAGTATGAGGCGGCGGTGCAGGGCGACCAGGCCTCCATCGACAATGCCGAGGTGCAGCTCGGCTACACCACGATCCGCGCCCCCATTTCCGGGCGCACCGGCGTGCGGCAGGTGGACCAGGGCAACATCGTCCACGCCACCGACACCACCGGGCTGGTGGTCATCACCCAGCTGAAGCCGGTCTCGGTGATCTTCGCTTTGCCGCAGGACCGCCTGGACGACGTGATCGCCGCCATGGCCCGCGGCCCGGTGCCGGTGCTGGCGTTCCGGCGCGACGGCGTGACCCGGCTGGGCGAGGGCAAGGTCGAATTGATCGACAACCAGATCAACACCGACACCGGCACGCTGCGCATCAAGGCGACGTTTCCCAATGACGACGAGAAGCTCTGGCCCGGCGCGTTCGTGAACGTGAAGGTGCTGGTGGACACGCTGCACGACGCCGTCACCGTGCCGTCCCAGGTGGTGCAGCGCGGGCCGGACAGCCTGTACGTCTATGTGGTGAAGCCGGACAATACGGTGGAGAAGCGCACCGTCACCGTGGCCTCGGCGCTCGGGCCGAGCACCGTGATCGCCAGCGGCCTGAAGAGCGGCGAGCAGGTGGTGGTGGACGGCCAGCTCCGGCTCACCCCCGGCGCCCGCGTCTCCCTGACGCCGGGCGCGCCGCCGCCGGCGGTCCCGCCCGCCGCGACCACCGCCGAGAATGGCGAGAAGCGGGCATGAGCATCTCCACCCCCTTCATCCGCCGCCCCATCGCCACCACGCTGCTGATGGTGGCCATGGTGCTGATCGGCGCGGTGGCCTATCCGCTGCTGCCGGTGGCGCCGCTGCCGCAGGTGGACTTTCCCACCATCCAGGTGTCCGCCAGCCTGCCCGGCGCCAGCCCGGAGACCATGGCCTCCTCGGTGGCGACGCCCCTGGAGCGCCAGTTCAGCCAGATCGCCGGCGTGACGCAGATGACCTCGTCGAGCGCGCTCGGCGTCGTCTCCATCACCATCCAGTTCGACCTCAACCGCAACATCGACGCGGCGGCGCAGGACGTGCAGTCGGCCATCACCGCCGCCTCGGGCCAATTGCCCAAGAACCTCCCCAGTCCGCCGACCTTCCGTAAGGTCAATCCGGCGGATTCGCCCATCCTCATCATCGCCGTGCAGTCGGACCTCTATCCGCTGATCAAGCTGGATGATCTGGCCGACACCATCCTGGCGCAGCAGATCAGCCAGATCCCCGGCATCGCCCAGGTGGCGATCACCGGCGAGCAGAAGCCGGCGGTGCGGGTGCAGGTGGACCCGGCCAAGCTCGCGGCGCTGGGCATGAGCCTGGAGGACGTGCGCACGGTGCTGGCCAGCGCCACGGTGGATTCGCCCAAGGGCAGCTTCGACGGCCCGACGCAGAGCTTCACCATCTATGCGGACGACCAGTTGCTGGCCTCGCAGCCGTGGAACGACGTCATCATCTCCTACAAGAACGGCGCGCCGGTCCGCATCCGCGATATCGGCGCCGCCGTGGACGGGCCGGAGAACCAGCGCCTCGCGTCCTGGCAGAGGGGCAAGCGCGGCATCCAGCTGATCGTCTTCAAGCAGCCCGGCGCCAATGTGATCGAGACGGTGGACCGGGTGCGGGCGATGATCCCGCGCCTGGAAGCCTCGCTGCCGCCGGGCATCAATGTCGACCTCATCACCGACCGCACCCAGACCATCCGCGCCTCGGTGGACGACGTGCAGCTCACCATGCTGCTCACCATCGCCCTCGTGGTGGCGGTGATCTTCGCCTTCCTGCGCAACGTCTGGGCCACCGTCATCCCCAGCATCACCGTGCCCATGGCGCTGATCGGCACCTTCGCGGTGATGTACCTGCTGGGCTACAGCCTGGACAATCTCTCGCTGATGGGCCTTACCATCGCGGTGGGCTTCGTGGTCGACGACGCCATCGTCATGCTGGAGAACATCTACCGCCACATCGAGGAGGGCCTCTCGCCCATGGACGCGGCCATCAAGGGCGCGGGCGAGATCGGCTTCACCATCATCTCCATCAGCGTGTCGCTGATCGCGGTGTTCATCCCGGTGCTGCTGATGGGCGGCATCGTCGGCCGCCTGCTGCGCGAGTTCGCGGTCACCGTCACCATCACCATCCTGGTTTCGGTGGTGGTGTCGCTGACGCTGACGCCGATGATGTGCTCGCTGTTCCTCAAGAACGAGCACGGGGTGAAGCACGGCCGCGCCTACATGGCCGCCGAGCGCTTCTTCGACGGCATGCTGCATGCCTATGACACCGGTCTGAAATGGGTGCTGCGCCACCAGACCGTGACGCTGTGCGTCCTGTTCCTCACCATCGCCGCCACCGGCACGCTCTATGCGCTGATCCCCAAGGGCTTCTTCCCGCAGCAGGACACCGGCTTCATCACCGGCTTCACCGAGGCGGCGCAGGACATCTCGTTCGCCGCCATGTCGCAGAAGCAGCAGGCGCTGATGGCCATCGTCGCCAAGGACCCGGACGTGGAGAGCGTCTCGGCGGCGGTGGGCGCCACCGGCGGCTCGCAGACGGTGAACACCGGGCGCATGTGGATCAACCTCAAGCCGCGCGACGAGCGCGCCGCCAGCGCCACGCAGATCATCAACCGGCTGCGGCCGCAGACGGCCAAGGTCACCGGCGTCAACCTGTTCCTCCAGGCGGCGCAGGACATCAACGTGGGCGGCCGCGCCTCCCGCACGCAGTATCAATACACCTTGCAGGACGCCAACCTCGCCGAGCTGAACAGCTGGGCGCCGCGCATCCTGGCCAAGCTCAAGGCGCTGCCCGAGCTCCAGGACGTGGCCACCGACCAGCAGACCAGCGCGCCCACCGTGTCGCTGACCATCGACCGCGACACCGCCGCCCGCTTCGGCATCCAGCCGCAGGTGATCGACGACACGCTGTACGACGCCTTCGGCCAGCGCCAGGTGGCGCAATACTTCACCCAGCTGTCGCAATATCACGTGGTGCTGGAGGTGGATCCCAAGCTCCAGCAGGACGCCACCGCGCTGGACAAGATCTATGTGAAGTCGCCGCGCACCGGCGAGATGATCCCGCTGTCCGCCTTCGTGAAGGTGGACACCTCGAAGACCGCCTACCTCTCCATCAGCCACCAGGGCCAGTTCCCGGCGGTGACGCTGAGCTTCAACCTGTCGCCGGGCATCGCCCTCGGGCAGGCGGTGGTGGCGATCCAGAAGGCGGAGCTGGAGATGGGCAAGCCCATCACCCTCATCGGCACCTTCCAGGGCACGGCGCAGGCGTTCCAGGATTCCCTGCGCACCCAGCCCTATCTCATCCTGGCGGCGATCATCGCCGTCTACATCATCCTCGGCATCCTCTACGAGAGCTTCATCCACCCGCTGACCATCCTCTCGACCCTGCCGTCGGCGGGGCTCGGGGCGCTGCTGATCCTCTATGTGGCGGGCTACGACCTCAGCGTCATCGCGCTGATCGGCATCCTGCTGCTGATCGGCATCGTGAAGAAGAACGCCATCATGATGATCGACTTCGCGCTCCAGCGGGAGCGCGAGGAGGGCATGGCGCCGGAGCAGTCCATCTACGAGGCCTGCCTCACCCGCTTCCGCCCGATCATGATGACCACCATGGCCGCGCTGCTCGGCGGCGTGCCCTTGATGCTCGGCTCCGGCACCGGCTCGGAGCTGCGCCAGCCGCTCGGCTACGCCATCGTCGGCGGGCTGATCGTCAGCCAGATGCTGACGCTTTACACCACGCCGGTGGTGTATCTCGCCATGGGCCGGCTCAGCCGCGCCATCGGCCGCTGGCGCACCGGGGAGGGCAAGCCCGCCCCGGCGGCGGCCGAGCCGGTGACGGTGCATTCGGCCGCCGCCGAATAGCGCGGCGGCGATGGTGCGCGCAGGCGGGAACGGGCGGCCGCCTCAAATCGTTTCAATCGGTGCGGCGCGGGCTCTGGCCCGGCCGCGCGGCGGGGGGTAGGGTCCGGCGAACGCATCAGCCAGGAGGCACCCCCATGGCCATCCAAGCCACACTCAATGCCCGCGTCGGCGAGGTCACGGCGCGCATCGCGCGGCGCAGCGAAGGCGCGCGCCGGCGCTATCTCGACCTGATCGCGGCGGCCGGCGAGGCCGGTCCCCGGCGCCGGGCGCTCGGCTGCGCCAACCAGGCGCACGGCTTTGCCGCCTGCGGCCCCGGCGACAAGCTGGAACTGCGCGCGGGGGAGGGCGGGAACCTCGCCATCGTCACCGCCTATAACGACATGCTGAGCGCCCACCAGCCCTATGAGCGCTTCCCCGACCTGATCCGCGCCGCGGCCCGCGACGCCGGCGGCGTCGCCCAGGTGGCGGGCGGCGTGCCCGCCATGTGCGACGGCGTCACCCAGGGCGAGGCGGGCATGGAGCTGTCGCTGTTCTCCCGCGAGGTGATCGCGCTTTCCACCGCCGTCGCCTTGTCGCACCAGACCTTCGACGCCGCCGTTTTCCTCGGCATCTGCGACAAGATCGTGCCCGGCCTCGTCATCGGCGCCTTGTCCTTCGGCCATCTGCCGGCGGTGTTCCTGCCCGGCGGTCCCATGACCTCGGGCCTGCCCAATGACGAGAAGACCCGCATCCGCCAGCTCTTCGCCGAGGGCAAGGTGACGCGCGACGCGCTGCTGGAAGCGGAGTCCCAGTCCTACCACGGCCCCGGCACCTGCACCTTCTACGGCACCGCCAACACCAACCAGATGATGATGGAGATCATGGGCGTGCACCTGCCCGGCGCCTCCTTCGTCAATCCCAACACGCCGCTGCGCGATGCCCTGACCCGCGAGGGCGCCAAGCGGGCCCTGGCCATCAGCGCGCTGGGCAACCACTACACCCCCATCGGCCGCATGCTGGACGAGAAGGCGTTCGTCAACGGCGTGGTCGGCCTGCACGCCACCGGCGGCTCCACCAACCACACGCTGCACCTCGTCGCCATGGCGGCGGCGGCGGGCATCACGCTGACCTGGGACGATTTCTCCGATCTCGCCGAGGTGGTGCCGCTGCTCGCCCGCGTCTATCCCAACGGCAAGGCCGACGTGAACCATTTCCATGCCGCCGGCGGCATGTCCTTCGTGATCCGCGAACTGCTCGGCGCCGGCCTGCTGCATGAGGACGTGGAGACGGTGTGGGGCACCGGCCTTTCCGGCTACACCGCCGAGCCGATGCTCGACGGGGCGGGCAACCTCGCCTGGCGCGACGGGCCGGAGGCCTCCGGCGACGAGGCGCTGCTGCGCTCGGCCGCCCGGCCGTTCCAGGCCACCGGCGGGCTCAAGGTGCTGGACGGCAACCTCGGCCGGGCGGTGAGCAAGACCTCGGCGGTGGCGCCCGAGCGCCACATCATCGAGGCGCCAGCGCGGGTGTTCCATTCCCAGGAAGCCTTGCAGGCCGCCTTCAAGGCCGGCAGCCTGACCGGCGATTTCGTCGCCGTGGTGCGCTTCCAGGGGCCGAAGGCCAACGGCATGCCCGAGTTGCACAAGCTGATGCCGCCGCTGGGCGTGTTGCAGGATCGCGGGCAGAAGGTGGCCCTCGTCACCGACGGGCGCATGTCCGGCGCCTCGGGCAAGGTGCCCTCGGCCATCCATGTGACCCCGGAGGCCGCCAACGGCGGGGCCATCGCCAAGATCCGCGACGGCGACAGGATCCGGGTCGACGGCGTGAACGGCCATCTCACCGTGCTGGTGGACCCGGACGAATGGGCGGCCCGGCCGCTGGCGCAGCAGGACCTGTCCGCCTCGCATGTGGGCGTCGGCCGCGAGTTGTTCGCCCCCCTGCGGGCCGCCGTGGGCAGCGCCGATCGCGGCGCCAGCATCTTCGACCGCACCGCGGCCTGAGCGCAGACCTCAGGCGACGATGTGGAAGCCGTGGTCGGCATAGACCACGGAGCCGGTGAGCGGGGCGCCCGCCTCGCTCGCCAGCATGGCGGCCACGCGGCCGACCTCCTCCACGGTAAGAAGCTGGTGGGCCGGGGTGCGCTCGCGCACCCGGTCGAGCAATTCGTCGAAGCGGTCGATGCCCGAGGCCGCCCGCGTCTTCACCGGCCCGGCGGAGAGGGCGTGAACACGGATGCCCTGCGGCGCGAGGTCCACCGCCAGATAGCGCACCACCGCCTCCAGCGCCGCCTTCACCGGCCCCATGAGATTGTAGTGCTCCACCACCCGGTCGGCGCCGTAGAAGCTGACCGTCTGCAGGCTGCCGCCCGTCGTCATCAGCGGGGCGGCGAGCTTCGCCACCCGGACGAAGGAATGGCAGGACACGTCCATGGCCTGGGCGAAGCCCTCCGCCGAGCAGTCGATGAGCTTGGCGTGCAGGTCGTCGCGCGGGGCGAAGGCGATGGAGTGGAACACGAAGTCCAGCGTGCCCCATTGCGCGGCGATGGTCTCGAACACCGCCTCCAGCTCGCCCGGCACCCGCACGTCGCAGGGCACGATGATGCTGGCGTCCAGGGCTTCCGCCAGGGGACGGACATAGGGGTCCGCCTTGGCGTTCAGATAGGTGACGGCGAGTTCGGCGCCGGCCTGCCGCAGCATTTTCGCGCTGCCGTAGGCGATGGAGCTGTCATTGGCGATGCCGATGACGAGGCCGCGCTTTCCCTTGAGATTGACCACCGCGTTCATCAGCCCTGCTCCGCGCTGTGAAGGACGCCGAAGGTCTCGTCGGCGATCACCTGTTCCTCGTCGGTGGGCAGGACGAACACGCCGACCCGGCTGTCCGGCGTGCTGATGCGCGGCGCGTCGGCGGCATTGGCCGCGTCGTCGAGCGCGACGCCCAGCCAGGCCAGGTGCGCGCAGACGGCGGCGCGGACGCGGGGCTGGTGCTCGCCGATGCCGGCGGTGAACACCACGGCGTCGAGGCCGCCGATGCTGGTGGCCAAGGCCGCGACCTCGCGGGCGATGCGGAAGGCGAAGATGTCCAGCGCCTCGCGGGCTTCCGGCGCCGCGCTGGCGAGAAGATCGCGGCTGTCGGCGCTGAGGCCGGACAGGCCGAGCAGGCCGGAGCGGTGGTAGAGCATGTCCTCCACCTCGCCGAGCGGCAGGCCCATCTGCCCCTGGAGGTGCAGCAGCACCCCCGGATCGAGCGCGCCGCAGCGCGTCGCCATGGGAATGCCGTCGAGGGTGGAGAAGCCCATGCTGGTGTCGGCGCTGAGGCCGCCCTTCAGCGCGCACAGGCTGGCGCCGCTGCCGAGATGGGCCGCGACCACCCGGCCTTTCGCCGCCTCCGGCGCGATGCCGGGCAAAGCGGAGGCGATGTATTTGTAGGACAGGCCGTGGAAGCCGTAGCGCTTGACGCCGGCGTCGAACAGGTCGCGCGGCAAGGCGAAGCGGCGCACCAGGTCAGCCTGGGTGCGGTGGAAGGCGGTATCGAACGAGGCCACCTGCGGCAGGTGGGGGCGCAGGGCATTGATGGCCGCGATCAGCCGGACGCTGTGCGGCTGGTGCAGCGGCGCCAGCGGCACCAGGTCGGCGATGGCCGTGGCCACCTCCGGGGTGATGCGCACCGGCTCGGCGAAATGATCGCCGCCATGCACCACGCGGTGGCCGACGGCGGTCAGCTCGCTCACCTCGAAATGGTGGGCGAGCCAGCTCAGCGTCTCCTCGATGACCTCGTGCAGGTCCTCGGTGACGGTGGCCTTCAGCGGGATCTCGGCATTCTTGCTGCCCTCGACGATGTTCAGCACCAGCGGCCGGTGCCTGAGGTCGATGACGCCCTTGCCGATCCGCCGCACCGCATCCGCATCGGCCGAGAACAGGCCGAGCTTGATGGTGGAGGAGCCGGGATTGAAGGTGAGCAGGATGTGGCCGCTCATGCCGGCACCGCCACGGCGGCGCCGCCGGCGATGGACAGCTTGGCGAGCGCCACCGAGGCCAGCCGCACCCGCAGCGAATCCGCCCGGCTGGTGAGGATGATCGGCACCCGCGCGCCGAGCACGAGGCCGGCGGCATCCGCGCCCGCCAGATAGATCATCTGCTTGGCCAGCAGGTTGCCCGCCTCAAGATTCGGCACCAGCAGGATGTCCGCCTGGCCGGCGACGGGGGAGACGATCTCCTTGATGCGGGCGGCGGCGAAGCTGACGGCGTTGTCGAAGGCCAGCGGCCCGTCCACCTTGGCGCCGGTGATCTGGCCGCGCCGGGCCATGACGCTGAGCGCGGCGGCATCCAGCGTCGCCGGCATGTCGGCATTCACCGTCTCCACCGCCGCCAGCACCGCGACCAGCGGCTCGGCGACGCCCAGGCGGTGCAGCAGGTCGATGGCGTTCTGGCAGATGTCGCGCTTCTGGGCGAGGGTGGGGGCGATGTTGATGGCCGCGTCCGTCACCAGCAGGGATTTCGGATAGGTCGGCACGTCGAGGGCATAGACGTGGCTGATGCGCCGCTCGGTGCGCAGGCCGGAGCCCGAGCCCACCACCGCGCCCAGCAGTTCGTCGGTATGCAGGCTGCCCTTCATCAGCGCCGTCACCCGGCCGCTGGTGGCCAGTTCCACGCCGCGCGCGGCGGAAGCATGGCTGTGCTCGGCCGGCTCGATGCGCAGCCCGGCCAGCGACACTCCGGCTTTTTCCGCCGCATCGCGGATCTTGCGCTCCGGGCCGATCAGGACCGGCTCGATCAGGCCCTCGTCGCGGGCCTCGATGGCCGCCTGGATGGCCTCCGCGTTGCAGGGATGCACCACGCCCACCACCATGGTGGGCAAAGCGCGGGCCTCGGCGATGAACTGCTCGTAGCGGCTGTGCGGGCGCAGCGCCACCTCGGGCACCGCCATGCGCGGCAGCCGGAGCTTCTCGCTGGGCGCGATCACCGTCGCCGTGCCGGTCAGCACTTCGACGCCGGCCTGGTTGGTGCAGCGCGTGTCGAAGATCACGATCTTCTTGTCGGGCCGCTTCTCGGTGACCGTCACCGTGCCGGTGATGGTGTCGCCGGGGGCGACGGGACGGCGGAAATGCAGGTTCTGGTCGAGATAGATGGTGCCCGGTCCCGGCAGCTCGGTGCCGAGGATGCTGGAGATCAGCGCGCCGGTCCACATGCCGTGGATGACCACATGGCCGAACATGTCGGTGGCGGCATATGCGGCGTCGAGATGGGCGGGGTTCACATCGCCGGAGACGGCGGCGAACAGCTTGATGTCGTCCTCGCTGACGGTGCGCGTCACCGATGCGGCGTCGCCGATGGCGAGTTCGTCGAAGGTCTTGTTTTGCAGGACGTTGCTCGTCATCACCACGCTCGCCACCGATGGTCGCCCCGAATGCCGCCGGGCACTCTACCGCGATGCACAACAGTGGATACAAGCGCCATGTGACGCCTTGCGCCAGGGCAAAAACACTTTCGGCCGGAAAGGAGTGGCGCGCAGGCGGCGCTGCCGGACCGGAAGACTCCCGGCCCGGCAGCGGGCGTGCGCGCGGCGTCAGCCGCCGTATTTCAGCGAGACGATGCTCATGAGCGTGTCGGCGCTGACGGAATCGCTCGACGAGCTGTCGAATAATTGCAGCACCGGGTCGGTGGAGCTGTTGTTCTGCACGTCCCACATCACCGTGAAGCGCTTCAGCAGGCTGTCCACCTTGTCGCTGTCCTGGAGATCGGTGACGTCCAGCCGCTCCGTGATGGCCTTGGCCTGGGCCTCGATGTCGGCATTGGAGAGCTCGTCCGGCAGCCCGAGCACGGTCTTGACCACCTGGCTCATCGCGGTATCCGCCAGAATGTCGTAGGCGGATGTCACCGTGGAGGCCATGCGCTTGAAATAGAGCGCGAGCTGGACACCCTGGTCGGAGGAACCGGCATTGTCCTCCATCGTCTGCTGCAAGTATTTGTTGACGACCGTTTCAGTGGTCGAGCTGGAAATGGTGCTGCCGTCCTGCAGATAGCTGAATGCGCTGGCGAAGGCGACGAAGCGATCGTCGGTCAGCTTGTTTGCGAAACTGGTGCTGTCGGTGAGGTCGCTGTTGAGCACCTTCTTCAAATAGGCCTTGGCATAGGCCATGTCCTCAAGGCCGTAAGCCTTCGCGACATAATTCAAGAGGCGGTAGTTGCCGACGAGGTCATCGACCGAAGTGATGCTGCCGATATTGGCCTCGAAATACGCCGTGTCGTTGGCGGTGGCCGGGTCCTTTGACTCTTGCTCAAGGGCGGTGGTGTAATTTTTGGAGAGGTAATTATAGGTGGCGTAGGTGGAGCCGAGATCTATGGTCATGAAGCACCTGAAGCGCTGAACCGCCGGCCATTGCTGACCGACGGGACGTTACAGGCGCACGGCGAGTGCCGCGCGCGGGTGGGGACCAGGACCTTCCCGCCCCACCAGCGGCCAGATCGCAGTCAGAACGAGAGATATTGGCTGTAGCTGTGCAGGACCTGGGCGCGCGACCGGATCGCCTCGCCGGTAAAGCGGGTGTTGCCGTTCTCCTCCTCGCCGGGGCCGGGAACGTGCTGCGCGTTCGGCACCTGGGTGGCGGTCTTGGCCTGCTCGCCGGTGGTGTTGTCGACACCCGCGGCCCGCTTCTTGTCGGCGTCCACCTCGACCTGGCTGCGGGCGCCGGACATTTCCGCGTTCAGGCGCGCGGAGAGATCGATCAGCACAGCGCCGGCATTGGAGGCGTCGATCACCTTCGGGGCGGCGATGCCTTCGCTCTCGGCCTTGGTGGCAAGGGCGGTGGCCGCGACCTCGTCATTGGACGTGCCGGACCGGCCCACAACCAGCCGCGCGCGGTCCATGTCGCCGGCCTGGACGGCGGTGATCAGGGCGCCGAGGCCGATGCGGCGCTCGCCGGGGATGCTTACGTCGATGGTCGTGCTGCTGCGGCCGCCGTTAAGCGCAGTGGGATCGTGCAATTGCAGGACTGCGAGATAACGCTGCGCGGCGGCCATGTCGCCAGCGACGACGGCTGCGGCCATCGCTTCCGCCGCTTCGCGACTCTGCCGGGCAGCCAACTGGAGGCTGACGCCATCGACGGGAGTAACTGGTGCTACAGACATACATTGCCTCCGCGTTACGGCCCTGCCGCTGAAACCCCACCGGCCAGCGACAATTGATCGGACCCCCAAGGCAGGGATCTAGAAACCGCAGTGTAGCTTGCCCCGGGCTTGCATCGCGCCTGCTTCTCACAATCCCGCCATGTTCTTGCGTCGGGGCCGGATCGGGATCTGTGGATAACATCTTGGAATGATGCCAGATTTCACGCCGGTATTCCCTGCCGGCAGGTGGCGTCGGGTCGTTCACGTTTTCGTGATCTAAGGGAGGCTCCGGCGCCCACGGAGGCTCGGGGTTGCGACATTCGGCGTGTTGAATGCATAAATGATGCGCCTATGTTACATACAAGTCTGCAACATAGGATGCCTGCCGTGCCCCCGACCTATCCTCGTCTTTCGCCGCTCGAGACCGGCGTGCGCGGGCGCTGTCCCCGTTGCGGGGAGGGCCATCTGTTCAACGGCTTCCTCACGCTGGCGCCGCGCTGCGAGGTCTGCGGCCTCGATTACAGCTTCGCCGATCCCGCTGACGGGCCAGCGTTTTTCGTCATCACCTTCGGCTGCCTGCCGTCCATCATCTTCGCCATCTGGCTGGAGACGGCCTATCAGGCGCCCTATTGGGTGCATCTGTTCACCACCCTGCCGCTGCTGCTGCTGACCTGCATCCCGCCCTTGCGGCCGCTCAAGGGATGGCTGGTGGCGAGCCAGTATTTCTACAAGGCCGAAGAGGGTCGATTGGTGAAGCCGGGCGAATGATGCAGTCAATCCCGCATCATTCGCCCGGCACCGGGTTTATTTCCCGAGTCCCGCCGCGCGGGGCAGCCAGAGGGTGAGTTCGGGAATGTAGGTGATGGCGAGGAGCGCCAGCAGCAGCGGCACCAGCCAGGGCAGGATGGCGATGGTGGTGCGCTCCACCGAGAGCTTGGCCACCCGCGCCAGCACGAACAGCACCATGCCCAGCGGCGGGTGCAGCAGGCCGATCATCAGGTTCAATGTCATCACCAGCCCGAAATGGATCGGGTCGATGCCGAGCTTCAGCACGATGGGCAGCAGGATCGGCACCAGGATGGTGATGGCGGCGATGGTGTCGATGAAGCAGCCCACCAGCAGGATCAGCAGGTTGGCCAGCGCCAGGAACACCCATTTGTTCTGGGTGAAGCCGAGGATGGCGTCGGACATCACCTGCGCCGCCTGGCTGGCGGTGAGCAGCCAGGCGAAGATGGAGGCCGCGGTGACGATGAACAGCACCGAGGCGGTGGTCTCGATGGTGTCGAACGTCGCTTTCGCCAGCGCCCTGAGGGTCATGGAGCGATAGCGCACGAGGCCGAGGAACAGCGACCAGATCACCGCCGCCACCGCCGCTTCCGTGGGCGTGAACCAGCCGAGCGTCATGCCGCCGATCAGGATGATCGGCGCCATCAGCGCCATCACGGCGGAGAAGTCGAAATACCAGTCCGCCGCCAGCAGCACCGCCAGGGCGATGAGCACGGAGGTGTTGATGGAGAGGCCCAGTTCCACCAAGGCGTAGACGCCGAGCGGAAACAGCGCCACCACGCCCACCTCGATGCCCGCCCCGCCGAGCCGCCGCCAGGAGAATTTGGCATCGCTCCCCCAGCCGTTGCGGCGGGCGAAGAAGGCCACGGTGGCCATCATCAGCAGCGTCATCACCGCGCCGGGAACGACCCCGCCCAGGAACAGCGCGCCGATGGAGACATTGGCCAGCATGCCGTAGATCACGAACGGCAGGGACGGCGGGATGATCGGCCCGAGCGTGGCGGAGGCGGCGGTGACGCCGACCGCGAACTCGGTCGAATAGCCGTGGTCCTTCATCGCCTTGATCTCGATGGTGCCGAGGCCCGCCGCATCCGCGATGGCCGTGCCGGACATGCCGGAGAAGATCACCGAGCCGATGATATTCACCTGCCCGAGCCCGCCGCGCATCCACCCCACCAGCGCCACCGCGAAGGAATAGATCCGCCCGGTGACGCCGGCGATGTTCATCAGGTTGCCAGCGAGGATGAAGAAGGGCACGGCGAGCAGCGGAAAGCTCTCCACGCCCGCGATCATGCGCTGGGCGATCACCACGTCCGGCACCGTGCCGGAGACGAGGATATAGACCAGCGAGGCCGCGGCCATGGCGATGGCCACGGGCACGCCGCAGATCATGAGGCCGAGAAAGGCGCCGATGAGCAGCCACATGGTTCAGCCCTCCGTGCCGTCGAACGCTTCGGGGCGTTCGAGGACGCTGTAGCCGCGCCGCAGATTGGCGACCGCCACCTGGATGGCGCGCAGCAGCATGAGGGCGAAGGCCGCCAGCACCGCCCAATAGACGATGCCCTTGGAGGCCTGAATCATCACCATGGGCTCGTCGCCGACGAGGCCGATGTAGCGCCACATGAGCCAGCAGGCATAAGCGAAGAAGGCGATGCGCACGGCGTCCACCAGGGTCGCCGCCACCCGGCCCGCCGCGGGCGGAAGGAAGCGGTAGAGCAGGTCCACCTGGATATGGCGCGACAGGCGCACGCACATGGCCGAGCCGAGGAAGACGACACCGACCAGGCTGTAGCTGGCCATCTCCTCGGTCCAGCTATAGCTGTCGTTCAGCACGTAGCGGGTGAAGAACTGGAGGAAGACCAGCCCCGCCATCACCCAGAACAGGATCAGCGTGATCCAGTCCTCCGGCGCATAAGGGGAGAGGTCGATCGCGACCTCCTGGTCGAACGTTTCGGCGAGTTCCTCGCCGGTCACGCGGGTATGGACCTCGGCTGTCATCGGCGCTCCAAGGCAATGGGATCAGGACAAGGGAAAGGGGGATGCCGCGCCGGCCCGGCCGGCGCGGGCGCTCACATGGTGCTCTTCAGCGCCTGGATGCGGTCCCAGTCCGCCTTGCGATAGCCGAAGCTCTCGAACGGGATGGTCTTCATCACCGTGTCGCGGAAATCGCCGGTATCCACCTCCACGATGTTGAGCCCCTTCTCCTTGAACAGCGCGATCAGTTCCTTCTCGCGCGCGGCCACCTCGCCGCTGGCCTTGGCGGCGGCCTCCTGCGCCACGTCGATGAAGATCTTGCGGTCCTCGGGCGAGAGCTTGGCCCACAGCGAGGGCGAGAGGACGGTATTGAGGTGATCCACGATATGGCCGGTGAGAATGATGTTCTTCTGCACCTCGTAGAACTTCTTGGCCTCGATGGTGGTGAGCGGGTTTTCCTGCGCGTCCACGGTGCCGTTCTGGAGCGCCAGATAGACTTCGGCGAAGGCGATGGGGGCGATGTTGGCGCCGCAGGCCTTGGGCATGGCGAGATAGGCGGGGGCATCCGGAACGCGGATCTTCAGGCCCTTCATCTCGACGCAGGTCTTGAACAGCTTGTTGGATGTAGCCTGGCGCACGCCGTAATATGTAACCGCAATGATGTGATTGCCGGTCTTGTCTTCATATCCCTTGGCGAGATCCTTGAAGACGTCGCTCTTGGCATAGGCCAGCAGATGCTGGGCGTCGCGGAACGTATAGGGGTAGTAGGTGACGCCGATGGGCGGGTAGGCCTTGCCGGCGAAGCTGGAGCCGGAAATGATCATGTCCACGGTGCCGAGCGTCAGGCCCTGGTTGATGTCGCTCTCCTTGCCGAGCTGCGAGGAGGGATAGACGTCGATCTGGTAGCGTCCGTTGGTGCGCTTGGCGATCTCCGCCGCCGCCCAGACCGAGGCGGTGTGGAACGGCTCCGAGGGCTCGTACACATGCGCCCATTTCAGTTTCGTCTGAGCCGCCGCGGGCACGGCGGAGAAAGGAATGACGGCCGTGGCGCACGCAATCGCAAGCGCGGCCGCAAGGCCGCGGGAGATCAGGGACATGGGCTTCCTCCAGCATATGGCTCCGGCCTTTTTGGCCGGTTAAATCGTTTTGATCGGCAGGCAAGCGCCGCCGGAAAACGACCGCCATCGTACTATGCGGATGCCGCTGGGCAAGCCGCCGCATCGGGGGCGGCGGGGCCGCAAGCCTGGGGCAAGCTCAACATGATCTAAGAAAAGTACTGTGACGACATCTGTGCCAAGTAAATAATATCATGTTGCATAGCACCATTAGGTTGTGTTTTCAACTATAATAATTTCCATTATGTTGTCACAAATCAAATTCAGGCGCTTTATCGATCGTTGATCGTGTGCTTATTCTGCGCATCTTCCTTTGATTGTAGGGTGCTGCAGTGAAGATCCGAGATCTGAAAATTGCCCACAAAATCGCGCTGATCCTGGCGCTCGTGGGCGTCATTACTGTAGCCGCTGTGGTGTATCTGAACGCCCGTACCTCGGCCATCATCTCCCGCTATGCCTACCTGACCGAGAACCAGGAGCCCGCGCTCCTCGCGCTGGTGCGCGCCAATATCCGCACCAACAATTTCGAGTCCGGCCTCCTGACTTCCATCGCTTTCGAGAAGCCGGACATCGACGCCACGATGAAGACCCTCCTCGCCTACAAGAAGGAAGTGGACACCATTCTTGCGGATACTGCGCGTCTTGATCCGCAGAATGCGGATTTCTACACGCGCTACGCCCAGTCGTTCGATCCGCTGTTCAACGAGATCGTCCGCGGCGTGGAACTGGTCCGCGCCGGCAAGGTGGAAGAGGCCCGCAAGATCGCCCAGACCGTGGTGCCCCAGATCGCCGCCGCGCGCCGGTCCTCCACGCCGGTCATCGACAAGGCCGGCAAGGTCATCCTGGAGAATTCGGACCAGCTGAAGAGCGAGACGGAAACCGTGCGCCTGACCAGCTATCTGCTGATCGGCGGCAGCACCATCCTCGCCATCATCCTCGGCTTCCTGGTCGGCCAGTTCACCATCTCGCGCCCCATCAGCCACCTCGGCGGCCTGATGCACCGCCTCGCGGACGGCGACCTCACCGTGAATATCGACGACCAGGACCGCAAGGACGAGGTCGGCGCCATGGCCAAGGCGCTCAGCGTCTTCAAGGACAAGTCCATCGCCGCCACGGAGATGGAGCAGCGCCAGAAGGAGATGGAACTGGCCGCGCAGCAGTCCCGCAAGGCCGAGCTCGCCAAGCTGGCCGCGCTGTTCGAGACCGCCGTCGGCGGCATCGTGACCACCGTCTCCGCCGCCACCGGCCGGATGGAGAGCGCCGCCTCGTCCCTGTCGCAGACCGCGGCCACCACCCGCACGCTCTCCGGCGAAGTCGCCTCCGCCTCCGATCAGGCCAGCACCAACGTGAAGTCCGTGGCGGTCGCCGCCGAGGAACTGACCAGCTCGGTGTCGGAGATCGCCCGTCAGGTGCAGTCGTCCAGCCAGATCGCGTCGGAGGCCGTCAGCCAGGCGCAGCGCACCGACAGCCGCATCACCGAACTGTCGCAGGCCGCCGGCCGTATCGGCGACGTGGTGGCGCTCATCACCGCCATCGCCTCGCAGACCAACCTTCTGGCCCTCAACGCCACCATCGAGGCGGCGCGCGCCGGGGACGCCGGCAAGGGCTTCGCGGTGGTCGCCTCCGAGGTGAAGGAACTGGCCACCCAGACCGGCAAGGCCACCGAGGAGATCGGCGACCAGATCTCGCAGATCCAGACCGCCACAGCCGATTGCGTCGCGGCCATGAAGGAGATCAGCGACACCATCAACCGCATCTCCGGCATCGCCCAGGCCATCGCCGCGGCGGTGGAGGAGCAGGGCGCGGCCACGGCCGAGATCAGCCGCAACATCCAGCAGGCCGCCACCGGCACCGCCCAGGTCAGCTCGAACATCGCCGAAGTGACCCGTGGCGCCGCCGAGACCGGCGAGGCCTCGGCCGAGGTGCTCCAGTCGGCGCGCGCGCTCGGCCAGGAAGGCGAGCACCTCAAGGTCGAGGTGGAGCGCTTCCTCGCCACCGTCCGCGCCGCCTGAGGCGGGAAATGGGGGGCGTCCGCCGCCCCCCTCTCGACGCATGAAAAACCCGCCGGTCCGTCAGGGCCGGCGGGTTTTGCATTTCATCGGCGGACGGTGCGGCGCCGGCTCACTCCTCGGCGCAGGCGCGCGCCGCGGCGTCGTCCAGCCAGAGGCGGTTCACATGGCCCATCTTGCGGCCGGGGCGGGCTTCGTCCTTGCCGTAGAGGTGCAGGTGGGCGCCCGGCTCGGCCAGCAGGCTGAGCCATTGCTCCACGTCGTCGCCGATGAGATTGACCATCTCCGCCCGGCCGAGCCGGCGGGCATCGCCCAGCGGCCAGCCGGCGATGGCCCGCACATGCTGCTCGAACTGCGAGGTGACGGCCCCATCCTGGGTCCAGTGCCCGCTGTTGTGCACGCGCGGCGCGATCTCGTTGACGATGACGGTGTCGCGCCCCTGAAGGTGGGTCACGAACAGTTCCACCGCCATCACGCCCACATAGTCGAGCGCGGAGGCGATGCGGCAGGCGATGCCGCGCGCCTCCCGCGCCGCCTCGGCCTGGATCGCGGCCGGCACGGTGGAGCGGTGGAGGATGTGGTTGCGGTGGACGTTCTCGGTGACGTCATAGGCGGCGAAGGCGTCGTCCGCGCGCCGGGCGGCGATGATCGAGACCTCGCGCTGGAAGGCGATGAAGCCTTCGAGAATCGCCGGCTGGCGGCCGATGGCAGCCCAGGCCGCCGACAGGTCGTCGCCGGGCCGGATGGTCACCTGGCCCTTGCCGTCATAGCCGAAGCGCCGGGTCTTCAGCACCGCCGGCAGGCCGATGGTGGCGACCGCCGCCTCCAGCCCCGCCAGGTCGTCCACGGCGGCGAACGGCGCGGTGCCGATGCCGAGGTCGCGCACGAAGCTCTTTTCCGCCAGGCGATCCTGGGTAATGGCCAGCGCCTTGGCGCCTGGCCGCACGGGCACGCGCGCGGCCAGGCGCTCGGCGGTCGCCAGCGGCACGTTCTCGAATTCGTAGGTCACGACATCGACGCCAGCGGCGAAGCGGTCCAGCGCCGCGCCGTCGTCATAGGCCGCGCAGGTGTGGGCGTCGCTCACCTGGAATGCCGGGCTGTCCCGGTCGGGGCAGTAGATGTGGGTCTTGAGGCCGAGCGGGGCGGCGGCGAGGGCGATCATCCGCCCCAGCTGTCCCCCGCCGAGGATGCCAATCGTCGAACCGGGCTTCAGCATGATCAGGCCGGCCGCTCCGCGACGGCGTCGGTGCGCGCGGCGCGCCAGGCGTCGAGACGCTCGGCGAGGTCGGTGTCGGACAGGGCGAGCACGGCGGCGGCCAGCAGCGCGGCATTGGTGGCCCCGGCCTTGCCGATGGCCAGGGTGCCCACGGGAATGCCGGCCGGCATCTGGACGATGGAATGGAGGCTGTCGACGCCCTGGAGCGCCTTGGATTCCACCGGCACGCCGAAGACGGGCAGGGGGGTCAGCGCCGCCACCATGCCCGGCAGGTGCGCGGCACCGCCGGCGCCGGCGATGATCACCTTGAAGCCTTCCGCCTTGGCGCCCTTGGCAAAGGCATACATGCGGTCCGGCGTGCGGTGAGCCGACACGATGCGCGCGTCAAACCCCACGTTCAGTGCTTCGAGCGTCTCCACAGCATGGCGCATGGTGTCCCAATCGGACTGGCTGCCCATGATGACGGCCACCGGCCGCTGCCCCATCGCGATCATCCCCGCAAAGGAAAGCGCGGCTTTATCGGATCACGGCCCGCGGAGCAAGGGGCAAACCGGCAAGCGCCAACGGCCGGCCGGCAACAGGGGCAGGGCATGCCGGGTGCTACGCCAGGGGATCGGGAGCGCGCTTGCCACGCCCGCCACCGCTGCGGGCGAGGCCCGCGCTCG
Organism: Azorhizobium doebereinerae UFLA1-100; assembly: GCF_000473085.1. Classification (GTDB taxonomy): domain Bacteria; phylum Pseudomonadota; class Alphaproteobacteria; order Rhizobiales; family Xanthobacteraceae; genus Azorhizobium; species Azorhizobium doebereinerae. The sequence continues at coordinate 121,982 of NZ_AXBA01000015.1, forward strand.
GCGCGTCAGGCGCCATCACGTCCTCCGCCATCACCGAGCGGTTGCGCCCGCCGGTCTTGGCGGCATAGAGCGCCACGTCCGAGCGCTTCACCCATTCGTCCACATTGTCGTCCGGATCACGCTCGGCGACGCCGATCGAGATGGTGATGGAGATCTCCTGATTGCCCGGCAGCATCACCGCCGTGTTGGCGATGTCGAACCGCAGGCGCTCGGCCTCCTCATAGGCGTCGGCCTCGGAGATCTCGGGCAGCAGGATGGCGAATTCCTCGCCGCCGACACGGGCGGCACGGCCCGCGTAGGCCGAGATCGCCTTGGCCACCGCGATCAGCGCCAGGTCGCCGCCATCGTGGCCGTAGGTGTCGTTCACGTGCTTGAAGTAGTCGATGTCGAGCAGCAGCACCGAGGCGGGAACGCGGTTGCGGATGAGTTCTTCGGCCTTGAAGAAGAAGGCGCGGCGGTTGAACAGGCCGGTGAGGAAGTCGCGGGTGGCCAGCCGCACCAACTCGCGCTGGGCCTGGTTCATCCGCTCGGCGGCGCGCAGGCGGGCGTAGAGTTCGGGAAGGGCCGGCGGCTTGGAGACGAAATCGTCCGCGCCGGAATCCAGCGCTTCCACCAAGTGGCCGATGTCGGTGTTGGACGACATGGCGATCACGTACAGCGGGCGCCCGGCATTGGCGATCAACCGCGCTTCCCAGCACAATTGCAGGCCGGAAATGCCGGGGATTTCGAAGCTGGTCATGAGCACATCGACTTCGGCGCCGCTATGCAGATGCGCAAGGGCATCGGTGCCGTCACCAAAGGCAGCGACCTCATGCCCGTTATCGTGGAGCATCTTGGTCATCAGCTTGAGGGTGACGCGACTGGCGTCGACCAATACGATCTGCATAACTCTCGGACCCTTTTACGATAGGGACATCCATACATGCGACGGCATGTCTATCGCATGGCACGAGTATGTATGCGCCAATCAAACACAGTTTTGCGCATCACCCGATGCGCAAAAGCAGCGCCTTAACGCTGCTACGCTTCGCATATTCAACGACACGTGAGATGAAATCAACTGATTATCGCTCAGTCGTGCTCGCAACTTGCTTCAAATTGGATATACTTTACCGTATCCGTGCAACAAAAAGATGAAGGTACTCCGCAAGAGACGCTTTTGCGCTGCGGCGGAAAGCCCCTCATCTCCCTTCCTCGACGCGAAGTCGGGCAAAAGCACTGTCTTTGTGCCGCCGACCACTCGTCCCGACCCGATGCCCCCCGCATCGCGCGGATGGAATTCGGCCTTCCGGCGGAAGGTGAAGGCGCCGTGACGCACGACACGGCGGCCGGCGACATCATGACCGGGGACGCGTCTCGATCATCCGTCGGCCCCTCCGGTGGGAAACGCCGGACGAGCGTCCGCGTGCTCGGGCACAGCCGCGATCGTCATTGTCCTGCATGAGGCTTGGGCGAGGCTTTCGGCGGCGGCGCGGGGGTCGATCACCGCCCTCGCTTTCCGGCGCGATGTCCCAATGCGCCGCCTTCCCGCGTCCGCGCGGAGCGGACGGGAGGGCGTCCTGCCGGGCCTATCGCCAGCGGCGGTGCAGCCAGAGCCACTGGCCGGGATATTCGCGCACCCAGCCCTCGATCACCGAACTGACCGCCTGCATGCCATCGTGCACGTCGATGCGCCCTTCGGCGTCGCGCGGCAGGTGGACTTCCTCGGTGATCTCGATGCGGAAGCGCCCCCTGGGCAGGCGGATGACGCGCATGCCATGCACCGGGCAGTCGAACTGGCGGGCGAGGCGGGCCAGCGTCGGGTTGGTCGCCGCCGGCCGGCCGAAGAAGGTCACGGTCACGCCCTGGCCCCAGTGCTGGTCCACCAGCATGCCCAGATGCTGGCCGTCCTCCAGCATTTGCGCCATCTGGCGCCCGGCGGCCCGTCCGGCGCGGATCAGGCCGGGCATGGTCTTGGCGCGCATGCCGAGCACCACTTCGGCGGCCTTCTGATTGTTGGGGGCGCGGTAGAGCACGCCGCCGCGCACGCCGAGCTTCTCGCCGGTGATGGCGTTCAGTTCCCAGTTTCCGGTATGGGCGGTGAAGAACAGGGCCGGGCGGCCGTCGTCGCGCAGCCGGGCCATGACCTCGGCCCCCACCAGCTCGATGCGCCCCGCGCCGGGATGGGCCGGGTCATAGTCCCAGATGCGGTCGAGCACGGCGAACTCGCCCGCCATGCGCCCGAGATTCTCCCACACGTCGGCCAGGATGCGCTCGATCTCGCTGCGGCTCTTCTCCGGGAAGGCGGCGCGCAGATTGGCGCGCGCCACCTTGCTCACCAGGAACCAGGGGCCGAACCAGCGCGCCAGAGAGCCGATGATGTTGGACGACCAGGAGATCGGGAACAGCCGCATCCACCAGATGGATACGCGCACATAGCCGGCGACGAAGGCGTCGAACGCCGGCTGCATCTTGCGCGCGAAGCGGCGCCACACCTGCTTGGCAGAGCGCATCGAAGCCCTCCCGGACCGGCGCCCCGTCAGAACTTGACGATGATCTTGCCGAACACGCGGCGGCTTTCCAGCCGCTCCAGCCCTTCGTTGAAGCGCTCCAGCGGCACCACGGTGTCGATCACCGGCTTCACGCCGCGGCCCATCTTCTCCAGGCCGTCCGCCACGTTGCGGATGGTGGCGCCGAACGAGCCGAAAATCTTGTACTGGCGCTGGAACAGCTGCATCAGGTTCATGGTGGTGCTGACCCCGGAGGTGGAGCCGCAGGTCACCAGCCGCGCGCCGGGCTTCATGGAGAGCAGCGAGCCCTGCCAGGTGTCCACGCCCACATGCTCGAACACCACGTCCACGCCGACCTTCTTGGTGATCTTGCGCACCTCGTGCTCGAAGCGGTCCACCTTGTAGTTGATGACGTGGTCGGCCCCCAGCGCCAGGGCCTTGGCCGCCTTCTCATCGTCGCCCACAGTGGTGATGACGGTGGCGCCCACGTCCTTGGCGAGCCGGATGGCGGCCGAGCCGATGCCGGAGCCGCCGGCATGGACCAGCACGGTCTCGCCCTTCTCCAGCTTGGCATTGTCGAACAGCATGTGCTCGACGGTGGAGAAGGTGATGCCGGCGCAGCCGGCTTCCTCGAAGGAGACGCCCTCGGGGGCGGGGATCACCAGCCGCTCGGGCATGTTCAGCACGTCGCGGGCGAAGCCGTCCACGTGGAAGCCGAGCACGCCGCCCACCTTCTCGCACAGATTGTCGCGGCCCTTGAGGCAGTTGGAGCAGTGGCCGCAGGTCAGGGCGCCGTACATGGCCACCGTCTGGCCCACCTTGAGGCCGCGCACGTCGGCGCCCAGCGCCACGATCTCGCCGGCGGCTTCCGCGCCGACGACCAGAGGCATCTTGCGCTTGGCGAAGGCCATGCCGCGCCAGCCCCACACGTCGATATGGTTCAGCGCCAGCGCCTTCACGCGCACCTGCACCTCGCCCGCGCCGGGGGCGTCGGGCTCGGGCATGTCGACGATCTGGAGGGTGCGGTCGGAGACGAGCTGAAGGGCGCGCATGTTGGTCCTGACAAATCAGCGATGGGCGGCGAGCGCGGCGGACAGGCCCCCGTCCACCGGGATCACGGCGCCGGTGATATAGCCCGCGCCGGGCGAGAAGAGAAAGGCGGCCACCTGCGCCACGTCGTCCGGCTGGGCGAAGCGACCGGCGGGGATCTGGCTTTCAAGGCGTTCGCGATAGTCGGCGAACTTGGCCAGCATGGCGGTGTCGATGAAGCCGGGGGCGATGTAGTTCACGGTCACGCCGCGCCGGGCGCTCTCCACCGCCAGCCCGCGCACATGGGCGAGCAAGGCGGCCTTGGAGGCGGCATAGGCCACGTTGCCGGGATTGGCCTGCAAGGCGGCGACAGAGCCGATGGCGACGATGCGGCCCTGCTTGGCGCGGGTCATCGGCCGGATCAGCGCGCGCGACAGGCGGACGAAGGCGAAATGATTCACCTGCATCACCTCCTCGGCCTTGTCCTGATCCACCATGGCGGCGAGCGTGTCATAGGACGCTCCCGCATTGTGGCAGAAGCCGAACCAGGTCTCGCCGGCCTCCAGTTCCTCGGCCAGCGCCTCGACGGCGCCGCGGTCGGCCAGATCGACCGCCTTGGCGGCGATCGCCGCGTCGGGGCGGTCGGCGCGGATGGCGGCCACCAGCGCCTCGGCCTCGGCCGCCGCGCTGCGATAGGTGAAGGTCACCGCGAACCCGGCCTCGGAAAGGGCGCGCACGATGGCGGCCCCGAGGCCGCGCCCGCCGCCGGTGACGAGGACGCGCTTGCCGGTGTCGCTCACGCCGGCTCACCCGCCACGACGAGGCAGACATTCTGTCCGCCGAAGCCGAACGAGCTGGAAATCACCCGGTTCACGGTCGCGTCGCGCGCCACGTTCGGCACCACGTCGAGCGGAATGGCCGGGTCCGGTATGTTGTAGTTGATGGTCGGCGGGATGCGGCTGTTGAGGATGGTCAGCACCGAGAAGGCCGCCTCGATGGCGCCGGCCGCCGTCAGGGTGTGGCCGATCATCGACTTGTTGGAGGAGATCGGCACGTTCTTCAGGTGCTCGCCGAACACGCCGGACAGGCCCACATGCTCCATGCGGTCATTCTCGGGCGTGGAGGTGCCGTGGGCATTGATATAGTCCACGTCCTCCGGCGTGATGCCGGCATCGGTCAGCGCCCGCCTCATGCAGCCGATGATCGGCTTGGCATCGGGGCTGGAGCGGGTGCGGTGGAAATTGTCCGCCATCTCGCCGGCGCCTTCCAGCACCGCCAGGATCTTGGCGCCGCGCGCCCGGGCATGCTCGTAGCTTTCCAGCACCAGCGCCGCCGCGCCTTCGGCCATGACGAAGCCGTCGCGATTCTTGGCGAAGGGGCGGGACGCCTCGGCCGGATTGTCGTTAGCGGTGGTCAGTGCGGAGAGCAGGGAGAAGCGGATCAGCGCCTCGGGATGCACCGAGCCGTCAGTGCCGAGGGCCAGGGCCACATCGCACTCGCCGCGCCGGATCGCCTCGACGCCGAGCTGGATTGCGGTGGCGCCGGAGGCGCAGGCGGTGGACAGCGAGATCGGCTGGCCGCGCGTGCCGAAGCGGTCCGCCAGGGCGTCGGCCACCGAGCCGAACAGGAAGCGCTCATGCCAGGCGCGGAACTTGCCCGTGGCGGCGGCATCCAGCAGGTCGTGATAGACCATGGGGCGATGCGTGACCTGCTCGGCGAGCTGGCGGCGCTCCGGCCACTCGATCTCCACCGGCGGCACGGCGGCGAACAGCGGGCCGGGGAAATCCCCGTTGCCGCCGATGCCGGCCTCGGAAATGGCTTCCTCGGCCGCCAGCGTGGCCAGCTTCTGCGACAGGTTCGGCGCAGCGACGCGCTCGTCGAACAGGAAGTCGACGGTGCCGGCGATGGTCGTGCGCATGCCCTCGATGGGGAAGCGGGTGATGCGATGGATGCCCGATTCGCCGGCGGTCAGCTTCTTCCAGTTCTCAGCCTTGCCCTGGCCGAGCGACGTGACGATGCCGATGCCCGTCACCACGACGATGGGACGGCCGAATTTGTCGTTGTGGATCTGCGCCATGGGCGCCTCCTGATCTGAGCGGCCCGACCGGATCGGGCAAGACGTGGCCCAAACCTAATGCGCCCGCGCGATATTTCACCCCGGAAACGAATCCGCCCGGACGGAAAATCCGCCGGGCGGGGTCACTGGTCTCCGGTCGTCCCGCCGAAGGCTGGGATCAGCCGATCTTTTCCACCAGGGCCGCGCCCTCGCCGCGCCAGTGCCCCACCGACGTGACGATGACCCGGTCCAGCGCGCCCTCAAGCGGCGCCTCGACGGGTGCGCCCGCCACCGGCGGGATCGCCGCACCGTGCGACAGGCTCAGGGCCGCAAGGCCGAGCAGGGCGGTGAACTGCGCCTCGAAGCCATGCCCGATCCGGTTGGCCATCACGCGGACCGGCAGGCCGGACGCCTTCAGCGCCTCGCCCTCCGCCTCGGTGGCGCCGGCCGCGCCGCTGGCGCCAGAATAGACCACGGTGGCAGGCCCGGTGCCGGCGGTCGAGATCAGCGACTTCACCTTTTCAGCGACGCTGCCGGTCGCGCTGCGCCGGGCCCGCTCGGACCACACGCCCGACAGCTTGGCGATCGGCTTGGCGCCGCGCGCGGTCGCATGCTCGGGCGATTCGAGCACCAGGAAGGCGCCCATGGAGCCGGACGGGATGCCGGGGGCGGGCTCGGTGCCCAGCACGGGCCGGAAGGCGCCGGTCATGCACAGGCCGTTGAGCGCGTAGAGCAGCAGCATGTCCTCGCGCTCGGCATTGTAGGCGCCGCCCACGAGGCCGATCTCGCTCTGGCCCGCCGCGATGCGCGAGAAGGCGATCCGGGTGGCGTCCACGCCGGAGCTTTCCTCGCCCATGAAGGTGCGGGAGGAGCCGGTGACGCCGTGCACGATGGAGATGTTGCCGGCCAGCAGGTTGGACAGCTGGGCCAGCGACAGCGTCGGGCGCAGGTCCGACAGCAGACGCTCGTTCAACGAGCGGCCCCAGTCGTTCGAGGCCAGCAGGTCGTTGAGGATGGCGGCGTCCACCTGGAAGTCGCGCTCGCCACCGCCGGCCGCCACCACCATGTCGGTGCGGCCGAGGATCTCGGCATTCTTGGCGACGCCGGCCGAATCGAGGGCGAGGCCCGCGGCATAGGTGCCGATGCGCTGCCACGCCTCCATCTGCCGCTGATCACCCTTCTTGGGGATCTGCTGGTCGTAATTCACCTTGACCAGCGGGTGCACCACGTAGGGCGCGAAGGTCTCGGCATCCACATGGGGCCCGGCGCCCGCGTTCAGGGCCGCCCAATGGGCGTCCAGCCCCTCGCCGAGCGAGGAGACGAGGCCGATGCCGGTGATCCAGACGTCACGTTGGCCCGGCCGCTGAGCGTCATGCATTGGCAAAGTCCGCCACCGGGAATTCCACCCGTTCGGCCACCTTCATGACCACGTCCTTCATGCGGCCCTCCGGCCAGGCGAGGACGCGGAACACCAGCTCCGCGTTGCACACCGGCTTGCCCTCGATGAGCGCCTTGGTCTGCGCCACCACGAAGCCGGAGCCCTCGTGCAGGATCTTCGAGTGCAGGTCGAGCATCTGCCCCGGCACCACGAAGGTGCGCAGCTTGGCCTCCTTGACGGTGGCCAGGAAGGGCATCTTCTCGAAGCGATTGCGGGCGAGGATCAGCCAGCCGGTGGTTTGGGCCATCGCCTCGATGAGCAGGACGCCGGGCATGATGGGATGGCCGGGAAAGTGCCCCTCGAAGATGGAGCTCTCCTCAGGGACCAGTCCCTCGCATTGAATGGTCTCAAGACCGGGGTCGATCGCGACGACCCGGTCCACCATCTTGAAAACTTCAGGGCGCATTCGCTCCGTCCGACCTCACGCGGTCTTTGCAGCGACCAGTTCGTCGATCCGGGCGCAGAGATTCTTGAGCACGAAATACTGCTCGGTGGTGGCCTTGCCGTCGTTCACTTCCTGCGTCCACTGCTCAAGCGGGAGCTTGATGCCGAACGCCTTGTCGATGGCGAAGGCGATGTCGAGGAAGTCGAGGCTGTCGATACCGAGATCGTCGATCGCATGGCTTTCGGGCGTGATCGTGTCACGCGGAATGTCACAGGTCTCGGCGATGATGTTGGCCACGGCATCAAACGTTGAAGACATCAGTACGCCTCTTTGAATTATCTCGGCCGCGTCTCGCGCAGCCGGCTCGCGGGGGCGAGCGCGGCAGCCACGGCAAAGGGTGGCCGTGTGGCCTTATCGGAATCGTCGTGGCCCCTATAGCGAAGCCGGACCCCGGTTTCAATGGCGCCCTCTCGGGGCGGCACCTGCCGGCGCGTCTCTTATACGCCGTCCAGCGCCCGCGCCAGAAGGGCTTGGGCCGCGGATGCGACATCGTTCGTGCCATGGACGGCGCGTGCGCCGGCAAGCCGTGTCCGGGCGAATGCCTCGGCGATGGCGCCCGGCGCCCGGGCCGCCAGCGCGGCCGTCGCGGCCAGCGCGGCGAGCCGGTCGGCGGCGCGCCGCGCGAAAACCTCAGGGGTGGGATGCGCCAGATCGAGAACGATCTGCCGCGCCGCGCCGGCGACGCCCGGCAGGTCCCCGGCTTCGGCGGCGAGTTCGCCGACCAGCGCGCGCACGGCGTCCGGCTCGCGGGCGGCGGCGCGCAGCAGGTCGAGGGCGACCACCGTGCCGGTGCCCTCCCAGATGGCGTTGACCGGGGCCTCGCGATACAGCCGGGGCAGCAGGCTTTCCTCAACGTAACCGTTGCCGCCGAGCGCCTCCATGGCCTCATAGACGAATCCCGGCGCCGCCTTGCAGACGGAGAATTTCACCGCCGGGGTCAGCAGCCTGGCCCGCGCCGCCTCGGCCGTCTGGGTGCGGGCGGCGTCGAAGCTCGCCGCGAGGCGCAGGGTCAGGGCGGTCGTCGCCTCGCTGTCGAGGGCGAGGTCCGCCAGCACGGCGCGCATGGCCGGCTGGTCCACCAGGCGCTTGCCGAAGACGCTGCGGTGCCGGGCATGATGGACCGCCTGGGCCAGCGCCATGCGCATCAGCCCGGCGGACGACACCGCGCAGTCCAGCCGGGTGAGCTGCACCATCTCCAGGATGGTCGCTACACCCCGGCCCTCCGGGCCGACGCGCCAGGCGAAGGCGCGTGCGAACTCCACCTCGGAGGAGGCGTTGGAGCGGTTGCCCAGCTTGTCCTTCAGGCGCTGGAGCGAGAGGCCGTTCACGCCGCCGTCGGGCCGGAAGCGGGGCATGAGGAAGCAGGTGAGGCCGCCCGGCGCCTGGGCCAGCACCAGGAACGCATCGCTCATGGGCGCGGAAAAGAACCATTTATGGCCGGTGATCTCATAGTCCTCGCCGCCAATGGGCACCGCGACGGTGGTATTGGCCCGCACGTCGGTGCCGCCCTGCTTTTCCGTCATGCCCATGCCGATGGTGACGGAGGTCTTCTCCCAGAACGGCAGGAAGCGTCCGTCATAGAGCCTGGAGGTGATGCGCGGCAGCCATTCCGCCTTCAGTGCGGGGCTGGCGGCGAGCGCCGCCGGGGCGGCGTGGGTCATGGTCAGCGGGCAGACGTGGCCGGCTTCCACCTGGGTGATGATGAACAGCCGGGCCGCCCGGTCGAGGTGCCGGCCGCCGTCCCAGGTGGAGCAATGCAGGCCCGAGGCGCTGCTCGCCGCCATCAGCGCGTGATAGGCGGGGTGGAACTCCACCATGTCCAGGCGGCGGCCGCGCGCGTCATGGGTGCGCAGGCGCGGCGGGTTCTCGTTCGCGGCCCGGCCGAGGCACAGCCGGTCCTGGCTGCCCCATTCCGCGCCGAAGGCCAGCGCTTCCGCCTGCGGGCGGCCGCTGATGCTCATGGCGGAGCGCAGCGGCGCGTCGAGGGCGACCAGGTTGACGTCGCTGAACGGCGGCGGCTGGTTCATGCCGTCCGCATCGGGCGCGGCGCCCGGCGAATCGACGGGCAGCCGGTCGGACGATGGTCCGGGCGAAGACATGGCCATGGGCGCCCTCCCGGGGGCATGCCGGACATTGCCGGCTGTCTTTGCGGCCCGTGCGGCGGGCGCGCCTCATCAGATGCGCGATTGCCTGCGGGTTCAAGCAAATTGGGTACAGCGGCCGGGGCGGGCCGGTTGGCGCTTTCGCCGTCGCCGGGGGCATTCTAGTCTTCCCGCATGCCCGTGTTCGCAATCATCTGGCCATGGATCGGACTGGGCGCCGCAGCCGCCCTGCTGATCGTGCTGGTCTCCACCGACGGCCTCCAGGCCGACCGCGGCATCTCGCGCTGGCACGATCTGCCCTGGCTGGTGTGGCTGGGCCTCGCCGCCTATCTGCTTCACCAGTTCGAGGAGCACGGCATCGACCTGCTCGGCCAGCCCTATGCGTTCCGTACCGACATGTGCCGCATGCTGGGCTATCGCGATCCCATCGCCTGTCCCGTGCCGCTGTCCTTCATCACCGCCGTGAACGTTGGCTCGGTATGGGGCGCCGGCCTTTTGTCGGCGCTGGCGGCCAGGCGCTGGCCGGCGATCGGGCTGAGCTTCTTCGCGGTGCCGCTGGTGAACGCCTTCGTCCATGTGGGCGTGGCGATGGCGGAGGGGCGGTACAATCCCGGCCTGCTCACCGCCGTCCTGTTCTTTCTGCCGCTCAGCCTGTGGACGCTCTCCGTGGCGGTGACGCGGGCGGGACTGCCCAGACGGGTGCTGCTGTTCGTGCTGGCGGGCGGCATCGCGGTCCATGTCATCCTCATGGGCTCGCTCCAGGCCTATCTGCGCGGCTTCATCGGCCTCTGGCCGCTCAACATCATCCAGGTGCTGAACGCCTTCGTCCCGGCCGCGCTGATGTATGCGGGCATGCGCGTCCGGAAGGCGCCGCCGCCGCGGCGCAAGCCGAACCTGCGGGCGGTGTAGGCGCTCAGACGGTGGCGCCCTTCGCCTTCGCGCGCTTCAGGTGCTCGTCGAGGCGCGGCAGGATCTCCACGAAATTGCAGGGCCGGTAGCGCACGTCGAGCTGGTTGGCGAGGATCTCGTCCCAGCCGTCGCGGCAGGCGCCCGGCGAGCCGGGCAGGCAGAAGATATAGGTGGCGTTGGCCACGCCGGCGGTCGCCCGGCTCTGCAAGGTGGACGTGCCGATCTTCCCGAAGGAGATGATGTGGAAGACGGTGGAGAAGCCCTCCATCCTTTTCTCGAACAAGGGCTCCACCGCCTCCGGCGTCACGTCGCGGCCGGTGAAGCCGGTGCCGCCGGTGGTGATCACCGCATCCACCGCCGGATCGTCGATCCAGGCCTGCACGGCGGCGCGGATGTCGGCCACGTCGTCGGTCACGATGCGCCGGTCGGCCAGGCGATGGCCGGCGGTGGTCAGGCGTTCCGCCAGCAGGCTGCCGGAGCGGTCGTCCTCCGGCACGCGGGTGTCGGAAATGGTTAGGACCGCGATATTGAGCGCCACGAACGGGCGCGCCGCGTCGATGCCGGGCATCAGATCGCTCCCTGCAAGGTGTTGCACTGCTGCATGGCGCCGGTCTTCAGCCCGCGCATGAACCAGTTCACCCGCTGCTGGGACGAGCCGTGGGTGAAGCTGTCCGGCACCACCGTGCCCTGGGCCTGCCGTTGCAGCCGGTCGTCGCCGACGGCGGCGGCGGCCTTCATGCCTTCCTCGATGTCGCCGGGCTCCAGGATGCGGTAGCGCTCGTTGGCATGGTAGGCCCACACCCCGGCGAGACAGTCGGCCATCAATTCCGAGCGCACCGAGATGCCGTTGGCCTCGCGCTTGGTGGCGGCTTGGCGCTGGGCCTGCTGAAGCTTGGGCAGGATGCCGGTGAGGTTCTGCACGTGATGGCCCACCTCATGGGCGATCACGTAGGCTGAGGCGAAATCGCCCGGCGCCTTGAACCGGGTGGCGAGGTCGTTGAAGAAGCTGAGGTCGAGATAGACCTTCTGGTCGGTGGGGCAATAGAACGGCCCGACGGCGGCGGAAGCGTCGCCGCAGGCCGAGCGCACCTGTCCGGTGAACAGCACCATCTTCGGGTCCTGGTAGGTCTTGCCCTGGCCGCGGAAGATGTCGGTCCACACCTGCTCGGTGCTGGCCAGCACCTTGGCCGCGAACTGGCCGAGCTGGTCGTCCGGAGCGCCCATCTTGCCGGCCGGCGCGCTCTGCTGCGATCCGCTGCCCTGGATCGCCTCCAGCCCGCTGAGCAGCGTCACCGGATTGATCCCGAGCGCCCAGCCCACGAGGCCGACGATGATGATGGTGCCGATTCCCAGCCCGCCACCGCCGCCGGGGATCTGGAACCCGCCGCCGCGCCGGTCCTCCACATTGCTGCTGGGTCGGAAGTCGTCCAAACGCATGTCGTTCTCCCGGGCCACCCGGGGCCCCGCTCGGACAATGCCGAAGAAGCGCCCCGGTTCACTCTCGCGCTTCGATCCCTTGGGATGGAAACACGGGCTCGCGGCGGATCAGTGGCCCCGCGCATGGCCGAGCGTCAAGCGCCCCGGCGGTGTGGCGCGCTGTCCGGTTGCCAGCGGACCGGCCGGCGGCCATTTTGGCCGCATGACGGAGAAGGTGAGTCGCATCGTTCGCGCCAAAGGCGCCGGCAAGGCCGGCGGTCTGGGCTTCAAGCGCGAGCGGGCCGCCTACAAGGGCGGCTTCGCGCCGGTGGCGGGCGCGGACGAGGCGGGGCGTGGGCCGCTGGCCGGCCCGGTGGTGGCGGCCGCCGTCATCCTCGACCCCAGGCGCGTGCCCGCCGGCCTCGACGATTCCAAGAAGCTCACGCGCGAGCGCCGGGAAGCGCTGTTCGCCGAGATCTGCGCCACGGCAGAAATCTCGGTGACGCTCGCCCCGCCATGGCGCATCGATCGCGACAACATCCGGCAAGCCACCTTGTGGGCGCTGGCCAATGCGGTGCACGGGCTGCCCTGCGTGCCGCAACTCGTCTTCGTCGACGGCAACGACCGGCCGCCCTTGTCCTGCCAAGTGGAGATGGTGATCGGCGGGGATGGGTTGATCGCCTCCATCGCCGCCGCCTCCATCGTCGCCAAGGTGACGCGCGACCGGCTGATGACCGGCCTTGGCGCCGCCTTTCCCGGCTACGGCTTCGAACGGCACATGGGCTATGGCACCGCCGAGCACGGGGCGGCACTGCGCCGGCTCGGCCCCTGCCGCCACCACCGCACCTCCTTTGCGCCGGTGCGGGCGCAGCAACTGGCGCTGTTCGAGCCGGACGCGATGCCGGCAGGCGATGCCGCCGCGGTCGACCCCGCCGTCGAGCCCGCCCTCTGACCCCATGAAACGGCGGCGAACCGCCGGGATCTGTCCAAAAAGTTCCATCGCCCCGCCCGGCGCCGCTGCTATGGTACCTTAGATAGCCGCGGGCGAGGTTGGTTGTGCGTAGTGTTTTCGAGTACAGGCGGCGGATCGCCTCCCGAGGCGTCGGCCTGTTGATGCTGGCCGCCTGCATGGTGTCCCTGGCGGGCTGCGCGTCGCGACCCGGCCCCGATTCCCTCCTCCCCACCACGGCGGAAGCGCCCGGCGCCACCAAGCAGGTGGTGCTCGTCGCCACCACGCGGGCGCGGGACGCCAAGGCCGGCACGCTGTTCGGCGGCGAGCGCGCCTCCGACCTGGACTTCGCCACCGTCGACCTGTCCGTCCCGCCGACCCACAAGGCCGGGGCGATCGAGTTTCCGAGCCAGGCGCCGGGCAATCCGGCCACCGACATGGTCGTGCACGAGGCGATCTATCGCGACACCGAGCAGGATTTCGTCCGCGACCTCAACGCTCAGCTTGCCAGGCTGCCGGCCGGCCAGCGCAAGGTGCTGGTGTTCGTGCACGGCTACAACACCACCTTCTCCGAGGCGCTCTACCGCCTGACCCAGATCGCCTACGACGCCAAGACGCCGGGCGTGCCGGTGCTGTTCTCCTGGGCTTCGCGCGGCAAGACCGAGGACTACGTCTACGACAACAACAGCGCCACCGCCGCCCGCGACAATCTGGAGCGCACGCTCGGCCTCGTCGCCGCCAGCAATGCGGAGGAGATCACCATCCTGGCCCACTCCATGGGCAATTGGGTCACCGTGGAGGCGCTGCGGCAGATGAAGATCTCCGGCCGGATGATCCCATCCAAGCGGATCGGAAACGTGATCCTGGCCGCCCCGGACATCGACGTGGACGTGTTCAAGACCCAGCTCCGCCGCTTCGGCAAGCCGGAGAAGCCGTTCATCGTCATCGTCTCGCGTGACGACAAGGCGCTGGGGATTTCCGACTTCCTCGCCGGCGGCAAGCTCCGCCTCGGCAACTATACCAATGATGCCGAGCTGGTCAGCCTGGGCGCCATGGTGGTCGACATGAGCAATGTGAAGGCCATGGACGACATGAACCACGGCAAGTTCGCCCAGCTGATCGGGCAGGGCGGGAAGATGCGCGAGGAGCTGGAAAAGGAAATGGCTGCGAACGGGGGCGCCGTTCCCAGCCAGATCAATGTGGATGGCGTGCGCATCAGCGGCATCGATGCCCGGATTGCCGCCTCCGCCGCTCAGAAAGCCTCCGAGCAGCAGAAACCCTCCGGCCAGTAGGCCGGAGAGTTTTGGCGCTCACCGTGCCAGCGCCTGCCCCTTGCGCCAGGCGTCGATGGCGATGACCAGCGAGGTGAAGCCCCAGAACAGGAGATATTCGACGCCGCCCCTGGCCCAGTACCAGCCCAGCCCCTTGGTCTGGATGATGGCATAGGCCGCGACCATCATGCAGCCGAACGAGACGAGGCCAATCCAGCGGGTGAACAGGCCGAAGGTCAGGCAGATGAACGACAGGCTCTCGAAGGTGATGGACAGGCCAAGGAACAGCGGCGCGGGCACCAGCCCTGCCTTGGTGAAGAACACCAGCGAACTGTCGATGCCGGCGAGCTTCTGGATGACGTGGGGCAGATAGAACAGGCCGGCGATGATCCGCACCATATTCATGCCGTCCGTCAGCGCGAAGCGGTTCGGAAGGACAACCGGCCCGATCAGCCGCCGCAATAAGGCACCGTTTCCGGCTGGTGCGCTGCCGGTGGAAAGGCCGATGGACATTGGATTTTCTCCGCTTTCTCGATGAGCGGACGTTGCGCCGAACCGTCAAGCCGACGTTTGACGCAGCGCAAAAAATGGCGAGAATGTGTTCACGAAATCTCGACCGGCGCCCATAGCACGTCCTCGATGCGCCGCGCCCCGCTCGCCAGCATGGCCAGGCGGTCGAAGCCGAGGGCGCAGCCGCTTGCGGGCGGCATGGCACCGAGAGCGTCGAGAAAGGCTTCGTCGATGGGATAGCGCTCGCCATAGAGGCGGGCCTTCTCGTCCATCTCGATGACGAAGCGCCGCCGCTGCTCCGCCGGATCGGTGAGTTCACCGAACGCATTGGCCAGCTCGACACCGCAGGCATAGAGCTCGAACCGCTCGGCGACGCGCGGGTCCGCTGGCTTGGGGCGGGCGAGGGCGGCCTCGCTGGTGGGATATTCGCACAAGAGCGTCGGCACGCCGTCGCCGAGGCGCGGCTCCACCTTTTCCACGAGGATGCGGGAGAACACGTCCGCCCAGGTGTCGTCCGCCGCCACCCGGATGCCCGCCGCCCGCGCCGCGGCGGCGAGGGGAGCGGCTTCCGGCTCTTCGCCAGGGGGGGCAAGGAGCGGCAGCAGGTCGATGCCCGCGAACCGGCCGAACGCCTCGGCCAGGGTCAGCCGTTCCGGCGTGGCGGACGGATCGCAGGTCCGCCCGCGGAACCGGAACTCCCGTACCCCGCCCGCCTGCGCGGCGCACGCCAGCAGCCGGGCGCAATCGGCCATCAGCGTCTCGTAGGGGGCTCGGGCGCGGTACCATTCCAGCATGGTGAACTCGGGATGGTGGGTCGCCCCGCGTTCCCGGTCCCGGAACACGCGGGCCATCTCGAAGATCCGCGTCTCGCCCGCCGCCAGCAGCTTCTTGGCGGCGAATTCCGGCGAGGTGCGCAGATAATAAGGCGACGTCTCGCCCCCGGGGCTGCGCCAGTGGGTGAGGAAGGCGTGCAGATGCGCCTCGTTGCCCGGCGAGCGCTGGAGCACCGGCGTCTCCACCTCGATGAAGCCCTCGTCCGCGAAATAGGCCCGGACCGCCGCGGCGATGCGGCCACGGGCCAGCAGGAACGGCCGGCGGTCCTGGTGCACGGACGGTGTCCACCAGGGGCTGGCGGGGGGGGACGGGTTTGACATGGCGGGGCTCAGGAGCGGAAATGGCCGGCGAAGGGAGCGCGGGCCTGGAAAAGCGTGGGGTGAGACTGGCGAAAACTGCGAAGATCGCTATGTTGCGCGCCGACGAAGCATTGCGGCTTGCCGCCAAAATCTGTCTGAGGAAGAGAAACCGTGGTCAAGGTCATCGCCAGCTCTCTGCGCAAGGGCAATGTTGTCGAGATGGACGACAAGCTCTACGTAATTCTCAGCGCCGAGAACATCCATCCCGGCAAGGGCACCCCCGTCACCCAGATGGACATGCGCCGCATCTCCGACGGCGTGAAGGTGTCCGAGCGCTACCGCACCACCGAGCAGGTGGAGCGCGCCTATGTGGAAGACCGGCCGTTTACTTATCTTTATGAAGATAGCGACGGCTACACCTTCATGAACCCGGAAAATTACGAGCAGATCGCGGTTCCCAAGGACGTGGTGGGCGACCAGGCGGTCTATCTCCAGGAAGGCATGGAATGCATGCTCTCCACCTATAACGGCAATGCCATCGCCATCGAGCTGCCGCAGCGCGTGGTGCTGGAGATCGTGGACACCGAGCCCACGGTGAAGGGCCAGACGGCCTCGTCCTCCTACAAGCCCGCCATGCTGTCGAACGGAGTGCGCACCATGGTCCCCCCGCATGTGGCCTCCGGCACCCGCGTGGTCATCATGACGGCGGACGCGTCCTACGTGGAACGCGCCAAGGACTGATCCCGCCTCCCTCCGGCGCGCCTGTTTCGCGCAGGACGGGAACCGGAGCGCGGTTTCCCCGTTGCATGTGCGTCGGGGGATAAAGGCGTTCCGGATATGGATGTTTCAGGAAAGCGGATACTGATCGTCGAAGATGAATTCCTGGTGGCCCTCGGCCTCCAGGACAATCTTCGTTCGCTCGGCTATGTGGTGATCGGGCCGGTGGTCAGCCTTGCGGACGCGCTGCGGGTGGCCGAGACCGAGCAGATGGACGCGGCCATACTGGACGTGAACCTGCGTGGCGAACTGGTCTTCCCGGCTGCGGCGGTGCTATGCGACCGTGGCATCCCGATGATCTTCTGTAGCGGCCATATGGGCCTGTCGCGTTTTCCCGATCGCTTCTCCGACGCCATCCGGGTGCCCAAGCCCTATACAAGCGCCGGCATCGCCGCCGCCCTGCGGGACCTGCTGGACGAAGACGACGACCCCGGTCCGGAGCGGCATCCGGGGTCGGACCATTCCATGTCGTTCTGACCGCTCCGCTTTCCCTGCCATTCCGTTGCAAGGCCCGACGCCCCGGCTGCGGGGCGGCAGCGCTTCCGCGCGCATGCCGTGTGGGATGCCTCTCCCAACCCGTCTAAGATGGCGCCATCCCATCTGGTGAGTCGTCCGCGCCCCATGTCCATTCGCCGCCTGCCGCCCGTCCTCATCGACCGCATCGCCGCCGGCGAGGTGGTTGAGCGCCCGGCTGCCGTGGTGAAGGAAGTGGTGGAGAATGCGCTCGATGCCGGCGCCCGGGCGATCGAGGTGCTGGTGGACGGCGGCGGGCGCCAGCTCATCCGCGTCACCGACGACGGCGGCGGCATGTCCGCCGACGACCTGTCCCTGGCGGTGGAACGGCATGCCACCTCCAAGCTGCCCACCGAGGACCTGCTGTCGATCTCGACGCTCGGCTTCCGGGGCGAGGCCCTGCCGTCCATCGGGGCGGTGGCGCGGCTGTCCATCGCCAGCCGGCCGAAGGGCGCGCCCCATGCCTTCGAGATCCGCGTGGAAGGCGGCGTCCTCACCCCGCCCCGTCCGGCGGCGCTGAACGGCGGCACGCGGGTGGAGGTGCGCGACCTGTTCTTCGCCACGCCGGCGCGTCTCAAATTCCTGAAATCCGATCGCGCGGAATCCGCCGCAGCCATGGACGTGGTGCGCCGCCTCGCGCTCGCCCGGCCCGACGTGGCCTTCACCCTCGTCACCGACGACCGCCAGCCGCTGACCTGGGTGGCCCGCGGCGCCGACGAGGTCGGACGGGCGGCCCGCGTCGCCGACGTGCTGGGTGCCGAGGCGGGCCGCAATCTCATCCCGGTTCACGGCCTGCGGGGTGGTGTCGAACTGGTCGGCCTCGCCGGCCTGCCTACCTTCTCCAAGGCCAATTCCCTGTCGCAATTCCTGTTCGTCAACGGCCGGCCGGTGAAGGACAAGCTGCTGATGGGGGCGCTGCGTGCCGCCTATGCGGACCTCCTGCCTTCCGACCGCTATCCCGTCCTGGCCCTATTCCTCACCCTCGACCCGCGCGAGGTGGACGTGAACGTCCATCCGGCCAAGACCGAGGTGCGGTTCCGCGACGGCGGCAATGTCCGCGCCTTGCTGGTGCGCACCCTGACCGATGCGCTCGCCGCCCGGGTTCCGCGCACCGCGGCCACCATGGCCGACCGCCTCGTGGCGCTCGCCCGCGCGCCGGAGCTGGAGACGGTCGATCTGCGCGCTCCGGCTCTGCCGGGCGGGCAGGGCGGCTTCGCGCCGCGCCTCTACCGCCCCGACCCCATGCCGGCCGGTGGGTATGACTGGCGTGCCTCGCCGGCCCGCCCGCCGGATGAGCCGGGCACGGCGGCGGCCGGCTTTGCCGAGGCCGCGCAGGCAGTCTTCGACATCGGCCCGCCGTCGGTGGATGCGCGGGCCGACCGCGCGGTGCCGGAGGCCGGCGATCTCGACCGGCCGCTCGGGGCGGCACGCGCGCAGCTGCACGAGACCTATATCGTCGCCCAGACCCGCGAGGGCGTTGTGCTGGTGGATCAGCACGCCGCCCATGAGCGGCTGGTCTATGAGAAGCTGAAGGCCGCCCTGGAGCGCGACGGCGTCGGCCGCCAGGGCCTGCTGGTGCCGGCGGTGGTGGATCTCGATCCGGCCGAGGCCGACCGGCTGGTGGAGCGCGCGGCCGATCTGGCCCAGCTCGGGCTGGTGATCGAGAGCTTCGGCATCGGCGCCGTGCTGGTGCGGGAGGTTCCCGCGCTGCTGTCCTCCGCCGACGTGACGCGGCTGGTGCGCGACGTGGCCGAGCACGCGGCGGAATGGGACGACGCTTTGCCGCTGGAGCGGCGCCTGCTGCACGTGGCCGCCACCATGGCCTGCCACGGCTCGGTGCGCGCCGGCCGTCGCCTGCGGGTGGAGGAGATGAACGCGCTGCTGCGCGAGATGGAGACGACGCCCAATGCCGGCGAGTGCAACCACGGCCGGCCGACCTTCGTCACCTTGTCCCTTAAGGACGTGGAGAAGCTGTTCGCCCGGCGGTGAGCCGGACGATCAGCCTGCGGCCGGCGGGAGCGGCTGGAGGAAGGTCAGCTCGGTGTCGTCATAGCGGCGGCGTTCGATTTCTTCGAAGCCGGCGGGCAGGACGAACGCCCCGGCCAGTTCCTCCACCACGATCAGCGCGTTGGCGGTCAGCCAGCCGCCGGCCTGGGCTGAAGCGACGGCGGCCTCCGCCAGCCCCTTGCCGTAGGGCGGGTCGCAGAACACCAGATCGTGGGGCGCTCCCGGCCCCATGTCGCCGAGCCTAGCGGCATCGCGCCGGAAGATGCGGGTGGCGCCGGTCAGACCGAGGCTCTCCACATTGGTACGGATCAGGCCGCGCGCCTCCGCCGCATCCTCCACGAACAGCGCGAAGTCGGCGCCGCGCGACAGCGCTTCAAGCCCCAGCGCGCCGGTGCCGGCGAAAAGATCGAGCACCCGGGCGCCCTGCGCGGCATCGCCATAAGCATGGGCGAGCACGTTGAACAGGGCCTCGCGCAGGCGGTCCGAGGTGGGCCGCGTGGCCTTGGAAGCGGGCGCCTCGATGGGGCGCCCGCGATGCTTGCCGCCGACGATCCGCATCGGGATCAGCCGCGAGTGCGGGGTCCGGACGGCTTGCCGCCGCGCGCCGGGCCACCCTTGCCACCGCCGGGACCGCCCTTGCCCCGGGCCGGACCGCCCTTGGCGGCGCCGCCGGCCTTGAAGCCACCCGCCTTGAAGCCGCCGGGCTTGCCGCCGCTTCGCGGCCGTTCGCTCCGCTCGGCACCGCCGAAGCCGACATCCTTCGCCGCACCGCGCGGGCCGCGTTCGGCCCGGAAGCCGCCGGCGCCGCCGGGCGCACGCCCGGCGCGTTCGCCGGCCGGCTTGCCGAACTTGGCCGGACGCTCGCCGCGGGGCCGGTCGCCATCCTCGCGCGGAGGCCGGGCCCGGGGCGGACGGCGTGGGCTTTCCTCGCGCTCGCGCCACGGGGCGCGGTCGGAACGATCCTCGCCCGCCGGGAACTCGCGGGGGCGTCGCTCCGGCGCACCGTCGCGCGGCGGGCCACGGCGTGGCGCCTCGTCGCGGTTGAAGCGCGGGCGGGCCGCACCCTCACGCGGACGATCGGTTCCGCCCTCCGACCGGAAGCTGCGCTTCGGCCGGTCCTCGAAATCCCCGCGCGGCGCGCGGCTGCGCGGCGCATCCTCGCGGTTGCCACGGGAGGCGTCGTCGCGATTGAAGCGCGGGCGGGCCGCACCCTCACGCGGACGCTCGCTGCCGCCTTCGGACCGGAAGCTGCGCTTCGGCCGGTCCTCGAAATCGCCACGGGGCGCGCGGCTGCGCGGCGCATCCTCGCGGCTGCCACGGGAGGCGTCGTCGCGATTGAAGCGCGGACGGGCCGCACCTTCACGCGGACGCTCGCTGCCGCCTTCGGACCGGAAGCTGCGCTTCGGCCGGTCCTCGAAATCGCCACGGGGCGCGCGGCCGCGCGGGGCGTCCTCGCGGTTGCCACGGGAGGCGTCGTCGCGATTGAAGCGCGGACGGAACGTGCCTTCGCGCGGGCGGTCAGCGCGGTCCTCCCGCGAGCGGGGCGGGCCGTCGCCATAGGGCTCGCGGCGCGGCGCGCGGCCGCGTGCCGGAGCCTCGAAGCCCTGGTCGCGGCCGGCGGCATCCGCGCGGCCGCGGCGGGGGCCGCGTTCTTCGCCGGGTGGCGTGATCTTGCGCTCCACCTTGACTTCGCGGCCCTTGCGGTCGGCCACGGTGCCGACGCGGACCACCTGCCGGTCGTCGTCGCGGCGGCGCTTGCCCGGCGCGGGCTTGGCCCGTTCGGGATCGATCTCGCGCTGGGGCGCGCGGCGGGGCGCGCGCGCCGGCTTTTCGCTGTCCGCCGCGGGGCGGGCGACGGTGGCCGGGCGTTCACGCGGCGTCTCGTCCACCTCGCGCTCGATCAGCGGACCGGAGAAATCGGCGCCCGCAGCCGCGGCGATGTCATCGCCGATCTGGTCGCGCAGGACGCGGGTGCGCACCTCCTCGATGCCGCCTTCGGGCACGTCGCCGAGCTGGAACGGGCCGTAGGACACGCGGATCAGCCGGTTCACCTGGAGCCCGAGCGCACCGAGCACGTTGCGGACTTCCCGGTTCTTGCCTTCGCGCAGCGCCACGGTGATCCACACATTGGCGCCCTGCACGCGGTCGAGCACCGCTTCGATGGAACCGTATTCGATGCCGTCGACGGTGATACCCTTGAGCAAGGCGTCGAGCTGGGCCTGGTTTACGCTACCCTTGGCCCGCACCCGGTAGCGCCGGAGCCAGCCGGTCTCGGGCAGTTCCAGCACACGGGCGAGGCCGCCGTCATTGGTCAGCAGCAGCAGGCCCTCGGAATTGAGGTCGAGCCGGCCGATGCTGACCAGCCGGGGCAGGCTGGCGGGCAGGAGCTCGAACAGCGTGGTGCGCCCTTCCGGGTCGCGGTTGGTGGTCACCACGCCATTGGGCTTGTGATAGAGGAACAGGCGCGTGCGCTCCCGCTCGGGAAGCGGCTCGCCGTCCACGCGAATTTCATCGGCGGGGGTGACCGTGACGGCGGGCGTGGTCAGCACCTCGCCATTGACCGACACGCGGCCGGCAGTGATCCACTCCTCGATCTCGCGGCGCGAACCGAGGCCGACGCGGGCGATCACTTTCGCGACGCGCTCGGCCTCCTTGGGAGCCGGACGGGGGAGGGCGCGCTTGGCGCGCGGGACGCGGTTCTTGTCCTTGCGGGGAGGCAATGTTCGAGGCATGCAGGGGCGATAGCACGATCCGTGCTGCGAGACGAGATCACGGGGCCCCCGGTGAGCGAGACTTTCATGCAGATGGCGCTCTCCGAGGCGCGCGCCGCCGCGGCGCGGGGCGAAGTGCCGGTGGGCGCGGTGCTGGTGCGGGGCAGCCAGGTGGTCGCCCGCGACGGAAACCGCACCCGCGAGCTTTCCGACCCCACGGCCCATGCGGAAATGCAGGTGCTGCGGGCAGGCGCCGCCGCCATGGGGGCCGAGCGCCTGCTGTCCTGCGATCTCTATGTGACGCTGGAGCCCTGCGCCATGTGCGCGGGGGCGATCTCCTTCGCCCGCATCCGCCGGCTCTATTACGGTGCCCCCGACCCCAAGGGCGGGGCGGTGGAAAGCGGGCCGCGGTTTTTTTCCCAGCCCACCTGCCACCATGCCCCCGACGTCTATGGCGGCATCGCGGAACGCCAGGCGGCCGAGGTGCTGCGCGCCTTCTTCCAGGAACGGCGCTGAGCCAGCTTATCGGTTTCGCCCGGCGCGGCGTGACCTTGGGTCACAACTTCCTTCCACATACCTCCCGCTCTAAGGTCCGCAGCGCGGCCTTGGCCGTCATCGGGGGAAGCGCATGGAAGTCGAGATCACCAGCGAGGGCCGGACGCGCTCGCTCAACCGGGCCGTGGCCATAACCGTGGTCTTTCTCTCCGTCTTCATGGCGGTGGCGAAGATCAAGGACGACAACGTGGTCCAGGCCATGCAGGTCGCCAAGGCCGACATCGTCGACACCTGGAACGAATATCAGGCCGCCCGGCTCAAGCTGCACATGAACGAGCAGACGCAGGAGATCCTCAAGATCACCCTGCCGTCGCCCTCCGCCCAGATGGTGGCGAAGGAAGCCGCCATCGAGGCCGAGAAGGCCCGCTACCAGGCGCGCTCCGACGCGCTCGCGCTCAAAGCCAAGGACCTCCAGGCCAGCTATGACGCGCTGAACCTGCATGACGACCAGTTCGACCTCGCCGACGCCGCCCTCGCCATCTCCCTGTCGCTGGCCGCCGTCGCCGCGCTGACCGGCATGTGGTGGCTGCTGTTCATCTCCTGGGGGTTCGGCGCCTTCGGCTTCGTCATGGGCGCCGCCGGCTTCGCCGGCTGGTCGCTGCATCCCGACTGGCTGGTCGCGCTCCTGACCTGACGGCTACCCCTTCAGAAAGGGCAGGAGTGCCCCGAGCACCGCCTCGGGCGCTTCCTCGGCGACGAAATGCCCGGCCTCCACCGAGGCGCCGGTCACATCGGGGGCGAAGGCGCGCCAGGCGTTGAGCGGGCTTTCGCCCCGCGCCGGGATGCCCGAGCTGCCCCACAGCGCCAGCACCGGGCAGTCGATGGTGCGTCCGGCGGCCAGATCCGCCTCGTCATGGGCGAGATCGATGGTGGCCCCGGCGCGATAATCCTCGCACATGGCGCGGATGCGCTCAGGCACCGCGCACGACGCCCGGTAATGGGCCAGCGCGCGCGGATCGAAGGTGGAGAGATCCTTGCCGGCGGTCCAGCTCGCCAGGGTCCAGTCGAAGAAGAAGCCGGGGTCCTTGCCGATCATCGTCTCGGGGAAGGGATGGGGCTGGGCGAGAAACATCCAGTGATAGGTGGTCATGGCCCGGCTGCGGTCCATGCCGTGCCACATGACGCTGGTGGGCACGATGTCGAGCACCGCCAGCCGGTCGAGGCGCCCGGGATGGTCGAGGCCGATGCGGTAGCCGACCCGCGCCCCCCGGTCATGGCCGATAAGGGAAAAGTGGGCGTGGCCGAGATGCTCCATCGCCCGCACCAGGGCCTCGCCCATGGCGCGCTTGGAATAAGGCGCATGGTCGCGTCCCGGCTCGGGGGCGGCGCTCCAGCCGTAGCCGGGCAGGTCGGCGATGACAAGGGTGTGCTGCTTGGCCAGTTCCGGCGCGAGGCGATGCCACATCACGCCGGTCTGCGGGAACCCGTGCAGCAGGAGGAGCGGGGTGCCCGTTCCACCGGTCCGCACGAAAATACGCCCGACGGGCGTATCCACATTGTGCGCTTCGAAGCCGGGAAACAGATCGGCGAGATCGGACATGTGCGCCTCCTTGGCCTTTTCCCGGAGGGTGGCACAGGATGCGCCGCGCCCGCCAGTGCGGGTGCGGCGGTCTTCGAGCGGCGGTCTTCGCTCAGCCCAGGGCGCGCCAGCCGATGTCATGGCGGTAGAAGCCGTCCGGCCAGTCGATGAGGGCGGCGGCCGCATAGGCGCGGTCCCGCGCCTCCTTCAGGGTGGCGCCGACGGCGGTGACGTTCAGTACCCGGCCGCCGTTGGACAGGAGGCGGGCGCCGATCTTCTTGGTTCCGGCCTGGAACACCAGCACGCCCTCAAGCGCGGCGGCCGCCTCCACGCCGCGGATCTCGCTGCCGGTCTGGTGCGCGCCGGGATAGCCCCGGCTCGCATAGGCGACGGTGATGGCCGCCTCGTCCGACCAGGAGACCGAGACCTCGGCGAGGCGCCCGTGAGCGACGGCGGCGAGGGTTTCCAGCAGGTTGCCCTTGAAGCGGGGCATCAAGACCTGGCATTCCGGGTCGCCGAAACGGCAGTTGTATTCCACCAGCTTCGGCCCGGCGGAGGTCAGCATCAGGCCGGCATAGAGCACCCCGCGATACGGCGTGCCTGCCGCCACCATCGCCTTCGCGGTGGGGATGACGATCTCCTCGATCGCCTGTCGCTCCAGCTCCGGCGTCAGGATGGGGGCCGGGGAATAGGCGCCCATGCCGCCGGTGTTGGGGCCGAGGTCGCCGTCGAACGCGCGCTTGTGGTCCTGCGCGCTGCCGAAGGGCACCACCGTCTCGCCGTCCACGAGGCAGAACAGGCTGGCTTCCTCGCCCTCCATGAACTCTTCGACCAGCACTTCCTGGCCGCCGCCGGCGAACACCTGGTCGATGGCGGCCACCGCCTCTTCCACGGTCTGCGCCACCACCACGCCCTTGCCGGCCATGAGCCCGTCGGCCTTGATGACGATGGGCGCGCCCTCGGTCGTCACATAGGCCCAGGCGGCTTCCGGCTTGGTGAAGCGGGCGAAGGCGGCGGTGGGGATGCCGTTGGCCCGGCACAATTCCTTGGTGAAGAGCTTGGAGCCTTCCAGCCGGGCGGCGGCCGCATCGGGGCCGAAGGCGGCGATGCCGGCTTCCGCGAGGCGATCCACGAGGCCCGCCACCAGGGGCGCCTCGGGGCCGACCACGACGAGGTCGATGGCGTTGTCCTTGCACCAGCGCACTAGCGTGTCATGCGCCGAAAGCGGGATGCCCTCCACCAGTTCCGCGAGGTCGCCGATGCCGGGATTGCCCGGCAGGGCATAAAAGCGGCCCATGCCGGGGCTCTGGGCGAGCTTCCAGGCGAGAGCATGTTCGCGGCCACCGGAGCCGAGCAGGAGCACGTTCATCAGGCTGTCTTCCCCCGTTTCGATTTCGCTATCGGCTCCGGGCCTCGCGAACAAGGGGTTGGGCATTGCGCCCGCTGCATATGAGATAGGGGCTATGCTTCTGCCTCGATCTTCTGCTGCCATGTGATTCCATGACCAACACCGCTGAAACCCGCGCCAATGCGCCCGAATGGAGCGTTTCCGAGCTGTCCTTCGCCCTCCGCCGGACGGTGGAGGACGCCTATGGCCATGTGCGGGTGCGCGGAGAAATCTCTGGATATCGCGGGCCTCATTCCTCCGGCCACGCCTATTTTTCGCTGAAGGACGAAGGCGCGCGCCTCGACGCCATCATCTGGAAGGGCACCTTCGCCCGCCTGAAGCTGCGCCCCGAGGAAGGCCTGGAAGTGGTGGCCATCGGCAAGCTCACCACCTATCCGGGCAAGTCGGGCTACCAGATCGTCATCGAGAGCCTGGAATTCGCCGGCGCCGGGGCGATCATGGCTATGCTGGAGGAGCGCAAGCGCCGCCTCGCCGCCGAGGGCCTGTTCGACCCCGCGCGCAAGACCCTGCTGCCCTTTCTGCCCAAGGTGATCGGCGTCATCACCTCGCCCACCGGCGCGGTGATCCGCGACATCCTGCACCGCCT
Source organism: Azorhizobium doebereinerae UFLA1-100 (assembly GCF_000473085.1). Lineage (GTDB taxonomy): Bacteria > Pseudomonadota > Alphaproteobacteria > Rhizobiales > Xanthobacteraceae > Azorhizobium > Azorhizobium doebereinerae. The sequence continues at coordinate 147,805 of NZ_AXBA01000015.1, forward strand.
CTCCGACCGCTTTCCCCGCCAGGTGCTGGTGTGGCCGGTGCGGGTGCAGGGCGACACCAGCGCCGCCGAGGTCGCCGCCGCCATCCGCGGCTTCAACGCGCTGCCGCAGGGGGGGCCAATCCCGCGGCCGGACGTGCTGATCGTCGCCCGCGGCGGCGGGTCGCTGGAAGACCTGCTGGGCTTTTCCGACGAGGCCGTGGTTCGCGCGGCGGCTGAGAGCGGCATCCCCCTGGTCTCGGCCGTGGGCCACGAGACCGACGTGACGCTGATCGATTTCGCCGCCGATGTGCGCGCGCCGACGCCGACCGCCGCCGCCGAGATGGTGGTGCCGGTGCGGGCCGATCTCATCGCCGCCGTGGACGGGCTGGGCGGGCGCCTCGCGGCCGCGCCCATCCGGCTGCTGGAGCGGCGGCGGGGCGATTTCCGCGCCTTGGCCCGGCACCTGCCCTCCGCCGATACCCTGCTGGCCGTGCCGCGCCAGCGGCTCGACGGGGCAGGGGAGCGCCTGCCCCGCGCGCTGCGCGGCAATGCGGTGGCTCACCGCGTCCAGTTCCAGGCCGCGCGCGCCCGCCTGTCCCCCTCGGCCCTGCGGATGCGGCTGGAACGGCTCGCCGAACGGGCGGACGGGCTCGGGCGGCGCCTCCAGACCGGCCTCGGCGGCCTCGTGCAGCGCCGGGGCGAGTGCTTCGCCGCGCTCGCCACCCGCCTCTCCACCGCCCACGCCACCAATCTGCGCGCGCACCAGGTTCAGATGGCGCGTGCCAGGGAGCGCCTCGCGGTCCTCGACCAGCGGGCGGGGCGCGCGGTGGCGGGCGAGTTGCGGGCGCGTCGGCGGCGCCTGGAGGCGGTGGACCAGTTGCTGCGGGCGCTGTCCTATCGGGGCGTATTGGCGCGCGGCTTCGCGCTGGTGCGCGATGCACAGGGTCATGCGGTGCGCACCGCCGGAGCCGTCGCTGCCGGTGCCCGGCTGGAGCTTGAGTTCGCCGACGGCCGCGTCGGCGTGGTGGCGGGCGGCGCGCCCGCCAAGCCGACACCCGGAGCGGCCGCTCCTGTCGCGCCGGCGCGCGGGCCGGAGAAGCCGTCGCAGCCCACCTTGTTCGACACCTGACCTCATGCCGCAACGGCGGCGCTCTTTCGGTGGCGGCATAAACGCATTATCTTCGGCACATGCGGCCTCGGCCGCACCCGCCTTGCAGGACCCTGTTTCGCCGTGATGAATCGATTCGAACGTTTTCCGGAGCCCCACGGCGAAGCGGAGATCCGCTATCTCGACGGTGAATTCCGCATCCTGCGGCCCGGCAGCTACGTGCGATGCGCGGTCACCGGCCAGCAGATTCCGCTCGACGAATTGCGCTACTGGAGCGTGGACCTCCAGGAAGCCTATGCCGATCCGCAGGCCGTCCTGGCGCGGGTGACGGGACAGGCCAAGGCCGAGGACTGACCGCAGGTCCGCCTGTGCAGGCCGGAATGCGTCATGCCGGCTGGAGCGAGCGCCGCGCCGCGCGCGTGAATGCCAGCGCCAGCAGGTCGTCGAGCGTTGCTTGCGGGCCGATCTCCATCTCAATGGGCAGGACAATGATCGCCGGCCGGTGGGCGGCGAAGGCGGGGGCGCGCAGCCGCGCCATGTCCTTGCTGGTCGTCACCAGCATCGCGCCGATGCGCTCGGCCTCGGCAGCCAGTGCGGCGATTTCGTCCGGCACGTAGGCGTGATGGTCGGGAAAGGCCCGCAGTCCCGCCACCTCCACATCGGCTGTCCGCAGGGTGGTTGCCAGCTTGTCCGGCCGGCCGATGCCGGCAAAGGCGAGCACCCGCCGCCCGCGCAGGGCCGCCACCACTTGCGGGTCGGGGCGAACGGTTCCGTGCAGCACTGCCTTGCCCATCCGTGCGGCCTGCGCCGCCACGGCCTCGCCGGCCGCACCGTCTCCGACCACGAGGACCGCATCCGCCGCCGCGAGCTGCGGCGCCAGGGGTGCGCGCAAGGGGCCGGCGGGCAGCACCCTGCCGTTGCCGACCCCGGCCGCGCCGTCGATGACCAGGACGCTGACGTCCTTGGCGAGGGAGGGATTCTGGAAGCCGTCGTCCATGAGGATGACCGAGGCGCCCTCCGCCACCGCCAGCCGCGCCCCGGACGGCCGATCGCGGGACACTATGGTGGGCGCGGCGGCGGCCAGCAGCAGCGCCTCGTCGCCCACGGCAACGGCATCGTGCCGGTCGGGGACGACGCGCACCGGCCCCGGCAGGCTGCCGCCGTGGCCGCGCAGCAGCGCGAACGGCGCATGCCCCTGGCGCGACAGGCGGGCCAGCAGGGCAAGGGCGGTAGGCGTCTTGCCCGCGCCGCCCACGGTGGGATTGCCGATGCAGAGGACCGGCACGGGAACTATCTGGGATGGCCCCTTCATGCGGCGCAGGGTAATCGCGCCGACGATGCAGCCGACAGGGCTCAGCAGCAGGCTCGCGAGGCTCGTCCGCCGCGACCAGAACGCCGGGGCGCTGCCGATCATTTCCCTTCCAGCCGGATTTGCAGCAGGTAGGGCTCCACGGCGGCCAGCGTCCGGTCGAGCGCGCCGCCGAGCATTTCCACCGCGCGCCGGGCGGCGCGGGCGGTGTGGTCGTGGAAGCCGGGGCTCAGGAAGACGTCGAGGGCCGAGCGGACGATCTCCTCGGCCCCTTCCACCGGCACGGCGCCGAGATCGGCGTCCAGGCGGCCGTAGACCGCGCCGAAGTTCCACACGTGCGGGCCGTGCAGCACGACGGTGCCGATCTTGGCCGCCTCGATGGGGTTCTGACCGCCGTGCCGCACCAGCGACCCGCCGAGAAACGCCACCGGCGCCAGCCGGTAGAACAGGCCGAGCTCGCCGATGGTATCGGCCACATAGAGTTCGGCCTCGGCGGGCGGCAGCGGCGTGCGGCTGCGCTGGGCGGCGGCAAGGCCGGCCCCCTCGGCCAGCGCCAGGATGTCGGCGCCGCGCTCGGGATGGCGGGGGGCGATGATGGTCAGGAGGTCGGGCAACCGCTGCCGCAACTGCTGGTGCGCCGCGATCACCACCTCATCCTCGCCGGGATGGGTGGAGGCGGCGAGCAGGATGGGGCGGTCGCCCACCGCCGCTTCCAGGCGCCCCAGCAGGGCCGGGTCGGCGGGCGGGGCGGGAACGTCGAACTTCAGGTTCCCCGCCACTTCCACGCGCGGCGCGCCGAGCGACTTGAAGCGGGCGCCGTCCTCCGGCGTCTGGGCAAGGCAGAGATCGACGCGGGAGAGCAGGGCGCGGGCGCTGCGCGGCAGGCGGCCCCAGCGCTCGGCGGACCGGCGCGACAGCCGCCCGTTGACCAGGACGACGGAGGTGCCGCGCCGGTCCAGCTCGGTCATCAGGTTCGGCCAGAGCTCCGATTCCGCCAGCAGCACGAGGTCCGGCTTCCAATGGGCGAGGAAGCGCCGCACGAAGGCCGGGGCATCCAGCGGGATGAACTGGTGGATCACGCCGCGCGCGGCCCGGCGCGAGGCGATCCGGCTGGAGGTCAGCGTGCCGGAGGTGAGGAGGATGTGGAAGCCGCGCCCCATCAGCCGGTCCACCAGCGGCAGCACGGAGACGATCTCGCCGACGCTGGCGCCATGCACCCAGATCAGCGGGCCCTGGGGCCGCTCCAGCCGGGTGATGCCGCGCCGCTCGGACAGCCGGGCCGGGTCTTCCTTGCCCTTGGAAACGCGATACTTGAGCCACGCCGGGGCAAGAAGCGTCGCGGCCGCGGCGGCGCCGCGATAGATGCGCAGAGGGACCGGCAGCGGCCTCCCCTTCATTGCGGCGCCTCGGCGGGCGCCCGGCCCGCCACGAGCGCCGGCGCATGGCCCCGCCCGACCAGCGCCTCGGCCCGCGCCGTCGCCGCGTCGAGACGCTGCTGGAGCAATTGGCGCATGGCCTCCATGCCGGCGTCGTCCAGGTCGCGCGGCACCCAGATGGGCTCGGCGGCGACCGCCGCCCCGCGTCCGAACGGCAGGTTGAGGCTCGCCTTGTCCCAACTCTTCAGGGTGATGCGGTTGCTGGTTGCCATGGCGATCGGAATGATGGGACGGCCGGAATGGCGGGCGATGACGATGACGCCCTTGCCCACGTGGCGAGCGATCTTCGGCACGTCCGCCGTCATCGCCACATTGATCCCCTGGGCGAGGGTGTCAATCATGGCATAGGTGGCCGAGACGCCGCCCTTGCGATGAAAATCCCGCGGCGAAGTGGCCCCGGAGCCGCGAATGGTGCCGACGCCGAGCTTTTCCGCCGCGATCGCGTTGATCTCGGCGTCAGCATGGCGGGAGATCAGCACCTTGGCCTTGTGGTGCGGCTTCATGACGAACGGCGTCAGGAAGTGCTGCCCGTGCCAGAAGGTCATGATCAGCGGCAGGTTGCCGTCGATGCGCTCATAGATGTCGGCCGGCTCCACGACGAACCGGGTCGTCCGAGCGACGGCCTTGAAATAATACGCAAAAGCCGTGCCCAGGGCGACCTGGGCACCCCGGTTGGTCCGAATGCGACGCCACATGTGTCGAGATTTCCGTCCGTCAGTGCCCGCCGGCGGTGTCCGTGTCGGGGTCGAGCAGCCGATGCAGATGGACGACGAAATAGCGCATCATCGCATTGTCGACCGTCATCTGGGCCTTGCCGCGCCAAGCGGCCACCGCGCTCGCATAGTCGGGATAGACGCCGACGATGTCGAGCTGGCTCAGGTCCTTGAACTCCACCGAGCCCAGTTCCTTCAGTTCCCCACCGAATACGAGGTGGGGCAGTTGCTTGCGTTCAGTCATTGTCGTCCGATCCCGGAGCAGGCCAGTACAACGAGGCGTGAAGAGAAATCACGGCGTTCCGCCGGCGCCCGCACGCGCCGCGGCAAGAACTGTGCTGTGCAGCGCGCGCCCGGTGGAAACCAGGGCGCCGTGCCGCGGCACCGTAGCATTATAGGTCAGTGGTCTTCCATCCAGGCCGGACAGAATCCCGTGGGCTTCGTGGACCAGCAGATCGGCCGCCGCAAGATCCCAATCGTGGGCATTGCTGGTGGCGAGCGCCACGTCAAGCTCGGCCGTGGCCACCCGGGCGATCCGCAAGGCAAGCGACCGCACGCGTGGCTGGCGCTGGATCGCCGCGTAATGTGCCAGATGGTCCACCGCCGTGGCCGGCCCGGACACGGTGGCTCCGTCCAGATCCGTGCGCGCCCCGGCGCGCAGGGGCAGCCCGTTGCGCCTGGCGCCCTGGCCGACGGCGGCCACGAACAGTTCGTTGGTGGCGGGCGCGAACAGGGCGGCCGCGATCGGCCGTCCGGCCTCCACGAGAGCGGCGGAAACCGACCAGTCCGGCGCTCCGGCCATGAAGGCGCGAGTGCCGTCGATGGGGTCCACCACCCACACCCGCGTGCGCGCCAGGCGATCCGCGCTGTCGGCGGTCTCCTCGGAGAGCCAGCCATAGTCCGGCGCCAGCGCCGTCAGCCGCTCGTTCAGAAAACGGTCGACGGCGATGTCCGCCTCGGTGACCGGGGAATCGTTGTTCTTCGTCCAGGACGCCACTTTGCCGGACCGGAACATGGCGAGCGCCACGGCTCCGGCAGCGGTCACCGCATCGGCCAGATGCCGCGCGGCCGCCTCCGGCGCGTCGATGGACGACAGGCCGGCGCGGGGCAGGGACGGGTCTTGGGAAATCATGCGCAGCCCATAGGCGCCCCGGTGGCCCGAGGCAAGGCGACATGTCTCCATATCGGCATCAGGACAGCCAAATGGACGCGAGATGCTGGCCGATGGCGTCCAGGGAGAGGCCGGCAAACAGAATCAGGCCGGCGTCGCGGTTGGATTTGAAGATGGCGAGGCAAAGCGCCGGATCGTCGATGTCGAGCCGCTTCACCTGCCCGTGCAGGTGATAGGCAAACGCCATCAGCCCGATCCAGGCCAGAATGCCGGATCCTGCCCCGAGCAGGGCCATGGCGAACAGGATGACGGTGGCGGTGTAGCACAGGGCCAGCGCCAGCCAACTCGCCTGCCCGAACAGCAAAGCGGTGGAGCGCACGCCGACGATGGCGTCGTCCTCGCGGTCCTGATGGGCATAGATGGTGTCGTAGGCGAACACCCAGCACACCGAGCCGGCGAACAGCAGCAGCGCCGGGTCGTCGATGCTGCGGAACACGCTGGCCCAGCCCATGAGCGCGCCCCAGGAGAAAGCGATGCCCAGCACCGCCTGCGGCACCGAGGTGATGCGCTTCATCAACGGGTAGATGGCGACGACGCCGAGCGAGGCGAGGCCGGTGATCACCGCGAAGCGCGGAAGCGACAGCAGGACGGCAAGCCCGATGAGCGCCTGGAACACCAGGAAGGCAAAGGCTGCGGGCACGCTCACCGCGCCGCTGGCGATGGGGCGGCTCTGGGTCCGTGCCACCATGCGGTCGATCTTGCGGTCGAGGATGTCGTTCCAGGTGCAGCCGGCGCCGCGCATGGCGACCGCGCCGATGGCGAACAGAATCAGCAGCCGGGGGTCAGGGAACGGCTGGCGCGCGGCGCCCGCCGCGAGCGCCGTGGACCACCAGCACGGCAGCAGCAGCAGCCAACTGCCGATGGGGCGGTCGAGGCGCGCGAGTTGGAGGTAGGGGCGAACCTTCGGTGGCGCGTAACGATCGACCCAGTTGCCCGCGGGCGCATCGGCCACGGCCGAAAGCGCAGGGCCTTCCATCGCGTCCCTCAGATCCCCGTTCACTTTGACAGCGCGTTTCCGGTGAGGGTGTCGAACACCCCGCCGCGATTGCTGCTCTCACCCGGCACATAGCCGGTGGTCACGCCGAGCGCCTGGGAGAGGCTGCCCTGCGGCGGCGGCTTGACCGCGCCGCCTCCGCCCGCCTCGCCGCCATTGGCGGCAGCCTGGCAGACCTTGTCGCGCAGCGCGGCGGTCTTCTGGTTGTTGGCGAGCGCCGACTGCACCGTCTCCGGCGGGATCTGGCACCAGTCCTTGTTGTCCTGCAGGTACTTGGCCGCCTTGGATTCCGCCGCCGTGAAGTTGCGGAACAGCGGGCAGAGCTCCTGCGGGCCGACCTTGGCCTTGCCGGCGGCCTGCAGGGCCTTGCCCTTGGCTTCCATGTCGGCGCGCAGCGCCATGAAGTCGGATTGGCAGTCGGCAAGGGCCGGGACCGCACCGGCCGTGCAGAGCGCGAGGGCGAGGCCGAAGGCGATCGAGCCCTTGAAGCGCGGCGAATGAGTGATCCGGGACATGTCCAGTTCCGCTACGTCGGTGATGGCGTTTCCTAACAAAGACCTGACTGTTGGGGCAATATCGGGGCAACGGGAAGATACGCGAGCGGCGCTGATGCCGCATGTAAAAAAGCGCGCGGGAATGCCTTGACGGAGATTTCGTCAGTGGGTACGTTCGCGCAACTTTTGAAAGGGTGACTGCGCACATGCGCAACTTCGTTATCATTCTTGTACGCAGGAGCGCCACCGTCACGACGGCCTGAGGGTCGTCGGAAGGGACGAGTGGCGCGTGACGAGGGGCCTTCGGGCCCCTTCGTCGTTTCTGAGGTTCGAGAATTCCGAAGGTTCAAGGGCGGCCGGAGGCGCAGGATGCGCCAAGGGCAGCAAGGAGCAGATGAGATGAGCAAGGAGATGACCGGCGCCGAGATGGTGATCCAGGCGCTTGCCGACCAGGGGGTCGATCACCTGTTCGGCTATCCCGGCGGCGCCGTGCTGCCGATCTATGATGCGCTGTTCCACCAGAACCGGATCGAGCACATCCTGGTGCGCCACGAGCAGGCGGCGGTCCATTCGGCCGAAGGCTACGCGCGCTCGTCCGGCAAGGTCGGCGTGGTCCTCGTCACCTCCGGCCCCGGCGCCACCAATGCGGTGACCGGCCTGACCGACGCGCTGATGGACTCGATCCCGATCGTCTGCATCACCGGCCAGGTCGCCACCCACCTGATCGGCAACGACGCGTTCCAGGAATGCGACACGGTCGGCATCACCCGGCCCTGCACCAAGCACAATTACCTGGTGCGCGACGTCAACGACCTCGCGCGCGTGCTGCACGAAGCCTTCTACGTGGCGCAGAACGGTCGGCCCGGCCCGGTCGTCGTCGACATCCCGAAGGACGTCCAGTTCGCCAAGGGCACCTACGTCGGCCGCGAGAATATCGAACACAAGACCTACAAGCCGAAGCTGGTGGGCGATGCCGACAAGATCCAGCAGGCGGTGGACATGATCGCCGGCGCCAAGCGCCCGATCTTCTATACCGGCGGCGGCGTCATCAATTCCGGCCCGGCGGCGAGCCGCGCCCTGCGCGAGCTGGCCCGCCTTACCGGCGTTCCGGTCACCTCCACGCTGATGGGCCTCGGCGCCTTTCCGGCGGCGAACGGCCAGTGGCTGGGCATGCTGGGCATGCACGGCACCTATGAGGCCAACATGACCATGCACGGCTGCGACGTCATGGTCTGCATCGGCGCGCGCTTCGACGACCGAATTACCGGGCGGCTGGACGCCTTCTCGCCCGGCTCGAAGAAGATCCACATCGACATCGACCCCTCGTCCATCAACAAGAACGTCAAGGTGGACCTGCCCATCATCGGCGATTGCGCCAAGGTGCTGGACGCCATGCTGGCCGCCTGGAAGAGCCAGGACCGGCATATCGACCGCGCCGCGCTGGACGACTGGTGGAAGCAGATCGACCGCTGGCGCGGGCGCAATTCGCTCGCCTACCGGCTGCTGCCGGACACCATCAAGCCGCAGCAGGCCATCGAGCGGCTCTATGCGGCGACCAAGGACAGGGACGTCTACATCTCCACCGAAGTCGGCCAGCACCAGATGTGGGCGGCGCAGTTCTTCCGCTTCGAGGAGCCCAACCGCTGGCTGACCTCCGGCGGCCTCGGCACCATGGGCTACGGCCTGCCGGCCGCCATCGGCGCGCAGATCGCCCATCCCGAGGCGCTGTGCGTCGATATCGCCGGCGAAGCCTCGATCCTGATGAACATGCAGGAGATGTCCACGGCGGTGCAGTTCAACCTGCCGGTGAAGATCTTCATCCTGAACAACCGTTACATGGGCATGGTGCGCCAGTGGCAGGAGCTGCTGCATGGCGGGCGCTACTCGCATTCCTATTCGGAAGCGCTGCCGGACTTCGTGAAGCTTGCGGACGCCTATGGTGGCGTCGGCATCCGCTGCGAGAAGCCGGGCGACCTCGACGGGGCGATCCAGGAGATGATCAACATCAAGCGCCCGGTGATCTTCGACTGCATCGTGGACCAGCAGGAGAACTGCTTCCCCATGATCCCGTCGGGCCGTGCCCACAACGAGATGATCCTCGGCGACATGGCCGTGGACCTCGACGAGGCCATCACCGACGAAGGCAAGATGCTGGTGTGACCTCATGCCGGCCGCGCAGCGCGCGGCCGGTCGCCACCATCCGCCGGCGCCGCAAGCTCCCTTTTCTCGCCGTCCTCGCAGAGACCTCTTCATGTCGCTCGTCCAAGACAAGACCGAACGCCACACCCTCTCCGTGCTGGTGGACAACGAGCCCGGCGTGCTTGCCCGCGTCATCGGCCTGTTCTCCGGCCGTGGCTACAATATCGACAGCCTCACCGTGTCCGAGGTGAGCCACGAGGGGCATCTCTCGCGCATCACCATCGTCACTACTGGCACGCCCATGGTGATCGAGCAGATCCGCAACCAGCTCGACCGCCTGGTGCCGGTGCACCGGGTGCGCGACCTGACCGTGGAAGCCGCTTCGCTCGAACGCGAACTGGCCATGGTGAAGGTGCGCGGCACCGGGGAGGCGCGCAGCGAGGCGCTTCGCCTCGCCGAGGCCTTCCGTGCCCGGGTGATCGATGCCACCACCGAGAGCTTCGTGTTCGAGATCACCGGCAAGTCCGACAAGATCGACCAGTTCGCCGTGCTGATGGAGCCCCTCGGTCTCGTCGAGGTGGCCCGCACCGGCGTGGTCGCCATTTCCCGCGGCCCCGACGCCATGTGAGCGCCGGCGGCCGCGCCACCTGATCCGGGCTCCGGCCCGTACGCTTCAAACGGTTTCATCAAGAGGAAAGCCAATGCGCGTTTATTACGATCGTGATGCCGACCTGAACCTCATCAAGGGCAAGAAGGTCGTCATCGTCGGCTACGGCAGCCAGGGCCACGCCCATGCGCTCAACCTGCGCGACAGCGGCGTGAAGGACATCGTCGTGGCTCTGCGCCCCGGCTCCGCCAGCGCCAAGAAGGCCGAGGCCGAAGGCTTCAAGGTCATGACGCCCGCCGACGCCGCCAAGTGGGGCGACGTGGTGATGATGCTCACCCCGGACGAGCTGCAGGCCGACATCTACAAGGAGAGCCTGCACGACAACATGAAGCAGGGCGCGGCGCTGCTGTTCGCCCACGGCCTCAACGTGCACTTCAACCTGATCGAGGCCCGCAAGGATCTCGACGTGCTGATGATCGCCCCCAAGGGCCCCGGCCACACCGTGCGCTCCGAGTATCAGCGCGGCGGCGGCGTGCCGACCCTGATCGCCATCGCGCAGGACGCCTCGGGCAACGCCCATGACCTCGGCCTCTCCTACGCCTCCGCCAACGGCGGCGGCCGCGCCGGCATCATCGAGACCACCTTCAAGGAAGAGTGCGAGACCGACCTGTTCGGCGAGCAGGTGGTGCTCTGCGGCGGCCTCGTGGAGCTGATCCGCGCCGGCTTCGAGACGCTGGTGGAAGCCGGCTACGCGCCCGAGATGGCGTATTTCGAGTGCCTGCACGAAGTGAAGCTGATCGTCGACCTCATCTATGAGGGCGGCATCGCCAACATGAACTACTCGATCTCGAACACCGCCGAGTACGGCGAATATGTCACCGGCCCGCGCATCATCACCGCCGAGACGAAGGCCGAGATGAAGCGCGTCCTCAACGACATCCAGTCCGGCAAGTTCACCCGCGACTGGATGCTGGAGAACAAGGTCAGCCAGACCTCGTTCAAGGCCACCCGCGCCAAGGTGAATGCCCACCAGATCGAGGAAGTCGGCGAGAAGCTGCGCGGCATGATGCCGTGGATCAAGGCCAAGGCCCTGGTGGACAAGACCAAGAACTGAGCCGCCGCGAAGGCTGTCGGCTTTCGGCCCGCCGTCCCTTCGGGGGCGGCGGGCTTTTTCGTGCGGGCCGGGACATGGCGGCTGTCATCCGGACGGTCTGCGTCTATCCTGGCGCAGGAGGTGCCTTAATGCCGGATGCCACAGACACCACGCCCAGCCTTTTCCTGCGCCTGGATTTCGGCGACGGGCGCCGCCTCGGCCCGGGCAAGATCGCCCTCCTGGAGGCCATCGGTGTCCACGGCTCCATCCTGTCGGCCGCGAAGGCTGTCGGCATGAGCTACCGCAGGGCGTGGCTGCTCATGGACGAACTCGACCGCATGTTCGAGGAGACGGTCATCGTTACCCATCCCGGCCGGCGCGGCAGCGGCACCGACGTGACGCCCTTCGGGCACCGGCTGATCGCACTCTATCGGGCGATGGAGCGCCAGAGCGCGCGCGCGACCGAGGCATCGGTGCGGGAACTCAGCCGTTCCCTCGCGAAGGACGATCGGTCCCGACAAGACGCAGAGCCGGAGCCGAAGGCGGGCTGACGGCGGCAGGCAGGTCGGCCGCAGGAGCCTCGCCCGGTGCCGGTGTGTCGAACAGCGGCGAGCGGGCATCCACCGCCACCGCCTTGATCATCACCCAGGCCGGCATCCCCGGTTCGAGCGCCAAGCGCTCGACGCTCTCCTTGGTGACCAGGGCGCGCAACGTGGCATGGCCGAGATCGACCCCCACGTCCGCATAGGGGCCTTCCTCCCGCCGGATGTCGCTGACCTTGCCCGCGAGGCGGTTGGTGACGGAGACATCCATGGGGCGGGAGAGGGAGAGGGCCACGTCGCGGGACCGCACCCGCGCCCGAGCCGGCGTGCCCACCGGCAGATCCACGAGCGGCACCCGCAGCTCGCCATCCTGGAACGCCAGGGTGGAGAGCGCATAGGCCGGGTCATGGGCCTTCACGGTGCAGTCGAGGATGGTGCCTAGATCGAACCGCCCGATCACGGGCAGGAGTTCCGGCCGGGACATCACCTCTGCCACCGGCCCGGCCGCGACCACCTGGCCGTCGGCCATCGCCACCGCCATGTCGGACAGGCGCAGCACCTCCTCCAGCGAATGGCTCACATAGAGAATCGGCAGCTTCAGTTCGTCCCGCAGCCGTTCGAGATAGGGCAGGATTTCCGCCTTGCGCTGGTCGTCGAGCGCCGCCAGCGGCTCGTCCATCAGCAGCAGGCGCGGCTGCGCCAGGAGCGCGCGGCCGATGGCGACGCGCTGGCGCTCGCCGCCCGAGAGCGTGTGCGGCCGGCGCTTGAGCAGGTGGCCGATGCCGAGCATGCCCACCACCGCGTCGAAGCCGATGCGCCGCTCGGCGCCGGCCCGGCGCTCGCCGTAGCGCAGATTGTTTTCCACCCCCATGTGCGGGAACAGCCGGGCGTCCTGGAAGACATAACCCACCCGCCGCCGCTCCATGGGCAACTCGGTGCGGCTGGCCGAATCGAAGAACACCGCGTCGCCCACCCGGATGATCCCGCTGTCGGGGCGCACGGTGCCGGCCACCATGTGGATGATGGTGCTTTTTCCCGCTCCGGACCGGCCGAACAGCGCGGTGACGCCCCGACCGGGCGCGGAAAAGCGGGCTGTCAGGGTGAAGCTGGAGGAGCGCGTGAGCGTGACGTCGATCTCGATCATGCGCGCCCCAGCACGATGCGGATGCGGCGGTCGGCGAACTCGGCCAGCAGCAGGGCGCCGAGCGCCAGGACGATGGACACGACCGTCAGCCGCAAGGCGATGTCGTCGCCGTCCGGCATGCTGGTGGCGCTGTAGATGGCGAGCGGGATGGTGCGCGTGATGCCTTCGACATTGGAGACGAAGGTAATCGTCGCGCCGAACTCGCCCAGGGCCGAAGCCAGGGAAATCAGCGTGCCGGACAGGATGCCCGGCAGCATGAGGGGCAGGGTGATGCTGAAGAAGACGTCGAGCCGCGTCGCCCCCAGCGTCCGGGCCGCGGTTTCAAGCCCGCGGTCCACCGCGTCGAGCGACAGGCGGATAGCATTGACCGTGAGGGGGAAGGACACCACCGCCGCCGCGACCGTCGCGCCGGCGGTGGAGAAGATCAGGCGGATGCCGAACCACTGGTCGAGATAGTAGCCGAACGTCCCCCGCGCCCCGAGCAGGAGCAGCAGCAGATAGCCCACCACCACGCGGGGCAGCACCAGGGGCAGATGGACCAGCCCGTCGAACAGCCCGCGCCCGGGAAACTCCAGGCGCGAAAGCATGAAGGCGACGAGGATGCCGGGCGGCAGGCTCCAGATCGTGGCCCAGAAGGCCACCTGAAGGCTGAGCCGCACGGCGGTCCATTCCTCCGGTGTCAGCATGACGGCGGGAATCCTCGAACAGGCCGGTTTCTGCCGGAGCTTACGCCGGCATGCCAGCCGCTGCGAAGGCGTTGCGCGCGACTACTTCGCGGTGAAGCCGTACTTGGCGTAGACCGCCTTGGCGTCCGGCCCAAGCAGGTAGGCGAAAAACGCCTTGGCGGCGGGCGTGTCGTTGCCCTTCACGATGGCGAAGGGATAGACCACCGGCTCATGGCTGTCGGCCGGGAACGTGCCGGCGACCACCACATTCTTCGCGATGGCGGCGTCGGTGGCATAGACGATGCCGGCGGCGGCTTCGCCGCGCTCCACCAGGGCCAATGCGGCGCGCACGCTCTCGGCGCCGACCACGTGCGGGCGCACCTTGTCCCACAGGCCGAGCTTGGTGAGGGCCGCCTTCGCATAGACGCCCACCGGCACGCTCTCCGGAATGCCGGTGACCAGCTTGCCGTCCTTGCCCAGGATGGTGTCGAAATCGAAGGACGAGTTGATCGTGATCTTGACCGGCTTGGTGGCCGGCACGACCACGACCAGCGAATTGCCGATGGGATCGGTGCGGGTGTCTTTCAGGACCAGGCTGCGCTGCTCCAGATAGTCCATCCAGCGGTTGTCGGCGGAGATGAACACGTTGGCGGGCGCGCCCGATTCGATCTGCTTGGCGAGGTCGGACGAGGCGGCGAACGAGGTCCGCACGACCACTCCGGTCTTCGCCGTGTAGGCCTTGGCAATGTCCTGGATGGCGTTGGTCATGCTGGCGGCGGCGAACACCGTCACCGCCTCCTCGGCCCGCGCCGCCACGGGAGCGGCGGCGCCGATGGCCGACGCCAGCGCGAGGGAGAGGACGCTACGACGGGACAGGAATAACGGATTCAGGCAATTCAGGGCAGCGGCAAGGCGGGACATGGAAGACCTCCGTCTATGTTATGTCCCGTCATATACAGCTTTGGCGGGCCGTTCCACAGGCGAAGCGCCACAGTGGAATGGTTCTATTTCGGCTGCACATTGCTGTTGCCACCCGGCGACCCCGGTGGGGGGATGACCGGCGTGGTGCCGGTGTCCGGGGCGGGCTTGTGCATGTCCGGATCGAGATTCCGCGCCGGCGGGATGACCCCGTCGTTGCGCTGGAGCTGGTCGCTCAGGGTTTCGCCGGGCCGCGGGCCTGGCACGGTCGGGCCGGGCGCGTCGGGCGGGCGCGGCCCGGTGCCGACCTGGGCCAGCGCGGGCAGGGGAGAGAGAAAGGCTATGACCGCGAGGGCGGGAACGATCTTCAACATGGCGGGCCTCCTGCGGGGGGCGATGACCTGCCAACCCCGCCCGGAAGAGCCGTGTTCCCTCAGAGGCCGAACATCTTGAGCGCCGCCCCGCCGGGAGCGAGCATCACGAACGACCAGACGAACGCGCTGCCCACATTGGCCAGCTGGAACGGGATCTGGCGCATGGCGAGCACCCCGGCGATCAGCGGCACGACCGCGCGCGCCGGCCCGAAGAAGCGGCCGATGGCGATGCTCCAGACGCCGAAGCGGGCGAAGAAGACCTCGCCCTTCATCACCATTTCGGGCTGGCGCGAGAGCGGCCAGATGGTCTTGGCACCATCCTTGAAATAATAGCCCAGACCGTAGGAGATGGTGTCGCCCACCACGGCGCCCACCGCCGCCGCGGCCCAGATCTGCCAGAAATCCAGGTTACTGGCCTCGATCAGCGCCCCGATCCCGAGCAGCAGCACGGTGGCCGGGATGAACAGCGAGAGCACGGCGAGCGATTCGCCCAGCGCCAGCGCGAAGACGATGGGCACGGCCCATTGCTGATGCTGCTGGACCAGCGCCAGCGTCTGGGAAACCAACGTGCTGAAATCGAACATACCGCCTCCGTCTTCCTATCTCGGGGGGAAATCGGGCATTGCAAGGGCGGAGCCTGCGCTGCCGGAGTTCGAAGACGCGCGGCCTATTTTCGGGGCCGCCGGCACAAAAGGCAGCAAATGCCTTGAAATGACCACGGATCTGGGCCATATGGCGGCTTGCAGCGATCAAGGTGCCTTGACAGGTCCATCTCGGGTCGCTCTCGGGCCGCGTAGCGGAAACCGCCCACGAGATCGAACGGACATCCTCCGTCTTCTCGCACGGCTTCGGCCCGATCTTCATCCGATCGATTGCGACAGCCCAGGCCACGCGGGGTGTCAAAAGACCCTCGTGACAGCACGCGCTGCCCCTTTGTTGGCGCGGCCGGCTCTCGCCTCATGAAAGAATGAGCTTGACCTCGTTTTCCGAACTCGGCCTCGCCGAGCCTATCGTCCGTGCCCTCACCGAAGAGAAGCACGTCACCCCGACCCCCATCCAATCCCAGGCCATCCCTTCCGTCCTTGCGGGCAAGGACCTGATCGGCATCGCCCAGACCGGCACCGGCAAGACGGCGGCCTTCGCCCTTCCCATTCTCGATCACCTGGCGCGCAACCCGCGCCGCGTCGAGCCCAAGAGCGTGCGCGTTCTGGTGCTGTCGCCGACCCGCGAGCTGTCCGGCCAGATCCTGGATAATTTCGACAAGTTCGGCCGCCACATCCGCCTGTCCACCACGCTCGCCATCGGCGGCGTGCCCATGGGCCGCCAGATTCGCGCCCTCCAGCGCGGCGTCGACGTGCTGGTGGCGACCCCCGGCCGCCTCATCGACCTCGTGGACAACCACGCCGTGAAGCTCGACGCGGTGGAGGTGTTCGTCCTCGACGAGGCCGACCAGATGCTCGACATGGGCTTCGTCCATTCGATCCGCGCCGTGGTGCGCCGGCTGCCGGCCAAGCGCCACAGCCTGTTCTTCTCGGCCACCATGCCGAGCGCGATCGCCGAACTCGCCGGCTCCATGCTGCGCAATCCGGTGACGGTGGCGGTGACGCCGGTGGCCAAGACCGCCGATCGCGTCGACCAGCGCGTGATCTTCGTGGAGAAGTCCAACAAGCCGCAGCTCCTCGCCGAGATTCTCGGCGCCGAGGACATCGACCGCGCGCTCGTCTTCACCCGCACCAAGCATGGCGCGGACAAGGTGGTGCAGGCCCTGTCGCGGGCCGGCGTCGCCGCCGAGGCCATTCACGGCAACAAGTCGCAGAACCAGCGTGACCGTGTGCTCGCGGCCTTCCGCGAAGGCACCATCCGCACGCTGGTGGCCACCGACATCGCCGCACGCGGCATTGATGTCACCGGCATCAGTCATGTGGTAAATTTCGATCTGCCGAACGTGCCGGAATCCTATGTTCACCGCATCGGACGCACGGCCCGCGCCGGACGCGAAGGCATCGCCATCTCGTTCTGCGACGGCGAGGAGCGCGCCTACCTGCGGTCGATCGAGAAGCTTATCCGCATGGCGCTTCCGACCACCGATCGGCGCGGCGAGCCCCGCCAGGCTGCCATCGCGGGCGCGCCCGCCAGCAGCGAGGGGCATCGCCGCAGCGGTCGTCCGCAGGGCGACCGTCCGCGCGGCGACCGCCCGCAGGGCGAGCGTGGGGAACGGGGCCACGGCGAACGCAGCCAGGGTGACCGCTCACAGGGTGAGCGCAGCCATGGCGAGCGTAATCATGGCGAACGTTCGCAGGCTCCGCGCCAGCGCAACGCCGGCGCGAACCAGGATGGCCGCAAGGCCGAGGGACGCGGGGCGGGATCCGCGCCCGGCGGCCGGCCTGAAGGTGCCCGCCAGGGGCGCGGCCAGGGTGGCCAGCGTTCACAGCAGAGCTCCGAGATCGGAGCCGTGGGTTTCATGCGGTCGGCAACCGTCCGCACCGACAAGACGGGCCCGGCGCGTCGTCCGGCCCGGTGATATTGGGGAAGCTGGAGCAGACTATATGGCGAAAGAAGAACTGCTGGAGTTCGAAGGAACGGTGACGGAAGTGCTGCCCGACGGCAACTTCCGTGTGCGGCTCGACAACGATCATCAGATCCTGGCCTATGCGGCCGGCAAGATGAAGAAGAACCGCATCCGCACCATCGAAGGCGATCGCGTCGTGGTGGAAATGTCCCCCTACGACCTTGATCGCGGCCGGATCAATTTCCGCCACAAGGCGGAAGGCAATGCGCCGCCGCCCGGCGCCCGGCGCCAGCAGAACTTCCGCCGTCGCTGAAGGCCGCGAACGCGCCGCAGGGCCGTTCCATCCATCACTGCAAAAGCCGGGCTTCGTCCCGGCTTTTTTGTTGCCCGCGCGCCGTGCCGGTGGCGCGCGTCGGCGTGAGGCGGCCCCACCCGGTTTCCACCAACGATTGAATTCGCCTGCCGGTGCAAATTCTTAGTCCCGCAACGGCAGCCCTCTTAAGGCTGTGTGCCGGTGCCCGCCGCGCTTGCGTCACCGGCACGGGCCGCTAACCTCTGCGCCCAAGAAGCCGGGGTCACCGGCAATATGGGAGGAGATATGGCCGGGCTTGACGGCACCGCCAGCGCACGATCCGAAATACCCGCTTCGCTCCCTGCCGCCCCGGCCGCACAGCTGGAGGGCGTGCGGATCTCGTTTTCCGGCAGACAGGCGAAGGAAACCCCGTTCATCGCGGTCGACAGCGTGGACCTGACCGTCGCGGACGGGGAGTTCCTCGCCATTGTCGGCCCGACCGGGTGCGGGAAGTCGACGCTCCTCAACGCCACCGCGGGCCTTCTCATCCCCAGTGTGGGACGCGTCCGGGTGTTCGGCCAGCCGCTGGCGGGGCTGAACCGGCAGGCCGGTTACCTGTTCCAGGCCGAGGCGCTGTTTCCTTGGAAGACGGTCGAGGAGAATGTGGCCATCGGCCTGGAGGTGGCCGGCGTGGCCACCGCCGAGGCGCGGGCGCGCGCCATGGCCTGGCTGAAGCGGGTTGGGCTCGGCGCGTTCGGCGCCCGCTATCCGCACATGCTCTCCGGCGGCCAGCGCAAGCGTGTCGGCCTCGCCCAGGTGCTGATCCGCGACCCCAAGATCCTGCTCATGGACGAGCCCTTCGGCCCGCTGGACGCCCAGACCCGGCAGATCATGGGCAATTTGCTGCTCGACCTGTGGAGCCTCGACCGCAAGGCGGTGATGTTCGTGACCCACGACCTCGACGAGGCCATCGCGCTCGCCGACCGGGTCGTCATCATGAGCGCCGGTCCCGCTTCCCGGATCATCGGCGAGTGGCGCGTCGGCCTCGCCCGGCCACGCGACATCGCCGAGGTGCGCCTGCTGCCGGAATTCCACGCCCTGCACCGGGAGATCTGGAGCGCGCTCAGGGAAGAAGTGGCGAAGGGCTATCTACAGACGGAAGGTGCCGCCTGATGCGTTTCCTGTTCTCGCGCCCGGCACTGCTGCTGTTTCAGGTGCTGGTGGCGGTGGTGCTGATCGGCATCTGGCATTTCGGCTCGACCGTGCGGATTCCCGCCGGCTACCTGTCGGCCAAGGCCGTCTATCCGCTCGATCCGTTCTTCTTCTCGACGCCGATCGCGGTGTTCGAGCGCACGTGGCGGGACTTCGCCACCGGGGTCATCTGGTATCACCTCGGCATCACGCTACTGGAAACGGCGCTCGCCTTCGCCATCGGCGCGGCGGGCGGGGTCGTGGTGGGGTTCTGGTTCGCCCGCCGCCAGCTCGTGGCCGCCGTGTTCGACCCTTACGTGAAGATGGCCAACGCTTTGCCGCGCGTGGTGCTGGCGCCCATCTTCGCCCTGTGGCTCGGGCTGGGCATCTGGTCGAAGGTGGCGCTGGGCGTCAGCCTCGTCTTCTTCATCGTGTTCTTCAACGTCTATCAGGGCGTGAAGGAGGTGAGCCCGACGGTGCTGGCCAATGCGCGCATGCTCGGCATGTCGGAGCGCCAGCTGCTGCGCCATGTCTACTGGCCGTCCGCGCTCACCTGGATGTTCTCCTCGCTGCACACCTCGGTGGGCTTTGCCCTGGTCGGCGCCGTGGTCGGGGAATATCTCGGCTCGGCCGCGGGGCTCGGCTACCGCATCCACCAGGCGGAAGGCGTGTTCGACGTGACTGGCGTGTTCTCGGGGATGCTCGTGCTCGCCGTCTTCGTCATCCTCATCGATGCCGGCGTGACGCTGATCGAGAACCGGCTCACCGTCTGGCGGCCATCCACTTCGGCCAACCAACGATAACAAGCACACATCGGAGGAAACCCATGCGATCCAAGGGCTCACCCATTCCCCGCATGCTGCGGGCTGCGCTTCCGGCGCTCGCCCTCGCGTTCGGCATTGCCGTGCCGGGCACCGCAGCCCTCGCGCAGAAGGCCGAGAAGCCCAGCCTGACGCTGGGCGTCGGCGGCAAGCCTTTGCTCTATTACCTGCCGCTGACCATCGCCGAGCGGAAGGGCTACTTCAAGGACGAGGGGCTCGACGTCACCATCAACGATTTCGGCGGCGGCGCGAAGTCGCTCCAGGCGCTCATCGGCGGCTCCATCGACGTGGTGACGGGGGCCTACGAGCACACCATCCGCATGCAGGCCAAGGGCCAGGACATCGTCTCGGTGATCGAACTGGGGCGCTTCCCAGGCATCGTGCTGGTGGTGCGCAAGGACAAGGCAGCCACATACAAGAGCGTGGCGGATCTGAAGGGTGCGAAGATCGGCGTCACCGCGCCGGGGTCCTCGACCAATTTCTTCGTCGACTTCCTGCTGGCCAAACAGGGGCTGAAGCCCGACGATGTCTCCTTCATCGGCGTCGGCGGCGGCGCGTCCGCGGTGGCGCAGATGAAGCGCGGTGAGATCGACGCCATGGCCAATCTCGATCCCGTCATCACCAAGCTGGAGAGCGACGGCGACGTGAGCGTGCTCGCCGACACCCGGACGGAAGAGGGCAACCAGAAGATCTTCGGCGGCACCAATCCCGCCGCCGTCCTCTATCTGAAGCGCGATTTCGTCACGGAAAACCCGGTCACCACGCAGAAGCTGGTCAACGCCTTCTACAGGTCGCTGAAATGGTTGGCCACGGCGAGCCCGGAGGACGTGGCCAAGGTGGTGCCGGAGGACTATCTGCTCGGCGACCGCGCCCTCTACCTCGCGGCGGTGAAGGCCTCCCAGCCGATCTACTCGCGGACCGGCGTCATTCCCGAAAGTGGAATGAAGAATGCGCTCAACATGTTGGTGGAATTCGATCCAGAATTGAAGAGTGCGAAAATCGATCTCTCGAAGACGTTTGATGGACGTTTTGTCGCTAAATCAGCGGAAACCATCAAATAGCATTTGCCGGGGGCAGGGCGCTATTTCATCGGATTTCGCGCTCTGCCCTTGCTTTCGCCGTAATGAACCTCTAACTTGCAAAAAGTCCCAGCCAGCAGACTGCGCTCGTCGCATTTGCCGGGATACGGACGGATGTACTCCGATCCTGTGCGGCTGGGTGTTTCGTGCGCCATTCGGTTGACCCCGAGGCAGCATGAAGCGCTCGGGACGGTTCGTTTGCGGCCAAGCCTTGTTTCGATCCCTTTGGGCCGCAACTTTGAGCTCCCACTTCGGACTGTCCCGATCTCCGCCTTCTGGCGGAGGTTCGAACTCGTCTGAACGGAGGCCACTATGGCCACAGGTACTGTCAAATTCTTCAACACCCAGAAGGGCTTCGGCTTCATCCAGCAGGATGGCGGCGGCGCCGATGTGTTCGTGCACATCAGCGACGTGGAGCGCTCCGGCATGCACTCGCTCAGCGACGGCCAGAAGGTCTCCTTCGATGTCGTGGACGACAATCGCGGCAAGACCAAAGCGGCGAACCTCGCCGCTCTCTGAGCGACGTCGCTCGGGCGCCGCAATGCGCCGCCCTTGAATCAAACGCTTTTCGCGTTGCGGAACCCGGCCTCTGGCCGGGTTCAGTCGTTTCTAGGCTCCGTCACGCCGGAGCGTCAGCGCAGCACATAGACTGTCGCCCCCACCCGCACGCGATTGTACAGGTCGGTCACGTCGTCATTGGTCATGCGGATGCATCCGGACGACACGGCCTGGCCGATGGTCTCCGGCTCGTTGGAGCCGTGGATGCGATAGAGGCTGGAGCCAAGGTACATGGCCCGCGCGCCCAGCGGATTGTCGATACCCCCCGGCATATAGCGGGGCAGGTCCGGCCGGCGCTTCAGCATCTGCGACGGCGGCGTCCAGGACGGCCATTCCTTCTTCGCGCTCACCGTCTTCACGCCCGACCACTGGAAGCCGTCACGCCCGACGCCAACGCCGTATTCGATGGCCTGGCCCGGGGCCGTCACATAGAACAGCCGCCGTTGGCTGGTGCTGATGACGATGTTGCCGGGCGTGTATTTGGGGTCGATCGACACGGCGTGCCGGGGGTAGGGACTGGTGCCCGCCACGGTGCCGCTCGGTGACCCGAACAATGCGGCAAAGCCGAAGAAATCGCGCGGCTGAGCTTCTGCCGATGCCGCCGTCATGCCGAACACGGCGGCAACGCCGGCCGCCAAAGTGAGCTTCCTGAGCATCATCGTCGGTCAATCCCTGCGCAAATGAGCCGGTTTCCCGTGGAGTTTCGCGATCTCGCCGCAAATGCGGCAGACCTGCAACTCCTTTGTGGCCGATTGGTTCACGCGCTGGAAAGCACCGAGCCCGCGGGCGGTGCGCAAGCACCGGGCAAATGCGTGGAACGTCAGATGTCTGGAAGGTCGGATGGTGGGCGATGCAGGGATTGAACCTGCGACCCCTCCCGTGTGAAGGGAGTGCTCTCCCGCTGAGCTAATCGCCCATCCGTGGCCCGCCGAGTGGCGAGGTCGGCGGTGTAAGGCGGGGGGGATGGGGTGTCAAGCGCCCATTCCCGCTTTCCCGCCCTAGGTGGTGTGGACAGTTACCTGATCCACAGGACGATGGCAGCGATTGTGACGATGGCGAGGTAGTTTCGCGCGGTCTTCTCGAAGCGGGTCGCGACACGCCTGAACTGCTTGAGCTTGGAGAAGCAGCATTCGATCAGGTGGCGCTGAGCGTAGAGGTGCCTGTCGAGGCTATGCTTCCTGGCGCGGGATGGATTGGACGGGATGACCGCCTGCGCGTTCCTTGCCGCGATTGTGGCGCGCAGGGCGTCGCTGTCATAGGCGGTATCGGCCATGAC
>NZ_AXBA01000016.1 GCF_000473085.1 Azorhizobium doebereinerae UFLA1-100
AGACCCCGAGCCGGCTCCAGCGGATGAAGCGGTTGTACAGCGTCTTGTGCGGGCCGTAGTCCTTGGGGGCATCCTTCCACTGCAACCCGTTGCGGATCACATAAACGATGCCACTCACCACCCGGCGGTCATCGACGCGCGGCACGCCATGGGCCAAGGGAAAGAAGGGCGAGATCCGAGACATCTGCCTTTCGCTCAGCAGGAACAAATCGCTCATCACAGCCTCCTCAATGGAGACTGTGAATCACAACTCAAGGCAAATTAATAGGTCCTGAGCCTAGTCACCCTTCCAAATTGGCGTGTACCTGCCCGGCGGCACAACGCAACGTTGGTTGCCGGTCAGCTACATGCAAGCTTTCCCGCCAAATGTCCCCGGCAATTCGAACACCGGGGAAGGCAAATGACCTTCCATCGCGCACTTCATCTGCCGTGCCGGCACGTATTGCCGGTGCCGCGGATGCTCTTGGGAAGGGGAAGGTCATGTCGTTCAAGAATTTGCCGATCATGTTCAAGATCGGCGCGCTCATCGTGCTGCTCGGCGTCTGCGCCATCGGCGGAACCATCTTCGCCAGCCACAAGATGAGCAACCTGTCCGCCGCCTATCAGGGCGCGATGACCGAGGATGCCGGCTTCCTCCAGTTGGCCCGGCTGAACCGGCAGATCGTCGGCGTCCAGCGCTCCATCTACCAGCTCGCGGTGGCGACCACGGACGATGAGATCAAGACCGCCGACGAGCGCCTCTCCTCCGCGCTCAGCATCGGCGAGCAGCGCGTTAAGGAGGCCAAGATCCTCCTGCCGAACATGTCGGCCGAGCTCGATCAATCCATGACCGCGCTGAAGGGCGCCATCAGCGGCGCCTGCGGCCCGACCATCAAGCTGGCCCGTGAATCCACCGCGCCCGAGGACATCATCCGGGCCGGCCGCATGATGGTGGCCGACTGCGACCCCGCGCTGCGCAAGGTAGTCGACAGCGTCACCCGCACCGTCGATGCGGCCGTGGACCACAACAAGACCTCGCTCGCCGAGCTCAACGCCGGTGCCTCCTCCTCCATCACCCTGCTCTACGTGACCATGGGTGCGGTGGTCCTGGCCGCCCTGGCGCTGGCGGCGGTGATGACCCGCGTCGGCATCGTCGGCCCGATCAACCAGCTCCTCGGCGTGATGCACGAGATCGCCACCGGGCATCTCACCGTCACCGTGCCCGGCACCGAGCGCAAGGACGAGGTGGGCACCATCGCCAAGGGCGTGGAGACCTTCCGCTTGGGCCTCGTGGAAGCCGAGCGGCTGCGCGAGGAAGCCGCCCACCAGGAGCAGCGCGCCGCCGAGCGGGTGCACGCCGAGCGCCTGGAGATCGCCGCCAATTTCGAAGCCAGCATGGGCGCCCTCGCCCACGCCTTCGCCCAGTCCTCCAGCGAGGTGTCGGAAGCGGCCCGTAGCCTGGCTGCCACCGCCGAGGAAACCTCCCGTCAGGCGGAAGCCGTGGGCGGAGCGGCGGAGCAGTCCAGCAGCAACGTGCAGACGGTGGCGGCCTCCACCGAGGAAATGACCGCCTCGGTCCGCGAAATCTCCGTGCAGGTCAGCCAGGCGGCGTCCATCGCCTCGGCCGCGGCCGAGGAGACCAGCCGCACCCAGACCGAGATCATCGAGCTGTCCCAGTCGGCGGCCAAGATCGGCGAAGTGGTGGACCTCATCACCAACATCGCCGGCCAGACCAACCTCTTGGCGCTCAACGCCACCATCGAGGCGGCCCGCGCCGGCGAGATGGGCAAGGGCTTCGCGGTGGTCGCCCAGGAGGTCAAGCAGCTCGCCGCCCAGACCGCCAAGGCCACCGAGGAAATCTCCGGCAAGGTCTCCGAGATCCAGCAGGCCACCAACCGCTCGGTGGAAAGCATCGACAGGATCGTGAACACCATCTCCCAGATCCGCAACGCCTCCTCGGCCATCGCCTCGGCGATCGAGGAGCAGGGCGCGGCGACCCAGGAGATCGCGGTGAACACCCAGCAGGCGGCGCGCGGCACCGAGACCGTGAACCAGAACATCAGTGGCGTCGGCCGCTCGGCCGAGATGACCGGCGCCGCCTCCACCCAGTTGATGACGCTCTCCCAGTCCCTGACCAGCCAGGCCCAGCAGCTGAAGGTCGAGGTCGAGCGCGTCGTGCAGAATCTGCGAGCCGGTTGATTCCCCCCCAAGGCCGGACGCAGGTGACGAAGGGCCTCGCGCAAGACGCGAGGCCCTTCTAATTTTTTGAGGCTCTTCTTTTTTCAAGGGCACGGCCCGGTCGAACGGCATCGCCATCCAATCGGCAAGGCATCCTCGCCAAAGATGCGAGAGCCCGATCGGGCCGGGTTGAAGCAGGCTGATCGGTGAAGCCGTCTTTGAACCGCTGCTGGAGAAGGCGCGCGCCGGACGCCTACAGCAGGCCGAGCGTGCGCAGCTCGCGCTCCATGTGCTCGGGCAGCGCGTCGCCGCCGACGGTGCCCGCGCCAAGGTCGACCGGCGCCTCGTTGGCCTTCAGGTAGCGCCAGCCCTGGAACGGCCGCGACGGCCGCGGCGCCACCTT
Organism: Azorhizobium doebereinerae UFLA1-100; assembly: GCF_000473085.1. GTDB lineage: Bacteria > Pseudomonadota > Alphaproteobacteria > Rhizobiales > Xanthobacteraceae > Azorhizobium > Azorhizobium doebereinerae. Next base: position 2,561 of record NZ_AXBA01000016.1, read on the forward strand.
GATGACTTTCGGATCAAGAACCAGATGGCAGCGGCGGATGCCGTCCGCGTCGGTGAACGGGCGCACGTCCAGCAGCGCCTGCCGGCAGGCCACCTCCCCCTTGATCACCCAATAGAGCGAGCCGCCGTCGGTGAGCTCGGGGACGCGGGTCGGCACCATGCGCGTGGTGTGCCACTGCTCCACCGGCTCGCCCGCCGCCTTGCGCGCGGCGAGGCGCTGCTTGATCCAGTCTTCGAGGTCGGCCACCGAGGTGGCGCCGACGCAGAGCTTCAGCAGATGGAGAGGCATGGCAACCGATCGGGCGACGGAAACGGAAGGGCTGGGCTCACCGCTTGACCAGCGGCCAGTCGATCTCGTCCTCGGCCACCACCCAGGGCTCGGCCAGAGCGGCGGTGCGCCAGCGGACGAAATTCGGCTCGGCGTGGATCGCCGCCACATAGGCGGCGCCCACCGCGTCGAGCGGCACCTGGTAGGTGTGGAAGCGCGCCGCCACCGGCGCGAACATGGCGTCCGCCGCGGAGAAGCCGCCGAACAGGAACGGCCCGCCGGCGCCGAACCGCGCCCGCGCCTGCCCCCAGATCCCAAGGATGCGCGCCACGTCGGCCTCGCCCTTCGGCGACAGCGCGCGCGGCTCGGCCGGGCGGGCGAGGTTCATCGGCAGCTCGGAGCGCACGGCGGAGAAGCCGGCGTGCATCTCGGTGGCGATGGAGCGGGCCAGCGCCCGCGCACGGGGATCGGACGGCCACAGGCCGGGATGGCGCTCGGCCGCCCAGTCGATGATGGCGAGGGATTCCCAGACCAGGGCGTCGCCGTCCACCAGCACCGGCACCCGGCCGGCGGCGCCGAGGGCGCCGAGCCTGGCGCGGAACGCATCCGTGTCCAGCGGCACCACCTCCTCCTCGAAGGCGATGCCGGCGGCCGACAGCGCCAGCCAGGGCCGCAGCGACCAGGAGGAATAGGTCTTGTTGCCGACGATCAGCTTCAGGGACACCCGCGCCTCCCAGGGCAAGGGCGGCGCTGCCGCCGCCCGGTTGAGGATGCCGATCCCGACCGCCGGGTCAGTGCATGGCGATCAGATTGAGATCGAACCCGCCGAAGACATAGACGATGGCGATACCAAGTCCGAAGGCGGTCAGCGCGAGACGCGCGAAGCACCAGCAGGACCGTCCGTGTGTTGCGCTCATGATGAGACGATGGACCCCGTTGAGAGACGATCGCGCGCGCAGAGGCCGGATCGTGTCTGACACTTTAGTTAAGAAAGTGTGACCACTAACGCAACGGCCTCTTCGCCGCAGCCCACAGTCTTTCATGGCTGCCCTGCGCTGGGCTTGCACCTGGCGGCGCGCATCCGGCCTTGCATCCGGGCGCGCGCGGTGCCACGAGGGCGCATGACCGAGCGCCCCTCAGACGCCCTCCCCCTGCCCGACGAGGCGCAGGTCGAGGCCACTATCCTGGACCTTGCCCGCGCCAAGGCGGACAGCAAGTCCATCGACCCCACCGAGGCCGCCCGCGCCCTGGCGGAGGGCGACGGCTGGCAGCGCGTGCTGCCGCTGGTGCGCCGGGTCGCCGTGCGCCTCGCCCAGGAAGGCCGGCTGGTGATCTACCGCAAGGGCAAGCCGGTGGATCCGGCGGACTTCCGCGGCGTCTACCGCCTCGGCATCCCGCACGACGAATAGGCCGCTCAGCCCGCCGCCGGCTGCGGCGCGGGGAACAGCACCGGGATGCGCCCGGTCAGGTAATAGGCCAGGAGCCCCAGCCATTCCTTGGCGGCGAAGTCGGTGAGGTCGAGCCCCTGCGCCACCCGCAGGAACGGGCCGTCCAGCGCCTTGGGCGAGACGGTGCGGTAGTCCACCGGATAGGCGGTGACCGGAAAGCCCACGGCGCGGAAGCAGCCCACCGCGCGCGGCATGTGGAAGGCCGAGGTCACCAGCAGCCAGCGCGCCCCCGGCGCCGGCTCCACCAGCGCCCGGGTGAAGGCGGCGTTCTCCGCCGTGTTGCGCGCCCGCCGCTCGAACGTCACCCGCGCCAGGTCCACCCCGAGGTCGCGCAGCGCCAGCCGCACCGCGTCCGCCTCCGGCCCGGCGCCCGGCTCCAGGTCCGCGCTGCCGCCGGAGAACACCAGCCGCGCCTGCGGATGGGTCCGCGCCAGCATGGCGAAGGCGATCATCCGCTCGCCTGCGTCATTGATCGCCGGCATGCCGCGCGCCAGCGCCACCGCCGGCATCTCGGCGCCGCCGAGCAGGATGATGCCGTCCACCGGCCGCCCGTCGTCCACATAGGGCGGGAAGCGCTCCTCCAGCGGCGAGACCAGGAAATTGGCCGCCGGCGAGAAGCCGAACACCACGATGCCGAGCGTCGCCAGCGCCACCAGCGCGAACGCCGGGCGCCGCACGTCCGCCACGCGCAGCAGCACCCCGACCACCAGGCCGAAGACCAGCAGGTTGGAGGGGGCGGTCAGCAGCCAGCCGAGCTTGGAGAGCGTGAAGAAGGAATCCATGGGGCGCCCGCGCGGCCCCGCGCCGGCCGGCGCGGGGGAGAGGAAAGATCAGCGCGGGTGTGCGGCGACGCGGGGAAAAGCGCAAGGGCGCGGCGGCATCGGGCCGGTTTTCGCCTCGCCCGCCCGCACGCCCGCCGCCCGCGCCCCACCCCGCCTCAGGCGGTCTTCTCGAACAGTTCGCGGCCGATCAGCATGCGGCGGATCTCGCTGGTGCCGGCGCCGATCTCGTAGAGCTTGGCGTCGCGCAGCAGGCGGCCGGTGGGATAGTCGTTGATATAGCCGTTGCCGCCCAGCGTCTGGATCGCCTCCAGCGCCATCCAGGTGGCCTTCTCGGCGGCGATCAGGATGGCGCCGGCCGCGTCCTCACGCGTGGTCAGGCCCCGGTCGCAGGATTTGGCCACCGCATAGACGTAGGCCTTGACCGAGTTCATCGCCACATACATGTCGGCGAGCTTGCCCTGCATCAGCTGGAAGGTGCCGATCGCCTGGCCGAACTGCTTGCGCTCGTGGACATAGGGAATGACCACGTCCATGCAGGCCTGCATGATGCCGATCGGCCCGCCCGCCAGCACCGCGCGCTCATAGTCGAGGCCGGACATCAGCACGTTGACGCCGCGCCCCACCTGCCCGAGCACGTTCTCCTCCGGCACCTCGCAATCCTCGAACACCAGTTCGCCGGTGTCGGAGCCGCGCATGCCCAGCTTGTCCAGCTTCTGCGCCGTGGAGAAGCCCGGAAAACCCTTCTCGATCAGGAAGGCGGTCATGCCGCGGGCACCCGCCGCCGGGTCGGTCTTGGCATAGACCACCAGGGTCTCGGCGATGGGACCGTTGGTGATCCACATCTTGGAGCCGTTCAGCACATAGCGGTCGCCCTTCTTGTCCGCGCGGGTGCGCATGGAGACGACGTCCGACCCCGCCCCCGGCTCGGACATGGCGAGCGCGCCCACATGCTCGCCCGAGATCAGCTTAGGCAGGTATTTGCGCTTCTGGTCCTCGGTGCCGTTGCGGCGAAGCTGGTTGACGCAGAGGTTGGAATGCGCGCCGTAGGACAGGCCGACGGAGGCGGAGGCGCGGCTGATCTCCTCCATGGCGATCACATGCTCCAGATAGCCGAGGCCCGAGCCGCCATAGTCCTCCTCGACGGTGAGGCCGAGCAGGCCGAGGTCGCCGAGCTTCGGCCACAGGTCGCGCGGAAACTGGTTGGAACGGTCGATCTCGTCCGCGCGCGGCGCGATCAGATCCTGGGAGAAGTCGCGCACCGTGTCGCGCAGCATGTCGGCGGTTTCGCCGAGCTGGAAATCAAAGCCGTTCTGCATATTGGCGAGCATGCGCATCCTCTCCCGGCGGCCGGAGGCCGCTATTGGTCTGTGGGGCCTGGGCTTCTGCGGCCCGGTCGCGGGGATGGTAGAACAGGAAGCCGCCGCCGGGAAACCGGCCGCGCCTCATCCTTTGGACAAAGGCTCCGCGTGGGGCGCGGGGCGGGGGCGCGGCGGCGCAAAATGGGGTGAACGCCAGGGCGCAAGGTGGCTCACGGATGGTTCAACCATGAGTAATTGGCCTACGTGTTCTGCATGGCATGGCTTAGACTTCTCGCATGGGACTATTGACCTTCAGCATCAACGTCACCCTGGACGGCTGCGTCGATCACCGGGAGGGGATTGCCGACGACGAAACGCACGCCTTCTTCACCCGTCTTATGGACGAGGCCGGGGCGATGCTGTGGGGACGCGTCACCTACGAGATGATGGAGAGCCACTGGCCGGCAGTCGCTCGCGGCGACGAGAAGGCGCCGCCGGCGATACGCGCGTGGGCGGTCAAGCTGGAGGTCAAGCCGAAGTACGTGGTGTCGTCGACGCGAAACACCTTCCCGTGGACCAACAGCCATCACATCGCCGGCGACCTGCGCACGGGCGTCCAGAAGCTCAAGGACGCAACCCCGGCCGGCGTGCTCCTGGGTAGCGGCAAGCTCGCGACCGAGTTGGAACGGCTGGATCTGATCGACGAGTATTGTTTCCTCGTCCACCCCAGGATCGCCGGCCACGGCCCAACCCTCTACCAGAGCGGATTGCCCGGCACGCGGCGGCTGGAACTGATCTCGGCAACGCCGCTCCGCAGCGGCGCTATCGCCGCACATTACCGGCGCGCCCGCTAATCCAGAGCAGCATCTTTGCGCGCCGCGCCTTCTCGCCGCGCGATACGGCATCCTCCACTCCCGAAATGCATCGGGACAGGTCCTCGCAGGCCGCCCGCCCATTGAAACCGTGCGATCAGACCAGCCGGTCGGCGGGGGCGCCGCGGCCCGGCCGCGCGGCCGGGATATGCGCCCTGCGGTTGCTGTCGAACAGCGCCACGGCGGCGCCGATCGGCAGCGCCGCGGCGAACAGGAAGCCCTGCGCCTGCTGGGCGCCGAAGGCCCGCAGGAAGCGCAGCTGCTCCTCGCTCTCCACGCCCTCGGCGGTCAGCGTGATGCCGAGCGAGCGGCCGAGCCGCACCACATATTCCACGATGGAGGCGGCATCGCGGGTCACGCCGAGATTGGAGATGAAGGAGCGGTCGATCTTGATCTTGGACACCGGCAGGCGGTGGACATGGACCAGCGAGGCATGGCCGGTGCCGAAGTCGTCCAGGGCGAGCCGGATGCCGCAGTCGCGCAGCCGCTCCAGCATCTCCGTCACTTCCGCCTCGCCGCCGATCACCGCGCTCTCGGTGATCTCGATCTCCAGCCGGTGCGGCGGGAAGCCGGTCTCCTTCAGGATCTGCATCACCCGGTCCACCATGCTGGCGTGGCGCAGGTTGACCGGCGACATGTTGACCGCGAGCGTCGTGTCGCCCAGCGCGCGCGCCTCGATGCAGGCCTTGCGCAGCACCCAGGCGTCGATGCGGGTGATGAGCGCGGTGCCCTCGGCCACCCACAGGAAGTCGGCCGGCATCAGGCGGCCGCGCTCGGGATGGTCCCACCGCAGCAGCGCCTCGAAGCCGACAATGCGCCGCGTTTCCACCTCCACCTCCGGCTGGAACACCAGGGCCAGTTCGCCCCGGTCCAGCGCCGCCGACAGTTCGGTCTCGATGTTGCGGCGGCGGCGGAGCTCCCGCTCGAAATGCGGCTCGAACAGCACCGCCGCGCCGCGCCCCTTGGCCTTGGCGCGATAGAGGGCGATGTCGGCCCGGCGCAGCAGGTCCGGCACGTTGGTGGCATCGCGCGGGGCCTGCGCCACGCCCACGGAGGCGCCGACCACCAGTTCCGCCCCCTCCAGCTTGATCGGCGGCTTGAGGCGGTCGAGGATATGGTCGATGCGCGGCGCCATCTCGTCGCCGGCCTGCCCCCGCGTCATGAGCACGAACTCATCGCCGCCGAAGCGCGCCGCCACGCCGCCCCGGCCAACGCCCTCGCGCAGGCGCTCGGCCACGGTGCGCAGTAAGGCATCGCCCGCCGTGTGGCCCAGCGTGTCGTTGATGTCCTTGAAGCCGTCGAGATCGACGAACATCAGCCCCAGCGACTCGCTGGGATCGAGGTCGGTGAAGGCCCGCTCCAGGTCGGCGATGAACTGCATGCGGTTCGGCAGGTCGGTGAGCACGTCGCGCGAGGCGAGGTGCGTGGCGTAGGCCTCGCTCTCCACCAGCGCCGCCGTCGCCCGGCGCGCCTGGAACAGCAGGACGACGCACAGCACCAGCAGCAGCGTGGAGAGCAGCGCCACGGAGGGAGCGAGCCGCCCCGTCAAGGCGGAATCCGGACGGCCTTCCGGCCAGACCAGGGACAGGACGCGCCCGTCCGCCATGTCGGTCAGGGGCACGCCGGCCCCGCCCAGAACGGTGCCCTCGGCCAGCCGGAAGCCGTCGGCCTTGAAGGAGGCGCCGAGTTCCTTGAACAGGTTCTCGTCCAGGCGGTCCACGGTCACGGCATAGACCGGCTCGGTGCTGGCGCGCGCGGCGGCCCCGGCGACGCCGCCCGGCAGCACGGCGCCGACGGCGGCAAGGCCGGTCAGGGCGCCATTCGCCACCACGCCCACGGACGGGTTCTGTGCCTGCGCGCCCTCCACCAGCTTCTTCAGCGTGGGCCGCATCTGCGCCACCGCCTCGGGCGCCAGCCGCTTGCCCAGCGAGGAGGCGTAGAGCACGTCCCCGCTGCTGTTCAGAAGGAAGTTTTCCTCGAAGCCGAAGGTGTCGTTGAGCGGGCGGCTGAAGCTGCGCTCGAACCAGGCCTCGCTCAGCGGCTCGCCGGCCACCGCCGGCTGCTCGGCGCGCACGGTGGCGGACTTGAGCGCCTGGAGCATGTGGGCGGTGTGCGCGGTGAGGAACGCCCTGACCGCGCTGCGCTCCTGTTCCGCGCGCGCCACGTCGGTGCGCAGCAGGCCCCAGACCAGCAGCGCGACGAGCCCGGCCGCCACCAGTGCGATGGCCACGATAGGCCAGAGGCTGGGCGAGCGGGAGCGCGGATTGGAACGATGGAAAATGGCTGCCCCCGTTCAGACCCAAGATGCCAAGCAATGGAACGGGTCTATTCTTGGTTTTACGGACAAGTGCCCCCGAGGGGAAGGGGTGTCTCCGGGCAGGAAGCGAGCTTTATTGCCGCTCTCCGGGCGCCCGCCTCAGCCGCCGAACCACAGCGAGGCGAGGCCGAGGAAGGCGAAGAAGCCGACCGTATCGGTGACGGTGGTGACGAACACGCCGGAGGCCACCGCCGGATCGAGTTTGAAGCGGTGGATGGCGAGCGGGATGAGGATGCCGAACAGCCCCGCCGCCAGCATGTTGATGACCAGCGCGCTGGCGATGACCCCGCCCAATTGCCAGTTGGCGAACCAGCCGGCGGCGATCAGCCCCAGCAGCACCGCCAGGATGCAGCCGTTGAAGAAGCCCACCAGCACCTCGCGCAGCACCACGCGCCGGGCGTTGTGGCTGCCGAGGTCCTTGGTGGCGAGCGCCCGCACCGCCACGGTCATGGTCTGGTTGCCGGCATTGCCGCCCATGGAGGCGACGATCGGCATCAGCACCGCGAGCGCCACCATCTTCTGGATGCTGCCGGAGAACAGGTCGATGATCGCGGCGGCGAGAAAGGCGGTGAGCAGGTTGACCAGCAGCCAGGGCAGCCGGCCCTTGGCCGTATAGGCCACGGTGTCGGACAGTTCCTCGTCGCTGCCGACGCCGGCCATGGCGCGCAGGTCCTCGTCCGCCTCCTCCTGGATCACGTCCACCACGTCGTCGACGGTGATCACCCCCACCAGCCGCCCGGCATCGTCCACCACCGGGGCCGAGACCAGATTGTAGTGCTGGAACATGCGGGCGACCTCTTCCTGGTCCTCGCTCGCCTTCACCACGTGGGAGCGCTCGGCCTTCACCGCCGTGACCAGCACCGCGCGCTTGGTGCGCAGCAGGCGGTCCAGCGGCAGGGCGCCCATCAGGTGGTAGGCGGGATCGACCACGAAGATTTCGTAGAAGGTTTCCGGCAGGTCCTCGGTCTCGCGCATGTAGTCGATGGCCCGGCCGACGGTCCAGAACGGCGGCACGGCGATGAACTCGGTCTGCATGCGCCGGCCGGCGCTTTCCTCGGGATAGTCGAGCGAGCGCTGGAGGGCGACGCGCTCGGGGGCCGGAATGAAGGCGAGGATGGCCGCCTTGTCGTCGTCGTCCAGGTCTTCGAGGATATAGACCGCATCGTCCGAATCGAGGTCGCGGATGCCGGCGGCCACCACGTGCGGCGGCAGCTGGCGCAGCAGCTGGACGCGCACGGTCTCGTCCAGCTCGGTCAAGGCGGTGAAGTCGAAGTCGGCGCCCAGCAGCTCGATGAGGCGCGTGCGCTCCTCGCCCTCCAGCGCCTCGATGAGGTCGCCGAGGTCGGCCTCGTGCAGGTCGCGGACCCGGGCGCGCAGCGCCTCCCCATCGCCGGCGGCGATGGCCGCCTCGACGGCGTGGATGAAATCCTCCGCCACCTGCCCGTCCGCATCCCGTACCGGCAGGTCGAGCACGTCAGCGGGGGCGACTTCGGCGTCGTCGCGCATGGCGCGTCTCCTTGAGGCAGGATTGATCGGGAGTGCAAGGCGTTCTAGGTGGGCACCGGCGCGAAGGCAAACCCCGCCCGCGCGCATCCGGAGCCCTTTCATGCGCAGGCGCCTCGCCGGCCTCCTCCTGGCCGGCCTCCTCCTCCCCCTTGCCGCGCCGTCCGCCCCGGCCCGCGCCCAGCCGCAGCCGGCCGCCCCCGCCTGCCCCGGCCGCCCGGACGCGCTCGGCACCGCCCGGGTGCTGGAGGTGCCGGCGGGGGTCCAGGTGGGCACCAAGTCGTTCCCCGCCACCCTGCCGCTGGAGAAGGGCGAGGTGGTGCTGACCTTCGACGACGGCCCCTGGCCCCGCACCACGGCGGCGATCCTGGACGCGCTGAAGGCCGAATGCGTGCGCGCCACCTTCTTCCTGATCGGCGAGAACGCCCGCGCCCGGCCCGAGCTGGTGCGCCGCGAGATCGCCGAGGGCCACACGGTGGCCCACCACAGCATGACCCATCCCGACGCCACCCTCGCCCGCCTGCCGCACGCGGCGGCGGTGGAGGAGATCGCCGCCGGCATGGCGGCGGACGATCTGGCCGCCTACGGGTCGGCGGGCGGGGCGCGGGAGCTTGCGCCGAAGGTGCCGTTCTTCCGATTCCCCGGCTTTGCCTCGACGCCGGAGCTGCTCACTTTGTTGCATGCGCGTGGCATTTCTGTCTTCGGCGCCGATTTCTGGGCCAGCGACTGGAACAAAATGACGCCGGAACAGGAACTTACGCTTGTGTTGCAACGGCTGGATGCGACAGGGCGTGGTATCGTGTTATTTCACGACACAAAGGCCCAGACGGCGGCCATGATTCCGGCGTTCTTGCGGGCTCTAGCTCAGCGCGGCTATCACGTCGTCCATGTTGTTCCCGCCCGCCCCCAGCCGCCGGTCCGCTAGTTAACCCCCTGTTCGGGCTGACCGCCGACACTGGTCCGGGTGGCGAGGACATCGCCTGAAGAGGAGCGCGCTCCTGCGAGCGCCACGCGGGTATCGGCACATGCGGTCCATCATTTCAGCCGGCGTCCTGGCGGCGCTTGCCAGCACGGCGATCCTCGGCAACGCCTTGGCCCAGGCCGTTTCTCCGGCCCCGGCTGCGGCCGTTTCCGCCGCTCCGGCCGCGCTCGCGGCGCCCACCCCCGCCGCCCTGGCCGCCCCGCCCCAGCCCGAGCCTGCCGCCGCCTGCCCCGGCAATCCGGACGCCTTGGGCGTGTCGCGGGTGATCGCGGTGGACCCCAGGACCAGCCCCTTCCTCGGCCGCTTGCAATACAAGCAGACCCTGCCTTTGGAGAAGGGCGAGGTGGTGCTGACGTTCGACGACGGCCCCCTGCCCCCCATGACCAACCGGGTGCTGGAGGCCCTCGCCCATGAGTGCGTGAAGGCCACTTTCTTCAGCGTCGGCCGCATGGCGAACGCCTATCCGCACGTGATCCAGAAGGTGCTGGCGGAAGGCCACACCATCGGCACCCACAGCCAGACCCATCCGCTGATCTTCCCCAAGCTCACCCAGCAGGCGGGCGTGCAGGAGATCGAGCAGGGCTTCGCCTCGGTGAAGGCCGCCCTCGCCCCTGTGGGCGGCGCGCCCAACCCGTGGTTCCGCTTTCCCGGCCTCGGCCGCACCAAATTCTATGAGGCCTACACCCAGGAGCACGGCATCGCCGTGTTCAGCGTCGATGCCGTGGCCGACGACTGGATGCACCTGAAGCCGGAAGAGGTGGAGAAGCGCGCCCTGGAGCGGCTGATCGCCAATGGCGGCGGCATCCTGCTGCTGCACGACATCCAGCCCTCCACCGCGGTGATGCTGCCGAACCTGCTGCGCGACCTGAAGGCCAACGGCCTCAGGATCGTCCATGTGGTGCCGGCCCAGCCGGGCATGATCGCCAGCCTGCCGAACGCCGGGCCGTCCGGCCACAAGCCGGCGGCGACGGCCGCTGCCGCCCCCGATGCGTCGGCCGGCACCGCCGCCGCGCCATCGGCCGTTCCGCCGGCCAAGCCCGTCACCGCAACGGCCAAGCCCGCCAAGCCGGCCGTGAAGCCGGCGGTCACCAGCGCTCCGCTTCCGGCCGTCGAGCAGGCCCAGGTGGGCGCGCCGCAGCAGATCTCGCCTCCGGCGCAGGCCGATTCGAACGCCTCTTCGCGTGGCGTCACCGACCCGGCCGACACGCCGTTCAGCCTGTTCTGGCCGCGCCTGTGGACCGATGCCCTGCCCAAGGGCTTGCGCTGATCCGCACGGCCCGCCTGTCGAAAGCGCCGGTTCGCCGGCGCTTTTTTTATGGCCTGGCGGCGAGGTTGGCGGCCGGATGGGCCTGAAACGAAACAGGCGGCCCGAAGGCCGCCTGTTTCGTTTCAGGCTCCCGTCGCCGGGGCCTGAACATCTCCTGGTGCGGTCAAGAGGACTCGAACCTCCACGGGTCTCCCCACTACCACCTCAAGGTAGCGCGTCTACCAATTCCGCCATGACCGCAGTCAGGGATGTCTCCGGTGCCGCAAGCCGCGAAAGGCTGTCGGGCGCCGGGGGCCATCGTCTAGCAAATCGAATCCCGCGCCACAAGGGCTCACAGTCGGCTTAAGACAGTTCTATATGAGGGCCTGTGGACGGCACCTCCGCCGCCCGAGACGATTTGGCCCCATGAACGTTCAGTCCCGACCGCGCTCCACCCTCACCACCGCCTTCCTGCCCCGCGATCCCGCCGCCCCGCCGGTGGAATGGACCGTGAGCGACACGCCCGTCCTCTATCCCGACGCGGTCGCGGCCATGGAGGCGCGCGTCGCCGCCATCGCCGCCGGCACGGCGGATGAGCAGGTCTGGCTGGTGGAGCATCCCCCGCTCTACACCGCAGGCACCAGCGCGCGGCGCGAGGACCTGATCGACGAACGCTTCCCGGTGTTCGAAAGCGGGCGCGGCGGCCAGTTCACCTATCACGGCCCCGGCCAGCGGGTGGCCTATGTGATGCTGGACCTGAAGCGCCGCGACCCAGACCTGCGGCGCTACGTGGGGGCGCTGGAAGCCTGGCTGATCGCGACGCTTTCCGCCTTCAACATCACCGGCGAGCGCCGGGAGGACCGGGTCGGCGTATGGGTGCCGCGCGGCGGCGGCGCCGAGGACAAGATCGCGGCCATCGGCATCCGCGTGCGCCAGTGGGTGAGCTTCCACGGCATCTCGCTGAACGTGGACCCGGACCTGTCCCACTTCGGCGGCATCGTGCCCTGCGGCGTGCGCGAGCACGGCGTGACCAGCTTCACCGACCTCGGGCTGCTGGTCTCCATGCCCGAGGTGGACAGCGTGCTGCGGGTCGCTTTCGAGGAAATCTTCGGGCCGACCCGGCTCGCCTGAGCGCAGACGAAAACGCCGGCCGCGAAGGCCGGCGTTCGGTTCATCAGTTGGTGCGCGCCGGGCTCAGATGCCCAGCTTGCGCTTCAGGATGTCGTTCAGCGCCTGCGGGTTGGCCTTGCCGCCCGATGCCTTCATCGCCTGGCCGACGAACCAGCCCAGCATGGTCGGCTTGGCCAGGACCTGGGCCACCTTGTCCGGGTTGGCGGCGATGATCTCGTCCACCACCTTCTCGATGGCGCCGGTGTCCGTCACCTGCTTGAGGCCGCGCTCCTCCACCAGGACGCGCGGATCGCCGCCCTCGGTATAGACGATCTCGAACAGGTCCTTGGCGATCTTGGACGAGATGACGCCTTCCGCCATCAGGTCGACGATCGCCGCGACCTGCGCCGGGGCGACCGGCGAGGTGGTGACGTCCTTGCCGTCCTTGTTCAGGCGGCCGAACAGCTCGTTGATGACGAAGTTGGCGGCGGCCTTGCCATCGCGGCCCTTGGCCACCTGCTCGAAATAGTCCGCCGTGTCGCGCTCGGCCACCAGCACGCTGGCGTCATAGGGGCTGAGCCCATAGTCGGCGATGAAGCGGGCCTTCTTCTCGTCCGGCAGTTCAGGCAGATGCCCTTTCAGGCCCTCGACGAAATCGGCGTGCAGCACGAGGGGCAGCAGGTCAGGATCGGGAAAATAGCGATAGTCATGCGCTTCTTCCTTGGAGCGCATGGAGCGCGTCTCGCCCTTGCCGGGATCGAACAGGCGGGTTTCCTGATCGATGACGCCGCCGTCCTCCAGGATCTCGATCTGGCGCCGGGCCTCCACCTCGATGGACTGGCCGATGAAGCGGATGGAATTGACGTTCTTGATCTCGCAGCGGGTGCCCAGCGGCTCGCCGGGGCGGCGCACGGAGACGTTGACGTCGGCGCGCAGGTTGCCCTTCTCCATGTCTCCGTCGCAGGTGCCGAGATAGCGCAGGATGGAGCGCAGCTTGGTCACGTAGGCGCGCGCCTCTTCCGACGAGCGCAGGTCGGGCCGGGAGACGATCTCCATCAGCGCCACGCCGGAACGGTTGAGGTCGACGAAGCTGAGCGAGGGCGACAGATCGTGGATGGACTTGCCGGCGTCCTGCTCCAGGTGCAGGCGCTCGATGCCGACGACGAAGCTCTCGCCGTCCAGCAGGTCCACGATCACCTCGCCCTCGCCCACGATGGGGCTCTTGAACTGGCTGATCTGGTAGCCCTGCGGCAGGTCGGGGTAGAAATAGTTCTTCCGGTCGAAGGTGGAGCGCAGGTTGATCTGCGCCTTCAGGCCGAGCCCGGTGCGCACCGCCTGGGCCACGCACTCCCGGTTGATCACCGGCAGCATGCCCGGCATGGCCGCGTCCACCAGCGAGACATGGTCGTTCGGCGGCCCGCCGAAGGCCGTGGAGGCGCCGGAGAACAGCTTGGCGTTGGACGAGACCTGGGCGTGGATCTCCATGCCGATCACCACCTCCCAGTCGCCGGTGGCGCCCCGGATGAGCTTCTTGGCGTCGGTCGGCCGCACGTGAACCGTCATCGCTGTCCCTGCAAAGTCCCGCGGCGCGAGCCGCTTGTGTTGTCCCTACTCCCGCGAGGCGCGCCCGTGCAACTGGAACGGGCGCAAGGCCGGCGCGGCCCGAAGGCTCAGCCGAGCCGCGCGTCCTCATACTCGATGGTCCACTGGATGAGGAAGCGCCAGAGCGCCTCCACCAGATCCGCCGGCACCTCAGAGGAGACCGCCCGCTCGCGCACGCGGGCCACCACGTCCTCTACCCGGTCGGGCAGCAAAGCGGGAAGGCCCGCCTCCTTCTTGATGGCGAGCACCCGCTCCACCACCGCGAGGCGGGCGGCCAGCAGGTCCACCATCTGCGCGTCGATGGCATCGATCTCCACGCGCGCCTCCTTCAGGAGGCGGCGCGCGGCCTCCTCGTGCTCGGCGCTCACTCCACCCACCAGGTGTCTTCCACCGGGAAGCGTCCGGCGGCATCCTCGATCACCTGCGCGAGCGAGAACAGCGTCTCCTCCTCGAACGGGCGGCCGATGAGCTGGAGGCCCAGCGGCAGGTTCTTGCAGGAGAAGCCGGCCGGCACCGAGATGCCCGGCAGGCCGGCCAGGTTCACCGTCACCGTGAAGATGTCCTGGAGATACATCTCCACCGGGTCGGCATGGCTCTTCTCACCGATGCCGAAGGCCGGCGACGGGGTGGCCGGAGCCAGCACCGCGTCCACGCCGAGCGCGAACACGTCGTCGAAGTCGCGCTTGATGAGGGTGCGCACCTTCTGCGCCTTCACGTAATAGGCGTCGTAATAGCCGGCGGAGAGCACATAGGTGCCGATCATGATGCGGCGCCGCACCTCCGGGCCGAAGCCGGTGGCGCGGGTGCGCTCATACATCTCCTGCACGTCGCGGCCCGGCACGCGCAGGCCGTAGCGCACGCCGTCATAGCGGGCGAGGTTGGACGAGGCTTCGGCGGGGGCCACGATGTAATAGGCCGGCAGCGCGTATTTGGTGTGCGGCAGCGAGATGTCGACCACCTCGGCGCCGGCGTCGCGCAGCCACTGGGCGCCCTCTTCCCACATGCCGGCGATCTCGGGGTCGAGACCTTCGACGCGGTATTCGCGCGGGATGCCGATGCGCTTGCCCTTCACCGAGGCGCCGACGGCATCCTCATAGTCCGGCACCGCCCGGTTGACGCTGGTGGAATCCTTCGGATCGTAGCCCGCCATGGAGCGCAGCAGGATCGCCGCATCGTTCACCGTGCGGGCGAACGGGCCGGCCTGATCGAGCGAGGAGGCATAGGCGATGATGCCGAAGCGCGAGCAGCGCCCGTAGGTGGGCTTGATGCCGACCGTGCCGGTGAAGGCGGCGGGCTGGCGGATGGAGCCGCCGGTGTCCGTGCCGGTCGCGCCCGCGCACAGATAGGCCGCCACCGCCGCAGCCGAGCCGCCGGACGAGCCGCCGGGCACGATGGGTGCCTTGTCGTTCTCGCGCCTCCAGGGCGACACCACGGGGCCGAAGGCGGAGGTCTCGTTCGACGAGCCCATGGCGAACTCGTCATTGTTCAATTTGCCGAGCATCACCGCGCCCTCGCGCCAGAGCTGCGCGGTCACGGTCGATTCGTAGGGCGGCACGAAGTTGCCCAGGATCTTGGAGCCGGCGGTGGTGCGTACGCCCTCGGTGCAGAACATGTCCTTCACGCCGATGGGCAGGCCCTCGAGCTTGCCGGCATCGCCCGAGGCGATGCGCTTGTCGCTCTCCGCCGCCATGGCGAGCGCCTTGTCGGCGGTCTCCAGCACATAGGCGTTGAGGGTGCGCGCCTCGGCCATGGCCGAAACATAGGCCTCGGTGAGTTCCACGGCGGTGAACTCGCCGGTGGCGAGGCCCTCGCGCGCCTCGGTGAGGGTGAGCTGATTGAGCGCGGTCATTCCACCACCTTCGGCACCGTGAAGAAGCCGCCCTCGGATTCGGGCGCGTTGGCGAGGATCTTTTCCGGATAATGGCCGTCGCTGACCACATCCTCGCGCATGGGCAGTTCCATGGGGATGACGCCGGTCATGGGCTCCACATTGGCCACGTCCAGATCGGCCAATTGCTCCACGAAGGCGAGGATGGCGTTCAATTCGCCCTTCAGCGGCTCCAGCTCTTCCTCGCTCACCGCGACGCGCGCCAGATGCGCCACGCGGCGGACGGTCGCCTGATCGACAGACATGACATGCTCCTTAACGCTCCGGCCGCTATAGCAAGCGCGTTCCGCCGGTGAAAGCCTTCTGACGGCGCGCCGGGCAAGGATGCACCGCGCGCCCCTTCGGCAGGATGCCTCAGCCGGCGCGCACCGCTTCCAGGAACACCGGCCCATAGCGCTCAAGCTTGGCCTCGCCGACGCCCGAGACGTCGCCCAGCGCCGCCAGCGAGCGCGGCCGCACGCGGACGATCTCCATCAGCGTCGCATCGTGGAAGATCACATAGGGCGGCACGCTCTGGGCACGGGCCAGTTCCAGGCGCAGGGCACGGAGCTTCTGGTAGAGCTGCTCGTCGTCCGGCGAGCCGAGCACCGGCTTCGCGCTGCGCGCGCCGCCCGAGGCGCGGGCCGGGCGCACGCGCTTTTCCACCTTCAGCTGAACGGCGCGTTCGCCGCGCAGCACCGGGCGACACTCGTCGGACAGGCTGAGGCCGCCATGTCCCTCCACGTCCACCTTCAGCAGGCCGAGCGCGACCACCTGGCGCACCACCGCCCGCCACTCGTCGCGGGACAGGTCCGTGCCGATGCCGAAGGTGGAGAGCTGGTCGTGGCTCAGCTTGCTCACCCGCTCCGTGCTCACGCCCAGCAGCACGTCGATGACATGGCCGGCACCGAAGCGCTGTTCCGTGCGGTAGACGCAGGACAGGAGCTTCTGCACAACCTGCGTGCCGTCGAACGTCTTCACCGGCTCCAGGCAGGTGTCGCAATTGCCGCACGGCTCGGGCAGCGTCTCCTCGAAATAGGACAGCAGCACCTGGCGGCGGCAGCTCGCCGTCTCGCACAGGCCGAGCAGCGCATCGAGCTTCTGCCGCTCCACCCGCTTCCTGGCGTCGGGGGCGTCGGAGGCTTCCACGAACTGGATCAGCTTGGCCACGTCCTCGACGCCGTAGAGCAGCATCGCTTCCGAGGGCAGGCCGTCACGGCCGGCGCGGCCGGTCTCCTGGTAATAGGCCTCGATGCTTTTCGGCAAGTCGAGATGCACAACGAAGCGCACGTCCGGCTTGTCGATGCCCATGCCGAAGGCGATGGTCGCCACCATGACCACGCCTTCCTCCTTGAGGAAGCGGTCCTGGTGGCGGGCACGGGTCTCCGCGTCGAGCCCGGCATGGTAGGGCAGCGCAAGGCGGCCCTCGTCCACCAGCGCCTGCGCGGTCTGCTCCACCTTGGCGCGGCTCATGCAATAGATGATGCCCGCCTCGTCCTCGTGCTCCTCCAGGAAGGCGCGCAACTGCGCCTTGGGGTTGGCCTTCGGGGCGATGCGGTAGCGGATGTTCGGCCGGTCGAAGCTGGACAGGAAGACGCGGCCGTTCTCCAGCCCCAACCGCTCCACGATCTCGCGCCGGGTCGGACCGTCGGCGGTGGCGGTCAGCGCGATGCGCGGCACCGAGGGGAAGCGTTCGTGCAGCAGCGTGAGCTGGCGGTATTCGGGGCGGAAGTCGTGCCCCCATTGCGAGACGCAGTGCGCCTCGTCGATGGCGAACAGCGCGATGCGCGCGCCCTGCATCAGGGTCAGGAAGCTGTCGGTCAGCAGCCGTTCCGGCGCCACGTAGAGCAGGTCGAGCTCGCCCATGGCGAAGGCCCGCTCCACCTGCCGGGCCTCGCCGGGGCCGAGCGCGGAATTGAGCGCCGCCGCCTTCACGCCCAATTGGCGCAGCGCCTGCACCTGGTCGTGCATCAAGGCGATCAACGGAGAGACGATGATGCCGGTGCCGGCCCGCACCAGCGAGGGCACCTGGTAGCACAGCGACTTGCCGCCGCCGGTGGGCATCAGCACCAAAGCGTCGCCGCCGGAGACGACGTGATCGACGATCTCCGCCTGGCGTCCCCGGAAGCTGTCATAGCCGAAGACGTGGCGCAGCACGTCCTTGGGGTCCGTGGGCGACTCGAGCGGCTGAACGGCGGGCATGGGTCCCTTATACTCCCGCGAGGCGCGCGGGCAACGCGGCCCGTGCGCCCTGCGGTGCCCGCAGGCCTCAGACCTCGAAGCTCTCCCCGCTTTTCGGCACCTCGATCTTGACCGGGTGCCCCTCAAGCGCCGCCACGAAGCCGGACGCATCGGGCACCAGCAGCGGGAAGGTGGCATAGTGGCAGGGCGCCACGACCTCCACATTGAGGAAGCGCCGCACCGCCAGCGCGGCCACCTCGGGCCCCATGGTGAAGCGGTCGCCGATCGGCACCAGCGCCACCTTCGGCTGGTGGATCTCGCAGATCAGCGCCATGTCGGAGAAGATGTCGGTGTCGCCCAGGTGCCAGACCGCCGCCTCGCCCTTCGCCTTGACGATCAGCCCCGTGGGATTGCCGAGATAGGCCGCCGGCGCGCCATCGCCGCCGGAAGAATGATCCGCCCGCACCATGGTGACGGTGAAGCCGTCCAGCGCGACGGTGCCGCCGGTGTTCATCATCTCGAAGACCGACAGGCCCTGGCCGCCGAGGAAATTGCAGATTTCCGGATTGGCGACGACCGTGATCTTGCGCCCCTCCGCCTCGGCCGCCTTCACCAGAGCGACCGTGTCGCCGATATGGTCGGAATGCCCGTGGGTGAGCAGGACGAAGCCCACCCCCTTGGCGACCGCCGCCACATCGCCGTGGAAGGAAGGGTTGCCGGTCAGGAAAGGATCGATCAGCACGGCCGTGCCGGCGAAGTCGAGGCGGAAGGCGGCATGTCCGAGCCAGGTGATCTTCATGGGAGGAAGCCCTTTTGCGGTGTACGGAAGCGTCGATAGGGAGCGTTCGGCGCGGAGTATCGGGGAAGGCTCGCCCGCCCGCAACGCGGCCACCTGCCGGCCTTCTCCCTTCGCCCGGAAGCGCGGCGCCGGTGGCTTTGCGCCGCGAAGGCTGCTTAAGGTGCGCGCATGAGCGAAGATGCCTCCCCTCCCCCGCCGCCCGAGAGCGCACCCGTTGCGCCGCTGGCGGAGATCGCCGATCTGCTGCCGCCGCGCGGCGCGATCCTGGGGCTCGACCTCGGCACCAAGACCATCGGGGTCGCCAGTTGCGACCCCGACCGTCGGCTGGCGACCATCGTCGAGACCATCCAGCGCTCGAAATTCACCCCCGATGCCGCGCGCCTCATCGCATTGGCGGACGAGCGCAAGGCGGTGGCCTTCGTGCTCGGCCTGCCGCTGAACATGGACGGCTCGGAAGGCCCCCGCGTCCAGGCGAGCCGGGCTTTCGCGCGCAATTTCGCCAGGCTGTCGGGCCGCCCCATCGCCTTCTGGGACGAGCGGCTGTCCACGGTGGCGGTGGAGCGGGCGCTGATCTCGGCGGACATGAGCCGGGCCAAGCGCGCGACCGTGATCGACCAGCACGCCGCCGCCTTCATCCTCCAGGGCGCCATCGATTTCCTGAACCGGCGCCGCGCCTGAGGCCATCGGCCGGCGGCCGAAGCCTGCTTGGCATCGGTCGCGGGGCCGATGGGATGGGCCTCAGATCAGGGCGACGAGGCCGCCGCGCTGGCGCTCCAGGCGCCCGGCCAGTTCCAGTTCCAGCAGCACCACCTGCACCTCGGCCGCGCTCGCCCCGGCCAGCCGCACCAGATCGTCCAGCGACGTGGGCACCGGGGACAGCAGCTCCAGGATGCGGGCGCGCACGCTGTCGTCCGGCCCCGCGCCGCCTTCCCGCGGCGGGGCCGGCGCCTCCACCCGCCCCTCGCCGTCGTCAGGCAACGGCCGTTCCAGCAGCGGCCTGAGTGCCTCGATCACGTCTTCGGCGCCGGTCACCAGGGTGGCGCCGGACTTCAGCAGCCGGTTGGTGCCGCCCGCGCGCGGATCGAGCGGCGAACCGGGGATGGCGAATACCTCCCGCCCCTGCTCCGCCGCCAGCCGCGCGGTGATCAGCGAGCCGGAGCGTTCCGCCGCCTCCACCACCAGCACGCCCAGCGCCATGCCCGAAACCAGCCGGTTGCGGCGGGGAAAGTCCCGCGCCCGCGCCTCCCAGGCCAGCGGCATCTCGGACACCACGGCGCCGCTCGCCGCCACCTGCTCGATGAGCGGGATGTTCTCCGCCGGATAGGGCCGCGCCAGGCCGCCGGCGAACACGCCGATGGTGCCGCCCGTCAGGCTGGCCTCGTGCGCCGCCGTATCGATGCCCCGCGCGAGGCCAGAGACCACGACGAAGCCGGCCGCCGCCAGATCCCGCGCGAACCGTGCCGCGAGGGTGCGCCCGGCCGCGGACGCGTTACGCGCGCCGACGATCGCCACCTTCGGCGCGGTAAGCACGGCGTCGAGCCCGCGCACGGACAGCACCGGCGGGGCATCGTCCAGCACCCGCAAAGCCGGGGGATAGGCAGCATCGCCCAGCAGCACCAGCCGGCCGCCGAGGCGCTCCAGCGTGTCCAGTTCCTGCCCGGCTTCATCGATGGAGGGGATGCGCGGGGGCACCAGCCTTCCGCCCCGGCGCGCGAGATGCGGCAAGGCGTCGAGCGCGGCCGCCGCGCCGCCGAACTGGTTCACCAGGACCCGGAAGGTGCGCGGGCCGACATTCTCGGTCCGGATGAGCCGCAGCCAGTCGAGACGCTGCGCCCTGGAGAGGCGCGTCCCGCTGCCGGTCATCCGGCCCCCGGTCATCCCTTGGCGCCGATCTTGGTCTCGGTCCCCGAGACGAGGCGGGCGATGTTGGCGTGGTGCTTGGCCCAGAGCAGCAGCGCGAGAAGGGCCATCAGCACGCCCACCCTCGGCTGGCCGAGCAGCGCCGCCGCCAGCGGCGTGGTGACGGCGGCGGTCAGCGCCGCCAGCGAGGAATAGCGGAACAGATAGGCCATGCCGAGCCAAGTGACCGCGAACACCAGGGTGGACGGCCAGAACAGGCCGAGGCTGATGCCGAGGAAGGTAGCGACGCCCTTCCCGCCATTGAACTTCAGCCACACCGGCAGCAGATGGCCGAGGAAGGCGCCGAGCCCCGCTGCAAGCGCCGCGTCCGGTCCCCAGAGCCAGCCGGCCAAGAGCACCGCCACCGTCCCCTTCAGGGCATCGCCCAGCAGCGTCGCGGCGGCAAGGTCCTTGCGGCCGGTGCGCAGCACGTTGGTGGCGCCGATGTTGCCGGAGCCGATGGTGCGGATGTCCGTGGTCCCGGCGAGGCGGGTGATGAGGATGCCGAACGGGATCGAGCCCGCAAGATAGCCGAGCGCGAGCGCGGCCAGCGTGAGGCCGAGGGGAAGCTGCCACACAAGCACGGAGGACGCCGGCATTCAGGTCTCGTCACTGGCGGGAGGGCGATGCGGCGGGCGCCGCATGCCTCCCAGGATTTCAAACGTATTCGTACACCGTGCGCCCGGCAACGATGGTGCGCAGCACCCGCCCCTGCAGGCGCGCGCCGTCGAATGGCGTATTGCGCGAGCGCGACTTGAGAAGGGCCGGGTCGAGCACCCAGGGCATCTCCGCGTCGAACACGATGATGTCCGCCGGCGCCCCCGGCCGCAGCGTGCCGGCGCGCAGGCCCAGCAATTCGGCCGGGCGGGTGGACAAGGCGTGCAGCACGTTCACCAGGTCCACGTCGCCCGAATGCACCAGGCGCAGGCCCGCGCTGAGCAGGGTTTCGAGGCCGATAGCACCGGCCTCGGCTTCCGCGAACGGCAGGCGCTTCACCTCCACATCCTGCGGATTGTGGTCCGACACCACCACGTCGATCAGGCCCGAGGCCAGCGCCTGGATAAGCGCGGCGCGATCCTCCTCCGCCCGCAGCGGCGGGGACACCTTGAAGAAGGTGCGGTACTCGCCGACGTCCAGCTCATTGAAGCTCAGGTGGTTGATGGACACCGAGCAAGTGACCGGCAGGCCGGCTTCCTTGGCACGGGCCAGCACCTCCAGCGATTCGCGGCAGGTCAGCGAGGCGGCGTGGTAGCGCCCGCGCACGCCGTCCACGAGACGCAGGTCGCGCTCCAGCACGATGGTCTCGGCCGCCTTGGGAATGCCCGACAGGCCGAGGCGGGAGGCGAACAGCCCCTCGTTCATGGCCCCGCCCGACATGGTAGCGTCTTCCGTGTGGTGGACGATCAGCGCGTCGAAGTCGCGGGCGTAGGTAAGCGCGCGGCGCAGCACCTGGGCGGAGGCGAGCGAGCGGGCGCCGTCGGTGAAGGCCACGGCCCCCGAGGCCTGGAGCAGGCCGATCTCGGTCATCTCCTCGCCATGCAGGCCCTTGGTGAGCGCCGCCATGGGGTGGACACGCACCACGGCGGTATCGCGGGCGCGGCGCAGGATGAAGTCGACGATGGCCGGATCGTCCACGATCGGGTCGGTATCCGGCTGGCAGACGATGGTGGTGACGCCGCCCGCCGCCGCCGCATGGCTGGCGGAGGCAAGCGTCTCGCGGTGCTCGGCGCCGGGCTCGCCGACGAAGGCACGCATGTCCACGAGGCCGGGGGCGATGACGGCGCCGCGGCAGTCCACCACTTCCGCGCCATCGGGCACGCCTGCGGCGGCGATGCCGAAGGCGGCGTCCTTGATGACGCCCTGGGCCAGCAGCACGTCGCCATGGAAATCCGCCCCGCGCGAGGGATCGACGATGCGGGCGTTGGCGAGCAGGAGGGGGTGCGGTTCGGTCATGATCGGTCCCCTCACGCGTTCGGCAGCTTGCGCGCCAGCGCGTCGAGCACCGCCATGCGCACGGCGACGCCCATTTCCACCTGCTCGCGGATCAGCGACTGCGCCCCATCCGCCACGGCCGAATCGATCTCGACGCCCCGGTTCATCGGCCCGGGGTGCATGACCAGCGCGTCGGGCTTGGCCCGCTTCAGCTTGGCTTCGTCGAGGCCGTAATAATGGAAATATTCCTTCACCGAAGGGATGAAGGAACCCGCCATGCGCTCGCGCTGGAGGCGCAGCATCATCACGATGTCCGCATCCTTCAGCCCGCTCTCCATGGTGCGGTGGACCTCCACGCCGAAGCGCTCGATGCCGGTGGGCAGCAAGGTGGAAGGCGCCACCACCCGCACCTGCGCGCCCAGCGTATGCAGCAGCAGGATGTTGGAGCGGGCGACGCGGGAATGCAGGACATCGCCGCACACCGCCACCACGAGCCCGGTGATGCGGCCCTTGTTGCGGCGGATGGTGAGGGCATCGAGCAGCGCCTGGGTGGGATGCTCGTGGGCGCCGTCGCCGGCATTGACCACGCAGCAGTCCACCTTGCGCGCCAGCAACGCCACGGCGCCGGAGGCGTGATGGCGCACCACCAGGATGTCCGGGTGCATGGCATTCAGCGTCATCGCCGTGTCGATGAGGGTCTCGCCCTTCTTCAGCGACGAGGTGCTGACCGACATGTTCATCACGTCGGCGCCGAGGCGCTTGCCGGCGATCTCGAAGGACGACTGCGTGCGCGTCGAGGCTTCGAAGAACAGGTTGATCTGGGTTCGGCCGCGCAGCGTGGTGCGCTTCTTCTCGATCTGCCGGTTGAGGACGACGAATTCCTCGGCCAGATCCAGGAGGCCGACGATTTCCGGTGCGGAAAGCCCTTCGATGCCGATCAGGTCACGGCGCTCGAGGGTGAAGGCGGAGGCTTCGTTCATGGCAGGCCGGAGCCTTAGCGAGACTCGCCCTACGGAGCAAGCGTGCGATAGGGACGCGGCCCGCGCCCGCGTCTTGCTTCCGCCTCAAAGGCCGCGGCGGGCCCGATGTCGCCATTTTGGTTTCCAAGTAGACACAAGTTCGACTTGGTTCGTTCAGTCCGCATTCAGCGCAGGAACCGAGTATTAACAACGTCGTGATAGAGGCCATAATTTAGCTTCGATCCCGATCGATGAAAGCAATGACGGCGTTTAAGGGCGGCCAGTGAACGCGGGTCGAGAGCGACGTTCAGGAGACTTGTAATGATGGGCAGTGTATCGAAACGGGTCGCCGCGCTCGGCCTCGTTGCTGCGCTAGGTTTGACCGCCGCATCCCCGGCTTTTTCCGCCTCGCTGGCCGGCGGCGCGGGCGCGCTCGCCCCCCGGACCCCGGCGCAGGTGACGACGGTGCAGTATTACGGCCCGCATTACGGCCCGCCGCCGCCCTGCTGGAACTGCGGCCGCCGCAACAACAACAATGGCGCCGCCGTCGGCGCGGGCATCGCGCTCGGCATCCTGGGCGCGGCCGCCATCGCCGGCGCGGCCAGCGCCTCGCCCCCGCCGCCGCCGGTCTATTACGCGCCGCCGCCGCCCCCGACCGTCTATTACGCGCCGCCCCCGCCGCCGCCGGTGGTCTATCAGGGCCCGGCGCGGTGCTGGTACGGCGGCCCGCAGGGTGGCTACTGGGGCCCCTGCTGAGGGTTCACCAGCTTGACGACAAGGGCGGCCTCCGGGGCCGCCCTTTTTGTTTGCGGCCTAGCCGGCAATGAGGCCGACGAGCGAGAGCACCAGCGGCAGCGAGACCGCCGCCGCGAGGATCTGCACGGTCAGCATCTCCGCCAGCAGCGGTGCGTCGCCCCCCATCTGTCGCGCCAGGACATAGCCGTTCGGCGCCGAAGGCACGGCGCAGACGATGGCGAGGACCGCCAGTTCCGTGCCGCCCAGGCCGAACACGAGGCCGAGGGCCACCGCTACCGTCGGCTTCGCCAGCAGCTTGAGCGCCACCGCCACGAACACCACCGGCTTCAGCGCGGTCAAACGGTCGAGCACCAGCCCGCCGCCCACCACCAGCAGGCCCAGCGCCAGCGAAGCCCGGCCGAGAATATCACCGAACTCGACCACCACCGGCGGCACCGGGACGGCGAAGCCGTTGAGCAGCGCCCCGGCACCGCAGGACCAGATGAAGGGATTGCGCGCCAGCTGGCTGGCGATGAAGCGCGGGGTCGGGGCATGCGAGCCGACATAGCGGGCCAGCACGATGACGCAGATCACGTTGACCGCCGGGATCATCGCCACCAGCGCGACCGCCGCCACCGTCACGCCCGCCGCGCCGTAGAGCCCTCCGGCGACGGCCAGCGCGACATAGGTGTTCCAGCGCGTGACGCCCTGGAACAGCGAGGTGAAGGCCGGCCCGTTCAGGCCCATGAGCCGCGACAGCGGCTCGCGCGCCAGCAGCAGCAGCGCCGACATGACGAGGATGGCGCCGAGCATGGCGCCGACCACCGCCACCACGCTGACCCCGCGCAGGTCCGCCTTCACGGCCGAGACCAGCAGCAGCGCCGGAAACAGCACGTAATAGGTCAGTTGCTCGAGGGCGATCCAATGCTCCGGCCGCTTCAGCAGGATGCGCCGCAGCAGCACGCCAAGGAGAATGACCAGGAAGACGGGAACGAGGGCAGTCAGGATGCTGGACATGAACGCGGCACCAACAACAAGGCCCGCCTCCCATAGACTGCCCGCCGGCGGGGCGCCAGCCACGCGCCACCGGGGCCGGGTCGGCATTCCTGGATATGGACGGAAGCTCGTTTGCGGAGGGGCGGCCCGGCCGTCTGCACGACCAGCCCCCAAGTGCAGCCCCAAACCGCAGGCCGCTCGGCAAGCCGGCGATTCGCGGCCGGCATCCATCCGGGGCCGCACGGCCGGCTGCCTCGGTCAGATGTTGGCGAACAGGCGGAACCGGCACGCGACGGGCGGCGCGCCGCGCCACCCGCATCTGTCGCTGCGTCCGCCTCAGGCGGTCAGCGCCGCCTCGATGGCGGCGAGCGCGGCTTCAGCCTTGGCGCCATCAGGGCCACCGCCCTGGGCCATGTCCGGACGGCCGCCGCCGCCCTTGCCGCCCAGCACTTCCACGCCAGTGCGCACCAGCGTCTGGGCATCGAACTTGCCGGCGAGGTCCGCCGTGACGCCGACCACCAGGGCGCCTTTGCCATCGGCCGAGGTATTGGCCACGGCGACCACGCCGGAGCCGATCTTGGCCTTGCCCTGGTCCACGATGGCCTTGAGATCCTTCGGATCGGCACCCTCTAGGGCAATGCGCATGTAGCGCGTGCCGCCGACCTCCACCACCTTGGGGCCGGCCTCATCGCCGCCGCCCATGGCGAGCTTCTTGCGCGCCTCGGCGAGGTCGCGCTCCAGCTTGCGCCGCTCATCGACGAGGGCGGCGACGCGCGCCTCCACTTCCGGCACCGACACCTTCAGCGTGCCGGCGGTGGCCAGCAGGGCGGTGTTGGCCGCATTGAGATGCCGCCGGGCGGCGGTGGCGGTCAGCGCCTCCAGGCGCCGCACGCCCGCGGCGACGCCGCTGTCGGACAGTACCGAGACGATGCCGATGTCGCCGGTGCGGCGCACGTGGGTGCCGCCGCACAGTTCCACCGAATATGGCGCGCCATTGCCGTCGTCCGTGCCCATGGAGACCACGCGCACCTCGTCGCCATACTTCTCGCCGAACAGCGCCCGCGCGCCCGAGGCGACCGCGTCGTCCACCGCCATGATGCGGGTCTCGACCGGCTCGTTGCGCAGCACATAGGTGTTGGCGATGTCCTCCACCTGCGCCAGTTCCTCCGCCGTCACCGGCTTGGGATGGCTGAAGTCGAAGCGCAGGCGGTCGGCGGACACCAGCGAACCCTTCTGGGCCACGTGGTCGCCCAGCACCCGGCGCAGCGCCTCATGCAGCAGATGGGTGGCCGAATGGTTAGCGCGAATGCCCGCGCGGCGGTCGTGATCGACCTTCAGCTCCAGCGGCGTGCCGATCTTCAGCGTGCCCTCGGTGACCTCGACCTCGTGCACGAAAACGTCGCCCAGCTTCTTCTGGGTGTTGAGCACGGTGGCCTTCACGCCTTCGCCGACCAGGGTGCCGGTATCGCCCACCTGGCCGCCGGATTCGCCATAGAAGGGGGTCTGGTTCAGGACCACGAGGCCCCGCGCGCCCGACGCAAGCTCGGTGGTCTCAGCCCCGTCCTTGACGATGGCGCGCACGGCACCCTCGGCCTGCTCGGTGTCATAACCGAGGAATTCGGTCGCGCCTTCGCGCTCGCGCACCGCGAACCAGACGGTGTCGGTCGAGGCCTCGCCGGAACCGGCCCAATTGGCACGGGCCTCCGCCTTCTGCTTCGCCATGGCGGCGTCGAAGCCCGCCCGCTCGACCTCGATGCCGCGGCCGCGCAGGGCGTCCTCGGTCAGGTCCAGCGGGAAACCGTAGGTGTCATAGAGCTTGAAGGCGACGTCGCCGGGGAAACGGGCGCCGGACACCAGGCCCGCGCTGGACTCTTCCAGCAGCGAGAGGCCGCGCTCCAGGGTGCGGCGGAAGCGGGTCTCTTCCAGCTGCAGCGTCTCGGTGGCGAGCGGCTCGGCGCGAACGATCTCGGGATAGGCCCGGCCCATCTCGCGCACCAGCACCGGCACCAGGCGGTGCATCAGCGGATCGCGGGCGCCGAGCAGCTGGGCGTGGCGCATGGCCCGGCGCATGATCCGGCGCAGCACGTAGCCGCGGCCCTCGTTGGAGGGCAGCACGCCGTCGGCGATCAGGAAGACCGACGAGCGCAGATGATCGGCGATGACGCGGTGGCTGGCCTTCTGCGGGCCATCGGACGGCACGTTGGTCAGTTCCGCGACCTCGGCGATGATCGCCCGCATGAGGTCGGTCTCGTAATTGTCGTGGGTGCCCTGGAGCAGCGCGGAGATGCGCTCCAGGCCCATGCCGGTGTCGATGGACGGCCGGGGCAGGTTGAGCCGCTCGCCGGGGAGCTGCTCGTACTGCATGAACACGAGGTTCCAGATCTCGATGAAGCGGTCGCCGTCCTCGTCGGGCGAGCCGGGCGGGCCGCCGGGGATGTGGTCACCGTGGTCGAAGAAGATTTCCGAGCACGGGCCGCACGGGCCGGTGTCGCCCATGGCCCAGAAATTGTCCGAGGTGGGGATGCGGATGATGCGGCTCTCGGGCAGGCCGGCGATCTTGCGCCACAGGTCGAAGGCCACGTCATCGTCATGATAGACGGTGACGAGCAGCTTCTCCTTGGGCAGCTCCCATTCCTTGGTGATCAGGCCCCAGGCGAGCTCGATCGCGCGGTCCTTGAAATAGTCGCCGAAGGAGAAATTCCCCAGCATCTCGAAGAAGGTGTGATGCCGCGCGGTATAGCCCACATTGTCGAGATCGTTGTGCTTGCCACCGGCGCGCACGCACTTCTGCGCCGTGACGGCGCGGGCATAGGGGCGCTTCTCGACGCCGGTGAAGACGTTCTTGAACTGCACCATGCCGGCGTTGGTGAACATCAAGGTGGGGTCGTTGCGCGGCACCAGCGGGGAGGACGCGACCGCCTCGTGCCCGTTCTTGACGAAGTAGTCGATGAAGCTCGACCGGATCTCGTTCACGCCGCTCATGTACCGGCACCACACCCTGTAGACCAGAACCACGCAGGCCGCGCCGGGGGGCGCGCCCGCCTTCCCCGCCGGATGGCCGGACGCCGCCCGCCCTCAAGGCCACGCAGCGCCCAAAAAGGGACATGATCGTTTAACGGCGCCCCCCGCGCTTGTCCAGCAAGCCCCGGCCGGGGCCGCCCCGCGCAACACGGGGGCAGCGCCTGCCGCGCCTCCCGGGCACGCCGATGGCCGCGTCGGGATTACTCTCCCGCACAACCGGAAGGGCGATACCTCGCCCACCCCGAAGCCCGCACGGCACGCGCCTCGCCGCCCCCTTGAAACACATCGGGCGGCCACCGCCGCCCGATCCCGTCCTCCGCTCGGGACCGAAGCCCCTGGATGCGTCCGGGGACTCAGGCCTCGGCCACGTCCTCGCCTTCGTCCCCTTCGGGGCCGCCGGTCAGGATCTGCTCGGCGATGAGGCCGGCATTCTGGCGGATGGCCGCCTCGATGCGGCCGGCAACCTCGGGATTCTGCTTCAGGAAGGTCTTGGAATTCTCCCGGCCTTGCCCGAGGCGCTGGCTGTCGTGGGAGAACCAGGCACCGGACTTCTCCACCACGCCCGCGCGCACGCCGAGATCCAGCAGTTCGCCGGTCTTCGACACGCCCTCACCATACATGATGTCGAATTCCACCTGCTTGAACGGCGGCGCCAGCTTGTTCTTCACCACCTTCACGCGGGTCTGGTTGCCCACCACCTCGTCCCGCTCCTTGATCATGCCGATGCGGCGAATGTCGAGGCGGACGGAGGCGTAGAACTTCAGCGCGTTGCCGCCCGTGGTGGTCTCGGGCGAGCCGTACATCACCCCGATCTTCATGCGGATCTGGTTGATGAAGATGACCATGGTGTTGGACTTGGAGATGGAGGCGGTGAGCTTGCGCAGCGCCTGGCTCATCAGGCGGGCCTGCATGCCCGGCTGATTGTCGCCCATCTCGCCGTCCAGTTCGGCGCGCGGCGTGAGCGCGGCGACCGAATCGACCACCAGCACGTCGATGGCGCCGGAGCGCACCAGCGTGTCGCAGATTTCCAAAGCCTGCTCGCCGGCATCCGGCTGGGAGATCAGGAGGTCATCCAGATTGACCCCGAGCTTGCGGGCATAGATGGGATCAAGCGCATGCTCGGCGTCGATGAAGGCGCAGGTGCCGCCCTTCTTCTGGGCCTCGGCGATGGTGTGCAGCGCCAGCGTGGTCTTGCCCGAGGACTCAGGCCCGTAAATCTCCACCACGCGCCCCTTCGGCAGGCCGCCGATGCCGAGCGCGATGTCGAGGCCGAGCGAGCCGGACGGGATGCTCTCGATCTCCATCACCTTGCCGCTCTTGCCGAGCCGCATGATCGAGCCCTTACCGAAATGCCGCTCGATCTGAGAAAGCGCGGCGTCAAGCGCCTTGGTCTTATCCATGGAGGACCCTTCGACGAGTCTGAGAGTGGACTGAGTCATCGCCGCGCTCCGTGCCTGGCGCAAGAGGAATGCTTGCGAGAATTTCGTACCGCATTTGTTCTCTGTTCGCAATATGTTCTTTTCATCCCGCGCCGCGGCACGGCCCGCCGCGCAGGCTCGATAAACGACAGGAGCGCCAGCCGGCCCGGCTGGCGCTCCACGCCATCATCCGTCAGGACCGTCCAGTCCGGGCGGCCATCGATCGAAGCGGACGCCCGTTTCGGTCAGAACGGAATTTCGTCGTCCATGTCATCGGCCGGGCGTCCGCCGCCGGAGCGCCCGCCACCGCCCGAGCTGCTGGAGCCGGCACCGCCGGAGCGAGCGCCGCTCGCGCCGCCGCTGTAGCCGCCGCCACCGAAGCTGCTGCCGCCACCGCCCATCGGGCTGGACGAGCCGAAATCGGAGCTACCGCTGCTATAGTCGTCTCCGCCCTCGCTGCCGCCGCCGCTGCGGCCGTCGAGCAAGGTGAGCTCGCCACGGTAGGGGCGCAGCACCACTTCGGTGAAATAGCGCTCCTGGCCCTGCTGGTCGGTCGCCTTGCGGGTCTCCAGCTGGCCTTCGATATAGACCTTCGAGCCCTTCTTCAGGAACCGCTCGGCCACGCCCACGAGATTCTCGTTGAAGATGGCCACCGAATGCCATTCCGTGCGCTCGCGGCGCTCGCCGGACGCCTTGTCGCGCCAGGTCTCCGAGGTGGCGATGCGCAGGTTGCACACCCGCCCGCCGTTCTGGAACGCACGCACTTCCGGATCCCGGCCGAGATTGCCGACCAGGATCACCTTGTTGACGCTGCCGGCCATAGGGGTCTCCACTTTACCAAAAACGCGTCCATCGACGTCCGGCCGTCGCGCCGGGGTCCCCGCCCCATCGCCACGCCGCAGCCGATTTCCGCTCTCGCCGCACCCTAGCGGTCCTGTGGAGGGATGCGAGGGCGCGCCGGGGTTGTCCACGAAAATGGGCGCTGCGCGGGATTATGTTCTTTTTTTGTTCTAGACGGATGCGCACGGTTGCACAAGCTGCGCGCGCAAGCTTTTTTACTGGCCCAACCCCATCGTTCCTGTTACGTTCCTTACCGCAACGCACGCGACTGCCCACACTGGAGCGCCAGGATGCCCGCGGAGCCGGACCATGGAGCCTTTGACCCACCAGGCATGCCAGTGCGTCCTCGTCCCCGCGGCTCCCCGGAAGGCGGGACCGGCCGGGCACGCGGCCATCCACGAAAGCGGCCTCCATGCGCTCCATGGCCCTGTCCCGGCAGCGCGCGTCCAAGTCGTCCAAGTCATGACAGGCATCCAGCGCTTGCGCCCATCCGTACTCATAGCCACATCGCCCGGTGATCCTTCGTTCGGCCCCGCCCGGGGCCGGCACGGCGCTCCGCTCCGGCGGGCGCGTCCCCCTTTCCCGCGGCCCTGCCCGCCAGCCCAAGCTCGAGAGACATGAGCGACCGCAAGACCTCTTCCCGTGCCGCCACTGCCGCCGCGGCGCGGCGCGATGCCCGCACCCTGTCCGTGCGCGGCGCGCGCGAGCACAATCTGAAGAACGTGGATCTCGACATCCCGCGCGACAGCCTGGTGGTGTTCACCGGCCTGTCCGGCTCGGGCAAGTCCTCGCTCGCCTTCGACACCATCTATGCGGAAGGCCAGCGGCGCTATGTGGAGAGCCTGTCGGCCTATGCGCGCCAGTTCCTGGAGATGATGCAGAAGCCGGACGTGGACCAGATCGAGGGCCTCTCCCCCGCCATCTCCATCGAGCAGAAGACCACGTCGAAGAACCCGCGCTCCACCGTGGGCACGGTCACCGAGATCTATGACTACATGCGCCTGCTGTGGGCGCGCGCGGGCATTCCTTATTCGCCCGCAACCGGCCTGCCGATCGAGAGCCAGACCGTCTCGCAGATGGTAGACCGCACCCTCGCCCTGCCGGAGGGGGCGCGGCTCTATATCCTCGCCCCCGTGGTGCGCGGCCGGAAAGGCGAATACCGCAAGGAACTGGCGGACTTCCTGAAGAAGGGCTTCCAGCGGGTGAAGGTGGACGGCGCCTTCCATGAGATCGCCGAGGCCCCGCCGCTCGACAAGAAGCTGAAGCACGACATCGACGTGGTGGTGGACCGCGTGGTGGTGCGCGCCGACATCGCCGCCCGCCTCGCCGACAGCTTCGAGACCGCGCTTGGCCTCGCCGACGGCATCGCCGTGCTGGAATATGCCGACGAGAAGGAGCCCGACGGCTCGCCCAAGCGCGTCATCTTCTCGGAGAAGTTCGCCTGCCCGGTGTCCGGCTTCACCATTCCCGAGATCGAGCCGCGGCTGTTCTCCTTCAACAATCCCTTCGGCGCCTGCCCGGCCTGCGACGGGCTCGGCGTGGAGCAGACCATCGACCCCGACCTCGTGGTGCCGGACAAGGCCCGCACCCTGAAGCAGGGCGCCATCGCCCCCTGGGCCAAGAGCACCTCGCCTTACTACGGCCAGACGCTGGATGCGCTCGCCAAGCACTACAAGTTCAAGCTCACCGTGCCGTTCTCGGACCTGCCGGAGAAGGCCAGGGACGTGATCCTGTTCGGCTCCGGCGAGGAGGAGATCGCCTTCTCCTATGACGACGGCCTGCGCAGCTACGAGACGAAGAAGACCTTCGAGGGCATCGTGCGCAATCTCGACCGCCGCTGGCGCGAGACCGAGAGCGACTGGGCGCGCGAGGAAATTTCCAAATATTTCTCCACCGTGCCCTGCGCCACCTGCGCCGGCTACCGCCTGAAGCCCGAGGCCCTGGCGGTGAAGGTGGCGATGAAGCATATCGGCGAGGTGGGCGAGCTCTCCGTGCGCGCGGCCAGCGCCTGGTTCGAAAGCCTGCCGGAGGCGCTGAACGCCAAGCAGAACGAGATCGCCGCCCGCATCCTGAAGGAGATCCGGGACCGCCTGCGCTTCCTCATGGACGTGGGGCTGGAATATCTCACCCTCGGCCGCGCCTCCGGCACCTTGTCCGGCGGCGAGAGCCAGCGCATCCGCCTCGCCTCGCAGATCGGCTCCGGCCTGTCCGGCGTGCTCTATGTGCTGGACGAGCCCTCCATCGGCCTGCACCAGCGCGACAACGCGCGCCTGCTGGAGACACTGAAGCGCCTGCGCGACCTCGGCAACACCGTGATCGTGGTGGAGCATGACGAGGACGCCATCCTCTCCGCCGACTATGTGGTGGACGTGGGCCCCGGCGCCGGCATCCATGGCGGGCGGATCGTCGCCCAGGGCACGCCGCAGGAAATCCTCGCCAATCCAGAGTCACTCACCGGCAAATATCTTACCGGCGAACTCTCGGTGGCAGCCCCGCCCCGCCGCAAGCCGAACCCGCGCAAGATGCTGAAGCTCTCCGGCGCGCGCGGCAACAATCTGAAGAACGTCACGGCGGAGATCCCGCTCGGGCTGTTCACCTCCATCACCGGCGTCTCCGGCGGCGGCAAGTCCACCCTACTCATCGACACGCTCTACAAGGCGGTGGCGCGGCGGCTGAACAATGCCCATGACGCGCCGGCCCCGTTCGACAAGCTGGAGGGGCTGGAGCACCTGGACAAGGTGATCGACATCGACCAGTCGCCTATCGGGCGCACCCCGCGCTCGAACCCCGCCACCTATACCGGCGCCTTCACGCCGATCCGCGAATGGTTCTCCGGCCTGCCGGAGGCCAAGGCGCGCGGCTACGGCGCCGGGCGCTTTTCCTTCAATGTGAAGGGCGGGCGCTGCGAGGCCTGCCAGGGCGACGGCGTCATCAAGATTGAGATGCACTTCCTGCCCGACGTCTACGTCACCTGCGACGTCTGCAAGGGCAAGCGCTACAACCGCGAAACCCTGGACGTGACCTTCCGCGAGAAATCCATCGCCGACGTGCTGGACATGACGGTGGATGAGGGCGCGGCCTTCTTCAAGGCGGTGCCCAGTGTGCGCGACAAGCTGGAGGCGCTGTCCCGGGTCGGCCTCGGCTATATCAAGGTGGGCCAGCAGGCCACCACCCTGTCCGGCGGCGAGGCGCAGCGGGTGAAGCTCGCCAAGGAGCTGTCGAAGCGCGCCACCGGCCGGACGCTCTATATCCTGGACGAGCCCACCACCGGCCTGCACTTCCACGACGTGGCCAAGCTGCTGGAGATGCTGCACGAACTGGTGGACCAGGGAAATACGGTGGCGGTCATCGAGCACAATCTGGAGGTCATCAAGACCTCGGACTGGGTGATCGACCTCGGGCCAGAGGGCGGCGACGGCGGCGGGCAGGTGCTGGTCAGCGGCCCGCCCGAGACGGTGGCCAAGGAGAAGCGCTCGCACACCGGCCACTTCCTGGCCGAGGTGCTGGCGCGCCGCCCCATGAAGAAGCGCAAGGCCCAGGCGGCGGAATAGCGCCGGCTCCGGCGGCGCCCGCCCTGCCGGGTGCCGCCTGCCGGGGCATGGAGGATGGGGGCGAATCGCGCCTAGTGCCGCGCCTGCGGTCCGGCGGGTGCGGTCCGTGCCGCGGACGATGTCTTGGACACACAATTCCCCGTTTGCGCCACCGTGTCACGCGACGCCGCGCGGGGATGCACGCGGACGCCGGCGCCAGCCGATACCTTCCCGCGGCCTTGCTGCTGCCCTCCCGCGGCCGTCCTGCGCCGCCCGCCGCGAGTTGCGTCACCCTGACGGCCCGGCCACGGCCTTCCTGGAGACGCACCTGCCTTCCCGCCCCGCCCACCGGAAGCGGTGCCATCGTGACGGCCACGGCCATGCTGGAGGTGCACCGCCCGTCCCACCCCACCCGTCGCGAGTTGCGCCATCCTGACGGCCCGACCACGGCCCTCCTGGAGGTGCACCTGCCGTCCCGCGCCGCCCGCCGCGAGCGGCGCCATCGTGACGGCCACGGCCACGCCCTTCCTGGAGACGCACCTGCCGTCCCGCGCCGCCCCGCCGCGACCGGCGCCACCGTGACGGCCACGGCCACCGGAGACGCACCTGCCCGCCCGTCCCGCCCCGCCGCGACCGGCGCCACCGTGACGGCCCCGGCCACGGCTATCCTGGAGATGCACGCCGTCCCGCCCCGCCCGCCGGAAGCGGCGCTGCGCAACGGCCCCGGCCACGACAATCCTGGAGATGCACCTGCCGTTCCGCCCCACCGCAGCGAGCGGCACCACCGTGACGACCCCCAGCCGGGGCCATCCTGGAGACGCACCCGCCGTCCCGCCCCGCCCGCCGCGCATTGCGCCATCGTGACGGGCCCCGCCACGGCCACCCCTGGAGACGCACCTGCCGTCCCGCCTCACCCGCAGCGAGCCGCGCCACCGTGACGGCCCCGCCTCCGGCGCGGGGGTGCACCGCAACACGGGCGTCCCGCCGCGCTGTCACCTCGGCGGGCGGCTGACCGCCACGCGGTGCCCCCTCCGCTCGGGCCGGACGGCCGCCACCGCCTTTGGCGCAGATTCGGCGTTCGGCAGGCCCCCGACCGGCCCCCGGCCGGCGCGAGGCCGGCGCGGCGCGGCGGCGGCTGAGGCGAAAATACATCCAAGCTGAACCGAAATCGGCCGGATCCGCCGTGTCCGCCCCGTCCGGAAAAGGGGTGGGGCATGCATTTTTGCCGCAGGTGCGAAGGCGATACCACCGGCTACCTCCGCAGATGCCCTGGAATGGCCATTTTTAAACGTACACAAACGAAGCGGCCGGACACGCCGCCGGCCACCAAA
Source organism: Azorhizobium doebereinerae UFLA1-100 (assembly GCF_000473085.1). Taxonomy (GTDB): domain Bacteria; phylum Pseudomonadota; class Alphaproteobacteria; order Rhizobiales; family Xanthobacteraceae; genus Azorhizobium; species Azorhizobium doebereinerae. Next base: position 37,496 of record NZ_AXBA01000016.1, read on the forward strand.
AATCCAATTACTGATGATATTTCAAATAGATATACCATAATTCCGGCGGCTGCCTATTTTGGCGGCACGCCCACCGCCGCAGCGGCGGCGGACCGGATCAGTCAAAGTCTAAAGTGCTCATTCACAAGGCATTAATAATCAAAATCACTCCAAAACTGCTTATATGCGGGGCACGCAATGCTGCAATGCATCAGTCCGCCTTGGGCGCAACTCGACTTGGCGCTATCTAACAGCCCAGAACATGACACGAGCCGGAAGGGTTCGTGGAAGGAGACTGAAAATGGTCATTTGGGGTTATATCGCCCGTCAGGTGCGTCGCTGGAATGCCTACAACCGCACGATCGCCGAGCTTTCTCAGCTGGACGACCGCACGCTCGGTGACATCAATGTCAGCCGCAGCGAGATCCGCGCCATCGCGCGCAACGCCGCCGTCCAGGTCGCGTGAGGCTCCCCTGGGCGCACCGCGCCCGGGTGAGGAACTGAAGCGTTCCGAACGTGGCCCCCTCGGGGGCCATTTTCGTTTGTAAGGTGGCTCATCTTGAAGCCTCCGGCCGGATCGGGCACAGAACGGCCTTGGAGTGCGATCGACCCGCATCGAAGCACTTCGGTGCTTCGATGCGGGTCGTGAATCGCTCTCTCTCTATAAGTGAGAGACTGATTCACCGATCAGGTTGATTCAACCTGATCGGATCAGGCTCTAGACCGTGATCGGCGGCGCCGTCGCGCGGCCCCGCGGGCCGTATCCCCGCCGCCCGCCCCAGTGAGGACCCATGAGCCACGCATCCACCCAGCCGGTCCATGTCATCGGCGGCGGCCTTGCCGGCTCGGAGGCCGCCTTCCAGCTCGCTGAGCGCGGCGTGCCCGTGGTGCTGCACGAAATGCGCCCGGTGCGCGGCACGGAAGCCCACCACACCGAGGGCCTGGCCGAGCTGGTCTGCTCCAATTCCTTCCGCTCGGACGATGCGCAGACCAATGCGGTCGGCGTGCTGCATGCGGAGATGCGCCGCGCCGGCTCGCTCATCCTGCGCTGCGCCGATGCCAACCAGGTGCCGGCCGGCGGCGCGCTGGCGGTGGACCGCGACGGCTTCTCGCAGGCCGTCACCCAGGCGCTGGCCGATCACCCGCTGGTGGAGATCCGCCGCGAGGAGATCGACACGCTGCCGCCGGCGGACTGGGACAATGTCATCATCGCCACCGGCCCCCTTACCTCCCCGGCCCTGGCCCAGGCGGTGCTGGAGCTGACCGGCGAGAGCGCCCTCGCCTTCTTCGACGCCATCGCCCCCATCGTCCACCTGGACAGCATCGACCTGTCCAAGGCCTGGTTCCAGTCGCGCTACGACAAGGTCGGCCCCGGCGGCACCGGCGCCGACTATATCAACTGCCCGCTGGACAAGGAGCAGTACGAGGCCTTCGTCGATGCGCTGCTGGCCGCCGAGAAGGTGGCGCTGCGCGATTTCGAGGCCAAGACGCCCTATTTCGACGGCTGCCTGCCGATCGAGGTGATGGCCGAGCGCGGCCGCGAGACCCTGCGCTTCGGGCCGCTGAAGCCGGTCGGCCTCACCAATCCGCACAATCCGACGGTGAAGGCCCACGCCATCATCCAGCTGCGCCAGGATAACAAGCTCGGCACGCTCTATAACCTCGTCGGCTTCCAGACCAAGATGCGCCACGGCGAGCAGGTGCGGGTGTTCCGCACCATCCCCGGCCTGGAGCAGGCGGAGTTCGCCCGGCTCGGCGGCCTGCACCGCAACACCTATCTGAATTCCCCGCGCCTGCTGGACGGCGCCCTGCGCCTGAAGGCCGATCCGCGCCTGCGCTTCGCCGGCCAGATCACCGGCTGCGAGGGCTATGTGGAGAGCGCCGCCGTGGGCCTGATGGCGGGCCGCTTCGCGGCGGCGGAACGCCGCGGCGAGACGCTGGCGCCCCCGCCGCTGACCACCGCCCACGGTGCGCTGCTGGCCCATATCACCGGCGGTCATATCGAAGGCCAGGACGGCGGCCCGCGCTCGTTCCAGCCCATGAACGTCAATTTCGGCCTGTTCCCGCCGATGGACGTCACCCCCAAGGGCGAGGACGGCAAGCGCCTGCGCGGCACGGAAAAGACCCTGGCCAAGAAGCGCCTGCTGGCCGCCCGCGCGCTCGCCGACATGGCCGCCTGGCTCGACACGTCCGCCATCGCGGCTTAAGAGGCCCTGATGCCGAGGCTGAAACGCTCCGTGCCGCCGGTCGAACACCGGGCGGACCCTTCCCGCTTCACCGTGGACACGGTGCTGAAGCGCGACGTGTTCTCGACCGTCGAGCGCGGCACCTGGATCGACCGCGACGGTGTCGCCCACCCCGCCGTGCGGCGGCGCTGGGACAAGGTCTCGCCCTGGTTCGCGCCTTTGGCCGCGCGGCTCGCCGCCTTCGAGGTGAACGCGCTGGAAAAGGTGACCGCCACCGGCGTCACCACGCCATTGCTGGCGGTGGGCAGGCGCTTCCTGGTGCGCGGCTGGATCGACGGCGTGCCGTTGCAGATCGCCCGCCCCACCGGCGACCTGCACTATTTCCATTCCGCCCGCGATGCGTTGCGCACCCTGCATGCCGCCGGCTATGCGCATAACGACCTCGCCAAGCAGCAGAACTGGCTGCGCGGCGCCGACGGCGAAGCCTGGCTGATGGATTTCCAATTGGCCCTGCCCATCAGCCGGCGCTGGAAGCTCGGCCGCGTGCTGGCCTATGAGGACCTGCGCCACCTGCTCAAGCACAAGCGCACCTATTGCCCGGAGGCGCTGACCCCGCGCGAGCGCAAGATGCTGGCCACCAAGAGCCTCATCACCCGCGTGTGGATGAACACCGGCAAGAAGGTCTACCGCTTCGTCACCCGCCGCCTCATGTCCTATTCGGACACCGAGGGGCGCGGCCCGCGCGTCACCCAGGTGGCCCCCCGCATCGCCGATGCCCTGTCCACCCACCCGGCGGTCCATCACGTCCACATGGCGGATTTCCAGACGCTGGGCGGCAAGGTCGGCCTCTATGCCTTCGTGGAGGCGGACGCCCAGGTGAGCGTGGAGGCGCTGCGGCTGCATCTGGCCGAGGCCCTGCCCGATCGCCCGCACCTCGATCATCTCCAGATCGTGCCGCGCCTGCCGCGCGCGGCGGACGGCGGCGTGCGCGACGACCTGCTGCTGCTGGTGGCCCGCAACCAGATCGAGATGCTGGACGCGCTGGCCGGCGACGACGACACCCGCCGCCTCGTCGCCGACATCGCCCGCGGCCGCCTCAACCTCACCGACCGCATCACCCGCCCGGCGGCCTGAGGGCCTCCCCTGCCCGGCGCCTCAGGCGCTGGCGATGTCGGCCAGGAAGCGGTCCACTTCCCGGCGCAGGTGCTGCGCCTTGCCGGACAGTTCCGTGGCCGTGGAGAGCACCTGGGAGGCCGACTGGCCGGCATCGGCCGCCGCCTGGTTGAAGCCGGACATGTTCAGCGTCACGTCCTGCGTGCCCCGGGAGGCGCGCTGCACATGGCCGGAGATGTCGCCGGCCGCCCGCTTCTGCTGCTGGATGCCGGTGGCGATGGCCGCCGAGAGGGCGTTCATCTGGCGCACGATGTCGGCGATGGCGCCGATGGCGCTGGCGGTCTCGCCGGTGGCCGCCTGCATGTCGCCGATCTGCGCCTCGATCTCGCTGGTGGCCTTGGCGGTCTGCTCCGCCAGCGCCTTCACCTCGGACGCCACCACCGCGAAGCCCTTGCCGGCATCGCCCGCCCGCGCCGCCTCGATGGTGGCGTTCAGCGCCAAAAGGTTGGTCTGGCCGGCGATGGTGCTGATGAGATCGACGATGGCGCCGATCTTGTCCGCAGCCGCCGACAGCCGCCCCACCGTCGAGACGGTCTCGCCCGCCACCTCCACGGCGCGGCCGGCGATGGCGGCGGATTCGGCCACCTGCCGGTCCACGTCCTGTACCGAAGCCGACATTTCCTCTGTCGCGCTCGCGACGGAGCGCACGCTCTCCGACGCATCCGCCGAGGCGGAGGCCACCGCGCCGGCGCGGGCCAGCGTCTCGCCGGCCGTGGCGTGCAGCGCCTCCGCCGCGCTATGCATGCCGCCGGCGGACTGGGACAGCGAGGCGACGATGGCCCCCACCGATCCGTCCAGGGCCTGGGCCAGCCCGTCCAGCGTCTGCCGGCGCTCGCGCCGGCCGCTGTCCAGATAGACCGAGATGGCGAAATCCATGTCGAGCATGAGCGCCTTGGTGATGGCGCCTTGCAGGGCGGTCGCCCGCGCCAGCCCGCCCCGGTTGAACAGGCCCGAGGCCATGTCGTGCGCGATCCGCGCCGAGAGGTTCACCAGCAGGAAATTATAGCCGCCGATATAGAAGCGCGGGGCGAGGCCGATGGCGTTGTGAACCTCGCCGATCCGCGTCACCGAGGCCACATAGGCCTCGTCGAAGCGCCCCTCGGTGATGAGGCCCCAGTGCCGGATCTGCATGTCCCGCGCATGGGCCATGTGCGCCTTGCTCCTGAAGAAGCGCGCCGCGTCCGGGAACAGCTGCACGTGCTGGTAGAAGGCATCCAGCGCCTCGGGCAGGATCCGCAGGATGTAGGATTTGTTCTGACGCAGGATCTCCCCCGTCAGCGTGTCGATGCCGTGAAAATCCAGGGCCTGCGGTACATTGACAGTGCGCGACATATAACTCCCCACGCCACTCGCATCGCTCTGCCTGCCGCACGGCTCATGTCGGGGACGTGTCGGAACAGGGCAGCGCGGCGCCGCCGCGACGACGCCAGACGGCCCTCGATGCATCAAGCGTGCCGGTGCCGATGCACCGTTCTTCCGGCGGCGGTGCCGGGCGCTTCGCAGGCGGGAGGGGGCGGCCGAAGGGACTGTCGGCCCCGCGGCGCGGGTTCCATCAAAGTGTGAGAGGGCGATTCACCGATCAGATCGATTCACTCTGATCGGATCGCGGCCTAGCCCCAGGAGCCGCCGCGCGGGGCCCGGCGCGCCGCGCGCCAGAGCGTCCATTGCCGGCGCAAGGGCGAGAGGCCGCCGACCGCCCGGAAGGGATCGCGCACGCGGGCCAGCGTCCGCAGGTCGCCCGGCACCAGGGCCAGGGTGAGGAAGGCCGGCGCCAGCTCGCGCGGCGCATCGGCGAGGCCCTGCTGCGCGGCGGCGAAATGCCGGGCGGCATGGGCCCTGAGGTCGGCGAGCGTCGCCAGCAGGCCCGGCGTGGGCGCGCGGGCCACCACGTCGTCGCGGCTGGAGCCGTGCCGCGCCAGCAGGTCCGCAGGCAGGAAGCACTGCCCGCGCGCGGCATGCACGGGCAGCGCCCGCATCAGGCCGGTGAGCGCGATGGCCACCCCGCCGTGCCCGCAGGCGTCCGCCAGCGCTGGGCGGGGACCGCCGGCCAGGATATGGACGGAGAGCTGGAGCAGCGCGGAGGCGGTCTCGCCGGCATAGCCTTCCAGGTCGTTGAGGCTGGGCATGGGGTCGTCATAAAGGTCGAAGACCCGCGCCTCGATGAGGTTGAGCAGCGCCCCGCGCGGCAGGCCGTGGCGGCCCAGCGTGTCCAGCAGCGCGCTCGCCACGGGATGGCCGGTCACGTCGCCCCGGCCATGGCCCTCGATCAGCTCCCGCCACCATTGCAGGCGCACCTCGCCGGGCAGCGCCTCGCGCACCACCTCGCGCACGCGGGCGATCTCCACATTGTAGGCATAGAGCGCCAGCAAATCGTTGCGCACGGCGGGCGGGGCGAACAGGGCGGCGAGGAAGCGGTCGCGGTCCTGCGCCCGCACCAGATCGCTGCAATAGGCATAATCGCTGGCGAGGGCCGGCTCGGTCGCGAGGGCGGGCGGCGTGCCGAAATCGGGCGGGAGGCTGGACATGGCGCGATCAGGCCCGATCCCGGCCGGCGGCGCAAGACGTCACCGGGTGCCGAAGGGCGGCTGTCCCGTCCCGGCCGGCGCGGGCGGGGCCATGCGGGAAGAGGCGCGGCGCGGGACGCACGGGGCTACAGCGCCACAAGCCCGGCACCCACCAGCCGCCCTTCGCCGAGCAGCACGTTGTAGGTGGCGGCGGCGGCGGCGGTGGGCATCAGCTCGAAGCGCAGGCCCGCCTCGCGCAGCAGCGCCTTCAGCGGCTCCGGCAGGTGGGCCGGGTCGCGCCCGGTGCCGAGGAACAGCAGCTCGAAGGCGGATGCCTCGGCGAGGATGGGGCCGAGGGTATGAGCGTCAAGGGCGGCGAAGCTGTCCAGCGCCCAGGGCCGGATGCCGCCCGGCAGCGCCAGGATCGAGCCGGCGTGCGACATGCCCTGGAAATGGAAGAAGCGCGGGCCGTAGCCGTCGATCGGCACCTGCCGGGGCAGGAACGGGGCGCCGGACGGATCGGCCACCGCCGCGCCGCCTCAGGCCTTGGCCGGCCGAGAGCCGCCTTTGCCGCCCTTCGCGGCCGGCTTCTCGTCCGCCGCGTCGGCCTCGTCCTGGGCAACCACGGTGGAGGACCGCAGCCCGAGGTGGATGAGGATGGGCGCCGCCACGAAGATGGTGGAATAGGTGCCGATGATCACGCCCACCGACATGGCCAGCGAGAAGCCGCGCAGCACCTCGCCGCCGAAGAAATACAGCGCCAGGGTGGCGAGGAAGGTGGTGGTGGAGACGATGATGGTCCGCGAGAAGGTGGCGTTCACCGCGATGTCGAGCAGTTCCGGCAGCGGGATCTTCTTGTAGCGGCGCAGCATCTCGCGGATGCGGTCGTACACCACCACCGTGTCGTTGAGCGAATAGCCCATGATGGTCAGGATGGCGGCGATGGAGGTGAGGTCGAAATCCAGCCCCAGCACCGAATAGATCATCAGGGTGACGAAGATGTCGTGCGCCGTGGTGACCAGCGCGCCGACGGCGAACTGCCATTCGAAGCGGAACCACAGATAGATCAGCACCACCACCGCGCCCAGCACCAGGGCCAGGATGGACTGGCGCACCAGCTCGGACGACACGCTGGGGCCCACCGTCTCGACGCGGCGGATGGTGAAGTCCTGCCCGAGGGCGCTGCGCACCTTGTCGACGATGGCCTGCTGGGCGGCATCGTCCGTGCCGGCGCGGCCGACGCGGATCAGCACGTCGCGGGCCGAGCCGAATTCCTGGATCTGCACGTCGCCGAGGTCACCGTCGGTGAGCTGCTCGCGCAGCACGCTGAGGTCCGCCGCCTGCTGGGCGGACTGGGCCTCGATCAGCGTGCCGCCGCGGAAGTCGATGCCGAGGTTGAACCCCACCGTGCCGAACAGGATGACGGCGATGAGAGTCAGCGCCGCCGACAAGGGGAAGGTCACGCGGCGCAGCCGCATGAAGCCGATCTTGGTCTGCGCCGGGATATAGTCGATCAAGGGCATGGCGGCGCGCTCTCAGATAGGCAGCTTGGCCGGGCGCTGCCACTTCACCCACCACGCGATCATCAGGCGGGTGAGGGTGTAAGCGGTGAACACGGTGGTCAGGAGGCCAAGGATATAGGTGACGGCGAACCCGCGCACGGGGCCGGAGCCGCCGAGCAGGAACAGGATCACGGCCGTCGCCAGCGAGGTCAAATTGGCGTCGAGGATGGTCCCGAGCGCGAAGGAGAAGCCCTTGTCGATGGCGGCGATGGCCGAGCGGCCCTCGCGCGCCTCGTCGCGGATGCGCTCGAAGATCACCACGTTGGAATCCACCGCCATGCCGATGGTCAGCACCACGCCGGCGATGCCGGGCAGCGTCAGCGTGGCGCCGAGCAGCGACTGCAGGGCGAACATCAGCGTCACGTGGACCGCCAGCGCGATCAGCGCGAACAGGCCGAACAGGCCGTAGACGGCGAGCATGAACACCGCCACCAGCGCCGCAGCCACAAAAGCCGCCGTCTTGCCGGCCTGGATCGAATCCTGCCCGAGGCTCGGGCCGACGGTGCGCTCCTCCACCACCTTCAGCGGCGCCGGCAGGGCGCCGGCGCGCAGCAGGATGGCGAGGTCGTTGGCCTGCTGCACGGTGAAGGAGCCGGAGATCTGGCCCGATCCGCCGAGGATCGGCTCGCGGATCACCGGGGCGGAGATCACCTGGTTGTCCAGCACGATGGCGAAGGGCCGGCCGACCGCGTCCTGGGTGGTGGCGGCGAAGCGGCGCGCGCCGTTGTTGTTGAAGCGGAAGCTGACGATGGGCTGGCGCGACGTCTGGTCGAAGCCCGGCTGGGCGTCCACCAGGTCCTCGCCGGACACGCGCACCTGCTTCTCCACCAGATAGGGCACGCCGTCAGACGACTGGAGCACGTCGGATTCGGCCGGCGGCCGGGTCTCCATCGCCTGCTGCGGCGACATGGACTGGTCCACCATGCGGAACGAGAGCTTGGCGGTCTGGCCCAGCAGCGCCTTCAGGCGCTGGGGATCCTGCAAGCCGGGCACCTGCACCAGGATGCGGTCCGCGCCCTGACGCTGGATGGTCGGCTCGACCGTGCCGAGCTGGTCGATACGCCGGCGGATGATCTCGATGGACTGGTCCACCGCCGAGCGGATGCGGGCGTTGATGCCGGCGTCGGTCAGCGACACCGTGATCTGGCCGTCGGCGCCGCTGGAGACGGTGATGTCGGTCTCGCCCGTGCTGCTGCCGAGCACGGAATTGGTGATCGGGGTCGCCAGCTTGCGCAGCTCGGTCACCGCCGCCTGGGTGTCGTTGGCGTCGCGCAGCCGCACCTGGATGCTGGTGTCGCGCACCGTCAGGCCGGAATAGCCGATCTTCTGCTCGCGCAGCACCCGGCGCACGTCGTCGCGCACCTGGTCGGCGCGCTCCTTCTTGAGCGCGGCGGCGTCCACCTCCAGCAGGATGTGGCTGCCGCCCTGGAGGTCCAGCCCGAGGGTCACATGGCTGGAGGCCAGCCATGAGGGCAGATGCTGCAATACCGAAGCCGGCAGCAGGTTGGGGACGGCAAACAGGATTCCCAACGCTGTGACCACGAGGATCAGCGCCGTCTTCAGCCTGGAGAAGTGCAGCATCGTCTCTGTTCTTGCGTTCGGAGCGGCCTCAGGCGGCCGTCTCGTCCTTGGCGGGCTCGCCCTTGGCGCGGACGGTGGAAATCTGCGAGCGGAGCTGGCGGACCTTCACATTGTCGGCGATCTGCATTTCGATCTCGGCGTCGTCCACCACCTTGACCACCTTGCCCACGAGGCCGCCGGTGGTCACGACAACGTCGCCGCGACGCAGGGAATTCACCATTTCTTGATGCACCTTGGCGCGCTTCTGCTGCGGCCGCAGGATCAGGAAATACATCACCACGAAGATCAGCACGAACGGCGCGAGCTGAATGAGCATGTCGGTCCCGCCACCGGCGGCCGGTGCGCCTTGGGCGAATGCGGGCGATATGAACATTTTGTCCTCGTTCTGTCTGAAGGGAGGGATTGGCGGAGTCCATCCGGACGCCCCTGCCGAAGCGGCGGGACTATACCGGCGGAACCCACGAATGCAAACGCGCCTGTGGGCGGCATCGGATGCTCTTGACCCGGTGCCGAAATAAGTCTCCCAAGGAGGCGGTCCGTTTCACGGCGGAGCGGGCCGCACGGACGAGAGGCTCATGCGGCAGAACCGGATCGTTGAGGACCTTGGCGCGGCCCTGCGCTTCTATTCCCGGCTCCCCGTTCCCGCGCCCTCCGGCGACACCGAAGCCTTCGCCCCGCCGCGCCTCAGCCGGATCGCCTATGCCGTGCCGTTGGCGGGCGCGGTCATCGGCGCCGCCGGCGCGGTGATTCTGCTGCTCGCCGCCGCCCTCGGCCTGCCCCCCCTGGTCAGCGCCGCCCTGGCGGTGACGGCGGGCGTGCTGCTCACCGGCGCCCTGCACGAGGACGGCCTGGCCGACACCGCCGACGGCTTCGGCGGCGGCGCCACCCGGCTCCGGCGCCTGGAGATCATGCGCGACAGCCGCATCGGCAGCTACGGCGCCTGCGCCCTCGTCCTCGCCCTGCTGCTGCGCGTCGCCCTGGTCCAGGGCCTGCTGGCCTCCGGGCCCGCCGTCGCCGCTTTGGCGCTGGTCGCCGGCGCCGGCCTCTCGCGCGCCGCCGGCATCCTGCTGCTGGAATTCCTGCCCCCGGCCCGCGCCGACGGCGCCTCCGCCGCCGCCGGCCAGCCCGGCCCCGATGCCGCCGGCAAGGCCGGCCTCGTGGGCGCGCTCCTCGCCGGCCTGCTGCTGGTGCCGAGCGCGGGGGTGAGCGCGGCGGGCGCCGGCATCGCCGCCGTCCTCCTGGTGCTGTTCGTCATGACGCGGCTCTCCCGCCGCCTCATCGGCGGGCAGACCGGGGACGTGGCCGGCGCCGTCCAGCAACTGGCCGAGATTGCCTTCCTGCTGGCCGTCCTTATCTTCGCCCGGGTGCATTGATCCGGCGCCATGTCCGACACCCCTCACTCCGCCCCGATCCCCTCCCCCTGCATCAAGGTCTGCGTGGTCGATCCGCTCAGCAGCCTGTGCATCGGCTGCGGCCGGACCATGCAGGAGATCGGCGGCTGGCTCGGCTATGGACCGGAGCGGCGGGCGGCCATCATGGCCGCCCTGCCCGAGCGCCTTGCCCGCCTGCGGGCGCAGAACCCCGACGCCTTTTCGGACTGACCCCATGCGCGGCGACCGTTTCCTCTGGATGCTGCTGATCGGCCTGCTCGGCGGGGTCATCGTGCTCGCCGTGCATCACGAGCAGGGCAGCGTCGCCGGCCTGGACCTCAACCAGTTCGGCAGCCTGACCTATCAGGTGCCGATCCTGATCATCGTCGGCGCCGTGGCCTGGTCCATCGTGCGCGGCCGCATCGGCGAGGCGCTGGTGGCGGCGCTGTTCTGGATCCTGCTCGGGACCGCGCTCGCCATCGGCTACACCTATCGCGGCCCGCTGCTCCAGGTGGCCGAGCGGGTGATCGGGCAATTGGTGCCGGGCTATGCCATCAGCCTGCCGGGCAGCGCCATGACCGTGGAGGTCGCCCGCGGCGCCGACGGCGACTTCGCCGTGCGCGTCGGCATCAACGGCGCGACGGTGCCCATGCTGCTGGATACCGGCGCCTCCTCCGTGGTGCTCACCATCGAGGCGGCGCGGGCGGCGGGGCTGCCGGTGGACTTCCTGAAATACGACGTGCCGGTGGACACCGCCAACGGCCGCACCCGGGCGGCCTCCGTGGTGCTGGACAAGGTCACGGTGGGGGGGATCGTCGAACGCCGCGTCCCCGCGCTCGTGGCGCCGGCCGGCATGCTCCGCACGCCGCTGCTCGGCATGAGCTTCCTCTCCCGCCTGGAGAGCTTCGAGGTGCGCGGCGACCGCCTGCTGCTGCGCGGACCAGGACGTGATCCGCAATGAGCACCGCCCCGCAGCCCCGCACCCCCACCTTTCAGGAGCGCCGCGAGGAGCGCGCCATCCTCATCGCCGTCCTGCTCGACCTGTCCCTCGCCGTGCCCTACGGCACCGCGGCGCTCATCATCGGCTCGCTGTCCATGCTGTCCGACCTGCTGCGGGGCGTGCTGCTGCTGGTGGTGGCCATCGTCTCCTGGCAGACCCTGCGCAACCTGCACCGCGGGCGGGTGGCGGCCTATGAATACGGCATCGGCAAGCTGGAGCGCGGCATCGGGCTGATGGTCGGCGTGCTGCTGATCTTCGCCGCCGGCTTCATCGCCTATCAGGCGGTGACCCGGGGCGGCGGCGAGCCGCAGACCGACTTCTGGGCCTGGGTCGCCATCGTCATGGTGGTCTACAATTTCATCGTCAACGCCGGGCCGATCATCCCGCTGTGGCAGGCCAACCGGGCCGGCGGCTCCATGATCGTGCAGGCCCAGCTGCGCGCCCATATCGCCAAGGCGGTGGCGTCCTTCCCGGTGGTGGTCTGCGTGATCATCGATTCGCTCGCCCACGACCCGGTGGTCGCCCGCACCGCCGACAGCATCGGCGGCCTCGTCGGTGCGGCCTTCATGACCTTCGTCGGCGTCTCCATGGTGCGCGCCTCGCTGCCGGACCTGCTGGACCGGGCGCTGAGCGAGCCGGTGCAGCTCAAGGTGAACCGCACGCTGGCCGCCTTCTTCCACGAATACGACGCCCTGCTGGGCATCCGCACCCGGCGCTCGGGCAATATCGCCCATGTGGAGATCACGGTGGGCTTCGACCCCACCCGCAGCATGGCGGACGTCTCCGACGTGCTCGCGCGCATGGAGAAGCACATGGAAACCGAGATCCCCGACGTGGACGCGGTGCTGATCGCCCGCGCCCACGGCGCCGATTCCGGCATCGCCCCGCGCGCCGGGGCGTTCACCGCCTGAGCCCGCAGCTCAGAGCATCTCCAGGGCCACCTTGCGCCGGGGCGGCGGGAAGTCCGCGTCGATGGCGGCGAGATCCTCGGCATCCAGCACGAGATCGCGCGCCGCCGCATTGGCGGTCACATGGGCGACCGTCGCCGCCTTGGGGATGGCGATCACGTCCGGCCGCCTGAGCGCCCAGGCCAGCGCCACCTGGAAGATGTCCACCCCGTGCCGGGCCGCCACCCGGCCCAGCGCCCCGCCGCGCGGCAGCCGGCCCTGCTCGACGGGGCTGTAGGCCATGAACGGGATCTTGTGCCGCGCCTGGAACGGCATGAGGTCGAATTCCGGCCCGCGCCGGGAGGGATTGTAGAGGATCTGGTTCACGGCGCAGGCGCTGCCGCCGACCTCCAGAAGCTCCTCCATGTCGACGGTGTCGAGATTGCTCACGCCCCAGTGGCGGATCTTGCCGGCCTTCTGGAGCGCCTCGAAGCCGGCGATGGTCTCCTCGAACAGATGGCCGCCGCGCCAGTGCAGCAGGTAGAGGTCGAGCCGGTCGGTGCCGAGCCGCTCGAGGCTGCGCGCGCACGCCTCCTCCACGCTCCGGCGGCCGGCATTGTGCGGATAGACCTTGCTGACCAGGAACACCTTGTCCCGCCAGCCGTCCTTCAGCGCGGCGCCCACCAGCTGCTCGGTGAGGCCGTCGCCATACATCTCGGCCGTATCGACCAGTGTGAGGCCGAGCTCGATGCCGGTGCGCAGGGCGGCGATCTCCTCCGCCCGGTGATCGGCCTGTTCGCCCATGAGCCAAGTGCCTTGCCCGAGCGCCGGTACGCTTTCGCCGCCGGTGAGTGTCACGCTTTTCGCCATGCCCGCCTCCCTTGGATCGCGGGACGTTAGAGCGCTTCGCGGGCGGAGGAAACCACGGCGGCGGAGGGACGGGCCGCGCGCCGGCGCGCGGCCGGCGCCCGCTTCCGCCCCCGGGGCCTCAGATATGGCCGAAGATCTGGCTGTATTCGTAGGCGATCTGCTCCACGCCGCTGCCGGTGGGCGACACGAAGCCCACGCTGCTGCCGTTATCCCGGCCCACCGACCAGATGGAGAGGCCGGCGATGTCCGCATTGCCGTCCGCATAGGCCAGAAGCTGCTGCGCGTCGGAGAGCGTGAACACCTCGCTCGACACGTCGTTGATGCCGATCATCACCGTGATGCCCAGCTTGGCGTCGAGGCCGAGGGTGTGCAGTTGCGCCAGGGTGGCATTGGCCGCCGCGATGGCATCGCTGCCCATGTCGCCGCTGTCGACGGCGGCGCCATAGTCCATGGCCATGATGTTGACCGTGTCGACATGGACGCCGTCGGCGATCGCCTGCTTCAGCAGCGCGAGGCCGTCGTTGGTCAGGCCCGTGGGCAGGACCGGCAGGGTGAACGACACGTCGAGGTCCGGATTGGCCGCCTCCAGCGACACCAGCGCCTGATCGCGCAGGTGGTTGGCGGCGGTGTTGGCGAGCGCGGAGCCTTCGACGTCGAAGTCCAGCTTGTTCACATGGTAGGTGTCGACCACCGACTGGTAGGCGGCGGTGAGCGCCGTGGCGCTGGTGAAGGTGAGCGCCGCCTCCTGCCCGTTGGCGCCGCCGAAGGAAATGGTGATGTCGCCGCCGATGGCCTGGAGCGCGGCCACCTGGTCGTGGATGGTCGAGCCGTTGGGCAGGGTGTCGTTGGCGATGGTCCCGGTGCCGCCCCAGCCGATGGTGTCGGTGCCGGAACTCAGCACGAACGCCAGGGTGAAATCGGTGACGCCGGAGGCCTGGGCGATGGCCATGAGGTCCTGGCTCGAACTCAGCGACATGTCGATGTAGGGCGAATAGGACTGCTCCACGCTGGAGCCGCCCGCCGCGTCCGTGGTCACGGTGATGGGCGTCGCCGCCGGCGAATGGCCGGCCTCGTCCACCGCCACCACGGTGAACTGGTAGGCGGTGGCGGCGTCCAGGCCCGTCACCTTGAAATAGGTGTCGGCCGTGGTCGCGACGAGGACGCCGTTCTCATAGATCTCGTAGGCTGAAACACTGCCCGCGCCCTGCACCACGGCGGCGTCCCACACCAGCACCGCCGACGTATCGGACACGGCGGTGGCGAACAGGTCGTCCGGGGCATTGGGCAGGACGGGGGTGGTGTCGAGAGTGCCGGCCACGGTCCACACCTGGCCGGAGCCGTCCGTGCCGCTGTGGGTGGCGGGGTCCGCGCCCTGCGTCCACCAATGGGCCTCGTAGACGAGATTGCCCACGGCGGCGAGATCGCCCGCCACATAGACCGTCGCGGCGCTCCAGGCCGCCGCATAGGCGGTCTCGCCCGTGCCGGTGCCGCCGCCCGAGGAACCGCCCCCGGTGGAGCCGCCGCCCGAGCCGCCGCTGTCGCCGGAGCTGCTCCCCGAGCCGCCGTCGGACCCGCCGGTCGATCCGCCGGTCGATCCGCCCGTATGGGAGGCGAGCGCCGTGGTCCATTCGGCGAGGGCCGAACTGTCCTTGGCGGAGATGTTGGCGAGGGTCAGGTCGGCCAGGGAAACGCCCGACAGGGTGTAGGTCTGGCTGTTGGAGGCAATGGCGATCACCACCGAGCCATCGACCTCGGAAACGGAGAAATTGTCGGCCGAGAACCAGCCGAAATCCAGCTTGTCGAGGGCGGTGTCGAAATGCAGCACCGTGTTGGTGCCCCAGGCCCAGGAGATGGTGGTCACGGTCGCGAGGCCGTCGCCCGCATGGCCCGTGCCGGCATCCCCGCTGGTGCCGCCGCCGTCGGTGGCGCCGCCGGTGCCGGTGCCGGTGCCGGTGCCGGTGCCGGTGCCGCCGGAGGTGCCGGTACCGCCCGCCAGCGCCGTCGTCCATTCGCCCAGTGCCCCGCTGTCCTTGGCGAGGATGTTGGCGAGCGAGAGTTCCGAAAGGGTCACGCCGGACAGCGTGTAGGTCTGGCTGTTGGAGGCAATGGCGATCACCACCGAGCCATCGACCTCGGAAACGGAGAAATTGTCGGCCGAGAACCAGCCGAAATCCAGCTTGTCGAGGGCGGTGTCGAAATGCAGCACCGTGTTGGTGCCCCAGGCCCAGGAGATGGTGGTCACGGTCGCGAGGCCGTCGCCCGCATGGCCCGTGCCGGCATCCCCGCTGGTGCCGCCGCCGTCGGTGGCGCCGCCGGTGCCGGTGCCGGTGCCGGTGCCGGTGCCGGTGCCGCCGGAGGTGCCGGTACCGCCCGCCAGCGCCGTCGTCCATTCGCCCAGTGCCCCGCTGTCCTTGGCGAGGATGTTGGCGAGCGAGAGTTCCGAAAGGGTCACGCCGGACAGCGTGTAGGTCTGGCTGTTGGACGGAATGGAGATCACCACCGAGCCGTTGACCTCGGAGATGGCGAACTGGTCCGCCTGGAACCAGCCGAAATCCAGCACGTCCGATGCGGGATTGAAGGCAATCACGCTGTTCGAGCCCCAGGCCCAGTTGATCGTCGTCGTCTTAGCCATGGTCCACCCGTTGCTGCCTGAACTCCGCATTCAACAGCACCGCCGAGCCCCACCACGCCGTACCGCCTGCCGCGAGCGGTACCTTGATGGGTGCCAGCAAGAGGTGTCCAATGCATTTGTGGCAAGGCGCGATAGGCTGGCTGCATGGCGCCGGCAGGCGGCGATGCGGCCGCGGCGGATGACAAGGGGCCTCGATTGATCGAACTGAAGCGGCTGCGGCAGGTGGTGGCCATCGCGGACAGCGGCACGTTCGCCAAGGCGGCGGAGAACCTGCACATGTCCCAGCCGGCGCTCAGCCGCAGCATCCAGGACCTGGAACGGCAGGTGGGCGCGCCGCTGTTCGAGCGCGCCCCCCGCGCGGTCCGCCCCACCGCCCTCGGGATGCTGGTCATCGAGGAAGGGCGCGACATCCTGCGGCGCGCGAGCGCCCTTGATGCCGCCATCGCGGATCGGCGCGGCCTCGGCCACACCATCGTGTTCGGCTCGGGGCTCTATTCCAACCACAATCTGGTGCCGCTCGCCGTCGCCGCCTTCGCCGCCCGCCAGCCGGAGGTGCAGGTGAAGGTGATCGCCGGCGGCTGGCGCGACTGCCGCGACATGCTGGAGCGCGGCGCCATGGATTTCTTCATCGGCGAACGCATCGACGGGGGCACGGAGGACGCCTTCCGCGAGCGGCCGCTGCGCGAGCGGCAGGGCGCCGTCGTGGTGCGCAAAGGCCACCCGCTCTGCGCCCTCCCCGCCTGCACGGCGGCGGACATCGCGCGCTATCCCTTCGCCGGCGCGCGCCAGCCGGAGCGCGTGGTCCGGCATTTCCCGCGCAACGCCCGGCTCGGCCGCCCCGACGCCGGAGGCAAGGTGCTGGAGCCGCAGTTCGAGGCTTATTCCTGGGCGGCGGTCTCGGCCATCGTGCGGGACAGCGACGCGGTGGCGTTCGGCAGCCCGAGCCTGGTGGCCGACCATGCAGGCGCCTTGGTGTGCCTCGACGTGGTGCTGCCGTGGCTGCGCTATACCGGCGCCGTCATCTGGCGCACCGAGCGCGGCCTCTCGCCCCGTGCGCAGGCCTTCGCCGATCTCGTCATCGACATCGACGGCACGCTGCCCGACTGAGCGGGCGGGCGGCCGGCAGTTGCCCGCCGGCCGCCATCAAGGTCATGCCGGCCGGCGTCAGGCCGGCACGTGCATGAAGAACTGGGCGATGATCGCCGCACCGAGGAAGGTGCCGGCATTGGCCATCAGCGACACCAGCACGATGCGCCAGCCCAGGCTCTTGAACACCGGCACGTCCTTGGCGATGGACAGGCCGGCGAAGGCCAGCATGGGCGCGGTCATGGCCAGGAAGTTGATCTTGCCGGTCAGCGCCGCGATGTCCGCCGCATAGGGCATGCCCGGATAGGTCAGCGCCATGGCCACCGCCGACACCCACACCACCGCCGGCACGATGCCCCGGGTGAGCCGGTAGATGGCATAGCCCGCCAGCACCGCGCCGATCATGATGGCGAGGCCGGCGATCACGCTGGCATCCGGCACCGTCTTGTAGACGATGTAGTTGCCGATCAGCGACATGGCACCCGACACCACCCACACCACCAGCAGCTCGACGAAGGACAGCTTCACGCCCGGCTCGTGCGAGACCTGCGCGTCCACGGCGGCCATCTTCACCTCGCGGCCGCGGCCGAGGATGGGCTCCAGCTTGCCATAGGCCCACACCGTGAACGGCAGGGAGAGGAACAGCGTGAAATAGGTGCCGATGGTGGTGGTGATGAGGTTGGAGGCGGCGGCGAACGCCGCCACGTCCTTGGCCACCTCGGGCGTCTGCTGCGCGGCGATGGCGCCGGAGGCGGCGGCCATCATGCTGCCCGAGCCGACGCCCGCGCCCATGGCCAGCGCCAGCGGGTTGAAGATGTTGAGGCTCGACACCAGCCCGGCGAAGATGGCGATGAACACCGCGCCGAAGATGGTGCCGGTCATGTATTCGGCCAGCACGCCGCGCCCTTCCGGGCTCGCCATGCCGTATTTCTCGCCGATGATGGCAAGGCTCGGCTCGCGCCCCACCGAGAAGGTGGCGCCGATGGCCTCGCGCTTGATGCCCAGCAGCAGGGCGACGGGCAGGCCGAACACCATGGTGCCGAAGAAGTGGCCGAACTCCTGGAACACCAGCGCCCAGCCGGCGCCGAGGATCTTCGGCAGGTTGCCGCCCACCAGCACGCCCAGCTTGGCCACGAACAGCAGCAGCGCCGGCTGGAGCACGGCGGCGGAGATGGCCTGAAGGTCGGTGGAGACCTTCACCGGCCCCGGCAAGGCGGGCGAGGCCACGCCCCAGGCCGCCGCGATGAGCAGCGCCCACAGCAGCGGCAGCAGCACCACCTTGTAGGTGCCGCCCATGGGCACGTTGACGATGCCGATCAGCTCCGCGACCAGCACGCAGAGCGCGGCGAAGACGAAGACCTTGACCAGCTTTCCGGCCCCGACATCGGGGCGCGCGGCTGCGGCGTGTGTGGCTTGCATGTGGGAACCCCTCTTGCCCCTTGTTATTGGCCTTGCGCCCGGCGCCCCCGCGCCGGGCGGCATATCAGTCCCTCAGGCCGGCCGCATAGCCGAACGCAACGGCAGGCTGCGCCGCCGTCTCGACCCAGACGCTCTTGACCTGGGTGTATTCATACAACGCCTCGACGCCGCTGGAGCGCCCGTGCCCCGAGTGGTTGAAGCCGCCGAAGGGCGAAGCGACGTTGATGGTCTTGTAGGAATTGATCCAGAAGGTGCCGGCCTTCACCGCCGCCGCGACGCGGTGGGCGCGGGCGACATCCTGCGTCCACACCGCGCCGGCGAGGCCGAAGTCGCTGTCATTGGCGATGGCGACGGCCTCCGCCTCGTCCTCGAACGGGATGGCGACGACCACCGGGCCGAACACCTCCTTGCGGGCGATGCCCATGGCGTTGGTCACGTTCTTCAGCACGGTGGGGGCGACGAAATAGCCGCCCTCCTTGGCTTCGCCGGTCTCACCCGTGACGATCTCCGCGCCCTCCCCCGCGCCCTCGCGGATCAGCGCGAGCACGTGGTTGTACTGCTTGGCGTTGTTGATGGGGCCGACCTCGCTCTCGGTGGAGGCCGGGTCGCCGACGCGGATCTTCGCCGCGCCCTTGGCCACCATGTCCACGAAGCGGTCATAGACCTGACGCTGCACCAGCAGGCGCGAGCCGGAGACGCAGCTCTGCCCGGCACCGGAGAAGATCGCCGCCTGGGCGCCGACGGCGGCGCGCTCCAGATCGGCATCGGCGAACACGATGTTGGCGGACTTGCCGCCCAGCTCCAGCACGCAGGGCAGCAGCAGGCGGGCGGCGGCCTCGGCGATGAGGCGGCCGGTGGGCACCGAGCCCACGAACACCACCTTCTTCACCGCCGGCTGCGCCATGGCCGCCTGGCCGGTGGTGTGACCGAAGCCGGACAGCACGTTGACCACGCCCTTGGGCAGGCCGGCGCGCTCGGCCAGCAGGGCCAGCGCCAGCGAGGTGAGCGGGGTCAGTTCGGACGGCTTCAGCAGCACCGCATTGCCCATGGCGATGGCCGGCGCGATCTGCCAGCCGGCGGTGAAGATGGGCGCGTTCCAGGGGGTGATCTGGAGCACCACGCCCATGGGCTCGCGGCGGGTATAATTGAGGTGGCTCGACGGGACGGGGATCACCTCGCCGTGGAACTTGTCCGCCCAGCCGGCATAATATTCGAACATCTCCACGACCTTGCCGACCTCGGCGCGGGCGTCGCGGATGGGCTTGCCGGCCATCAGGCTCTCCACCTGGGCCAGCTGTTCCACCTGGGCCAGCACCTCGCGGGCGATCGCCTGCATGACGCGGCCGCGCCCGGCGGCGGTGAGCTTGGCCCAGGCGGCCTGCCCCGCGGCGGCGGCCACGGCGGCCTTGGCGGCGACGGCCACGCCCGCATCCGGATAGGCGAACAGCGGCTTGCCGGTGGCCGGGTCGCGCACCTCGACGAACGGGCCGTCACCGACGAGGAGTTCGCCGCCCACGTAGGAGCCGATGGTCTCCAGGCCGGGCCAGAAGGGAGCGAGCGCCTGTTGCAGGCGGGGATCGATGAAAGCGGTCACGGGCATCAGCTCTTCTTGCCGGGGAAAGTGGTCTCGACGATGCGGTTGAAGTCCTCGCCGTCGGCGATGGTGGCGGCGCTGTCGGCCCAGATGCCGGCGGCGTCCGCGAACATGGGCAGGTCGAGCCCCAGGCTCGCCACGAGATCGGTGCCGAGCTTCACGTCCTTGCGCATCAGCTTCATGGTGAAGCCGGAATTGAAGGCGCCGTTGAGGATCCAGGTGCCGGCGTTCACCTGCGTCACGCCGGAGCGGCCGGAGCCGGCATTGATGCCCTCCAGCATGCGCGCGGGCTCGACGCCCGCCTCCTGCGCGAGGCGCAGCGCCTCGCCGGCGGTGAGCAGATGCGCCGCGCAGAGCAGATTGTTGATGATCTTGGTCACGTGCCCGGCGCCCACCGGGCCCACATGCACGCGGGTGGCGCTCATGGCCTCCAGCACCGGCATGGCGCGCGCCACATCGGCCTCGCTGCCGCCGATCACCATGGTCATGGTGCCGGTGAGCGCGCCCTTCGGCCCGCCGCTGACCGGCGCGTCGATCATCGCCATGCCCGCCGCCTGAAGCGCGGCCGCCAGCTTGCGGGTGGTGTCGGGATGGGAGGTGGAGGTGTCCACCACCAGCAGGCCGGGCTTTGCCGCTTCGAGGATGCCGCCGGGCCCGGCGACCACCTCCTCCACGATGGCGGCGGTGGGCAAAGAGAGGATGACCACATCCGCCTTCGCGCACACGGCGGCGAGATCCGCCAGCGTCGCCACGCCCTCCGCCGCCAGGGCGGCGCGGGTGGCGTCCAGGGCGTCATAGCCCACCACGTCCACGCCGGCGCGCTTGAGGGACAGCGCCATGCCGCGCCCCATGTTGCCGAGACCGATCACGCGAACGCTTGTCACGCGCTTCTCCTCAAACCGGAACGCGCTCCGGGGGAAACGGTGCGTTCCCCCTGCGGCTTGGCGCGTTCGCACACGGTGGACCGAAGGCGGCGCGCGGGCGGAATCGGGTTGCCATTCCGCCGGCGCGTGTCCGGCCCTCTTGCCCAGGAAAGCTACGGGCTCAATTTGCGGGCAGACAGCACGGGTCCGGTCGCTTAGTGTTGACCTGAAGGCAACGGAGATCTGGAATCGTGGCATCGCCGCTGGACGACCACCGGCTGGGCTATCTCTATGAAGCCATCCGCCTCGGCTCGGTGCGCGCGGCGGCCGACCACCTGGCGGTGAACGCCTCCGTCGTCTCGCGCCAGATCGCCCATCTGGAGAAGGACCTCGGCCTGCTGCTGATCGAGCGCCTGGGGCGCGGCGTGCGCGCCACCGAGGCCGGCGACCTGCTGGCCCAGCGCTTCCGCCAATGGTCCGCCGACCGGGCCGACACCCTGGCCAAGCTCCAGGAGATCCAGGGCCTGAAGCGCGGCCATGTGGACATCATCTCCGGCGAGGGCTTCGTCAGCGACCTGATTTCCGGCCCGCTGAACCGCTTCTGGCAGCGCCATCCCAACCTCACCATGTCGGTGGAGGTGGCCGGCACCAACGACGTGATCCGCGGCGTGGCCGAGGACCGCTACCATATCGGCCTCGTCTACAATGCCCCGCCCGACCCGCGCCTGCGCACGGCGGCGGCGAGCCGCCAGCCGATCTGCCTCGTGGCCGCGCCCGGCCACGCCCTCGCCCGGCGCGGCGGCGCGGTGACGCTGAAGGACGCCGCCGACGCGCCGGTGGCGCAACTGCACACCCGCTACGGCGTGCGGCAGATCGTGGCCATGGCGGAAATGGCGGAGAAGGTGAGCCTGATGCCCGCGCTCACCACCGGCTCGATCTATGTGCTGCGGGAATTCGCCAAGACCGGACGCGGGATCACCTTCCTGCCCGCCTTCTCGGTGGCCGCCGACATCGCCGACGGCTCGCTGGTGGCGGTGCCGGTGGACAATCCTCTGCTGTCCACGGTGGAGGCGAAGGTCATCACCCGGCTCGGCCGCCAGCTGCCCAGCGCCGCCGCCCAGCTGCTGCGCGCGCTGATCGCGCAGATGAAGGCGTTCCATACGGGCCAGGTGCCGGGCGCCTGACCAATAGCCGGAAACCTGCCCCTCCGGCCTGACACCGCGCGACCGCCCGGCTCGCCGTGCTCAAAGTCGATCACCGCCAAAACGTCGGATGTTCTCTGCAACGACTGTATCAAGGCCGCCCGCGGCGAATATCGCCGTGAACATCAGCGCCATGGCCCCCGTCAGGGAGAACATCCCGGCGCGACTGATGTGGCATTTTCATCACATTCTTCGGCCGAGCCACGGGAAGGCACCGCGGTACGGTTGCGTTACGGCACCTGCTCCTGTCTTGTTTAACGAAAGGTGACGACTGGTTTTTTTTCCGGTCGCGCACGGGGTTGTCGCCCAGCCTTTCCCAACACAAGCGGAGAGGATGCGGGCCGGCGCCGTGATGGGGGGGCGTTTCATTGCTGGATGAACTTTCGCGCCGCGCGGGCGGCACCCGTGCGTTTGCCCGTTCCGAGCTGCGCTTCGGCGCCTCGCTCACCGCGCTGGGTCTCGCGATGTCAGGGGTGGCGCTGCTGCCGCAGCGCGCGGAAGCCGGCTGCTCGACCACCGGATCCCTGATCATCTATCAGTGCGATACGGGCGGGGTGAACATCCAGCCCAATGCCAGCGGCGCCAGCAGCCTCGGCGTCTCGGACATGACCATCCCCAGCGGATGGATCAACTATTCGGTCTCGCCGTCCACGGCGTCCGGTCCCATCTCGATGCTGCTGACCGTCAGCAACACGTCCGTCACCGCGTCCGGCAACGGCGCCATCAATGTCTCGTCCCAGGCCTTGCCGGCCACCATCACGGTGAACCTCGGTTCCGACGTCACCCTCCAGAACACCGGCGGCTCGGGCGGCCTGTGGGTGCGCAACGAGATCGGCGGCGACATCGTCGTCACCAGCGGCGCGTCCATCATCTCCACCGGCTCCGACGCGCTGACGGCGACAAGCAACGCCGGCTCGGTCAGCATCACCAACACCGGCACGGTCACCTCCACCGACAATCGCGGCATCTATGCCGACGGCAGCCCCACCGGCGGCACCACGGCGGTTCCTGTCTCGGTGAACAACAGCGGGATCGTGAACGCCTATCTCGCGGGCATCCGCGTCATCGATTATCTCGGCACCGCGAGCATCCAGAACTCCGGCACGGCCACCTCCACCACCCGCCAGGGGCTGATCGCCTGGTCGCAGTCCGGCGACGCGTCCATCGACAATTCCGGCTCGGTCCTGGCCCGCAACTATATCGGCGTGCAGGCGATGACCGACGCCGGCAACGTCACCGTGGTCAACAGCGGCTATATCGAGGCGCAGCGGGACGTGAGCCTTGGCGCGTCCACGACCAATCAGGCCATCTCCGCGACCGCCACCGCGAACGTCACCGTCACCAACACCGCGACCGGCCAGGTGATCGCGGGGTCGGACACCGGCATCTACACGACGACGGACAACGGCGTCATCTCCGTGACCAATGCCGGCCGGGTGACCGGCACCAACGGCGTGACCGCCAACGCCACCATCGGCACGGTCTCCGTTTCCAACACCGGCACCATCACCGGCACCAGCGGCCTGGGCGTCAGCCTGGCCAGCGGCAATGGCGACGTGACCTTCACCAATGGCGGCCGCGTGACCGCCACGGGTCTCGCCGTCTCGCTGGACGGCACCACCAACCGCCTGGAAAACACCGGCACCCTCACCACCACCGGCACCACGGCGGTGCAGACCGGCAACGGCAACAGCACCGTTGTGGTGAGCGGGCGCATCGCGGCGGCCTCCGCGTCCGACACCGCCATCGCCATGGGCTCCGGCAGCAACCGGCTGGTGCTCGCGGATACGGCGACGCTGGTCGGCAAGGTCACCAACGCCAGCAGCAACAACATGCTGGAACTGACCG
The DNA here is from genome assembly GCF_000473085.1 of Azorhizobium doebereinerae UFLA1-100. Classification (GTDB taxonomy): domain Bacteria; phylum Pseudomonadota; class Alphaproteobacteria; order Rhizobiales; family Xanthobacteraceae; genus Azorhizobium; species Azorhizobium doebereinerae. The sequence continues at coordinate 61,252 of NZ_AXBA01000016.1, forward strand.
GCTCGGCCACCGGCACGCTGGACCTCGGGTCGGTCGGGGCCACGGGCAACTACCAGGGCTTCGCCAATCTGACGAAGTCCGGCACGGGCACCTGGACCCTCACCGGCAGCGGCAGCAGCCTGAGCGGCACCGCCGACATCAACACGGGCACGCTCGTGCTCACCGGCACGCTCGGCGTGGGCACGATGACCATCGGCAACACCACGCAGGGGACGCTCCAGGTCAATGCGGGCGGAGCGCTGACCAGCGGTCACGCCACCATCGGCACCAATTCCGGCGGCGACGGACGGGTGACGGTCTCCGGTGCCGGCAGCACCTGGACCAGCACCGGCAACATCTATGTGGGCAACGGCGGCAACGGTGCCCTCACGGTCGAGACCGGCGCCGTTGTCTCCGCCGTCGATGGCTATGTCTCCACGCTGACCGGCTCCAATTCCAGCCTCACCGTCACCGGCGCGAATTCCGCGGTGAACCTCTCCGGCGTGTTCATCGCCGGCTACAGCAGCGGCACCACCGCCACGGTCACCTTGAGCAATGGGGGCCAGATCCGGGGATTGCAGGGGACCCTCGGCGATCTTGCGGGGTCGTCGGGAACCATGAGCATTTCCGGCAGCGGCTCGAAATGGTCCGCGTTCGTCGACAACAGCGTCACCTATTCCGGCTACATGAACGTGGGCCGGCTGGGCACCGGCGGCCTCTCCGTCACCGACGGGGGCAATGTGACCGGCTATCGGCTCTATATCGGCAACGAGGTCGGGTCCGTGGGCACGGTGACGCTGAGCGGCGCCGGCTCCCTGATCCAGATGACCAGCAACCTCTATGTGGGCAGCGAGGGCACCGGCACGCTGACCCTGTCCGATGGCGCGCAGGTCAGCGCCGTCGCCATCAAGGTGGGCTATCTCGCCGGCGCGGTCGGCACCCTCAATGTCGGTGCCGCCGCCGGCCAGACCGCCGCCGCCGCGGGGACGATCGATGCCACCGAGATCGTCCTCGGTGACGGCGACAGCCGGCTCGTGCTCAATCACACCGCCACCAATTACGGCATCGCCGCCAACATCACCGGCACCGGACAGGTGATCGTCCTCAACGGCACCACCGTGCTGACCGGCACCAACACCTACACCGGCGCCACCACCATCTCCGGCGGAACGCTCCAGATCGGCGACGGCGGCACCTCCGGCTCGATCGTCGGCAACATCACCGACAATGCGAGCCTGGTCTTCAACCGCTCGGACACGCTGACCTATGCCGGCGTCGTTTCCGGGACCGGCTCCCTGACCAAGACCGGCACCGGCACCCTGACGCTGACCGGCGCCAACACCTATACCGGCGGCACCACCGTCTCGGCGGGTCGCCTTGCGGTCAACGGCAGCCTTGCCGGCAATGTCGGCCTCGCCACCGGCGCCACGCTGTCCGGCAGCGGCAGCATCGCCGGGCTGGTGCAGGTGAATGGCGGCACGCTGGCGGGCGCGCAGACGGCACCGCTCACCATGGGCGCGCTCACCCTTGCGTCGGCGTCCAACGTCAATGTCACGCTCGGCGCGCCCAGCGCGAACGCGGCCTTCATTGTCCTCGGCAACCTCACGCTCGACGGCACCTTGAACGTGACCGCCAATGCCGGCTTCGGCAGCGGCGTCTATCGCATCATCAATTACGGCGGCGTGCTGACCGACAACGGCCTTGATGTGGCGGCCGTGAGCGGCCTTGCGGCCACCGTGCAGACGGCGGTGGCCGGACAGGTAAACCTGCTCGTGTCCGATCCCGGCCAGACCATCCTGTTCTGGAACGGCACCACCATCACGCCGACCGGCACCGTGGTCGGCGGCAACGGCACCTGGACCGCGTCCCCGCAGACCAACTGGACCGATTCCAGCGGCACGGTCCCGCAGGCCTGGAACAGCGGCTTTGCCGTGTTCCAGGGCACGGCCGGCACCGTGACCGTGGATACCAGCGCCGGCGCGGTCTCCACCACCGGCATGCAGTTCGTCACCAGCGGCTATCTGGTCACGGGCGACGCCCTGACCCTGGCCGGCACGGCCCAGGCGACCATCCGGGTGGGCGACGGCACCTCCGCCGGATCGAGCACGGTGGCGACCATCGCCAGCGCGCTGACCGGCACCGGCGGGATCAACAAGTCCGACCTCGGCACCTTGATCCTGAGCGGAACCAACACTTATACCGGCGGCACCACCATCACGGCGGGCACGCTCCAGATCGGCGCCGGCGGCACCTCCGGCTCCATCGCCGGCGACGTGGCCGACAATGGCAGCCTCGTCTTCAACCGCTCGGACGCGCTGACCTTCGCCGGCGCCATCTCCGGCACCGGCTCCCTCACCAAGACCGGCGCGGGCACGCTGACGCTGACCGGCGCCAACACCTATACCGGCGGCACCACCGTCGCCTCCGGCACGCTGGTGGGCAACACCACCAGCCTCACCGGCAACATCGTGGACAACACCACGCTGGTCTTCAACCAGACCAGCACCGGCACCTATTCGGGCGTGATCTCCGGCACCGGCTCGCTCACCAAGACCGGGACCGGCACGCTGGTCCTCACCGGCGAGAACACCTATACGGGCGGCACGCTCATCTCGCAGGGCACGCTCCAGATCGGCAACGGCGGCACCACCGGCTCCATCGCCGGCGACGTGGTGAACAACGCCACATTGGTGTTCAACCGCTCAGGCACCTACAATTTCCCCGGCACCATCACCGGCTCGGGCGCGGTCATCATCGTCGGCGGCTCCACGGTCAACTTCACCGGCGCCAGCGGCTACAATGGCGCCATCACCATCGCCGATTCCAGCTTCGTGCTGGCCAGCGGCGCGGTGTCCAACTCCAGCTACACCATCGGCAGCGGCGGCACGATCTCCGGCACCGGCACCATCGCCGGCCTTACCGTGGCCTCGGGCGGCACGGCGGCGCCGGGCTATTCGCCGGGCACGCTCACGGTGGCGGGGAATGTCACCTTCAATGCCGGCTCCACCTACGCCGTGGACGTGACGCCCACGGGCGCCCACGACCTCATCACCGCCACCGGCACCGCGACGATCCTCGGCGGCACGGTGGCGGTGAACGCGACGGCGGGCGGCTACGGCCCCACCAGCACCCTCACCATCCTGCAAGCGGCGGGCGGCGTCACCGGCACCTTCGCCAGCGTCACCTCCAACCTCGCCTTCCTGACGCCATTGCTCAGCTATGACGCCAACGACGTCTACCTGACGCTGCGGCGCAACGACATCAGCTTCGCCAGCCAGGCGCTCACCGCCAATGAGCGGGCGGTGGCTGCGGCGGCGGACGGGCTCGGCTGGAGCAATCCGGTCTATTACGCCCTGGCCAACCTCGCCGTGGGCGCGGCGCCCGCCGCCTTCGACAGCCTGTCGGGCGAGGCCTATGCCTCCGCCGGCACGGTGATGCTGCAACAGTCGCTCTATCTGCGCGAGGCGGTGGGCGCGCGGCTCGGCCAGGCGCTTTCGCCGGCCACGGCGGCGGCCGGGCCGGCCACGGCGGCGCTGGCGCCGGGCCTCACCCCGACGCTGTGGATGCAGGGCTTCGGCGCCTGGGGCAATGCCTGGGGCGACGGCAATGCCGCCACCGTCTCCAGCGACATCGCCGGCGTCTTCGCCGGCGCCGACGTGGCGCTGGGCGACACCTGGCGCGTCGGCCTCATGGGCGGCTACAGCCGCACCACGCTGGATGTGGATGCGCGCGCCTCCTCCGGCACCATCGACAATTACGACATCGGCCTTTATGCCGGCGCCCGCTACGGCGACCTCGGCCTGAAGGCCGGCCTGAGCTACACATGGCACGATGCCGCCATGAGCCGCACGGTGGTCTTCACCGGCTACAGCGGCACCAACACCTCCGGATACGACGCCGGCACGACGCAGCTGTTCGGCGAGGCGGGCTATACGGTCCGCCTCAACGGCGCCACGCTGGAGCCGTTCGCGGGCCTGGCCTATGTCCATCTCTCCACCGACGGCCTGACCGAGACCGGGTCCAGCTCGGCCCTGGCGGTCAGCACGGGCGACATGGACACGGTGTTCTCCAGCCTCGGCCTGCGGGTCGGCACCAATGTCACGCTGGCGCCGGGGGTGACGGTCACGCCCAGCCTCAGCCTCGCCTGGCTGCATGCGTTCGGCGACGTCGCCCCCGCCGCGACCATGGCCTTCGCCAGCGGCTCGCAGCCCTTCGCCGTGACCGGCGTGCCGCTCGCCCGCGACAGCGCGCTGATCGGCGCGGCGCTCGACTACCGCCTCACCGCCAATGCGGTGCTGTCCGCCAGCTACAGCGGCCAGATCGCCTCCGGCATCCAGGACAACGCCTTCAAGGGCGCGCTCACGGTCAGCTTCTGAGCCATTCCGGCCGACCTTCGCCGCCGCCGGCTCCGGCCGGCGGCGGCGTCCCTCCGGCCGGGCGACCTCCCCCACATCGCGCGGCCAAGCCGCCGGTGCGCGTTGCTTCGCGAACGCCAGGCCTCCTGCATCCTCGCGGCGCGGGACCTCCCATCGATGTGCGGTCCATGCCGGCGGATCGGGGCTCTGCTGGATCCGGATTTTAGTTTAATAAACGGGACGATCCCTGTCGGCGCCGGATGCACGGACGGCTCCGGGAGACGGAAAATCGACTTTATCGGACCGCAAGGTCCGGGCCACACACGGTGACTCATTTCCCTTAAGTTACGAAAAATGTCGGAACATCAATCGTTTAGATTCTCCATCGCGCCGATGATGGAATGGACGGACAGGCACTGCCGCGCCTTCCACCGCACGCTGTCGCGCCGCGCCTGGCTCTATACGGAGATGGTCACCGCCCCCGCCATCATCCATGGCGACCGCCAGCGGCTGCTGGGCTTCTCCCCGGCCGAGCACCCCGTGGTGGTGCAGCTCGGCGGCAGCGATCCGGGGCTGCTGGCGGAAGCGGCGCGCATCTGCGCCGACTTCGGCTATGACGAGATCAACCTCAATGTGGGCTGCCCCTCCGACCGGGTGAAGGGCGGCAATTTCGGCGCCTGCCTCATGCGCGATCCGGCGCTGGTTGCCACCTGCATCGCGGCCATGAAGGCGGCGGTGCGGATCCCGGTCACCGTCAAGTGCCGCATCGGCGTGGACGAGCAGGACGTGGAGCAGGCGCTCGACGCATTGGCGGACGCCGTGCTGGCGGCCGGGGCCGACCGGCTCATCGTCCATGCCCGCAAGGCCTGGCTGAAGGGCCTTTCGCCCAAGGAGAACCGCGAGATCCCGCCGCTCGACTATGCCCGGGTCGCGCGCCTCAAGGCCCGCCTGCCGCATGTGCCCATCGAGCTGAACGGCGGGCTCGCCACGCTGGACGACGCCTTGCGCGCCGGCGCCGGGCTCGACGGCGTGATGCTGGGCCGCGCCGCCTACCAGGACCCCGATCTGCTGCTGGAGGTGGACGCGCGGGTGCATGGCGAAGCCGCCCCGCACGCGGACGCCTTCGCCGCGATCGCGGCCTTCGAGCCCTATGTCGCCGCGCATCTGGAAGCCGGCGGGCGGCTGCACGACATCACCCGCCACATGCTCGGCCTGTTCGGCGGGCGGCCGGGCGCGCGCACCTATCGCCGCACGCTCGCCACCGAGGCGCTGGTGCCCGGCGCCGGCCTGGAGGTACTGCACCGCGCCGCCGGCGCCATCCGCAACCGGCACGTGCGGTCCGACGCCGCCTGAGGCCCCCCGGACGGCGGCGGCCGTACCGCTGCCCCAAGGTGACGCGGGCGGTGACGAAGGGCTGTGACGAAGGACGGGCCGTCCGGGCACTGGACAAGGGCGGGCGCGGCGCGGCAGATGGGGCGTCCTCCGGCCGGTCCCCTCCCCCATGCTCTCCGCAATCCCCTGGTCCGAAGTCGCCGTGCTGATCGGCGCGCTGCTCGCCGGCGGCGTCGCCTCCGGCATCCTGGCCGGCCTGCTGGGGGTCGGCGGCGGCGGCATCATCGTGCCGGTGCTCTACGAGGTGTTCCGCATCATCGGCGTGTCGGACGACGTGCGCATGCAATTGTGCATCGGCACCTCGCTCGCCATCATCATCCCCACCTCCATCCGCTCCTTCCAGGCGCACAAGGCGCGGGGCCTGGTGGTGCCGGGCCTGATGAAGGCGCTGGGCGTGCCGGCGGTGCTGGGCGTCATCGCCGGCAGCGCGCTCGCCGGCGTGGTGCCGGGCGCGGTGCTCCAGGGCGTGTTCATCGTCGTGGCGGTGATCCTCGCCGCCAAGAGCATCGCCGGGCGCGCCGACTGGCGGCTGGGCGACACCTTGCCCGGCCCGGCCGTGCTGCGCATCTGCGGCTTCGTCATCGGCATGGCCTCGTCGATGATCGGCATCGCCGGCGGCGGCCTCGCCACCATCCTGCTGACGCTCTACGGCGTGCCGATCCACGCGGCGGTGGCGACCTCGGCCGGCATCGGCATCTTCATCCCGATCCCGGGGGTGATCGGCTATGCCGTCACCGGCTGGCCGCACCTGGCGGAGCTGCCGCCGCTCTCCATCGGCTACGTCTCGGTGCTGGGCTTCCTGTGCATGGCGCCGGTGAGCACGCTGGTGGCGCCGCTCGGCGCGCGGCTCGCCCACGCCTTGCCGCGCCGGGCGCTGGAGGTGGGCTTCGGCCTGTTCCTGCTGGCGGTCGCCGCCCGCTTCCTGGCGGCGATCCTCTGGGGCTGAGCTACCAGTTGTGCTTGAAGCCGGCGGTGATGCTCTTGCTGATCTCGGTGCCGGTATTCTCCACCGTGGTGGTGAGGTTCAGCGGCCCGATCAGCTTCTGCTCGGCGCTGGCCGAGGGCAGCCACGCGCGCTCGCCGCTGGTATTGGTGGCGCCGACCGAGAAGGTGGTGCCGGTGTCCGGCAGCTTGACGCTCACCGACTTGCCCAGCTCCCAGCCGCTGCTGGCGTCCGCGCTGTGGACCAGGGCATAGCTGTCGTTGATGCTGGCGGTCATGTGGTCCGTCAGCTTCATCTCGCGGGAGAAGGTAGTGCCCACCTTGCCGGCATTCTGGGTGGGATCGACGCGCATCTCCAGCGTGGTCTGCTGCCAGGGCAGCCACTGCGCCTCCGTGGGCAGGCTCATCTTCGCCCAGGCGGCGGCCGCCGAGGTGTCGGAGACGTCCCACGGCAGGGCGCGGTTCGGCTGCACCGTATTGACGGTGGCCGCCGACAGCGAGAGATCGACGCCGAACTTGGCGCCGTCCAGCCAGGCGGGCGTGTTGGTCACATAGACGGCGGAGCTGCCGTCGGAATTCACGTCGCGGGTGATCGTGGTCTTCACGTCCTCGGCGCGCGCGCCGCCGGCGGCCACCGCCAGCACCGCAAGGCCGAGGAAACGGGACGCCGTCCCGGCCGATAAACAGTTCGGTCGCATCTGGTGCTCCGTTGATGATCGCCATCAGCGGACGAACCCGAAGGTTCCATCCAATTCGACCCAGCCCACCCCTTTTGTGCCCGGCCGCAGGTTAAGAGTTTCTTGCCGCAGCGCAACAACCCCAGGGTGCCTCCATTCGCCTGCGCCGGGCGCATGGCTTGCGCGGGTCGCCCGCTCGACGCGCCGCTTGCCGTGGCGCGCGGTGCACCGTATCCCCCGCCGCCAGGGAGATGCACATGCCGCAAGAACCAAGAGACGCCGACTACGCCACCCTGACCGCTCTGCTCGCCCGCATCGCCGACGCGCTGGAGCGCACCGCCCCGCCCCGCGCCGGGACGGTGGATTTCGACGCCGCCGACGCCTTCGTCTGGGCGACCGAGCCCACCCGCTTCGAGCCGGTGCCGCGCGTCAACCGGGTGGAGATGGACCTGTTGCAGGGCATTGACCGGGTGCGCGACCAATTGGTGGAGAACACCACGCGCTTCGCCCGCGGCCTTGCCGCCAACAACGCCTTGCTGTGGGGCGCGCGCGGCATGGGCAAGAGCTCGCTGGTGAAAGCCGCCCACGCGCATGTGAACCACGGCCTCGCCGATCCCGCCGGGCCGCGCCTCAAGCTGGTGGAGATCCACCGCGAGGACATCGAGACCCTGCCGGCGCTGATGGCTGAGGTGCGCGTCTCGCGCCACCGCTTCATCGTGTTCTGCGACGATCTCTCGTTCGATTCCGACGACACCTCCTACAAGTCGCTGAAGGCGGTGCTGGAGGGCGGCATCGAGGGACGGCCGGACAATGTGATCTTCTACGCCACCTCCAACCGCCGCCACCTGCTGCCGCGCGACATGATGGAGAACGAGCGCTCCACCGCCATCAATCCCGGCGAGGCGGTGGAGGAGAAGGTCTCACTCTCCGATCGCTTCGGCCTGTGGCTCGGCTTCCACAAGTGCAGCCAGGACGAGTATCTCGCCATGGTGGAAGGCTATGTGACCCACCACGGCATTCCGGTGGAGGAGCGCGTGTGGCGCCCCGAGGCGCTGGAATGGGCCACCACCCGCGGCGCGCGCTCCGGCCGCACCGCCTGGCAATATGTGCAGGACCTCGCCGGCCGCCTCGGCGTGCACCTGAAGCCCGCCTGAGGCCCACCGGCCCGGATCAGGCCACCGCGACCCGGGCGCGCCGCCAGGCGCCCGGCGTCTGGCCGAGGGCGCGGCGGAACACCCGCGTCAGGTGCGCCTGGTCGGCGAAGCCCGCCACCACCGCGATCTCGGTCAGCGTCATCTCGCCGGCCGCCAGCATCTCCTGCACCTTCCTGAGCCGCGCCTGCATGTGCCACTGGTAGGGCGCAAGGCCGGTGGCCGCCTTGAAGGCGTGGCTGAAATAGGATTGCGACAGCTCGGCCAGCTCCGCCAGTTCCTGGAGCCGGACGCTGCGCAGGCAATTGGCCTCGATGAAGTCCGTCACCCGCTTGACCTGCCAGGGCGCCAGCGCTCCGCGCTTGCGCGCCTGGGCGTGGCCGAGGCCGGTGCGGCCGAGCTGCATCAGGTCGATGAACAGCGCCAGCATCAGGCCGTCGCCATAGAGATCGTGATGGGCGTTATGGTCGAGGCATTCGGCGGCGATCAGCCGGGCGATGCCCATCAGCCGCTCGTCGGCGAAGCGCAGGCGCGGCGTGGCGAGCCGCTCCAGGTCCACGTCCTCCCCGAGGCGCCCGGCCAGCGCCTTCGCGTCGAAATGGATGTCCAGGTGGCGGATGGTCATGGGCTCGTCGATGCGCGACCACAGCGGCATGCCGGCAGGAATGAAGCTCAGGTGCTCCGGTGCCCGGCTGCCCACCGCCTCGGTGGCGCTGGGGCTGAGCTTGAGGTCGGAATGCCCGCCCTCCCGCTCCAGCACCACGAACAGGCGGGCATCCTGCGAGACATATTCCCCGTGCGCCCCGGCCGCGCAGGCGGCGTGCCAGACGTCCGCCACCGCCCCGTTCCAGCGCCGCCAGCGCAGGTCCTCCAGTACGGTGATGCCCTCGCGGTACGAGGTCATGCGGGGGCGGAAAGTCATGGGTGAAAGGTCATGGGCGGATCCTCGGCAAGGTATCCATGATGCGACTGACAGTTTGTAAAGGCTATAAACCAAAGCCTGCAAAGACTGATCGCGACACCCCCATCGCGACGACAGACCAAGAAGGTTCTATGCGCAACAGGAAGCGACAATCAAGACTGGACTTCGGTTGATATGAGCCGTTTATCGAACCAATTGATCCCGCTGGTCAGACTTACATTTGAATACTTCTGAACTGCGCCGGGATCGAGCACTTTGGCAGGCTCTGATGTGGCACCCCCAGTCTCTCCGTTCCCTTCTCCTGCTCGGCGTCGCCGCCTCCGGCCTGATGTCCGGTGCGGCGCACGCGCAGCAGGCGGCGGCCCCCTCGTCCCTCGTCATCCTGGATACCGTCAACGTCGAGACCGACAAGGAAACCCCGACCGGACCGGTGGAAGGCTATGTGGCCCACCAGACCGTGACCGGCAGCAAGACCGCCACGCCCATCGTCGAGGTGCCGCAGTCGATCTCCGTCGTCACCCGCGACCAGATGGACGACCGCGCGGTGCAGAATCTCGGCCAGGCGCTGGATTATTCCGCCGGCGTGGTGTCCCAGCCGTTCGGCACCGACCCGCGCTTCGATTCGCCCATCATCCGCGGCTTCTCGGCGGCCAACAGCCAGTATCTCAACGGCCTGAAGCTCATGCGCGACCAGGGCATGACCTCCATCGACCCCTATGCGCTGGAGCGCATCGACGTGCTGCGCGGCCCCTCCTCGGTGCTCTACGGCCAGGGCAATCCGGGCGGCCTCATCAACATGGTGTCGAAGCGGCCCACCTGGACCAATTTCGGCGAGTTCAACCTGGAGGCCGCCACCTACGACCGCTACACGGCGAGCTTCGACTTCGGCGGGCCGACCGCCAAGGATTCCAACGTCGCCTATCGCATCACCGGCCTCGGCCGCCTCGCCGACACGCAGACCGACTATGTGGAGAACGACCGCTTCCTGTTCGCCCCGTCCCTCACCTTCCGGCCCGACGCCAGCACCGAGCTGACCGTGCTGGCGATGGTGCAGTATGACACGCCCGATTCCACCGTCGGCCTGCCGAACCAGTACACACTGCAATCGCTGAACGGCCTGCGCGCCTCGCGCAGCCTCTATCTCGGCGACCCGGACTTCAATGCGTCCAGCCGCACGCTGTCCACCCTCGGCTACGAGTTCAGCCACACCTTCGACAACAACGTCACCTTCCGCCAGAACGCCCGCTACCTGAAGCTGAACTGGGACTATTCGAGCCTGTATTATTCCGGGCTCGACAGCACCAATGCGCTGATCGCCAACCGCGGCACGCAGTACAATACCGAGGATCTGGGCACCTTCACCATCGACAACCAGCTGGAGGCCCACCTCAACACCGGGCCGCTGAGCCACGACATCCTCGTCGGCCTCGACTTCCGCAGCCACGATGCCGACACCTACACCGCCTTCGGCACTGCGCCGTCGATCAACATCTTCGCCCCGGTCTACGGCATGACCATCCCCAACACCGTGTGGTACGCCTCCAAGGTGGACGGCACGGTGGACCAGCTCGGCCTCTACGCGCAGGACCAGATCAAGCTGGAGAAGTGGCTGCTCACGCTCGGCATCCGGCAGGACTGGGCCAGCGTCAATTCCACCACGGTGACCAATTACGGCACCACCACGCAGGACCAGGACGACAGCGCCACCACCGGCCGCATCGGCCTGACCTATCTGTTCGACAACGGCATCGCGCCCTATGTCAGCTATTCCACCTCTTTTGAGCCGGTGATCGGCAACATGCCGACCCAGCTCGGCGGCGCCGCCTTCCAGCCCTCCGAGGGCAAGCAGTACGAGGCCGGCGTCAAGTACCAGCCGGTGGGCTGGGACGGCTTCTTCACCGCCGCCGTCTACGACCTCAAGCAGAGCAACGTCTCCTCCACCGACGTGATCGGCGGGGTCAGCTACGCGGTGCAGAACGGCGAGGTGCATGTGAAGGGGGTGGAGCTCTCCGCCACCATGAGCATCACCCAGGGGCTGAAGCTCATCGCCAACTACACCTACATGAATGCGGAGATCACGCAGGGCCAGTATGCCGGCAACCGCCCGTCCAACGTGCCGGAGAACTCCGCCAACGCCTGGCTGGACTACACCTGGCAGGACGGCCCGCTGAAGGGCTTCGGCCTCGGCGGCGGCGTGCGCTACGTGGGCGAGCGCTACGACCTCGACAGCAACGCCAATCTGCTGCCGGCCAACACCCTGTTCGACGCCGCCATCCATTACGAGAAGGGGCCCTACAAGGCCCAGCTCAACATCGCCAACATCGCCGACGAGACCTATGTGGCCACCTGCGGCTCGTTCGGCTGCTATTATGGCGACGGGCGGACGATCACCGGAAAGGTTACCTACAGATGGTGAGCCCGCCGCTCTGGCACTTGGAGGACGTGCGGTTCGCGGTGCCGGGTCGCGAGATCCTGGCCCAGCTTTCCCTGTCGCTCGCGCCGGGGCGCGTCTATGGCCTGATCGGCCCCAACGGGTCGGGCAAGAGCACGCTGCTGAAGCTGCTGGCCCGGCAGGTGTCGTCCACCGGCGGCACCATCGCCTTCGAGGGCAAGCCGCTGGCGCGGTGGCATGACCGCGACTTCGCCCGCGCGGTCGCCTACATGCCGCAATTCACCCCGGCCACCGACGGCATGAGCGTGCGCGAGCTGGTGGCGCTCGGGCGCTTTCCCTGGCACGGCACCCTCGGCCGCTTTACGGCGGAGGATGCCGCCAAGGTGGAGCGGGCCATCGCCCGCACCGACCTTGCCGCGCTCGCCGGACGCACCGTGGACAGCCTGTCCGGCGGCGAGCGGCAGCGCGCCTGGGTGGCGCTGATGCTGGCGCAGGACCCGCGCTGCCTGCTGCTGGACGAGCCCACCTCCGCCCTCGACATCGCCCACCAGAGCGAGGTGCTGGACCTCGTCCGCCGCCTCTCGCGCGAGAGCGGCGCCGCGACGGGCGCCTCGGATGGGGGACCCGGCATGGCGGTGGTGGTGGTGCTGCACGACATCAACCTCGCCATGCGCACCTGCGACGAGCTGATCGCCCTGCGCGGCGGGCGGGTGCTGGAGCACGGCCCCGCCCGCGAGCTGATGCGGCCGGACCTGCTGGCGGCGCTGTACGGCCTGCCCATGGGCGTGCTCACCCATCCGGTGCGCGACGAGCCTTTGGGCTACGTGCTGTGAGCGCGCGCCTCTCCCGCCGCCGTCTGCTGGCGGGCCTCGCTGCCGCCGCGCTGGTGCCGGCCGCCGCCCGCGCCGCCGCGCCGGCCGTGCGGGTGGCGACGCTGGACTGGGCGCTGCTGGAGACGCTGCTGGCCATCGGCGTCACGCCGGTCGCCGCCGCCGAGCTGGTGCTCTACCGCCAGGTGGTGGTGGAGCCGGAACTGCCCGCCGCCGTGGCCGACCTCGGCCTGCGCGGCACGCCCAATTACGAGGCCCTGCGGCTCCTGAGGCCGGACCTCATCTTCGGCTCCAACTACACCTCCTGGGCCGACCCCAAGCTGCGCCTGATCGCGCCGGTGGAGAACATCTCCATCTACGGCCCCGGCGCCCGGCCCTATGCCGCCGCCGAGGCCGCCACGCTGGCGGTCGGCGCCCGCACCGGCCGCACCGGCGCGGCCGAGGCGCTGGTGGCCGGCGCCCGCGCGCGCCTCGCGGCGCTGAAGGCGCGCCTCGCCGGCGGCGACGGGCGGCCGGTGCTGGTGATCAACCTGGGCGACGACCGGCATTTCCGGGTGTTCGGCGCCGACAGCATGTTCGGCGAGGTGCTGGAGCGCCTCGGCCTCGCCAATGCCTGGACCGCCGGCACGCGCTATTCCGCCACCGCGCCCATGGGGCTGGAGGTCCTGGCGCAGATCGGCGAGGCCTGGATCGCGGTCCTGCCCCCCGTGCCCGCGCCCGCCCGGAAGATGCTGGCGGGCGGCGGCTTCTGGCATGCGCTGCCCAACGTGCGCGCCGGCCGGGTGGTTGAGCTCGCCCCGGTGGACCCGTTCGGCGCCCTGCCCGCCGGCCTGCGCTTCGCGCGCCTGCTCGCCGAGGCGCTGCCCTTCGCCGGAAAGGCCGGGTCGCTTGGCTGACGTCGCCCGCATGCCCCGCGCCCGGCGCGCCCCGCCGCTGCTGTGGACCGGCCTCGCCGGCCTTGCCGCCGCCCTGTTCGCGCTCGCCCTGCTGCTGCGCGCGCCCATTCCCGGCGATCCGGCCACCGCGCGGGCGCTGGAGCAGGTGGTGCTGTGGCAGAGCCTGCTGCCGCGCGCCGCCGTGGCGCTGCTGGCGGGCGCCGCCCTCGGGCTCGCCGGGGCGCTGCTCCAGCGGGTGCTGCGCAATCCCATCGCCGATCCTTCCACCCTCGGCATCGCCTCCGGCGCGCAGCTGGCGCTGACCCTGTCGGCTATCTACGCCCCGCTGCTGGGCGGGCTGGTGGGCGCCGTGCCGCGCGAGATGGTGGCGCTGGCCGGCGGGCTGGCGGCGGTGACGCTGGTGCTGGCGCTGGGCTGGAAGCGCGGCCTGGAGCCGGTGACGGTGGCGCTCTCGGGCATGACCGTCTCGCTCATCGCCTCGGCGCTCAGCGCGGCTCTGGTGCTCAGCCATGGCGAATACGTCATGTCGCTGTTCATCTGGGGCGCCGGCTCGCTGCACCAGCAGGGCTGGGGCGGCGCCATCACCCTGCTCTGGCGCCTCGTGCTTGGCGGCGCCGCCGCTTTGCTGCTGCTGCGCCCGCTCACCGTGCTGGCGCTGGACGATGCCAGCGCCCGCAGCCTGGGCATGGCGGTGCACGGCGCGCGGCTGCTGATCATCGCGGTGGCGGTGTGGCTGGCGGCGAGCGTGACGGCGGAGGTGGGCGTCATCGGCTTCATCGGCCTCGCCGCCCCGGCCTTCGCCCGGCTGGGCGGCGTGCGCGCGCCGCGCGCCATGCTGATCGCCGCGCCCGCCCTCGGCGCCATATTGCTGTGGCTCACCGACGGGGTGGTGCAGGTGACCGCCGCCGGCGGCGCGGACGCCATCCCCACCGGCGCGGCCACCGGGCTGCTGGGCGGGCCGCTGCTGCTCTGGCTGCTGCCGAAGCTCGCCGTCGTCGAGCGTCCCGGCCTGGCCGCCCCCGCCGCGCGCCGCCTCCGCCGGCCGCTGGCGGGCCTCGCGCTGCTGGTGGTCGCGCTCGCCGCCGTCGCCGCGCTCGCCCTCCTCCTCGGCCCGTCCTATGACGGCTGGTCGCTGGCCACCGGCGATCTGCTGGCCGACCTGTGGCCGTTCCGCGCCCCGCGCGTGGCGGCCGCCGCCGCCGCGGGCGCTCTGCTCGGCGCGTCCGGCACGCTGATGCAGCGCCTCACCGGCAACCCGCTGGCCGGGCCGGAAGTGCTCGGCGTCAGCGCCGGGGCCGGCGTCGGCCTCGCCGCCGTGCTGCTCACGGTGGCCGCCCCCTCGGTGGCGATGATGATGGGCGGCAGCGCCGTCGGCGCGCTCATCGCGCTGCTGCTGATCCTCGCCTTCGCCGCCGCCACCGGCTTCGGCCCGGAACGGCTGCTGCTGGGCGGCATCGCCATGGGCGCCACCGGCCTTGCCATCCTCTCCGCCGTGCTCGCCTTGGGCGACCGGCGCGCCTTCCTGCTGCTCGGCTGGATGTCCGGTTCCACCGACCGGGTGGACGGCGCGCAGAGCCTGGCCGCGCTCGCCGTAGCGGTGCTGCTCATCGCCCCCTGCCTGCTGCTGGGGCGCTGGCTCGACATCCTGTCGCTGGGCGGGCCGGTGGCCGGCGCCCTCGGCCTGCCGGTCACCCGCACCCGCCTGGTGCTGGCCGCCGGCGCGGCGCTGATGACGGCGGTGGCCACCTTCTTCGTCGGGCCGCTCAGCCTGATCGGGCTGATCGGGCCGCATCTGGCGCGCCTCATGGGCTTCGCGCGCGGCGCCGCGCAGGTGCTCGCCGCCGCGCTGATCAGCGCCGCCCTCATGGTGCTGGCCGACTGGCTCGGGCGGACGGTGGCCTTCCCCTACCAGATCCCCGTCGGGCTGTTCGCGGCGCTGGTGGGCGGTCCCTATCTCGTCTGGCTGCTGCGACGCGGCCCCGCCAAAGGCGCCTGACCCATGCCGCAGACCGCATCCCCGACGCAAGCCCCCCTGCGCGCCGACGCGCTGATCCCGCTCGCCGATCCCCCCGGCATGCTGGAGAAGCTCGCCGCCCATTTCGAGGGCCACGGCACGGTGACGCGCGCGGAGGCCCGCGCCACCATCCTCGGCAGCTTCGGCCGCGCCGATCTCGTCGCCGAGGGCACGGGCCTGCGCTGCCGGGTGGAGAGCCCCAACGCCGCCGGCCTGTCGGTGTCCAAGATGGTGCTGGCCGAGCATCTGTTCGCCTTCGCCGGCGACGAGCGGCCGGAGTTCGCCTGGACCGGCGACGGCGCGACCGCCGGCCGCCTGCCCTATCTGCACGAGCTGACCGTCCGCGACGCCTTCCAGGTCACCCCGCGCATGCGGCGGGTCATCGTGGGCGGCGACGTGTCGGGCCTCGCGGCGGACAGCCTGCATGTGCGCCTGCTGATCCCGCCCAAGGACCGCGCCCCCCGCTGGCCCACGGCGCGGGCGGACGGGCGCGTGCTGTGGCCGGAGGGGGCGGACACGCTGACCCCGCGCGTCTACACGCTGCGCGCGGTGGACGTGGCGGCGGGCGAGGCGGCGCTCGACATCGCCCTGCACGCGGGCGACGCGCCCGGCTCCGACTGGGCGCGCGCCGCCGCCCCCGGCATGCCCGCCGCCCTCCTCGGCCCCGGCGGCGGCGGCCTGCCGGCGGCGGACCTCTACCTGCTGGCCGGCGACGAGACCGCCCTGCCCGCCATCGCCCGCTGGCTGGAGCGCCTGCCGGCGACGGCGCGGGCCATCGTGCGCATCGAGGTGGCCGACGCCGCCGAGGAGCAGCCCTTGCCCACGGCGGCCAGCCTCGACCTGGAATGGCTCTACCGCGACGGCGCGCCGGCCGGCACCACCACCCTGCTGGAGGATGCGGTCAAGGCCGTGCCCCTGCCGCCGGACGCCAAGGATGCCTATCTATGGGCCGGCTGCGAGCAAACGGCGGCCCGCGCGCTGCGCGCCCATGCGGCGCGGATCGGGCTGGCCAAGAGCCGCCGCTCCATTGCCGCCTACTGGCGGCGGGGCTACCAGGGCGTGGATCTCGGCGAATGACGCGCGAGACGCCCCCGCGCGCCGCCCCGTCCCCCTCACGGGCGCCACGCCCCCACGGACACGTCATGCAGCTGCTGCGCGCCTTCTTCGCCTATTACCGCCCCTACCGGGGGCTGTTCCTGCTGGATTTCACCTGCGCGGTGGTCTCCGGCCTGCTGGAACTCGGCTTCCCCATGGCGGTGAAGCTGTTCGTGGACGATCTGCTGCCGGCGCAGAACTGGGGCCTCATCGCCGCCGCCGCCGCCGCGCTGGTGGGCATCTACGTGATCAACGCCGGTCTCATGGCGGTGGTGACCTATTGGGGGCACATGCTCGGCATCAATATCGAGACCGAGATGCGCCGCCGCGCCTTCGACCATCTCCAGAAGCTGTCGTTCCGCTTCTTCGACAACCAGAAGACCGGCCACCTCGTCGCCCGCATCACCAAGGACCTGGAGGAGGTCGGCGAAGTCGCCCACCACGGGCCGGAGGACGTGTTCATCGCCATCATGACCTTCATCGGCGCCTTCGTGCTGATGACCATGGTCAATGTCCACCTCGCCCTCATCACCGGCGCGGTGGTGCCGGTGGTGGCCTTCGTCTCCAGCCGCTACAGCGGCCGCATGACGGAGAATTTCCGCACCCTGTTCGGCCGGGTGGGCGATTTCAACGCCCGCATCGAGGAGAATGTGGGCGGCATCCGCGTGGTGCAGGCCTTCGCCAACGAGGACCACGAGCGGGCGCTGTTCGCCCGCGACAATGCCAATTACCGCACCACCAAGCTGTCCGCCTACCGCATCATGGCGGCGAACATGACGCTGAGCTATCTCGGCATGCGCCTCACCCAGGTGCTGGTGATGATCGCCGGCACCTGGTTCGTCATCAAGGGCGACCTTTCCAACGGCGGCTTCGTCTCCTTCCTGCTGCTGGTGGGCGTGTTCTTCCGGCCGATCGAGAAGATCAACGCGGTGCTGGAGATCTACCCCAAGGGCGTGGCCGGCTTCCGCCGCTATCTCGACCTGCTGGCGGTGCGCCCGGACATCGCAGACCGGCCGGGAGCGCAGCCCTTCACCGGGCTCAAGGACGCCATCCGCTACGAGGGCGTGAGCTTCGGCTACGGTTCGGGCGCCAGCGTGCTGAACGACCTGTCGCTGACCATCAAAGCGGGGGAGACGGTGGCCTTCGTCGGCCCCTCGGGCGCGGGCAAGACCACCATCTGCTCGCTGCTGCCGCGCTTCTACGAGCCCACCGCCGGGCGCATCACCATCGACGGCACGGACATCCGCGACTTCACCCTGGCCAGCCTGCGCGCCCATATCGGCATCGTGCAGCAGGACGTGTTCCTGTTCGCCGGCACGCTGCGCGAGAACATCGCCTACGGCCGGCTCGGCGCCGGCGACGCGGAGATCCTGGAGGCGGCGCGGCGGGCGCGGCTCGACGAGCTCATCGCCGGCCTGCCCGCCGGGCTCGACACCGTGGTGGGCGAGCGCGGGGTCAAGCTCTCCGGCGGGCAGAAGCAGCGCGTCGCCATCGCCCGCATCTTCCTGAAGGACCCGCCCATCCTGATCCTGGACGAGGCCACCTCGGCGCTGGACACCGAGACCGAGATGGAGATCCGCCAGTCGCTCGCCGCTCTGTCCGAGGGGCGCACCACGCTGACCATCGCCCATCGCCTCAGCACCATCCGCAATGCCGGCCACATCATCGTGGTCGGCCCGGACGGCATCGCCGAGCAGGGCCGCCACGGCGAACTGGTGGCGCTCGACGGCCTCTACCGCCGGCTGCACGACACCCAGTTCGCCGACATGGTCTGAGCCGCGCCGCGCCCCGCGTGGGTCCGCCGCCCGCGGCGCGGCCTTGCCTCCGGGCGCGCTGCGGGTCTACCCAGCGGGGGACAGGCGGCGACCCCGCCCCCCGAAGGAGCCCCCATGACCGACACCACCGAGCCGACCGGCGAACTCACCCTGCGCACCCTCGCCATGCCGGCGGACGCCAATCCCTCGGGCGACATCTTCGGCGGCTGGGTGATGGCGCAGATGGACCTTGCCGCCGGCATGCGCGCCGCCGAGCAGGCCGCCGGGCGCGTGGTCACCGCCGGGGTCAAGGAGATCAACTTCCGCCTGCCGGTGAAGGTGGGCGACACGCTGTGCATCTACACCGACCTGCTGAACGTGGGCCGCACCTCCATGACGCTGGACGTGCAGGTGTGGGCGCGCCGCGAGCATTCCGCGCTGCGCGAGAAGGTGACCGAGGCGGTGTTCATCATGGTGGCGCTGGACAAGGACGGGCGGCCGCGCCCGGTGGGCCAGGCGGCGGCCTGAACCGGCGCGACAGGCGGCGGCGGCGCAGGCATATTGAGGCGGGGGCACGCGCACATGCAGATCCATCTTCCCGACGCCTACGATCTGTCCGACTACGAGACGCTGGCGCGCAAGCAGCTGCCGCCCAACGCCTGGGCCTATCTCGCCGCCGCCGCCGGCGACGGGCTGACGGCGCGCTGGAACAAGGAGGCCTACGACCGGCTGCGGCTGCTGCCGCACGTGCTGTGCGACCTCACCAAGGCCAGCACCCGCACCCAGCTGCTCGGCCTTGAGATCGACCATCCCATCCTGCTGGCGCCGGTGGCCTACCACCGGCTGTTCCATATGGAAGGCGAGATCGCCACCGCCCAGGGCGCCGGCGCCGCCAAGGCGCCCATGGTGGTGAGCACCCAGGCCTCCACCGCTTTGGAGGACATCCGCGCGGCCGGAACCGGCCAGCTCTGGTTCCAGCTCTACGTGCAGAACGACTGGGACTTCACCGTGAAGCTGCTGCGCCGGGCGGAGGCGGCCGGCTATACCGCGCTGGTGGTGACGGTGGACGCCCCGGTGAGCCTGCGCACGCAGGAGCGGCGGGCCGGCTTCACGCTGCCGCGCGGCGTGGACGCGGTGAACCTGCGCGGCCTCTCGACCGCCACGTTCCAGGCCTCCGGCATCGGCGACAGCCCGCTGTTCGGCGGCGCCCTGCCCGTCACCCCGCTATGGGGCGAGGTGGCGCGGCTGCGCGCGCTGACCCATCTGCCGATCCTGCTGAAGGGCGTGCAGGCGCCCGACGACGCCGCCCGGGCGCTGGCGGAAGGGGCGGACGGCATCATCGTCTCGAACCACGGCGGCCGGGTGCTGGACGGCATCCCCGCCAGCATCGACCTCCTGCCGCGGGTGGTCGATGCGCTGGAGGGGCGCATACCCGTCCTGGTGGACGGCGGCATCCGCCGCGGCACCGACGTGCTCAAGGCGCTGGCGCTGGGCGCCTCGGCGGTGATGATCGGCCGGCCCTACATCCACGGCCTGGCGGTGGCGGGGGCGGTGGGCGTCGCCCATGCGGTGCACCTGCTGCGCGCCGAGCTGGAGGTGGCCATGGCGCTCACCGGCCGGGCCACGCTGGACGCGGTGACCCGCGACGTGCTCGTGCCCTAAGGGGCCGCGCACGCCCCATGAAAAGGCCGCGCAGGCGGGCACCGGAGCAGGCTCCAGCGCCGGCCGGCGCGGCTGGAAGTGTCTTCTGGTCTTCGTCGAAAGAGCCAAAGCCACGGCCCGGATGCGGGCCGGCGGCTCCGGCGGGGCCGCGCGATATGCGGCTTCGGGCCGATCAGAACTTGTAGTTCAGGCCGGCCTTCACAGTGTGGTACTTGTTGTCCACGCTGAGCGAGCTGGACGTGCCGGAGATGGCATAGTCGTTGCTGCCGAGATCCACATAGAGATACTCGGTCTTGAACGTCCAGTTGTTGGTGATCGCATACTCAAGGCCGCCGCCGAGCGTCCAGCCGGTGCCGGTGGAGGAATCGTCGCCGGTGAGGCTGGCGGTTTCCACCGAGGTCTTGGACTTGCCGTAGGCGAAGCCGCCGGTCACGTAGGGCAGGATGCGGTCGAAGGCATAGCCGACGCGGGCGCGGACCGTGCCGAAATAGTCCAGCGAGGTCTTCAGCGAGGTGCCGTTGACGTTCATGTCGCCCTGGATGCCGGACCACTGGATGTCGGTCTCGACGCCCAGCACCACATTGTTGGCGAACTGGTAGTTGTAGCCGAGCTGGCCGCCGGCGATGAAGCCGCTGGCGTCGGACGAGGCGGTGGCGCTGCCGAAGGTGTAGTCGTAGGAGCCGCCGCCGTAGCCGACGTTGCCGCCGATGTAGAAGCCGGTCCAGGAGAACACCGGGGCCACGGGAACCACCGCGGCCTTCACCGGATAACGGGTGGCGAGATCCGCCGCCGAGGCGGGCGCCGCGACCGCCAGAGCGAGGGCGGACGCAAGGAGGATACGCTTCATAATCATGACCTTTTATAACCACCCCACCTCCACTCCTTGTAGCAAAACCCGGACAGTGCGGTGTGTTAGTTGTGCAACTCAAAATTCATCGCCAGTATTTTTTGGTTGCATCTCCATGCGATGACGCACGCATTAAGCGAAAATAGGTATTTGAATAGCGCATTGCAGTGATTGATATTGCTGGCGTATAATTTTTTATTACATTCGGATAATCCGTATTACATTCGGAAACGGACCGCCGGGGATATGTCCGGCGAACACCACCATTCCGCCACAGGCCCGACGCCGGCGCCCCGCATTTCGCCCGCCGCCGGGCCGGCGCCGCTCCGCCCCTCCCCCACCTCCTTCTTGCGCTCCCTGCCCCGCCTCCCGCCCGCGCGGCGGCGGGCCGGAGCGCGCCTGCACGCGGGCCGCGCGGAACAAATGCCCAGCAACCGCGTTTGACCGGCAGGCGGGGCCATGGTCCGCCGGCGATGCCCGGCGCTCCGCGCGGCGGCAGGCCGGGGCGCGGAACTGGAGCCGCCGCGGACCGGCGCGCACGCGGCGGGTGCCGAGGATGGAGCATGTCTTGCTGAGGGGATGGCGGCGCAATCGGACCGGCGCGGGCTCCATGGACGCACCGGCGGCGGAGCCGGGCGCCGCGCCGGACGCACCCGCCGAATGGGACACGCTCGACCGGCGCCGGCTGCCGCGCGTGCTGCTCCTGCTGCTGGCCAGCCTGCTGCTGAGCACGCTCTATTTCTGGTTCGTCCACACCGCGCGCTGAGACCTCGGCCGTCCGGCGCGACGCCGCACGGGACCGGCGCACGCAAGGCGCGGGGAACGGCGATGAAATGTCCGGGAAGGATGAGTGGCGGGAGTGACGGGGCTCGAACCCGCGACCTCCGGCGTGACAGGCCGGCGCTCTAACCAACTGAGCTACACCCCCGAAGCGGCCGCCGCTGAAGCGGTCAGCGCGTCGAGTGCCGGGGTGATACGGCGCCCCTCACATCAAGTCAAGCGAGCCCGGCATGTTTTCATGACACCTGTGCAAAACCCCCCGCCGGGGACGCTGCCGGGCACGGGCGCTCTGGTCGGAGACGGCGATGTCCACCGCCCTCTGCGCACGCCGCAGGGAAGCAGACGCCCTCGTGGAACACCGGCTGATCGGGATAATTGCGGCAGGTCGCAATCCGCTCCACCGCCTCCGTCAGCCGGCCGGGGGCAGCCTTCCGCACGGATGGCCACGCCCGCGTTGCACAGTATGACGAGGGCGCCGCCGCGCGCGCAATACACGGCGGTCCGGTGCCGCGGAAGCCGGCGTCGGAGCCCGTGACGGGCGGCGTGGGAAAGGCGGTCGGGAACCGCCGGGCGCGCCGGCACAAGGGCCCGGCGCGCAGGGCCTCAGCGCCTCAGAGCACCACGCCGAGCGAGCGGAAGAACACCCCCATCCGGCCGCCGCCGCGCCAGCGCACCGCCACCGGGACCGACTTCATGTAGGTGTCGGTCACGATCAGGAGGTTGAACTCCTCCGGAAAGCGATCCTCGCGCACCACCTTGATCTGCGCGCCCGTCCCCGACATGTCGACGATCTCGCAGAAGCACAGCTTCTCCCCGCCGCTGACAATCCAGGCGCGCTGGGAGGTCGGAAACCGCTTGGCCTTCCGCCGATTGTGCCGGCGGGCATCCGCCGCCGCCGACCACGCGCTCACATGGACAATCTGGCGATTCATCAAAGGTGCCACCATGAAATGAGGACTCACAATGATTGGCATTCGGGCTCGGCGAGCGGCGAGATGAACACCACTTTCTTCGCCCCTGCAACATTTAATACCAAAATGGACCATCCTGACGGACGGGAAATTGCCCGCCGCCGCCCCTTGCGGCCGGCAAAATTGCGCCGCCGCCATTTCCGCCGACAGATTGATTTGCCTTATATGACAAGGTGATGACACGCCCCGCCCCGGACGATGCGGCGCCGGGGCCGTTTCCCGCCATCTCTCCCACGCAGAGCTGCGACCTGCCGCCGCGTCCGCAAGGTTAATGGTTCATCCATTTTGGAAGAAACGCGCGGCGCCCGGTCCGGCGGCGCGGCCGGGCCGCTTCCGGGCCGCCGGGAAGCCGCAGCCGCCACAGGTCCGGCCGGCGTCTTGCGGCGGGACATCACGGAAATGGCGAAGGGAAGGGATGGTGGGCGGTGACGGGCTCGAACCGCCGACCCTCTCGGTGTAAACGAGATGCTCTACCAACTGAGCTAACCGCCCATCCGCAGCAGCGGAGCGGCGGTTTAACCACCCGCCCGCAGCGGGCGCAAGAGGCCGCGCGCCGGTGTCCAGAGAGACGCGGTTCGGGCGGGCCCGGCCAGGAGAACCCCGCGCACAGGCGGCCCGCGACGGCCCGCCGGCGGGACGGCGCGCCCGGCCCGGCGGCTGGCCGCCGGGCGCCGGCGGCGCGCGCCACTCAGTAGACGACGCCCTGCGACAGGAACCGCACGCCCAGGCGCCCGTTGCCGCGCCACTGCACGGACACGGGAATGTCCTTCATGTAGGTCTCGCCGAGGATCAGCACGTTGACGTCGTCAGGGATCGCGTCCTCGCGCACCACCTTGATCTGCGCGCCGCCGGACGACATGTCGACGATCTCGCCGGTACAGAGCTGCTGGGCGTCGTGCATGATCCAGGCGCGCTGCGAGGTGGGAAAGCGCTTGGCCGCGCGGCGATTGGCCTGCGCCGGGGCCGCGAGCGGCCGGGCATGCACATGATAGATTTGGGGCTTCATCAGCTGATCCACCGCATGTGAGAGCAACACCGCCGAAACAACGTGGGCGGCACCGCATGGCGACTGGCGAGACCTTCGCCAATGCCTAGCCGAGCTACGCCTTTTACCTAGCAGACCGCGACAGGCTGGCGTGAAGCTGACATGTCGAGCTTCCGCTTGCGGTAGTCCGCAACGGCGGCCGGGGCGTGCGGGGCGAGAGAGGGAGAGGCATCGGGCGACCGGGCGCCGCCAGGCTTGCCGCCGCTGGGGGCCGCCCGGGTGCCCCGGGAGGGGCCGCCAGGCGCCGGCGGCGCGAGAGGGGGCAGCCGTGGGGCCGGATCGCCGGAGGGCGAGGCGGTGGCGGCTCGGGCGGGAAAAGGGGGATCGGAGCCTGCCGCTGGCAAGGCCCCGCCCCGGAGGGCGCACGGCGGAACGGACCGCCGGATGCGCCCGGAGCGTCGCCGGGGCGCTCCGCCCGCACGAGGCGGGGGGAGCGCCGCACGGAACGGATCAGCCGTTGACGGCTTCCTTCAGGCCCTTGCCGGGCGTGAACTTGGGGGCCTTGGAGGCGCTGATCTTCACCGGCTTGCCGGTGCGCGGGTTGCGGCCTTCGCGGGCGGCGCGGGAGACAACCGAGAAGGAGCCGAAGCCGATCAGCTTCACTTCTTCGCCGTCCTTCAGCGCCTTGGCGATGATGTCGAACGTGGCATCCACGGCGGCCGCCGCAGCCGCCTTCGTGAGCTTGGCCTCTTCGGCCACCGCGGCGATCAGTTCGTTCTTGGTGGTCATGTGACCGTTCCTTCCGTTGTGTCTCTTCGAATCGCGAGGCTTTGGCCTCAACGATGCGCGGGAAGCTTTACGGAAAATGTGGCTTTTGCAAGCGGGAAGCGCCACAAACCCGCATCAGCTAACGATTTCGCGGCAGTGGGACGCCAAAATACAACGCCCGGCGCGATCCGCGCGACGCCCGTCCGCATGAGCTAAGCCTCTGATTTCGTTGAAGCCATTCCGCCTGAGGCGCGCCTCTCTCCCGGCGACGGCCGAGCTGTCGCGGGGCGGCTGGCAAAAGCGGGGGAAAACCACTGCGAAAAATGCGCGCCGGTCCAATGCCTGCGCCGTTTCGCGCCCGGTTCGAGGGTCCTGACATGACGAACCCGGCGGGCGCGGGGCGCCCACCGGGTCGGATCATGCTTCAGCCTTGCGATGCGAAGGCGGCTCAGTGGGCGACGACGCCCGCCGCATCCTCATCCGGCACCACCGTGACCGGCTGCTCGGTCCAGGAGATGGCCTCCGGCCGGCGCACCAGCGCGTGGGTGAGCACCTCGTCCATGCGGGAGACCGGGATGATCTCCAGCGCGTTCTTCACATTGTCCGGGATGTCCGCCAGATCCTTGGCATTCTCCTCGGGAATGAGCACGCGCTTGATGCCGCCGCGCAGGGCGGCCAGCAGCTTCTCCTTGAGGCCGCCGATGGGCAGCACCCGGCCGCGCAGGGTGATCTCGCCGGTCATCGCCACGTCATGGCGCACCGGGATGCCGGTGAGCACGGAGACGATGGTGGTGACCATGGCGATGCCCGCCGACGGGCCGTCCTTCGGGGTTGCCCCCTCGGGAACGTGGACGTGGATGTCACGACGCTCGAACAGCGGCGGCTCGATGCCGAAGTCCACCGCGCGGGACCGCACATAGGAGGCGGCGGCGGAGATGGACTCCTTCATCACTTCCTTGAGGTTGCCGGTGACGGTCATGCGGCCCTTGCCCGGCATCATGACGCCTTCGATGGTCAGCAGTTCGCCGCCCACCTCGGTCCAGGCCAGGCCCGTGACGACGCCCACCTGGTCATCGCCCTCGATCTCGCCATAGCGGAAGCGCGGCACCCCGAGGAAATCCTCGAGATTCTTCATCGTCACCTTCACCGTCTTCTTCTTGGAGATGACGAGCTCCTTCACCGCCTTGCGGGCGAGGGTGGACATCTCGCGCTCCAGGTTGCGCACGCCGGCTTCCCGGGTGTAGCGCCGGATCACCTGCAGCAGGGCCGCGTCGTCGATGGACCATTCCTTCGCCGCCAGGCCATGCTTCTGGATGGTGTTGGGGATCAGGTGCTTGCGCGCGATCTCCAGCTTCTCATCCTCGGTGTAGCCGGCGATGCGGATCACCTCCATGCGGTCGAGCAGCGCCGGCGGGATGTTCAGCGTGTTCGCGGTGGTCACGAACATCACGCTCGAAAGGTCGTAATCGACCTCCAGATAGTGATCGGCGAACGTGCCGTTCTGCGCCGGGTCCAGCACCTCGAGCAAAGCCGCCGACGGATCGCCACGGAAATCGGCGCCCATCTTGTCGATCTCGTCCAGCAGGAAGAGCGGGTTCGACTTCTTGGCCTTGCGCATGGACTGGATGATCTTGCCCGGCATGGACCCGATATAGGTCCGCCGGTGACCCCGGATCTCCGCCTCGTCCCGCACGCCGCCCAGCGACACGCGCACGAACTCGCGGCCCGTCGCCTTGGCGATGGAGCGGCCGAGCGAGGTCTTGCCGACGCCCGGGGGGCCGACGAGGCACAGGATCGGCCCCGACAGCTTGTTGGCGCGGCTCTGCACGGCCAGATACTCGACGATGCGCTCCTTGACCTTGTCCAGGCCATGGTGGTCGGCATCGAGGATCGACTGGGCGAAGGGCAGGTCCTTCTTGACCTTGCTCTTCACGCTCCACGGGATCGACAGCAGCCAGTCCAGATAGTTGCGCACCACGGTGGCTTCCGCCGACATGGGCGACATCTGGCGGAGCTTCTTCAGCTCGTGCGTGGCCTTCTCGCGCGCTTCCTTGGTCAGCTTGGTGCGCTTGATCCGGTCTTCCAGCTCCTGGAGGTCGTCCTTCCCGTCCTCGTCGCCGAGTTCCTTCTGGATCGCCTTCATCTGCTCGTTGAGATAGTATTCGCGCTGGGTCTTCTCCATCTGGCGCTTCACCCGCGTGCGGATGCGCTTCTCCACCTGGAGCACGGAGATTTCGCTCTCCATCAGGCCCAGCACCTTCTCCAGCCGGTCGGCGACCTTCACGGTCTCCAGCACGGCCTGCTTCTCGGGAATCTTCACCGCGAGATGGGAGGCGATGGTGTCGGCGAGCTTGGCGTGGTCGTCGATCTGGCCGACGACGCCCACCACCTCGGGCGACACCTTCTTGTTGAGCTTCACATAGTTCTCGAACTCGTTGACCACCGAGCGGGCGAGGGCTTCCGCCTCCACCACGTCGCCGACCTCGTCGGGCAGGGTGATCGCCTCGGCCTCATAGAGGTCCGAGCGGTCGGTGTACTGCACCACCTGGGCGCGGGTGACGCCTTCCACCAGCACCTTGACGGTGCCGTCGGGCAGCTTGAGCAGCTGCAGGACGGTGGCCAGCGTGCCGACGCGATAGATGGCGTCGGTGGCCGGATCATCGTCCGAGGCGTTCTCCTGGGTCGCGAGGAGGATGTAGGTGTCGCCGCGCATCACCTCTTCCAGGGCGCGGATCGACTTCTCCCGCCCCACGAACAGGGGAACGATCATATGCGGGAAGACCACGATGTCCCGCAGGGGGAGCACCGGGAATGTCTGTGCGACGCCGGGAACGAGAGGGGGGCGCTGCTTCGGGCTCATGACCCAATCCTTTCAGTAGGCGCCAACGCGGGCGGACAAAAGGGTTCGCCTGCGCGGGTCGCAGCCGGGACGGGAACGGGATTTCGATGCAGAAGCGGCGAACCGCCGCGAGAGGCACAGGAACCGAGCCCGGGAACCGGATTCTTCACCACAGACATGGAGAGCGTGCCGCGGGCTTTCAAGACCGCCCGGACCGCTCGGAACTCAGTTAGTTCGAGCGTCTTTTCGGAAGCGACTTCGTGGGCGAATTCAGGCACTTCCCCCGCTCCGGCGGCGCGGGGGAAGAAGGCGGGGATGCCCCCGTCAGGCGCTCGCGCCGGCGTCGCCGACACGGTCCGCATAGATGTAGAGCGGGCGTGCATTCTGCTCGACCACTTCCTTGCTGATGACCACCTCTTCCACGCCTTCCAGGCCCGGAAGATCGAACATGGTATCCAGCAGGATTCCTTCCATGATCGAGCGCAACCCGCGGGCGCCGGTCTTGCGTTCGATCGCCTTGCGGGCGATGGCGCCCAGCGCCTCCTCGTGGATGGTCAGGTCCACGTTCTCCATCTCGAACAGGCGCTGATACTGCTTCACCAGCGCGTTCTTCGGCTCGGAGAGGATCTGCTTCAGCGCCGCCTCGTCGAGATCGCCCAGCGTCGCCAGCACCGGCAGACGGCCGATGAACTCGGGGATGAGGCCGTACTTCAGCAGGTCCTCGGGCTCCACCTCGCGGAACACCTCGCCGGGGCGGCGGTCCTCGACCGAGGCCACCTTTGCGCCGAAGCCGATGGAGGTGCCGCCCTTGCCGCGCGAAGCGATGATCTTGTCCAGCCCGGCGAACGCGCCGCCGCAGATGAACAGGATGTTGGTGGTGTCCACCTGCAGGAACTCCTGCTGCGGGTGCTTGCGGCCGCCCTGCGGGGGCACGGAGGCCACCGTGCCTTCCATGATCTTCAGCAGGGCCTGCTGCACGCCCTCGCCCGACACGTCGCGGGTGATGGACGGGTTGTCCGACTTGCGGCTGATCTTGTCGATCTCGTCGATATAGACGATGCCGCGCTGCGCCCGCTCCACATTGTAGTCGGCGGCCTGGAGCAGCTTGAGGATGATGTTCTCCACATCCTCGCCCACGTAGCCGGCTTCCGTCAGCGTGGTGGCGTCGGCCATGGTGAACGGCACGTCCAGGATGCGCGCCAGCGTCTGGGCCAGCAGCGTCTTGCCCGAGCCCGTGGGGCCGATGAGCATGATGTTGGACTTGGCCAGCTCCACATCGCCATGCTTGGTGGCGTGGTTCAGGCGCTTGTAGTGGTTGTGCACCGCCACCGAGAGGACCTTCTTCGCATGGTCCTGGCCGATGACATAGTCATCGAGAACCTTGCGGATTTCCTTCGGGGTCGGGATGCCGTCCCGCGACTTCACCAGCGAGGACTTCGATTCCTCGCGAATGATGTCCATGCACAGTTCGACACACTCGTCGCAAATGAAGACCGTTGGTCCTGCGATGAGCTTGCGGACCTCGTGCTGGCTTTTGCCGCAGAACGAGCAGTAAAGCGTGTTCTTGCTGTCGCTGCCGCCGGTCTTGCTCATCTTCATCTCCGTGCGGTCCGCCCGATCGGACGAGGCGCTCCTGAACAGAGCCCTCCCGCCCGGCTGAGACGGAACCCTTATGGGGCAAAGCGCCGATGCGCCGTGTCCCCGCAGTGGCCTTCCGGCCACCCTCTGGCGGACAATCGCGCCTTCCGGCCCGATCCGCCATCCTCGTCCTGCCGCCACAACTCTGAGTTAACACCTCAGCCTTGCGGCTGCCTTGTCACTCTGTGGGGGTCGTCACTCTATCCGGTCCCAACTCAACGCGGTCCCAACTCGGTGCGGCCCTTCGGCCGAACATCAGCCAATCACCACCGGATCGTCCGATCAAGGCACATGCATATGGCGTGCCTAAATGGACCCTTCCAGGGCAGTCCGGCCTGAACGATGACACTTTTTCATCGCGCACGCCGGATCGTGCGCCGCCATCGGATAGAGATGGCTACGTCGGAAACGCCGAGGCGGATGTTGCCTGCCCCGGCACAACGCCATGTTCTGGCGAAGCTCCGACGCAGCCGGTCCAATGCCGGCTATCGGAGCATGCAAGCGCGATATGGCGGTGCACGCAAGAGCGTTGCGCGCACCGCCCCCGGAAAACGCTCCGGATCAGGACTTGGCGGCGTCTTCCGCCGGGCGCTTGTCGAGCACGGAATCGATCAGGCCGAACTCCTGCGCGACGCCGGCGGTCATGAAGTTGTCGCGCTCCAGGGCGTCCTCGATCTTCTCGATCGGCTGGCCGGTGTGCTTCACGTAGATTTCATTCAGCCGCTTCTTGAGGCTCATGATCTCCTGCGCGTGCAGCATGATGTCCGTCACCTGGCCCTGGAAGCCGCCGGACGGCTGGTGGACCATGATTCGAGCATTCGGCAGCGCGAAACGCAGCCCCTTCTCGCCGGCGGTCAGCAGCAGCGAGCCCATGGAGGCCGCCTGGCCGATGCACAGCGTGGACACCGCCGGGCGGATGAACTGCATGGTGTCGTAGATCGCCAGACCCGACGTCACCACGCCGCCCGGCGAGTTGATGTACATGGAGATTTCCTTCTTGGGGTTTTCGGCCTCAAGAAAGAGCAGCTGAGCCACCGCCAGCGTCGACATCCCGTCTTCCACCGGACCGGTCAGGAAGATGATCCGCTCCTTCAGCAGACGGGAATAGATGTCGTACGCGCGCTCCCCGCGGTTGGTCTGCTCGACCACCATGGGGACGAGGTAGTTCATATAAGTATCAACAGGATCACGCATTTTCAGTCCTCGGCGCGGGGAGAGCGCGCGATATCGTCGCAGGTAGAGAGACTAAAGGAGGCCTGGGATCAGGCCGCCTTCTCCTCTTCTTCCTTATAGAGCTCCTCGCGCGTGACCTGCTTTTCGGTCACGTTGGCGAGCTCCAGCAGGAAGTCGACGACCTTTTCCTCGAACAGGGGCGCACGCAGCGACGCCATCGCCTGCGCATTGCGGCGATAGTAGTCCCACACCTGCTGCTCCTGGCCGGGGAATTGCCGCGCACGCTCCACCACCGCGCGCGTCACCTCGTCGTCGCTGACCTGTATATTGTTGCGCTCCCCGATCTCCGCAAGAACCAGGCCAAGGCGCACGCGGCGCTCGGCGATGCGCTGGTACTCGGCGCGGGCCTCATCCTCCGAGGTGCCCTCGTCGGCGAAGGTGTGCTTCTGCTGCGCCAGGTCGCTCTGGACCTGCTGCCACACGCCGTCGAACTCCTGCGACACCAGGGTCGGGGGCACGTCGAACTTGTGGCTGGCGTCGAGCGCGTCGAGCAGCTGGCGCTTCACCCGCTGGCGGGTGGCGCCCTCGTGCTCCTTGGCGATGCGCTCGCGCACCTGCTGCTTGAGCTGGTCAAGGCTTTCCAGGCCCAGCGACTTGGCGAACTCGTCGTCGATGGTCAGGTCGCCGGGGGCTTCCACGGCCGAAGCCTTCACCGCGAACGAGGCGTCCTTGCCGGCGAGCTGCTCCGACAGATAGTTAGTCGGGAACGTGACATTGATGGTGCGTTCCTCACCGGCCGACATGCCGACCAGCTGGTCCTCGAAGCCGGGGATGAAGCTGTTGGAGCCGATCACCACCGGCACGCCCTCGCCGGCGCCGCCATCGAACGGCACGCCGTCGATGGAGCCCACGAAGTCCACCGTGATGCGGTCGCCGGTGGCGGCGGCGCCGTCCTTGGCGCTGAACGGCCGGTTGGCGTCCACCAGGCGCTTGATGGTGTCGTCCACCTCTTCGTCGGCGACGATGGCCACCGGCTTCTCGATGGAGATCTCCTTGAAGTTGCCCAGCTCGATCTTGGGCAGCACTTCCAGCTCGACCGTGTAGGTGAGGTCGGCGGCGCCGTCGATGACGGCCTTCACCTCGTCCTCGGCCTGGGGCAGCTCCACCTTGGGCGGCAGCGCGAGGCGCAGGCTGTTCTCTTCGATGATCTTGCCGTTGGCCTCGGTGACGGCCTGCTCGATCACCTCGGCCATGACGGACTTGCCGTACAGCGCCTTGAGGTGCGCCACCGGCACCTTGCCGGGACGGAAGCCGTTGATCTTCACCTTGTCTTTCAGCTCGACCAGGCGATCCTGGGCCTTGGCATCGAGTTCGGCCGCGGGGAGCACCACAGTATAGGCGCGCTTGAGGCCCTCGGCCTGGGTTTCGGTCACCTGCATCGTCTTGCCTTCATCCATAGGCCGCAAGTCGCGGTCCGGTTCGAAATTCTCCGGCGCCACCAAAGGTGGACGCCTTGCATCCCAACGGAAACGGGTGGTGGACGTGGTGCGGGCGGAGGGGCTCGAACCCCCACGACTTGCGTCACGGGAACCTAAATCCCGCGCGTCTACCAGTTCCGCCACGCCCGCATGCGGGCGGCGATCCGCGCACCTGGGCGCGCACCATCGCCCGCTCGACCGATTGACTCGGGTCCGGCCGGGTTGGCGCTTATATCATGCCGTCTTCCCCGTGCAGCAAGAAAAACAACACCGGGGAAGGCGGCGGGTGTGCATAGCGTGAGCGCCGCCGGGCCCGCCCGCCGAGGGGGTCCGTCGCCTGCCGTCAGCGGCCCGCCGGCGCCCGGATGAAATCGATGAAAGCCCGCAGCGGCGGAGGCACCAGGCGGCGGCCGGGGTAATAGAGGAAGGGGCCGGAGAAGCGCGGCCACCAGGACTCCAGCACCGGCTCCAGCGCGCCGCGATCGAAATGGGGGCGCAGCCAGTCCTCGAACAAATTGACGATGCCGGTGCCGGCGATCGCCGCATCCACCGCCAGGTCGGTGGCGGCGCCGACGCTGACCAGCAACGGCCCGGCGGGATCGATGCGCACCACCTCGCCGTCGCGCTCGAACTCCCAGGCCATCATCGCCCCACTGGAGAAGCGGCCGCTGAGGCAGGCGTGGCCCAGCAGGTCGCGGGGGTGGTCCGGCCGGCCGCGGCGGTCGAGATAGCCGGGCGCGGCGGCGGCCGCGAAGCGCTGGACGCGGGGGCCGATGGGCACCGCGATCATGTCCTGCTCCAGCCGCTCGTCATAGCGGATGCCGGCATCGCACCCGGCCGCCAGCACATCCACGAAGCTGTCGTCCGCCAGCACCTCCAGGCGGACCTCCGGATAGGCGGCGAGGAAGGCCGGGACGATGGCGGGCAGCACGAGGCGGGCGGCGCTCACCGGCACATTCAGCTTCAACGTGCCCGCCGGCCGGTCGCGAAGCCCCTCCACCGCATCGAGCGCCGCCGCCACCTCGCCCAGGGCCGGGCCGAGCCGCTCCAGCAGGCGGCGCCCGGCCTCGGTCGGCGCGACGCTGCGCGTGGTGCGGTGGAGCAGCCGGACGCCGAGCTGCCCCTCCAGGCGGCGCACCGCCTCGCTCAGGCCCGAGGCGCTGCCGCCGCTGGCGCGGGCGCCGTCGCGGAAGCCCCCGGCGCGGGCCACCGCCAGGAAGGCGTTCAGATCGTTCAGATCCGTCTTCATTGTTCGCATTCCCGCACAGCCCGTGCGGATTGTGCCGGATTATCCTGCATTTGGCGACGGGCTAGCTTGCGGCCATCGAGACACCGAGACGGAGTTTCCCCATGTCGCAGCTTCCCGCCGACACCTATCCCCTCGCCGGCCACCCCGTGCGGCGCCTCGGCTATGGCGCCATGCAGCTGGCCGGCCCCGGCGTGTTCGGCCCGCCCAAGGACCCGGCGGCGGCCCTCGCCGTGCTGCGCGCGGCGCTGGCGGGCGGCGTCAACCACATCGACACCAGCGATTTCTACGGCCCGCACGTCACCAACCGGCTGATCCGCGAGGCGCTGGCGCCCTATCCCGAGGACCTCGTCATCGTCACCAAGATCGGCGCCCGGCGCGGCGCCGACGCCTCCTGGCTCCCGGCCTTCGCGCCGGAGGACCTGGAAGCGGCGGTGCAGGACAATCTGCGCAACCTCGGGCGCGAGGTGCTGGACGTGGTGAACCTGCGCATCATGATCGACCCCTACGGCCCCGCCGAAGGCTCCAT
Source organism: Azorhizobium doebereinerae UFLA1-100 (assembly GCF_000473085.1). GTDB lineage: Bacteria > Pseudomonadota > Alphaproteobacteria > Rhizobiales > Xanthobacteraceae > Azorhizobium > Azorhizobium doebereinerae. Next base: position 94,567 of record NZ_AXBA01000016.1, read on the forward strand.
CGCGGCGCCGCTCGCCGTCCTCGCCGGGATGCAGCGGCGCGGCCTCGTGCGCCACATCGGGCTGAGCAACGTCACCGCCGCCCAGGTGGCGGAGGGGCGCGGCATCTGCGAGATCGTCTGCGTGCAGAACCACTACAATCTCGCCCACCGGGCCGACGACGCGCTGATCGACGACCTGGGGCGCGCCGGCATCGCCTATGTGCCCTTCTTCCCGCTCGGCGGCTTCAGCCCGCTGCAATCCACCGCCTTGTCCGAGGTCGCCGAACGGCTCGGCGCCACGCCCATGCAGGTGGCCCTCGCCTGGCTGCTGCGCCGCGCGCCCAACATCCTGCTGATCCCCGGCACCTCCTCACCGGCGCATCTGCAAGAGAATCTGGCGGCCGCCGCGCTGGAGCTGCCGGAGGAGGCGATGGCGGCGCTGGACGCCATCGCGGCGCCGGCCGGCACGGCCTGAGAGCGGCGGCGGGCGGCGGCCGGACACGGGCGGCGGCGGGATGATAGTGCCGCCAATCGCCACTTGCCCTTTGCCCGCCGACAAGAGAAGGTCGCCCGCCTGCTTCTCAAGTTGCGGAGAGATGTCTTGCGCGTACCGACTATTTCTCGACGCGCGGCCTTGACCGGCGCCGCCGCCTTGACCCTCGCCGGCGCCCTTCCGCGCCGCGCCGGCGCCCAGTCCGCCGCTCTCCCCTCCCCCGTCCCGCTCAAGGCCGCCCCGGCCGAGCGCATCGAGCTGGCCGGTGCCGGCCCGGTGGACCTGTTCGAGGGCGGCCTGCCCGGCCCGGTGCTGAAGGTGAAGCGCGGCCAGCCCGTGGCGGTGGCCGCCGCCAACGGCCTCAAGGCGCCGCTGGACCTCACTTGGCACGGCGTGCGGGTGCCCAATGCGCTCGACGGCGTGCCCGGCCTCACCGGGCCGGCCATCGCGCCGGGCGGCAGCCGCGACATCCGCTTCTTCCCGCCGGACGCCGGCACCTTCTGGTATCACGCCTTCGACCCGGCGCAGGCCCGCCGGGCGCTCGCCGGCGCGCTGATCGTGGAGGAGGACGGCCCCTCCCCGTTCGGTGCCGACCATGTGATGCTGATCCAGACCTGGGCCCCCGACCCCACCATGCAGGTGCCGCTGATCACCGTGAACGGCGTGGTCTCGCCGACGCTGGAGGCGCCCTCCGCCGCCCGCGCCCGGCTGCGCCTCATCAACGCCTCGGCGGACTTCCTGCGCCTGCACGTGGTGGATGCCCAGAGCTGGGTGATCGCCATCGACGGCCAGCCGACCGCCCCGTTCGTCCTGAAGGAAGGCCGGGTGCAGCTGGTGCCCGGCGGGCGCATCGACCTTGCCCTCGACGTCAATCTCAACGGCGGCTCGGCCGATCCCATCGTGCTGGAGATTGAGACCACCAAGGCGCCGGTGCAGCTCGCTTTGATCGCCCCGGTGGGCGCGAGCAACCTGCCCGCCCCCGCCGCCACCCCGGCGGCGCTGCCCGCCAACGCTTTGCCGGCCGAGATCCCGCTCGCCGGGGCGGTGCGCGCCGAGCTGGCCATCGGGCCGGAGGCGGCCGGCCTCGGGAGCTTCCCCACGCTGTGTATGTTGCAAGTGGGGAAGTCTGGGGTCATCGCCCTTACGAACAAGGTGGACGCGCCGGTCGCGGTGCATTTCCACGGTATGCCGGTAAGGGTCCTGGACGGCGCGGACGACGGCTGGAAGCCCTGGTGGCACGACACCGTCCCGGTCCCCGCCAAGACCACCGTGCGGGTGGCGGTGCGGCCCGACACCCCCGGAAAATGGGCCGTCATCGCCCGGAAGGGCGGCACAGGCGAGGTGCTGGCCGCCGCCGCCTATGAGGTGAAATAGCCCCTTCGCCCCGGCTCCGGCTGGGGCGTTTTTCATGTCAGGCCAAGGGGCTAGGGCGTCTCGAACAATGTGGCGTAGACCTTGGGCAGCGCCTCCGGCAGATCGTCGGCGATCAGCCCCGGCCCGGCGACGCGGGCCGCCTCGCCATGCAGCCAGACCGCCGCCGCCGCCGCCTCATAGGGCGCCATGCCCTGCGCCAGCAGCCCGCCGGCGAGGCCCGCCAGCACGTCCCCCGCCCCCGCCGTGGCCAGATAGGGCGGGGCATTCTCGGCGATCGCCGCCCGCCCGTCCGGCGCCGCCACCACAGTGTCGGCACCCTTCAAAATCACAACGCCGCCAAGGGCTTGCGCGGCGGCACGGGCGCGGCGCAGCTTGTCGGCACCGGCCGGGATGAGGCCCGAGCCCTCGAACAGGCGGGCGAACTCGCCCTCGTGCGGCGTCACCACCGCCCCCCGCGCGGTCGCGATCAGAGCCGCCAAGGCCTTGGGATCACCGGCGAAACTGGTCAGCGCATCGGCATCCAGCACGACCGCGCGCCCCGGCCCCGCCGCCGCAGTGGCGAGCGCCCGCGTCTCTTCCCCCACGCCCAGCCCCGGCCCCAGCACGACGGTGGAAAGTCGTGCATCCTCAAGCAGATGCGCCAGCTCCTCGGGGGTGCCGCCGGGCCGGATCATCAGCGCGGCATAGGAGGCCGCATGCAGCGGCAGCGCCGCCTCGGGCGCAGCCACCGTCACCAGCCCCGCCCCGGCCCGCAGGCAGCCGCGGGCGCAGAGCCGCGCGGCGCCGGCGGTCCACGGCCCGCCGCTCACCACCACCGCATGGCCGCGGGCATATTTGTGCCCGGTGGCCGAGGGGATGGGAAAAGCGGCCCGCCACAGGCCCGGCCCGTTCACGCTGGTGGCCGGGCGGATCTCGCCCAGCACCGCCTCGGGGATGCCGATGTCCGCCACCCGCACCTTGCCGCACAAGGCCCGGCCGGGCAGCAGCAGGTGCCCCGGCTTGCGGCGGAAGAAGGTCACCGTCTCCACCGCCTGCGCCGCCGCGCCCCGGACGGCGCCGGTGGCGCCGTCGATGCCGGACGGCAAATCCACCGCGATGATCGGCTTGCCGCTCGCCGCAATGCGCTCCACCAGGGCGCGCGCGGCGCCGTCGAGGTCGCGGGCGAGCCCGGCGCCGAACAGCGCATCGACGATGAGGTCGGCGTCGCCTAATTCGCAGGCAGCAGCCTCCTCCACCGGGCCGGTCCAGCGCGCCGCCGCCAGCGCCGCGTCGCCGGCCAGCCGTTCGCGCTGGCCGAGCAGGGCCAGGCGGACGCGATAGCCGCGCTGCGCCAGAACCCGCGCGGCCACGAAACCGTCGCCGCCATTGTTGCCGGGGCCGCAGAGAATGGTGATTCGCGTAGACAGGGGGCGGCGCGCCACCACATCCGCCACGGCCGCGCCGGCGCGGTCCATCAGAACGATGCCGGCGGTACCCCACTCCACGGCCAGCCGATCGGCCCGCCCCATCTCCTGTGGATCGAGCAGTTCGATCATCCGCGGGCCCTGCCGGCACTGCCTAAATCACACCCAAACACGGGCGATTGCTCAGCAGAAAATTGCATAATTTTTAGCCTTAACGCCTACGGGATAGGCACTTCCAGCCATCCACAGCTGCGGCGAATCCGGCAATGGCGCGGCTGGCATATATCGTGCTTACAAGACTGCGGCTCGGCCGATCGGCGGAGAGGACGGGCCACGGGAGACGGAGCGCATGAAGAAGATCGAGGCGATCATCAAGCCCTTCAAGCTCGATGAAGTGAAGGAGGCCCTCCAGGAAGTCGGCCTCCAGGGTATCACAGTTACCGAGGCGAAAGGGTTCGGGCGCCAGAAGGGCCATACCGAGCTGTATCGTGGCGCCGAGTACGTGGTGGATTTTCTCCCGAAGGTGAAGATCGAGGTCGTGCTCGCCGACGATATGGTCGAGAAAGCAGTGGAGGCCCTGCTCCGCGCTGCCCAGACCGGCCGCATCGGCGATGGAAAGATCTTCGTGTCCAGCATCGAGGAAGCCATCCGCATCCGCACCGGCGAAACCGGCCTCGACGCGATCTAATCTCCGTCAGCCATTACCTTTACCTTCAGGAAAGGCGTTTACCCAAATGAAAACGGCCAAGGAAGTCCTCGACTTCATCAAGTCGAACGACGTGAAATACGTTGACCTGCGCTTCACGGATCCGCGCGGCAAGTGGCAGCACGTGACCTTCGACATCACCATGGTCGACGACGAGTTCTTCGCCGAAGGCCAGGCGTTCGACGGGTCCTCCATCGCCGGCTGGAAGGCGATCAACGAGTCCGACATGTTGCTCATGCCGGACGTCGAGACCGCCACCATCGACCCGTTCTTCTCCGAGACCACCCTCTCGGTGGTGTGCGATGTGCTCGAGCCCACCACGGGCGAACCCTACGGCCGCGACCCGCGCGGCATCGCCAAGAAGGCCCAGGCCTATCTGAAGTCCACCGGCATCGGCGACACCGTGTTCTTCGGCCCCGAGGCCGAGTTCTTCATCTTCGACGACGTGAAGTTCAAGGCCGACCCGTACAACACGGGCTTCAAGCTGGACTCCATCGAGCTGCCGACCAACGGCGACACCGACTATGAAGGCGGCAACCTCGGCCACCGCATCCAGACCAAGGGCGGCTATTTCCCGGTGCCCCCGCTCGACAGCGCCCAGGACATGCGCTCCGAGATGCTCGCTTCCATGGCCAAGATGGGCGCGAAGGTCGAGAAGCACCACCACGAGGTGGCGTCCGCCCAGCACGAGCTCGGCCTGAAGTTCGGCCAGCTCGTCACCATGGCCGACCACCTGCAGGTCTATAAGTACTGCATCCACCAGGTCGCCAACATCTACGGCAAGACCGCCACCTTCATGCCGAAGCCGGTCTATGGCGACAACGGCTCGGGCATGCACGTCCACCAGTCCATCTGGAAGGACGGCAAGCCGCTGTTCGCCGGCGACAAGTATGCCGACCTGTCGCAGGAGTGCCTGTGGTACATCGGCGGCGTCATCAAGCACGCCAAGTCGCTGAACGCCTTCACCAACCCGCTGACCAACTCCTACAAGCGCCTGGTCCCGGGCTATGAGGCCCCGGTGCTGCTGGCCTATTCGGCCCGCAACCGTTCGGCGTCCTGCCGCATCCCGTTCACCAGCAACCCGAAGGCCAAGCGTGTCGAGGTTCGCTTCCCCGATCCAGGCGCGAACCCCTACCTCGCCTTCTCGGCCCTGTTCATGGCCGGCATGGACGGCATCCTGAACAAGATCGATCCCGGCGCGGCCATGGACAAGGATCTGTACGATCTGCCCCCGGCCGAGCTGAAGCAGATCCCGACCGTCTGCGGTTCGCTCCGCGAGGCGCTCGAGTCGCTCGCCAAGGACCACGACTACCTGCTGAAGGGCGACGTGTTCCAGAAGGACTTCATCGAGTCCTACATCGAGCTCAAGATGAAGGAAGTCGCTCGCTTCGAGATGACCCCGCATCCGGTCGAGTTCGAGATGTACTACTCGGTCTGATCCGCCGCGTGCCGGCCTGCGGGCCGGCGCCTCCGGGTTCGACGTTCGGGTTCGACCTTCGGGTTCGACCTTCGGGTCTCTCCCAGACTGGGGCGCCTTCGGGCGCCCCTTTTGTTTTCAGGCGGTCAGCCGATGCCCAGCCACCAGATGCCGCCCAGCAGCACCGCCTGGGTCGCCGCGACGCCCGCCAGCACCGAGCGGCGGATCAGCAGGAAGGCGAGGACGCCCGCCGCCACGGACGCGAGCCGCAGGCCCAGCGGCACGCCCACCAGCGCCCCGGTGGGCACGAACACGAGGCGGCCCACCACGGCGGCCAGCAGCGCCGTCGCCACCGCCTTGATCCAGTTGAACAGTTCGCTGCCCGCCTCCACCCGCCGGCCGGCGAAGACGGCGAGCCAGCGCCAGACCTCGGTGGGCAGGAAGCCGACGAAGATGACGATGAGCGCGGCCACCCAGGCGTTGTCGTAGATCACGCCGCCTTCCTCCGCTTCATGAGGCGCGCGCCCACATAGGCCAGCGTGCCGCCGCCGACGCCGCCGATCATCAGGTCCATGCCGCCGCCGAGCCCCGCCACCAGCGGCGCCGAGACGAGGCCGAAGCCGAGCGCCATCCAGTCCAGCGCCGTGCGCGAGCCGCGCACCATGAGGATGGTGAAGGAGGCCGGCGTCAGGAACAGCAGCGCCCCGGCCAGCGGCGCCGGCAGCCCGCCGGCCAGTTCGAAGCCGATCCAGGTGGAAAGCGTGCTCACCCCCACATAGACATTGCCCATGCCCAGCATGTAGGGCAGCCGCCCCTCCGCCGGCACCTTGGGCAGCAGGCGCATGCCCTCCACCCACATGGTCATGGCCACATAATGGGAAGACCAGATCTCCGCCCAGACGGAACGGTGCCGTCCGCGGGCCACGGGCGCCAGCGCCACCACCATGGGCAGCAGGCGGATGGAGGACAGGCCCACTGCCAGCGCGATGGCCGGCAGGGCGGTGCCCGCCGCCAGTCCGCCGACGAGAATCACCTGGGCCGGCAGGGCCCAGATGAGGATCGTGGAGAGCATGCCGGGCAGCAGCGGAAAGCCGACCCCTTGCAGCAGGCCGCCGAAGCCGATGTAGGAGGCGATGAGCACCAGCAGAGGAACGGAAACCGCCCCCCCGCATGCCCTGGAGCGCCCAATAGGGCCAGCCATGGAGCGCGGGCGGGCTCGGCTCGGAAGTGGTGTCAAGCATGGGCGCGGCTTCGGGGATGGGCGGCGGAGATGCCGCTGGGGGATGCCTCTCCTGTAGCATCCGGGCACCGGCGGCGGGAGCCATCGTGACGCATGGCTCGCGGCCCGGCCTTGCGGCGGGGCCCGAAGGGCGCTCCGGTGTCGCTCGCGGCGCCCAGGGGCATTCCGCGCCGGATCGCCTCAAGGCAGCGCGGTCAGGCGGCCGCCGATATGCTAGGGCACGCGCGGTGCAAATCGCGCTGCTCCGGAGACCCGCCGTCCGTGCATGTGGTGCCCCTCGCCTATGACGACCCCGTCCGGCTGTTCCACGCCTTCGCCGGCGATCCCATGGCGGCGCTGCTGCACAGCGCGGCGGCGGATACCGGGCGCGGGCGCTATTCCTATATCGCCGCCGAGCCGTTCACGGTGCTGCGGGCAGACGCGACGGGCACCACGCGCGACGGACGCCCGGTGGCGGGCGATCCCCTCACCGTTCTGGCGCAGGCGCTCGCCGCCCATGCCCTGCCCGGCGATGCCCCGGTGCCGTTCGCCGGCGGGGCGATCGGCTTCCTGTCCTATGAGATGGGGCGCCACCTGGAGCGGCTGCCCGCGCCGCGCCCGGGCCTGCCGATCCCCGACATGGTGATGGGTCTCTATGATCTGGTGATCGCCTTCGACCATGCCGAGCGGCGGGCCTTTCTGCTCAGTTCCGGCCTGCCGGAGCGCACGGCCGAGGCGCGGGCGCGGCGGGCATCGGAGCGGGCGGACGCGCTGCTGAGGCGCCTCGATGCCCTGCCCGTGGAAGCGCCCCCGCTCGACTGGAGCGCCGTGTCGCGCTGGACGCCGGACCTGCCGCGCGCCGAGGTGGAAGCCCGCATCGCCCGCACGGTGGCCTATATCCATGCCGGCGACGTCTTCCAGGCCAACATCACCCAGCGCTTCAGCGCGCCGCGCCCGCCCGGCCTCTCCGATCTCGACCTCTACCGCCGGCTGTGCGCCCTGAGCCCGGCGCCCTTCTCCGCGCTGCTCGCCTGCGGGCCGGACCTTGCCGTCATCAGCGCCTCGCCGGAGCGCTTCCTGCGGCTGGAGGCGGACGGCACGGTGGAGACGCGGCCCATCAAGGGCACGCGGCCGCGCGGCCGCACGGCTGCGGAGGACGCCGCGCTCGCCGCCGCGCTCCTCGCCAGCGCCAAGGACCGGGCCGAGAATCTGATGATCGTGGACCTGATGCGCAACGACCTCGGCCGTGTGTCACGGCTCGCCAGCGTACGGGTGCCGCAGCTCTGCGCGCTGGAGAGCTTCGCCTCGGTGCATCACCTGGTGTCCGAGGTGCGCGCGCGGCTGCGGCCGGGCCTCGGCGCGGTGGACCTGCTGCGCGCCTGCTTTCCCGGCGGCTCCATCACCGGCGCGCCCAAGGTGCGGGCCATGGAGATCATCCACGAGCTGGAGCCGGAGCCCCGCGGCGTCTATTGCGGCGCCATCGCCTGGATCGGCTTCGACGGCGCCATGGACAGCTCCATCGTCATCCGCACCCTCACCCGCTGCGGCGACACGCTGGTGGCGCAGGCGGGCGGTGGCATCGTCGCGGACAGCGACCCCGCCGCCGAATATGAGGAAAGCCTCACCAAGATCGCGCCGCTGCTCCAGGCTGTAACGGGAGAGAGACCATGCATGTCTGGCTGAACGGCGCCCTGGTGGACGCGGCCGCCGCCCGCATCGCCCCCGGCGACCGGGGCTTCACCTTGGGCGACGGCCTGTTCGAGACGCTGGCCGTGCGGCACGGCGCGCCGCGGCGACTGGAAGCCCATCTGGCCCGGCTGGCGGAGGGTGCGCGGGTGATCGGCCTCCCGCTCCCGGTCTTCGACCTGCCGGCCATCACCGCCGCCCTGCTTGAGGCGAACGGCCTTGCCGACGCCGTGCTGCGCCTCACCGTGACCCGCGGCGAAGGACCGCGCGGCGTGCTGCCACCGGCCGCGCCCGCCCCGACGCTGCTGGTCACCGCCGCCGCCCTCGCCCCGCCCGCCGGCCCGGCGCGGCTGTGCGTGGCGCGCGTCACCCGGCGCAACGAGCACTCCCCGCTCGCTCGCATCAAGTCTTTGAACTATCTGGATAATATCCTCGCCCGCCAAGAGGCGCAGCAGCGCGGGTGCGACGACGCTTTGCTGCTCAACACACGGGGGCGGGTGGCGGAAAGCACCATCGCCAACCTGTTCGTGGTGCACGACGGCGCGTTGCTGACGCCGCCGGTGGCGGATGGCGCCCTGCCCGGCGTGATGCGCGCCGACCTGCTGGCGCGCGGCGCGCGGGAAGCCCCGCTGACGCTGGAGGATCTGGCCCAGGCCAGCGAGATCTTCCTCACCTCCAGCCTCGGCATCCGCCCGGTGGCGGCGGTGGACGACGCCACCTTCGTCGCCCATCCGGTGGCGGACCGGCTGCAAGCGGAGCTGATGCCATGAGCTTTCCCATGCTCGACTTGCCCTATTCGCCGCCGCCCGAGGACCTCGCGGGTCCGCGTGTCCGCCTGCGGCAATGGCGGCCGGAGGATCGCGAGGGCCTGGCCGCCATGCAGGCGGACCCCGTGGTGATGGAGCATCTGATGCCGGTGCCGGACCGCGCCGCCAGCGATGCCGTGGCGGACCGCATCACCCGGCATTTCGCCGAACACGGCTTCGGCCTGTGGGTGATCGAGGTGCCCGGCGTGGCGCCCTTCATCGGCTATACCGGGCTGGTGCACGTGCCTTATGCCGCCGCCTTCACCCCGGCGGTGGAGATCGGCTGGCGCATCCAGAAGCGCTTCTGGGGCCGGGGCTATGTGACCGAGGCCGCCCGCCTCAGCCTGAGGGACGGCTTCGGCCGGCTCGGGCTGGCCGAGGTCATCGCCCTCACCGTGCCCGCCAACGCGCGCTCGCAGGCGGTGATGCGGCGCCTCAACATGACCCACGACCCGCGCGAGAATTTCGACCACCCCCTCGTGCCGGCGGGCCACCGGCTGCGCCGCCACGTCCTCTACCGCCTCACCCGCGCTGCGTTCGAGGGCGGCGCGGAAGAGGCGGCAACAGGCGGCTGACGGGACGCGCCCGCTCAGCCGAACGAGACGGAGAGGATACGCCGCGTATCCGGCGTCACCTGGATGTTGACCCGGTTCGAGCGCCAGTCGAGCGTCAGCGGATCGCCGGGATGGTAAACTCGCAATTCCTTGCCGATCAGCGTGGAAACCGCATCGGCCGGGGACGCGGCGGGACCGGGCGGGAACAGATCCGGCAGGCCGTCCCCCAGATCCGCCAGCGCCAGCGGCCAGGGCACCCAGCGGTCGGACAGCACCTTCGCGTCTCCGGCGCCGCCCCCCTCGAAGGTCGCTTCCAGCGCGTTCATCCGGGCATGGATGCGCACGCCCAGCAAAGGCGCATCCGGGCCCCAATAGGTGGCGGGATCGCGGTCGATCAGCACCTCCGCCGTCACCGGGACGATCACCTGGGAGACGATCCCCACGGGCTCGTCGGCCGTGAAGTCGAAGTCCTGGACCCCGTCCTTAGGCGGGGCGATGTAGAACCACGGATTGAGCGCAGGGTTGCGCCACCCCGACGTCGGCACATGCCCGGTGGCAACGAGATGGATCTTCGGCGGATGGCTCTTCAGGACGGCGAGATGCACGGCCGTCACTTCCAGAATGCGTTGCATGCAAGACCCCCAGGCGGCGGATGCCGGCCGCATGCTGTCACCCTGCCTCAAGGGAAACAATCTCAATCTCAGGGCATCACTATAACTTCACGCAATCCAGGGTGGCGTTCGCGTATATGAAAAGGGCGGCCGAAGCCGCCCCGTTCGATCCCATGGTCCGCATGCCGGATGTGGCTCAGGCCTTCACCAGCGGCACCTTCGGCACATGGCTGCCGCGACGCGGGCCGCCCGAGGGACCGCCCGACTTCGGGCTGCCCTTGGGGCCGGGCTTGCCGTTGTCCTTGGCGGTGCGGGGGGCGGCCCGCTTGCGCGGCGCCCGCTTGACCGCCACCGGCTTGATCTTGTCCGGCTTCGGCGTGATCGGGCCATCCTGATAGTCGAAGCCGAGCTTGCTGTCGCGGCCCTCGCCCTCGACCACCACCAGCACGTGGCCGCCATTCTTCAGCCGGCCGAACAGCACCTCGTCCGCCAGCGGCGTCTTGATGTACTCCTGGATCACCCGGCCCATGGGGCGGGCGCCCATCTGCTCGTCATAGCCCTTCTCCACCAGCCACTGCGTGGCCTCGTCGGACAGGCCGATGGTCACGTTGCGGTCGGCGAGCTGGGCTTCCAGCTGGAGCACGAACTTCTCCACCACCAGGCCGATCACGTCGGTCGAGAGGTGGGCGAAGGTGATGACCGAGTCGAGCCGGTTGCGGAATTCCGGCGCGAAGGTGCGGTTGATGGCCTCGATGTCGTCGCCTTCCCGCTTGTTGCGGGTGAAGCCGTAGGCCGCCTTGGACAGGTCCGCGGCGCCCGCGTTCGTGGTCATGATGAGGATCACGTTGCGGAAATCCACCGACTTGCCGTTGTGGTCGGTGAGCTTCCCGTGGTCCATGACCTGGAGCAGGATGTTGAACAGGTCCGGATGGGCCTTCTCGATCTCGTCCAGCAGCAGCACGCAATGCGGGGTCTGGTCGACGCCGTCGGTCAAAAGGCCGCCCTGGTCGAAGCCCACGTAGCCGGGAGGGGCGCCGATGAGCCGGGAGACCGTGTGGCGCTCCATATATTCCGACATGTCGAAGCGCAGCAGGTTCACCCCCAGGATGGAGGCGAGCTGCTTGGCCACTTCCGTCTTGCCGACGCCGGTGGGGCCGGAGAACAGGTAGGAGCCGATCGGCTTCTCCGGCTCGCGCAGGCCCGCCCGGGCGAGCTTGATGGAGGCCGCCAGCGCCTCGATGGCCTTGTCCTGGCCGTAGACCACCCGCTTCAGGGTCGTCTCCAGGTTGGACAGCATCTCGGTATCGTCCTTGGAGACGGACTTCGGCGGGATCCGCGCCATGGTGGCGACGGTGGCCTCGATCTCCTTGAGGCCGATGGTCTTCTTGCGCCGCGCCTCGGGCAGCAGCATCTGCGCCGCGCCGCTCTCGTCGATCACGTCGATCGCCTTGTCCGGCAGCTTGCGGTCGTGGATGTAGCGGGCGGAGAGTTCCACCGCGGCCTTGATGGCCTCGTTGGTGTAGCGCAGCTTGTGGTAGTCCTCGAAATAGGGCTTGAGCCCCTTCAGGATCTCGATGGTGTCCGGCACGGTCGGCTCGGCCACGTCGATCTTCTGGAAGCGACGGACGAGCGCCCGGTCCTTCTCGAAATACTGGCGGTATTCCTTGTAGGTGGTCGAGCCCATGCAGCGCAGCGTGCCGGAGGCCAGCGCCGGCTTCAGCAGGTTGGAGGCATCCATCGCCCCGCCCGAGGTCGCACCGGCGCCGATCACGGTGTGGATCTCGTCGATGAACATGATGGCGTTGGGATAGGCCTCGATCTCCTTCACCACCTGCTTGAGGCGCTCCTCGAAGTCGCCGCGATAGCGGGTGCCGGCGAGCAGCGCGCCCATGTCGAGCGCGAAGATGGTGGCGGTGGCCAGCACCTCGGGCACGTCGCCATTGATGATGCGGCGCGCGAGCCCTTCCGCGATGGCGGTCTTGCCGACGCCGGGGTCGCCCACGAACAGCGGGTTGTTCTTCTGCCGGCGGCACAGCACCTGGATGGTGCGCTGGATCTCCGCATGGCGGCCGATCAGCGGGTCGATCTTGCCTTCGTGCGCCTTCTTGTTGAGGTTCACGCAATAGGCGTCGAGCGCGTCGGCCTTCTTCTTGGTGTCCTCGCCGGACTTGGTCTCGGTCTCCTCCTCGGCACCGCGGACCGGGCGGCTCTCGGACATGCCGGCACGCTTGGCGATGCCGTGGGAGATGTAGTTGACCGCGTCGTACCGCGTCATGTCCTGCTCCTGCAGGAAATAGGCGGCATGGCTCTCGCGCTCGGCGAAGATGGCGACCAGCACGTTGGCGCCGGTGACCTCCTCGCGGCCGGAGGACTGGACATGGATGACCGCGCGCTGGATCACGCGCTGGAAGCCGGCGGTCGGCTTGGAGTCATCCCCGCCAGTTTGGACCAGATTCTCCAGTTCCGTATCGACATATTCGACGAGATTGCGGCGCAGCTTGTCGAGATCGACGTTGCAGGCGCGCATGACCGCGGCCGCATCCTGATCGTCCACCAGGGACAGCAGCAGATGCTCGAGCGTCGCATATTCGTGATGGCGTTCGTTGGCGAGAGCCAGTGCGCGATGGAGCGACTGTTCGAGGCTGCGGGAAAATGTAGGCATCGACACCTCTATCTCGTGCCTCGCCCGAAATCCCGGCCGGTCCGGGGACGTCGAACGTGCACGCGCTCCGTAAAACTTCGTACCGACCTCCCCCCCGCGCAAGCCCCTTAAGCAACCATAAGCGCCGGGATGAAGCGGCGGGCGTGGAAAATCCACGCACTACCCCCTCATTTTTTCTCCATGACGCACTGAAGAGGATGCTGGTGCTTGCGCGCGAAATCCATCACTTGCGTGACCTTGGTCTCCGCCACTTCGTAGGTGAAGACGCCGCATTCGCCCACGCCGTGGTGGTGGACATGCAGCATGATGGTGTTGGCTTCCTCGCGGTTCTTGGAGAAGAACCGCTCCAGCACATGCACCACAAATTCCATGGGGGTGTAGTCGTCGTTCAGCAGCAGCACGCGATACAGGCTGGGCCGCTTGACCTGCGGCTTGGTGCGCGTGATCACCGCGGTCCCTGGACCGCCGTTGCCGCGACGTGTCTTGTCGTCATCCCCGGCGGCCCGTGGCCGGCGCATGGGAGAAACGGACACGTCGGAAACCATGCTTCGTACTGTCATCATCGGCATCTGCGCCCTATCCGGCCGCCGCGACCGCGAACGGTCTGCCACCATGGCGCTGGCCGAATAATAGGAAGCAGCGACCCCGAGCGCCAGAGCAACCGGGCCCGGAAGGCCGAAAAAGGCCGTCACCGCACGCGCGATGCCAGCCTGGCGAAAGGCCCGCGCGGGGCCCTTCGCTGGTCGTGACGGCGCAGGATCAGCCGCGCACCTTGGCGAACGCCGCCTCGTAAGGCTTGTAGGCCTCCTTCGCGAGGCCGGCATACAGCTCGCCCAGCTTGGAGCTTTCCGCCACCAGCGCCTCGTAGGCGCCCTTGAGGTAGCTCTGCTGGATCTCGGCCGCCTGCTCGAGCGTCTTGGCGCCGAGCAGCTTCTCGAGGGTCGCCGTGCCCAGCTCGAACGAGCTCTTGGTGTAGTCCGCCACCTCGATCGCGATGGCCTGAGCGCCCTTCGACAAGGCGCCGAAGCTGGACATCGCCAGATCCACGTTTTCCTTGCCGAGCTTCTGGAAATCCACAGGTCCCTGAACCATTGAGTGTCTCCATCCTGTTGCCGACGGACGGCCCGACGCGGACCGCCAAGCGGGATTCCCCCCCGCCGCAGGCAATATCGTGCACTGCACCATGAACGTCAAGTTATTTTGTGCAGCGCACAATATGGCATGCAATGCCAGGTTTACGCCTTAGTAACCGCCGCTTCTTAGGCTGTTTCCCCAGTCAATTCCCCTGGCAGGGTCGGCCGGCGGCAAGCGACATGTGGCAGGACACGTGGCTTGAACGTTGCCGCAATGCACCAGAGGCGCCCCCCGCGGGCCGGCAGACGGAACGGTTTCATGAATTTCGCGATCAGCACCCCACTCACCAAGACCCTCGTGGCGGCAACGCTCGTGGCGGCGATGACGGTGATGGCGACAGGTGCGGACGCGAAGCCGAAGAAGTCCCGCGCCGCCCAGGCCAGTTCGCGTTCCACGACCACCGACGAATATGCCGGCTGGCGTCGCGGCACCGCCGCCATCGTGGTGGACGGCAATACCGGCAAGATCCTGTACGAGGAAAATGCCGACGCGCTGCGGCATCCTGCCTCGCTCACCAAGATCATGACGCTCTACATGCTGTTCGAGCAGCTGGAGAACGGTCGGCTCAAGCTCAGCAGCGACATGCCGGTCTCCGCCCGGGCGGCGTCGCAGTCTCCCTCCAAGCTGAACCTGCGGCCCGGCTCCACCATCGAGGTGGAGGACGCCATCAAGGCCATCGTGACCCGCTCCGCCAACGACGTGGCGGTGGTGATCGCCGAAGCGGTGGGCGGCACCGAGCCGGCCTTCGCGGAGATGATGACGCGCAAGGCCCGCGCGCTGGGCATGAGCAACACTACCTTCCGCAACGCCTCCGGCCTGCCCAATCCGGGGCAGATCACCACCGCCCGTGACCTCGCCATCCTCGGCCGCGCGATCCAGGACCGCTTCCCGCGCGAGTATCGCTACTTCTCCACCCGCAGCTTCGTGTATCGCGGCGAGACCATCGGCAACCACAACCGCCTGATGCTGCGCATGGACGGCGTGGACGGCATCAAGACCGGCTATACCAACGCCTCCGGCTTCAACCTCGTCACCTCGCTGCACCGCGACGACCGCTTCCTGGTCGGCGTCGTGCTCGGCGGGTCCAGCGCCTCCTCGCGCGACCAGCGCATGGCCGGCATCCTGTCCAGCAACTTCAACCGCGCTTATGCCGGCGCGCGGACCGCGCCCAAGGTGGTCGAGACCGCCGCCCGCGACGAGGAGCCCGCGCCCCGGCCGATGCCCGCCCCGCCGGTGCGCCAGGCGGAAGCCGCGCCGGCGCCGGTGGCGCCGCTGCCGACGCCGCAGCGCGTCGCCTATGCCGCCGCCGACCCGGTCACCACGGCCAGCGTGCAGCCGAGCCGCCTGCCGACGCCCGGCTCCACCGAACCGATCAAGCCGGTGGCGGTGAAGACCATGACCATCAGCCGCCCGGCCAACAACCCGGCCGCCGCCCAGACCTTCGCCGCCCAGGACAGCCAGGTGCTCGGCTATGTGACGCCGCAGCCCTCCACCCTGACCCCGCCGACCGACATCGAGCTGGCCCCCGCCGCCGCGCCGCAGCCCCAGCGCGTCAGCGCCGGCGTGCGCACCGCCGCCGCCGGCCCGGTCGCGCTGCCCGCCGCAACGGTGGCGAGCGCCACCGCGCCGGCCCCCAAGCCGGTGCGCGTCGCCTCCGCCGCCCCCATCGCCCCCCAGGCCGCCGCCCCGGCCCGCTCCGGCTGGATCATCCAGATCGGCGCCTTCGGCGGCGAGAAGGAGGCCCGCACCCAGCTGGACGCCGCGCGCGGCAAGGCCGCCGGCCCGCTCAAGGGCGCCGATCCCTATACGGAGAAGGTGGAGAAGGGCCGGTCCGACATTTATCGCGCCCGTTTCGCCGGCCTGACGGAAAAGTCCGCCAAGGAGGCCTGCCGTTTACTGGAGCGCAACAAGTTCGACTGCATGACTCTGCGGAACTGATCGGAAGAGAGCTTCAGCGATGTCTGCGCAGGATCACGTCTTTGGCCTGATTGACCCGCGAGGCGAGATAGCCGGAGCCGCCCTGGTCGGGATGGAGTTTCTTCATCAGGTTCCGGTGAGCCGCGCGAACCGCCGTCTCGTCCGCACCCGGCTCAAGCCCCAGAACCTGATAGGCCTCCTCCTCGGTCATCGCGGTGTCGGCCGCGCGGCCGCGTCCACCGCCCATATCCCCGTGACCCGCATCACCCTGAACGTGTTCACGCCAGGCGGGCGCCCGGCGGTCGAGATAAGCTTCGATTAGGCTCAGCGACTGCGGATCGAGCCCGGCGCGCAGCGCCAGCAGGTCCGGCAGGTCGAGGGCATCGAGCGCCATGCCCGCCCGCGGGCCGGCGATGATCTTGCCCGACAGCAGGCCGGACCCATGGTCCAGCTCCATTTCCAGCATCGCCGAGCGCACGCGGGAGACCCGGGGCGCCCGCGCCCCGCCGAACAGGCCGCCGAACATGCCCCCCAGCATGGCCTTCCAATTGCCGCCAGGGCTCACCCGCCCGAGCAGGGCGAGGCCCACGACCGCGAGCGGGATGGCGGCGCCGATGCGCCCGGTGACGAGCGCCCCCACCGCGCCGGTGAGCGCCAGCCAGGCGCCGGTGCGCATGACGAAGAGCGACAGCGCCTTCGCATCCATGCCGGTCCACAGCTTGAGGACGTAGAGGCCGACGCCGAGCAGCGCCAGGCCGGCCAGAAGGCTAACCATTCAAGGCTCCCGAAAGATATATGGCAGGGCGGCCGCGGCCGGGCGTCCACGCCTCATGCCGGGCCGGAGGACATGGCGGCGATGAGCCGGCGCGACCCGGCATCCCTGGCCGCCAGCAGGGCCGCCCGGCCGCCCGCCGCATAGGTGGCGACCGCGCGCAGCAGGGCGCGCAAGTCATCCGCCGCCCCGACATCGAAGCGGCACCACGCGCCGCCGGTCAGGCCGGCCATTTCACGGAACACCCGCTCCACCGCCATATCGTGCCCCTCCTGGAACACGAACAGGCGCACGCCCAGCACGCCCAGGCGCCCGGCGGCCTCCAGCAGCGCGCCGGCATCCTCCTCCATGGCGTCGCCGACGAACACCGCCGCGGCGAGGCCGGAACGCCCCGCCTCGGCCTCCAGGTGGCGCAGCACGCGGCCGATCTGGGTGCGCCCGCCGGCGCAGGCGATGCGGCCCATCAAAGCCGCGAGACGCGGCGCCTCGCGCACATAAGGCGAGGCCCGGCATTCGCCGGCGCCGCGATAGTAGACGAGCTCCACCTCCAGCCCGCCGAGACCGGCCGCCACCGCGAACATCTCCGCCTGCACCTGGCAGGCCAGGTCCCAGGTGGGCTGGCGGGAGGCGGTGGCGTCGAGCGCGAAGGCGAGCCGCCCCGCCCCCGCGCCGGGCCGGGGCGCGCCGACGGCGCGGACGGAGGCGAGGAAGCTGTCGATCTCGCCCGGCGCGGCGGCGCCGGCGGGCAGCGTCGGATCATCGGGCATGGGGGAACCGGCGCCGGGTCGGGGCGCGCACCTCTGCGGCGTATGTCTGGCCGGCGGCAATCCTGGCTGCGTTCATGCAGGCAAAATAGGCGTTCCCGCCGCCGCCACCAAGGGGCCTGCGGGCCCGGCGCGGCGCCTGGGACATTTCCGCATTCCTCCCCTGCCCTTCCCGCGTGCGCCGGGGGATGAATGGCCGATCGGCCGTGATGGCGGCAGGCCGCTTCCATCCCGGCCGATCGCGCTCTAGGGTCCGCCCCCGCGCGAGGGCGGGCGAAGGCCCCCTCGCCGGGACAGGATGCGGGGGATGGCGATGCGAGAACGGGGCGTGACGGGGGCGGGCGGGCCGAAGATCGTGGGCACCCTGGCGGACCTCAGGGATACCGTGGCCGGCTATCGCCGGGCGGGCGAGACGCTGGCGCTGGTGCCCACCATGGGCGCCCTGCATGCGGGGCACATCGCCCTCGTGCAGCAAGCCCAGGCGCTGGCCGACCGGGTGGTGGTGTCCATCTTCGTGAACCCCACCCAGTTCGCCCCGACGGAGGATTTCGGCCGCTATCCGCGCACGTTCGACGACGACGTGGCGAAGCTCGCCGCGGTCGGCTGCGATCTGGTGTGGGAGCCGGACGCGGCCGAGATGTATCCGCCGGGCTTCTCCACCAGCATGGCGCTCACCGGCCCGGCGCTGGGGCTGGAGACCGATTTCCGCCCGCACTTCTTCTCCGGCGTGGCCATCGTCGTGTCGAAGCTGTTCCTCCAGACCGGCGCCGACCACGCGCTGTTCGGCGAGAAGGACTACCAGCAATTACGCGTCGTCACGCAGATGGCGGCGGATCTGAACATTCCGGTCCGCGTCGTCCCCGGCGCCACCGTGCGCGAGGCGGACGGCCTCGCCCTGTCCTCGCGCAACCGCTACCTGAGCCCCGAGGAACGGGCCACCGCCCCGGTGATCCACCGCGCGCTGACTGCGGCGGCGGACGCCATCCGCGCCGGCACTGCGCCGGACGCCGCCATGGCGGACGCCGGCGCGACGGTCACCCGGGCCGGGCTGAAGGTGGATTACATGGCCGCCCGCAACGCCCTGACGCTGGCGCCGCTGGCCGCCTCCGGCGAGCCCGTGCGGCTGCTGGCCGCGGCCTGGCTCGGCACCACGCGGCTCATCGACAATATCGGCGTGTGATCGTCGCCGGCCGGCCGTGTGTCACGACGGCGCGGTCAGACCGCGCCCATATAGGTGACCGCGAAGCCGACGATGACCAGAGCCAGCCCGACGCCGAGCACGGTCAGCACCCGGCCCGAGCCGATGCCCTGGCGCGCCTGCGCGGCCGGCTTGATCGGCTCGCCCGCCGCGCCGTGCGCATCAGGCGTGTGAAAGTCGCGTTCCTCGCGGCGCTCGGCAGCATCCTGCATGTCCGCCTCCTCCTGTGATGTCGGAGGGGAAACGCGGGCCGGCGCCGTTCGGATCCATGCGGGCGGAACGGGCCGGCGGCCCCGGCCATGACCGGGGCCGGCCGGATCAGTGCAGGATCTGCGACAGGAACAGCCGGGTGCGCTCGTGCTGCGGGTTGGAGAAGAAGGCGTTGGGCTCGTTCATCTCGATGATCTGCCCGGCGTCCATGAAGATCACCCGGTCGGCCACCTGACGGGCAAAGCCCATCTCGTGGGTCACGCACAGCATGGTCATGCCGTCCTCGGCCAGGCTCACCATGGTCTCCAGCACTTCCTTCACCATCTCGGGGTCCAGCGCCGAGGTGGGCTCGTCGAACAGCATGATGCGCGGGCGCATGCACAAAGCGCGGGCGATGGCCACGCGCTGCTGCTGGCCGCCGGAGAGCTGGCCGGGATATTTGCCCGCCTGCTCGGGGATCTTCACCTTGGCGAGGAAATGCATGGCCAGATCCTCCGCCTCCTTGCGCGGCATCTTGCGCACCCAGGTGGGGGCGAGGATGCAGTTCTCCAGGATGGTGAGGTGCGGGAACAGGTTGAAGTGCTGGAACACCATGCCCACCTCGCGCCGCACCTCGTCGATGCGCTTGAGGTCGTTGGTCAATTCGATGCCGTCCACCACGATCTTGCCGCGCTGGTGTTCCTCCAGGCGGTTGATGCAGCGGATCATGGTGGACTTGCCCGAGCCGGACGGGCCGCACACGACGATGCGCTCGCCGCGCTTCACCGTGAGGTTGATGTCCCGCAGCACGTGGAAATCGCCATACCACTTGTTGACGCCGATGAGTTCCACGGCGGTGGCGGGGGCCTGGGCCGCGTCGGCGGCGAGGATGGGGTCAGCGCTCATGAATGGGCCCCTCAGTGGCGGCGGTTGCGGTCGAGGCGCTTTTCCAGCGCCATGGAATAACGGGACATGCCGAAGCAGAACACGAAGTAGAACAGCCCGGCGAAGCCGAAGCCGGTCACCACCGTGGTCGGCGTCGCCCAGGCCGGATCGGTGAAGGCCGCGCGCAGCACGCCGAGCAGGTCGAAGATCGAAACGATCAGCACCAGCGTCGTGTCCTTGAACAGGCCGATGAAGTTGTTGACGATGCCGGGGATCACCAGCTTCAGCGCCTGCGGCAGCACCACGAGGCGCATCATCAGGCCGCCCGGCAGGCCGAGCGCCTGGGCGCCCTCATACTGGCCCTTGGGGATGGCCTGGAGACCGCCGCGCACCACCTCCGCCATATAGGCCGAGGCGAACAAGGCGACGCCCACCAGCGCCCGCAGCAGGCCGTCGATGGTGAAGCGGCCGGGCAGGAACAGCGGCAGCATGTAGGTGGCGAAGAACAGCACCGTGATGAGCGGCACGCCGCGCCAGAACTCGATGAACAGTGTCGAGGCGATGCGCACCAGCGGCATCTGCGAGCGCCGGCCGAGCGCCAGCAGGATGCCCAGCGGCAGCGAGGCGACGATGCCGGTCACCGCGATGACCAGGGTGACGAGCATGCCGCCCCACACCCGCGTCTCCACCCAGGGCAGGCCGAAATTGATGTCCACCGCCGCCAGCACCACGCCGAGGATGACGAAGGCGCCGAGCGCGGTCTTCGCGGCCCCCTTGCGGGACCCGGCGAAGACCGGCGCCGCCGCCGCCGCGATGGCGGCGACGAGCAGGGCCGAGATCACATAGTCCGGCCAGAAGCCGGTGCTGAAGCCGATGGCCTGGCCGATCGTGGTGACGAGCGGGCCGAGGCCGACCCAGCTCAGGAGGAAGCCGCGCAGCTGGAGGTTGCCGCCGGTCAGCAGCACATAGGCCGCCACCGGATAGGCGCCGAAGAACAGGAGCGCGTTCAGGCGCTTGTACGGCACCTTCTGGATCATCAGCGGCGCCAGCAGCACCACGCCGATGAGATAGACGAGGTTGACCCGCCAGCGTTCCGCCTCCGGATAGAAGCCGTAGACGATCTGGTTGAACTTGGCGCCGATGAACGGCCAGCAGGCCCCCACCGGACGGCCGATCACCTCCGGCAGGCAGGCGTTGCGGCCGGTGCCGGTGAACACCGCGTCGAAGATGAAGAAGCGCAGCACCGGCGGCACCACCACATAGATCACCGCCAGCCCGAACAGGGTAAGGATGATCTGGAACGGCGAGCCGAACAGGTGCGCCCGCGACCAGGCGATGGGGCCGCGGGTGCTGATGGGGGCGGGCTCCGGCGCGATCATGCCGGGGGAGACGAAGGAGGCCGGGGTGCCGGCCGGGGGAGCGGAAACGTCCATGGCGGCCCCCTCAACGTTCGACCAGCGCGACGCGCCGGTTGTACCAGTTCATGACGATGGTCGTCAGGATGGAGATGGTGAGATAGACCGCCATGGTGATGGCGATGATTTCGATCGCCTGGCCGGTCTGGTTCAGCGTCGTGCCGGCGAAGATGGCGAACAGGTCCGGATAGCCCACCGCGACGCCGAGCGTCGAATTCTTGGTGAGGTTCAGATACTGGCTGGTCAAAGGCGGGATGATCACCCGCATGGCCTGCGGGATCACCACGAGGCGCATGGTGAGGCCCGGCTTCAGCCCCAGCGAGGCCGCCGCCTCGGTCTGGCCCTTCGACACCGAGACGATGCCGGCGCGCACGATCTCGGCGATGAAGCCGGCGGTGTAGATGGACAAAGCCAGCAGCAGCGCGACGAATTCCGGGATCACTCGGATGCCGCCGGCGAAGTTGAAGCCCTTCAGCTCCGGCTTCTCGAACGCCACCGGGAAGCCGGTGGCAGCCCCGGCGATGAGCGGCAGGACGATGAGCAGGGCCAGCGAGGTCCAGAACACCGGGAACTGCTGGCCGGTGGCCACGCGGCGCCGCTTCGCCCAGCGGGCCAGCACGAAGATCAGCACGATGGCCGCGACGAGCGCCAGTCCCACCACATCCGAGCCCGCCTCGAACAGCGGGCGGGGGATGACGAGGCCGCGATTGTTGAGGAACACGCCGGGCGTGCCGAAGCTGGCGGCGAAGCCCTTGAGCGCCGCGCCCAGCGGGGCGAGGCCGATCGCGGCGGCGCCGTCGCCCAGCGCGTTCAGCAGCGGCTGGATGCCGAAGCCGAGGCTCTGGCGCGGGTTCGGCAGGGCTGCCAGCACGGCGATGTACCAGAACATGATCTGGAACAGCGGCGGCAGGTTGCGGGTGACCTCCACATAGGCCGAGGCCAGCGCCTTGATCACCACATTGTCCGACAGCCGCGCCACGCCCACCAGGAAGCCGATGATGGTGGCGATGATGATGCCGAGGAAGGCCACCAGCAGCGTGTTCAGCAGCCCGACCAGGAAGGCGCGGCCATAGCTCATGGATTCCGAATAGGGAATGAGCGTCTGGGAGATGCCGAAGCCGGCCGAATTGTCGAGGAAGCCGAAGCCCGAGGCGATGCCCTGGCGGGCGAGGTTCGCCTGCGCATTGGCGAGGATGGCCCAGGCCATCCCGATCAGGAAGATGCCGAGCAGGCCCTGGAGGACCAGCGAGCGGAGTTTCGGGTCGGTCCACGACCAGCGGCGGGTGGGTTCCCCCCCACGCAGGCTTGCGTCTGTCATGTTACCCCTCGAGTGAAGATCGGCCGGGGACTCTTGTGGTCCGCTCGAACCTTCCGCGGCCCAGGCGCGCGGCAATGATTGGGAGCAATAGGCGCGGCGTGGTGCAATGAGCGCGACTTGGCGGGCGCGGGCAGCAATGCGGCCGGCCCGTCACGGCGGGCCGGCGTCGCGGCACCCGCCTCCCCTGCCGGGAGTGTCAGGCGCCGTCGGCAAAAGGCCGGTGCCCGGCGAACCGGGCACCGGAACAGCGTCAGCGGATCGGCATGCCGTACTGGAGGCCGCCCTGGGTCCACAGCTTGTTGAGGCCGCGCTGGATGCCCAGCGGGGAGTTCGGGCCGACATTGCGGTCGAAGATCTCGCCGTAATTGCCCACCTGCTTCACGGCGCGTAGGGCCCAGTCGTTGCTGAGGCCGATGCCCTCGCCGAACTTGCCGTCGGAGCCGAGCAGGCGCTTCACCTCGGGATTGGCCGAGTTGACCTCCTGGTCGGCATTCTTCTGGGTCACGCCCAGTTCCTCGGCGTTGAGGAGCGCGTAATAGGTCCACTTGATGAGGTCGAACCACTGGTCGTCGCCATGGCGCACCAGCGGGCCGAGCGGCTCCTTGGAGATCACCTCCGGCAGGACGATGTGGTCGCCGGCATTGGTGAGCTTCAGCTTGATGGCGTAGATCTGCGACTGGTCCGAGGTGAACACGTCGCAGCGGCCGGAATCGTAGGCCTTCACCGTCTCGTCGATGGTCGAGAAGGCGATGACCTCATACTTCATGTTGTTGGCGCGGAAGTAGTCGCCGAGGTTCAGCTCGTGGGTGGTGCCCGTCTGCACGCAGATGGAGGCGCCGTTGAGCTCCTTCGCCGACTTGATGTTCAGCGACTTGCGCACCATGAAGCCCTGGCCGTCGTAATACATCACGCCGGCGAAGTTGAAGCCGAGCGTCGTGTCGCGCGACATGGTCCAGGTGGTGTTGCGCGACAGGACATCGATGGCGCCGGACTGCAACGCGGTGAAGCGGTCCTTGGCCGAGAGCGGGGTGAACCGCACCTTGTTGGCGTCGTTGAAGATGGCGGCCGCGACGGCGCGGCAGAAATCCACGTCGATGCCGGTCCAGTTGCCCTTGTCGTCGGGGCTGGAGAAGCCGGGCAGGCCCTGGGTGACGCCGCAGTTCAGGGCGCCCCGCGCCTTCACGTCGTCCAGCGTGGTGGCTTTTGCGACGCCAGCGCTCAGAGCGAGCACGCCCGCCGCTGCGATCAGAATGCGTTTCACGGATGGTCCCTTCTCTTATGGTCCCCCAACCGGGGATGACGGTGGCCAACCCGACCTCCGGCCGGCCGGTCGGAGTCGACGTCCTTTACCTCGACGTCGTATGGAACCATCTCAAACGCTCGCGCCCGCACGGTCAATAGCTGCCGACGGGTTGCGCACGATGCCGTTCTAGGCAATTCGGAGAATTGTGGCCCATGATCCATTCCAGCGACGAGGCAGCGTCCCCTTCCGGCGACAACGGCACCCTGGCCCCGGCAACCCGGGTGGCCCATCTCGGCCTCGATCCCGCCCGCTTCGACGGCTTCGTCAATCCGCCCGTGGTGCGCGGCTCCACCGTGCTGTCGCCGACCTACAAGGATCTCGTGGGCCATACCGGCCGCTACAGCTACGGCCGGCGCGGCAATCCCACCACCGAGGCCCTCCAGACCGCCATCACCGCGCTGGAAGGCGGCGACGGCACGGTGCTGACCCCCTCCGGCCTCTCGGCCATCTCGGTGGCGCTGCTCTCCCTGCTCGGCGCCGGCGACCATCTGCTGATGGTGGACACCACCTACCGGCCGACGCGCAATTTCTGCGACAAGGCGCTGAAGCGGCTCGGCGTGGAGACGACCTATTTCGATCCGCTGGTCGGCGCCGGCATCGCCGAGCTGATCCGCCCGAACACCCGCGCCATCTTCCTCGAATCGCCCGGCTCGCAGAGCTTCGAGATGCAGGACGTGCCGGCGATCACTTCGGTCGCCCGCGCGCGCGGCGTCTTCACCCTGATCGACAACACCTGGGCGACGCCGCTGTTTTTCCGGCCGCACGCCTTCGGGGTGGACGTCTCCATCCAGGCCGGCACCAAGTATCTGGGCGGCCATGCGGACCTCAACCTCGGCACCATCTCGGCCGTGGGCAAGGCCTGGACGCTTGTGCTCGCCACCCATGGCGACATGGGCATCTGCGTCTCGCCGGACGATGCGGCGCTCGGCTCGCGCGGGCTGCGCACGCTGGCGGTGCGGCTGGAGCGCCACCACGCGTCCGGCCTTGAGGTCGCCCGCTGGCTCGCCGCCTCGCCTTATGTCTCGCGGGTGCTGCACCCGGCGCTGGAGAGCGATCCGGGCCACGCCATCTGGAAGCGCGATTTCTCGGGCGCCTGCGGCCTGTTCAGCCTGATCCTCAAGCCGGTGCCGGAGGCGGCGGTGGCCACCTTCTTCGATGCGCTGAAGCTGTTCGGCATGGGCTATTCGTGGGGCGGCTTCGAGAGCCTCGCCATCCCGTTCGACTGCTCGGACTACCGCACCGCCACGCGCTGGCAGGCGGAAGGCCCGGCGGTGCGCCTGCACATCGGCCTGGAAGCCCCGGCGGACATCATCGCCGACCTCGATCAGGCCCTGGCCAAGATGCAGGCGGCCGCCTGACGCGCACTGCGGCCCAAGCCGCCGCCCGGCCCCGGGCGGCGGGCACTCAGGTGACGGCGCGGTTGGCGCGCCGCTCGCGCAGGGCGAACTGCAGGTTGCGGATATAGATGAAGGTGGAGAGCGCCTGGCCGGCGATGAACACCGGATCGCGGCGATAGATCGCATAGATCAGCAGCAGGGTGCCGCCGCCCAGCGAGAAGGTCCAGAAGGCGAACGGCAGCACGGAGCGCCCCGCCCGCTCGCTGGCGATCCATTGCACCACGAACCGTCCCGTGAACATCACCTGCGCGACGAAGCCGAGGACCACCCAGCCATCGAGCTGGGTGATGAAGACGTCGTGCAGATAGTCACCGACCGACTGCACCAGCTGGACCAGCAGCATCTCGTTCTCACTCCACGACCTGCGGCACGCGCCGCCGCCGGATCAGCCACCAGACGCCCAGAAGGTCGGCGATGCCGACCCACAGGCGGTTGAAGAAGCCGTAATTGGACACGCCGTGCCAGCGGGCACGATCCACCACCGGCAGCGTGCGGATCTCATAGCCCTCGCGCTTCACCAGCGCCGGGGTGAAGCGATGGAGCCCGTCGAACACGGGCAGCGTGAGATAGATGCGCCGCCGCACCACCTTCAGGCCGCATCCCGTATCGCGGGTATCGTCATTCAGCAAGGCGCGCCGCACCCGGTTGGCGGTGCGCGACTGCAAGCGCTTGAAGGCCGTGTCCTTGCGCCCCTGGCGCTCGCCCTGCACCATGCCGACGCGCGGACCGCCTTCATCCAGCACGCGAACCATGTCCGGCAGATAGGCCGGATTGTTCTGGCCGTCGCCGTCCAGCATGATCAGGATGTCGCCCTCCGCCGCCCGGGCGCCGGTATCCATGCCCGCCGACTTTCCACAGGAATTGACGTGCGAGAGGACCCGCATGTACGGCCGGGTGCGGGCCGCCTGCGCCAGTTCCAGCGCGGTGCCGTCGGTGGAGCCGTCATTCACGAAGATGAGCTCGAACGGCTCCTGGAAGGCGGCATCGATCTCTTCGATCAGCGGCGTGATGTTGCCCGCCTCGTTCTTGACGGCGATCACGACGGACAGGCGGGGCGTGCCGGCGGCGCCGGCAGGAGTGGAGGTCAAGGTCTAGCCTCTTGGGAAGCGGAGGGAGCACCGGACAGACGGTGCGCGGGCGAGAAAAGCGCGATCAGGCGCCGCATGGAGGGGCCGGGCTTCGGCGACACGGTGCCGTCGGCGGCGATCTGGAACACCAGTCCGCGCGCGGCGAACACCTTGGCCAGCCAGAAGGTGGCGGTGGTGGCGATGGCGGCGGCGGCGATGACGTCGCTGGGATAATGCGAGCCGAGCACCACGCGCGAGGCGGCCACCAGCACGGCGAGCGAGATCAGCCACCAGCGGGCCTTGGGGAACAGCAAGGCCAGCGACACCGCCAGCGCGAACACCACCGTGGCATGGCCGGAGGGAAAGCTGGAATAGCTCGCCTTGAGCTTGAACAGCGAGAACGTCAGGTGGGCATCCGGGCCGGGCAGCAGCAGCGCCTCGTAGGGCCGGGCGCGACCGAGGGCGTATTTCACCACCAGCACCACCAGCGACACGCCGGCCACGCTGGTGAAGACGAAGCCCACGCGCGCCACGACCGACGCCGCCACCCGGCGGTACAAAGGATCGAGATGGGGCATGGCGCCGAGCAGCACCAGCAGCGCGAGGCCCAGCGGCCAGAGCACCACGGAGCCGAGGCCCAGCTCGGTGACGCGCTCGAACAGATGCACCACGCCGATGGGCAGGCGCAGCCGCAGGCCGGGAATGAACGGATCGACCAGGATCATGCTGGCCGCGACCAGCCCGCCCGCCAGCAGGAACAGGCAGGCCATCTCCACCAGCCCGTCCAGCGGCAGGCGCGGCACCGGCCCACGCACCCGGCGGCGGCGCAGCACCGCAAGCGCCGCGAACAGGCCGGTGACGGCGACGCGGGCGTCCTCCGCCAGCCGCAGACGGCGCGCCGGGGGTGTCACCACAGCATCGCTCACCGCGCCGGCTCCGCGCTGCGGAACACGGAAATCTCCTGCATGCGGCCGCCGTTATAGGCGAAGCCGTCGACCCGCTCCACGCGCTCCATCTTCAGCCCCAGCGCGGTGGCGCGGGCCTCGAACAGCGGCAGCATGGGCTTGCCGATGAAGGCGAGCGAACAGCCGCCCTCCTTCAGCAGGTCGGCGGCGGCCATCGGATCGGTGAAGCGGATGTCGGTGCCGGCCAGGAAGGCGAGGCTCGGCTCCTGATAGGGCACGGTGGCGATGCGGTCCGCCGGGCAGCCGCTGTCGCGGGCGATGGCGGCGAGGCGCTGGGAGATCCACACCCCCTTCAGGTGCGGCATCAGCCCCTGGTAGACGCCCCAATAGAGCACCAGCGCGCCGAGCGCGGCCACCAGGAAGGCCGGCTGCGGCCCGGCCGCCGGCGCGGCGAGGGCGGCGAGCACCAGCAGCGCCACGCCCGCCGCCAGCAGCGGCCATGCGGCGAGCGCCAGCCCGTCGCCCAGGTAGAAGAAGCCCGCCGCGAGCGCGAGCGCCAGCAGCGCGCCCATCACCGGCCACAGCCACACCAGCGGCGCCAGGCGCGCGCCCAGCCGGACCATCGCGCCGCGCTGCCAGGCGAGGGCGGCGAGGATGGCGAGCGCCGGATAGAGCGGCAGCACGTAATGGGGCAGCTTGGTGGCGGTGATCTCGAACACCAGCCACGCCGGCACGATCCAGGCCAGCAGGAAGATGACCGGCTTCTCCCGCCGCGCCCGCCACGCGAACGGCAGCGCCATGGCCACCAGCACGACGGCCGGCCAGAAGGTGCCCCAGATCGCCAGCAGATAGGTGCCGGGCGGCGCCCAGTGGCCTTCCTGCCCTTCCGTCACCTTGCCCAGCATGTCGACGCCGACGGCGAGCTTATAGAAGGCGCCGTTGGTGACGTAATAGATCGCCACGAACCAGGGCAGCACCAGCAGCAGGCACCAGGCGATGCCCGGCAGCGGGCGCAGCCGCAGCAGGAAGCGGCCGGAGCGCTCCACCACCGCCAGCACGACGATGGGCAGGCCGACGAACAGGGGCGCCATCGGCCCCTTGATGAGGATGCCGGCGGCAAGCCCGGTCCAGAACACGGCGGCGACGGCGAACGAGCCGCGCCGGTCGAGGGCCGGAGCCAGATAGGCCCGCGCCAGCGCGCCCATGGAGGCCATCACCGTGCACAGCAGCACCGCGTCGGTCTTGGCGAGGCGGGCCTCGATGCCCAGCAGCACGCACGAGGCCATCACCAGCCCGGCGAACAGCGCCCCGCGCCGCGAGGTGAACACCAGCGCGGTCCAATAGGTGAGCAGCACCGCGCCGATGGCGCCGATCAGCGAGGGCAGGCGGTAGAAGGCGATAGTGGTGCGGGCGGACGGGCCGACCACGGCCTCGCCCAGAGCGGCGCTGGCGGCCTGGAGCCAGTGGATGCCCACCGGCTTCTTGTAGCGCACCTCATCCTTGAAGCGGATGTCGATGAAATTGCCGGTCTCCAGCATCTGCTTGCTGGCCTGGGCGAAGCGCGCCTCGTCCCGGTCGATGGGCGAGATGGCGGCGAAGCCCGGCAGGAAGGCGGCGAGCGACACGATGACGAGCAGCAGGCAGGCGCGCGCATGGCTCCCCGCCGCCGCATCGAGGCTGGCGGACAGCCGGTGCGCGAGTTCCACTGCGAAGGACCGGCGTGTCTGGGACGCCGGGGCGGATATGGCCATGCTCGATGAAGATCCGGTCGATTTGGGCGCGGACAATAGCAGAAACGCCCCGCCGGCAAAGGCCGCGCAAAGGTGGCGCAAACAAGGCCCCGGCCGGAGCCAGGCGCCGCATGGGGCGCGAAGCCCGCCAGATGATCGCGCAAAGGCCGTATCCGATGGCGCGGGGCCCCTCCCCTGCCCTACCCCCCTGCCGGCGGGGCTCAGGGCCGTTCGCCCGCTCCCGCCGTCCAGGCGTGCGCGCCGCCCGCGAACGCCAGCGCCCGCGCATTGCCGCCGCACACGGCATCGCGCACGCCCGTCTCGGGCAGCAGGTGCTGAAGCGCGAGGCGGTGCTCGTTGGAGCTATAGGCCCGGCGGCCGGCGTGCGAGCCGCTGCACCAGGCCAGCCGCTGCCCGCCGGCGATCTCCTGGAGCCGGTCCAGCAGGCGCCCGAGGCCGCGCAGGTGCAGGGGCGCCGGCGAGAAGCAGATCCACAGGTCCGGATGGGCGGCATGGCGCTCCAGCATCCGGAACGCCCGCCAGGCGCGGCACAGCCGCTCGGCCGCGCGCGGCAGTTCGAGGCGGACGACGGCGCCATTGCCCAGCACTAGCGGCAGCAGTTCCTCCCAGGCGTCCGGGTCCACATCGAGATGCAGATGCAGCCCGAAGGCCGCCAGCCGGAGCAGGAACGGCCGCCAGGCCTCCCGCGCCGGCAGCCCGGTCGCGTGCGAGACGGTGACGCCGGCCAGACCATGGCCGGCCATCAGGGGCAGAGCGGCCGGCAGGCCGTCCGCCGGCAACGGCAGCACGGCGCGCAGGCGGCCGGGCGCGGCGGCGGCGGTATCGAGGACGGCCCGCCAGCCATCGGGCCGCGCCGGCTGGAGCAGCGCCGCCGTGATCCCCTCGCGGTCGAGATGGGCGAGAACCGGCGTGGCGAGGTGCGACGCGCGTGGATCGGGCCGCGCCTGTGGCACCGGGGGCGTCCATGTGTCCGGAAGATCCGGCCCTGCCCGCCTCTCCGGCGGGTCGTCGCCGCACCGCAGCGCGCGCGGCAGCACCAGTCCGGCATCCACGAAATCGGAGCTGACCCACCTCCCGGGCCCGCCGCCGCGGCCCACGGGGCGAAGGTCGCTCAAAACGCTGGTGTTCATCCTCGCTCCCCGGCCGCCGTCACGCCTGTGACTCGGCACGTGGGGAAAACCTGACAGAACCTTGGCGGGGCATAAAGATGCCGCCGCCCATCACAACTACCGCCGTGGATGCATTGATTTCGAATTACAACCAGATCCCGCGCTCATTTGGTCAGGATCAGCTTGTTCTGCGAGGTCAGCCGCAATTGGTAGGTCTGCGAGCCGTGGGTGATGGTCAGCACCCGCGAGGCGACGAACAGGTCGCGGCTGTCCAGCTTCTCGTCGAAAACCGGCACGGCTCGGGTCCGGGGTTCGGGCTGCCAAGCGGTGGGGGCATGGTCATGCTTGGTCATTTGAACGACTCCAAACTAATGCCGCTCAATTTCGCGCACAGCTCAAGTCTTGCGCTACTTTAGAGCGTTTCAATATTTCGCTCACCTCGATGAAAACGAGTTAATACACGATAACCGATAAATCAATGCAACGGCACGTAGAACAGTTCCATAGAAGGATCTGCCGCGCAGGCATACCGCCAGCACGGGTCACAGGTGCGTGGGATCGCAAGGTGCGGGCGCGGGGCGCCGGCGGCTATTCCGCCGGGGCCGGATGCTCGCTCGGCGCCGGCTTCTCGGTGCCGGAGATGGCGGCGTTGACCTTGTGGTCCAGCCGGTCGAGATAGAGGTAGATCACCGGCGTGATGTAGAGCGTGAGCAACTGCGAGAGCATCAGCCCGCCAACCACCGCCACGCCCAGCGGCTGGCGCAGCTCCGAGCCGGCGCCCGCGCCGATGGCGATGGGCAGCACGCCGAAGATGGCGGCCAGCGTCGTCATCATGATGGGGCGGAACCGCAGCAGCGCCGCCTCGCGGATGGCGTCCAGCGCCTCCACGCCCTGGCGGCGGCGCTCCAGCGCCACGTCGATCATCATGATGGCGTTCTTCTTCACGATGCCCACCAGCATCACGATGCCGATGATGGCGATCACCGACAATTCGATGTCGAAGATCATCAGGGTGAGCAGCGCGCCGATGCCCGCCGAGGGCAGGCCGGACAGGATGGTGATGGGGTGGATGAAGCTCTCGTAGAGCACGCCCAGCACGATGTAGATCACCACCACGGCGGCGAGGATCAGCAGCGCCTGGTTGCCCAGCGCGTCCTGGAACACCTGGGCGGTGCCCTGGAAGCCGGTGGTGACGGTGGCCGGCAGGCCGGCCGCCCGCTCGGCGGCGCCGATCTGCTCCACCGCCTGCCCCAGCGAGGTGCCCGGCGCGAGGTTGAAGGAGATGGTGACCGCCGGCTGCTGCTGGTGGGCGATCTGTAGCGGCCCCACCGTGCGGCTGATGGTGGCCACCGTCTCCAGCGGCACGACGGTGCCGCTGGTGGTGCGCAGATAGACCCGGCTGAGGTCGGACGCCTCACGCTGGAAGCGCGGCTGCGCCTCGGCGATGATCGCGTACTGGTTGGTGCTGGTGTAGAGCGTCGCCACCTGCCGGGTGCCGAACTGGGTGTAGAGGGCGTTGCGGATCTGCTCCTCGGTGATGCCGAGCGCGGCCGCCTTGTCCTTGTTCACGTCGATGGTGAGCTGCGGATTGGAGATCTGCAGGTCCGAGGTCACGTCGCGCAGGCCCGGCAGCTCGGCGAGGCGCCGCTCCAGGTCGGGGGCGGCGGCGTAGAGCGCGGCGGTGTCCGAGCTTTGCAGGGTGTACTGGTACTGGCTCTTGGAGTTCACGCCGCCGATGTTGATGTTCTGCACCGGCTGGTAGAACACGTTGACGCCGGGGATCTGGCCGGTGCGCCGGCGCAGCTGCTGGATGATCTGGAACGCGCTCTGGCTGCGCTCGGCCTTCGGCTTCAGGGCGATGAACATCCGCCCGGTATTGGTGGTGCGGCTCACCCCGGTCGCGCCCGCCGTGGAGATCAGATAGGCGACGTTGGGGTCCTCGCGCACCGCCGCGGCCGCCACCTTCTGGCGCTCCACCATGGCCTCGAACGAGGTGTTGGTGGCCGCCTCCACCGTGGCGGTGATGAAGCCGGTATCCTCGGTGGGGAAGAAGCCCTTGGGAATCACCACATAGAGCGCGGCGGAAATGCCCACGGTGGCCAGCGTCACCAGCAGCATGAAGAAGCGGTGGCGCAGCACGAAGTCCAGGCTGTGGCGATAGCCGGCGAGCCAGGCCTCGAACATGGCCTCGGTGAAGCGGAACACGATGTTCGGCGTCTTGTGGTGGTCGGGGGCCTTCAGCACGCGGGCGCACAGCATGGGCGTCAGCGTCAGCGAGACGAAGCCCGACACCAGGATGGCGATGGAGATGGTGACCGCGAACTCGCGGAACACCCGGCCCACCACGCCGCCCATGAACAGCACCGGGATGAACACCGCCACCAGCGACAGCGTCATGGAGATGATGGTGAAGCCGATCTCGCGCGAGCCGCGGATGGCGGCGGCGAACGGCTTCTCGCCATGCTCGATGTGCCGGTAGATGTTCTCCAGCACGACGATGGCGTCGTCCACCACGAAGCCGACGCACAGGGTCAGCGCCAGCAGCGTCATGTTGTTGATGGAGAAATTCAGCACCCACATGACGCCGAAGGTGGCGACGATGGAGATGGGCAGGGCCAGCGAGGGGATGATGGTGGCGCGGAAGTTGCGCAGGAACAGGAAGATCACCAGCACCACCAGGACGATGGCCTCGAACAGCGTCTTCTGGACGTCGTGCACTGCCTCGCGGATCGACACCGAGCGGTCGTTCAGCACCTCGATGTTCACCGAGCCCGGCACCTGGGCACGGTATTGCGGCAGGTGGGACCGCACCTGGTCCACCACCGCCACGGTGTTGGCGTCCGGCTGGCGCACCACCGCCAGCACGATGGAGCGCTCGTCATTGAACCAGGAGGCGACGCGCTCGTTCTCCACGCCGTTGGTGACGCTGGCGATCTCGTCGAGCCGCACCGGCGCCCCGTTGCGGAACGCCACCACCAGCTTGCGGTAGACGTCCGCATCGGCCCGGGCGAGGCCCATGTCGATGGTCAGGCTCTGCTTCGGCCCGGACAACTGGCCGATGGGCATGTTGGAGGCGCGCGCCTGGATCGCGCCCTGGATATCGGCGGCGGAAATGTTGCGGGCGGCGGCGGCGGCGGGATCGACGCGGATGCGCACGGCGAATTTCTGCGTGCCGAAGATCTGCACCTGGGCGACGCCGGGCAATTGCGAGATCTGCTGGCCGATCAGCGTGTCGGCATATTCGTTCACGGTGGAGAGCGGCAGCGTCGCGGAGGACACCGCCAGCAGGATCACCGGCGCGTCCGCCGGATTGACCTTCCTGAAGCTCGGCGGCGTGGTCATCTCGTCGGGCAGCTGGCGCTGGGCCACGGACAGCGCCGACTGCACGTCGAGCGCGGCGTCGTCGATATTGCGCGACAGGTCGAACTGGATGGTGATGGAGGTCGAGCCCTGGGTGCTCGACGAGGTCAGCGAGGTGATGCCGGAGATGGTGGAGAGCTGGCGCTCGATGGGGGTGGCCACGGCGGTGGCCATGGTTTCCGGGCTGGCGCCGGGCAGGGTCGCGGTGATGGAGATGGTGGGGAAGTCCACCCGGGGCAGCGCCGCCACCGGCAGCAGGCGATAGGCGAACAGGCCGCCGATGATGAGCGACAGCATCATCAGCGTCGTCATCACCGGCCGGCGGATGCACAGCTCCGGAAACATGGCTCAGGTCCCCGTCGCGGGCGCGGGCGCGCTGCCCTTGATGACGACGCGGGCGCCCTCGCGCAGCGAAAGCTGGCCGTCGGTGACCACCACCTCTCCGCCCTTCAGCCCGGCGGTGACCACCGCCTGGCCGTCCACCGTGCGGGCGACGCTGACCGGGCGCACGTGCACCACGTCCTTCTCCACCACGAAGACGAAGGTGCCGCTCTGGCCGCTCTGCACCGCTTCCGCCGGCACCGAGGCGACGCCGCTCTCCATGCGCAGCATCACCGAGACGGCGCCGAGGGTGCCCGGCCACAGCCGCTCGTCGGCATTGTCGAACAGGGCGCGCACCATCAGCGTGCCGGTCTGCGGGTCGATGGTGTTGTCGATGACCGCGATCCTGCCTCCGGTCACGATGTCGTTGCTGCCCTGGAGGGTGATCTGCACCTGCGCGCCGGCCTGCGCCGCCCGCACCTCCTTGAGATAATGCTCGGGCACGCCGAAGGCGACGTAGATGGGCTTGATCTGCCGCACGGTGGCGAGGGTGTCGTCCACCCGGATCACCGCGCCCGGCCGCACCGCGGCGACGCCAATGCGCCCGGTGACCGGCGAGCGGATCTCATAATGGCTGCGCTGCACCTCCAGCGCCTTCAGCGTGGCCTCGTCCTGGTCCACCGTCGCCTTCTGGGCGTCGGCGGTGGTGCGGGCATCGTCCAGCGTCACCTGCGAGACGGCGTTGCGCGCGGCAAGGCCGGAATAGCGCTCCACGTCGCGCAGCGCCTTCTCCAGCTGGGTGCGGTCCTTGGCCAGCGTCGCCTTGGACTGGAGGATCTGCGCGTCCACCTCGCGGGCGTCCAATTGGAACAGCAGGTCGCCTTGGGCGACCACCGCGCCGTCCTCGAACGTCACCTTGACCACCTGGCTCGCCACGCGGGAGCGGATGGTGATGGTGACCAGCGGCTCCACCGTGCCCAGCGCCTCGACGCGCACCGGCATGGGCTTGTCCTGAACGGTCGCGACCACGACCGCCGGCCGGCGCTCCTGCTGGCCCTGCGCATTCGCCGTGGCGCCCCGGCTGCCCCACAGGCCCTGGGACCATGTCCAGCCCGCCCCCGCGACGAGCGCGAGGCAGAAGAAAACCAGATAGACCCGCCAGCGCCCCGCCCGCCTCACGTCACCCATATCCACCTCGCACGACGGCAATGCCCGCAACGCCCTGCCGCTCGCCCGCCCCAGCTTTTTGGAAAGGCTACACTGCGTCAGGTGCCGCTGCGAACAGGTTTTCGATGGTCAGCGGTGGAAATGCGGCCAAAGTGACGAAAAAACGCCGCCAACAGGGCGCGCCACGCGGCTCCGCCGGCGCGGCGCCCCTACGGCAGGTTACATCCCCTTGCGGAATGCACCCGCGAGGCGCTCCAAGGCGGCGTCCAAAGTGGCGTCCTGCTTGGCGAAACAGAAGCGCACCACCGAGCGCACCGCGTCCTGGGCGTAGAAAGCCGAGACCGGGATGGCGGCGACGCCGTGGGTCTTCACAAGATCGAGACAGAAGGCCTCGTCGTCGAGCTTGGGGTCGATGGCGGCGAGGTCCACCGAGAGGAAATAGGTGCCCGCGCTCGGCAGCACCGGGAAGCCCAGGTCCGACAGCCCCTTCGCCAGCCGGTCGCGGGAGCGCTGGAGGCCAGCACGCATGTCCTCGAAATAGGCATCCTCCTTGCCGAGCCCGTAGGCCACGGCGGCCTGGAGGTTGGGCGGCGTGGTGAAGGTGAGGAACTGGTGCGCCTTGCCCAGCACCCGCATCAGCTCCGGCTGGGCGAACACCAGGCCCACCTTCCAGCCGGTCATGCCGAAGATCTTGCCGGCGGAGGAGATCTTCACCGTGCGCTCGCGCATGCCGGGCAGCGCCATCATCGGCAGGTGGCGGCGGCCGTCGAAGATCACGTGCTCCCACACCTCGTCGCACACCGCGATGACGTCGAAGCGCTGGCAGAAATCGGCGACGAGCTGCATCTCCGCGCGCGAATGCACGACGCCGGTGGGGTTCTGCGGATTGTTGAACAGCACCAGCTTGGTGCGCTCGGAGAACACCGCCGCCAGCTTCTCGGTGGTGATGCTCCAGCTCGGAGGCTCCAGGCGCACCAGACGGGGAATGCCGCCGGCCCGCTGCACCAGCGGCAGATAGGCGTCATAGAGCGGCTGGAACAGCACCACCTCATCGCCCGGCTCGATCAGCGAGAACAGCGCGCCGGCCAGCGCCTCGGTGGCGCCGGAGGTGACCATCACCTCGCTCTCGGCATCGAGGGCGAGGCCCTGCCAGTGCTTGTAATGGGCCGCCGCCGCCTGGCGCAGCTCCATGAGGCCCATCATGGGCGGATACTGGTTCCAGCCGTTCACCACCGCGTCCGCCGCCTTCTGGCGCACGTCGAGCGGGCCGGGATCGTCCGGGAAGCCCTGGCCGAGATTCACCGCCTGGTGGCTGCGGGCAAGCCCCGACATCACCTCGAAAATGGTGGTGGGCAGCGCGGAATAGATCGCGTTCAGCGACCGGACGGCGGGCGCGGACGAACGGGGAGCAAAGGTCGCGGACTGGGACATCGTTAAGCCCGGGCCGCCGGACGCTGCATCCGGGAGGGCCCGCCTCACCTGCACGAGAAAGCGAGCGGCCCCACGCGGGAAGCCGCTCCGTTGCGAGGTGCTCTAGATCAAGTCGGGCCGAAGGTGAAGGCCACGCGGTGCACGGCGCCGATGCGCCGGAGGGCTTGAACCGCCGGCGTGGGCCGTCCAGGCTGTGGCGGGCCGGGATGCGGAAGGAGCGCGCGATGTTCAGTCACATCATCGTCGGGGTCAGCGATCTTGCCCGCGCCGGGCGCTTCTATGACGCGGTGCTGGCGCCGCTCGGCCTCGTCCAGCGGCCGAGCGAGCCGGACGGCGGCCCCGCCGGCCTGTGCTGGATCGCCGGAACGCGGCTGCCGGAATTCTTCGCCCAACTGCCCTTCGACGGGCGGCCGCCGAGCGTCGGCAACGGCAGCATGGTGGCCTTCCTCGCCCCGTCCGAGGCGGCGGTGGACGCGGCCCATGCGGCGGGCCTCGCCCATGGCGGCACGGACGAAGGCGCGCCCGGTCCGCGCCCGCACTATGGCGAGGGCTATTACGGCGCCTATCTGCGCGATCCCGACGGCAACAAAATCCACATCGTCCGCCGCGGCGACGTGGCGGATCCGTCTCTCGCACCTTGATCCTTGCGCGGGGCGCGCCCTCGCCCGGCCTCAGCCGCCGGTCCGCACCATCTGCGCCAGAGGCTGCAAGGCGGCGAGCAGGTCGGCCTCGGTGACACGGGCCACCGGCATCAGCACCTTGGCCGCCTGGGTGGGATGGCCGGCGCGCATCACCAGCACCACGGTCTCCGCCCCGCCGCAGGCCGGGTCGCCGCAGGCGATCTCGCTCACCGAGACGGTGGCGGCCTCGTCCAGCTCCAGCACCCGCCGCGCCATGTCGGCCAGCGCGCGGGTGGCGTCGCGCATCTGCGGGCCGGAGCCCTCGCCCCGCCCGCGCATGAACAGGCGCACCATGCTGGCTTCCTCCCGCCGCTCGATCCCCGTGCCCGCCCGGAACCGGGCCGTCGGCGCGGCACGGGGCACCGGAAAAACGTCAGCACGGCGGCAGAGGCGTCGCCGATGCCAGATGCCACCAATCCGGCGCGATTACCCTTCCGCAGGGAAACCGTACCCTGGTCCGGCCTCAGGAAGGCAGCCCGAGGTCCTGCCCCTTGCCGAAGCGGCGTCGCACCTGCTCCCACAGCCGCCGGGGCACGGATACGCCCTCCTCGCCCAGCGCCTCGAAGCGCAGCGCCGCCTGGGTGACCCGCCCCTCCTCCACCGTCACCGCCTCGATCGCCGCCGTGCCCACGGCGAAGCGCATGCCCGGCAACGGCCGGTCGTCGGTGCGGTCGGCGAACGCCTCGGCGATGGTGACGACGCGGTCCTGGTCGCGCACGAACAGGCCGTAGAGGTCCGCCACGTCGCCCAGCTTCACGTTGCCGGCGAAGGGAAAGCCCGCCCCGATCTCGCCGCGCGGGCGCTCCTCCGGCATGAAGAAGGGGTCGAGCCGCTGCACCCGCCGGGGCGGCGCCAGCAGATAGGCATAGTCGCCCGCCCGTAGCACGCCGGCCTCCTGCGGCGAGAGCACTTGGCCCTTGCGCACCACCAGCACCAGCCGCGCCCACAGCGGCAGCAGGCCGGAACTGACGGCGAGCGTGTCGGCGGTGACGGGATAGGCCACCAGTTCGTGCTCGCTCTGCCCCGGCAGGTCGATCTCGAATCGCCGCGCCTCGCGCAGCGGCTCGGCCAGCGCCACGCCGAACCGGCGGGCGGCGAACACGAGGCTCCAGCCGTGCAGGATCAGCGACACCAGCACCACCACGAAGGCGACGTTGAAATAGACGTCGGCACCCGGCAGCTGGGCCAGCATGGGGATGGTCGCAAGGAAGATGGACAC
The DNA here is from genome assembly GCF_000473085.1 of Azorhizobium doebereinerae UFLA1-100. Classification (GTDB taxonomy): domain Bacteria; phylum Pseudomonadota; class Alphaproteobacteria; order Rhizobiales; family Xanthobacteraceae; genus Azorhizobium; species Azorhizobium doebereinerae. The sequence continues at coordinate 132,779 of NZ_AXBA01000016.1, forward strand.
CGCCCCGCGCAGCCCCGCCCAGGAGATGAACGCCTTCTCCCGCCAGGAGAATCGGAACGGCCACAGGCACAGGAACACCGCCACCGGCCGGCCGACCAGCAGCAGGAAGGCGGCGATCGCCAGCGCCGGCGGCACGTATTGCGCCATGCGCTGCGGCGACAGCAGCAGCCCCAGCATGACGAACATGACGATCTGGCACAGCCACGTCACCGTGTCGTGGAAGCTGGTGATGGCCGCGATGGAACGCACCGGCCGGTTGCCCAGCACCAGCCCCGCCAGATAGACGGCGAGAAAGCCGGAGCCGTGCATCATGGCGGTGGCGGCATAGATCAGCACCGCCGCCGCCACCACCATGGCCGGATGCAGCCCGCTCGGCAGGTCGAGCCGGTTGACCACGAAGGCGACGCCGAAGCCGCCGGCCACCCCCATGGCGGCGCCCAACACCATCTGCTGGGCCAGCCCGGCGGTGAGCGCCCAGCCGGGATTGGCCGCGCCGGAGGCGATGATCTCCACCAAGGCGACGGTGAGGAAGACGGCGGCGGGATCGTTGGTGGCCGATTCGATCTCGATTACCGCGCCCACCCGGCGGCCGAGCCGCAGGCCCTGGGCGCGCACCAGGAACAGCACCGCCGCCGCGTCCGTGGAGGCGACGATGGCCCCCACCAGCAGGCTCTCCAGCGGCGGCAAACCCAGCAACGGTATGGCCGCGAGCCCCACCAGCCCGGCGGTGAGCAGGACCCCGACGGTGGACAGGAGGACGGCCGGGGCCAGCGCCCCGCGCATGGTGGAGGCGCGCATGCGCAGGCCGCCGTCGAACAGTATTACCGCCAGCGCCGCCGAGCCCACGAGGTAGGTGGCCCAGTAGTCAGAGAAGTGAATCTGGCCGGGCCCCGCTTCACCTGCCAGCACCCCCAGCAGCAGGAAGACGAGGAGGATCGGAGCACCGAAACGGGCAGCGAGCAGACTCGACACCGTGCCCAGCAGAACCAGAGCCGAGCCGACCAGCAGAATGAGGTCCGAGAGGAAAACAGTACCCATCCTTCCCCTTCCACCGTTTGGACTTGATCCGTTTTGATACTGTTTCCCGGTAGCCGGGGTCGGCGGGCACGGCTATGATTCTGACAACTGGTTCATCTAACCGTTCGGGGGAACGCGGTGAGCCAGCCGGGGAACCTATCATGCAACACAACCAAGCGGCGCATGCGTATCTGGTGAAGGCCTATCTGCGCACCTCGTCGGGGGCGCTCCTGGCCGAGCCCGACACCATCTGCTTCGATCTCGACCTGGCTCTGGAAATTGCCGACAACGACCAGCACTACGCCGCCGGTCTTGCGGTCTATGCCCTTGGAGAAGATGGGAATCTGCTCGCGGATTTCCCGCTCGTCAGCCACGGCATGATCGTCCCGGGTCCGGTCATGCAGGCCCAGATGGCCTATATGCCCGGCATCGCCGCGGCCTGATCCCCGCTTCATTTCGCGCATTGTACCGGACGCCCGGCCGCCTGCGGCCGAACGTCCCCGCGTTTGCCGCATTCCCCGACCGTCTGTCCGGCCCGCAACGGCGGACGGCGGGGATGCGGCAATTGGATTCGCGCGCACCGCCATCCACGGCGTGATGCCCGGCACGCCGAACGGCGCAATACCCTGTAAAACCTTGAAACACGGCCTCGGCGCCGGCGCAGCCGCGCGGCGCGATGCGTCCCGCCGCGCAGAATCGCCTATTCGCTTATCGCCCGGCGGCGGTTTTCGGCTCGCCCGCCGCGCCGCCCAGCAAAGCGTCGAAATAGGCGATGGTGCGCTTCAGCCCTTCGTTCAGCTCCACCGTCGGCGCCCAGCCCAGCGTCTCGCGCGCCTGGGTGATGTCGGGCTGGCGCTGCTTGGGGTCGTCCTGCGGCAAGGGCCGCTCGACGATGCGCGAGCGCGCGCCCACCAGGGCGATCACCTGTTCGGCCAGTTGCCGGATGGTGAATTCGGCCGGATTGCCCACGTTGATCGGGCCGGTCACCTCGCGCGGGCTCTCCATCATGGCGATCAGGCCGCGCACCAGATCGTCCACATAGCAGAAGGACCGGGTCTGCGAACCGTCGCCGAAGATGGTGATGTCCTCGCCGCGCAGCGCCTGGACGATGAAGTTGGAGACCACCCGGCCGTCGTTCGGATGCATCCGCGGGCCGTAGGTGTTGAAAATTCGCACCACTTTGATGCCGATCTGGTGCTGCCGGTGATAGTCGAAGAACAGCGTCTCCGCGCAGCGCTTGCCCTCGTCATAGCAGGAGCGCGGGCCGATCGGGTTCACATGGCCCCAATAGTCCTCGGTCTGCGGATGCACCTGGGGATCGCCATACACTTCCGAGGTCGAGGCCTGGAGAATCGGCACCCGCAGCCTCTTGGCCAGGCCCAGCGTGTTGATGGCGCCGATGACGCTGGTCTTCAGCGTCTGCACCGGGTCGAACTGGTAGTGCACCGGGGATGCCGGGCAGGCGAGATTGTAGATCTCGTCCACCTCGATATAGAGCGGGAAGGTGATGTCGTGGCGCATCAGCTCGAAGCGCGGATGGCCGAGCAGGTGCTGCACGTTGGTGCGCGCGCCGGTGTAGAAATTGTCGATGCACAGCACTTCGTGGCCGCGCCCGATCAGCGCCTCGCACAGATGCGAGCCGACGAAGCCGGCGCCGCCGGTGACGGCGATGCGCTTGGGCAGCAGGCCGTTGGGGTTGATGTTGACCACGCCTTGTCCTCGCCGGTGCGGATGTCCGGCGCATGCGGACGGGGGCGCGCCGGGACGGCGGGTGTCCTAGCGCGAAAATGCCGCCGGGGCCATGCCCCCGCCGCCGCCGGGACCTATCCCCGCGTCAGGAAGCAGGCGTTGCCGAGGCCGGTGCCGATGGTCAGCACCGCCCATTTGTCAGTCTCGGTCATCCACGGCCGGGCGCTGAGGCCCTGGATCACGGCGTCATTGTGCATCACCACCATGGTGTCATGGTCGCCGATGGCGGGTATGGCCTCGCGGATGCGCTCGGGCAGGCGGAAGTGCTCGCTGTCCCACTTGCCCGGCAGGTTCTGCGCCCCGCGCGCGATGGTGCCGTCCGCATTGATGAGGCCGGGACAGGCGATGCCGATGAACGGCGCCACGGAGAGCTTGTCGGCCTCCGCCTCGGCGATCAGCCCGCGGATCATCTTCACCAGCCGGTCCACCGCCGCCTCGCGGGAGAGGCCGTCTTCGTCCGCATGGCGCCAGAGGTCGAAGCGGCAGACGTCCGCCTTCTTCAGGTCCGGGTCCTTCTTGGCATTGTGGCGCACCACGCCGCAGCGGATGTTGGAGCCGCCGATGTCCACGGCGATGATCCCGCCGTAGCCGGAGAAGATCCAGGACGGCGCCAGATGCAGGCAGCCGATCAGCCCGCCCTCGTCCGGATGATGGCGCAGCGGCTCCAGCTCCACGTCCACGTCGTCCGCCCGCAACAGCGCGGCGGCGCGGGCGATGGCGAGCTCGCCCACCCGCGCCTCGCTGAGCCCGCCGCCCACCACGATGCGCGACACCCCGTCCCAGGCCTTCTGGGCCAGGAAGCGCTGCACGACGTCGGCGAGATTATGGGCGAAATCCTCGATCGCCCCCTGCACCACGGCGGCGCCGTCCGCATCGCCCTCGGCCAGGAACTTGTCGAGCTTCTTCTTGCTGATGCGGGCGTCGAGGTCCTCCTCGAACGGGTCCTTGCCCAGTTCGCGCAGCTTCACCCGCCAGTCGCGCACGAAGGCACGGAACGCCCGGCCGCTGGCCTTGTCGCCGACGAAGCCGTCCTTGTCCTTCACTTCCAGATTATAGCTGACCACCTCGATGCCCGGCAGCAGCGCGCCGCCATGCACGCCGATGGGGGCCGAAACGTCTGCGGAGGTCTTCTCGGATACGGCCATGGCGGTTCCAGTCATGCGGGGTCGATCCCCAACAACGCCGGAAAGCCGTTTCGGTTGCCACGGTCACGCTGGAAAGGTCACGCTGGAACGGTCACACGGAAACCTTGGCGGTCAGCTCCGCTGGTTGACGAAGCGCAGCGCCTCGATGGGCGAGGGAAAGCGATGGATGCGCACGTTCTTGCTGCCGCAGATGTCGCAGCGCAGCTGCGCGCCCTCGGGCGGCTCGGGGGCGGGCTGGTCGGTGATGGCGACGGGCGGCTTGCCGATGATGGAACGGCGGTGGCAGCGGGGGCATTCGGCGCAGAGCATGGCGCGATCATACAGCAGATCGCGCGGGAAGTGAGGCGCCTCTCTGCCCGCCCCCTATTCGGCCATGCGGTAGCCGATGCCCGGCTCGGTGAGGATCAGCGCCGGGGTGGCCGGCTCGGCCTCCAGGCGCTGGCGCAGCTGGCCCACATAGACGCGCAGATATTGCGTGTCCTCCAGATGCGCCGGCCCCCACACCGCGCCGAGGATCTGCCGGTGCGTCAGCACCTTGCCCGGATGGCGGGCCAGATAGACCAGCAGCTCGAACTCCTTCGGCGTCAGCTTGATCTCCTGTCCGTCCCGCGTCACCCGGTGGCGCGGGCGGTCGATCTCCAGCGGGCCGGCGCGCAGCACCGCGTCGGCCGCATGGGCCTCGCCGCTGCGCTGGCGCAGGGCAGCGCGGATGCGGGCCATCAGCTCGCCCACGCCGAACGGCTTGTTGACGAAATCGTCCGCGCCGAGGTCCAGCGCCTCGATCTTCTCCGCCTCGCGGTCGCGGGCGGACAGCACGATGATCGGCAGCCTGGAGAACTGCCGCACGCGGGCGATCACCTCCTTGCCGTCCATGTCCGGCAGGCCGAGGTCGAGCAGCACCGCGTCCGGCGGGTGGGTGGCGATGGCGCGCAGCGCGCCCGCCCCGTCGTCGGCGCGGGCCACCGCATAGCCTGCGGCGGAGAGCGCGGGGGTGAGGAAGCGGTGGATCGCCGGTTCGTCGTCCACCACGAGGATGCGAAGGTCGTTCATGCGCCGGCGTCCGGTTGAAGCGGCAGGGTGAAGGCGACGCGCAGCCCCTGGGCCTGGCCCGGCGCCGGGCTCTGCGCGCTGATCGTTCCGCCGTGGGCCTCGACGATGCCCTTGGCGATGGCAAGGCCGAGGCCCGCCCCCTCCCCGCCGTCGGCGCGGTCGGTGCCATCGGAGGCGGCACGGACGAATTTCTCGAACACATGGTCGATGAGCGCGGGCGGCACGCCGGGGCCGGTGTCGGTGACCGACACCTCGACGCTGTCCCCCGCCCGCCGCGCGGCCACCGTGATGGTCGCGGCCGGGCCGGCATAGCGCACCGCATTGCCCACCACATTGGCCAGCACCTGGTTGAGCAGGATCTGGTCGGCCCGCACCAAGGGCAGATCGTCCTCCAGGCTGACCACCAGATGCTGGATGGCGCCGCGCCGCCGCGCCGCGGCCACCGCCTGGTTGACCACCTCGCCGATGTCCACCCAGTCGCGGCGCAGGTCGAGGGCGCCGGCCTCCAGCCGGGTCATGGACAGGAGGTTGCGCACCATGCCGTCCAGATGGTCCGCCTCCTCGCGGATCTGGGCCAGCAGGTCGCGGCTCTGCTCGGGGTCGATGCGCCCGCCGTATTCGATCAGGCTGGAGGCGGCGCCGAGGATGGAGGACAAGGGGGTGCGGAAATCGTGGCTGATGGAGGCGAGCAGGATGTTGCGCACCCGCTCGGCCTCCGCCGCGCTGCGCACGTCGGCCATCTCGCCGGCCAGCGCCGCCCGCTCCAGGGCCGAGGCGGTCTGGTCGGCCAGGGTGTCCAGCAGCACGCGGGATTCCGGATCGAGCGGCGCGTTGGGCAGCGCCTCCAGGCCGATGACGCCGATCGGCCCCTGCCGCGCCTTCAACGGCAGGAACAGCCAGGGCACGCTGGGCAGCGTGCCGGTGCGCGCCCCCGCCGGCTCGCCGCGCTCGAACGCCCAGCGGGCGGCGCTGAGCGAGGCGGTGTCCAGCCGGTCCTCCGGCGGCCAGGCGGCGGCGATGGCCAGCTCGCCGGCGCGGACGGCCACCAGCACCACGGCGGCGCGGGACAATATGGCGTGGATCTCGGACGCCGCGCCCTCGGCGATGTCGGAGGTGTCGGCCAGCGCGGAGAGCTTGCGGGTGAACTCATAGAGCCGGCGCCCGGCCCTCACCCTCTGGGCGGAGGCCCTGGCCTGCTCGCGCGCCCGCCCGGCCACCGCCGAGATCAGCACCGCGATGACCAGGAAGACGAGGAGCGCCAGCACCTCGTGCGGCCGGGCGATGGTGAAGGTGTAGACCGGGTCGATGAAGAAGAAATTGTAGGCCAGCGCGGAGAGCACCGAGGCGAACACCGCCGGCCAGACGCCGAAGAACAGCGCCGGGATCAGCACCGCCAGCAGGAAGATCATGGAGACGTTGGGCAGGGCGACGTGCTTGGTCAGCTCCTCGCCCAGCAGCGTGGCGATGGCCACCGCCATGGCCGCCGCCACATAGCCGTCCACCCGCCCCGCCGGCGGCAGGCGGTGGCGCGCCACCGTCTCGTCCGCCTCCGCGAAGGTCAGCACATGGACGGCGATGCCGCTCGCCTCGCGCACCAGCGCATCGGCCAGCGTGCGCACGAACGGCCGCGACAGCCGCGCCGGCCGGGCGCGGGCCACCACGATCTGGGTGACGTTCTCGAACCGGGCGATGCGCAGCAGCTCATCGACGATGTCGCTGCCCACCAGCGCCCGCGTCTCCGCGCCCAGGCTCTCGGCGAGCCGCAGCGCCGCGTCCACGTTCTGCCGCGCCGCCATGTCGAGCGGCGTGCCGGGACGCTCCACGGTGACCGCGAACCACGGCGCGTCGGCGAGGTCGGCGAGGCGCTTGGCCTCGCGCACCACCTTCTGCGCCGAGGCGTCCGGCCCGACGCACACCAGGATGCGCTCGCCCGCCGCCCACGGGCCGTCGATGGCCCCGCCCTGCATGTGCTCCAGGAGGTCGCAGTCCACCCGCGCCGCCACCCGCCGCAGCGCCAGCTCGCGCAGCGCGGTGAGATTGGTGGGCTTGAAGAAGCGCTCGATGGCGCGGGCGGCGGTGTCCTGCACATAGACCTTGCCCTCGCCGAGCCGCTTCAGCAGCTCGTCGGGCGGCAGGTCCACCATCACCACCTCGTCCGCCTCCTGCACGGCGGTGTCCGGCACGGTCTCGCGCACCCGCACGCCGGTGATGCGCTGCACCACCTCGTTGAGGCTCTCCAGATGCTGGATGTTCAGCGTGGTCCACACGTCGATGCCGGCGCCCAGCAGGTCTTCCACGTCCTGCCAGCGCTTGGGGTGGCGGCTGCCGGGCACGTTGGAATGGGCGTATTCGTCCACCAGCAGGAGCTTCGGCCGCCGCGCCAGCGCGCCGTCGAGGTCGAACTCCGGCACCAGCCGGCCGCGATAGGGGATGGAGCGGCGCGGCAGGACGGGCAGGCCCTCCACCATGGTCTCGGTCTCGCGCCGGCCGTGGGTCTCGACGATGCCGACCACCACGTCGGTGCCGTCCGCCAAAGCGGCGCGGGCGGCCTGGAGCATGGCGTAGGTCTTGCCGACGCCGGGCGCCGCGCCGAGGAACACGCGCAGCCGCCCCCTGCCCTCGCGCTCGGCCTTGGCGAGCAGGGCATCGGGTGATGCACGCGGCTTGTCCTCCTGAGCCATCCGGCCCCTCTCCTTCAACGCGGCGACCCTCCCCCGCGTGCGGGAGAGGGCGACACTTTATACGGCAAAGCGGGGATCGAAGCCCTGCTCCTTATCGTCGTGCCCGGACATGCCGCGCTGCCGCGCGGCGTGGCGGAACGACTACTTCGCCGCCCCGTCCAGGGCGAGGTTCAGCTTCAGCACATTGACGCGCGGCTCGCCGAACAGGCCGAGGTCGCGGCCTTCCACGGCGCGGGCCACCAGCTGGCGCACCGTCTCCGCCGGCAGGCCGCGGGCCTGCGCCACCCGGCCCACCTGCTCATAGGCATAGGCCGGCGAGATGTGCGGATCGAGCCCGCTGCCCGAGGTGGTCACCGCATCCGCCGGTACCGCCCCGGAGAGGCCGCCCTCGCGCAGCGCCGCCACGTCGGCGGTGATGCGCTCCTTCAGCTTCTGCGAGGTGGGGGCGAGGTTCGACCCCGACGAGTTGGCCGCGTCATAGCCCTCCCCCGCCGCCGACGGGCGGGGGTGGAAATACTGCGGCTTGTCCGTCTTCTGGCCGATGAGCGCGGAGCCCACCACCGCGCCGTCGCGGGTGAGCAGGCTGCCGTTGGCGGCGGCCGGGAACAGGCCCTGGGCGATGCCGGTGACGGCGAGCGGATAGGCGACGCCGGTGATCAGGGTGAACAGCACCAGCAGCACCAGTGCGGGACGCAAATGAGCGATCATGTCTGCCTCCTTCGGCAGGGATCAGGACAGGCCGATGGCGGTGACGACCATGTCCACCAGCTTGATGCCGATGAACGGGACGATGATGCCGCCGAGGCCATAGATGAGCAGGTTGCGGGAGAGCACGCTCGCCGCGCTGGCCGGAGTGTAGGTGACGCCGCGCAGCGCCAGCGGGATCAGCGCGATGATGATGAGGGCGTTGAAGATCACCGCCGAGAGGATGGCGCTCTGCGGCGTGGACAGCCCCATGACGTTGAGCACGCCAAGCTCCGGGATGGCGACGATGAACAGCGCCGGGAGAATGGCGAAATACTTCGCCACGTCGTTGGCGATGGAGAAGGTGGTGAGCGAGCCGCGCGTCATGAGCAGTTGCTTGCCGATGCCGACGATCTCGATGAGCTTGGTGGGATCCGAGTCCAGATCCACCATGTTGCCCGCCTCGCGGGCGGCCTGGGTGCCGCTCTGCATGGCGACGCCCACGTCCGCCTGGGCCAGCGCCGGGGCGTCGTTGGTGCCGTCGCCGCACATGGCCACCAGCCGGCCCTGGCGCTGCTCGTTGCGGATGTAGTTCAGCTTGTCCTGCGGGGTGGCCTCGGCGATGAAGTCGTCGACGCCGGCCTCGGAGGCGATGGCGGCGGCGGTGACCGGATTGTCGCCGGTGACCATGACGGTGCGGATGCCCATGCGGCGCAGTTCCGCGAAGCGCTCCTTGATGTCGGGCTTCACCACGTCCTTCAGGTGGATGACGCCGAGCAGGCGCCCGTCGGCGGCAAGGCCGAGCGGGGTGCCGCCGGAGCGGGCGATGCGGTCCACGGCGGCATTGTATTCCGCCGGCTCCACCAGGCCGCGCCCGGCGATCTCGGCGGCGAAGCGGCGCACGCTGTCCACCGCGCCCTTGCGCAGCCGGCGGCCGTCCACATCCACGCCCGAGATGCGGGTGGCGGCGGAGAAGGGCACGAAATGCGCCCCCGCCGGCGCCTCGCCCGTGGCGAGGCCGAGTTTGTCGCGCACCAAGGCGACGATGGAGCGGCCTTCCGCCGTCTCGTCCGCCAGCGAGGCGAGCAGCGCCGCCTCAAGCACCTCGCGCTCGGACACGCCCGGCACCGGGATGATCTCGGTGGCCATGCGGTTGCCGAAGGTGATGGTGCCGGTCTTGTCCAGCAGCAGCGTGTCCACGTCGCCCGCCGCCTCCACCGCGCGGCCGGACATGGCGAGCACGTTGTGCCGCACCAGGCGGTCCATGCCGGCGATGCCGATGGCCGAGAGCAGGCCGCCGATGGTGGTGGGGATGAGCGTGACCAGCAGCGCCACCAGCACCGGGACGGACAGTTCCGTGCCGCCATAGAGGCCGAGGCCGTAGAGCGAGACCACGGTGATGAGGAAGATCAGCGTCATGCCCACCAGCAGGATGGTGAGGGCGATCTCGTTGGGCGTCTTCTGCCGCTCGGCGCCTTCCACCAGCGCGATCATGCGGTCGAGGAAGGAGGAGCCGGCGGCGGCGGTGATGCGCACCACGATCTCGTCCGACACCACGGTGGTGCCGCCGGTGACGGCGGAACGGTCGCCGCCGCTCTCGCGGATCACCGGCGCGCTCTCGCCGGTGATGGCCGCCTCATTCACCGAGGCGATGCCGTCGACGATCTCGCCGTCGCCGGGGATCAATTCCCCGGCCGAGACCAGCACCAGGTCGCCCACCTTCAGGTCGAGGGCGGAGACCTTGGCGTAGCGCTCGCGGGTCTTGATGTCGTCGATGCGGCGGGCCACCGCGTCGGTGCGGGCGCGCTTCAGGCTTTCCGCCTGGGCGCGGCCGCGGCCCTCCGCCACGGCTTCCGCGAAATTGGCGAACAGCACGGTGAACCACAGCCAGGCCATGATCTGGCCGGTGAACATCACCGGCTGCCCGGCGGCGAAGTCGCGCAGGAACAGCACGGTGACCAGCGCCGCCACCACCTCGGTGACGAAGATCACCGGGTTCTTGGCCAGCAGGCGCGGATCGAGCTTGCGGACCGCGTCGAGCGCGGCACGCACCAGGATGTCGGGGGGCGCGAGCGATGTCGCGGCTTTGGAAGCGACGGCTTTGGTGGACATGAGTGAACTCCGTATCCCGCGCTCAGAAGGTCTTGCCGGCCAGCATCTGCACCTGCTCGGCAATGGGGCCGAGGGCGAAGGCCGGGAAGAATTGCAGACCGCCGAGGATGACGATGACGCCGATGAGCAGGCCCACGAACAGCGGGCCGTGGGTGGGGAAGGTGCCGCTGGAGGCGGCGAGCCGGGTCTTGGCCACGAGCGAGCCGGCGATGGCCATCATCGGCACGATGTAGGCGAAGCGGCCGGCCAGCATGGCGAGGCCCAGCGTGGTGTTCCACCAGGGGGTGTTGGCGCTGAGCGAGGCGAAGGCCGAGCCGTTGTTGCCGGTGCCGGAGGCATAGGCATAGAGGATCTCGGACAGACCGTGCGGGCCGGCGTTGCCGACACCGGCCAGCGGGCCGGGCAGCACGGCGGCGACCGCCGAGAAGCCGAGCACGAAGATCGGCATCACCAGGGTGGCCAGCACCGCCATCTTCACTTCCTTGGCCTCGATCTTCTTGCCGAGATATTCCGGCGTGCGGCCCACCATGAGGCCGGCGACGAACACCGCGATGATGGCCATGACCAGCATGCCGTAGAGGCCCGAGCCGACGCCGCCCGGCAGGATCTCGCCGAGCTTGATGAGCACGAGCGGAACAAGGCCGCCGATGGGGGTGAAGGAGCCGTGCATGGCGTTCACCGCGCCGCACGACAGGCCGGTGGTGACCGCCGCCCACAGCGCCGAGAGCGCGAGGCCGAAGCGGACCTCCTTGCCCTCCATGTTGCCGCCGGAGGGATCGAGCCCCGCCTGCGCCAGCGTCGGCGTGCCGGCCGCTTCCGCCCAGTAGGCCACGGCGACGCCGACCACCAGCAGGATCATCATGGCGGCGAGGATGGCGTGGCCCTGGCGCTTGTCGCCGATGAGCTGGCCGAAGGCGAACACCACCGCCACCGAAACCACCAGCATCTGCCAGACCTGGAGCATGTTGGCGAGCGCGGTGGGGTTCTCGAACGGGTGCGCGGCATTGGCGTTGAAGAAGCCGCCGCCGTTGGTGCCGAGCTGCTTGATGGCGATCTGCGAGGCCACCGGGCCGATGGAGATGGTCTGCTGCGCGCCGTCGAGCGTGGTCGCCGCCACCGAGCCGTCCAGCGTCTGCGGCATGCCCATCGCCACCAGCGCGAGCGCGGTGACGAAGGCGAGCGGCAGCAGGATGTAGAGGGTGGAGCGGGTGGCATCGACGAAGAAGTTGCCCACCCCCTTGGCGCCCGAGCGGGCGAAGCCCCGCACCAGGGCGATGGCGAGCGCGAGGCCGGTGGCGGCGGACAGGAAGTTCTGCACCGTCAGCCCGACCATCTGGCTGAAGTTGCTCATGGTCGCTTCGCCGGCATAGGCCTGCCAGTTGGTGTTGGTGACGAAGCTCACCGCGGTGTTGAAGGCGAGGTCGGGCGTCAGGCCGGCAAAGCCCTGCGGGTTCCACGGCAGCAGGCCCTGGAGGCGCAGGATGGCGAACAGCAGCAGCACGCCCGCCGCGTTGAACGCCAGCATGGACAGGGTGTAGGCGAGCCAGCCCTGCTCGCGGGCGGGATCGACGCCGGCGAGGCGGTAGAGCCCGCGCTCAACAGGGCCGAGCAGCACGCCGAGGATGGTCCGCTCGCCCGCATAGACGCGGGCCATGAAGCGGCCGAGGGGAATGGCGGAGAGGATCACCACCGCGAAAATGACGATGATCTGGAGCCAGCCGTTCGAGGTCATGGCAGAGGGTCTTTCGGTTGGGTCGTCGGGTTGTCTTGCGATGGCTTGGGGGCGGAGCGGTCAGAACCGCTCGGGCCGCACCAGCGCCGCGAGGAGATAGGCGGCGAGGCCGAGCGTGACGGCGGCGCCGAGGATCAGGTCGAACATGGGTCGCTCCTTCAGGCCTGCGCCACCCAGCGGGTGTAGAGCGCCATGAGGGCGAAGAAGGCGACTGCGATGAGAAGATAAAGGACGTCGGCCATGGGACACCTCTTTTGAGGTGCGGAAGCTACCGCCGGGGCCGGTAAGCATGAGATGCGGAAAGCGCGGCCGGCCCGTAAAAAAGCCATAAGGAACACGCCGCCGGGCAAGGCGCCCCGCCGGTTCCGGCATAAGGACATTGCGGCCACGCCGCCGCGCGCGCCCGGACGGACGCCTTGGACGGGCGCCATGGACGAACGCCCATGGCGCCGACAAAACAAAGCCGGCCGGAAGAGGCTTCCGGCCGGCTTGGATCTTCGCGGATGGCGGGCGGCGGGCGCCTCAGGCGGGCGCCGCCGGGGGGACGGACGGGGCGTCCGCGCCGGGCCCGCCCTCGCCCGGCGAACCCTCGCCGGACGCGCCGTCGGCCGGCGCGTCGCCGGACCCGCGCCGGCGCTGGACCAGCGTGCGCACCGCCACGAACAGGAGCGGCACGAACAGGATGCCGAGCGCGGTGGAGGCGATCATGCCGCCCATCACGCCGATGCCGATGGCGTTCTGCGCGCCCGAGCCCGCCCCGGTCGCCACCGCCAGCGGCAGCACGCCGAGGATGAAGGCGAACGAGGTCATCAGGATCGGCCGCAGCCGCTGGCGGGCCGCCAGCAGGGTCGCCTCCACCAGCTCCATCCCCTCCTTCTGCCGCTCCATGGCGAACTCGACGATGAGGATGGCGTTCTTGGCCGCGAGGCCGATGGTGGTGAGCAGGCCGACCTTGAAGTAGACGTCGTTGGACTGGCCGAACAGCAGCGCGGCGGCGAGCGCGCCGGCGATGCCGATGGGCACCGACAGCATCACCGCGAACGGCACCGACCAGCTCTCATAGAGCGCGGCGAGGCACAGGAACACCACCAGCACCGAGATGGCGTAGAGCGCGGTCGCCTGGCTGCCGGAGAGGCGCTCCTGCTTGGACAGGCCGGCCCATTCGTGGCTGTAGCCCGGCGGCAGCTTGGCCATCAGCTCGTCGATGGCGGTCATGGCGTCGCCCGAGGAGACGCCGGCCGCCGCCTCGCCCTGGATCTCCACCGCCGAGGCGCCGTTGAAGCGCTCCAGCCGCGGCGAGCCGAAGGTCCAGCGGGTGGAGGAGAAGGAGGAGAACGGCACCATGTCGGAGTTGGAATTGCGCACGTACCACTTGCCGAGGTCCCCCGGCTGCATGCGCGCCTCCGCCACCGACTGGAGGTAGACCTTCTTCACCCGGCCGCGGTCGAGGAAGTCGTTCACATAGAGGCTGCCCCAGGCGGTGGAGAGGGTATCGTTGACGTCGCCCAGCCCGACGCTCAGCGCGCTCGCCTTCTCCTGGTCGATGTCCACGTTGAGCTGTGGCTCATCCTCCTGGCCGTTCGGCCGCACGTTGGCGAGGCGCTTGTCGGCGGCGGCCGCCGCCAGCAGCTGGTTGCGCACCGCAATCAGCTTGTCGTGGCCGGCGCCGTTGATGTCCTGGAGGTAGAAGTCGAAGCCGTTGCTCTGGCCCATGCCCTGGATCGCCGGCGGGGCGAGCACGAACACGCTGCCGTCGCGGATCTTGCGGAACGCCGCCATCGCCCGCCCGGCCACCGCCTGGGCGGACATGTTGGCGGCCTTGCGCTGGTCGAAGTCCTTCAGCCGCACGAAGGCCATGGCCACGTTCTGCCCGGAGCCGCCGAAGTTGAAGCCGGAGACCTGGAGCACGCCGTCCACAGCGTCCTTCTCCTCGTTCAGGTAATAGTCCTTTACCTGCTCCAGCACCTTCAGGGCGCGGTCCTGGGTGGCGCCCACCGGCAGCTGGATCGAGGTCATCAGCATGCCCTGGTCTTCCTGCGGCAGGAACGAGCTGGACAGGTGGGAGAACATCCAGCCCATGCCGGCGACGATGATCAGGAAGGCGAGCACGAAGCGGCGCGGCCGGCGGATCATGGTGTGGGCGGCGTTGCCGTAGCCGTTGGTGCTCTTGTCGATCACGCCGTTGAACCAGCGCGACACGCGGTTCTTCGTGCCGTGCGGGTCGTGCGGCTTGAGGATGGTGGCGCACAGCGCCGGGGTGAGCACCAGCGCGACGATCACCGACAGCACCATGGCCGAGACGATGGTGATGGAGAACTGCCGGTAGATCACCCCCACCGAGCCGCCGAAGCAGGCCATGGGCACGAACACGGCGGACAGCACCATGGCGATGCCCACCAGCGCGCCGGTGATCTCGCCCATGGACTTGCGCGTCGCCTCGCGGGGCCCCAGCCCCTCCTCCTGCATCACCCGCTCGACGTTCTCCACCACCACGATGGCGTCGTCCACCAGCAGGCCGATGGCCAGCACCATGGCGAACATGGTCAGCGTGTTGATGGAAAAGCCGAACAGCGCCAGCACGCCGAAGGTGCCGAGCAGCACCACCGGCACGGCGATGGTGGGGATGATGGTGGCCCGCAGGTTCTGCAGGAACACCAGCATCACCACGAACACCAAAGCGATGGCCTCCACCAGCGTGTGCACCACCTTCTCGATGGAGAGCTGGACGAAGGGCGTCGTGTCGTAGGGATAGACCACCTCCAGCCCTTCCGGGAAAGTGGAGGACAGGCGCTGGATGGTGGATTTCACCCCCTGCGCTGTGCTGATGGCATTGGCGCCGGTGGCGAGGCTGATGGCGAGGCCCGAGGCGGGATAGCCGTTATAGAGCGAGGTGGTGGTGTAGCTCTCCGCGCCCAGTTCCACGCTCGCCACGTCGTTGAGCCGCACCAGCGAGCCGGAGCTGGTGCTCTTGAGGATGATGTTGCGGAACTGCTCGGCGGTCTGCAGGCGGCTGCGCGCGGTCACCGTGGCGTTGAGCTGCTGGCCCTTGCGCGCCGGGATGGCGCCCACCGAGCCGGCGGAGACCTGGGTGTTCTGGGCCTCGATGGCGGTCGCCACGTCGCTCGGCATCAGGGCGTATTTCTGCAGCTTGTCCGGATCGAGCCAGATGCGCATGGCGTAGGAGGCGCCGAACAGCTGGGTGTCGCCGACGCCCGAGAGGCGCTTCAGCGTGTCGTCGAGGCTGCTGTCGATGAAGTCGGCGATGTCGTTGGAGGAGAGCTTGCCGTCCTTGGAGACGAAGGCCACCACCATGAGGAAGCCGGTGGACGACTTGGTGACGGTGATGCCGTTGGTCTGCACCACCGTGGGCAGTTGCGAGGTGACCAGTTGCAGCTTGTTCTGCACCTGCATCTGCGCCACGTCCGGGTCGGCCGTGTTGGTGAAGGTGATGGTGATCTGCACCTGGCCGGTCGAGGTCGAGGTGGAGGTCATGTAGTCGAGATTGTCGATCCCGGTCATGCCCTGCTCGATGACCTTGGTCACCGAGTTCTCCACCGTCTGCGCGTCGGCGCCGGCGTAGGTGGCGCTGATGCGCACCGTGGGCGGGGCGATCTGCGGATATTGCGAGACCGGCAGCGTGTTCAGCGCCAGCAGGCCGCCGAGCATGATGGCGATGGCGATGACCCAGGCGAAGATGGGCCGGTCGATGAAGAAGCTGGACATGGCGCCCTCAGTCGGCCGCCGTCAGGCGGGTTGGCCCCTGGGGCTGCTGGGCGGGTGAGAGCGCCCCCTCCTTGTGCTCGCGCACCTCGCCGGTGGTCTCGTCGATGATGACTTCCACCGGGGACACCTCCTGGCCGACACGCACCAGTTGGGTGCCCTCCACGATGATGCGGTCGCCGTCCGCCACGCCGGCATCCACCAGCCAGTTGTTGCCCACGCTGCTGCGCGCGGTGAGCACGCGCTGCTCCACCTTGCCGTCGGCGGTGACGAACATGGCGACGGCCTCGCCCTTGGTGTTGTGGCTGACCGCGCGCTGGGGCACCAGGAAGCTGTTCTCGGCCACGCCCTCCTCGATCACGGCGCGCACGTACATGCCCGGCAGCAGCAGCCGGTCGGGATTGGGAAACTGGGCGCGCAGGCCGTAGGTGCCGGTGGATTCGTCCACGTAGGATTCGCGGAACTCCAGCCGCCCGGGATGGGGGTAGAGCGTGCCGTTCTCCAGCTTCAGCCGCACCGTCACATTGGCCCCCGAGAGCTTCACCCGGCCGGCGGCGATGGCCTGGCGCAGGTTCAGCAGGTTGGTGCTGGACTGGGTGACGTCCACCAGGATGGGATCGAGGGTGCGGATGGTGGTGAGCGCGGTGGTCTGGCTGGAGGTGACCAGCGTGCCGGGGGTGAGCGAGGATTTCTCGATCCGCCCGCCGATGGGCGCGGTGATGGTGGTGTATTCGAGATTGATGCGCGCGGTGTCGAGGCAGGCCTTGGCGGAGGCGACGTCCGCCTTGGCCTCCAGCAGGCTGGCCTCGGCGTCGTCATAGTCCTGCTTGCTGACCGCCGACTGCTTCACCAGCGACTGGTAGCGCTCCAGCTTCGCCTGGGCGCTGGGCACCGCCGCCTCGGCCTTCTTCAGCGCGGCGTCGGCGCTGTCGAGCGAGGCCTGATAGCTGGCCGGGTCGATCTGGTAGAGCGGGTCGCCGGCCTTGACCTCGGACCCTTCGGTGAACAGCCGCTTCTGGATGATGCCGCCGACCTGCGGGCGCACCTCCGCCACCAGGAAGGCCGTGGTGCGGCCGGGCAGTTCGGCGGTGATGGCCACCGACTGCGGGTGGAGCGTGACGATGCTGACCTCGGGCCGGGTGACCGCGGGCGCCTGCGCGCTGGACTTCTGCTCGCATCCAGCCAGCAGCCCGGCAAGCACGAACGCCGCCAGCAGCGGCAGGGCCGGACGGCGGATAGCCCCTTCGGGGGCACGGAAACGCGGCCCGCAGCTTGCGGCCACGCGCCTGGACAGAAGTGAATGCACCACAGCTACCTATTTTTAGTACGCTGCGGTACCGATATTATGGCGCCGCAGCCCCGTCAATGCGCGCGCCTTCCCAAAGCCGCGAGCTTACGGATTATTCATTCAGGCTGGCGTGCAGCTTGCGGTAGCATATGGCGCGCATGCGCGACATGCCTGCATCCCGGCGCGGCCACCGCCGGAACGTCCAAGACCCTGCCTTTCGACAAGACGGCGCGCGGCGGCCGGCCCTAGCTGGCCGCATCGTCGCAGCGGGACAGGGAGGGCCGGATGGCCGGAGCGCGCGTCATCATCGTCGGGGGCTCCATGGGCGGCCTGTTCGCCGGCGTGCTGCTGCACCGGGCGGGGTTCGACGTCACCGTCTACGAGCGCTCCAGCCATGGCCTGGAGGGCCGGGGCGCCGGGCTGGTGGCGCAGCGCGAGGTGTTCGCCATCCTGCGCGAGGTGGGCGTCGAGCACATCGCCCGCATCGGCGTCATCGCCGAGGAGCGCATCTATTTCGACCGCGACGGCGGCATCATCCAGTCGCACCACATGCCGCAGACGCAACTGTCCTGGGACCTGCTGTTCCGCACCTTCCGCGACCTGCTGCCCCCAGGCAGCTATGTGAACGGCGCCCAGGTGACAGGCGCCTCCCAGGCCCCGGGGCACGCCGCCATCCACCTGGCGGACGGCCGCACCCACGAAGCGGATCTGGTGATCGGTGCGGACGGCATCGGCTCGGTGCTGCGGGCGGACGTGGCCGGGCCCGGCGCCGCGCCGCGCTACGTCGGCTATGCCACCTGGCGCGGCCTCGTGCCGGAGGCCTCCCTGCCCCGGGCGGCGGCGGACATGCTCTACGGCCGCTTCGCCTTCTATGAGATGCCGAAATCCCACATCCTCGGCTATCTGGTCACCGGGCCGGACGGCGCCACGCAGGTGGGGCACCGCCGCTACAACTGGGTCTGGTACCGCCCCTATCCGGAGGCGGAGCTGGCCGGGGTGCTCACCGACGCGGCGGGCGCGCGCCATCCCTTCTCGCTGCCGCCCGGCGCGGTGTCGGAGGCGGCGGCCGAACAGCTGCACGCCGATGCCGACGCCGTGCTGCCGCCGGCCTTCGCCGCGGCGGTGCGGGCCGAGCCGCGCCCCTTCGTCAACGCCATCTGCGATTACGCCACCCCCGCCATGGCCAGCGGCCGGCTGGCGCTGCTGGGGGATGCCGCCTTCGTCGCCCGGCCGCACACCGCCATGGGCGTCGCCAAAGCGGCGGGCGACGCCTTCGCCCTGCGCGATGCCCTGGTGGCCGATCCGGACCCGGTGGCCGCGCTCGCCGCCTATGCGCGCGAGCGCCTGCCGGTGGGCCGGTCCATCGTCGCCTACGGCCAGAAGCTCGGCGCCGGCCTCGCCTGAGCGGGGGCCAGGACGGCGGCCTTCAGGCGAAGGGATAGGGGCCGGGAAAGCGGCCGATGGCGAGGCTGTGGGTCAGCAGGCCCTCCGGCCGCCAGTGGTGCAGCAGGAAGCCGGGCGGCTCGGCGAAGGAGGCCGGCGCCGCGTCCGCATAGGGCCGCAGCGCGATGCTGGTGGCGGTGCTGGGCGCGGTCACCAGCAGCGTGCCGCCGAAGCGCATCTGCATCTGGCGATGGACATGGCCGCACAGCACCCGCTCGATGGCCGGATAGCGCGCCACCACCCGCGCCAGCCCGTCCGGCGCCACCCCGTCCGCCATGCGGCAGCGATAGGCGTCGAGATAGGGCACGCCGCAGGCCAAAGGCGGCTGGTGCATCATCAGCACGGTCGGCCGCTCCGGCTCCGCCGCCAGCACCCCATCGAGCCAGGCCAGCGCGTCCGCCGTCACCTCGCCATGGTGGCGGCCCGGCACGGTGACGTCGAGGGCGACGACGCGCACCGGCCCGGCGTCGGCGGCGACGAAATGGATCGGGCCGTCGGCCGGCAGGTGCGCCTGCCCGGCGAAGGCGGCCCGGAAGGCCTCGCGCGCGTCATGGTTGCCGGGGATCGCCAGCAGCGGCGCGCGCAGGGCGGACAGGATCTCGCGGGCGAGCGCATATTCCTCCGGCTGGCCGAGGTCCACCACGTCGCCGGTGAGCAGCACGAGGTCCGGCTGCGGGCTGAGGTCGTTGAGCTGGCGCACGGCGGCGGCGAACGCCGCATTGGTGTCGAACACGCTTTGGTAGAGCACGCCTTCGGGCCGCAGGTGCGGGTCGGACACTTGGGCGATCCACACGGGACGCCTCCCTCGCTCGGGCGGCCGGGCCCTCCCCTCGCCGCGCCGCAGCATCGCCCGGCGGGCGCGGGCGGTCCAGCATGGGCACAGGTCTTGGGGCGGGCGGAGGTCTTAGCGTGAGCGGAGGTTGGCGGCGGCACGCGGCCGGGCCAGTGGCGACCCCGGCAGGGCTCGAACCTGCGACATCCCGCTTAGAAGGCGGGTGCTCTATCCAGCTGAGCTACGGGGCCACGCGGGCGCTGGGCCTGGAATGGCTGCCTTTAGCACAAAGCGGCGGGCCGTGCCCCCGGTCGCGGCGGCGCGCCGGGCGCCGTCCACGCAAAAGCGGACGGCGGGCGAATCGGCAAGGCGGGCCGGCGCGGGCGTCAGCGGTCCCTCAGTGGGTCCACTGGCCGACGCGGCGATAGGAGAAATTGTCGGAATAGGCCATCTTGCGGCGCGCCGGCTCGTGCGGCTCGTAGACCTGGTAGGGGATGCCGCTGCGCTCGGCATAGGCCACCGCTTCCTCATGGGTCTCGAAGGTGAGGCGCACCTGGCTCTCCATGTCGGTGGAGCTGGTGTAGCCCATCAGCGGCTCGACCGCGCGCGGCCGCTCGGGCTCGAACTCCAGCACCCAGTGCTTGGTCTTCGCCACGCCGGACTGCATCGCGTTGCGCGCCGGCTTAAAGATGCGTGCCACCATGGTTCGCTCGCCCGATCGGTCAAAAAAGGCGCGCGGCATGACCCGCGCGCCTCCGTTCTATAATCAGAGCCGCCGCGCCTGACAACGCGGCATCCGTTCCGTTTCGAACCGGTGCGCGGCTCAGGACTTGAGCATGGCGAGGCAGGTGCCGGCCGCCTCGGCGGCGGGCTTGGCCGCGCCGCGGCTGATGCTGCCGCCCATGACCAGGGCCTTGGTCTTGTCGGTCACCACCGCGCGCACGTCGCTCGCCGGGGTGATGAGCGGGGCGCTGGCCTGATAGATGGCCTGGCCGTCGGCGGACAGCTTGACGGCGCACTTGCCGGCGGAGACCTGATCGGCCGACGCGGCGGTGGCGAGCCCGGCCAAGCCGAGCGCGAGGGCGAAAGTGAGCGTCTTCATGGCAATCTCCTGGGCAGGCGATGGAAGAGAGGGCCGCGCGGCGGATATCGGCGCTGGCGCGGCGGACTTCTGAGCAGACTTCGGCGCTGGCGCGGCTGACTTCGGCGCTGGCGCGGCCTGGAACCGGGGGGTGCCCCATGGGTGGACCGGTGCTGACACCCATGGGAGGACATGCGGGCCGGCCCGGACGCGAGTCCCGGCCGGCGCATGCCCTAGGTGGTGTGGACAGTTACCTGATCCACAGGACGATGGCAGCGATTGTGACGATGGCGAGGTAGTTTCGCGCGGTCTTCTCGAAGCGGGTCGCGACACGCCTGAACTGCTTGAGCTTGGAGAAGCAGCATTCGATCAGGTGGCGCTGAGCGTAGAGGTGCCTGTCGAGGCTATGCTTCCTGGCGCGGGATGGATTGGACGGGATGACCGCCTGCGCGTTCCTTGCCGCGATTGTGGCGCGCAGGGCGTCGCT
>NZ_AXBA01000017.1 GCF_000473085.1 Azorhizobium doebereinerae UFLA1-100
GGAAGACGGTGTTCCATTCTCCAAACAGCTCCGGCAGATCGCGCCAAGGCGAGCCGGTGCGCACGATCCACAGCACCGCCTCGATGAACATACGATTGTCCCGGCCCGAAGAGCCGCGCGTCCGCTCGTCGCCGATGATGTGCGGCGCTATCCGCGCCCACTGCTCATCCCCAAGCACCAGTCGATCAAGAACACCCATCGCTGCCTCATCAAAGGCAGCTTTGAATCACAGATCATTCAGCCCGGGAACCCCAAGAGTCCACACTACCTAGAGCACGTTCCGTTCAAATGGCATCGCCATTTGAACGGTAAAGCGTTCTCTATCAGAGTGTTAGAGGGCGATTCACCGATCAGATTGAAACAATCTGATCGGATCGCGCTCTAGTTCGGGACCGTTTGGACCCGAGCCACGGGGGCGGCGCGCCCGCGCTGCCGCCCAGTCCAGGCCGTCCGGGCTGCGCCGCCGCGCGCGGCCGCGCCCGTCCGGCAATCGCAGACGAATGCCTCCAAGGGAGAGAGATGTCATGAGCGAGCTTCCCCATGCCTTCAAAGAAGTCCGGCTCGAACTGGCCCGCGAGAAGGATCATCCGGAAGGCGCCCGGAACGTGGGCTACCTGTTCGTCGCGCCGCTCGATGCCAATGGCCAGATCGATGCCGATCTGTGGGCGGCGCATCGCGATGCCTGCCATGTGGTGCGCTTCCGGCCGAACGAGGCCGATGACAAGGGCCATCTGGTGCGCCGGCCCGGCGGCAGCTGGGCGTTCCGCTATGACCTCACCGGCGACGAGGAGGACGAGGCGGGCTACCGCTTCAACGACGAGCGCTTCACGGTCGGCGAATATGTGTCGATCCGCGAGGGGGAGGCGTTCCACACCTTCCGCGTGGTGTCCGTCGAGCCGGTCTGAAACCCGGCGAACCGCGCCCGGCCTCGGGGGCCGGGCGCGAGGGGGCGAGGCCTGCGCCGGTCAGTAGCTCTTGTAGTCGGTGGTGCCGCCGGAGAGGGCGAACTCCTCCTCCGGCGAGAGCACCAGCTTGTGGCGGCCGATGGCGGCGAAATAGGCGATGCCCACCGCGAACCAGACGGCAACCCCGATGACCCCGGCCCGGTAGAGCGGATCGGAGAGCTGGAAGTAGATGGTCACCAGCGCGATGACGATGGTGGCCACCGCCCCGGGGATGCCGAACGGGCTCTTATACGGGCGCGGGATGTGCGGCATGTTCCGCCGCATCAGGATGAAGGAGACGGCCTGCATCACGTAGGACAGCATGGCGCCGAACACCGCCATGTTGAGCAGCGTGCCGCCGATGGCCGCCGCGCCCGCATCCGCCCCCAGCGCGAACCAGATCCCCAGCATGATGACGAGGCCCACCAGGGCGCCGGCCGCCATGGCCACATGGGGCGTGCGGCGCGAGCCGTGCGTCACCGACAGCCCGCGCGGGAAGTAGCCGGCGCGGGAGAGCGAATAGATCTGCCGCCCCTGGGCATAGATGATGGTGTGGAAGGAGGCGATCAGCCCGATCACCGCCACCAGCGCCAGCAGCTTGGCGATGCCGGTGCCGTAGATGGCTTTGAAGCCGTCCAGCAGCGGCTCCAGCGAGGTGGACAGGCCGAACGCGCCGTTGGCCACCGAGGAATTCAGCCACAGGATCATGAAGGCGGAGACGATCAGCGTCGCCATCCCCAGCATGATGCCCTTGGGCATGTCGGTGGCGGGATCCACCGATTCCTCCGCCGCCAGGGGCAGTTGCTCGATGGCCAGGAACAGCCACACCGCGAACGGCATGGCCGCCAGCGCGCCGCCGATGCCGAACGGTAGGAACGGCCCGCCGCCATTGGGCAGCTCCACCGCCGCCCCGTCCGGCCCGACGCCGATGTTCAGCGCCCAGCGGGAGAAGTCCATCACCGGAATGGCCGAGACCCAGAAGGCCACGAGGCAGGCGAGCGCGGCCAGCGTCACCACCAACGTCACCTTGAACGACAGCTCCACCCCAACCACGTTCAGACCGACGAAGATGACGTAACCGAAGATCCAGTAGACCGGCTGAAAGGCGGGCGGCGTGCCGAAGATGGAGCCCATGTAGGAACCGATGAAGGACACCACCACGGCGGGGGTGATGACATATTCCACGTTCTCGCACAGGCCGGTGACGAAGCCGCCCCATGGCCCCATGGTGGTGCGGGCGAAGGAATAGGCCGCTCCGGTGTGGGGCAGGGCCGGCGACATCTCGGCGATGGAGAAGGTCAGCCCCAGATACATGATGGCGATGATGACGGCGGCGATGAACATGCCGCCCCAGCCGCCCGACGCGATGCCGAGGTTCCAGCCGGAGAAATGGCCGGAGATGACGGCGCCGACGCCCAGCGCCCAGAGCGACCAGACGCGGGCATGCCGCTTCAGCTGGCGCTGCTCGAAATAGGTGACATCAACGGTGGTGTAACTGACGCCTGTCGGTCTCGGTGCAGTGCTTTCGCTCATGATGAGACATCTCCGCGTGCGCGGGGCGGCCCGCCCAAACGGCGCTGTGCCCCGTTTATCGTAAGGCAAGTTCCATGCCGCGCAACCAGAAGACGCAGGCCCTCCTCAGGGCAGGCGCAGCGGCGGGCGGCCGTCCACCAGGGCCTCGTCGCTCTCGTCCTTCAACTCCACCCCGGTGAGGCCGCGGCGGAAGGCTTCCTTCAGCAGCCAGGCGAGCTTGAAGGCGGCGGCCTCATGCGAGAGCCCCTCGGCGCGCACGTTGGAGATGCAGTTGCGTTGCGCGTCGCTCGCGCCGACCTTGGGCGCGAAGGTGAGATAGAGGCCGAGGCTGTCCGGCGAGGACAGGCCGGGGCGCTCGCCGATCATCACCAGCACCGCGCGGGCGTTGAGCAGCGCGCCCACCTCGTCGCCCAGCGCCACGCGGGCTTCGCGGGCGACGACCACCGGCGAGGTCGTCCAGCCTTCCCGCGCGATCCAGGGCTTCAGCGCGGCGAGGAACGGCACCGCCTGCGCATGCACCGCCGCCGAGGACAGGCCGTCGGCCACCACCAGGGCCAGATCCACCGGCTCCGGCGGCCGGGCGGCGAGCAGGGCGCGGCTGTCCTGCGACAGGCGGCGGCCGAGGTCCGGGCGGCGCAGATAGGTATCGCGGGCGGGCGCGGCGCTGGCCACGTCCAGCGTGTCGAAGCCGAGCGCGCGCACCGCCGCGCCGGTCGCGGCGGCATCGAAGGGGGTGTGCACGGCATCGCGCGCCAGAGCGTGGGCGAGGGAGAATTTGAGCACCTCGGCGGTGGGCAGGCTGGCGCCGGTGCGGCCGAGTGCGATGCGCGCCGGGGTGTGGCGGGCGAGGCCCTGCCAGGGATCGCGCGGGCTCATGCCGCGCGGCCCGCGCTCGTGTGGTCCGTGGCGAAGCCGAGCAGCGGGTGCGAGCCGCTGGCGGGCAGCAGGCGGCCGTCCGGCCCGGTGATGGCCATGCGCTCCAGCCACGCCTCGAACTCGGGCGCTCGTCTCGCGCCGAACACCTCGCGCACATAGAGCGCGTCGTGGAAGGAGGTGGACTGGTAGTTGAGCATCACGTCATCGGCGCCGGGAATGCCCATGATGTAGGTGACGCCCGCCGCCGCCAGCAGCGTGAGCAATGTGTCCATGTCGTCCTGGTCGGCCTCGGCATGGTTGGTGTAGCAGACGTCGACGCCCAAAGGCACGCCCAGCAGCTTGCCGCAGAAATGGTCTTCCAGGCCGGCGCGGATGATCTGCTTGCCGTCATAGAGATATTCCGGCCCGATGAAGCCGACCACGGTATTGACCAGCAGCGGCTCGAACACGCGGGCGACGCCATAGGCGCGGGCTTCCAGGGTCTGCTGGTCGACGCCGTGATGGGCATTGGCGGAGAGCGCCGAGCCCTGGCCGGTCTCGAAATACATGGCGTTCTGCCCCACCGTGCCGCGCTTCAGAGCGCGGGCGGCGTCCGTGCCTTCCTTCAGCACGGCGAGGTCGATGCCGAAGGAGCTGTTGGCCGCCTGCGTGCCCGCGATGGACTGGAACACCAGGTCCACCGGCGCGCCCCGGTTCATCAGTTCGATGGAGGAGGTGATGTGGGTGAGGATGCAGCTCTGGGTGGGGATCTCGAACCGCTCGATCACCTCCGCCGTCAATTTGATGAGGCGGTCCAGCACGGGCAGGCTGTCGGAGGCGGGATTGATGCCGATCACCGCGTCGCCGCAGCCATAGAGCAGGCCGTCCAGCATGGCGGCGGAGATGCCGGCCGGATCGTCGGTGGGGTGGTTGGGCTGGAGGCGCACGGCCAGCGTGCCCGGCAGGCCGATGGTGTTGCGGAAGCGCGTCACCACCCGGCACTTTTTCGCTACCAGGATAAGGTCCTGATTGCGCATCAATTTTGACACCGCGGCCACCATCTCCGGGGTAAGGCCGGGGGCGAGGCGGGCCAGCGCGGCGCTGTCCGCCGCATCCGAGAGCAGAAAGTCGCGGAAATCGCCTACGGTGAAGGCAGACACCGGCGCGAAGGCCGCCGCGTCATGGCCGTCGATGATGAGGCGCGTGACCTCGTCGGCCTCGTAGGGCACCACCGCCTCGCTGAGGAAGGCCTTCAGCGGCAGGTCGGCCAGCGCCATCTTGGCGGCGACGTTCTCCTCCGCCGTGGCCGCCGCGATGCCCGCCAGCATGTCGCCGGAGCGGGGCGGCGTGGCCTTGGCCATCAGGTCTTTCAGGTCGGCGAAGGCGAACCTGCGGCTTCCCACTTGATGGACATAGGTCATGACGGCCTCCACGCGACGTTGCCCGGTGGATGCAATGCGCGTGCCCGCCGGGGTGGCGGGAGCTTACAGGCGGCAAGGCGGTTCGCCCAAGGCAAAAGGGGCTCGCATGTGCTGATGGGCAGGCCTCGGTTCGAGGCCTGCCGTTCCGGCAGCAGTATCATGCAAGGTGGGACATAAGTCTGCATGCGCTGCGCGTGAAGCCACATAGGGCAGCGGCGCTAAATTTTCACAAGTATCTCAATATATGTGTCTTTTCCCGCGCATCTGTCGCGGAGAGGCTTCGTCATAAGAAAATTTTCCTATATACTTATCCCCTCTCCCTGGCGTCGCGCTCATCCTTGAGTGGGTCACAGGGAGGTGGATCATGGCCGTCACGCAGCACCGATCGCCCAGCGCAGCGGAGGATGAGAGCAACTGGCAGGATCAGAGGCTTGAACTGCTGCGCCTGCGGTCCGAACTGGCGGCCCTCCGGTTCCTGACCAAGGGCATGATCCTGAGCGCGGCGTGGCGAAAGGCGAATTTCGATCACAACCAGCCACGCAATCCCGCTGGCATGGGGGAAGTCAGCGGCAGATGGGTCGACGCCGATGGATCTGCCGCTTTCCGCGAGCCCGCGGATTCCGGTGGGGACGAGAATTCCAGGACGCCCAATCCCCGCTTGTTCATCGCCATCTGGCCCTCGAACAGCGCCCCATTCGAGGAGCCTCCCCCGCCGATTCCACCGGAGCCTCCGGCAAGCCCCTGGCAGGCCATTCGTCTCGCGCGCGTCGCGGCGCAATGGGTGGCGCGCGCGGCCATAGCAAACCCTGTGACGACCGCCCTTGTCGCCGCAGGCCTTGTCGCGGGCTTCTGGCTGCATGAGACTTACGGCGGGTACATTTCGTCTTATCTTGAGGCGCCGAAGACGCTGGACCAGTTGCAAGCCGATGTTCGGCAGCCCCGGCAGGGGACTGATGTGCACCACATCGTCGAGCAAGGTCCCGCCGAAGCCGAGGGCTTCTCCCGAAACCTGATCGACGGGCCGGACAACCTCGTCCGCATCTCGACGTTCAAACATTGGGAGATCAACGGATATTACAATCGGTACGACGAGCAGCTTGGAGCCTCGCCACGAAATTACTTGCGAGGCAAAAGCTGGGAGGATCGGACGGAGTTCGGATTGAAAATACTTAAGCAAGTGAAGGTTTTATCGAAATGAAAAATTCAAGCAAAATATCTAGATTAAGCATTGACGAGCTTGTCTCTCTCTTCGTCGAACTATCTCTGGAGATGAAGCGGGCGGACGATTGGCTTGAGAACGGCGCCTATAATCGCGCCCACAAGAAGTTGCGCGACGTGAGGGCAGAGATGAAGACAAGGCCGGGAGATGAGCGCCATGCCCTGCTGCCATTGCTTGCGCATCCGAATATTCAGGTTCGGCTCAATGCGGCGTTCGCGACACTCGCGCTCTCGCCCGATGCCGAAGCCGCCTTGCGTGGGATCGCGCCGCTGGGGCCAGGGAGCCAGCCTTTCGAGGCCAGACGAATGCTGGAAGCCCTGGAAGAGGGCTCCTATAAGCCGACTTGAGGCGTTGCGGGATGGCGAAACGCGGATTTGAGACCTGCAGCACCGACGAACTCGTCGCCCTGTTCGTCGACCTCTCGCTGGAAATGAAACGGGCGGATGATTGGCTTGAGAACGGTGCCTATAATCGCGCCCACAAGAAGTTGCGCGACGTGAGGGCAGAGATGAAGACAAGGCCTGGAGATGAGCGCCATGCTCTGCTGCCATTGCTTGCGCATCCAAACATACAGGTGCGTCTCAATGCGGCTTTTGCCACACTCGCGCTCTCGCCCGATGCCGAAGCCGCCTTGCGTGGGATCGCGCCGTTGGGGCCAGGGAGCCAGCCTTTCGAGGCCAGGCTAATGCTGGAAGCCCTGGAAGAGGGCTCCTATAAGCCGACCTGAGGCGTTGTGGGATGGCGAAACGCGGAATTGAGACCTGCAGCACCGACGAACTCGTTGCCCTGTTCGTCGACCTCTCGCTGGAAATGAAGCGGGCGGACGACTGGATGGAGAACGGCGCCTATAATCGTGCGCACAAAAAATTGCGCGATGTCGAGGCGGAAATGAAGGCGCGGCCAGGCGACGGGCGCCATGCGCTGCTGCCGCTGCTTGAGCATCCCAATATACAGGTTCGTCTCAATGCGGCAGTAGCTACTTTGGCTCTCTCACCCGCTGCCGTGGCCGCCATGCGGGGGATCGCTCCGCTGGGATATTGCGCTCAAGCTGTCGATGCGACACGCATGTTGCGCTCTCTGGATAGTGGTTCATGGAAGCCGACGTGAGGCGTGCATGGCGCGCAAACGAAAAGGCCCCGGCGCATGCCGGGGCCTTTCGCGTTTCGGGGGGAGGGAGCGGCCCGCCGGGGCCGTGCCGCTCAGAAGAAGGCCTGGATGCCGGTGATGGCGCGGCCGATGATCAGCGCGTGGATGTCGTGCGTCCCTTCATAGGTGTTCACGGTCTCCAGGTTCGCGGCGTGGCGGATCACGTGGAACTCGGCCGAGATGCCGTTGCCGCCGTGCATGTCGCGGGCGACGCGGGCGATGTCCAGCGCCTTCCCGCAATTGTTGCGCTTGATGTAGGAGATGGTCTCCGGCGCCAACTGGCCCTCGTCGAACAGCCGGCCGGCGCGCAGGCAGGCCTGCAGGCCGAAGGCGATGTCGGTGGACATGTCCGCCAGCTTCTTCTGCACCAATTGGGTGGCGGCCAGCGGCCGGCCGAACTGCTTGCGGTCGAGCG
Source organism: Azorhizobium doebereinerae UFLA1-100 (assembly GCF_000473085.1). GTDB lineage: Bacteria > Pseudomonadota > Alphaproteobacteria > Rhizobiales > Xanthobacteraceae > Azorhizobium > Azorhizobium doebereinerae. Next base: position 7,534 of record NZ_AXBA01000017.1, read on the forward strand.
TATATTGGCGGGCGGCGTCGAGGCAGGCCTCCGCCGCGCCGATCACGCCCCAGCCGATGCCGTAGCGGGCGCGGTTGAGGCAGCCGAACGGGCCCTTCAGGCCGGCCACGTTGGGCAGCAGGTTCGCTTCCGGGATCTCGACGCCCTCAAGCACGATCTCGCCGGTGATGGAGGCGCGCAGGGAAAGCTTCTTCTCGATCTTGGGCGTGGAGAAGCCCTTCATGCCGCGCTCGACGACGAAGCCGCGGATGGCGTCGCCATGGGCCGCCGATTTGGCCCACACCACCGCGAGGTCGGCGATGGGCGAGTTGGTGATCCACATCTTGGCGCCGGTCAGGCGGTAGCCGCCGTCGATCTTCTCGGCGCGGGTGCGCATGCCGGCGGGGTCGGAACCGGCGTCCGGCTCGGTCAGGCCGAAGCAGCCGACCCACTCGCCCGAAGCGAGCTTGGGCAGGTACTTCTTGCGCTGGGCCTCGTCGCCATAGGCGTAGATCGGGTGCATGACCAGCGAGGACTGTACGCTCATGGCCGAGCGGTAGCCCGAATCGACCCGCTCCACCTCGCGGGCGGCGAGGCCGTAGGACACGTAGCCGAGGCCGGCGCCGCCGTAGGTCTCCGGGATGGTGACGCCGAGCAGGCCGAGCTCGCCCATCTCGTTCATGATCTCGCGGTCGAAGCGCTCGTCGAGATAGGCCGAGGTGACGCGCGGCAGGAGCTTCTCCTGCGCATAGTCGCGGGCCGTGTCGCGCACCATGCGCTCTTCTTCGGTCAGCTGGTCGTTAAAGCGGAAGGGATCGGCCCAATCGAATGCCGCCTTCTGTCCGGAGGCCGTCTCGGCCTTGGCTGGTTCACCCATCTGTGGCTCCTCTCTGCCGCAATATGTCGTGCCGCGGGGCTTGCGCTCCGTCCTTTAAGGTCTTGCGAGCCGAATTTGGAGCGGATTCTTGCAAGGCGCCCGGCGCCGGGCCGATCATGGCATTTTGTTTGTCTACCAACAATCGTCCGGAGCGGCCCCGGACGCAACTTCTTGCAGGCGCCGGTGCGTGGCGGGCGTCACCGTCTCGGGCAAGGCGTCGATCAGGAAGGCGCCGACCTCGGCGATCTCGTAGGTCGGCGCGGGGAGCGGACCCATCTCGAAGCGCGGCACGCGAAAGCACACCACATGGTCCCGCCCGCCCACCGGCGGGTTGAAGAACACGCCGTGCAGCTCCAGCGGGCCGATGGCGCGGGTATTGGTCTCTTCCAGCAGTTCACGCCGCGCGGCTTCGACGGCGGTCTCGCCCACATCCACCCCGCCGCCCGGCAGGTGCCAGCCGGGCGAATAGGTGTGGCGCACCAGCAGCACCCGCCGGTCCGCGCCGATGGCGATGGCGCGCACGCCGAGCGTCATGCCGTGGCGCATCCGGCGCGCGAACGGGGCGAGGGGCAGGAGGGTGCGCAGCAGCCACATGGCCGCCATTTGCGCGCCGAAGCCCGCCCCGCGCAAGGGGCGGGAGGCGCTGGGCTCAGGCGTATTCCGCCTCGATCGCCAGCGCGCGGTGGAAGGCGGGCCGCTCCGCGCAGCGCGCCAGATAGGCGGTGAAGGCGGGGCGAGGCTCCAGCAGCTTGAAGATCTCGATGAAGTAGCGCAGGTCGGTGGCGAGCAGGGTGTCCGCGGCGGTGAAGCGGTCGCCGGCGATGAAATGGTTTTCGCTCAACCGGCCTTCCAGTACCGTCATCACCTTGTCATAGCTGCCCCAGCCGGCGGAGCTCGGCGGCAGTTCGATGCCCTTCAGCTTCTGCAGCAGCGCCGGCTCGATACAGGTGGCGGCGAAGAACAGCCAGTGCAGGAACGGGCCGCGCTCGGGATCGCCGAGGCGCGGCGACAGTTCGGTCTCGGGGAAGCGGTCGGCCACATAGAGCGCGATGGCGCCGCTCTCGGCCACGGGCACGCCGCGGTCCACCAGGGTGGGCACCTTGCCCATGGGGTTGGCCGCCAGCCAGTCGGAGCCTTCCGTGGCGCCGCTCGACAGCTCCACCCGTACCAACTCGTAGGGCGCCCCGGTTTCCTCCATGAGCCAGAGGGTCCGGAACGCACGGCTGCGGGGCGCCCAATAGAGTTTCATGGTCAGCGTTCCTCCTGAATCAGGAGAAGAACATGACCGGAAGGTCCTCGCAGGTCGAGAGGTCGGCGGGGCAGGGCGCGGTCAGATCGTCCATGCGGCACAGGCAGCCGCGCGGCACCGCGTCGTCGCGGACGTCGGGCGGCACGGGGGAGGTGTCGGGAGTGGGAGGCCGCTGGCCATCCCGCAGGGTCGGGCGAGGCGTCATCTGGCATGCTCCACGGCCGCGGGGGCCGGACATTTGGGGCGGCGTTACGCCGGATATTCCAAATTAATTGCACGCGAGACAATTTTATGCAATGCTCTTGGATGCTGCACATGCAAAAAAGGTTGGGTGCAATTTAATTGCCGTTGGTGTATAAGCCCATCCAACTCAACCCGCGCCCAGACCTGCGCCTCGAAAGTCCCGTGTCCGGCCCTGCCATGTCCAGCTTCTGCCTCGACGACCTTCTGTGCTTCGCGGTCTATTCCGCCGAGCACGCCTTCACCCGGGCCTACCGTCCGCTGCTCAAGGCGCTCGACCTCACCTATCCGCAGTATCTGATCCTGGTGCTGCTGTGGAAGGCGGACGGACAGAGCGTGAAGGAGCTGGGCGAGCAGCTGCACCTCGATTCCGGCACCCTGACGCCGCTGCTGAAGCGGCTGGAAAGCGCCGGCCACGTGCGCCGGGCGCGCAATCCGGCAGACGAACGGGTGGTCAACATCACCCTCACCGAGCAGGGCCGGGCGCTGGAGGTCAAGGCGCAGGAGGTGATCCGCTCCATGGGCGCGGCCATCGGCCTGTGCCGGGAGGACGCCGCCGCCTTGCGCGAAAAGATGATCACCCTGCGCGACCGGCTCAACGCCGCCGTCGACTGACGGGCGCCGCCGCCCAGCATTGCCCGGCCCGGCGAAACATGCCACAGCCGGGGCGCGCCCATCGGGCGCAGGCGGAGGCTTCCGGTTTACCTTGCCGTCGAAGCATATCCGGCGATAGTAATGACTTGACGGCCTGGGGTGCCGCGCGTCACGCGCGGCTGAGATCATACCCATCGAACCTGTCTGGGTCATGCCAGCGTAGGGAGGAGCCGATGAGCGAGAGCTTGTCGCAACACGCATCGAATTCCGCTTTCGGCACAGCCAAGTCCGGTACAGCCACGTCCCGCACGTCCGGCGTTGCCCGCCCGCATGTGGCGGTGGTGGGCGCCGGCGTCATGGGCCTGTCCATCGCCTGGCGCCTCGCCGCCGCCGGCTGCACGGTGGACATCTTCGAGCAGGGCCGTTCCGGCCTTGGTGCCAGCCATGCCGCCGCCGGCATGCTCGCCGCCTGCGCGGAGGCCGAGCCCGGCGAGGAAGGCCTGCTGGCGCTCAACCGCGAGAGCCAGCGCCTGTGGCCGTCCTTCGCGGCGGACCTGGAAGCCGCCGCCGGCATGGCGGTGGACCTGCGCACCGACGGCACCATCGTTCTGGCGCTGAATGCGGACGACGGCGCCAAGCTGCGCCACCTCATCAGCTTCCAGCAGGGCCTCGGCCTGCCGGTGGAATGGCTGAACGGCGCCGAGGTGCGCCGGCGCGAGCCGCATCTCGCCACCAAGCTCGCCGGTGCCGTGTGGTGCCCCGAGGACCATCAGGTGGACAATCGCAAGGTGTCCGCCGCGCTGCGCATCGCCGCGCTCAATGCCGGCGCGCGGCTGCACGAGGACTGCCCGGTCGAGCGCGTGGAGACGGTCGACGGCCGCGCCCGCGGCGTCATCGCCAAGGGCGAGCGCTTCGGCGCCGACGTGGTGGTGCTCGCCGCCGGCGCCTGGTCGCGCGGCATCGCCATCGCGCCCGCCACGCCGCTGCCGGTGCGCCCGGTGAAGGGCCAGATGCTGGCGCTGGCCATGGACCCGGCGGCCCCCATCCTCAGCCATGTGGTCTGGGCGCCGGGCACCTATCTGGTGCCGCGCAGGGACGGTCGCCTCATCGTCGGCGCCACGGTGGAGGAGAGGGGCTTCAACACCGACCTCACCGCCGGCGGGCAGCTGGCCCTGCTTACCCATGCCTGGCGGGCCTTGCCCACCATCGAGGAACTCACCATCCTCGAGCAATGGGTCGGCTTCCGCCCCGGCAGCCGCGACGACGCGCCGATCCTGGGGTTGAGCGCCGAGGTGGAGGGGCTGGTGTTCGCCACCGGCCACCACCGCAACGGCATCCTGCTGCTGCCGGTGACGGCGCGGGCGATTTCCAGGCTCATCCTCGACGGCGAGGCCGACCCGGTGATCGCGCCCTTCGCCGCCGAGCGTTTCCTGCCCCGCGCGGCGGCGGAATGACGAACCAGATGGACCGGCAAGAGTTGACCCTGATGACCTCCGACGTGATCGAGCAGATGGCTAAGGCCGACGGGATAGAGCTGCGGGTGAACGGCAAGGACGAGCGCCTCGCCGTCTCGACCGTGGCCGATCTGCTCGGCGCGGTCGGGCTCGACGCCACCCGCAAGGGCATCGCCGTGGCGCTGAACGGCGCCGTCGTGTCCCGCCGCGCCTGGGCGGAAACGGCGCTCGCCTCCGGCGACGCGGTGGAGATCATCCACGCCAAGCAGGGCGGCTGAGGCGCGCCGCCCGGTCTCTCGCCGGGCGTCGATTCAGAATGAGCGCCGGATCAGCCCGGCGGGAAAGAGACCAGCATGAACGTCAATGTCGCTCCCCCCGCCGCCCCGGCCGATCCCCTGGTGATCGCCGGGCGCACCTTCGCCTCGCGCCTGTTCCTCGGCACGGCGGGCTATCCCAACCAGCAGGTGTTCCTCGACGCGCTCGCCGCCTCGGGCGCCGAGATGGCCACCGCCTCCATCCGCCGCATCAGCCTCTCGGGCTATGAGGAAAGCCTCGCCGACCTGCTCTCGGGCCGGGTGCATTTCCTGCCCAACACCGCCGGCTGCCAGACCGCCAAGGACGCCGTGCTCACCGCGGAGTTGGCCCGCGAGGCGCTGGAGACCAACTGGGTGAAGCTGGAGGTGATCGGCGACCGCGAGCTGCTCTATCCCAATGTGGAAGAGCTGCTGAAGGCCACCGAGGAATTGGTCGGTCGCGGCTTCGTGGTGCTGCCCTATTGCAACGATGACCCGGTGATCTGCCAGAAGCTGGCGGACCTGGGCGCGGCCACCGTGATGCCGCTCGGCTCCATGATCGGCACCGGGCTCGGCATCGCCAACCCGCACATGATCGAATTGATCTGTGCCCGTTCCCCGGTGCCGGTGGTGCTGGACGCGGGGCTGGGCACCGCCTCGGATGCGGCGCTGGCCATGGAGCTGGGCTGCGCGGCCGTGCTGCTCAACACGGCGGTGTCCAAGGCGCACGACCCGGTGCGCATGGCGAGCGCCTTCCGCCACGCAGTGGAGGGCGGGCGCCTCGCGCGCCTCGCCGGCCGCATCCCGAAGAAGCTGCATGCGGAAGCCTCCAGCCCCGAATTTGGCCTCGTGGGGAGCTGACCGCCGGCGCTGCGCCATGTGACGCCGCGCGTCACGAGGGCTTGTATCTTCCCGCCGCCATCGCCTTCAGCAGATTCGCGGCATCGATGGCCTGGGCGCAGTATCCTAATGGAGCAATACCCTTCAGCGCCTCCTCGGCTGCAGGGGAAAGCGCGAGGGTCGCAATGGCGGCATTGAGGCGGACCTGAATGTTGCGGTGGGCGAGCAGCGGAAGCAGCGCGTGGCGCTGATCTCCAGGGCGTTGTTTCAATTCCTCTCGGATGTCGCGGACGATCTTGTGCGCCCGGTTGTAGGCGCCGTTCTCCATCCAGTCGTCTGCCCGCTTCATTTCGAGCGAGCGGTCGATGAAGAAATCGAACAATTCTTCCGTGCTCATCCGCTTGAGCGGCTTGCGGGCTGGGCGGCGGGGTTTGGGCGGGTCCATGGGCTGACATCTCCCTGGAAGACGCGCGGCACTCCGTGAAAAGAGCCTCGGCACGCGCAGTCTAGCAGGGGATCGTCCGGTCACCTTGCGTGTTTCATCCCCCTGGGCGCCGCGTCCCGTGCGGGCCAGTCTGCGCGCGCCCATCTCCCAGGACCCTGCCGTGCTGCCCTCGCCTCCGCTCCTGCTCATCACCGACCGCACCCAGGCGCGGGGTGATCTCGGCGGCATCCTCGCCGCCGCCTTCGGTGCCGGGCTGCGCTGGGTGAGCGTGCGGGAGAAGGACCTGCCGGAGGCGGAACAGGTGGCGCTGGTGCGAGCGCTGCTGCCGGTCGCCCATGCTTATGGCGCGCGGCTGAAGCTGCACGGCTCGGCGGCGCTGGCGGCGGCGGCGGGGGCCGACGGCGTGCATTTGCCCGCCGGGGCCGATGCGGCGGCCGCCCGCGCGCTGCTGGGGCCGGCGGCCCTTGTCGGGCTGTCCATCCATTCCGAGGCGGAAGCGGCGGCAGCGCCCGCCGGCGTGTCCTATCTGATCGCCGGTCCCGCCTTCCTCACCGCCTCCAAGCCCGGCTACGGCCCGGCGCTGGGGCCGGAGGGACTGGCGCGGCTGGCGCGCGCCACGGCCCGTCCCCTGCTGGCGCTGGGCGGCATCGATGCCGCTACGCTGGCCGCTTGCCGGGCCTGCGGCATCGCCGGCGCGGCGGTGATGGGCGGCATCATGCGCGCGGCCGATCCCGCCGCCGAGGCGCGCGCGCTGATCGCGGCCTGGGGGTGAGGCGGGACGCGGTGCGTCCGGGCACCCGCGCCGTGCAGAACGGCATTGCGGCCGGCGGGGCGCTCGGCCACAACTGGCCTCCCAGCAGGAGGGTGCGGCATGGCGGACGTTCTGGTGGTGGGCGCGGGGCCGGTGGGCCTCGTCATGGCGGCGGAGCTGGTGCGCCACGGCGTTTCCGTCCGCATCATCGACAAGGCGCTGAAGCCCTCGCCTTACTGCCGGGCCATCGGCGTCACCCCGCGCACGCTGGAAGTCTATGAGGACATGGGCGTCGCCCGCGCCATGATCGATGCCGGCCTGTGGCTGGACGGCCTGCGCATCGAGGTGAAGGGGGTGATGAACCGCACCCGCCGGGTGGACCTCTCCGACCTGCCCTATGCCGGGCTCGGCATTCCCCAGCCGGAGACCGAGCGCATCCTCGCCGCCCATCTCGCCACCCTCGGGGTGAAGGTGGAGCGCGGCGTCGGCTTCATCTCGCTCACCGAGGGGGTGACACGGGTGCGGGTGGACCTGATCGACGCCGAGGGCGAGGCCAGCGTGGACCACGTGTCCTATGTCATCGGCTGCGACGGCGCCCACAGCGCGGTGCGGCGCAGCCTCGCCATTCCGTTCGAGGGCGATGCCTTTCCCTATCCCTTCATGCTGGGCGACGTGCACGCGCAATGGCCCGCCGACGCCGACCTGCCGCGCGGCTTCGCGCTCAGGGCGCTGGAGCTGAAGGAGGACGCCCCGCCGGACCTGTTCATCGCCATTCCCCTGCCCGAGCCCGGCCGCTACCGCGTCTCCATGCTGGCCGAGGCGATGGCGGAGGAGGCCCCGGCCGACGGCATCGCCCACGGCATCCAGGCGGAGCAGCCGGGCGCGACGCTGGAGGCGCTCCAGGCGGTGGCCGACCGGGTGGTGGCGAGGCCGCCGGTGCTGTCGGACCTGCGCTGGTCGTCGCGCTTCCGCATCTCCATGCGGCTCGCGGCGCGCTATCGCGCGGGCCGCGCCTTCCTGGCCGGCGACGCGGCGCACATCCACCCGCCCACCGGCGGGCAGGGCATGAACACCGGCATCCAGGATGCCTACAATCTCGCCTGGAAGCTGGCGCTGGTGATCCGCCACAAGGCCTCGGCCGCGCTGCTGGACAGCTACGAGGCCGAGCGCCGCCCGGTGGCGCGGGAGGTCATCGCCCGCACGGTGGAGGAGAGCGTCAATCTCGGCCGCCGCCGCACGCCGCCGAACCGGCTGGCGGATACTCAGATCCTGCTGTCCTATCGCGGCCGGGCCGGCTTTGCCGATGCCGGCGCGCCCGCGCCTGCCGCCGCGCCGCGGGCCGGCGACCGGGCGCCGGATGCGCAGTCGCTGCGCCGGCACGGGGTCGGCTTCCCGCTGCGCCTGTTCGACCTGCTGCGGGGCACCGAGCACGTGCTGCTGCTGATGAGCACGGCGGACGCGGCGGCGCTCGCCGCGCTGGAAGCGGACATCCGCCGCCTGCGCGGCGGCGGCCTGCCGCTGCGGGCGGTGGCGATCACGCCCATGGCGGCGCTGGAGCGTGTGCCGCTCATCGGCCATCTCGCCGCGCCCCGCGTGCCGGAGCCGGCGGGCCTCGCCTTGGTGCATGATGCGGCGGGCACCTTCGCGGCGGCCTATCAGGCGGCGCCCGGCAACGCCTTCCTGGTGCGGCCGGACGGTTATCTCGCCTGGACGGCGCGGCCGTTCGACCCTGAGGCCCTGCGCGCCTTCCTCGCGGCTGTTGACGGCGTGCCCGGCTGAGGCGCATGTCGCCGCCTGGTTCGGGTTGAACGCGGAAGGGTGCGATGGTCCGCTCGGTCTTCGTCCATGTGCCCAAGACGGCGGGCACCAGCTTCCGGGCAGCGCTGTGCGCGGGGTTCGGCGAGGCTTCCGTCAGCCCGTCCTTCGCCGCCACCCGGATCTCGCCGGAGGAGGCCGGGCGCCTCGCGGCCTATGACGTGGTGGCGGGCCACATCAGCATGGCCGACGTGACGCGCCATTTCCCGCATGCCGCCACCTTCACCATCCTGCGCGAGCCCATCGACCGCGCCCTGTCCTGGTATTATTACGCCCGCATGCAGGCCTGGGGCATCGCCACCGACGTGGACGCCGCCAAGTCCCATGACGTGGATGCCTTCTTCGCGCTCGACGCGGCCATCGTCTTCCGCAACATCTTCAACCGGCAGGTCCGCCAACTGGGCGACCACGTGCTGAATACGGAGGTTGATCTCGACGCCGCGCTGGACCGGGCGAAGCGGGCGCTGGAGGCCTGCGTCTGGGTCGGCCGGCAGGAGCATCTCGATGCGGATCTGGCCCGCCTGCCGGCGGCGCTGCCGGAGATGGCGGGGGTCGCCATGGCGACCCTCAACGTCACGCCGGAGCGCAGATCGGTGCGGGAGATCGACCCGGCGCTGGCCGAGAAGATCGCCCGCTACAACCGCCACGACATGGAACTCTACGCCCATGCCTGCGCCATGCTCGGCACGCCGCGGACGTATTAGAGGCGCAGAATGCGGCCTCAGCCCGCGTAGATCCAGTCGTAGCGCTCCAGCAGGCCGGCGCCGGTGGCGCGCATCACCGCGTCGCGGGCGAGGCGCGCGGGCCCCTTCATGTGATAGATGCCGGCATTGCGCCGGGCGCCGCGCTGGATGCGCGCGGTGCGCGGCTGGCGGGCGGCCTCGTAGCTGCGCAGCGCCGCGGGCGTCGCGCCGCCGCGCGCGATGGCGGCGGCCAGCGCGGCCGCGTCCTCGATGGCCTGGGCCGCGCCCTGGGCCAGGAAGGGCAGCATGGCATGGGCGGCGTCGCCCAGCAGCGTGATCGGCCCCTCGCTCCAGCGCGGCAGCGGGTCGACGTCGTAGAGGCCCCAGCACAGGAAGGCGGGGGCGTCCTGCAACAGGGCGCGCACCTCCGGCGCCCAGCCGGCGAAGGCGGCGTGCACGGCGCTGGCCTCGCCCGGTTCGCTCCAGCGCGACACCGGCCGGTCCTGCTTGACGATGGCGACCACGTTCACCGCCGTGCCGGACTTCACCGGATAGGTGACGAGATGGGCGTCGGGGCCGAGGAACAGCCGCACGTCCTTCGGCGTGTCGGCGCGCAGCGGAATGGTGGCGCGATAGGCGACGCGGCGGGCGAACACCGGCCGGGCACCGAGGTGCAGGTGCTCGCGCACCACCGAGCGCACGCCGTCCGCGCCGATGACGATATCGGCGGTCTCGGCGATCAGCCCATCGCCTTCCGCCGCCACCGCGCGCATGCCGGCGCCGTGGGGCTCCAGGCTTTGCAGGCGGGCGCCGAGGCGCATCTCGCAGCCGGCCGCCCGCGCGCCCTCGGCCAGCACCGCCAGCAGGTCGGCGCGGTGCACCACCAGGAAGGGGGCGCCGAGGCGCGCGGCCATGGGCGCGTAGTCGCAATGGGCGAGGAGGGCGAAGCTGCGGCCGTCGCGCACTTCCAGCGCGCGCGGGGCCACGGCCACCTGCTCCAGCGCATCGAGCAGGCCGAAATCGCGCAGATGGCGGGTGGCGTTGGGCGTGAGCTGGAGGCCGGCGCCCACTTCGGCCAGCGCGTCCGCCTGCTCCAGGAGGCGGACCTTGAGGCCGGCGCGGCGCAGGGCGATGCCGCAGGCCAGCCCGCCGATGCCCGCGCCGACGATCAGCGCGCCCGATGGCGCGGTGCCGGCCATCGTCAGGCCGCCGGCTTTTCCACCCACAGGCAATCCTCCGGCTTGGCGGTGCCCGCCTTCAGTGCCGGGTTGAAGCGATAGAGGGTCGAGCAGTAGGAGCACACCGCCTCGGGATCGGAGCCGAGGTCGATGAAGATGTGCGGATGGTCGAAGGGCGGCGTGGCGCCGATGCACATGAACTCGTGCGCGCCCACCTCGATCACGCCGACGCCGCGATCGTTGCAGAAATGAGGAATGCCGTGATCCGCCATGGCCAGTCTCTTCGGGTCCGATAGATGGGCGAGCTTAGAGCATGTTCCGGCGCGCTTGAACACCTCTCCCTGCGGCCCCGCGGCGGTGCGGGCGGACGCCGCAGGACCGGACATGGCGGACGCCGCCTCTTGCGCGCGGGGCGCCTTTGCGGCTATGAGCGAGGCAGAGCGCATATTTGGTGAGCGAGCAGCACGTCCGTGTCGTCCTATCCGACGAACATAGCTGGGTCCGCCACCCGGATTGAGATCAATCCGGGCAACGCTCTTATTGCGCGCGCGCTCCTTCTCCTTAGCCGCCCCTGAGGGCCGGCCGGGCGCACGCGCCTGGGCACTCAGGGGACGCTTCGAAGCCGACCAGACGCCCCAGTGGCCGCTCTCCCGACAGATGGATCGAGACGGCCCGACCCCAGAAGGACCCGTGCCATGACCGACAGCCAGACCCAAGCGGCGCCCGTATCCGCCTCCGACCGCGTCATCATCTTCGACACCACCCTGCGCGACGGCGAGCAGTGCCCCGGCGCCTCCATGACGCTGGAGGAGAAGCTGGAGGTCGCCTCCCTGCTGGACGAGATGGGCGTCGATGTGATCGAGGCGGGCTTCCCCATCGCCTCCATCGGCGATTTCGAATCCGTGTCCGAGATCGCCCGCCGCATCCAGCGCGCCACGGTGGCCGGCCTCGCCCGCGCCATCCCCGCCGACATCGCCCGCGCCGGCGAGGCGGTGCGCCACGCCAAGCGCGGCCGCATCCACACTTTCGTCTCCACCTCGCCGATCCATCTGGAGCACCAGATGCGCAAGAGCCAGGAGCAGGTGCTGGAGATCATCACCGCCACCGTCACCCAGGCGCGCAACCTGGTGGAGGACGTGGAATGGTCGGCCATGGACGCCACCCGCACGCCGCTGGACTATCTGGCCCGCTGCGTGGAGGCCGCCATCCGCGCCGGCGCCACCACCATCAACCTGCCGGACACCGTGGGCTACGCCACGCCGGAGGAATACCGCCACATGTTCCGCACCATGCGGGAGACCGTGCCGGACGCGGACAAGGCGATCTTCTCGGTGCATTGCCACAACGATCTGGGCCTGGCGGTGGCCAATTCGCTGGCCGGCCTGGAGGGCGGCGCCCGGCAGATCGAGTGCACCGTCAACGGCATCGGCGAGCGGGCCGGCAATGCGGCGCTGGAGGAGGTGGCCATGGCGCTGACCGTGCGCCGCGACGTGCTGCCCTACCGCACCAATATCGACACCCGCATGCTGACCCGCGCCTCCAAGCTGGTGTCGGCGGTGACCTCCTTCCCGGTGCAGTACAACAAGGCCATCGTCGGCCGGAACGCCTTCTCGCATGAGAGCGGCATCCACCAGGACGGCATGCTGAAGAACAACACTACCTACGAGATCATGACCCCCGAGAGCGTGGGCGTGACCAAGACCTCGCTGGTGATGGGCAAGCATTCCGGCCGCGCCGCCTTCCGCGACAAGCTGAAGGCGCTGGGCTACGAACTGGGCGAGAACGCGCTGAACGACGCCTTCACCCGCTTCAAGGACCTCGCCGACCGCAAGAAGGTGGTCTATGACGAGGACATCGAGGCGCTGGTGGACCAGGGCATCGCCAATGCCTACGACCGCATGAAGCTGGTCTCGCTGTCGGTGATCGCCGGCACCCACGGCCCGCAGCGCGCCACCATGCGCATGGCGGTGGACGGCGTGGTGCACACCGAGGAGGCCGAGGGCAACGGCCCGGTGGACGCCACCTTCAACGCCATCAAGGCGCTGGTGCCGCACAGCGCGAAGCTCGACCTCTACCAGGTGCACGCCGTGACCGAGGGCACCGACGCCCAGGCGGAAGTTTCCGTGTGCCTGGAGGAGGACGGCAAGGTGGTGACCGCCCGCGCCGCCGATCCCGACACGCTGGTGGCTTCGGCCCGCGCCTATATCACCGCGCTGAACAAGCTGGCGGTGAAGCGCACCTCGGTCAATCCGCAGGCTGCGGTGGGCTGAGGCCCGCGCGGGGCAAACCGTAAGGGCCCGTGGCGTCCGCGCCACGGGCCCTTTTTCATTCGCCGCAGGAGGACGGGATGCACCGCACCGGAATCGCGCTGGCGCTTTTTTCCGCAGTGCTGTTCGGCGCCAGCACGCCGCTGGCCAAGCTGCTGCTCGGCGCCATCGACCCCTGGATGCTGGCCGGGCTGCTCTATCTGGGCGCCGGCCTCGGCCTTGCGGGCGTGCATCTCGGCCGGACGGCGCTGCGCTTGCCGCCGCGCGAGGCGCCGCTCAAGGCGGCCGACCTGCCCTGGCTGGGGCTGGTGATCCTCGCCGGCGGCGTGCTGGGGCCGCTGCTGCTGATGTTCGGCCTCGCCCGCTCGGACGCGGCCAGCGCCGCGCTGCTGCTCAATCTGGAAGGCCTCGCCACCATGGCCATCGCCTGGCTGGTGCTGCGGGAGAATGTGGACCGCCGCCTGCTGGCCGGCGCCGCCGCCATCCTCGCCGGGGCGGCGGTGCTGTCGTGGCAGGGCGGGGCGGCGCTGGGCTGGGGCGCCCCGCTGATCGCCGGGGCGTGCCTGTGCTGGGGCATCGACAACAACCTCACCCGCAAGCTCTCCTCCGCCGACCCGGTGGAGATCGCCATGCTCAAGGGGCTGGTGGCGGGAGCGGTGAACCTGTCGCTGGCGCTCGCGGCCGGCGTGCCGCTGCCGCCGGTGGGCGGGATCGCGGCGGCGGCCGTCGTCGGCTTCCTGGGCTATGGGGTGAGCCTCGCGCTGTTCGTGCTCGGCCTGCGCCACCTGGGCGCGGCGCGGACCGGGGCCTATTTCTCCCTGGCGCCTTTCGTCGGCGCGGTGCTGGCGGTGGCGCTGCTGGGCGAGCCGCTGACCGTGCGCCTCGTCATCGCCGGCGGGCTGATGGCGCTCGGCCTGTGGCTGCATCTGTCCGAACGGCATGCCCACGAGCATGCCCACGCGGCCTTGGCCCACGCCCACCGCCACAGCCACGACGCGCACCACCAGCATGCCCACGGCCCGGACGTGCCGCCGGGCGAGCCGCACACCCATTGGCACGTCCACGCGTCGCTGCGGCACAGCCATCCACACTATCCCGACCTGCACCACCGCCATCGCCACGGCGCCGATGAGCGCCCCGACCACGGTCATTGAGCGGAGCGCCGCGGGCACGCCGGGGTGCCAGCCGGGTGCCGGTGGTTCGCTCAAGATAAGATAAAATTTATAATGACAATATAAGATACAAATATATTGACGTTATTTCATCGGCTTATACTTTTACGCCGTGGTCCTTGAATAGTTTGAGCATTGCGACGCACATCCGCACATTGTCCCGGTAACATTGCCCGGGGCGCGGTGCCGGGTCCGGACGCGGTCTTCCCCGGAAGATCGATCCGCGCCGGCGTGTCCCGATGCCCATCCGCAGGCGCTTGATCTGCCGGGACCCCCCAGGGGAAGCGAAAAGGGGTGGGCGGATGAAGGGGCAGGCGTCTCGGCGTGCCATTGCGGCAGCGCTCGGTCTGGCGGGCGGGATGGTTTCGGCGGGGGCGGTCCTTCCCGCGCCGGCCGCGGCGCAATCGGCGGGCTCCGGCCAGGCTTCGGCGGGTTCCGGCCAGGTCATCGAGCTGCCCGACGTCCAGGTGGTGGACACCTCGCCGTTGCACGGCACCGGCATCGCCGCCGACAAGGTGGCGGGCATGGTCAACACCCTGACCGCGCAGGATTTCGAGCGGCTCTATTCGTTCTCCGTCACCGATGCGCTGTTCCAGAACGTGCCCGGCGCCACCACCTCCGACGTGCAGGGCAATCCGTTCTTCCAGGACTTCCGCTATCGCGGCTTCGCCGCCTCGCCGCTCCAGGGCACGCCGCAGGGGCTGGCGGTCTACCAGAACGGCATCCGCGTCAACGAGGCGTTCGGCGACACGGTCAACTGGGACCTCATCCCCACCGTCGCCATCGACCGCGCCGACGTGTTCACCAACAATCCGGTGTTCGGCCTCAACGCGCTCGGCGGCGCGGTGTCGATCCAGATGAAGAACGGCTTCACCTATCACGGCTTCGAAGGCAGCATCCAGGGCGGCTCGTTCGGCCAGATCGGCGGGTCGGTGCAGTATGGCGGCGAGAAGGACGGCGTCGGCCTCTACGTGGCCGCCGACGCGGTGCATGACGACGGCTGGCGCTACCAGTCGCCGTCCGACCTCGTGCGCTTCTTCGGCGACCTCGGCTGGAAGGGCGACAAGGGCGAGGTGCACGTCACCGCCAGCGCCGCCCGCAACACCCTCGGCGTGGTCGGGCCGACCCCGGTGGAGATGCTCAACCTCGACTATAACTCGGTCTATACTTGGCCGCAGAGCACCACCAACGAGATGTCCTCGCTCGCCCTCAACGGCCGCTATGACCTGACCGACACCTGGCAGCTCCAGGGCAATCTCTACGTGCGCAAGTTCAAGCAGTCCCACGTGGACGGCAATGACGCGGACCTGGAGAGCTGCTCCAGCCGCTGGAACCCCACCGTCGGCACCGGCCGGATCTGCCTGGAGGAGGACGGCTTCAACGGCCCGGCGAGCGGCGGGACGGTGGCCTCGAACCCGCAATACGCCGCCTTCCGCGGCCAGATGGTGCTGTACAACCAGTTCGGCCAGACGGTGCCGTACCAGACCCTGGCGGACAACCAGCTCTATGGCGTCATCAACCGCACCTGGACCGACACCACCACCTATGGCGGCTCGGTGCAGGCGGTGAGCGACGACACGCTGCTGGGCCATACCAACCACTTCGTGGTCGGCGGCTCACTGGACTACAGCACCATCAATTTCCAGTCGAGCACGGAGCTCGGCATCACCGACACCAACACGCTGGGCGTCGCCGGCACCGGCACCTACCTGCACAACGTGCCCAGTTCCGCGCTGCCGGATGCCTATCAGGTCTATTACCAGCCGGTGAATCTCAACGCCACGACCACCTATTACGGCCTCTATGCCAGCAACGCCTTCGACATGACCGACCGCCTCACCGCCACCTTGGGGGCGAGACTCAACATCGCCCGCATCTCCATGGAGGACGCCACCGGCATCAGCCCGCAGCTCAATGGCGACTACACCTTCTCGCGCGTCAATCCGATGATCGGCTTCACCTACAAGCTCACGCCGGACGCCACCGCCTATGCGGGCTATTCGGAATCCAACCGCGCCCCGACCCCGCTGGAGCTGAACTGCGCCGACCCCAACCGGCCGTGCCTGCTGGAGAACTCGCTGGTGGCTGACCCGCCGCTCAACCAGGTGGTGTCACACACCTACGAGGCGGGCCTGCGCGGGCGCGGCGAGCTGCTCGGCGGGCGGTGGAACTGGAAGCTCGGCATCTACCGCATCGACAGCGACGACGACATCATCGCGGTGGCCAGCACGCAGACCGGCTACGGCTATTACACCAACGTGCCGAACACCCGCCGCCAGGGCTTCGAGGCCGGGGTGCAATACAATAACGGCCCGTGGACGATGTACGCCAACTACAGCTATATCGACGCCACCTTCCAGTTCGCCGGCACGCTCGCCTCGCCCAACAATCCCTCGGCGGTGGACGGCGAGGTGCAGGTCAGCCCCGGCGACCGCATCCCCGGCATCCCGCCGCAGACGCTGAAGGTCGGGCTCGACTATATGGTGACGCCGAAATGGAAGGTGGGCGGCGACGTCATCGCCGCGTCCAGCCAGTATTACGTGGGCGACGAAGCCAACCAGAACCCGCAGCTGCCCGGCTACTGGATCGCCAACCTGCGCACCTCCTACCAGGTGACGGCGAACTTCCAGCTGTTCGCGCTGGTGAACAATGTGTTCAACGCCAAATACGCCACCTACGGCACCTATTTCGACGCCAGCTACCTCGGCCTTGCCAATGCGGAGATGCAGACACCGGGCCAGCCCCTGTCGGTCTATGCCGGCCTGAAGGCGACCTTCTGAACCCGAGGGGCGCCCACCCGCGATTGTCCATCCAGCACCACACCCCGGCCGCGATCCGCGACCGGGGTGTCGTCTTTTGAGCGGGCGCTTACCCGTGGCGGGCGGTCATTGCGGGGGCGGCGCGCCCGGTGCCGGCGGGGCATCCGGCCGGCCGCCGCCTTGTCCCTGCGGCCGGCCACCGGGCGCCTCGGGCCTGGGCGCGGGAGGATGCTCGCCCTGGGGCGGCCGGGCGGCGGGGGCTTCGGGGCGCGGTGCCGCCGCCGGACGTTCCGCCTGCGGCGGGCGTTCGGGGGCCGCGGGCGCGGGCGGACGCGCCGCGGGAGGCTCCGCGCGGGGCGCTTCGGGCCGGGGCGCCGGCGGGCGCTCGGTCTGGGGTGGACGCTCGGCTTGGGGCGGGCGCTCGGGCGCGGCCGGTGCCGGCGGACGCGCCGCAGGCGGTTCCGCGCGGGGCGCCTCGGGCCGGGGCGCCGGGGGACGCTCCGCAGCCGGCGGCCGCTCGGGGGCGGCGGCCGGAGGCGGTGCCGGGCGTGCCGGTTCGGGGCGTGCGGCGGGCGGGGCATTGGGCGCCGGGGGCGGCGCGGCCGGAGGCGGCGGGGCAGCGGCGGGCGCGGATTGCGGGCGCGAGGCCGGCGCTTCCGGCTTCGGCGCGTCCGCCGGGCGTGGCGCGGCGGCGGGCGGCGGCGCGCCTGCGCCGGAGGGACGCGGCGGCGGTGCGTTGGGGGCCGGGGGCGGGGCGCCGGGGGCGGTAGCCGGCGGCGCGGCGGGGCGCGGCGCGTTCGGCGCCTGAGCGGCGTTGGGGGCGGGCGGCGCGGCCGCCGGGGGAGCGCCCGCCGGAAGCGCGCCCGGCGCCGGGGTGGCGGCGGGGGCCGGGGTGCCGGGCTGCGGCCCGGGCAGGGCGCGCCCGCCGGGGGCGTTGGGGGCCTGCGGCAGGGCGGGGGGCACCGCGTCCGGCCGCTCGCGCTCCAGCCGCTCGATCACCTGGGTGGCGCGCTGCTGGCGCTGCTCCAATATCTGCCGCTGCATCTGCTCGCGCTGGCGCAGGCCGTCCAGCCGGGCGCGCTCGAACGCCGCCCGGTTGCGCTCGGCCTGCTGCCATTCCTGCTGCAACTGCTGCTCGCGGTCGGCGCGGTAGCGGTCGATATCCTGGTGGTAGGCCCGCTCGTCGCCGGAAAAGCGCGCGTCGCGCAGGGCGCGGCGCTGGTCGGGGCCGAGCACGGAGAGCAGCGCCGCCGACGGGGCGAGGATGCCGGCCGCGCCCGGCTCCACATACTGGCGGATGACGATGCGCCGGTCGGCGGGCAGTTCGCGCATCACGCGGGGCGGCGGGGGAATGTCCGCCGGCCGGCCGATATAGGGGCGGTAGATGCCGATGCGCGCGCCGCCGGTATCGTCGAACTCCTCCTGGTAGCGGTCCACATAGACCAGGCGGCGGGTGATGACCTCGCGCTCCACCACGTCGCCGAACTCGGTGGGCGGCACGAAGCGCGTCACCACGCGGCCGTTGCCGTAAGCGGGGTCGTAGCTGCGTGGATTGCCGCCGAGCCAGGCGGCCAGCGCCGCCACCGGCAGCACCCGCGCCGCAAGGTCCGGCGCGGCGAGATAGCGGTCCTCCACGAACACCCAGCTTTCCGCCACCGGCACGTCGTAGCGGCGGGGGGCGCCATAGGCATAGCCCGGCGCGTCGGGCGCCACCGGCGCCCAGCCGGTGCGCCCGCCGCCGCGCCGCCACTGCACCCAGGCCGGCGCCCAGGTGTCGCCGGGCACCCAGTACCAGCCGTAGTCGGGCTCATAGCCCCAGCGGCCGTAATGATAGGTCGCCCAGGCGAAGGGCTCGGCCGAATCCCAGTACCAGCCGTCGTCGGTCCACAGCCAGCGCCCGTCCTGATAGGGCCGCCAGGAGGCGTCGAGCCCGGAGGGCACCCACACATATTGGTAGGTGGGATGCGCCACCCACGTGCCGTGCTCGGCCAGGGGGGCGTAGAAGACGTTGATGTCCACCTGCTGCCGCGCCGCCGCCGGGCGCGGGGCGGGCTGCGCCTGGGCCGGGGCGATGACGCCGCCGAGCAGGAAGCTCGCGGCGATGCCGGCCACCAGCACGCGCGCCGGCCGTTTCAATTCGGGTCCCACCGTCATCAGGGTCGCCTCCTCGTTCGGGATGCAGAACGGCTGAGATGAAGCCTGGGTTCCGTGGCGAGGCGTGGGAAAATGCAAGATAAAACAAGGCGTTGTCGCCACGGACGCGGCGGTTGCGTG
Organism: Azorhizobium doebereinerae UFLA1-100; assembly: GCF_000473085.1. Classification (GTDB taxonomy): domain Bacteria; phylum Pseudomonadota; class Alphaproteobacteria; order Rhizobiales; family Xanthobacteraceae; genus Azorhizobium; species Azorhizobium doebereinerae. Next base: position 26,404 of record NZ_AXBA01000017.1, read on the forward strand.
GCAATTGCGGGACAGGCGGTAGCGCGGCAGGGCAGGGCGCCCGAAAATGCCCGTCGGGGGCTGCGTCAGGTGCCGGCGGGGATCCGGCCGAAAGGAGGACTTGACGCAGGGGCCGCACCGCTTTTCAACAGACAAAAGGGCGCGTTCAAGCGCCGGCCATTCCCCGGGAGGGGCAGACAGGAGGGTTTGATGATCGCCAGGACGACCCGCGCGGCATGCGCCGCTGTTCTCGGCCTCGCCGCGGCCGCCTTCGCGCTGGCGCCCGGCGCGGCCCGCGCCCAGGCCTATCCGGCCCGCCCCATCACCGTGGTGGTGCCGTTCGCCGCCGGCGGGCCCACCGACACGGTGGCGCGCCTGGTGGCCGAATCCATGACCAAGACGCTCGGCCAGCAGGTCATCGTCGAGAATGTCGGCGGTGCCGGCGGCACGCGCGGCGCCGGCCAGGTGGCGAAGGCCGCGCCCGACGGCTACACCCTGCTGCTGCACCATATCGGCCAGGCCACCGCGCCGAGCCTCTACCGCAAGCTGCCCTACAAGGTCACCGACTTCGAGACCGCCGGCCTCATCACCGCCGTGCCGATGACGCTGATCGCCAAGCCCGGCTACGAGCCGAAGACCATCGCCGACGTCATCGCCTATGTGAAGGCGAACAAGGACAAGGTGACCTACGGCAACGCCGGCGTCGGCTCCGCCTCGCATCTGTGCGGCATGCTGTTCATGTCCGCGGTCGGCACCCAGCTCACCACCGTGCCCTATCAGGGCACGGGCCCGGCCATGAACGACCTTGTCGGCGGCCAGATCGACCTGATGTGCGACCAGACCACCAACACCACCGGCCAGATCAAGGGCGGCAAGGTGAAGGCCTATGCGGTGACCACCAAGGACCGGGTGAAGTCGCTGGCCGACCTGCCGACTATGGAGGAGGGCGGCCTGAAGGGCTTCGAGGTGGCGGTGTGGCACGGCCTCTACGCGCCCAAGGGCACCTCGCCGGAGATCGTCGCCAAGCTGAACGCGGCGCTGGGCGTGGCGCTGGAGGACCCCAAGGTGGTCGCCCGCTTCGCCGACCTCGGCACCGAGCCGGAGCCGAAGGACCGCCGCAGCCCGGAATTCCACAAGACCTACCTCACCGCCGAGGTGGCCAAGTGGAAGCCGGTGATCGAGGCCGCCGGCGTCTACGCCGACTGATCACCACCTGACCGACGCGCCGCCCGCGCCCTTCTCCGCCCTGGGGAAGGGGCGGGCGGTTTGCCTTTCTCTGACGGGGGACCGAGGACGGACCATGGGCTTCGTGCGCAATCCGAAGGATGTCATTTCAGGCCTGCTGTTCATCGCCCTCGCGGTGCTGTTCGCCTGGCAGTCGCGGGAGCTGACCATCGGCACCGCCATGCGCATGGGGCCGGGCTATTTCCCGCTGCTGCTGTCCGGCCTGCTCGGCCTGTTCGGCCTCATCGTGCTGGTCAACGGGCTGCGCACGCCGGGCGAGGCGCCCTCCGGCATCGTGTGGCGGGCGCTGATCCTGCTCACCCTCTCCACGCTGCTGTTCGGCTTCGCCATGAAGCCTCTGGGCTTCCTGCCGGCGCTGGGGGCGAGCGTGTTCCTCTCCACGCTCGCCAGCCGCAAGTTCCACCTGATGACGGCGCTGATCATCACCGCCGTCATGTGCGTGTTCTGCTGGGCGGTGTTCATCCTCGGGCTGGGGCTGCCGTTGCCGCTGCTCGGCCCGTGGCTCGGCGGCTATTGAGGAGGCGGCGCCATGGAACTCCTCGATAATCTCGCGCTCGGCTTCTCCGTCGCGCTGTCGCTGCAGAATATTCTCTACTGCTTCGTCGGCGTGCTGCTCGGCACGCTGATCGGCGTGCTGCCGGGCCTCGGCCCCATCGCCACCATCGCCATGCTGCTGCCCATCACCTTCGGGCTGCCGCCGGTCTCCGCCCTCATCATGCTGGCGGGCATCTATTACGGCGCGCAATACGGCGGCTCCACCACCGCCATCCTCATCAACCTGCCGGGGGAATCCTCCTCGGTGGTGACCGCCATCGACGGCCACCAGATGGCCCGCCAGGGCCGCGCCGGGGCGGCGCTCGCCACCGCCGCGCTCGGCTCCTTCTTCGCCGGCACGGTGGCGACCTTCCTGCTGGCCCTGTTCGCCCCGCCGCTGGCGGACCTGGCGCTGAAGTTCGGCCCGCCAGAATATTTCGCGCTCATGGTGCTCGGCCTCGTGGCCTCGGTGACCCTGGCGTCGGGCTCCGTGGTCAAGGCGCTGGCCATGATCGTGCTCGGCCTGCTGCTTGGCCTGTCCGGCCAGGACATCTACACCGGCGTGCCGCGCCTCACCTTCGAGGTGGACGAACTGGCGGACGGCTTCGACTTCGTGGCCCTGGCCATGGGCATGTTCGGCATCGGCGAGATCATCCGCAACCTGGAGGACGAGAGCCAGCGCTCGCTGGTGGCGGCCAAGGTGAAGAGCCTGATGCTCACCAAGGACGAGTTCAAGCAGATCATCGCCCCGGTGCTGCGCGGCACCATCCTCGGTTCGTTCCTGGGCATCCTGCCGGGCGGCGGGGCCATGCTGTCCTCCTTCGCCGCCTATTCCATCGAGAAGAAGGTCTCCCGGACGCCGATGCGCTTCGGGCGCGGCGCCATCGAGGGCGTGGCGGGGCCGGAGAGCGCCAACAACGCCGGCGCGCAGACCTCCTTCATCCCCATGCTGACGCTCGGCATCCCGTCCAACCCGGTGATGGCGCTGATGATCGGCGCGCTGATCATCCAGGGCATCACGCCGGGGCCGAACGTGGTCACCGACAAGCCGGACCTGTTCTGGGGCGTCATTGCCTCCATGTGGATCGGCAACTTCATGCTGGTGCTGCTCAACCTGCCGCTGATCGGCCTGTGGGTGCGCCTGCTGACCGTGCCGTACCACGTGATGTACCCGGCGATCATCGCGTTCTGCTGCATCGGCGTCTACAGCGTCAACAACAACACCTTCGACGTCTACACCATGGCCCTGTTCGGGGTGCTGGGCTACGCGCTGGTGAAGCTGGACTGCGAGCCGGCGCCGCTGCTGCTGGGCTTCGTCATCGGCCCGATGCTGGAGGAATATCTGCGCCGGGCGATGCTGATCTCCCGCGGCGACCCCATGGTGTTCATCACCCGGCCGATCTCCGCCACGCTGCTGCTGCTGGCGGCGGTGGCCCTGGTGATGGTGCTGCTGCCGGCGGTGCGCAAGACCCGCGAGGAGGCCTTCAAGGAGTGAGGCCGGCGGCCCGGCGGCGCGGGGCGCGGCCGGGCCGGTTGTCCACAGCCGGCCATGATGCCTTTGATTTTCCGCACCTCGGCGCTGGACAGGGGCAGGGGGGTTTGCTACACGAGCGCTCCCAGACGGGGCCAACACCCCGGGCGGGCGCATAGCTCAGTTGGTAGAGCAGCTGACTCTTAATCAGCGGGTCCTAGGTTCGAGCCCTAGTGCGCCCACCACTTTCCCCTTGAAAACAAGCAGTTTTCGCCGGAGGTGGTGAGATTTCCGGCATTGCCGGTTCCCAATTTTTTCTGGGCGTTCCCAATCCTGTTCGCCGGAAGTTCTTCGGAATTCGGCTTCTCGCGCGAGCTTTTTGCGCAAGAAGCCCGGTCTGCCTCGTTCTTTTCGTCGTTTGCCGACGTGGCGTTTCGGCGTGCGCTCGGCATGGTGGCGCCCGCCGCCGGTCAGCGCGTTCTTCCGGAGGCCGTGGACGGCCGCAGGCGTAGCGCTGCCGCCGCCCGGCGCTGATGTCAGGCCTGCTTGCGTGCCTTGCGGGGCGTCGCGGTGGCTAGGATGGGGGCGGACTGGATCTCCCGCGCGCGGGCGAGAGCGGTTGTCACCAGGAACTTGCTGCGATTGAGGCCTTCGGCTTCTGCGGCGCGATCGATGCACGCCAGGGCAGTCTCGTCCACGGAGATGTTGATTCGCACCGACTTGGCCGGAATCTCCACTGGTACCGCGACGGCGACGCCGCCGCGCAGCCAATCCTCCTCGGTGGCCTTCAGGACTTCGAGAGGGCTGAAGTCGGGCACGGCCTCTCCGTCCTCAAGCATGCCCTCGATATGAAAGGCCAGCGCTTGGGTGCCGTTGCTCACCGCCTCGTCCAACGTGCGGCCGGAGGAGATGCAGCCGGGGAAGTCAGGAAAGGAGATGCCGAAGGCGCCGTCCTCCCCGTGGATGATGCCGATCACATGTGCCATGTGCCTGTGCTCCTGTACGTGGAGGAGAGGAAGCTCCTTACCAGTCCCAACCCGCCTGCCTGTAGATGGACCGGAGGGTCCCGGTGGGGATTGCCTTGGCCCCCATGTCCAGGGTGACACGCCCCGGCAGATCGGGCCGCTTGAACTGAAGGTGGTCGCCGGGGCCTTTGCGGACCAACGCCCACCCAGCCTGCTCCAGCATCTGGCGGATGATACGCGGCTGGTTGGATTTGCCCTTGCGCCCCAAGTGCGTGCCTCGCCATGTGTGTATGAATACACACCACAAATTGCCTCGCCGTCAATAGAAATGTGTGTGTCAATACACACTGCAATGCCATCATGACCGCCGTGGCCGAGCCGAGGGAGAGCGTTGCGATGCCGGTGCCGAGGAGCCCCTACACTTGGTGCCCGGACTGTGACGGTGCCGGCGCGACGCCGGACGCGAACGGTGTGCTGACCACCTGCGCCCGGTGCATGGGGCAGGGGCGGCTGAAGATCCCCGGCCAGCCGGCGGTGCGGGCGCTGCCGCCCAAGCCTGCGGCGCAGCCGGCCGCTTCGCGCGCCCAGGCACCGGCCAAGCCGCCGGCTGCCTCTGCCAAAAGTGGCCCTGCCAAGGGGGCTTCGACCAAAGGTGGCCCTGCCAAGAGTGGCTCTGCCAAGGGTGCCTCGGCCAAGAGCGCTGCCGGCAAGGCCGGCCCTGTCGCCGCCAGCGAGCCCCGGCGGCCGACGCCGCATGAATATTTCATGGGCTTCGCCGCCCATGCCGCGACCCGCTCCAAGGATACGACCAAGGTCGGCGCGGCCCTGGTGGGGCCGGACGGCGAATTGCGCCTCACCGGCTACAACGGCCCGCCCAAGGGGGTGAAGGATACGCCCGACCGCTTCGAGCGGCCGCGCAAATACCTGTTCTCCAGCCATGCGGAGCAGAATGTCATCGCCTTCGCCGCGCGCCAGGGCATCCGCACCGCCGACTGCACGCTCTATGTGACGCATCATCCCTGCTCGTCCTGCGCGCGCAGCATCATCCAGGCGGGCATCGTCTGCGTGGTGGTGGGCGGGGCGGGCTTCGGCGGCGAATGGAGCGAGGAGATCGCCGCCGCCCGCTTCATGTTCACCGAAGCGGGGGTGACGCTCCAGGAGGATTGAGAGCAGGACCGAGCACAGGACCGCGCGGGGGCGCCGGATATGGATGGCGAAATCCGGCGGGATGACGTATTGCCGACCCGGGCGGCGGTATCCTGCCGCCGCTCGTCCCCGCCGACCTTCGCCCCGAGCAAGACCGTGTGCGCATGATTCCCGACCTGTCCGACTTCACCAGGATTCCCGCCCGCCGGGCAGCGAAGTTCGGCATGTTCAAGTCCCGCTACGGCCTGGAGCACTGGGCACGGTGCCACGCCAGCATCGAGCGGATGCAGGCAAGCCCCGGCGGCAACGTGCGCCGCTACCTGGACGACCTGGTCCGGCACGGCGGCTTCGAGCTGGCCTGCCCGGAGACCGGCCGCCCGGTGCGCAGCGGCGCCTCGGTCATGCTGGCGGACAAGACCACGGTCTTCTCCTTTCCCGGCAGCCCCGGCCTGCTGGTGGCGGTGGGTGATCTCAGCATGGGCTTTCCCATCACCGCCGTGCTGATGACTGGCCGGCGGCTGTGGGTCGATGTCGCGGCCAGCCACTGGGGCTTCGCGGAGCGGCATCTGGAGGCCTTCCGCGCCGTGGTGGCGGCCACCGGCTGGCAGCCGGGCCCGGCCACCGCGCCGCTGACGCTGGTGCTGGGCGATCCGAACTATGCCCATCACGTATGGAACCAGCTCTCCGGCCTGGAGGACCTGGTGCGGGCGGGCGTGCCGGCGGGGGACATCCGCCTGGTGATGACCCACGCCCCGCTCGGCCCGCTGCACACGCTCCTGCCCGAGCTGGCCGCCTGGCCGGTGACCGCGACGCCGGACTACCACCTGGAGGCGATGAACGCGCCGGGCGCGCTGTTCGCGCCGGTGGGCGGCAGCTATATCCGCCGCAGCCTCGTCGACCGGCTGTTCGCGGTGGCCGAGGCGGGTGCCTCCCCGCTGTGCCGGGAGATGGACGCCGCGCTCGCGGCGGTCGCCGGGCCGGTGCTGTGGGTGAGCGTGCGCACGCGCAACCGCACCGCCGTGAACCTGCGCGCGATGCTGGCGGCGCTGGGCGGCCGCTTCCTCGAACTGGCGCCCACGGGCGCCGTCGTCATCGACGGCCATTCGCTGGCCTGCGACCTCGCCGACATCCATCCGGTGCTGCGCGACCAGGCGCTGGAGACGGCGGCGCGCGACCGCGTCGCGGCCGAGGCGGTGCGGGCGGACATCGCCGCCGCCTTGGGGCCGCAGGCCGCGAGCCGCGTCCATGTGGCGGTCGGGCTCACCATCGCCGAAAGCCTGCTGCTGGGCCGACACGCCGATTTCTACTTCTGTCACCACGGCACGGTGCAGCACAAGGTGGGCTGGTTCAACGCCACGCCCGGCGTGGTTCACAGCAATGAGTACGTGCTGCATGAGGCGCCGGGGGAGGCCATCGCCCGGCATTCGGAGGCGGCGGCGCCGGCCCTCTACCTGCCGGCGACGTGCGTGCGCGACACCACAGCGGGAGATGCGGAGTTCAGCGTCTTCTCGCACCTGCTCAGCCATGACAATTACGTCTTCACGGATATTCCCAAGACGGTCGGCATCATCCTGCGCCACGCCCGCGCCTCCGGCGTGATCCTGCCGCAGGCGGCGCGCGCCGGAGGCTGAGGCCCGCGCCGTCCCGCCCCGCGCGCCGGCTGATATGCGCCTGCTCAGCAGGCGGACCGGGTGTCCCGGGCCGGTGGCGCGCCACGTGCCGGCCGGGCGGGCCTATCGGAACGTGCATTCCATGCCGAATATGCAACCGTGAATTTATTTTATTCCGCGTCTATCGCCCCGCTTGCATATCTGAAATCGGCCGGTTAGCCTTTCGCCAAGCTCCGGCTTCAAGAGAGCAAGTGGAGAAGATGAAACGCGGCGCGGTTGTCCTCGCGCCTTCAGAATGCTTCCTGTCGTTCCGCCGTATATTTCTGATCGTCCAAGACGATTTATCGCCATTCAACATCGGTTGTGGCGGTGACGGGCCTTCGCGTGCCGGAAATTGGAGGAAATGCCCATGTCAGAGCCCTATCTGGGTGAAATCCGGATGGTCGCCTTCGATGCCCTTCCCCGCGGCTGGCTCCCTTGCGAAGGGCAGTTGCTTTCGATCACCGCAAATCAGGCGCTGTTCTCGCTGCTGAACAACCGCTTCGGCGGCGACGGACGGGTCAATTTCCAACTGCCGGATCTCAGGGGGCGCACGCCGCTGCATGTGTCGGCCGTCAAGGCGATCGGCACCGCCGGGGGCGTGGAGACGGTGACCCTCGCCACGGACCACGTGCCGGCCCACACCCACCGCTTCCAGGTCTCCACCACCACGGGGACGGTGGCGGGGGTCGCGGGGGCCTGGTATGCGGCGCCGGAACCCGTGTCCGCGACCAGCGGCCCGACCTTGCTCTATGGAGAGCCGAAGGTGTCGAACGACGTCGTGCAGCTCTATCCGGGCTCCCTGCTGGAGACGGGCGGAGGCCAGGCGCATTCGAACATGCAACCCTATCTCGCCATGAAGTACATCATCGCCACTCAGGGCATCTATCCGCCCCGTCCGTGACAGAGGAGGACAGAGATGGACGCTTTTACCGGAGAGGTCCGTCCTTTCGCCGGGCACTGGGAGCCGCAGAACTGGGCCTATTGCGATGGCCGCGTGCTGAATATCGCCGGGAATGAGGCGCTCTATTCGCTGATTGGCACGACCTACGGCGGCGACGGCTTGCGCACGTTCGCCCTGCCGAACCTCAGCGGGCGCGTGCCCATCGGCGCCGGGCAGCGCCCGGGTGCCGCCGCCCACCCTCGGGGCGAGCATGCCGGGCAGGAGCAGGTCACGTTGCTGAGCAATCACATCCCGGTGCACAGCCATGTGCTGGAAGGCACCACGGTCCCGGCCACCGACAGCGTGCCCAGCTCCAAGAACCTGCTCGCCGCCACGGTGCCCGACGTGCATCCCTATAACGACATGACCCAGCCGGGCACGGGCAATGCCCTGTTCTCGCCGTCCGCCATCGGCGTCGAGGGTTCGGCCGTTCCGCATGAGAACCGCATGCCGAGTCTCGTCGTCGCCTACATCATCTGCCTCAACGGGATCTATCCGCAGCCGGCCTGACGCCGGCTCTGGAGAACATGCCCCGCATCGGAAGGCGTGGATCATGAACGATTCGGATTTCATCGGTGAGATTCGGTATTTCTGCTTCGACTACGTGCCGGAAGGCTGGCTCGTGTGCGACGGCACACAGTTTAACGTCCGGTCCTACGCGGCGTTGTTCGCGGTGATCGGCAACGCCTACGGCGGGGACGGGAGCACCACCTTCAATGTGCCCGACCTGCGCGGGCGCGCGGCCATCGGTCTCGCGCCGACCTATCAGCGCGGCGAGGTCTTCGGCGCGGAAACCGTGACGCTGAGCGTGCCGGAACTGCCGCCGCACACCCACCAGATGGTGCGTCCCGGCGGCGGCAAGCCCTATGCGCAGAAGCTCGACACCCCCAGTTCCGTCGCCGCGCCGGGCTCGCTGGCACTGTCGAACGGCGGCACCATCAAGTCCCTGGCCAATACGGGCTCGCCGAACATGATGTTGCACCAGTCGGCGGTCACGGCCGTGGGCGGCGGGCTGGCGCACGACAACCTCCAGCCCTACCAGGTCTTCAAGGCCGGCATCTGCTATGACGGCGTCTTCCCGCCGCGTCCGTGATGCCGCGCCCGGTGTGCCGGATCGCCTGCGGCTGCGGCGGCAGGCGCCGGCGGATGCGGCTTTCCTGCGCGCCCTGTTCGCCGAGGGCCGTGCCGAGGAGATGGCGCAGGCTGCCTGGCCGGAGGCCATGAAGGCGGCGTTCCTGGACGACCAGTTCCGGCTGCGCGAGGCGCATTATGCACGTGCTCATCCCGGTGCCGACTTCAGCATCGTGGAGCGGGCAGGGCGGCCGGTGGGGCGGCTCGCCGTGGCCTGGGACGGGGACAGCGTCCATGTCATCGACATCGCCCTGCGCGCGGCGGTGCGGGGCCGGGGCATCGGCACCGCCCTGATGGGGCAGGTGATCGAGCGGGCCGGGGCGCGGCCGGTGACGCTGCAAGTGGTGCGCGGCGCGCCGGCGGCGCGGCTCTATGCCCGACTCGGCTTCATCTCCCAGGGCACGGCGGGCCCGTTCCACGAGGCCTTGCGCCGGGAGCCGTGACGCGGGCCGGCGCAGGCCGCGTGGTCCGTTCAGGCGGCGCGGGCGCCGAGAAAGTCCGGCACTTCGTCACCGCGCATGGGCTTGGCATAGCAATAGCCCTGGCCGAAATCGCAGCCGATGGATTGCAGCCAGGCGCCCTCCGAGGCCTCCTCGATGCCCTCCGCCGTGGTGGCGATGCCGAGGCTGCGGCTCATGGCCAGGATGCCGATCACCAGGCTTTTGGACTGCGGGTCCGTGTTCATGGCGCGGACGAACGACTTGTCGATCTTCAGCTTGGTGACCGGGAAGCTGCGCAGGTTCTGCAGGCTGGAATAGCCGGTGCCGAAATCGTCCAGCGCCACGTCGATCCCCGAGGTGCGGAAGTTGGTCAGGATGCTCTTGGCCGTGCTCACGTCGTTGACGAGGCCGCTCTCGGTGATCTCGATCTCCAGCCGCTGGGTGGGGAAGCCGGCGGCGCGCAGGGTGCGGTAGATCTGGTCCGGCAGCGACACGTCCTTGAGCTGCACCGGCGAGAGGTTCACCGCGATCTTCAGGTGCGCCGGCCATTTGGAGGCGTCCAGGCACGCCTGGCGCAGGATCAGGGTGGTGAGCTGGCCGATCAGCCCGGCCTCCTCTGCCACCGGGATGAAGGCCTCCGGCGAGATGTGGCCGCGCACCGGATGGTTCCAGCGCGCCAGCACCTCGAACCCGGCCACCTTGCCGTCGTTGAGGCGGATCAGCGGCTGGTAGAACGGCACGATGGCGCCGGAGGCGATGGCCGCGTGCAGGTCGCGCTGGAGGCGGTGGGCCTGCTTCAGCTCGCGGTCCATGGCGTGCTCGAAGAAGCGGTAGGTGCCTGGGTTGGCCTTGGCGCGGTAGAGCGCCGCCTCGGCGGAGCGCATCAGCTCGCCCTCGTCGGTGCCGTTGTCGGGCGAGACGGCGATGCCCACGGTGGCGCCGAGGCGGGCGTCGAGCCCGTTCATCTGGTAGGGCGCCGACACCCGCAGGATCACCTGGTGGGCCAGCTTGCCCAGGGTCTCGATGCTGGTGGGGCGTGGCAGGACGGCGACGAAATCCTCGCCGCCGAGGCGCGCGGTCACCGTATCGGAGGGCAGCGTGGCCTTGATGCGGTTGGCCACCTCCACCAGCACCAGGTCGCCCATAGAATGGCCGTGCAGGTCGTTGACCTGCCGGAAGCGGTCGATGTCGATCAGCAGCAGGGCGGTGTTCTGGCCGGTGGTAGGCGCCGCGGACAGGCGCCGCTTCAGCGTCTCGCGCAGGATGCGGCGGTTGGCGAGGCCGGTCAGGGGGTCGTGGCGGGCCAGGGCGTCCGCCTCCTCGCGCGCCTTGATGACGGCGATGCGGGCCTTGTCGAGCCGGCGCATGGCGCGGAACAGCAGCAGCGCCGGGCCGATCTGGCTGAGCGTGGCGAAGGCCACCGCGGTGATGATGAAGCGCCAGCGGGCGACGGAATCGGTGGGGTTGCCGAGCGAAAGGCCGAAGCGGGCCAGCACCTGCTCCTGGAACAGGAATTCCCAGGAGGTGGAGGTGATACCCATGATGATGAGCGTCGCCAGCAGGGTGACGAGCACCGACACGGGCGTGACGAGGGGTGCGGCGCTGCCGTGCTTGCTCACGCCCCCCTCCCTTCATTCCGCCATGGCCGCCGCGCGCCACGCATTCTTTACGAGGCCTCTGCGACTGTCGGCAATACCGCCGGTTCGTCCGGTGCCACCATGACGCGGTTACGCCCGCTATCCTTCGCGGTGTAGAGGGCGGCGTCCGCACGCTGCACGAGTGTCCCGGCATCGGTGCCGAGCCGGGGCACCATCACCGCCACCCCGAGGCTGGCGGTGGCGCCGACCACCCGGCCGGTGGGGTCCTCGATCCCGGTGGCGGCGATGGCGGCCCGGATCTGCTCGGCGATGCGCATGGCGCCCTCCGTGTTGGTCTCGGGCAGGATGACGGCGAACTCCTCGCCGCCGTAGCGCGCCGCGAGGTCGCCGGGGCGGCGCAGCGCGCGGGAGACGGCATCGGCGATGTGGATCAACAGATCGTCCCCCAGCCAGTGGCCGTAATGGTCGTTGAACGCCTTGAAATTGTCGACGTCGATCATGATCAGGCCGAGCGGCAGCATCGCCCGGTAGGACCGCCGCCATTCCTGGGCGAGGCGCTCGTCGAAGCGGCGCCGGTTGGCGATGCCGGTGAGGCTGTCCACGGTGGCGAGCGCGGCGAGCTGGGCCTCGATCTGCGCCCGGCGCAGCAGTTCGCGGCGGAACAGCAGCGTCAGCGTGACGATGCCCAGCGCCGACAGGCCGGTCACCCCGGCCATGCCGGCGGCGCGGCGGTACCACTCGCCATAGATCTGCCGATCGCTCATGGACACCCACACGACCAGCGGCAGGTCCGGCAGGGCGGCATAGACGTAGTGGCGCTCAAGCCCGTCCACCGGGCTGTGGGTGATGAAGCTTCCGGTCGGGCCCTTGAGCAGCGCGCGCAGGGGATCGATCTTCTCGTTCTCCTGCGTCACGTCCACCGGCTTGCCGAACATGCGGGTGCGGGCCAGCAGGGTGCCGCCGGCGGTCATCAGGCTGATCTTGCCGTCGCTGCCGAGCTGGGCGGTGTCCATCACGTCCGACACGGCGGCGAGGCGCAGGACCCCCAGCGCCACGCCTTCGAACCGGCCGTGCGCATCGGTGCGGCGCAGCGTGATGGCGACGCTGGGCTCGCCGAACGGAGCCTCGAACGGGCGGCTGATATAGAGCCCCTGCGCCGGATCGTCCCGCTGGGCCTTGAAGGACTCGAAGTCGGAGGCGTCGAAGCCGGCGGGAAGCAGCGGCGTCGAGCTGACCGTCACCTTGCCCTCGGCATCGATGATGGCGAGGGCGCTGAGCTGCCGCGTGCGCTCGGTGCGGCCGATGAGGACGCGCTCCACCTCGTCGTCCGGCAGCGCGGCGATGGCCGGGCTCTTGGATGCGAAGCGCAGATCCTCCAGCATGCCGCGGACCGTGCCCACGCTGTCGGCGACTTCCAGGACCACGAACTTGAGGACGTTCTCGGCGGTGCGGTGGGCGGCGAAGGTCGTGTCCTGGTAGGACAGGCGCAGGGTGACCGCCATGGATACCAGGATGGCACCCGACGCCACGAATCCGAGCAGTCCGAGCTGCCTCGAAATCCTGATCGCACGCCGCACCCCGGCCTCCGCTATCCCGTCCGTTGCGTTCCGCCCCTTGGCACTGGCTCCTTCGCGTTCCCGTGGCGACCGTCCCGGCACCACGTGCCGCAAGGGCGTCTCCACGGGTACCGTGGTTGCTTCAGAGGTATGTCGAACGAGGGTAGGGGGATAGGCTTGTCCGGGCCTTGCACTTGCGGTTGCCGGACCGGCGGGCCTCGCGTGCCGTTGCGGATGCCCGAACGGAAGATCGCCGCCGGTCAGCCGGCGAAGACCGACCAGCGCATGGCCTTGGCGAGGCGCTCCAGGGCCAGCGAGCCGAGCACCGAATTGCCGTGCCGGTCGAGCCCCGGCGACCAGACCGCGATGGAGGCCTTGCCCGGGGCGATGGCCAGGATGCCGCCGCCCACCCCGCTCTTGCCCGGCAGGCCGACGCGGAAGGCGAACTCGCCGGAGCCGTCATAATGGCCGCAGGTGAGCATCAGCGCCGCGATGCGCCGCGCCCGCTCCGGCGCCACCACCGTGGGGCCGCCCGGCGACAGGCGGCCGGAGAAGGCGAGATAGCGCCCGGCCAGCGCCAGCTGGCGGCAGGTCATGGAGAGCGCGCACTGGTGGAAATAGACCCCGAGCGCGTGGTCCACCGGGTGCTGGAGCACGCCGAAGGCGCGCATGTAGTTGGCGAGCGCGGTGTTGCGGAAGCCGGTCTCCTTCTCCGAGCGGGCCACCGCCTCGTCGATGGTGATGGCCTCGTCGGCGGCGACGAAGCGGATGAAGCGCAGGATGGCGCCCAGCGCCTCGCGCGGCTGGTGGCCGGACAGCATGGCGTCCGCCACCACGATGGCGCCGGCATTGATGAACGGGTTGCGCGGCACGCCGTGCTCATACTCCAGCTGCACGATGGAGTTGAAGGCGTTGCCGGAGGGCTCTTTGCCCACCCGCTGCCACAGCGCGTCGCCGATCTGGCCGAGCGCCAGGGTGAGGGTGAACACCTTGGAGATGCTCTGGATGGAGAAGGGCACCTCGGCGTCGCCGGCGGTGATGACCTGCCCGTCCGCCGTGGTCACGGCGATGCCGAACTGGCCGATGGGCACTTCGGCCAGCATGGGAATGTAGCTCGCCACCGTGCCGCGCTCGGTCACGGCGGACAGATCGGCGGCGATGTCGCCGACAACGGACGCTAACTCTGGCAAGGGGCCCCCCGGCGCGGCTATCCCCACGCTCCGGCGCGGGCGGTCATCTCGCCCGGACTATAGCCGGATCGGCGGCGCTGCGCAGCGCATCCCGGCCGGTCGCCCTCAGGCGGCCTGTTGCAGGGGGGCGATGCGCACCTTGCCGACGCTGCGCTTGTCCAGCGAGAGCACCTCGAAGCGCAGGCCGTCGGCCTCGAACGCCTCGCCGGCCTCCGGCAGGTGGCCGAGCCGGGTGAGCACGTAGCCGCCCAGGGTGGAGAAGCGGTTGGCGTCGTCCACCAGGTCGCGGTCCATGGCGCCGGACAATTGGCGGATGTCGATGAAGCCGTCCACCAGCCAGGAGCCGTCGTCCTGGCGCGCCACGGCGGCGGCCTCCTCGTCCAGGTCGGGGAATTCGCCGGCGATGGCCTCCAGCACGTCGGTGGGGGTGGCGATGCCCTCCAGCGAGCCGTGCTCGTCCACGATCATGGCCATCTGCACCGGCGAGGAGCGCAACTGCTCCATCACTTTGAGCACGTTGGTGTTCTCATGCACGATGACCGGCTGGCGCGAAACCCGCGCCCAGTCGATGGGCTGGCCGTCGATCAGCGCGTCCAGCAGTTCCTTGGTGACGGCCACGGCGAGGAAGTCGTCCACCCGGCCGCGCGCCAGCACCACGCGGCCGTGGGTGAGGCGGCGGATGGCGGCGGTGAGGTCCTGCGGGTCGTCGTCGAGGTCCAGCCACTCCACCTCGTTGCGCGGCGACATGATGGAGGAGACCGGGCGCGCGCCGAGATCCAGCACGCCGCGGATCATCTCCTTCTCCTGCGGCTCGAACACGGCGGACTGCGCCGCCTGCTCGGCGATCACGTCCACCGTGTCGGCGAGGCTCTCCTCGCCGGTGCGCCCGCCCAGCAGGCGCAGCACGGCCTCCGAGGTGCGGGCGCGCAGGTCGTTGGTGGTGATGCGCTTCTCGCGATTGTGGCGGCCTACCTGATTGGCGGCCTCCACCGCCACCGAGAAGCCGATGGCGGCGTAGAGATAGCCCTTCGGAATGTGGAAGCCGAAGCCCTCCACCACCAGGCTGAAGCCGATCATCAGCAGGAAGCCGAGGCACAATATGACCACGGTGGGATGGCGCGAGACGAAGCTCATGAGCGGCCGGGAGGCCAGCATCATCACCGCCATGGCGATGCAGACGGCGGTGATCATCACCCACAATTCGTTGGCCATGCCCACGGCGGTGATGACGCTGTCGAGCGAGAACACCGCGTCCAGCACGATGATCTGGGCGATCACCTGCCAGAAGGCGGCATGGACCACATTGGCGTCCTTGGCCTTGGCCTCGCCCTCCAGCCGCTCGTGCAGCTCCATGGTGCCCTTGGCCAGCAGGAAGGCGCCGCCCACCATGAGGATCAGGTCGCGGCCGGAGAAGGCAAGGCCGGCGACGCTGAACAGCGGCTGGGTGAGGGCCACCAGCCAGGACACGGAGAGCAGCAGCAGGATGCGCATGACCAGCGCCAGCGACAGGCCGACGAGGCGCGCCCGGTTGCGCTGGCCGGGCGGCAGCTTGTCCACCAGGATGGCGACGAACACGAGGTTGTCGATGCCCAGCACCACTTCCAGGGCGACCAGGGTGACGAGGCCGATCCAGATGTTCGGATCCGCGAGAAACTCCATGGCGTGTCCTGCCTCAGGCGTTCGGGCGCGCGCCGGCCGCCCCTGGCGAAACGCCGGGGCGGGGCTGCGGTTCAGGGATGAGCGGGGAAAGCCGGCCGGGCCGCGACCGGGATTGCGAGGGCGGCCGGCGGGCGCTCAGCCGATGGGACGGCGAGCGGCGGGCGCGCGCGGCATTCGCGGGCGTGCCGGCGCGGCGGGGAGGGGAAGCATCAGGGCATGTTCGCTGGCAGGGCGCGCGCCATGCCAGCCCGCATCGGTCGGGGCCTTCGCTGAGACTGTCGTCGTCCGGCATCGAATGCGTCGCCTGCGGGCCGCCGGCCCGCGTCCCCATGTCGTTGATCGTCTGCGCCGTTGATCGTCTGCGCCGTTGATCATCGTGCGTCGATGGACGCCCTTGTATCACGGACGCCCTTGTATCAAGGACGGGCGCGCACCAGCAAGCCTGCGCAGCCGGCGGCGGAGGTTCCGGGCGGCGGATCAGCGCTCCGGGCGCTTGCGCGGGGGCGTGATGTCGGTGGCGGTGATGTCGATGATCTCGTAGCTGCCCGAGCGCCGCACCGTCACCGGGCGGCCGAAGAACAGCACGTAGAGCCCGCCGGCCACCATGACCACGGCGATGAAGATGCCGGCGGCCATCAGCAGGCTGCCGAGCACGGTGAACACCAGCACGGCCACCACGGCGGCGACCAGCAGGGCGGCCACGGCGCGGGCAATGGTCAACAGGCGGTTCATCGTCTTCTCTTTCTCCGGTCTCAATGGCGCTACGGGCACCCGCCGCGCCGCCGGACGGCCGCGCGAGGGCGCGTTCGGCGCCGTTGCGGAAAGATGGGGACGCAACGGGCCTTTTTGGAGGCGTCGGCGGCGATTTTTGTTGGCCGGGACTTGGCCCGCGCGGCGCGTGCCGGCGGCGGGCGCTGTCCACAGGGGGCGGGGGGCGGCATCCACCGCCTCTGGCCTCGATAAAAGATATAATGTATCAGTTTCTCCGCATTGGAGGAGGCTGGCATGAAATTTCAAGCAATCGCGGCCGGTTGCGGCCTGGTGGCGCTGGCGTCGGGGCTCAGCGGGGCGCCCGGTGCCCGGGCGGCGGACCTGCCGGTGAAGGCGCAAGGCGCGGCCCAAGGCACGGTCTATGTGCGCCAGTGCACCGCCTATGGCCCGGGCTTCTATTACATTCCCGGCACCGAGACCTGCCTGCGCATCGGCGGCTATCTGTGGGGCGAGGGCTATTACAACAGCTACACCGACTATCCGGCGGCCAACAACAAGACCTATTCCATCGCCACCGCCGGCCTGATCCTCGACGCGCGCACCGACACCGAATACGGCACGCTGCGCTCCTATTTCGAAGGCCGGTTCCGCTGGCGCACCTCGGACCCGTGGTCCGACGGGCCGAACGGCTCGGAGATGGAGGTGTGGAACGCCTATATCCAGTTCGCCGGCTTCACCTTCGGCCATGCCCAGTCGTTCTTCGATTTCTATGCCAATGCCAATGTGCTCGGCACCGACCCGGCCACCATCGGCGACGACACCCGCATCAACCTTCTCGCCTACACCGCCGAGTTCGCGGAAGGGGTGAGCGCCACGCTGTCGCTGGAGGATGCCTCCGACCGGCTGGGCGGCGTGCTGCCGCAGGACCCGGCCCTGCCCGACGCGCTGTCGGACTATCAGGCCGGCGTCACCGCCCCCGACGTGGTGGGCAATCTGCGGATCGAGGGCAAATGGGGCGCGGCGCAGCTGTCCGGCGCGCTGCATCAGGTGCGCAGCCTGACCCAGGCGGACCTGTTCACCACCACCGACCGCTGGGGCTATGCCCTGCAAGGCGGCGTCATGGTCAACCTGCCCATGCTGGGGGAGGGCGACAATCTCTATCTCCAGACCGCCTATGCGGACGGCGCCATGTCCTATCTCGGCCTGCAGGACCCGAGCGGGGCCTATGCGGTGCCCGACGCCTATCTCGGGCCGGCCGGCCTCTCGCTGCTGCGCGGCTGGAACGTGACCGGGCAAGTGCTGCACAATTGGAACGACAAGTGGAGCACGGCGCTGTTCGCCGGCTATGCCGCCTTCGAAGTGGAGGACGGCGTGGCCCAGCTGGCCTATGGGGCGAGCGGCGGGCGCAACTGGAACGTGGGCGGGAACCTCGCCTGGACGCCGGTGGCCAACCTCACCATCGCGATCCAGTATGACTACACCGCCATCGAGCTGAACAATGCCGTCGCCACCGACTTCTCGCCGGCGCTGGCCTCCACCAAGGCGCATCGCGGCCTGCTCTACGTGGCCCGCGCTTTCTGAGCGGGGTCACGGGCTTGCTGATGAGCGGACGATCACGCGGCCGGCCTTGCGGGCCGGCCGCGCGGGACGCGCGACGGCCCGGCGCGAGGGATCCCGCGCCGGGCCGTTGCTGATCGGGCGAATGAGAGGATGGCGTGTATGCGCGGGCGGGATCGGAGTTCATCCGTCCGTCTCCTGCCGCGCATCGCTGCCGTGGTCCCAGAGCGCGATCCGATCAGATTGACTCAATCTGATCGGTGAATCGCCCTCTAACACTTTGATAGAGAACGTTTTACCGTTCAAATGGCGATGCCATTTGAACGGAACGTGCTCTAGCCGTGGCTGGCGTGGGACGACATGACCCTGGAAGGGTGAGGGAAAGCCGGGCACGGGCGGGGCGGAGTACATCCGTCCGTCTCCCGCCGTGCACATCGCCGCGTTCGATCCCCGGCGATCGCCGGATGGGTCCACGAAGATGCTGGCATCCGCTTCGCGCGGCCTGGGACCGGAGTACATCCGTCCGTGTCCCGTTGCGCGCGTCGCGTCTTTCGATCAGCTGGGGCTATCGATCGAGGATGACTTCACCATGGCAAGCTGGTCCCAGCCTTGCGCCGGCGGGATCGGAGTCCATCCGTCCATTTCCCGCCGTCCCGCCGCTCGCCCGGGCCATCGGCCCGGACCCCGCGGCGGTGCCACGCACCACGGGTGAAGCTCAAAGGGTGTCCCCGCCATCCGCACGGCACGACGGCTTATAAGGCCGGCCACGCATTGGGGATGGGAGGTCCCAGCCGGGCGCGGGCGGGATCGGAGTACATCCGTCCGTCTCCCGCCGTCCTGCCGCGCTCTCAGGCCGTTCGGCCCGGAACCTGCGGCAGCGCCACGATGCTGGTGAACCTAAGATGGGGCCTCATCCGCCATCCGCAAGGGCGGGTTCCGGAAAATTCTTCGCCGCGCCCCGGCGGGTCATGCCCAGGCCACGGACATGCTGCTCACCCGGCGGATGCCGGCATGGCCGCTCACCTGCGGCCAGGGGCCGACGACGCGCAGGCCGGGCGCGTGGCGGGCGAGGGTGGATCTGACCCAATGCCTCTCCACCGCCACGCCGCCCGCGCCGGGCACGGTGCGCGGCGGCCTGCGCATCGCCGCCTATCGCATCCTGCCGGACAACACACTGATGTTCGCCGATCAGCATGTCACGCTGGATCGCGACGGCAAGCCCATCATCCAGTTCATCCGCTACGAGGTGAAGCCGGACGAGAGCGTCATCTTCACCATGACCATCATGGACCTGCCCGACTATGCGCGGCGGAAGGTGCAGGTGGGCTTCCGCTGCCGGTTGGGCGGTGGGCTGAAGTTCTTCAAGGCCGGCGGCTAGGCGTCCGCTGATCCGAAGGTCAGCTGATCCGTTTCCACATGAAGGTGGTGGGGCACGGCCCGCCCTCCGGTCCCAGCGCATAGTCGGGAATGGTGCCGGCCACCTGCCAGCCGAGCCGGCGGTAGAGCCGGTGGCCGTCGCCGTCGGTCACCGTGTCGAGGGTCAGCAGGCGCTTGCCGGCGGCGCGGGCGGCGTCCTCCGCCGCGCCCATCAGCGCCGCGCCGAGGCCCCGCCGGCGGCCGTCGCGATGCACCAGCATCTTGGCGATCTCGCCGCGGTGCGGCTGGTTCGGCGGCATGGCGAGGATCACCTGCACCGTGCCCAGCAGCCGGCCCTCGTCCTGCGCCACCAGCAGCGCCCGGCCGCCGCCCGCCACATCGGCGGCGACGCCGTGCCAGAAGGCCTCCGCCTCGGCGGGCGCCAGATCGGCCATGAAGCTCACCGAGGCGCCGCCGGCGACGCAGTCCATCAGGATGCCGGAGAGCGCGGGGACGGCGGCGCGGGCCTCTACCCCATCGAGTGCGCGGATGATCATCGCCGCGCCTCCGGCCTCGCCAGCACCACGGCATAGCGCGCCGGCCGGCCGGCGGGGTTGGCGAAGGCGACGGGCTGGCTCAGCGTCATGGCGAGGCAGTCGCCGGCGGCGAGGCGGTGGGTCTCGCCGGCGAGCGTCAGCTCCATCTCGCCTTCCAGCATCCAGACCTGCTGGGCGATGCCGATGTCCGCCACGGTGTCGAACACCACCCGCCCGTGGGCGGGGAACTCGACCTCGACGATCTTCGCCCCCGGCGCGCCGGGCGGGGTGACCGTGCGGCGCAGATAGCCGGTGGCCGGGTCGCGCCACTCGCCCTGCGCGGCGCGGCGGGCGAGGCGGGTGGCGGCAGGGTCGGCGTCCGCCTCAGGATCGGCGAAGATGGCGGCCAGCGTCAGGCCGAGCGCGGTGGCGAGGCGGTTGAGCAGCTCCGCCGTGGGGCTCGCCTCGGCCCGCTCGATCTTGGAGATCATGGCCCGCGACACGCCGGAGCGTTCGGCGCACTCCGCCAGCGACCAGCCGCGCGCCTCGCGCTCCTGCCGCACCCGGCGGGCCAGGGTCTGCGTGACCACGTCCATGGAGCCTCCCGTCATCGGCGCGCGCGCCACGATCATGCCGGGAATTTCCATTATAATGGATAGTTGGTCAAGGCCGCGCCGGCCCGAGGGGGCCGGCGCGATGTTCAGGGCAGGGCGGCGAGCGGCGCCCGCCTCACAGCTTGTAGCAGATGCGGAAGGCGCCCCAGTGGCGGCCGTTGACCATGATGGGCACGTCCACCTCGCGCATCATCACCACGCCGCCGCCGATCTGCCGGGCATAGACCTGCACCAGGTAGGGCTTGGTGTTGCGCGCCGCCAGCAGGCCGGCGCGGTCGTCGAAGATGCGGCGGTTGCGGCTGTTGGCGTTGTTCCACTCGTGGTCGCCGCGGCGCTGCGGCTTGGAATATTGCGCGTTGTGCACCGGCAGGTAGCCGTTGATGTCCACCGCCGCGCAGAAGGCGATGCGCTTGTCCTCGCCGAGGATGGGCTCCTGCACCTGCGGCAGCACGCTCTCCAGGAACGGCAAAGCGCGCGTCTCCACCTGCTCGGGATAGGTGTCCGGCAGCGCGCGGTAATGGGTGTCGAACAATTGCTCGGTGGAGATGCGGTGGTCCTTCAGCGCCGCCTCGAAGGCGAGGCGCACCTTCTCGGCCCCCGCCGTGGCGCGGGCGATGACCTCGGCGGCCTCGGCGGCCACCGCCGCGAGGCGGGCCTTCACCGCCCCGTTGTCGCGGTCGTCGAAGGCGATGTGGCAGCCGAGCTCGCTCACCCCGGCCACCCGGCCGGCCAGCGTGCCGAGCCCGGACAGCTCCAGCTGCGCCCGGGCGCCCACCGCCGGCGGCGGCACCAGCGCGGCGAGCAGGGCGCCGCCCTGCGACAGGTCGAGCGTCTTCACCGGCTGGCTGGAGCCGGCGATGGCGATGCGGCCGTGGATCTCCACCGGCCAGCGCTCGAAGCGGCGGCGGTCGCCCATGGAGGTCTGGCGCAGCACGCTGAGCAGATGGCGGGCCATCTCCTGCACGCCGCTGGCGACGAGCGCGGTGGAGCGCTCGATCTCGACGCCGGTCTCGGCGGCGGCGCCGGTGGCGGCGCGGATCGAGAGGGCGCGCGCGGCCACCGTCTCGGCGAAGCGCTCCACGTCCTCGGCGCTGCGGCCGATGTCGTCCATGGCCGCCACCTGGCCGGCCACCGCATCCGCCACCCGGGCGGCGACGGGGCTGATCTCGGCGATGGTGCTGCTGACCTTGTTGACGGCGTGGCTGCTGGCCTTGGCGGCGGCTTCCAGGCGGCCGATCTTCTCGGAAATCTCCTTGGTGGCCTTCTGCGTTTCGCTGGCCAGCGCCTTCACCTCGCTCGCCACCACGGCGAAGCCGGCTCCGGCGGAGCCCGCCCGCGCCGCCTCGATGGAGGCGTTCAGCGCCAGCAGGTTGGTCTGGCAGGCGATGTCGGAGATCAGCGCCACCACCGCCTGGATCTGGGTGATGGCGGTCTGCAATTCCTTGGTGGCGGCGGTGACGTCGCGGTTGGCGGTCTCGGCCTCGCCGGCGAGGCGACCGGAGGCCTGGGCCTGGCGGCCGATCTCGCTGGTGGTCTCGGCGAAGGCGCCGATGGCGCGGGCGAGCCCGGCCGCATTGTCCTTGGCCGAGGTGGTCTCGGCGGCCATCTCGTCGCTGTCGCCGCGGATGCGCTCCATGTCGCGCACGCCGGCGGCGGCGGCCGCGCGCATGGTGGCGCCGGCGCTCGCCAGCTTGCCCTCGGCGCGGCGGATGTCGGCCTCCAGCAGGTGGATCAGCTCGGCCTCGTCCTGGCCGGCCGGCGGCGCGCCGGCGATCTTGGCGTCGCCGATCTTGCCTTCGCCGATCTTGGCCTCGGCGGATCCGGCCTGCGGCCTTGCTCCTGCCTGGGCATCGTGCGGCCGGTTGCCGTGCGGCTGAGCCGAAGCGGTGGTCTTGGTCTCGGTCTTCGGCGCCTTGCGCGCCAGCAATCCCCACATGAGGGTTCTCCCCATCCCCTCGCTCAGCGACCGCGTCGCCGCCGGCCGGATCGCTTCGGACCCGGTTCGGCGTGCCCGCCTTCGCTCGTCCGGCGGGCCGCCTTGGGCGGTCGCACGGGTGCGTCTCCCGGCATTGTTGAGCCGGAGCACCTCACAGCCTAGGCGGGCGATCTTGCCCGGAGGTTGCATCCGCGCCGGACGCCACCGCGGCAGCACGCCTCAGGACAGGGCGAGCTGCGGCCGCGCCGTCAGCATGCGCTCGAACTCGTCGCGCGGCACCGGCGGGGAGAACAGGTAGCCCTGGAGCATGTCGGCGCCATAGGTGCTGCACACGTCCGCCTGCTCGCGGGTCTCCACGCCCTCCACCACCACGCGCAGCTCCAGGCTCTTCACCATCACGATCATGGAGCGCAGGACGCGGCAGTCGGTCTCGCTCTGCGGCACGTTGGCGAGGAAGGAGCGGTCCACCTTGATGGTGGAGGTGGGGATCTTGCTGAGATAAGCCAGCGAGGAATAGCCGGTGCCGAAATCGTCGATGGCGATGCGCAGGCCGTGGGCCCTGATGTCGTTCAGCATGGGCGAGACGGTCTGGAAGCTGGCGATCAGCAGGCTCTCGGTGACCTCCATCTCCATGCAGGCGCCGGGCACGCCGGCGCTGTCCAGGTCGCTCAGGATGGCGCAGGACAGGCATTCGTCCTTCAGCGTCTGGGCGCAGACGTTGAACTTCATGCTGAAGCCCTCGCCCACCACCGCCCGGCGCAGCCAGTCGGCCATCTGCAGGCTGGCCTGCCGGCGCGACCAGGAATCGATGATGTTCATGCGGCCGAATTCCTCGGCCACCACGATGAAGTCGGCGGGCATGAGCATGCCCAGCGTGGGGTGCTGCCAGCGCACCAGCGCCTCGGCCCCGCAGATGCGGCGCGAGCGGGCATCCACCAGCGGCTGGTAGAACAGCCGGAGCTGGCCGAGGAAGTCCGGCGTGCGCATGTCGTTGGCCAGCGAGGCCTTGCGCGTGGCGTCCGCCTGGAGCTTGGCCGAGAAGAACTGGAAGCGGTCGCGGCCCTCGCGCTTGGCCTGGTACATGGCGAGGTCCGCGCTCTTGAGCAATTGGTCGACGGTGTCGCCGCAGTCGGGCGAGATGGCGATGCCGATGCTGCATTGCACGACCAGCCCGGTGCCGTGGATATGGAACGGCGCCCGCATGGCGGCCAGCAGGTCCTCCGCCAGCTTGGCGAGGGACAATTCGGTCTCCACCGTCTGGGTGATGATGGCGAACTCGTCGCCGCCCAGGCGGCAGACCAGATCGCCGGGCGGCGCCACCTCCAGCAGGCGGCGGGCGGCGGCGGCGAGGATGAGGTCGCCGCTGTCGTGCCCCATGCTGTCGTTGATCACCTTGAAATTATCCAGGTCCAGCAGGGTGAGCGCGACCTTGCCCCCCTCCTGGTTGGCGCGGGCGAGCACCAGCCGCAGGCTCTGGTCGAAGAAATAGCGGTTGCCGAGCCCGGTGAGCGGGTCCTGCTCGGCCAGCACGCGCAGGCTCTCCCGGCTCTCGATGAGCTTCACCTCCAGCGAATGGCGGGTGCGGGCGTGCAGCAGCGCGCGCTGGAGATGCCGGGCGCTGACCTCGCCCTTCAGCAGGAAGTCCTGCGCCCCCGCCTCCAGGCAGCGGATCTCCATGGTCTCGTCGGTGGCGCCGGTGAGCATGATCACGGCCGCCCGGACCTCCGGCCGCCGCTGGATCAGGTCCAGCACCTCCAGGCCGTTCACATCCGGCAGCAGCACGTCGAGCAGCACCGCGTCGAAGCGCATCTCCTCGAACAATTGCAGGCCGCTGCGCGCGGTGCTGGCCTGGACGATGTCCATCGGCATGTGCGAGCCGCGCAGCAGCCGGCACACCAGTTGCCGGTCGATCTCGTCGTCGTCGATCAGGAGCAATTTCATTTCGAAATAACGCGACCGTCGTAAGGAAGTTCGACAATCTTCCAATAATGTTCGATCAGACGGACCACATCCATGAATGATCCATCGATTTCCTGCTTGTAGATGTATCCGGCCACATGATCACGATAGGCGGCCGAAATGTCTTCATCTGATTTCGATGTCGTCAGCATGAAGACGACCGTGCCCGTCAGGTCCGGATCGGCCCGGATGGCCTTCAGGAACTCGATTCCGCCCATGCGGGGCATGTTGAGATCGAGAAGGATGATGAACGGCGCAGCAATGCGCCCGGATGTCAGAAGTTCCAGCGCCTCCTGGCCGTCGCGTGCCCGGCATACGGGGTTAAGGATTTTCATTTTTTTCAATGAGCGAGTCAATGTCATCGCATCGATATCATCATCGTCAACAATGAAAATTGTCGCTTCGTGATAACTAGGGTGTTGATGCGCGTTCATGACCATATCTCCGCTCGATATTCTTCGGCCACGTGAATGAGATGCAGCAACCTCGCCCTTCTTCAGGGTTGATCGAGACTGTTCCGCCATAGGTCTCAACGATCTTCTTGACGAAGGCCAGGCCCATTCCGCTGCCTTCCACCTCGTCGCGCGGGCGCAGCGTCTGGAACATCTGGAAGACCCGCTCGTGATATTGCGGCGGGATGCCGGGGCCGTCGTCGGCGACCTGGAATGTCCAGAAGCCGCCCGGCGGCGCGGCCAGCCGCAGACTGATGACGCCCTGCGGGCGGTCATGGTGCTTGATGGCGTTGGAGAACAGGTTGCGGACCACCTGTTCGAGCGGGGTGACCAGGGTGGTGATCTCGGGCAGCGCCTCCGGCAGCTCCAGCGCGATGCCCGGCGGGGGCGCCTGCAATTCGAACACGCTGCGGGCGAGATCGGCCAGCGACACCTGGCGCAGCACGCCCTCCACCCGGCCGACGCGCGAATAGGCCAGCAGGTCGTCCAGCAGGTTCTCCATCCGCCGGATGCGGCCGCGCAGGGTGTTGAGCTGGCCGGGGATGGCGGCGTAATTGCCCTCGCCGATGTCCTCCTCGATCCAGTTCGACAGTTGCGAGATGCCCCGCAGCGGCGATTTCAGGTCGTGGGAGGCGACGAAGGCGAAGGTGGACAGTTCCGCATTGCTGCGCTCCAGCTCCTCCCGGTGCTCGGCCAGCCGGCGGATGGTCTCCACCCGCTCGGAAATGTCGGTGATGGCCGCGAGCACCTTCGGCTTTTGCGGCCACAACAGTGGGTTGAGGCCGATCTCGACGGGGAATTCGCTGCCGTCCCGGCGCCGCCCCTTCAATTCCCGCCCGGTGCCCATGGCGCGGGTGGCGGGCGCCGCCGCGAACCCCTGCCGATGGGCGGGATGGCCGCCGCGCAGTCGTTCCGGGATCAGCATCTCGACCGGCCGGTTCTCCAGCTCGGCCCGCGTGTAATCGAAAATGCGCTCCGTCTCGGAGTTGGCGATCTCGATCAGGCCCTGGGCATTCACCAGTATAATGGCGGTGGGCACCGCTTCCACCACCAGGCGGAAGGCGTCTTTCTGCTGGTCGTCCAACGTCCTGTTCTCCGCATGATGAGTTGGCGCGCATCGAAACGGTTATTATTCATTATTGACGTTTTCCGGCTTAGAGCTTGATTTGCCGCGGCTCCTGCTGATGTCTGAAAGCTTACGTCATGCTTTCACATCGCCGGGATCTGCGCAACGGGCGTCGCCCCCGTCTCCGACGGGCGCCGGACACGACGCGGCCCGCGCGGGCTGGAGCCGGCGCGGGCCGCGAAAGCTTAAGCGTAAGTATAGGACCGTCCGGCGCGGGCGCCTCGGGCGCTGCGGGCGATGCGTCGCGCAGGCCGCGCGCCGGAGCCGCGCGGCGGCGTCAGGGCATGTACTGGCCGCCGTTCACTTCCAGGATCTGGCCGGTGACATAGCCGCTCGCCGCCGCCGAGGCGAGGAACAGGAAGGCGCCGACGCATTCCTGCGGCGTGCCGATGCGCTCCATGGGCACGCTGGCCCGCATGGCTTCCATCTGCGCGGGCGTCGAGAAGCGCTCGTGAAACGGGGTGGCGATGACGCCGGGCGAGACCGCGTTGACGCGGATGCCGCTCCTCGCCAGTTCCTTGGCCCAGCCCCTGGTGGCGGTGGAGATGAAGCCCTTGGCGGCGGCATAGAGCACCGCGCCGTTGCCGCCGCCGTTGCGCGCGGCGATGGAGGAGACGTTGATGATCGCCCCGCCGCCGATGCTGCCGGTGCCCTGCGCGGTCATCTGCTTCACGCCCTCGCGCATGAAGGCGATCACCTGGGTGACGTTCAGCTCCAGCACGCGGGCGACGAAGGCGTCGGAATAGCCGGTGATGGGCGTGCGCTCAACAAGGCCGCCGGCATTGTTCACCAGCACGTCCAGCCGGCCGAAGGCGGCCACGGTCTCGGCGATGAGGCGGGCGGGGACGTCGGCCTGGGTCACGTCGCCGGCCACCAGCACCGCCTCGCCGCCGGCGGCGCGGATGCGCCCGGCCACCGCCTCGGCCTGTTCGCGGCTGGAATTGTAATGCACCGCGACGCGCGCGCCCGAGCGGGCGAAGCCTTCCGCCGCCGCCGCGCCGATGCCGGTGGAGGCACCGGTCACCAGCACCGCCTTGCCGGCGAGGTCGGGGAAGACCGGCAAGGCGGTCTCGGCGGCGGGGGCGTCTGGGCCGGTCATGGGGTCTCCTTCGCGGGCATCAAGCAGGCGTGTCGCATGACACGGTGTCTCAAAAGGGGAATTGCGCGGAACAGGCGCGGAATCCATGTGTGATACATGACGGCGCGGCGGAGTTATCCGCAATCGGCTACCCTCGGCCTCAGCCGGCCACCGCCGCCTCGACCCGCGCCGCCGCCCCCTCCCGGTACAGCCCGGCCAGCGCCGCCCGGACCGGGCCGGTGAAGCGGGGATCGGCCGGCAAATCGGCGCCGAACACCTCGCGGATGGCCAGCAATCCATCCGCCAGCCGGCCGGCATCGCCACCCGCGCCGGCCGCCGCCGCCGCGAAGCGGGCGGCCAAAGGGTCCCGCACATCAATGGCTTGGCCTGTCTCATCCACGCCCGAGACATAGCGCATCCAGCCCGCCACGCCGAGCGCCAGCAGGTCGATGGGCGCGCCCGCCGCCAGCCGCTCGCGGATCGGGGCGAGCAGGCGCTGCGGCAGCTTCTGCGAGCCGTCCATGGCGATCTGCCAGGTGCGGTGCCTGAGCGCCGGATTGGCGAAGCGCGCCCGGAGCGCCCGTTTGTAGGCCTGAAGGTCGGCCCCCGGCGGCGCCGGGACGGTCGGCGTAACCTCTTGATCCTGAAGCTTTTCCACCAGACGCTGGAAGGCCGGCACGGCCATCGTCTCGGCAATCGTCGCCTTGCCGGCGAGATAGCCGAGATAGGCGAGGGTCGAGTGCGAGCCGTTGAGCAGGTGCAGCTTCATGTCCTCATAGGGCCGCACATCGGCGACCAGCTCCGCCCCCACCTCCTCCAGCGGAGGGCGGCCGGTGGGGAAGCGGTCCTCGATCACCCACTGGCTGAACGGCTCGGTCATCACCGGCCAAGCATCTTGCAGGCCCAACCTGTTGGAAACCATCAGCTTGTCGGCATCCGTGGTGGCCGGCACGATGCGGTCCACCATGGTCGAGGGGAAGGCCACCTCGCCCTCCACCCAGCGCCCGAGGTCGGAGTCACGCAGGGTGGCGAAGCGCGCCACCACCCGGGCCACGGTGGCGCCGTTGGCCGGCAGGTTGTCGCAGCACAGCACCGTGAAGGGCGGTGTCCCGGCGGCCCGGCGGCGGGCCAGCGC
Organism: Azorhizobium doebereinerae UFLA1-100; assembly: GCF_000473085.1. Taxonomy (GTDB): domain Bacteria; phylum Pseudomonadota; class Alphaproteobacteria; order Rhizobiales; family Xanthobacteraceae; genus Azorhizobium; species Azorhizobium doebereinerae. The sequence continues at coordinate 54,370 of NZ_AXBA01000017.1, forward strand.
CTCGACCAGATAGCCGGGCGCACTCCTTGGCGCGGAAGGGTTTGCGAGGTCGGCGACGATGTCCGGGTGGGCCTCGTCCAGGGTGCCGGTGGCCGGGTCGTGGCAATAGCCCTTCTCGGTCACGGTGAGGGTGACGATGCGCACCCGGGGGTCGCTCATGGCCGAGAGCAGCGCCTCCGGGTCGCGCGGGGCGACCAGCAGGCGGCGCAGGGCGCCCACCACCCGGAGGTCGTCCCCGGCCCCGGAGCGCACCGCAAGCGTGTAGAGACCGTCTTGCGGATCAATGGCTTGCGAGGTGTCGGGCGAGCGCAGGCTGGCCCCGCACACCGCCCAGCCATTCGCGCCGCGGGCCAGGCAGTCGTCCAGATAGACCGTCTGGTGGGCGCGGTGGAAGGCGCCGACGCCCAAATGGACCACGCCCACGGTGGCGGCCGAGACATCATAGCCCGGCCGCCGCACATCGGGCGGCAGCCGGTTCAGGGTGGCGAGGGACAGGCGCATCACGGGGCCTTCAGTGGGCGTGCTCGGATTTGGCCCGCGCCACGATCTGGGTGGGGTTGACGAAGCGCAGCGCGATCAGCAGCCACACCAGGGTGGTGATCATATAGACCACGGCCATGGCATCGATGGACTGCACCGAGCGCACGCCCGAGGCGAACACCGCATAATAGAGCGCCACCACAAGGGTTTGGCTGGTGGGGCCGGCGGTGAGGAAGGTCAGTTCGAACATGGCGATGGTGCGCACCAGCACCAGCAGCAGCGCCGCCAGGATGCCGGGCAGCAGCAGCGGCACCAGCACATAGCGGAACAGCTGGAAGGTGCTGGCCCCGAACACCCGTGCCGCCGCCTCGATGCGCTGGTCGATCTGCTCCACGAACGGGATCATCACCAGCACCACGAACGGCACCGTGGGCACCAGATTGGCCAGCACCACGCCGGTCATGCTGCCGGCCAGCCCGGCCCGGTAGAGCACTGTGGCGAGCGGGATGCCGAAGGTGATGGGCGGCACCAGCAGCGGCAGCAGGAACAGCAGCATCACCAGTCTCTTGCCGGGAAACTCCCGCCGCGCCATGGCATAAGCCGCCGGTACTCCGATCAGGCCGGACAGGAACACCACCAGGAACACCACCTGGAAGGTGACGGTCAGCACATCGCCTAGCTGGAACTCCTCCCAGGCGGAGGTGTACCAGCGTGTGGTCCAGCCGAGCGGGAACCAGGTGCCCAGCCAGCGGGTGGCGAAGGAGGAGACCACCACCGCCGCGATCATGGCCAAAAGGTTGAGAATGAAGAAGCCGATCACCGCCCAGACGGCGGTGATCCAGAGCTTCGCGCCGAGTGTCGTGTCCCGGATCATGGCTCAGCCCTTTCCGCCGGAGGTGGCGCCGCGATAGATCAGGCCGCGCGCGAACAGCAGCGCGGCGACGATGGCCAACTGCACCACCGCCATGATCATCGCGATGGCCGAAGCCATTGAATAATCATAGTCTTCGAACGCCGCCTGATAGGCCGCGATGGAGATGACGCGGGTGGGCCCCGCCGGCGCGCCCAGCAGCACGGCCGAGGGGAAGACCGAGAAGGCCTGGACGAAGGACAGGCAGAAGGTGATGGCGAGCCCCGCCAGCAGCAGCGGCAGGATGATGTGCCGGAAACGCTGCCAGGACCCGGCCCCCAGCGTCGCCGCCGCCTGCTCCAGCGCCGGGTCGAGCCCGGACAGATAGGACAGGGTGAGCAGGAACGTGAAGGGGAAGCCGGTGAGCAGCAGCGAGATGAACACGCCCCAGTAATTATGCAGCAGCGCCAGCGGCTTGGAGATGAGGCCGAGGGCGATGAGCGAGCGGCTGAACCAGCCCTGCGGGCCGAGATAGTTCAGCAGCCCTTCCGCCACCAGCACGGTGCCGAGCGTGATCGGGATGACCAATATGGTGGTCAGCAGCCGCTGCCGGCGCAGATGCCGCACCCGGAGCGCGATGGGCACCGCCAGCACGATGTTCAGCAGCGTCACCGGCAGCGCCAGCCACAGCGTGGTGGCGATGGTGCCATACAGGAACGGATCGGCGAAGAACTTGGCATAATTGGCGAATGTGCCGCCGACCTTGGGCTGGAACGACAGCCACAGCCCGTAGAGGAAGGGGTAGACGAACAGCCCCAGGATGAACAGCGCGGCGGGGACCACCAGCAGGGTCAGCCCGTCGATGCCGCGCGCGGCGAGGCGCTGCGAGAGAGGGATGGAGGCGGGGAGCGACACGGGCGTGCTCATTGCATGCGATCCGGGAACACGAGGACGCGCGCGGGGTCGGCGCCGACCTGCACCTGGTCGCCGGCCACCAGCGGGCTGTGCGACTGGAAGGCAAGGTCCGAGCCGTCCGCGGCGCTGCCGAAGGCGCAGAATTCGCGGCCGCGGAACTCGCTGGAGGCCACCTTGGCCGGGAAGCCCTCGCCGTCGGGCGCGTGCTTCATGTCGTCGGCGCGCACGGTGACGATGACGGTGTCGCCCACGTTGATGTCGCCGCGCGGGCGGCCCTGCATCTGCCCGCCGGCGGCGAGCGCCACGGTGACGCGGTCGCCCTCGCGGGCGGTCACGGTGCCACCCAGGCGGTTGCGGAAGCCCATGAATTCGGCGACGTCGAGATAGGCGGGATGGGCGAACAATTCGTCCGGCGTGCCCACCTGGCGCACCACGCCATCCTTCAGCACGACGATGCGGTCGGCGAGCGAGAGCGCCTCTTCCTGGTCGTGTGTCACATAGATGGTGGTGGCGCCCAGCATGTTGTGAATGCGGCGGATTTCCGCGCGCATCTCCAGCCGCAGCTTGGCGTCGAGGTTGGAGAGCGGCTCGTCCATGAGCACCAGCGGCGGCTCCACCACGATGGCGCGGGCGATGGCGACGCGCTGCTGCTGGCCGCCGGAGAGCTGGCCCGGCAGCTTGTGGCCGTGGCCGGTGAGGCGGACCATGGTGATGGCCTCGTCCACCCGTTTCTTGCGCTCGGCCTTGGACATGCCGCGCATCAAGAGGCCGAAGCCCACATTGTCCTCCACGCTCATGTGCGGGAACAGGGCATAGTTCTGGAACACCATGCCGAAGCCGCGCTCCTCGGGGCGCAGGCGGTCGATGCGCTTGTCATCCAGCCAGATGCCGCCGCCGGTGGCGGGCAGCAGGCCGGCGAGGATGTTCAGCGTGGTGGACTTGCCGCAGCCCGACGGCCCCAGCAAGGCGATGAACTCGCCCTGGCGGATGGTGAGATTGACGTCCCTCAGGGCGTTCAGGTTTCCGAACTCGCGGGAGAGCCGTTCGAGTTTCAGCTCGGTGAAATTGGCAGCGTGGATGGTCATGGCGCGCGTCCGGATGTTGCACGAAGCGAGGGCCGGCGGCGCTCTGCCGCCGGCTCGATCCTGGGTCACGGGTCAGGCGCCGCTCCGGTGGAGCGGCGCGAACATTCAGCGGGCGGAGGCGGTCACTTCTTTTTGGCGCCGCCGATTTCTTCGTCCCAGCGGCGGAAGGCCTGCACCATCTTGTCCGGCATCAGCGGCAGCTCGATGGGATTGTCGGCGATCAGCGCGGCATATTCGGGCCGGCCATATTCCTTGATGGCGGCCTGGCTTTCCGCCGGGGCGAGGTCCAGCGGCACGTTCTTTACCGCCGGGCCGGGATAGAAATAGCCCTCGTCATAAGTATAGGCCTGCTGCGGCGGTGTCAGGATGAAGGAGACGAGGTCGAGCACCACCGCCAGCTTCTCGTCCGACAGGCCCTTGGGAATGCAGACATAATGGGCGTCCGCCACCCAGTGGAAGCCCTTCAGGGCGCCGACCTTGGCCTCCTTCGGCACGATGCCGAGCACGCGCGGATTGATGTCCCAGCCGGTGGTCGAGACGATGATGTCGCGCGAGCCCTCGCCCAGTTCCTTCATGGTGGGCGTGGTGCCGGATGGATAGTATTCGATGTTCTCGCCCAACGCCTTCAGATAGGCCCAGGTCTTGTCCCAGCCCTTGATCGGGTCCTTGGGGTCGGCATCCTTGAGCAGATAGGGCAGGCCCATCAGCCAGGTGCGGCCGGGGCCGGAATTGGCCGGGCGGGCATAGAGGAAGCGGTTCTTGTTCTCCTTGGTCCAGGCCAGAAGCTCCTCCGCCGTGGTGGGCGGGGTCTTGACCGTGGGCATGTATTCGATCAGCGGGCCGGAGGGATAATAGCTCACCACCACACCCTGGCCGCTGGCCAGGGTCTGCATGCGGGCGGCGGGCTCCTGGTAGATGTCGTCCAGCTTCGGCAGGGCCGCGGCATGGGCGGGCAGCAGCTCGACCCAGAGCTTCTGGTCGATGCCGGCGGCGAGCGCGTCCGTGCCGGTGAGGACGATGTCGATGTCCACCCGGCCGGCATCCTGCTGCGCCTTGATCTTGCCGGGCAGCTCGGGGGCGGGGGCCTTGGTGAAGGAGATCTTGGAAACGAGGTTGGGCTTGGCCTTGCGGTAGTTCTCGATCGGCTTCTGGGTGAGCGCGAGATTGCCCGCCACATCCACCACGTTCAGGGTGATGGGGGACTTGGGCAAGGCGAGCTGCGCGCGCGCGGAGCCGCCGAGCGCGGCGAGCCCCGCCGCGCCGGCCACGCCGCCGACGAAGGTGCGGCGGGTGAGATGGGACCAGGTCATGTTCGGTTCTCCTTGGCGTTTCCTCTGGCGCATCCGGCGCCGCGTCTTGGTCAGAGCCTGTAGGCCTTCTTGGCGAGCCTGTAGGCGAGGTCGTGGGCGACGTCGTGCGCCTCGTCCTCGTCGAGCCGGTGGGTGGTCACCAGTTCGGCGAGGAAGGCGCAGTCCACCCGCCGGGCCACGTCATGCCGGGCGGGAATGGAGGGGAAGGCGCGGGTGTCGTCGTTGAAGCCGACGGTGTTGTAGAAGCCGGCGGTCTCGGTGGTCAGCTCGCGGAAGCGCTTCATGCCTTCCGGGGCATCGAAGAACCACCAGGCGGGGCCGAGCCGCAGCACCGGATAGTGGCCCGCGAGGGGGGCCAGCTCGCGCGAATAGCTGGTCTCGTCCAGCGTGAAGAGCACGATGGTGAGGTCCTTCTCGTTGCCGAAGCGGTCGAGCAGGGGCTTCAGCGCGTGGACATAGTCGGTGCGGCCGGGGATGTCGGCGCCCATGTCGCGGCCGTGGCGGGCGAGGATTCCGCCGTTGTGGTTGCGCACCGAGCCGGGGTGGATCTGCATCACCAGCCCGTCGTCCACCGACATGGCCGCCATCTCGGTGAGCATCTGGGCGCGGAACAGTTCCGCATCCTGCGCCGACACCTCCTGGCCGCCGGCCACGCGCTCGAACAGGGCTTCCGCCTCGGCGAACGGCAGGTCGGCGGTGCGCGCGCTCGGGTGGCCGTGGTCGGTGGAGGTGGCGCCGAAGCTCTTGAAGAAGGCCCGGCGCTTGCGGTGGGCGGCCAGATAGCCGGTCCAGGTGAAGGTGTCCTCGCCGGTCAATTCACCGAAGCGGCTGAGGTTGTCGCGGAAGCCCTCGAAGTCCGGGTCCACCACCGGGTCGGGCCGGTAGGCGGTGACGACGCGGCCGGTCCAGCCGGACTCCCGGATCATCCTGTGCCACTTCAGCTCGTCGAGCGGGCTCTCGGTGGTGGCGATCACCTCGATCTTGAAGCGCTCGAACAGGGCGCGGGGACGGAAGGCGTCGGTGGCGAGCCTGTCCGCGATCACATCATAGAGCCGGTCGGCGTTCTGGGCGCTCAGGCGCTCGTCGAAGTCGAACAGGGTGGCGAAGGCATGGTCCAGCCACATGCGGGTCGGGGTGCCGCGGAACAGGTGCTGGTTCTGCGCGAACAGGCGCCAGATGGCGCGGCCGTCCTGTTCGGTCGGCCCGCCGTCGCGGCGCGGAACGCCCAGCTTCTCCAGCGGGATGCCCTGGCTGTAGAGCATGCGGAAGATGTAGTGGTCCGGCACCACGAACAGCCGCGCCGGGTCCGGGAACGGCTGGTTCTCCGCATACCAGCGCGGATCGGTATGGCCGTGCGGCGAGACGATCGGCAGGTCCGCCACGGTGTCATAGAGCCGCCGGGCGACCGCGCGCACGGCGGGGTCGGCAGGAAACAGGCGGTCGGGATGGAGGAGGGCGCTCGCCATGAGGATTATCGGGTCCTTTTCCGAGGCGTTTTCTGTGTTTCGGCCGGCTCGGGCGCGGCGGCGGCCGGTGGGCCGGTGATGTCGGCGGGCGCGCCTTCGGCCGGCAGGGCGGCATCGGCGCCCTCGAAATAGTTCGGGTGGCGCTGCACCAGCACGGTGACGATGGGCAGCACCTGGTCGAGATGGGCCTGCATGGCCGCCTCCGCCGCGTCCGGCTTGCCGGAGGCGATGGCCGCGAAGATGGCCTGGTGGTCCGACATCACGCCGAGGCGGCGGTCCGGGGAGGGCAGGGTGAGGATGCGGCAGCGGTCCACATGGGCCTTCTCCTGCCGCACGACGCGCCAGAGATTGGGGTGGCCGGCGATCTCGGCGATGGCTTGGTGGAAGGCCTCGTCCGCCGCATAGAAGGCGGCCAGATGCCCCGCCTCATGGGTGGTGCGCTGTTCCACCAGCAGGTTGCGCAGGCGGGTGACGGCGGCCTCGTCCACCGCCGCCGCCGCGCCACGGGCCGCGGCCCGCTCCAGCGCGTCGCGGATCACCATGGCATCGCGCATGGCGGGCACGGAGATGCGCGAGACGAAGGTGCCGTATTGCGGAAAGATGTCCACCAGCCGCTCGTCGGCCAGCTTCAGCAGCGCCTCGCGCACCGGGGTGCGGCTGACGCCGCAGGCGAGCGCGATCTGCTTTTCCTGGAGCGCCGCGCCGGGCGGGATTTCCATGCCGATGATCTGTTCGCGCAAGGCGGCGTGGATGCGCGCCGAGGCCGGAATCGCGCGCACGCGCTTGGAGAAGCCGAAGGTCTCGGCTGCTCCGGTCCATCGCGCGAAAGCCCGCTCCGCTGGCACGTTTCCTTACTCCCTATTGTCATGTTTTTTTTCGCTAATATATTAGCATATCAAGACCGTCAACGATAACGCAGCGGGAGGTTCGCCAATGGATGTGCCGGTGATGGAGGGGACGACGCCGGGCGCCCCGGCGGGCAACGCCCCGCGCGTGCTGCATCTGGCGGCCTCGGACAATGTGGCGGTGGCGCTGGATGCTGTGGCTCCGGGTACGCACGTGGGCGGCGTCATCGCCACGGCGCGCATACCGCGTGGCCACAAGTTTGCCCTCTCGGCCATTCCCGAAGGCGCGCCGGTGCTGAAGCTCGGCCAGATCATCGGCTTTGCCGCGCGCGGCATCGGGCCGGGCGAGCATGTGCATGAGCACAATGTGGTGCTGCATGACTTCTCGCGCGACTATGCCTTCGCCGTGGATGCCAAGGATGACGGCCTGTTGCCGGAGGCCGAGCGCGCCACGTTCCAGGGCTATCGCCGCTCCAACGGGCGCACCGGCACGCGCAACTATCTCGGCATCCTTACCAGCGTGAACTGCTCGGCCTCCGTCGCCCGCTTCGCCGCCCAGGCGGTGGAACGCTCGGGGCTGCTGGAGGAATTTCCCGGCATCGACGGCATCGTGCCGATCATCCACGGCACCGGTTGCGGCATGGCGTCCAAGGGCGAGGGGTTCGACATCCTGAGCCGCACCCTGTGGGGCTATGCCACCCATCCCAATTTCGCCGCCGTGGTGATGGTGGGGCTGGGCTGCGAGATGTTCCAGATCGCCCGCTTCAAGTCCGACTATGGCGTGGACGAGACCGACAGCTTCCGCACCCTGACCATCCAGGACGAGGGCGGCACCCGCAAGACGGTGGAGCATATCACCGGCGCCCTCCGCGAGATGCTGCCTGCCGCCGCCGCCCTGCAACGGCAGACCCGCCCGGCCTCCGAACTGGTGCTGGCGCTGCAATGCGGCGGTTCGGACGGCTACAGCGCGCTGACCGCCAATCCGGCGCTCGGCGTCGCCTCCGACCTGCTGGTGCGCAACGGCGGCACCTCCATCCTGTCCGAGACGCCGGAGATCTACGGCGCCGAGCATCTCCTGACCCGCCGTGCGGCGAACCGCGCGGTCGGCGAGAAGCTGGTGGCGCGGATCAAGTGGTGGGAGGAATACACCGCGCGCAATGCGGGGGAGATGAACAACAATCCCTCGCCCGGCAACAAGGCCGGCGGCCTCACCACCATCCTGGAGAAGTCGCTGGGCGCGGCGGCCAAGGGCGGGTCCTCGACCCTGCGCGCGGTCTATGAATATGCCGAGCCGGTCACCGCCCAGGGCTTCGTCTACATGGACACGCCCGGCTACGATCCCGTGGCGGCGACCGGGCAGGTGGCGGGCGGGGCCAACGTGATCTGCTTCACCACCGGGCGCGGCTCCGCCTTCGGCTGCAAGCCCACGCCCTCCCTCAAGCTCGCCACCAATTCCGACATCTACCGCCGGATGGAGGAGGACATGGACATCAATTGCGGCGATGTCCTCGACGGCGTGTCGCTGGAGGAGAAGGGCCGGGAGATCTTCGACACGGTCCTGCGCACCGCATCGGGCGCGCGCACCAAGTCCGAGGATCTGGGCTATGGCGACGCCGAGTTCGTGCCCTGGCAGATCGGCGCCGTGATGTGAGGCCTGTTTCCGGTGAGGCGCGTCTCGCGAGGCGGGCCTTTAGGTGAGTCCCGGGCCGGTCACTCGAACAGGTCCGGGTGCTCGGCCTCCACCTTCGGCAGGGCCCGCAGGATCTCCCGCAGGTGGCGATGCATGGCCTCCGCCGCCGCGTCGGGATCCCTGGCGTCCACCGCCGCCATGATCGCCCGGTGCTGGGCAACGAGGTCGAGCATGGTCTCGCTGCTGGTCAGCGTCAGGTGGCAGGCGCGGTCCATGTGGGCCTTGATGTCGCTCACCGCCTCCCAGGCAAGCGGGCAGCCCGCCCCCTCCGCCAGGGCGATGTGGAACAGCTCGTCATAGCGCTGGAAGGTGCCGTGCGCGTTGCGCTGGGCGGCCTTCTGCTGGAGGTCGATCAGGTCGTCGATCTTCACCCGCGCCGCCGGGTCGAACGCTTCCGCCGCGCGCCGGGCCACCGCGGTCTCGATGGCCTCGCGCACGAAGCGCGCCTCCATCATCTTGCGGGTGGAGATCTTCACCACCACCGTGCCGCGCTGGGGCAGGATTTCCACCAGGCGCGTCCGCGCAAGGCCGATCAGGGCCTCGCGGACCGGCTGGCGCGAGACCCCGTGGGCGGCCGCGATCTCCTGTTCCGACAGGCGCGTGCCGGGCGGCAGGTCCATGGCGATGATGGCGCGCCGCAGCTCCGCCTCGATGCGTTGCGCCGCCGAACCCGTTGGCGGCGATGTGATGGCGTCCACGCCCATTCTCCCAGTTGCCAGTTCCGTAATACTACCATACAAGATGGGGGCTTGCATTCATCGCGTTGGGTCCGGTCGCATGCGCCGTCCCCCAGGCTGAAGCGGCTGGCCCATAAAAACAGTGTTCAGGGAGAACGCCCATGCTGACCCGACGTCACGCGCTTGCGCTGACCGCCGCGCTTGCCGCTGCTCCTCTGTCACGCGCTTCCGCCCAAAGCGTGACGCTGCGCTCCGCCGACATCCATCCCGACGGCTATCCGACCGTCGAGGCGGTGAAATACTTCGGCCAGGTGCTTCAGGAGAAGACCAACGGCCGCATCAAGGTGCAGGTGTTCAATTCCGGCCAGCTCGGGCAGGAGAAGGACACGATCGAGCAGACCCGCTTCGGCGTCATCGATCTGAACCGGGTGAACACCGCGCCGTTCAACAATCTCATCCCCGAGACCGCGGTGCTCGGCCTGCCGTTCCTGTTCCGCTCCGTGCAGCACATGTACGCCGTGGTGGACGGGCCGATCGGCGCCGACATCGGCAAGGCGTTCGAGCCCCATGGCCTGATCGTTCTGGGCTTCTTCGATAGCGGCGCCCGGTCCATGTATAATTCCAAGCGGCCGATCAACACCTTGGCCGACATGAAGGGCATGAAGATCCGGGTGCAGCAGTCGGACCTGTTCATCGCCCTGATCAACGCGCTCGGCGCCAATGCGACGCCCATGCCCTTCGGCGAACTCTATTCCGCGCTCCAGACCGGGCTGGTGGATGGGGCGGAGAACAACTTCCCCTCCTATGAATCGGTGAAGCATTACGAGGTGGCGAAGTATTTCTCGCTGACCGAGCATTCCATGGCGCCGGAGGTGTTCGTCATGGCCAAGCGCTCCTGGGACAAGCTCTCGGCGGACGACAAGAAGCTGTTCCAGGAGGCCGGCAAGGCCGCCACGATCAAGATGCGCGAACTCTGGGCGCAGCGCGATGCGGACGCCAAGGAGAAGGTCACCAAGGGCGGCGCGCTCATCAACACGGTGGACAAGCAGCCCTTCATCGACGCGATGAAGCCGGTCTACGACAAGTTCGTCACCACCGAGAAGATGAAGGACCTGGTGGCGCGCATCAAAGCCACCGCGTGAGGGAGCCTCCGGCGGCGCGCGCCCGGCGGGGTCCGGGCGGCGTGCCGCCGGCCGCAGCCGCCGGCCACGGGCCGGCGCGAAGGGGTGCGCCAATGACCGATCATTCTCTGCGAAGGCCCGCTTTCATGGGAGCCATGCCCATCCTCGTCGCCCTCCACCATCTGGTGCGATGGCTGTCGCGCGCCGCGCTCTACGTCTCCGGCGTGGGCCTCATCGTGATGACCGGAGCGGTGTTCTGGCAGGTCATCGGCCGCTACGTGTTCAACGATTCCCCGAGCTGGACCGAGCCCTTCTCGCTGCTGCTCATGAGCTGGTTCATCCTGCTCGGCGCTGCGGTCGGCGTGCGGGAGGGCGACCATCTCGGCTTCGAGATCGGTCTGCATTATGCCTCCCCTGCGGTGCGGCGCGGCATGGAGCTGACCACCCATGTGCTGGTGACGGCGTTCGGCGCCGCCATGGCCTATTATGGCTGGGACCTCGCCATGGGCACCTGGTCGGCCAAGATGGCGGGCATCGACCTGCCGCAGGGCGTGGATTACCTGCCGCTGGCCGGCGGTGGCGCGCTCATCGCCTTGTTTTCCTTCGAAAAGCTGTTGCAGGACCTGGTGAAGCCCATGCCTGCGCCGGTGCCGCTCGGCGCCGAGCATTCCACCGATTGAGCGCCGGGATTTCCGCCATGGCCATGACCATTCTCTTCGGCGTCTTCTCCGGCCTGCTGCTGCTCGGCACTCCGGTCGCCTTCTGCCTCGGCATCGCTTCGGTCGCGACCGTGCTGTATCTGGACCTGCCGCCCATGGTGGTGTTCCAGCAGATCAATTCCAACATGAACGCCTTCGCCATGCTGGCGATTCCGTTCTTCATCTTCGCCGGCGACCTGATGATGCGTGGCGGCATCGCCGACCGCCTCATCGGCATGGCGGCGGCCATGTTCGGCCATCTGCGCGGCGGCCTCGGGCAGGTGAACGTGGTGGCCTCCTTCCTGTTCGGCGGGGTCTCCGGCTCGGCGGTGGCGGACGCCTCCGCCATCGGCGGCATCATGATCCCCCAGATGGCCAAGCACGGCTACGCCCGCGACTATGCGGTGAACGTGACCGTCAACGCGGCCATCATCGCGCTGCTGGTGCCGCCGTCGCACAACATGATCATCTATTCGCTGGCGGCGGGCGGCACGATTTCCATCGCCGACCTGTTCACCGCGGGCATCCTGCCGGGCGTCCTGCTCGCCGTGGCGCTGATGATCACCGCCTATGTGGTGGCGCGGCGGCGCGGCTATCCGTCCGGTATCTTCCCCGGCTGGTACGGGGTGCTGAAGGCGGTCGTGGTGGCGGCGCCGGGCATCATCCTCATCGCCATCATCTTCGGCGGCGTGCGCTCCGGCGTCTTCACCGCCACGGAGAGCTCCTGCATCGCCGTCATCTATTCGCTTCTGGTCACGCTCCTGGTCTATCGCGAGCTGGACTGGCCCTCCTTCGTCCATGCGACGCTCGGGGCGGTGCGCACCACCGCCATGGTGCTGCTGGTGATCGGCACCGCGGGCGCCTTCGGCTGGCTGATGGCCTTCCTTCAGGTGCCGGCGGCCACCATCGAGCTGATGCAGTCGATCTCGTCCAACAAGTACGTGATCCTGCTGCTCATCAACATCCTGCTGCTGGTGCTCGGCACGTTCATGGACATGGCGCCCATGATCATCATCTGCACGCCCATCTTCCTGCCCCTCATCAAGGCCTTCGGCATCGATCCCGTGCAGTTCGGCATCATCCTGATCCTGAACGCCGGCATCGGCCTCAACACCCCGCCGGTCGGCTCGGTGCTGTTCGTCGGCTGCGCCGTGGGCAAGATCTCCATCGGCGAGGCGATGAAGACCATCTGGCCATTCTTCGGCGCCAGCGTGGTGGTGTTGCTGCTTGTCAGCTATGTGCCTGCCGTGACCTTGTGGCTGCCGTCACTGTTTCGCTGAGGTCTCCCCCCTTTCCAGGGCCGGCCGGCATTGTCGCCGGCCGCCTGCCCGGCGCGCCACCGGCCAGGAGCGCGCCTTCCGACTGTCCATCGAGGTTTCCATCATGATGATCGACGTGCGCCAAGTGAGCCATCCGGAGGCCGTCCGCCGCTACGATACCGAGGAACTGCGTCGTCATTTCCTCGTGGAGCGCCTGTTCGAGCCCGGCAAGGTGCTGCTCACCTACAGCCACATCGAGCGCTTCGTCATCGGCGGCGCCACGCCGCAGAGCGCGCCGCTGAAGCTGGAAAGCGACAAGGCCACCATCGGCTCGCCGAACTTTCTCGATCGCCGCGAACTCGGCGTCTTCAACATCGGCGGTCCCGGCCGGGTGGAGGCGGACGGCGTGACCCATGCGCTGGGCCATCGCGACGCGCTCTATGTGGCGCAGGGTACCAAGGACGTGCATTTCCTGTCCGACGACCCGGACCATCCGGCGAAGTTCTACCTGCTGTCTACGCCGGCGCACGCGCGCCATGAGACCAAGGTGGTGAGGATTTCCGAGGCCAAGGCCATGCCGCTGGGCGACCAGGCCACCGCCAACAAGCGCACCATCTACCAGATGATCCACCCGGACGTGGTGAAGTCCTGCCAGCTCGTCATGGGCATGACCCAGCTGGACGAAGGCAACATCTGGAACACCATGCCCTGCCACGTGCATGACCGCCGCTCGGAGGTCTACCTTTATTTCGACCTGGCGGCGGACGCTCGGGTGGTCCACCTGATGGGTGAGCCGGACCAGACCCGCCACCTCGTCGTGGCCGACGGTCAGGCGATCCTGTCGCCGCCCTGGTCCATCCATTCCGGCGTCGGCACGCGGGCCTATACCTTCATCTGGGGCATGGGCGGCGACAATATCGACTATACAGACATGGACATGGTGGCCATGGACAAGCTGCGGTGACCGCGATGACGTCTCCTTTCGACCTTGCCGGCAAGCGTGCCGTCGTCACCGGCGCCAACACCGGCCTCGGCCAGGCCGTTGCGGTGGCCCTCGCCCAGGCGGGGGCGGGCATCGTCGCGGTCGGCCGCTCGGCCATGGACGAGACGGCCGAACTGGTGAGGGCGACCGGCGCCGGCTTCACCGAAGTGCGCGCCGACCTCGCGACGCTGGAGCCCATCGCCCGCATCGTCGAGGAGGCGCACGCAGGCGGGCGCGTGGACATCCTCGTCAACAATGCGGGCATCATCCGCCGCGCCGACGCCATCGACTTCACCGAGGCCGACTGGGACGCGGTGATGGACGTGAACCTGAAGAGCACCTTCTTCCTGACCCAGGGCGTGGCGCGCCACATGCTGGCGGACGGCAAGAGCGGCAAGGTCATCAACATCGCCTCGCTGCTGTCCTTCCAGGGCGGCATCCGCATCCCGTCCTACACCGCCAGCAAGAGCGGGCTGGCCGGGCTCACCCGGCTGCTGGCCTGCGAATGGGCGGCCAAGGGCATCAATGTGAATGCCATCGCGCCCGGCTATTTCGTGACCAACAACACCGAGGCCCTGCGCCACGACGAGGAGCGTTCCGCCGCCATCCTCGCCCGCATCCCGGCCGGACACTGGGGCCAGCCCTCGGAACTCGGCGGCGCCGCGGTCTTTCTCGCCGCCCCAGCGTCGGACTATGTGCATGGCATCGTCCTGCCGGTCGATGGCGGCTGGCTGGCGCGCTAAGACAGGCCATCAGGACATTCCCATTGCCGCCCGGGCAGGGCGGCCCTTGTTACGGAGAGGCATCCATGCCGCAGAAGGGCGATGTGTTCGCGTTCGTCGACCAGGTGGAGATGGAGGTGCTGGACGACATCGTCAGCCGCCAGATCCTGACCTATAATGACGAGATCATGATGGTCCGGGTGCTGTTCAAGAAGCCTGGGCCGGGCGGCGTGCCGCACAGCCATCCCCATGTGCAGGTCACCAGCGTCGAGAGCGGCGTGTTCGACATCACCATCGACGGCAAGACCGCCCGGCTGAAGGCGGGCGACAGCTTCTACGTTCCGTCCGATGTCCATCACGGCGCCATCTGCGTGGAGCCGGGCGTGCTGGTGGATGTGTTCACCCCCATGCGCCAGGAATTCGTCGCCGGCTGAGCAGGTTCGATTCCGCCCCTGGGTCGCATCCCTGCCGCGGATCGCGATCCAGGGGCGGACTCACTGCGTGATCTTCAGCGGCAGCGCCACCAGTTCGCGCACCCGCACCGGGCGCCCGCCCTTGTCCTCCATCAGGAACCGGACGAACAGGAGGTCGGCACTGTCGCCCACGGTGCCGAAATCGCGATCGGGGCTCGCGCCGTCGATCAGCGAGGGGTAGCCGGCGAAGGTGCCGGTGTCGCCGGGCCCTGCCCGCAAGGGCAGCGGGGCGAGCAGGCGCGGCTGTGACCAGGTGATCAGATCCCTGGAGGTGGCGGTGAAGAAGCCTTCCTCCGGCGCGCCGTCCGCGCCACGCCGGCGATGCTGGAACACCGCCACGAACGTGCCGCTCGCTGGGTGGAACACAAGCCCGCGAATGGCCGGCAGCCCGCGCTCGCCGATGCGCGCGCAATCGGTGCGGGCCACCTGCCAGCCGTCCGCCGTCCTGTCGGCCATGGGCGAGAAGCCGTCGCCGGTCCAGGTTTCCCAGTGGTTCACGTCGCCGCCCTTGGCGCGCACCAGGCAGTTGCGCGACTGGCGCGGGTCGGCATCGCGCCGCCAGACGATGGAATAGAGGTCGCCGCCGAACGGCACGAAATTGGTAGCCGAGATGAAGCCCGGCGGGTCCTTCACATCCGGCGTATAGGCGTCCGGCGGCATCACCACATGGCGCGGCGGTGGCGCGCTGTCGGCGAAGGAGCGCCCGCCGTCATGGGACAGCAGCGCCACGATGCCGTTGCGCCAGCACGCGGTGCGCTCGCCTCCGGCGGCGCAGCGCGCGCCGTGGCGATAGGGGATGAAGCTGGCGCTGGCGAAGGCGAAGATGTTGACGCCGTCCGTGGTGTGGAAGGCCTGCAGCCAGGTGCGGTCGTCCAGCATGGCCGGATCGCTGGCGCCCTTGGCGGCGAAGCGCACGGTGCAGTCGCGGGCGAGGTGCCGCAGGTCCGGCCCCACGAAGGCGCGGTTGCGGAAATTGGGGGCGAACAGGACCATCTGGCCCTGCGCGTTGCGGAACGCCCGGGCCGGTGCATCGGGCAGGTCGGACGCGTCGCACGCCTGGGTGCGCTGGTCGAAGATGACGCTTTCCGGTCCCGCCACCGTCAGTTCCAGAGCGCCGGCGGATACCGGCGCGAGGAAAGCGGCGAACAGGCCGACAAGGCCCGCGCACCGGGTCGCGCTGGCCATCCGGCGGAACGGACGGCGGAGCGATGCCCGCCATCCGGTGCGCGGCGGTGTGCCGCTTCTGCGGTCCCTCACGCGGCCGCGCGCCTCATTCCGCGGCCACCAGCGTGGGAGTGGGGCGCTCCAGCCGGTGGCTCATGCCGTTCTCGTCGAGGAAGGCCTTCAATTCCTTGAAACGCAGGGCATAGGCCTTCTCGAAGGTGGAGAAATCGGCGCTGTCCCAGGCCTTGCGGAAGGAGAAGCGGTCCATCTGACGGATGTCGATGGAGGGAATGCCCAGCGTCTGCACGAACTCGCGGGTGCGGGTGTCGTAGGTCACATAGAGCGCGGGGATGCTGTTGGCGAGCGCCAGGAGATTGCCGTGCAGGCGGAAGCCGGTGACGGCATCCATCTCCTTCAGCCCGGCCTCAAAATCCTGCACCGCCTCGAACACGGCAAGCGAGGATTTGTACATCTCGATCAGCGGGTCGGTGGGGCCGTAGAACCAGTTCTCCGAGATCAGCGCGTCGATGGCGCCCGACAGCATCTCGGCGGACTGGGCGAGCGCGCCCTTGTTGGCATAGAAGATCTGCTTCTCCTCCAACTCGCCGGCGCAGAAGATGCGGGTGCGGTATTGCTCCGCGAGGGTCCGCAGCATGTAGCGTTGCAGCGTCTGGCTGCCGTGGGTCTTGCGGCGCAGGGTGAAGCCGAGGTCGTTGATGGCCGCGCTGTCCACGCGCTTGATGCTGATGGTGGGCTTGCGGTGCCGGAAGGCCGTGGGGCAGCCGATGATCCGCACCTTGCTGATGCCGATGGATTTCAGCGCCTTCTGCGACAGCGTCCCGCGGATGGCGATGGAGCTGGAGCGGTCGGCCACCAATTGCAGGAAGCGCTTGGTGCTTTCGTTGACATAGTCCTCGGAATTGTCCGGCGTCTGCACGCCGATGCCGAAGGCCATCACCGGCACCTTGGTGCGCTCCAGCAGGGCGGTGATGGCGTCCCACTTGCCGTTGGTGTTGATGTAGTTGGAGCCGCGCAGGAACAGGAAGTCCAGCTGGTTCAGCTTCTCCACATAGGCGTCGGTCGGCACCGTGTTCTCGCCGGCATAGATGGGCTGGACATCGGCATAGTCGAGGATGCGCAGGGAGGATTCGAACACGAAGCAGTCGCCGATATTGGTGAACAGCTTGGTGGCCTTTTCCGGGTCGCCATAGGTGTGGGTGACCACGCGGTCGTGGTCCATCACCTTGCCGGCGGGCATGAGCACGCCGATCCTGGGGCGGCGGCCGGTGGGGGCATTTCCGGTCGGGACATAAGACGAAGCTGCGGGCATGGAAGTTCCTCCTCGCGGATAAAGGCGATGGTGTCGGCAGCGCGCGGGGCCAGAAATGATGATCGCTGTTCAGTGATCTTTCTATGGATGCGCAGTCAATGGCATCATGTCTTCACGTATTGCGTTGCGCAATAATAAAAAATTACTTCGGATTTGAAGATATATTTGCCATGATGCCGGAATAGTCGGCAAAGAGTCGTTTCACGCGGCCCCGGCGCGCGCGGCCGGCGATGCCGTGCGCCGGCCGAGGAGCAGGCCGATGAGTGACTGCTGGCGGGCAAGGCAGCGATCCAGGGCGTAGCGTTCGACAATGGTGCGCCGCGCGCCGGCCCGCAGCGTTGCCAGTTGCGGCCCGCCTTTGAGGGCCTCCAGCATCCGCCCGGTCAAAGCGTCGGTGTCGAAGAACGGGGTCAGCAGGCCATTCGTGCCGTCCTGGATCACCTCCTCCATCGGCGCCGTGGCCGAGCCGATCACCAGGGCGCCGCAGGCCATGGCCTCTAGCACCGACCAGGACAGGACGAAGGGATAGGTGAGGTAGACATGCGCCGCCGACACCTGGAACAGGCGGAGCAGCGCGGCGTGGGGCACTGAGCCGAGGAAGACGATGCGCGCGGGGTCGATCCCGGTCTCCGCCATCATCACCTCCCGCCAGTTGCGCCCTTCCGCCGGCGGGCGGCCGTAGCTGATGCCGTCGCCGCCGGCGACCACGAACAGGGCGTCCGGGTGAAGGCGGGCCACGCGCGCGGCGGCGCGCATGAATTGCGGAAAGCCGCGGTAGGGCTCCAGATCGCGTGCCGCATAAGTGACGACGGGATCGCCCGGCGCCAGGACGCGTCCGTCCGGCAGGCGGAAGCGGGCGCGCGGCTCGGGCCGGAACGTCCGCGCGTCGATGCCGTCGTGGCAGTGGGCGATGCGGGACTGGTAGGCGGCCGGATAGCGGCTCTTCTGCCAGCGGGTGGGGCTGATGCCGCCATCCATGGCATCGAGCGTCAGCAACTGCGCATTGTTGCGCAGGCGCAGGCGCTGGCGGTCGTCCAGCGTCACCTGCTCCGCCGGATCGAAGCCGGCGTCGCCGCCTTCCGCGCAATGGTAATATTCGCAATAGCCGATGAGCGGGGTCTCCGGCAGCACGTCCTTGGCGAAGATCAGCCCGCCCCAGCCCATATGGCCGAAGACGAGGTCCGGCGGCCCATCCACCCGCGCCAGCGCGGCCAGCGTGTCGGCCACCCGATAGCCGATGCGGACGTGCTGTTCGGGGGTGGCCAGATGGGGCGTGGCGTCGGCCCGCCCATGCGGGGCGAGTTCCGCGCGGTGGCGGACCGTGCGCACGCCCGGCAAGGCGCGGTCGGTGGTCTCGCAGACCAGCGTGACCTCCCAGCCTTCGCTGGCGAGGTGGGGCGCCAGGTGCAGGAACTGGCCCGGCCCACGGCGATGAATGAAGACGATGCGCATGCTTTCGTTGAACGCCCTTCGTTGAACGTGGCCACTGCCGCGGGATCGCGGCGGGCAGGCCCGCCCCGGCGCGGGGCGGGCACCGGCTCAGGCGTCGCCGTAGCGCAAGGCGTTGGTCCAGACGAACTCCATCCGCCGCAGCATGGCGAAGGCCACCCCCAGGTCCCGCTCCTCGTCGGCGTCGCGCGCCACGAGCCGGTGATAGGTCTCGTCCACCCCGCGGATCATCTCGCACAGATGGCGCCCCTTGGCGTCGAGCCGGATGCGGGCGGATCGCCGGTCGCGCGCCGACGCCGTGCGCAGGATGTAGCTGGCCTCCAGGAGCTGCTTCAGGTTGTAGGAGGCGTTAGATCCCAGATAGTGGCCCCGCTCCAGCAGATCGCGCACCGAAAGCTCGTCCTCGCCGATGGTGAGCAGCAGCATGACCTGCGGTGGGCTGATGTCGTCGATGCCGAGGCGGGTCAGTTCCACCCGCAGGAGATCGCAATAGCGGCGATGGACACGCTCGATGACGCGCACGAGTTCAAGGTGGGTAACGATTTCCGCGGGCGGTAACACCTCAGGGGCCGGCTCCGGATGGTCGCATGATACAGGGGGTTCCGGGAAGTTTGCGGGGATGAGCTCGCGCCAGCGTGCGGCGAAGTCGGTCTCCGTCTCCTCGACCAAGGTCTGTTCAATCTTCTGAGTCATCACGTCGCCTTTCGTTCGAATTTATCTCGAATTTCGAACCAACCTCCCTTTGCGTAAGGCATTCCAGCATCGTTGCTGGCTATTCATTAGTCGTTCATAAGCTGTTCATTGGCGGTTCATGCCATGATCTCTCCAATATCCTATGAAGAGTAATAGCAATGTCGTCGACGATACGGCTTAATGCGGCGATGATAGGGAAAATCATCGCGAATTTGAAGATGTTTCGAGTTTCGGTCAATCTTCTTCAGCCGTCGGTAGGAAGGTGGGTATCAGATGCCTGTTCAGCGGTCCGACGCGCGTACCCTGATCAAGGATGGGCGACGCACATTCGTTGCCGGATTGGTCTATGCCGCCGCTCTGAGCGGCTTCATAACGCTGCTGCAGCTCACCGTGCCGCTGTTCATGCTTCAGGTGCACGATCGCGTGGTCAACTCCAGGAGCTATGATACGTTGGCCATGCTCGCTTTGCTGGCAGCGGGCGGCCTCCTCCTCTACGGCATCCTGGAATATATCCGGGCGCTCACATTCCAGGCCATGGCCGGCACCCTGGTGCGGCGGCTGAACCTGCCGACGCTGGAGGCGGCACTCGCCGCCTCGGTGGAGGGCGGCTCGGTCAAGGCCTCGCAGGTCCTGCGCGATCTCGCCGACCTGCGCACCTTCCTGACCTCCAGCGCCGTCGTCGCTCCGCTGGAAGGCATGTGGTGCCCCATCTTCCTGGCGGTGCTGTTCGCGCTCCACCCCTATTACGGGCTCCTCGCCATCGTATCCGCCGGTATCCTCGTGTGCCTCGGCCTGCTGTCGGACATGTTCACCCGGCAGGTCACGAAGGAAGCCAACCAGGCGCATATCGAGAACATCTCCCGTGTCAGCGCCACCCTGCGCCATTCGGAAGCCATCGAGGCCATGGGCATGCTGCCGGCGCTGGCCCGGCGCTGGCGCGCCAGCCAGGTGCATGCGGCGGACCTGTCCAACCTTGCCAACGGGCGCGGGCGCGGCATGCACGCCACCACGCGCGTGCTGCGGCTGCTGATGCAGATCGGAGCATTGTCGCTCGGTGCCTCGCTGGTGATCGAGGGCACCGCCTCGCCCGGCTCCATGATCGGCGCCACCATCATCATGAGCCGGCTGCTCGCCCCGTTCGACAGCCTCACCGACAACTGGCGCTCCTGGATCGCCGCCTCGTCCGCGTGGAGCCGGACCCGCGAACTGCTGGAAAGCCATCGCTCCAACCGCGACACGATTCCAACGCCGCCCAGCCAGGGACCGCTGGAGGTGGACGGGTTGATCTTCGTGCCGCCGGGCCGCGACCTGCCGGTGATCAAGGGGATCGGCTTCACGGTGGAGCCGGGCACCATTCTCGGCGTTGTCGGTCCGTCCGCCGCCGGCAAGTCCACCTTGGCGCGCCTCATGGTGGGCGCCGCGCGTCCCACGGCGGGCGGCATCTATCTCGACGGCCACAACGTGTATCTGTGGGAGCGCGGCTCGTTCGGCGAGATGGTCGGCTATCTGCCGCAGTCCGTTTCCCTCCTGGATGGCACCATCCGGGAAAACATCGCCCGCATGCGCGAGGCCGACCCGCGCCTGGTGATCGAGGCGGCGCGCATGGCCGGCGTGCATGAGATGATCGGCCGCCTGCCGTTGGGCTACGACACGCCCGTTGGCGACGGACGCTTCACCCTTTCCGGCGGCCAGAAGCAGCGCATCGCACTGGCCCGCGCCTTGTACGGGCGCCCGCGCATGCTCGTGCTCGACGAGCCGAACGCCAATCTCGACGCCGAGGGCGAGGCCGCGCTGATGCGCGCCATGCGTGCGATGCGCGAGGACGGCGCCATCGTGGTGGTGATCGCCCACCGGCCGGCGATCATGGAATGCGCGGACAAGCTGCTGGTGCTCCAAGAGGGCCGGATCGCCCAGTTCGGCGACCGCACCTCGGTCGTCGCGAGCCTGACGCCGGCGCGCGGAGCGGGCGGACGCAAGCAGGCCATTTCCGGCACGGGAGACGCCGCATGAGCGAAGCGGACGAATTGCTGCCCGCCACCGACACCCGGCGTGATACCCCCTGGCGGGGCGCCGCGGCGCGTCGGGCGGACATCCTTCCGCCCATCCGCGGCAAGGCCGTGGAGACCTGGTACCAGGTCCTTGAGCGGGAGGACGTCGAAACCTCGTCCAGCCTGCGCCGGCCGGTGATCGCCGGCACGGTGGCGGTGCTGCTGGGCTTCGGCGGCTTCCTGGGCTGGGCCTTTTCGGCGGATCTGGATTCGGCGGCGGTCGCGACCGGAACGGTGGTGGTGGATTCCAAGCGCAAGACCGTCAGTCATCTGGAAGGGGGCATCCTCAAGCGCCTCCTCGTGCAGGAAGGCGACGTGGTGCGCGCCGACCAGCCGGTGGCCCAACTCGACGACACCCGGGCGCGTTCCGACCTCCAGCAGTATCGCGGCAAGCGGATCGGCCTCCTGGCGAAGCTGGCGCGCCTGCGGGCCGAGCAGGGCGGTGCGGAGCAGGTGGATTTTCCCGCACCCGTCCTCGATCCCGGCAACCCCATCGCCGTCGATGTCCTCACCGCCGAGCGGCGGCTGTTCCAGCGCCGGCACGAATCCTACGACGGCAAGGTGGCGATCCAACGCAAGGAGATCGAGCAGCGGGTGGCTGAGGCCGAATCGCTGACCGCCCTCATGGAAGCGACGGACCATCAGCGCGAGTTCCTCGGCGAGCGGCTGAAAGGCATGCGTGAGCTGGCGGCGAAGGGGTTCGTCGGCAAGGCGCAATTGCTGGAACAGGAGGCGCGGCTGTCGGAACTGGTCGGGCGCTCCGGCGACTATGCGGCGCAAAAGGCCAAATCCGAAAAGGCCAAGGCGAGCGCGGAGGCCACCCTCGCCAGCATCGATTTCGACTGGCAGAGCGACGTGGCGAACCAGTTGCAGGATGCGCAATTGCAGCTGAACGAGGTGGAGAACCAGATCACCACGGCCAAGGATGTGCTGGACCGCCTCACCGTGCGCGCGCCGCAGGACGGGGCGGTGGTGAACATCCAGATGCGCACCCCCGGCGGGGCCATTCCCGCCGGGCAGGCCATCATGGATGTCGTGCCCGAGAAGGAGCTCATGGTGGTGGAGGCGCGCCTCGGCACCCGCGAGATCGTGTCGGTGCAGGTGGGTTCCAAGACCCAGGTGCGCCTCACCGCCTATGACCACCGCGTACTGGCCCCGCTGGACGGCAAGCTCTCATACGTGGCGGCGGACCAGACCATCGATCCGCAGACGCAGAACGCCTATTACGTCATCCGGGCGGAGATCGACCAGGCGCAGCTCGCCCAGCATCCTTCGGTGAGCCTTTATCCCGGCATGCCGGCCGAACTCCTGGTGCTGAAAAAGCCGCGGCGTGCGATCGATTATCTGTTCGGTCCGGTGACCGAGAGCTTCAATCGCGCCTTCCGGGAAAATTGATGCGTTGCAGCAGGTGGAGCGGCGGATTCGCCATTTCACCTGCTGTTTCGGTATTGGAAATTTCGATTTTTGAATCAAATTGATCCGGTTAATCCGGCAATATGTTCGCGAATAGAATGTAATCGTCTTGGCTAATGCCATAATAAACCTCAAAGAAATCATCTTTTTCCCTTCCTGCACGGCATCTCCTTGCGTATGATGCACTGCGTCGGAGCTGCGATACTTCGTTTTGCAGTTGCGTCATCCTCGGGCGTGAATAAACGCGTCCCCCATGGGGCGGATCAGGTCGGGTGGATTCATCCGGTTCTGCGAATCCGCCTCTGAAACCCTACGCCAGAGACATGCCGCCGCTTGGGCTCTCCCGCATGGGATCCGAAGCCAATCCGGACATGCTCTGGAACGACGGAGACAGCCATGGCGACCATTGAAGGAAGCGCCTACGACGACGCGCTTCTCGGAAGCCGGTTCCACGACGCGATCTTCGCCCATGGTGGCGACGACACCGTATTCGCCGGCGAAGGGCACGATCTGGTCTTCGGTGAGGACGGATCCGACAGCATCTTTGGCGAAGCGGGCCATGACACCTTGTTCGGCGGGGCTGGAGACGACCAGCTCTTCGGCGGCGAGGGCAACGATCTGCTGTCCGGCGGCGCCGGCAGCGATTATCTCGACGGCGGAGCCGGTGACGACCACATCCTCGGCGGCGACGGCGGCGATGTGCTCCTCGGCGGCGAAGGTGCCGACTTCCTCTCCGGCGGCGCGGGCGACGATCTTATCGCCGGCGGCGCGGGCGACGACCTCCTGATGGGCGGTCAGGGCAGCGACGTGTTCGTCTTCAGCGGCGGCGGCGGCAATGATGTCGTGCTCGATTTCAAGGCGGGCAGCGACCTGCTGGAAATCAGCAAGGGCATCAACGGCACCGACATCGGCTCGGCGGAAGACGTGGCGGCGCGTGCCACCGACGTGGGCGGCCATACGGTCATCGACCTCGGCAATGGCGATACCGTCACGCTGCACAACGTGAGTGTCGAGGACGTGCAGGACCACCCGAGCACCTACTTCCTCGTCCATTGATGACGCCGCGGCGGGGTGGCGCATCCGCCCCGCCATGGCTCGGCGCCGACCGGCACCTCCCCCCCCTGCCGGTCGGCCCTCAGCGCCCGCGAGCCAGTCTCGCGGGCGCCCGTCCCGACGTTCGATTGAGGTGACAGCCCATGCTCGAACCTGCCCGCGACGTATTCACGCCCGTGGTGCTCGGTCCGCTCCCCGCGGTTCCCGACGGCCCGCAGGTCTTCGCGCTGTCGAGCAGCGTGCTCCTTTTGGTGTGGGACGCCAATTCGCGGGTGTGGAGCAGCGGGCGGCTGGAGCCGGCCTCCGGCCCGGCGCTCGCCCCCCTCGGGGCCCTGAGGCTGCAACGCGAGGATGGCGGCACGCGCCTGCTGTTCGCCTTTCGGCGGCCCGAAGTGCCGGTGTCGCTGGCGCTGTTCGCCGGCGTGGTCGGGCAGAGCCTGGACGTGGAGGTGGACCCCAAGGGCGAGCTTCCCCTGGCCGATGCCGAGCGTCTGCTCAGCGGGCTCGTTCCGGCCGCACGGGTCTCGCTGGTTATGACCTTTCTCGACACCTGGGCGAGCATCTTCCGCCTGCGCGGCAGCCGCGCCTTTGCCCGCCTCGTCTACGGCCTCGCAAAGGCTTCCGTGGCCAAGCCCCCGGTCATGCGGGCCGTGGCCCGGCTTGATGCGCAGACCGCGCTGGTGGAAGGCGGGCTGCCGGCGGGCATGCCGCTGCCGGGCGCCCTGCACAGCATTTCTCCCGACCGCTTTTTCCGCATCTCCGGTGCGCCCCGCATTGGGGCGGCCGATGCCCGCGGCCAGCGGCGCTTCTATCTCGCGCTCGAAGGCGCGGAGGACGACCCGGAGACCTTGATCCTGCTGGCCGGGGGCAAGGGGATGACGGTGCGCCGCCTGGAGTGGCCGGCGGGCCTCGTCTCCCTGGCCCGCTGGTGGCGGGCGCAGGGCAAGCCTGATCCGGTGCTGCGCGAATATGCCGTCGGGGTCGCCGCGCAAGGCTCTCCCGCGGCCCGTGCCGCCGCCCTCGAATTGCAGCTCCAGGCGCCGCTCCAGCCCCGTGCGCTGGCCGGCAGCGCGCACCTGCCGTCGGCCGAGCTGGATCTGGCGCTCGCCACCTCCGCCGGCCTTCTTGCGGGCGGCTGGGTGCGCGATCCCCTGTCCATGGTGGCCGGCATCGACCTGATGGATGGAGAGACCTTGACGCCGCTCGGCGAGAACCGGCACGATTTCGCCGGCGTGGTGGGGCAGGGCGATGAGGCGGTTCCGGTCACCGGCTTCGCGGCACTGGCGAGCGCGGCCCTGCCGCTATTGCAGCCGCGGTTCGCGCTCAACCTGAAATCCGGAGAGCGGCATGTGCTCATTCCGCCGCCGCAGCCGGTGGATCTCGCCGAGAAGCGTTCCCGCGCGCTGAAGGCGATCCCGCCGCAATTCCTCAACGAACAGACGCTTTCGCGCTGCCTCGGCCCGGCCCTCGCCGCGATCCAGCGCGACCTGCTGGCGAGCCTTGCGCCGCCGCGGGTCCTGACCATCGGTGCGCGTCCCGCTGCCCCCGCCGTGTCCATCGTGGTGCCGCTCTATCGGGTGCTGGATTTCCTGCGTTTCCAGGTGGGAGCGTTCGCCGCCGACGCGGAGGTGCGGGCGCGCGCGGAGATCATCTATGTGCTCGATTCCCCCGAGCAGGCGGACGGGCTGGAGCATCTGCTGCGTGGCCTGCACCTGCTCTACGACCTGCCGCTCGTGCTGGTGGTGATGGCGCGCAACGCCGGCTTTGCCGCCGCCAGCAACGCTGGCGCGCGGGAAGCGCGCGGCGAGGTGGTGGCGCAGGTCAATTCCGACGTCATTCCCGTCGCCCCCGGCTGGCTCGCGCCGCTGTGCGCGGCGCTGGCGGAAGACGGTGTTGGCGCGGTCGGGCCGAAGCTGCTGTTCGACGACGGCTCCCTGCAGCATGCGGGCATGTATTTCGCGCCCGGGCCGCGCGGCCAGTGGCTCAACCACCACTTCCACAAGGGCATGCCGCGCGATTATCCGCCTGCCGCGCTCGCCCGCTCTGTGCCGGCGGTGACCGGCGCCTGCCTGCTCATGCGCCGCGCCGTGTTCGAGGCGGTCGGCGGCTTCACCGAGGATTACGTGATCGGCGACTACGAGGACAGCGACCTGTGCCTGAAGGTGCGGGCGAGGGATCTGGACGTGCGCTACGTCCCGCAGGCGGAGCTCTACCATCTGGAGCGCCGCTCCATGCAGGTGAGCCCCGATCACGGCCGGGGCACCGCGTCCGCTTATAACGCCTGGCTGCACAGCCAGCGCTGGGGTGACACCATGGGCGCGCTGATGGCGGCCGCCCCGCAGACCGGGAGCGCCGCATGAACATGCACGCCTTGCAGCGGGAGACCGCAGGCCGCCTGCCGGCGGAGACCGAATGGCTGCTGGAGCATATCGCGCAGAACCGCTTCCTGCCGCAGCCGCCCGCCGACAGCATCTTCGTGGGTGATGGCGACTACCAGGCCATCGGCGCGGAATTCCTGCGCCATTTCGTGACGCTGGGCGGCCTGCGCCGCAGCCACCGGGTGCTGGACGTGGGCAGCGGCATCGGCCGCATGGCGGTGCCGCTCACCCAGTATCTGCATCCCGAGCGCGGCAGCTACGAGGGCTTCGACCCGGTGCTGGAAGGCGTGCTGTGGTGCGCCACCACGATCACCCAGGCCTATCCGCGTTTCCGCTTCCAGAAGCTGGACGTGGCCCATGCGCTGTATAACCCCAACGGCGTGGTCTCCGGCGCGAAGCTGAGCCTGCCCTATGCGGACGCGGCCTTCGACTTCTCGATCATGGTGTCGGTGGCCACCCACCTGCCGGCGGAGGAACTCACGCGGTATGTGCGCGAGATTTCCCGCGTCCTGGCGCCCAGCGGCAAGCTGTTCCTCACCGCCTTCGTGCTCGATGAGGTGGCGCGCACGGCGGAAGGGCGCGACGCGCGTCTCGGCTTCGCGCGGGACGGGGAGGGGCCGTGCTGGTTCGCCAATCCCGAGGCGCCGCTGGCGGCGGTGGGGTTCGACGACGGCTTCATCGACACCCTGCTGCGCACCTGCGGCTTCGACATCGCGCTGAAGAGCCTCGGCCATTGGCGCGGCGTGCCGGCGGATCACTACCAGGACGTGTTCGTGGCGGTGAAGCGGGGAGGCCAACCATGAACCCGCGCATCCTCGTCGTCGCGCACAATCATCCCGACCTGCATCCCGGCGGCACGGAGATCTTCGCGCACGATCTGTTCAAGGCCTACCAGAAGGCCGGCTGCGAGGCGCTGTTTCTCGGCGCCACCAATCGCCTGCATCGCGAGGCCCGCCCCGGCACCTCGTTCCAGACCGTGGGGCGGGCCAAGGACGAGATCCTGCTGTGGGCCGGCCATTTCGACCGCTTCACCATGAGCCAGATCGACCTCTACGGCGTGGTGCCGGACCTGACCGCGCTGTTGCAGGACTTTCGGCCCGACGTGGTGCATGTGCACCACCTGCTGCTGATCGGCGCCGAGTTTCCCGCGCTGGTGAAGCGCATCCTGCCCGATGCCCGCATCATCATGACGCTGCACGACTATTATTCCATCTGCGCGCATGACGGGCTGATGGCCCGCACCAAGGACGGCCAGCGCTGCCTCGCCGCGGGTCCCGATCCCTGCCATCGCTGCTTCCCCGAGATCCCTGCCGATCGCTTCCTGCTGCGCGAGCATCATCTCAAGACGCATCTGGCCTATGTGGACCAGTTCGTCGCGCCGAGCCGCTTCCTGAAGGAGCGCTATGTGAAATGGGGGCTGGATGCGGCGAAGATCGAGGTCATCGCCAACGGCCGTCCGCTGGCTTCGCCGGCGCCGTTCCGCACCCCGCACGAAGGGCGGCGCTCATCCTTCGGCTATTTCGGCAACATCAATCCCTGGAAGGGGATGAAGGTGCTGCTGGATGCCGCCCGGCGGCTGATCGGCAGCGGGCTCGATTTCGAGCTGCGGGTGCACGGCGCGGCGCTCTATCAGAGCGAGGCCTTCACCGCCGAGATCGACCAGCTGTTCGCCGACACGGATTCCCACGTGCTGCGGCTCGGTCCCTATGAGCGCCACGAGGTGGGCCCGCTGATGTCCGCGGTGGACTGGGTGGTGATGCCTTCGGTGTGGTGGGAGAACGCCCCTCTGGTGATCCAGGAGGCGCAGATGCACCGCCGCCCGGTCATCACCAGCGGCATCGGCGGCATGGCAGAAGCCGTGCGGGATGGCGTGGACGGCCTCCACGTCTTGCCGGGCGATGCCGCCGATCTCGCCGGCATCATGCGCCGCTGTGCCGAGGATCCGGGCCTGTGGCGCCGCCTGTCCGCCGCTTCCCAGCCGCCCGCCTCCATCGATGCGGTTGCCGGTCGCTATATGGGACTGATGAGCAATAAGTCAGTCGTGTCCACGGGCACGACCCCCTCCACCGCTGCAGCGTAAGGAGACCGCATGCCTCTCGCGGAAGTCACCACGCGCCCCTCCCTTGCGACCGACGCCACCGCGTCGGCCGGTGCGCCGTCCCCGGCGCCCGCCGCGCCGCGCAAGCCGACGGTCGTGGCGGCTCCCACCCCCGTAGCCGCGGCGCCTGAACCCGCGCCCAAGGCAAAGCCGGCGGCAGCGAAGGCCCAGGTGGCTCCGCCTCCGGCGGCTGCCCCGGTCGTCGCAGCTCCGGCCGCCCCGGAGGCCGCGCTGGCCGGGCGGGTCGACGCGGTGGACAATGGCCAGCTGTTCGGCTGGGTGTGGGATCGCAACAAGCCGGAGGCTCGGCTGCTCGTCCGCGTGCTGCTGGACGGGGAGGAGGTCGCGGCGGGTGTCGCCGACAAGCCGCGCGTGGACCTGCGCCGCAACGGCATCGGCGACGGCCATCACGCCTTCACGCTCGACCTGCCGCAGAAGGCGCTGCACTCGCCGGACCGGCTGACGGTGATCGCGGTGGCGGTGGACCCCGCCGCCGAGCTGGTGCTGCGCCGGCCGTCCGCCGACGAGAAGGCGGCGGAGGCTGCGGTCGCCGCGCCCATGGCCCGGGTGCTGGACCGGCTCGACCTGCTGGTGGCGGCCCAGCGGCAATTGCAGCTCGGCCAGCGCGACACCGGCGTCAGCCTCAAGGAGGCGGCCCAGCGGCTGGATGCGCTGTCCGACAAGGAAAGCCGGCTGGAAGAGGCCCTGGACACTGTGCGCACCGGCCAGGATGGGCTCACCTTGCGCCTCGACCAGATGGAGATCTTCCTCACCCGGTTCGACAGTTCGCTGGCCGGTTTCGACAAGCGCCTGCACGCCTTGAGCGAGCAGGGGCGCAACGAGATCAAGCCGCAATTCTTCGCCCTGGCGGTGCTCATCGGCATGGGCATCGGCCTTGCCCTCGCCATTGGCCTGAAGATCTGAGGACGCGCATGCCGGATCCCCACTCCCCCAACCGCCCCCCTTCCGAGCGCGCCGCCGATCGCGCGGTGCCGGATGCCGTTGGGCTGCCGCTGGATGGCGAGACCGCCCTGGTGGCGGCGGTTGACGAGGGGCTGGCACTCATCGCCGGCATGGGCGAACTCCCGGCCAGCGTGCAGGCGTTGCTGAATGGCGATCCCAGCGCGGCCACCCAGGCGGCCACCGTGTGCTGGCGGCGGGCCGATGCGCCGAACGAGATCCGGTCCGGCTTCTGCGCGCTGGTCCCCTTGGCGGCGCTGGGGCGGGGACGGCTCAGTTCCATCGTGTTCCGCAGCCCCGGTCACCCGGCGCGCTATGCCTTCGCCCGCCGCCCGCTCTCCCTGGAGGCGGCCTTGCAGGCGGTGGCGGAGGATGCCGGCCCGTCTGCGTCCGTGGTGGTGGACGGCATCGTGGAAGCCCTGCTGGCGGGCAAGCCGACGGCACGCCGTCTGCGCGCCGTGGCGGCCATGGCGCAGGCGGTAGCGCGGCCGGACGGCTTCGTGGAAGTGATGGGCGCGGACGAGGACGGCGACATCTTCCTCCAGGGCTGGACCGCCGATCTGGTGCCGGGCCGGGCCCGCGTGCTCGCCATCGGCACCGAGCCGGTGCTGGCCGAACTGGACAGCGCCTCATTCCCGCGCGAGGACCTGGCGGGCCGCAGCCGGGGCTTTGCCGGCATCATGGTCGCGCCGGACAAGCCCGAGACCGGCAAGCTGCAGAAGATCCTGTTCCGTGCCCGCGACGGCTGGCGGGCGGTGGCGGTGTACGAGCGCCGGGTGCTGCTGGAGCCGCGCGACGTGCCGGCCCATGTGCGCGCCGTGCTGCCGCGCCTCACCGCGCCCACCGACGTTCTCGCCAAGCTGAAGGACGCCGCCAACCGCTTCGACGGCCGCGATACGGTGAGCGACCTCAAGCTGCCGGTCCGCCTCGGCATCGACTTCGCGCTCATGGTGGATGGCGGCGGCGTGCTGGTGTCCGGCTGGCTGGTGGATTGCGAGGAGCACGTCCGCGGGGTCTCGCTCAAGGTGGGCAAGAGCGGCGCGCGCATCGATGAAGGCTGGACCCGCCAGCCGCGCCCGGACGTGACCCGCGCCTTCCTGTCCGATCCGCTGTTCGCGGCCCTGGATCCCAATCGCCATGCGCATGGCTTTCTGGCCTTCGCCCCCCGTGTGGCGGGCCATGCGCGCGATGCGGCCTATCTCGAACTGACGCTGGACAGCGGCCCGGCCTACCGGCCGCTGCCGCTGACCCGGGCGACGCCCCGCCAGGTTCTGGCCCGCCTCTCCGCCGCGGTGGAGCCGCGCTCGGTGGCGGCGGCTCATGTGGTGGAGCGCCAGCTCGGCCCCATGGTGCAGTCGCTGGAGCGGCGGCCGGCGGCCAGCCGGGTGATGAGCGAGGCGGCGGGCTTCGACGGCGCCGCGCCGCTGGTGATCGTGGTCGGCGTCGACGAGGGCGCGGCCCAGGCTGGCGTTCTGCTCTCCCTGCTCGCGCTGGAGCCCGCCACCCGTGCCCTGCCCATCATTGTGGCGGTGCGCGAGGATGGTTTCGACGATGTGGCGGCCGAGGTGCGCCGGCTCGCGGATTTCTACGGCCTGCGCCTGCGCCTGGTGCGGGCGGACGGAGCCGAGGACGTATGCGACGCCCTGGAGGCCGGGGTGCGTGCGAGCACGGCGGAGCATCTGCTGCTGCTCTGCGCCCATGTGCTGCCGCGCGCCAACGGCTGGCTGCCGCGCCTGGAGCGGGCCTATCGCGCCCGTGGCGGCCGATGCCTCGTATCGCCCACTCTTCTGTTCGAGGACGATTCCGTCCGCTGGGCCGGTACCGTGCTCGATGGCGAGGGCGCGGCGCGTGGCCTGAACGACCGGCTGGTGGGCTATCCCCGCGCCGCAGTGCGCGGGGCCGAGCCGATGGAGGTGACGGCCGGCACGGTGGAATGCTGCATCCTGCCGCGTTCCGCCTTCGAGGCGGTGGAGGGCTTCACGCGCGGCTATCTCGGCATTGCCGAGAAGCGGCTCGATCTCGCCCTCAAGCTCAGGCTGGGCGGAACGCCCTCGGTCTGGGTGCCGGATGTGGAAATGGTGTGCGCCGACGAGACCAGCGAAGGCGCGGCCGGGTCGGCCGCGGCGTCCTGGCACGGCCTGGTGCGCCGGGTGGACCGCTGGGCCTTCGACCGGCGCTGGTCCCTCGCGGTGGCGAACATGCGGAGCTGATGACCATGAATGCGCAGCCCAACCCGTCCTCCCCCGTGCCCGCGATCCCGGTGCCGTCCGAAAGCGTCGGCGAGGACCTGCGCGTGCTCGTCGTCTCCCATGCCCACCCCAGCTATTCGCTGGGCGGGGCGGAGGTGGCCTCGCACAATCTGCACAAGGGGCTGAACGCGGTGGGCGGGGCATCGTCGCGCTATCTGGCGCGGGTGGCGAGCCCGGTGCCGCGGCACGGCGCCTCCGCATTGATGAGCCTGCGGCAGAATGACGACGAGATCCTCTATCACGCGGACGATTACGACCATTTCCTGCTGTCGAACCGCAACACCGACGACATAAGGCGGGATTTCCTGCGCTTCGTCACCGATGTCCGCCCGGACGTGGTGCACTTCCACCACATCCTCGGCCTGGGCCTGGAGGCCCTGTTCGCGGTGCGCGATGCGCTGCCGGACACGCGGATCGTGGTCACGTTCCACGAATTCCTGTCCATCTGCCACCACCATGGGCAGATGGTGAAGACGGCGGGCATGAAGCTGTGCCAGCGCGCCTCGCCGACCGAGTGCCACGCCTGCTTCCCCGACATTTCGCCCGCCCGCTTCCTGCAGCGCGAGCGCTTCGTGCAGTCCATGCTGGAACTGGCCGACCACTACGTCTCGCCGAGCCACTTCCTGGCCCAGCGCTTCGTCGACTGGGGGCTGGACGCGGATCGGATGTCGGTGATCGAGAACGGGCTCGACATCGCCGAGGCGGCGCCGCCCCGGCCTCTGACCGGCCCGGCCAAGCGACGCGGCAGCTTCGCCTATTTCGGCCAGATGACCCCCTACAAGGGCGCAGACGTGCTGCTGGACGCGGTCGGCCGCGTGCCGGAGAGCGTGTGGGGCGAGGACGCCCGCATGATGATCTTCGGCGGCAATCTGGAGCGCCAGCCCCAGGCCTACCAGAACAAGATCGCCGCGCTGGTGGAGAAGGCGGGCGATCGCGTCCGCTTCTACGGCTCCTACCAGAATGCGGAGATGCCGCGGCTGATGCGCTCCGTGGACTGGATGATCATGCCGTCGGTGTGGTGGGAGAACTCGCCGGTGGTGATCCAGGAGGCCTTCTTCCACGGCCGTCCGATCATCTCCTCCAACATCGGCGGCATGGCGGAGAAGATCCGCGACGGCATCGATGGCCTGCATTTCCGCGCCGGCAGCGCCGAGGACCTGGCCGACCGGCTGGTCGAGGCGCTGACCGACGACACGCTGTGGGAGCGCATGCGCCGCGGCATCCGCAAGCCGGACAGCCATCTCGATTTCGCCCGCACCCATCTCGATCTCTACCGGCGCCTGCGCGCGCAGCGTCCGGATGTCCCCAGCGTCCCGGCACCTGAGGCCGTGGCGCGCACCGCCTGAGGTTTTGAACCTCGGAAATCCAGAGGGAGGCACGAATGGCCCGCGTACTCGTCATGATCCCGTCGGGGGAAGTCTACGACCACGACTGCGTCCGCTGGTACAATTACAAGGATGTCCAGCGCAGCATCGACCACTACCACAACATCGGCGACGCCTTCGTGTTCGATTCATCGCTGAAGCTGATGAATTTCGACAAGCTCGGCGTGCTGCCCATCGCCAATCCGAACATGGACGACATCGACCGGCTGCGGGAGGAGTATGACTACGTCTTCCTGCGGGGCTCGAACTACGTCCACAACCACATGAAATGGCAGCGCACCATCGAGGTGCTCAAGCGCCTCAAGCTGCCGGTGATTGCCTATGGCATCGGCGCGCAGGCGCCGGTGAAGGGCGAGATGGAGCTGTCGGAGGAGACCAAGACGGTGCTCCACATGATGGCCGACAGCTCCGCCTCCATCGGCGTGCGCGGCGCCTATTCGGCGCAGGTGCTGTGGGACATCGGCATCCGCAACATCCGCATCGTCGGCTGCCCCACCGCGTTCCGCCGCAACGACCCGAATCTGGCCATCACTTTGCCGGCGCTGGAGGACGTGAAGCAGGTGGGCATCACCTGCCGCCGCGAGGTGTCGCCGGCCTATGCGCAGGACATCAAGCGCTACCTCACCTTCCACCGCGACTTGGTAAAAGAGTGCGCCAGCCGCTGGGACGTGGTGCTGATGGCCCAGGGCGAGGTGGAGGAGAAAAAGATCGTGTTCGGCACCGCCGAGCAGCGGGAAGAAGCCATCGCCGCCCTGAAGGCCAACAAATGGGTGTCCGACTGGTATTGGGACGACGAGATCGAGAAGCTCCACCGCGAGCGGCTGTTCTACTCGGACGTGGTGGCCGACTACGAGTCGCTCGTGCAGCAGAAGGATCTGGTGCTCGGCTATCGCCTGCACGGCAACCTGATGGCCCTCTCCAACGGCACGCCGTCGATCTATTTCACCTACGACAGCCGCACGGTGGAGTTTGCCGAGACCTACCAGATCCCCAGCTACGACGTGTTCTCCAAGAAGGAGTTCAAGCTGGAGGACTATTGGGACCAGGGCTTGTTCAACAAGTTCAACCGCGCCTGGGCCATGACCTATCGCGAGCAGAAGACCTTCCTCGACGAGAACGGCGTGGACAACAAGATGGTGGACACCCGCCACACGCCCGCGCCGTGGACGCTCGGCGAGGAAGCCCCCGAGCGCAAGGTCGCCTGATCGGCGCATGCCTCGCCCGGACGGCCCGCCTCGGCGGGCCGTTTGCGCTTCCGCGACGGTGGGAAAATCAGAGGGCGGCGACGGCGGCTTCGAGCGTCGCGCGCAGGCGGGCGGCATCACCCGAAATGCGGAACACCTTGAGGCGCGCGGTCGCGCCGGAGGCGAGGCGCACGGCGGACGGGGCAACGCCCGCCGCACCGGCGAGCACCTTCGCCACGGCGGCCGTGGCGGCCCCGTCCTCCGGTGCCGCGCGCACGCGGATCTTCAGCACCTCTCGCCCATCGGACAGGACCACCGCGCCGTCGAGCGCGTCGCGCCCGCCTTTCGGGGTCGCGCGGACGCTGACCTCCAGGCCGTCGGCGGCCTCGCGCCAGAAGGGCATCGCGGCTCAGAACACGTAAGGGTAGATGTAGAGCCCGATCACCCGCTCGATGAAGAAGATGAGCAGGATCAGCACCATCGGCGAGAGGTCGATGCCGCCGAGGCTGGGCAGGATCGAGCGGATCGGCGCCAGCACCGGCTCGGTGATGCGGAAGACGATCTCGGTGATGGTGCGGACCACCTGATTATAGGGGTTCACCACATTGAAGGCGATCAGCCAGGACAGCACCGCTGCGATAATCAGAACCCACACATAGAGCTGAAGGACGAGCAGGATGACGTCGAGAAGGGCGCGCATGGGGGCAAGGGTCCTCGTCTGGCTCGCCCGGAGCGCCGCGCCTAGCCGGCGGTGCCCTCGGGCGATGCAACATCGCTGCGCAGCAATAACCGGGGAGGGGGCGTGCGAACAAGGCTGATCGCACGCGAGCCTGCCGGAAGGTCGCGTGCGTGATCAGGTCGCGCCGGCGGCGGGTTGGACCGGACGGGAGCGGCGCCCGTGGGCCTGGCTACCCGGAGGTCGCATCGCCATCGTGCGGGTGGTCAGGGGAGGGCAGCGTTCCGCTGCCGGGGGTCTTCGACGGATCGGTCAGTTTCGGCTTCGCATGAGGCCCGGCGGCCGGCGGTTGGCTCGGGCGCGACGGCTTTCCCTGGCGCGACGCCTTGTCCTCGCGGTCCGGCTTGTCTCCCTGCGGCATGATGCATCGCTCCCGTGGTCTCAATTCTGACAACGCCGCACCCCACATAAGGGTTGCCTCTTCGTTCCGGGGATAGGGCGTGCGGCTTGACTCCCCGCGGCGCGGGGGGCAGCTTCCGCGCGCCCCAAGGCGGGGGGCGGATGTCATCTCAAACCCCATGGGCGTGCATGCGTAGCTATTTGGACTTCGAGAAGCCGGTGGCCGAGCTCGAGGCGAAGGTGGAAGAACTGCGCGCGCTGTCCTCGCCGGACGACGGGGTGAGCATCGCCGACGAGGTTCAGCGCCTTGAAGCCAAGGCCAGCGAGGCCCTCAGCCAGCTTTATTCCAGCCTGACGCCCTGGCAGAAGACCCTGGTGGCGCGCCATCCAGCGCGGCCGCACTTCGGCGATTTCGCCGCCGGGCTGTTCACCGATTTCACGCCGCTGGCCGGCGACCGGAAATATGGCGAGGACGAAGCCATCATCGGCGGCTTCGCCCGGTTTCGCGGCGAGGCGGTGTGCGTGCTGGGCCATGAAAAGGGCTCCACCACGGAGACCCGCATCCGGCACAATTTCGGCATGGCGCGCCCCGAGGGCTACCGTAAGGCGGCCCGCATTATGGAACTGGCGGACCGTTTCGGCCTGCCGCTGATCTCGCTGGTGGATACCGCCGGCGCCTATCCGGGCATCGGCGCGGAAGAGCGCGGCCAGGCCGAGGCTATCGCCCGCTCCACCGATGCCTGCCTGGCGCTCGGTGCGCCCAATGTGGCGGTGGTCATCGGCGAGGGCGGCTCGGGCGGTGCCATCGCCATCGCCACGGCGAACAAGGTGCTCATGCTGGAGCATGCCGTCTACAGCGTCATCTCGCCGGAAGGGGCAGCCTCGATCCTGTGGCGCGACACCGCCAAGGCGCAGGATGCCGCCACCAACATGAAGATCACCGCGCAGGACCTGCTCAAGTTCGGTGTCGTCGACGGCATTGTGCGGGAGCCGGTGGGCGGCGCCCATCGTGATGCCAAGGCGGCGATCGCAGCCACCGGCGATGCCATCGCCGAGGCATTGGCCTCTCTTGCCGGTCTCGACGCGGACGCCGTGCGCAAGGCGCGGCGGGCGAAGTTCCTGGCCATTGGCCGCACGCTGTAAACCATAGTTCCAGATAGTGGTGGGCAGTGCCGCCGGAAGGAAGCCCGACGCAAGGGAACAATCGCATCTTGGCCGCAATTGCCGGTTCACCTGCCGCAAAGAGCGATGGTTCTTCCGCGATTTCGCCATCTTGCGGTAACCCGCCGGCAAGGGTAGACAGCGCTAGAATTCTCGCTCACCGCGCCCGGATCGGACCCAGGAGTTCCGTGTTGAGCCGTCCGCTTCAGATTTTCTCCCGCGCGCGCCTGGCGGCCATGGCTGCCGCAATGTCGCTCGCGCTGGCCGCCTGCAATGGTCAGGGGTCGGATGTTTCGGCGAGGGCCAGGCAGCCGCTCTCGCCGCAGATGCTGTCGCTGATGTCCGAGAAGGACATGGCGCCGCCGAGCCCCATCCTGGTGCGGGTGTTCAAGGAAGAATCCGAGCTGGAGGTCTGGAAGACCAAGAGCGACGGCACCTACGCCCTGCTCAAGACCTATCCCATCTGCCGCTGGTCGGGCGAGCTCGGGCCCAAGGTGAAGATTGGCGACCGTCAGGCGCCCGAGGGCTTCTACACCATCACCCCGGGGCTGATGAACCCGAACTCCAGCTACTACCTCTCGATCAACACGGGCTTCCCGAACGCCTTCGACAAGTCCTACGGGCGGACCGGCGAATTCCTGATGATCCACGGCGACTGCTCGTCGGCCGGCTGCTACGCCATGACGGACGAGCAGATCGCCGAGATCTTCGCCCTGGCGCGCGAGTCGTTCGCGGGCGGGCAGCGCTCGTTCCAGATCCAGGCCATGCCCTTCCGCATGACGCCGCAGAACATGGCGCGCCACCGCAACAATCCGAACATGGCGTTCTGGCGCAACCTCAAGCAGGGCTACGACCATTTCGAGGTCACGCGCCAGGAGCCGAAGGTGGACGTGTGCGGGCGCCAGTATGTGTTCGACGCCCAGGCGCCCCTCGGCCAGTCCTTCAACCCCGCTGCGGCCTGCCCGAGCTATACGGTGCCCCCCGCCATCGCCAGCGCGGTCAGCGCCAAGCAGCGTGCCGACGACGCCAAGATGGCCGAACTGGCTCCCAATACGCCCGTCGCCCCCGTGCGCACCGGCCGCGACGGCGGCATGAACCCCATCTTTCTCGCCAAGCTGAACGGCGAGGAGAACAGCACCGCCCGTCTCGCCTATGGCAGCAGCAGCGTGCCGGCCTTCGATCCGGCCAACGTGCGCCCGCCGAAGTCCGACGCGGAAATCGCGGCCAGCACGCCCGCGGCGGCCAATCGCCCGACAGCGCTCGCGGCCCGGCCGGGGGCGCCGGAAGTCGCCGCAACTGCGCCCGGCACGCTGCCGGCCACCACGGCCAATGACGCCGTGCGGAGGCAGACGCAGACTGCCAGCGCCGATAGCGGTGCCGCGCAGGCGTCCGTGCTGATGGGCGCAACGCCCATCGTCTCGCCCGGCGGCTTCGGCCAATAGGCCGAGCCAAGACATTGAATTGCAAGGCCCGGTGCGTTTCGCGCGCCGGGCTTTTGCGTCTGGCGCCACCCCCTCGCGCGCGGGGCCCGGCCATCTGGCGCTCACGGCTTCGGGACCGGCCGGCGCAGCCCACGGCTTGACCTGACGTCGCGCCAGGGTCTACCAAGGCGCTCCTGTCAACCCACCGAGGAGGGGCCGATGGTTCGTATCACGCCCCCGCGGGGGAGTTAGCCGGGTCGCATTTCGACGCCGGTTCGCGGTCGCCCAGGCGGCTCGCTTCGCTGTCTTCCAGCGCATCGTCAGCGGCCCATGGGGCCTGCCGAACATCCCCAGTTCCATCAGAAGGCCGGTGCGCGCGTGCGCCGCCGGGCATGATCATGTCGCTCTTGCGTCATACCAAGCGCTCAGGCGCATTCCGTCTCGTCTTTGGCTTTCTCTGGGGGCATTGGCGCCTCCAGCCGAGGGTGATCGCCGCCATCATCGGCGTGATCTCGCTGTCCACGCTGTGCGAGGTGCTGGTGCCGCTCTATGCGGGCCGTCTCGTGGACGCCCTTGCTGCCGCCGAGGGCGTGCCCGGCGAGGCCGCCCGTCTTGCCGCCCGCGCGACGGCTACCGAGGCATTCCTGATGATCCTCGGGCTTGGGCTCGGCATGGTGGCGCTGCGCCATGCCGCCTTCGTCGGCATTGTGCGCCTGACGCTGGTGATGATGTCCGACATCGCCCAGGAGGCGTTCGCCCGCGTCCAGCGCTTCTCTTCCGACTGGCATGCCAATGCCTTCGCCGGCTCCACGGTGCGCAAGATCTCGCGGGGCATGTGGTCGCTGGACCTGCTGAACGACACCCTGCTGGTGGCGCTGCTGCCCTCGGTCACCGTTCTGGCGGGCGCGGCGGTGATGTTGTGGCTGCAATGGCCGGTGCTTGGAATGGTCGTGGCTGGTGGCGCCGTGGTGTTCATCGGCATGACGGTGGCGCTGTCCATCGCCTATGTGGCGCCTGCGGCCCGCCTGTCGAACGCCTGGGACACCCGCGTGGGCGGCACGCTGGCCGACGCCATCGGCTGCAACGCGGTGGTGAAGGGGTTCGGCGCCGAGGCGCGGGAAGAGGGGCGGCTGGCCCGCGTGCTGCGCAAGTGGAACACCCGCACCCGCCGCACCTGGATGGCGGCCACCTGGAGCGGCACGGCGCAACTGTTCGCGCTCCTGCTGCTGCGCACGGCCATCATCGGCACGGGCCTCATCCTGTGGTGGCAGGGGCAGGCGACGCCGGGCGAGGTGGCCTACATGCTCACTACCTATTTCGTGGTGCACGGCTATCTGCGCGACGTGGGCTTCCATGTGCACAACCTGCAGCGCTCGGTGAACGACATGCAGGAACTGGCGGAGATCCATGCGACCGAGGTCACCATCGCCGACAAGCCCGGCGCAGTGCCGGCGATGGTGGCGAGCGGACGGATCATGTTCGACGCCGTGCGCTTCCACTATGCCGGGCATGAGACGCCGCTCTATGACGGCTTGTCGGTGGCGATCGCTGCCGGCGAGCGCGTCGGCCTCGTCGGGCCGTCCGGGTCGGGCAAGACCACCTTCGTCAAGCTGATCCAGCGGCTGTACGACGTGACCGGCGGCCGGGTGCTGGTGGACGGGCAGGATGTCCGCGATGTCACGCAGGGCAGCCTGCGCCGACAGATCGCCGTGGTGCAGCAGGAGCCGATCCTGTTCCACCGCACGCTGGCGGAGAACATCGCCTATGCCCGGCCGGACGCCAGCCGGGCCGAGATCGAGCGGGCGGCGCGCCTTGCCAATGCGGAGGACTTCATTGCCCGCCTGCCGCGCGGCTACGCCACCCTGGTGGGCGAGCGCGGCGTGAAGCTGTCCGGTGGGGAGCGCCAGCGGGTGGCCATTGCCCGCGCCTTCCTGGCGGATGCGCCCATCCTGATCCTGGACGAGGCTACCTCCAGCCTTGATTCGGAATCCGAGGCGCAGATCCAGGAGGCCATGGAGCGCCTGATGGTGGGCCGGACCACGCTGGTCATCGCCCACCGCCTGTCCACCGTGCGCACGCTCGACCGCCTGCTGGTGTTCGATCGCGGCCGCATCGCGGAGGAGGGGACGCCCGAGGCGCTGCTGCGGCTGGAGGGCGGCATCTACCGCCGCCTGCACGCGCGCCAGTCACTGGACTTCGCCTGAGCCGGCCGTCCCGCCCCCCGCAAAAGAAAAGCCCCGGACGGATCACCGCCCGGGGCTTCTCAATTTGAAAGTCGGCAAGGTATTGGCTGGCCCGCCTCGCCCGGCCTCAGGCGAAGCGGCCGTGGCAGTGCTTGAACTTCTTGCCAGAGCCGCAGGGGCAGGCCTCGTTGCGGCCCACCTTGCCCCAGGTCGAGGGGTCGTTGGGATCGCGGTCGGCCACCGCCACGTCGCCGGCCAGCGCCAGTTCCGGCCGCACGCCGATGGCGGCCCCGCTGCTCGCCAGTTCGTCCTCGCCGGTGGAGGCGTCGATGTGATGCGCCTCCATGGGGGGCAGTTCCGTGGGCTGGGGCGTCGAGACGATCTCCACCCGCATCAGCTGGGCGGTGACGATCTCGCGCAGCCGGCCGAGCATGGCGGCGAACAGCTGGAAGGCTTCCGACTTGTATTCGTTGAGCGGATCGCGCTGGCCGTAGCCGCGCAGCCCGATCACCTGGCGCAGGTGGTCCAGCATGGCGATGTGCTCGCGCCAGAGGTGATCCAGCGTTTGCAGCAGGATCGACTTCTCCACGTAGCGCATCAGCTCGGGGCCGTACTGGCCGCTCTTGGCCGCCATCCACTCGTCGGCCTTCTGGATCACGCGCTCGGTGACTTCCGGCCCGCCGATGCCTTCCTCCTTCGCCCAGTCCTCGATGGGAAGGGCGAGGGTGAGCACGTCGCGCACCGCGAAGTCGAGACCCTTCACATCCCATTGCTCGGGATAGGAATTGACTGGGATGTACTTGGCGACGAGATCGGTGATGACGTCGTGGCGCATGTCCTCGACGGTCTCGGCGACGTCGTCGTCGTTCATCAGCTCCACGCGCTGCTCGAACACCACCTTGCGCTGGTCGTTGAGCACGTCGTCATACTTCAGCAGGTTCTTGCGGATGTCGTAGTTGCGAGCCTCGACCTTCTGCTGCGCCTTTTCCAGGGCCCGGTTGATCCAGGGATGGATGATCGCCTCGCCTTCCTTCAGGCCGAGGCGCTTGAGCATGCCTTCCAGCCGGTCAGAGCCGAAGATCCGCATCAGGTCGTCTTCGAGCGACAAGAAGAACTTCGAATGGCCGGGGTCGCCCTGACGGCCGGAGCGGCCGCGCAACTGGTTGTCGATGCGCCGGCTCTCGTGGCGCTCGGTGCCGAGCACATAGAGGCCGCCGGCATCCAGCGCCTGCTGCTTGAGGACCGCGATCTCGTCGCGGATCTTCTGCTCGGCCGCCTCGCGCTCCGGTCCGGCCGGAAGTTCGCCCAGTTCCTGGGCGATGCGCATCTCCAGATTGCCGCCGAGCTGGATGTCCGTGCCACGGCCGGCCATGTTGGTGGCGATGGTCACGGCACCGGGCACGCCGGCCTGGGAGACGATGAAGGCTTCCTGCTCGTGGTAGCGGGCGTTCAGCACCGCGAAGCTGCGCCCGTCCGAGGCCGTGGTGAAGGCCTTGGCGTCGGAAAAGTCCTTCTGGCGGAAGCCGGCTTCCTTCAGCCGCTCGGCCAGCAGTTCGGACTTCTCGATGGAGGTGGTGCCCACGAGCACCGGCTGCTTGCGCTCCGCGCATTCGTCGATGAGCTTGACGATGGCGTCATACTTCTCCCGCGTGGTGCGGTAGACCTCGTCGTCGTCGTCGATGCGCTGGACCTTCCGGTTGGTGGGCACTTCCACCACGTCCAGCTTGTAGATGTCGGAGAATTCGGACGCCTCGGTGGAGGCCGTTCCGGTCATACCGCCGAGCTTTTCGTACAGGCGGAAATAATTCTGGAAAGTGATGGAGGCCAGCGTCTGGTTTTCCGGCTGGACGGTGACCCGCTCCTTGGCCTCCAGCGCCTGGTGCAGCCCTTCCGAATAGCGCCGGCCCGGCATCATGCGGCCGGTGAACTCGTCGATGATGACCACTTCATCGTTGCGCACGATGTAATCCTTGTCCCGCTGGAACAAGGTATGCGCGCGCAGCGCCTGGTTGACGTGGTGGACCACCGAGACGTTCTCGATGTCGTAGAGCGAGTCGGACTTCAGCAGGCCGGCGTCGCGCAGCGTCTGCTCCATCTTCTCCATGCCGGCTTCGGTCATGGCGACGGAGCGCTGCTTCTCATCCACGTCATAATCGCCCTTGGCGAGGCCCGGGATGAACTTGTCGATGGTGTTGTAGAAATCCGAGCGGTCGTCGAGCGGGCCGGAAATGATGAGCGGCGTGCGCGCCTCGTCCACC
This sequence comes from Azorhizobium doebereinerae UFLA1-100, assembly GCF_000473085.1. GTDB lineage: Bacteria > Pseudomonadota > Alphaproteobacteria > Rhizobiales > Xanthobacteraceae > Azorhizobium > Azorhizobium doebereinerae. The sequence goes on from NZ_AXBA01000017.1 coordinate 96,445, forward strand.
AGGATCGAGTCCACCTCGTCCACGATGGCGTAGAAGTGCGGGCGCTGCACCATCTGGGCGCGCTCATACTTCATGTTGTCGCGCAGGTAATCGAAGCCCAGCTCGTTGTTGGTGGCATAGGTCACGTCGCACTGGTAGGCGGCGCGGCGCTGGTCGTCGTCGAGGCCGTGGACGATGATGCCGGTGGTGAGCCCGAGGAAGCCGTAGATGCGCGCCATCCATTCGGCGTCGCGCTTGGCGAGATAGTCGTTGACGGTGACGACGTGCACGCCCTTGCCGGCGAGCGCATTCAGATAGACCGGCAGGGTCGCCACAAGCGTCTTGCCTTCGCCGGTGCGCATCTCGGCGATGCCGGCATCGTGCAGGACCATGCCGCCGATGAGCTGCACGTCGAACGGGCGCAGCCCCAGCACGCGCTTGGCCGCCTCGCGCACGGTTGCGAACGCCGGCACCAGCAGGTCGTCCAGGGTCTTGCCCTCGGCGATCTGCTGGCGGAATTCCTGCGTCCGCCCCCGAAGCTGTTCGTCGGTGAGCTTGGCGATCTCCGGTTCAAGCCGGTTGATGGCCTCCACGGTGGGGCGATAGCCGCGGACCCGGCGATCGTTCGCGGAGCCGAAAATCTTGCGGGCAAGTCCACCAAGCATCTGTCGCGTCTCTTATCCGTGCCGTCCTGACGTCAGCGAAGGGCGGAGACGGCCGCCGGACCCTCCGGGAAAGCGCCCTCATCGACGCGCAATAGGGCGTCAGCAAGTCCGCTGGGTATTATCGGCATCGGCTGCGGCGATTAGGCCACACCCGGCCGAAAAACGCCGCGACGGGCTGCCTGACACGCCGCCCGGAGACTTATGAACGGGTCGCCGGCTTGTCAATGCGAGGAGCCCGGGAAATGCGGCGCGGCGCGCTTTCCGTTGCCCTGGGCGGACTCCGGTAGCTTCATGCCGCCGCCCTGGCGAAGCTGCCGGAGCGTCACACCCTGCTACGATCCTCCGACGAGACGCACGGGACGCTCATGGACACGGAGCGGGCGCGCTGCGTAGTATCCGGCGGGTTTGACGTCGGGGGACGGTGATGACGGTTTGCGTGCGGTTTGCGGGGCGGGTTGACGAGATGTTCCGCGGACGGCTGGGCCGTGTGCTGTGGCCCGCGCTGGCCGTCCTCGCGGTGGCCGGCTGTAACGAGAAGAACGAGTACGTCGCCCCGCCGCCGCCGACCGTGACGGTCGCTCCGGCGCTCCAGCAGCCGGTGACGCGCTACCTGGAGCTCACCGGCAACACGGCCTCCATCAATACCGTGGACCTCAACGCCCGCGTGCAGGGGTTCCTGACCAGCATCAATTACCAGGATGGCGCCCTGGTGAAGAAGGGGACGACCCTCTTCGTCATCGAGCAGGACCAGTACAAGGCCGACGTGGATCAGGCCAAGGCGACGCTCGCCGCCAAGCAGGCGGCGCAGGTCCAGGCCGAAGCCGAGTTCAACCGGCAGAACCAACTCGCCAAGCAGGACTTCGCCTCGCAGGCCACCCTCGACCAGGCGCGCGCCAAGCGCGACGGCGCGGTGGCCGACGTGCAGAACGCCCAGGCCAGCCTCGTGCTGGCCGAAATCAACCTCGGCTATACCGAGGTGCGTGCGCCGTTCGACGGCGTGGTGACGGCGCATCTTCAGGATGTCGGCGCGCTGGTCGGCTACGGCAGCCCCACCAAGCTTGCCACCATCGTCGAGGTGGACCCGATCTATGTGTGGTTCACCCTGTCCGAGACACAGGTGCTGCGCATCAAGGAGGGTCTTGCCAAGATGGGCAAGACCCTGCGCAGCGTGCAGGCCGACCTGAACAACATCAGCGTCGAGATCGGCCTCCAGACGGAGGAGGGCTACCCCCATAAGGGCAAGCTCGACTATATCGCACCCCAGGTGGACCCCAATACCGGCACGCTGACGGTGCGCGCGATCTTCGAGAACAAGGATCTCTCCCTCATTCCCGGCCTGTTCGCCCGCATCCGCCTGCCGCTGGGCCCGTCGAGCGAGACGGTTCTGGTGCTCGATTCGACCATCGGCACGAACCAGAGCGGCAGCTATGTGCTGACCGTCGGCGCCGACGGCGTGGTGAAGCAGACCAACGTGGGCCTCGGGCAGATCCAGGGCCAGGGCCTGCGGGCCGTGACCGCCGGCCTCGCCAAGGGCGACCAGGTGATCGTCAACGGCATGCAGCGCGCGGTCCCCGGTTCCAAGGTGACGGTGCAGCAGGGCGCCATGGTGGCCGAGGAGCCGAAGAAACCGATCGCCCCCGCCGCGGCTCCGTCCGCGCCGAAGAACTGAGCATCAGGCCCTCTCGCACCTAGGCGGCGATCATGATTTCGCGCTTTTTCATCGAGCGGCCCGTCCTGGCGAACGTGCTCGCGCTCTTCTTCGTCCTGATCGGTGCCGTGTGCGTGCTGCGCCTGCCGGTGGCGCAGTACCCCAATATCGTCCCGCCCACGGTGACGGTGACGGTGAGCTATCCCGGCGCCAGCGCCAAGACCATGGTGGACACGGTCGCCCTGCCGATCGAGCAGCAGGTGAACGGCGTCGAGGGCATGCTCTACATGCAGTCCTGGTCGGCGAGCGACGGCACCTACACGCTGGTCGTCACCTTCGCCATCGGCACCGACCCCAACATGGCGCAGGTGCTGGTGCAGAACCGGGTCTCCATCGCCATGGCCTCGCTGCCCCAGTCGGTGCAGCAGCAGGGCGTGACCGTGCTCCAGAAGGGCACGTCGATCCTGGAGTTCGTGGCGCTGACCTCGCCCGACGGCAGCTATGACGGCCTCTATCTGTCCAACTACGCCATCATCAATATCCAGAACGAACTGGCCCGGCTCGACGGCGTCGGCAACGTCTTCATCTTCGGCGCCGGCGAATATGCCATGCGCGTCTGGCTCGACCCGGACCGGATGCAGGCCTTCGGCCTGACGCCCTCCGACGTCACCAACGCCATCAAGGGGCAGAGCCAGGAGGTCACCGCGGGCCAGACCGGCATGCCGCCGTCGCCCGCCAACACGGCGTTCCAGTACACGGTGAACATCCGGGGCCGCCTCAGCGACGTGCCCGACTATGAGAACATCATCGTCAAGGTGGACAACCAGGACGGCGGCCGGATCATCCGCGTGCGGGATGTGGGCCGGGTCGAGCTGGGCGCCCAGAGCTACAGCAAGACCTTCACCCTCGACAACAAGCCGGCCACCGGCATCGCCATCTTCCAGCTGCCGAGCGCCAACGCGCTCGACGTGGCAGCGCGGGTGAAGGCGAAGATGGAAGACCTGAAGGCCAACTTCCCGCAGGGCGTCGCCTACGAAATTCCGTTCGACACCACGCGCTTCGTCTCGGCCTCCATCGATGAAGTCTACAAGACGCTCTACGAAGCCGGCATCCTCGTGCTGGTGGTCATCATCCTGTTCCTGCAGGATTGGAGAGCGACGCTGGTGCCCGCCACCACCGTGCCGGTGACCATCATCGGCGCCTTCGCGGCCATGGCGGCGCTGGGCTTCACCATCAATCTGTCGACCCTGTTCGCGCTCATCCTCGCCATCGGCATTGTGGTGGACGACGCCATCGTGATCGTGGAGGGCGTGGCGCGGCACATCGAAGAAGGCATGGAGGGCAGGGCGGCGGCCGAAAAGGCCATGGACGAACTGTTCGGGCCCGTGATCGGCATCACCCTGGTGTTGATGTCGGTGTTCCTGCCGGCCTCCTTCATTCCCGGCCTCACCGGCCAGATGTTCAAGCAGTTCGCGCTGGTCATCGCGGCCACCGCGCTGATCTCGGCCATCAATGCGGCGACGCTGAAGCCGACGCAGTGCGCCCTATGGCTGCGCCCGCCGACCCCGCCGGAGAAGCGCAACGCCTTCTATCGCGGCTTCAACGCGGTCTACGATCGCTGCGAGCATTGGTATGCCGGCCTGATGGATCGCATGGTGCATCGCGCCGGCCTGATGGTGGTGGTGGCCCTGGTGCTGATCGGCATCGCCGGCTACGGCCTCACCCGCGTACCCACCTCCTTCCTGCCCATCGAGGACCAGGGCTATTTCGTGCTCGCTGTCCAACTGCCGGACGGCGCCTCCACCGAGCGCTCCAACGCGGTGGTCGCGAAGGTCTCGGAGATCGCCAAGAAGATCCCCGGCGTCGCTTCCGTGATTGGCATCACCGGCATCTCGGCGCTGGACAACAATGCCTCGCTCAGCAGCGCCGGCGTGCTCTACGTGACGCTGAACGACTGGGGGGGGCGCGACAAGCAGAAGGGGCAGGACCTGCTCTCGCTGTACAATCGCTTCAACGCCGAGATGGGCAAGATCGAGGAGGCGAACGTCGCGGTCCTCGTGCCGCCGGCCATCCAGGGCATTGGCAACGCCGCCGGCTTCACCATGCAGCCGCAGATCCGCGACGGCAATTTCGACTACGAACTGCTGGACAAGGTGGCGCAGGCCATCATCGAGCGCGGGCAGGCGCAGTCCGCGCTGTCCCACCTGTCCACCTCGTTCCGGGTGAGCGCGCCGCAGCTCCAGGTGGACGTGAACCGCATCAAGGCCGAGACGCTCGGCATCACGGTGGATCAGGTGTTCAACGCCATCTCCACCTATGTGGGATCGAGCTACATCACCCAGATCAACAAGTTCGGCAACGTGTTCCAGGTCTATGCGCAGGCGGATTCGAAGTACCGCGTGCGGCCTGAGGATCTGAACACGCTGAAGGTGAAGGCCGGCAACGGCACCATGGTTCCGCTGGGCACGCTGATCGATATCCGCGTCGTCCCCGGCGCGCCGTTGATCTCGCTTTACAATGTCTATCCGACCGCGACCATCGTCGGCACCAATGCCGCCGGCTTCTCTTCCGGCCAGGCGCTGACCCTGATGGAGCAGATCGCCAAGGCCACCCTGCCGCCGGGCATGGGCTTCGAATGGACCGCCATGTCCTACCAGGAGAAGCAGGTCGGGTCGCAGATGTACTACGTCTTCGCCCTCGCCATCCTGCTGGTCTACATGGTGCTGGCGGGCCAGTATGAGAGCTGGATCCAGCCGCTCTCGGTCATTCTGGCGGTGCCTCTGGCGCTGCTTGGCACCGTGGGCGCGCTCTTGGGGCTGGGGGTCGCCAACAACCTCTACACCCAGATCGGCCTGGTGCTGCTGATCGCGCTGGCGTCGAAGAACGCCATCCTGATCGTGGAATATGCCCGCGAAAAACGCGCCGAGGGCATGGACATCACCGCGGCGGCGGTGGAGGCGGCACGGCTGCGGTTCCGCCCGATCCTCATGACCTCCTTCGCCTTCATCCTCGGCGTGCTGCCGCTGGTCTTCGCCACCGGCGCCGGCGCCAATTCGCGCAAGTCCATCGGCATCGCCGTGGTCTCGGGCATGCTGGCGTCCACCTGCCTGGCGGTGCTGTTCGTGCCGTCCTTCTATACGGTGCTCCAGCGCTTCGAGGAGAAGTTCCTCAAGAAGGCGCCCCCCGCCCATGGCGGATCCGGCCAGGGTGCCCCCCCGCCCGGCGGGGACAAGGGGCCGATCACCGAAGGCGGCGGAGCTCCCGTGTCCGCATGACGGAACGGCGCCGGGTCATTCATCCGGCGCCATTCGCCGTCTTTGCGATGGCCGCCAATGGTGCCTCCCAAAGCGGCAGCACCCGCCACAAAGTCGAGCTTTCTCGGTTGCAACCCCTTGTTTAACCTTGGGCGAAGCTGCCCGCCGACCTCTGGTGATTTCTGATGTCCATTCTTGCCAATCTGCATCATGTTACCAGTTATAGCTATGACAAGCCGGTGGCGCTCGGTCCCCAGATCATCCGCCTGCGGCCCGCGCCCCATACCCGGACGGGGATCCCGGCCTACTCGCTGAAGATTTCGCCGGCGGAGCATTTCCTCAACTGGCAGCAGGACCCGTTCGGCAACTGGCAGGCCAGGCTGGTCTTCCCGGAGAAGACCACCGAATTCAAGATCGAGGTCGATCTACTGGCGGACCTGGCGGTCATCAATCCGTTCGATTTCTTCATCGAGGACTATGCCGAGCATTTCCCCTTCGCCTACGCCCCGGAGGTGAAGGCGGAACTCACGCCCTATCTCGAGCTGGAGGACGGCGGTCCGCTGCTGGACGCCTTCGTCAAGGCCATCCCGCGCGAGAAGAAGCGCATGGTGGATTTCCTGGTCGGGCTTAACCAGAAGATCCAGGGCGACGTCGGCTATGTGATCCGCATGGAGCCCGGCGTGCAGACGCCGGACGAGACGCTGTCGAGCGCGCTCGGCTCCTGCCGTGACTCTGGCTGGCTGCTGGTGCAGGTGCTGCGCCGCCTCGGCCTCGCCGCCCGCTTCGTTTCCGGCTATCTCATCCAGCTCAAGCCGGACGTGAAGTCGCTCGACGGCCCCTCCGGCACGGAGGTGGATTTCACCGATCTTCACGCCTGGGCGGAGGTCTACCTGCCGGGCGCCGGCTGGATCGGGCTGGACGCGACCTCCGGCCTGCTCTGCGGCGAGGGGCACATTCCCCTGGCGGCGACCCCGCACTATCGGTCGGCGGCACCGATCACCGGCCTCGTCGAGCCGGCGGAGGTGGAGTTCGGCTTCGACATGAAGGTGACCCGCGTGGCCGAGGCGCCGCGCGTCACGCTGCCGTTCTCGGACGAGAGCTGGGCGGCGCTGAACGCTCTGGGCGAGAAGGTGGACGCGGACCTCGTCGCCGACGACGTGCGCCTCACCATGGGCGGCGAGCCCACCTTCGTCTCCATTGACGATTATGAGGGCGCGGAGTGGAACACCGCCGCGCTCGGCGGCCAGAAGAGGGTGCGCGCGGACGAACTGGTCCGCCGCCTGCGCGCCCGTTTCGCCCCCGGCGGCTTGCTGCATTACGGGCAGGGCAAGTGGTATCCCGGAGAGCCGCTTCCGCGCTGGAACTTCGGCCTGTTCTGGCGGCGCGACGGCAAGCCGGTCTGGCGCGACGAGAAGCTGATCGCGGACGAGGCTCATGATTACGCCGTCGGCAAGAAGGATGCGGAGCGCTTCGCCGCCGCCCTCGCCGAACGGCTCGGCCTTGGGGCGAAATATGTCCTGCCGGCCTATGAGGACATCGCGCACTTCCTGCTGAAGGAAGCCGCGCTGCCGGAGAATCTCGAACCCGGCGACCCCCGGCTCGACGACCCCGAGGCCCGCATCACCCTCGCCAATGCACTGGCCAAGGGCCTGAAGGACCCGGTCGGCTTCGTCATTCCGGTGCAGCGGCTGAATGCCCAGGCGGGCAGCGGCTGGCTCAGCGAAGTCTGGCGGTTCCGGCGAGGCCACCTCTTCCTGGTCCCCGGCGACAGCGCCATCGGCTTCCGCCTGCCGCTCAATTCGCTGCCGTTCCTCGCGCCTTCGGTCTATCCCTTCACCATCCCGGCCGATCCGTTCGAAGCGCGCGATCCGCTGCCCGATCCGGACGAGATGGTGCAGAGCTATCTCCGCGATGCTGCGACCGGCCATGTGCCGGCAGCCGAGCAGGCCCGGCAGAACCTGTCGAAATATCTCGCCCACTCGGAGCCAGTGGCCAATTCGGTGCGCACCGCCGTGTGCGTCGAGGCGCGCGACGGGCGGCTGTGCGTGTTCCTGCCGCCCCTGACCACGCTGGAGGATTTCCTCGACTTCATCGCGGCGGTGGAGGCGGTCGCGGCGGAACTCAAGACGCCGGTGCATCTGGAGGGCTATCCCCCGCCGTTCGATCCGCGGCTCCAGGTCATCGGCATCGCGGCCGATCCCGGCGTGCTGGAAGTGAACGTGCATCCCTCCGCCAACTGGCAGGGCTGCGTGGAGACCACGCGGATCCTCTATGAGGAAGCCCGCCTCGCCCGCCTCGGCACCGAGAAGTTCATGACCGACGGGCGCCACACCGGCACCGGCGGCGGCAACCACGTGGTGGTGGGCGGCTCCACCCCGGCGGACAGCCCGTTCCTGCGGCGGCCCGATTTGCTGCGGAGCCTCATCCTGTTCTGGCAGCGCCATCCCTCGCTGTCCTATCTGTTCTCCGGCCTGTTCATCGGCCCCACTTCGCAGCATCCGCGCATCGACGAGGCCCGCCACGACAGCCTCTACGAGCTGGAGATCGCCCTCTCGAAGATCCCGCTTCCGGGCACCGGCCAGCCGCCGATGCCCTGGCTGGTGGACCGGCTGCTGCGCAACATCCTGATGGACGTGACCGGCAACACCCACCGCACTGAAATCTCCATCGACAAGCTCTATTCGCCGGACGGCCCGACCGGCCGCCTCGGCCTGGTGGAATTCCGCTGCTTCGAGATGCCGCCGGACTGGCGCATGAGCCTCGCCCAGCAACTGCTGCTGCGCGCGCTCATCGCCGCGCTCTGGCGCCAGCCGCTCACCGGCGGCTGCGTGCGTTGGGGCACGGCGCTGAACGACCGCTACATGCTGCCGCATTATTGCTGGGCCGATTTCCTCGACGTTCTCGATCACCTGCGGGACGCCGGCTACGATTTCGATCCCGAGTGGTTCCGGGCGCAGTTCGAGTTCCGCTTCCCGGCCTTCGGCAAGGTGCAGCGGGTCGGCGTGGACATCGAGGTGCGCCAGGCGCTGGAGCCCTGGCACGTGCTGGGCGAGGAGGGTGCCGTCGGCGGCACGGTGCGCTACGTGGATTCCTCGGTGGAGCGCGTGCAGGTGAAGGTGGAGGGCTTCGTGCCCGGCCGCTACCTGCTCACCTGCAACGGCCGCCGCGTGCCGCTGACCCCCACCGGGCGCAACGGCACCTTCGTGGGCGGCGTGCGCTACAAGGCGTGGCAGCCGCCGGAGGGCCTGCACCCGACCATTCCCGTGCACACGCCCCTGGTGTTCGATCTGGTGGACACCTGGAACGGGCGCTCGCGGGGCGGCTGCGTCTACCACGTGGCCCATCCCGCGGGGCGCAATTACGAGACCTTCCCGGTCAATTCCTACGAGGCCGAGGCGCGGCGGCTGGCGCGCTTCCAGGACCATGGCCATACGCCCGGTCTGGCCTATGTCCCGGAGGAAGCCGCGCCGGACGAATTCCCGACGACGCTCGACCTGCGCCGTCCGATCGGCCTCTGACGCGTCGGGGCTTCCTCCCGAGCCGCCTGAGCATGGTGCCGATCTTCGGCTGCGGAGCGGCGTTGGATGCGGCGGCGCTTGTCTCGCGGACCACGGCGTGATCCCCTTTCCATCGCGCGCCGCCGGCGGCGCGCGATGCCCGGTTCGCGGCCGAAGCCCGTGCATAAGCGGGCAAGCGTAGCCTGAAGGGTTAGGGAGGCGTCCGGCTTATCGTTAAGCTCTCCCTTTCGCGCCCGCAGCCTCGGGCAAGCGGACTGTTGTGAGATGGCGGATCGCGCTGCCGTGGCGGATGCGCGGGCGAGACGGGAGAGGGAAGACGGTGTCCGGCGCGGAGACCCGCAGCATCGCGTTCGAGCAGGCAGCCGTGGAGAGCGTCCTCGGCGGCTACGAAACCTTGCCCGGCGTCCGCGATGAGATGATGGATGCCGACGGGCAGCCGCGCGCGCACTGGGTTGCCTTTCTCGCCTCCCTCGCCGAACTCGGCCCCGACGACCTGCGCCGCCGGTTCTCCGCCGCCGACCGCTACCTGCGCGAATCCGGTGTCTTCTACCGGGTGTATGACGACGCCGGCGGCGGCGAGCGCCCCTGGTCGCTGAGCCATATCCCGCTGCTGCTGGAGAAATCCGACTGGTCGGAGCTGGCGGCCGGGCTGGTGGAGCGTGTCGAACTGCTCGAAACCGTGCTGGCGGACCTCTATGGCGCCGGCAGTCTCGTCGCCAGTGGCGCGTTGCCGGCGGCGGCCGTGGCGGGCAGCCCGGAATTCCTGCGTCCCCTGGTGGGCGTGAAGCCGCGCGGAGGGCGTTTCCTGCGCTTCTACGCCGCTGACGTGGGACGCGGCCCGGATGGACGCTGGTGGGTGCTGTCCGACCGCACGCAGGCGCCGTCCGGCGTCGGCTATGCGCTGGAGAACCGTCTTGCGGTGACGCGGGCGCTGCCGGATGTCTCGCGCACCCTGCGCATGGAACGCCTCGCCTCCTTCTTCCAGAGCTTCCGCACCTCGCTGCTCAAGCTCGAGGCCACGGGCGAGGGGCGGATCGGCCTGCTCACGCCCGGCTCGCTGAACGAGACCTATTTCGAGCACGCGCTGCTCGCCCGCTATCTCGGCTTCCTGCTGGTGGAGGGTGAGGATCTCACCGTGCGCGGTGACGCGGTCAATGTCCGCACCGTGGCCGGCCTCAAGCGCGTGGACGTGCTGCTGCGCCGCCTGGATGCGGATTTCGGCGACCCGCTGGAGCTCAACGCCCATTCCCGCCTCGGCGTGCCGGGGCTGGTGCAGGCGGTCCGCCAGGGCGGCGTCGCGCTCGCCAATGCGCTCGGCGCGGGCCTCGTCGAAGCGCCGGCGCTGATGGCCTTTCTGCCGCGCATCGCCACCGAGATGCTCGGCCACCCCCTGGCCCTGCCGCATGTGGGCACCTGGTGGTGCGGGCAGGACGTCGAGCGTGCGCAGGTGATGGAGCATCTCGACGATCTGGTCATCACCTCGGCCTTCGGCGGGCGCATTCCGGGGCTTCCCCGCCGGTTTTCCGCGGTGGGCGCGGATCTGTCTCCCGCCGAGCGCCGCCGGGTGGCGGCCCTCATGGCGCAGCGGGGCGCCGACCTCGTGGGCCAGGACATCGCCCGGGTGTCCACCATGCCGGTCTGGAACGGCGACCGCCTCGTGCCGCGGCCCTTCACCCTGCGCGTTTTCCTGGCCGCCACCGAGGATGGCTGGGAAGTGATGCCCGGCGGCTTCTGCCGCATTTCCGAGAGCCTCGACGCCCGCGCCTTCTCCATGCAGCGCGGTGACCGCTCGGCGGACGTATGGGTCCTCTCCGACGGAGTGGTCAACTCGGCCACCCTGATGCCGAGCCCGGAGAATGTGCGCATCCGCCGCTCATCCGGCACGCTGCAGAGTCGCTCGGCGGACAATCTGTTCTGGCTCGGGCGCTATCTGGAGCGGGCGGAGGCCACCATGCGCGTTGTCCGCGCGCTGGTCGGGCGGCTCTCCGAGGTGGAGCCCTCGGCCGGGCCGCTGGTCGCACGCGTGCTCAGCCTGTTGTCGTCCTGGGGCGCCATGCCGCGCGACCTCGCCCGCGCCAATCCCGCGCGTTACGCCATCGCCGCGCTGACCCGCATGGACCTGCCTGGCGCGCTGCCGCAACTGGTGCGCAACGCCCGCGCTTCGGCCTCGGTGATCCGCGACCGCTTTTCGCCCGATGCCTGGCGGGCCTTGCTGGACCTGGAAAGCTGCCTGACCACGCCGGTGCCCAATGCCGCCTCCGAGGCGGATGCCTATGAGCGGGCGGACGCGGGCCTGCGCATCATCGCGGCCTTCTCCGGCCTTGCCAGCGAGAACATGAACCGGCTCGCCGGCTGGCGCTTTCTGGAGATCGGCCGGCGCATCGAGCGTTCCATCGCCATCCTGCGCTTCGCGCGCACTTTCGCCGAGCCTGCGGCCCCGCGCGGCGCGCTCAACGTGCTGCTGCAACTGGCGGACAGCCAGATCACCTACCGCACCCGCTATGTGATGCTGGAGGCGCGCGGGCCGGTGCTCGACCTCGTGATGCTTGACCCTGACAACCCGCGTTCGCTGATGTTCCAGATCCAGCGCATCGCCGACCATCTGCACGTGCTGCCGGGGCGCGATCCCGACGCGCCACCCTCGCTCTCCGAGCGCCTGGTGGCGCGCATCCTCTCCGACCTCATCGCGCGCACGGCGGAGAGTTTCGAACTCCAGCATTTCGAGGCCATGGAGGGCGATTTGCTGAAGCTGTCGGACGAGATCGGCGCGCACTATTTCATCCAGGAACCGGAAGAAACGGTCTATTGGCCCGTGGCGACCTGAGGTGGCGTGATGCTCTACGATATCCGCCAGACTACCAGCTACAGCTACGCCGTGCCGGTGCGGGCGACGAAGCAGGTGTTGCGCATGTCTCCGGTGGACCGCAAGGGCCACCAGCATGTCATCGCCCACGTGCTCGACGTCACCCCGCGCCCCAGCGAGATCGAGCGCGGACGCGATTTCTTCGGCAATGGCATCGCCTGGATGGCCATCGATGCGGCCCACGACCGGCTCGACATCGCCACCCGCAGCCGCATCGACGTGACGGTGACGCCGCTACCCGAGGCGCTGGGCACGCCGGGAGTGGAGGCGATCCGCGCGGCGGCGCTGGCCAGCCAGGACCTGGGGCCGGCCTCGCCCGTGCACGGCCTGTTCGCCAGCCGGAGCGTGCCGCTGGAGGTGGACATCGCGGACTGGGTCGCGACCTCCTGCGCCGACGACCGGCCGGTCCTGGCGGCGGCGATGGAGGTGATGACCCGCATCCACGAGGATTTCGCCTACCAGCCGGGCGCCACCTGCGTCACTACCCTGCCGGCGGAAGCGTTCGCGGCGCGCAGCGGCGTCTGTCAGGACTTCGCCCATGTGATGATCGCCGGCCTGCGCGGCCTCGGCCTTCCCGCGCGCTATGTGTCGGGCTACCTGCGCACGGTCCCCCCGGCGGGCGAGGAGCGGCTGGCGGGCGCGGACGCGACCCATGCCTGGGTGGAGGTGTGGTGCGGCGAGGAGGCGGGCTGGATCGGGCTCGACCCCACCAATGCCATCCCCGCGGGCGAGGACCATGTGATCCTCGCCATCGGCCGGGACTATGCCGACGTCTCTCCGGTGGATGGGGTGGTGGTGTCGTCTGGCAGCCAGATCCTCGCCGTGGGCGTGGACGTGGTGCCGGTGGAGCGCCCGCAGGCGGACGCGCCGGCCTCCTGAGCGGGGGCCGGGCTGCCGGACTCACCGCCCCTTGCCCATCACCAGGTCGGGCAGGCCGGTGGAGATCTGCGGGAACAGGCAGAGCAGCACCACCGCGGCCATCATCAACAGCACGAAGGGCACGGTGCCCCAGATGACGTCCTTCAGCGGGATGTCCGGGGCGATGTTCTTGATGACGAAGATGTTGAGCCCCACCGGCGGGTGGATCAGCCCCATTTCCATCACGATGGTCATCACCACGCCGAACCAGATCAGGTCGAAGCCGGCTGCCCTGAGCGGCGGCAGGATGATCGGCGCGGTCATCAGGATGATGGACACCGGCGGCAGGAAGAAGCCGAGCACCACCACGAGCAGCAGGATGGTGGCCAGCAGCAGCCACTTGGAGAGCTGCAGCGCCACGATGGCCTGCGCCGCACCCTGGCTGATGTGCAGGTAGCTCATGACATAGGAATAGAGCAGCGACATGCCGATGATGAGCATCAGCATGGTGGATTCGCGTATGGTGGAGGTGAGGATCGGCGCAAGGTCCGCCGGCTTCCACACGCCGTAGATGGCGGCGATGAGGGCCAGCGCCAGGATGCCGCCGAGGCCCGCCGTCTCGGACGGCGTCGCGTAGCCGCCATAGAGCGCGATCATCACGCCGGTGAGCAATACCACGAACGGCAGCACCCGAGGCAGGGCCGCGAAGCGGTCCCGCATGGTGAGGTTGTCTTCGTGCAGGATCTGCGAGTGCACGCCGGTGCGCTCATAGGCGGCCTTGGCGGCAGCATATTCCTGCCGGAAGCGCACCATGGCGTAGCCGGCGAACAGGACGACCAGCAGTAGGCCGGGCCCGAGGCCGGCGAGGAACAGCCGGCCCAGCGACTGCTCGGCCGCGACTGCATAAAGGATCATGGTGATGGAGGGCGGCAGCAGGATGCCGAGCGTGCCGCCGGCGGCGATGAGGCCGGCGGCGAAAGCGCCGGAATAGCCGCGCTTGCGCATCTCCGGAATGCCTGCCGAGCCGATGGCCGAGCAGGTGGCGGGGGATGACCCGGCCATGGCCGCGAACAGCGCGCAGGCGAACACGTTGGCGATGCCGAGCCCACCGGGGATGCGGTGCATCCAGGCATGCAGCGCCGAATAGAGATCCTGCCCCGCCCGCGACTTACCGATGGCGGCGCCCTTCAGGATGAACAGCGGGATCGACAGGAGGGTGATGGAGGCCATCTCCTCATAGACATTCTGCGTCACCGTATCGAGCGAGGCGGAGGGCATGAAGCCGAACATGAACAGCACCGCAACCGCGCCGAGCGCGAAGGCGATGGGCATGCCGATGAACATGGTGGCGAGGGTGGCGCCGCCATACATCAGGCCGACAACGAGCGTGCTCATGAGCGACGGCCTCCAAGGAGCGCGCAGGCCGCCTGGAGGGCGATCTGGAGGGTGAGCAGGCTCATGCCCAGCGTCATGACCGAATAGGGAATCCACATGGGCGGACCCCAGGTGGAGGAGGAGACGTGGCCGTCCTCCCACGCCTCGTGCAGCAGCGTGAAGGACTTCCAGGAGAAGAAGGCGCAGAAGGCGAGACTGGCGAGGTCCACCAGCAGCAGCCGGGCGGCATTGACGCGCGGCGGCAGCAGGGCGGTGAGCGCCTCGATGGCCACATGGCCGCGCCGTCCCTGCACATAGGCGGCGGTCATGAAGGTGGCGCCCACCAGCAGGAAGACCGAGGCTTCGTCCTGCCAGTAAGTGGGGGCGTGGAACAACAGGCGGATGACGACGCTGTAGGAGAGGATGACGCTTGCCGCCACCAGGGCGATGGAGGCCGCCACCACGATGACGGTGTTGATCCGCGTGAGCGTCGCCTGCAACACCCCCAGGACCGGGTGGGCCGCCCGCGCGGCGGAGAGGGCGCGCGCCTCCGGGGAGGCACCCGTCCCGGCGATCTCGAAGCCGTGGGCACTCATGCCTGGACCTCTTCGGCGAGCTTCAGCAGCTTGGCAGAGAGCGGGGTCTTCGCCGCATAGTCCTTCCAGGCGGTGTCGCGGGCGATGACGCGCCACTGCTCGATCACCGCGTCGCTGAGGTCGTGGACCTTGGCGCCCGCCTTGCCGAACACCTCGGCGACCTTGATGTCGTCCTCCTGCGCGCCCTTGAGGCCGAAGGGCTCCATTTCCGCGCCGACGGTGGTGATCAGGTCCTGTTGCGCCTTGGGTAGCTTGTCGAAGATGGCCTTCGACATGAGCAGCGGCTCAAGCATGAACCAGTAGGACTTGCCCTTGCCGGTGGCGAGGTTCTTCGACAGTTCCTCCAGCCGGAAGGAGATCAGGCTGGTGGAGGAGGTGATGCCGGCGTCGCACGCGCCGGTCTGCATCGCCACGTAGAGTTCGTTCGACGGCAGGTTCAGCACCGCCGCGCCCGCCGCCTGGAGCATCAGGTCCATTTCACGCGAGCCGCCGCGGATCTTCATGCCCTTGGCGTCCTCGGGGCCGACCAGCGGCCGCTCGCGGCTCGCCGCGCCGCCCGCCTGCCAGACCCAGGTGATGATCTTGACACCCTTGCCGTCCAGATAGGCGGAGAACTCCTCGCCCACCGGCTTGGTCTTCCAGGCGAGGCCCTGGGCGTAGGACGAGACGAGGCAGGGCATGAGGCCGATGTTGCATTCGGGCGCCTCGCCGCCGGCATAGGAGATGGGGTAGAGCGAGAAGTCGAGCGCGCCCTTGCGCAGGGCGGAGAACTGCGCGTTCGTCTTCATCAGCGACGAGCCGGGATAGATCTCGAACTTCAGCTCGCCATTGGAACGTTTCTCCACCTCGGTGGCGAACTTGCGCACCAGGCGGTCGCGGAAGTCGCCGTCATCGCCGGTCGAGCCGGGGAACTGGTGCGAGATCTTCAGCGTGGTGGCGGCGCTGGCCAGCCGGGAAAAGCTGATGACGGCGGGGGCGGCGATGGCACCGGCGAGCACGTGGCGGCGGGAAATGAGCATGGCTGTCCTCCTTGCGGCCACCGGCGATGCACGGGGCCTGGCTGCTTGGCGTTTCCTCCCGGCCGTCCCGATTGTTCGGGATCTTGAGCCGGAGCATATGCGTGACCTGGTTACTCAACGTCACTGTTGGGCGGCGGATCACCCGCCGCCCGGCTCATGCCGGGACGGTGCATGCGTCACGCCACGGAGCGGTAGATGTCCTTGTAGGTGTCGCGCAGCACGTTCTTCTGCACCTTGCCCATGGTGTTGCGCGGCAACTCGTCCACGAAGAAAACCTTCTTCGGCAGCTTGAACTTGGCGAGCCTGCCATCCAGCGCGGCGTGCACCTGCGCCTCCGTGAGGGCGGAGCCCGGCGTGCGCACGATCACCGCCGTGACGGCCTCGCCGAAATCCTTGTGCGGCAGGCCGATGACGGCACTTTCCAGCACGCCCGGCAGGGCGTCGATCTCGCCTTCGACTTCCTTGGGATAGACGTTGAAGCCGCCGGTGATGACGAGGTCCTTGCCGCGCCCGACGATGTGGACGTAGCCGCGACCATCGATCTTGCCGAGGTCTCCGGTGATGAAATAGCCGTCGTGGAACTCGGACGCGGTTTTCTCCGGCAGCTTCCAATAACCCTTGAAGACGTTGGGTCCCTTCACCTCGATGGAGCCGATCTCCTCCGGCCCCAGTATGGCGCCGGTGGCGGGGTCGGCGATGCGCACCTCGATGCCGGGCAGGGGATAGCCCACCGTGCCGGCGATGCGTGCGCCGTCGTAGGGGTTGGAGGTGTTCATGCCGGTCTCGGTCATGCCGTAGCGCTCGAGAATGGCCTGGCCGGTCTTTTCCTCGAAGGCGCGGTGCGTCTCGGCCAGCAGGGGGGCCGAGCCGGAGACGAACAGGCGCATGTGCGCGGTCGCCTCGCGGGTGAGCCCGGGCTGGTCGAGCAGACGGGTATAGAAGGTGGGCACGCCCATCAGCGTGGTTGCCTTCGGCATTAGGCGCAGCACCTCGGCCGCATCGAACTTCGGGCAGAAGATCATGCTGGCGCCGGCCATCAGGATGATGTCGCCGGCGACGAACAGGCCATGGGTGTGGAAGATGGGCAGGGCGTGGATCAGCACGTCGTCGGCGGTGAAGCGCCAGTAGTCGCGCAGCGTCACCGCGTTCGAGAGCAGGTTGGCATGGGAGAGCATGGCGCCCTTGGCGCGGCCCGTGGTGCCGGAGGTGTAGAGGATGCCGGCGAGGTCGTCCGGCCCGCGCGGCACGTCGTCGAACGTGTCGGGTTGGCCGGCGGCGGCGTCCATGATCGAGCCTTTGCCGTCGGCGCCGAGCGTCTCCACGTGTGGCACGTTCAGCTTGGTGGCGAGCGCGCGTACCGCGTCCGCCGTCTCCGGCCGCACCACCGCCACGGTGGGCTCGGCATCGGAAAGGAAATATTCGAGCTCGGAGAGCGTGTAGGCAGTATTGAGCGGAAGGTAAGCAGCCCCGGCGCGCAGGGTGGCGAGATAGAGCACGAAGGCTGGCCAGGACTTCTCCACCTGCACCGCCACCCGGTCACCCGGCTTCACGCCCCGCGCCACGAGCACGTTGGCGAGGCGGGCGGACAGCGCCAGGGCGTCGCCATAGCTCGCGACGCTGCCGTCGGGATGGATGGCGAGCGGCTTGGCGAGATCCGGCATGGCGCCGCGCATGGCGGCGAAGAGATGGTTGGTCGTGGTCATGCTGTGGGCACCAGGGCGCGCGGCGAGGATTCGCCGCGGAGGAGTTTCTTCACCGCCGCGCTCGCCACGACGTCGCCCTTGGCGGCGAAGGTCTCGTGGTTCTTCTCGATGTCGGAGAGCACATAGCGGTAGTTGACCATGGTGCCGAAGGCTTGCGCCACGCCCTTTTCGGACAGGTCGCCCATGGGGTTGATGCGTTCGAGCCGCGCGCCGTTGCCGAGGTGGAAGCGGGCGACAGGATCGATCGGGCGGCCCTTGGCGGTCTTGGCCACCAGGAAATAATGCGCGGCGAGCGCGTTCATGAGCGGCGAGAGCTCGGCGCGCACCGCCTCCTGCTCGATCCAGTCCGGGCTGTCGAGCAGCGCCAGCAGTTCCTGGTCGGCGGCGGAAAGCACGGCGGAGCTGGCGGCACGGCGCTCCCCGTCGAGCCATTTGCGGAAGCCGGGCACCGGCGAGAGCGTGAGGAAGGTGGTGAGCGAGGGAATCTCGCGGGAGATTTCCTCCACCACCTGCTTGATGAGGAAATGACCGAAGCTCACCCCGGCGAGGCCGCGCTGGCAGTTGGAGATGGAGTAGAACACGGCGGTGGTGGCGGTGCCGGGGGCGATGGGGTCGCGGGTCTGGTCGAGAATGGGGGCGATGGCGCCGGGCGTCTCCCGCATCAGCGCCACTTCCACGAAGATCAGCGGCTCATCAACCATGGCGGGATGGAAGAAGGCGTAGCAGTGCCGGTCCGGGCTGTCGACGCGGGCGCGCAGGTCGTCCCAGTCGCGGATGGCATGCACCGCCTCATAGCGGATGATCTTCTCCAGCACGTTGGCGGGCGTCGACCAGTCGATGCGGCGCAGGACCAGGAAGCCCCGGTTGAACCAGGACGAGAACAGGTGGCTGAAGTCATTGTCGACCGGAGCCAGTTCCCGGCGGCGCTCCATGGCGTCCATCAGGTGCTCGCGCATGTGCACGAGGTCGGCGGTGGCGCCGGTAGCCATGTTGAGCCGACGGAACAATTGCTGGCGGCGCGGCTCGCTGGCCGCGTGCAGCTCGGCCACGGCGGCCTCGCCGGGCTTGGCGGCATAAGCGGCGATGGCCGCGTCCAGCCGCGCGAGGTCGGGGCCGAACACTTCAAGCAGGGCCTCGAAGAAGGCGATGCGCTCGCCGGTCTTCATCTGGGCGTAGCGGGACAGGATTTCGGCCGCGAGGGCGACACCCGATGCCTCGCCACGGCCGGACAGCAATTCCTGGCAGCGGTCCACCAGCGTCGCGGCGCGGGTGGCGCCGTTGGTGCGGCCGGAGCGATCGAGCAGGGCGCGCCCACGGTCGGCGATGGTGGTGAGGAGGTCGCCGAAGAACGAGCTGTTGGAACTCATCACGCCGGTCCTCTCGGTTGGAAACGGACATGGAGCGGGCACAAAGAGGGAGATTCCGCCACTCCTGTTCCTCGCCCCGGCCCCACTTTAGCACGACCCGCCGGGCGACCGTCGACCTTATGAAAGGGACTCTTGCATCTGTTGTCAACAATCATGTATGCAAGTTTATAGAGGTTGCATTTGGAGGTCGTCCGGTGCGTGGAGAGGCGACCCCGCGGTTGCGGGAGGCCCTGGAAGACGACATCGTGGCCGGGCGGCTGAAGCCCGGGCAGCGCCTGGACGAGGTGGGCCTCGCCGAGCGGTTCGATGTCTCGCGCACGCCTATTCGCGAAGCCCTGATCCAGCTCGCCGCCTCCGGCATGGTGGAGATCCGCCCGCGCCGGGGCGCCTTCGTCGCGCTGCTGGGCCCGCGCGAACTCATCGAATCGTTCGAGCTGATGGCGGAGATCGAGGCCGCATGCGGCCGTCTCGCCGCCCGCCGGATGACGGCGGATGATCGCGCGGCGATGCAGGCCGCCCATGCCGACTGCGCCCGCGCGGTCGCCGCGGGCGACAGGGAAACCTATTACGCCGAGAATGCCCGCTTCCACGGCGCCATCTATGCCGCCACCGGCAACCGCATCCTGGCGGCCGAGGCAGTGCGGCACCAGCGGCTGCTGCAACCCTATCGGCGCCTGCAATTGCGCGTGGCGCGGCGCATGGATGCCTCCTTCGCCGAGCACCAGGGCATCCTGGAGGCGTTGCTGGAGGGGCAGGGGGATCTCGCGGCCGAGCGACTGCGGGCCCATGTGCTGGTCCAGGGCGAGCGCTTCCTCAACCTCATCAGCGCGCTCCAGGACGAGGCCGACGCCCTCGCGCGCGCCGGCTGACCGGGTCAGCCCAGGGCGAGGTCCACCAAGAGCTTGATGTTGAGGCTGATGATCAGCAGGCTCGCGGCGGCGGCCAGCACGCTCTGCCAGCGCGGCGCCACGTGCACCCCCATCTTGCGCTTGTCGGCGGTGAACATCACCAGCGGCACGATGGCGAAGGGCAATTGCAGTGACAGCACCACCTGGCTCATGATCAGCAGCGTCCCGGCGCCCTTCTCGCCATAGGCGATGGTCACCGCCGCAGCCGGAACGATGGCGATGGCGCGGGTAATCAGCCGCCGCAGCCAGGGTTCGAGCTTGATGCGGATGAAGCCCTCCATCACCGCCTGGCCGGCGATGGTGGCGGTGACGGTGGAATTCAGCCCGCAGCACAAGAGCGCGATCGCGAACAGTGTCGGCGCCAGCGCGCTGCCCAGGAGCGGATTCAGCAATTCGTGCGCCTTGCCCAGGTCCGCCACCTCGCCGCTGCCGTTGCCGTGGAACGCGGCGGCCGCGAGGATCAGGATCGAGGCGTTGATGGTCAAAGCGAACATCAGGGCAAACGTGGAATCCCACGTGGCGAAGCGGATCGCCTCGCGGATGCCGCTTTCGCTCTGGTCGTGCCGGCGCGTCTGCACGATGGCCGAGTGCAGATAGAGATTGTGCGGCATGACCGTGGCGCCAAGGATGCCCAGGGCCAGATAGAGCATGTCCGGATTGGTGACGATCTCCGTCGTCGGTGCGAAGCCGCGGATGACCGCGCCCCAGTCCGGATCGGCGAGGGCGATCTGGATGAAGAAGCAGGCCCCGATGACCGCCAGCAGAGCGACAATGAAGGCTTCGACCACCCGGAAGCCGAGCTTTTGCAGCCAGAGGATGAGGAACACGTCCAGCGCGGTGATGATGACGCCGAGTTCCAGCGGAATGCCGAACAGCAGGTTGAGGCCGATGGCGGTGCCGATCACCTCCGCAAGGTCGGTGGCGCAGATGGCGCCCTCGGCCAGGATCCAAAGTCCGAACGACACCGGGCGGGGGAAGCTGTCGCGGCAGGCCTGGGCGAGGTCGCGCCCGCTGGCCACGCCGAGCCGGGAGCACAGCGCCTGGAGCAGGATGGCAATGAGGTTGGACAGGAGCGCCACGAACAGCAAAGCGTAGCCGAAACGGGACCCGCCGGCGAGCGAGGTCGCCCAGTTGCCGGGATCCATATAGCCGGTCGCCACCAGATAGCCGGGGCCGATGAAGGCGAACAGCCGGCCGATCCGGCTGCGGTGGGACACCGCGATGGTGCCATGCACGTCCGACAGGGCCGGCTCGCCACGGGCGTGGCGCCAGCCGTCGGAAGGGCGCGTCAAATGATCCAGCATCAGGAAAAGCCTAGCATGAAGCCGTTTCATTAGAATGGGTAAAGGGTCGCAGCCTGTCAATGCAATTGCGAATGAATTGCAAAAATGGACCGGCCCGGGCGGCGCGAGGGGGGATCTGCCGGCGGGGAGGGGGCCGTGCGGTGCGGTGCGCGCCGCCTGCGCGGCGAGCGGCGTACCGGGCGCCGTTGGAACGGACTTTCCCAGTTGCGACACCGTGTCTTACGCCAAACAGGCGGGAACGGCGGCGGCGATCCGTCCCGCCCGCCTCGCGCGGCCCCTCTCTACCCTAAGGTCACACGGCGGGGGTGGCGCGGGTGCCAGCGAAGACGGCGGTGACCGCGCGCACCGGATGGTCCCTCCAGTCCCCCGCCAGAGACAGCTCCAGCTCCCGCGCCGGGGCCTCCGGCAGGCTGAGGGCGCAGCAGTCGCGGAACTTGTCCCTGGCCTCGGCCTCGGAGAGCGGATTGCCGATCGACCCCTTGGGATGGCGCACGATGGTCTCGAACCGCGCGCCGGACCGGGTCCGGATCGTCACCGCTGCGTCGCCGCCCCAGGGCAGCGTCGGGTCCGGCCGGCGCGGCGCCATGCTGACCAGCCGCCCGAGGGCGGCAAGGTCGGCCCGGCCGACCTGGTCGTCGGCGAAATGGGCGATGCGGGGCACGCCGTGGGTCAGGGCCACGGCGGCGCAGTAGTTCATGCTGAACTTGCCCTCGGTCCCGCTGACCGGCGCGGCGAACCGCAGGTTGGCGATCATGAACGGGGGCATCTCGATATGCACGCCGGCCACGTCGGCGGCGTCGAGGCCATGGCGCTCGCGCAGCGCGAGGATGCCGTCGAGGCCGAGGTGGCTCGACATGCAGGACGGATAGAGCTTGGCGACGAGGCCGAAGCGGTCGATCGCCAGCGCGCCGGTGTCCGCGTCGGCCGGTGTTCCGGCGGCGGCATGGTGGGCCAGGAAGCCCCACGGCCCCTCGAAGATCCCGTGGAAGGCATCGATGCCGGCCGCCGCCAGTTGGGCGGCCAGAATGCCGTGCATGGCGGCGAAGCCCGCATGGAGCGGCTTGGCGGCGGTGCCGAATTGCAGCTTGCTGCCGCCCGCCAGGCTGGCGGCGAGGCTCAGGGCGTTCGCCGTGGCGCCGGCGTCGAGCCGCAGGAGCCTGGCGCAGGCGGCGGCGGCGCCGATCGCCCCCAGCGTCGAGGTGGCGTGCCAGCCGGCCTCGTAATGGCCGGGGTTGGCATGCAGGCCGAGCCGGGCCTGGACCTCCAGCCCCGCCACATAGGGCACCAGCACGTCGTCCAGCGACAGGTCCCGCTCGTCGGCCAGCGCCAGCAAGGCCGGCACCATGACGGCGCTGGCGTGGGTGATGGCCGGAAAGAAATTGTCGTCGAAATCGATGAGATGGGCCGCGGTGCCGTTCACCAGAGCGGCCTGGGCCGCGGGCAGGCCGGCGGGAAGCCCCAGCGCCCGCGCCGCGCCGCTGCTTCCGGCGGCCTGCGCGCGCGCCAGGGCGTGCACGGTCTCGCCGGCGGCGCCCGCCAGCATGCAGCCGATGACGTCGATGATGGCCTCCCGCGCCCGCGTCCGGGCAAGGGCGGTCATGCCCCCGGCGTCGAACCCGGCCACCCAATTGGCCAGGGACAGGCAGAGCGGAAGGGCGGGCGGTGTCTGGCAGGTCATGGCCGTTCTCGGATCGGTGGGCACCGGCGGTGGTGCGGGGGTGTCCAGAAGGAGCGGGAAGAGGGAGAGGGGAGAGGTGGAGCGGCCGCGCCACGGCCGGGACGGTCAGGCGTGCGCCGCCCCTTCCGCACCGGCCAGGTGGCAGGCGACGGCGCCGCCGCCGGGCAAGGCGGTGAGCGGCGGCTCCTCAGTGCGGCAGCGCTCGATGCAGCTCGGGCAGCGGGTGTGGAAGCTGCACCCGGCGGGCGGGGCGATGGGGCTCGGCACGTCCCCCTTCAGCACGATGCGCGCCCGGTTCGCCGCCGGCTCCGGGACCGGGACCGCGGACAGCAGCGCCCGCGTGTAGGGATGCCGCGGTGTCTCGAACAGCGCCTCCCGCGAGCCCGTCTCGACGATCCTGCCCAGATACATCACCGCCACGTGGTGGGTCATGTGCTCCACCACCGCGAGGTCGTGCGAGATGAACAGCAGGGCGATGCCGTGGTCCTTCTGCAGGTCCATCAGCAGGTTGACGATCTGCGCCTTGACCGACACGTCGAGCGCGGACACCGCCTCGTCGCAGACGATGACGTCGGGCTCGGCGGCGAGCGCCCGGGCGATGCCGATGCGCTGGCGCTGGCCGCCGGAAAATTCGTGCGGATAGCGCCCGAGCGCGTCCGCGGGCAGCCCCACCCGGTCCATCAGGCGCAGCAGGCGGGCCTCCAGATCGCTCCGGCCGCGCGCGAGGCGGAAGTTGCGGATGGGCTCGGCGATGCTGTCGCGCACCGGCATGCGCGGATTGAGCGAGGAGAAGGGATCCTGGAACACCATCTGGATCCGCCGGCGCAGCGGGCGCAGCCGGCTGAGCGTCAGATCATCGATCCGGCGGCCGGCGAGCACGACCTGGCCGGACGTGGGCGCGAGCAGCCGCAGGATGGTCTTGGCCACGGTGGACTTGCCGCAGCCGGATTCGCCGACCAGCGAGAGCGTTTCGCCGCGCGCCAGCGAGAACGAGACGCCGTCGACGGCCCGCAGCAGGCCGGCGGCCCGGCCCGGCCCGCCGCCGGCGACGGCGAAGTGCTTGCGCAGGTCGTTGACTTCGAGCACGGGCTGCGCGGAGAGGGAAAGGGATGCGGCGCTCACGCGGGTCGGGCGTCCTTCGGCGCGAAATGACAGGCTGCCAGATGCCCCGGCGACTTGCTCTCCAGGGCCGGGGCGTGCAGGCGGCAGAAATCCTTGGCGTCCGGGCAGCGGCCGGCGAAGACGCAGCCGTCGATGCGGGTCTTCAGGCTCGGCACCATGCCGGGGATTTCGGCAAGACGTCCCGGAGCGCGGCCCTGCGCACGGACGCCGAGCCGCGGCACCGCGCCCATGAGGCCGCGCGTGTAGGGATGGCGCGGCGTGCGGAACAGGTCCGCGACGGCGGCTTCCTCCACCTTCCGGCCGGCGTACATCACCATCACCCGGTCGGCCACCTCGGCCACCACGCCGAGGTCGTGGGTGATGAGCATGATCGCGGCGCCCACGCGGTGCTTGAGGTCTCGCATCAGGTCGAGGATCTGCGCCTGGATGGTCACGTCAAGGGCGGTGGTCGGCTCGTCCGCGATCAGCAGCCGGGGCGAGCAGGCCAGCGCGATGGCGATCATCACCCGCTGGCGCATGCCGCCGGACATCTGGTGCGGATAGGCGTGCACCCGCCGCTCCGGCTCGGGGATGCCGACCAGCGACAGCATCTCGACGGCGCGGGCCTCGGCCTGCCGCGCATCCAGCCCCTGGTGCAGGCGCAGCGTCTCGCCGATCTGGCGGCCCACGGTGAGCACCGGGTTGAGGCTGGTCATGGGCTCCTGGAACACGACGCTGATGGCGTTGCCCCGGATCTTGCGCATCTCCCGGTCGGGAAGGGCGAGCAGGTCCCGCCCCTCGAACCGGATGGCGCCGGCAAACTGCGCCTGCGGCTCGGGCAGCAGGCGCAGGATCGACATGGAGGTGACCGACTTGCCGCAGCCGCTCTCGCCGACGATGGCCAGCGTCTCGCCGGAGCCGATCTCGAACGAGACGCCGTCGACGGCCCGGTTGACGCCGTCCGGCGTGCGGAAGTGGACCTGGAGGTTCTCGACGGAGAGAAGGGACATGGAGGCTATCTGTCCTTGGCCATGCGCGGATCGAGGGCATCGCGCAGGCCGTCGCCGAGCAGGTTCACGGCGAGCACGGTGAGCGACAGGAAGAGGGCCGGGAACAGGATGATGTAGAACTTCACCTGCCACAGCGCCCGGCCCTCGGCCATGATGTTCCCCCAGGAGGGCGTCGAGGGCGGGATGCCGGCGCCGATGAAGGAGAGGACCGCCTCCGCGATCATCGCCGAGGCGCAGATGTAGGTGGCCTGCACCGTCATGGGGGCGAGCGTGTTGGGCAGGATGTGGCGCCAGATGACGAGCGGCGTCGGCGTGCCGGCGGTGATCGCCGCGTCCACGTAAGGCTGCTCGCGCAGCGACAGCACGACCCCGCGCACGAGGCGCACCACCCGCGGCATTTCGGCGACGGAAATGGCGATGACGACATTCTCCACCGAGCCGCGGGTCAGCGCCATCAGCGTGATGGCCATGAGGACCGGCGGGATCGACATCAGCCCGTCCACCACCCGCATGATGAGGCCGTCGGCCCAGCGCACCGTGCCGGAGACGAGGCCGAGGGCGAGCCCGGAGACCGAGGCCATGAGCGCGACCGAGAAGCCGACGGCGAGGGAGACCCGCGCGCCGTAGACGACGCGGGCATAGATGTCGCGCCCCATGAGGTCGGTGCCGAACCAGTGCGCCATGGAGGGAAAGCGCGTGCGGCTGCCCGGCGCCAAAGCGGCGGGATCGAACCCGGTGAGCTGTCCGGCGAACACCGCGATCAGCAGCATCGCCAGCAGGATGGCGCCGCCGGCCACGCCGGTGGGATGGCGGTGGAGCATGCGGCCGAGGCGGCCGCGCGGCGGGCGCAGCGTGACGACATCCGGCAAGGGCGCGGCGATGGCGAAGTCGGCGGGGTCCAAGGCGGGGGCGGGAGCTGTTTCCGGGGCGGGGCCTGTTTCCGGGGCGGGATCTGTCTCCGGGGTGGGGCCTGCCTTCAGGGTGGGGCCTGGCTCGGGCACGCGGGCGCTGGCTGCGGCGCTCAATAGCGGATCCTCGGGTCTAGGAGCGTATAGGACAGGTCGATCACCAGGTTCACCAGCACATAGGTGAAGCTGAACAGCAGGACGATGCCCTGGATGACCGGATAGTCGCGGCGCAGGATGGCATCGACCGTCAGGCGGCCGAGCCCGGGGATGGCGAACACCGTCTCGGTGACGACGGCGCCGCCGATCAGCAGCGCGATGCCGATGCCGATCACGGTGACGATGGGAATGGCCGCGTTCTTCAGCGCGTGCAGGAACAGCACGGTTCCCTGCCCGAGCCCCTTGGCCCGGGCGGTGCGCACGTAATCCTGCTGGAGCACCTCCAGCATGGTGGCGCGGGTGACGCGGGCGATCAGCGCCACATAGGCGCATCCGAGCGTCGTCGCCGGCAGGATCAGGCTCGCCAGCCAGGGCCGGACGCCGGCCTCGATCGGCGCATAGCCCTGCGCCGGCAGCCAGGCCAGCTTGATGGCGAAGACATAGGCCAGCACGTAGCCCACCACGAACACCGGCACCGAGAAGCCGAGCACGGCGAACCCCATCACGCAGCGGTCCACGAGGCGGCCGGCGCGCCACGCCGCGACGACGCCGAGCGGCACCGCGAGGGAGACCGCGATGGCGAGCGTCACCAGCATCAGCGACAGGGTCGGCTGGATGCGCTGGGCGATCATGGTGGTGACCGGCAGATTGGTGAAGAGCGAGGTGCCGAGGTCGCCCTGGAGGATGCGCCCGCCCCAGGTGCCGAAGCGGACGAGGAAGGGCTGGTCGAGGCCGAGCGAGGCCCGGATGCGCTGCACGTCCTCGGGCGAGGCCTGGTCGCCGGCGACGATGGCGGCCGGATCGCCCGGCGCCAGGGAGAGCAGGCCGAAGACGAAGAACCCGACCACCAGCATGACCGGAATGGTGGCGAGGAGGCGCCTGAGGATGAAGCCGAGCATGACCCTTCGCCCTCAGGACTTGCTGACGCCCCAGACCACCGGGATCGGCCCCCGGCGGATGCCGGAGACCGAGGCCCGCCACGCCTGGTAGGAGAGGAAGAAGCCGGTGGGGGCGTAGACCACGCCGTCCATGGCGGCGGTGTTGAGCGCGGCCATGGCCTTGCGCTCGTCTTCGGGGGTCGCCGCGTCGAACCAGTCGGTGATGGAGGTCTCCACGCCGGGCAGGTTCGGCCATCCGAACCAGGCCTTGTCGCCATTGGCGCGGATCGAGGGATAGGCGGCCGGATTGACGCAGTCCGCGCCGCCGTGCCAGGTGTGGAACATGCTCCAGCCGCCGCTGGCCGGCGGGGCCTTCGACGTCCGCCGCGTGCCGACCGTGCCCCAGTCGGTGGCGACCACGTCCACCTTCAGGCCGATCTTCTGCAGCAGGTCCACGGTCACCTCGCCGAAGGCCTTGGTGATGGGCTGGTCCTGCGCCAGCAGGCAGACCACCGGCTCGCCCTTGTAGCCGGCCTCGGAGAGCAGCTTGCGGGCGGCGTCGAGATCGTGGCCCTTCAGGATGCCGCCGCCGGCCTCGGTATAGAGCGGCGTGTCCGGGGTGAAGAAGCCGGGCAGCGGCTTCCACAGGTCGTCGTCGTCGCCGACGATGGCGCGCATGTAGTCCTGCTGGTTGAGCGCGGCGAGCACCGCCCGGCGCACCTTCACATTGTCGAACGGCGGCTGGAGGTGGTTCATGCGGAACGAGCCGATGTTGCCCAGCGGATCGGCGATGCCCACCTTGACGGCGGGGTTGCCCTTCAGCAGCGGCACGAGATCGGGAATGGGGTTCTCCCACCAGTCGATCTCGCCGGCCTGCAACGCCGCGGCGGCCGTGGCCGGGTCCGGCATCACCTGCCATTCGACGCGCTCGACCAGCACGCGCTTGCCGCCCGCCAGCCAGGAGGCGGGCTCCGGCCGGGGCTGGTAGTGGGCGAAGCGCTCGAACACCGCGCGCGCGCCGGGGATCCACTCCGTCCGCGCGAAGGTCATCGGGCCGGAGCCGACATATTCGTTGATCTGCTTGAACGGATCGGTGCGGGCGATGCGCTCGGGCATGATGAAGGCGCACGGCGAGGTGGTCTTGCCCAGCGCCAGCAGCAGCTTGGGGAAGGGCCGCCGGAGCACCCAGCGGAACGTGCGGTCGTCCACCGCGGACAGCTCCACCTGGACGGCGCGGATCATCTGCCCCATGGGGTCGCGGGCGGACCAGCGCTCCAGGCTCGCCACCACGTCCCGGCTGAGCACCGGCTCGCCGTCATGGAACTTGAGCCCCGGCCGCAGGCGGAAGGTCCAGGTCAGGCCGTCGGCCGAGACCTCCTCGGCCTCCACCATCTGGCGCTGCGGCTTCAGCGTGGCGTCGACGCCGTAGAGCAGGTCCCAGACCAGGACGGCCGCGTTGCGCACCACCATCTGGGTGCCCCAGATCGGGTCGAAATTGGCGAGGTTGGCCTGCGGCACGAAGCGCAGCGTCTTGTCCGCCGCCCCGCTCGACAGCGCCGGCCTCGGCAGGCTGGAGGCGAGGAGGGTCCCGGCGCCCGCCCCGAGAAAGTGCCTGCGGTTCAGCATGTGGCTCGCCCATCGACAGAGACATCCGGCCTCGCGCCGGCCGAGGCATGGGCTGAACTTACGAAGTGGCCTTGCCCGCCGGCATCGTTCAAGATGGCAATAGGTCGTGCCGAAACGGCACGCCGCCGCGCGGCGGGAACGGTCGGGGCGTCCATGCAGCTGAAGTGGTTGGAGGATTTCGAGGCCTATGCGGTGACGCGCAGCTTCACCAAGGCGGCGGAGCTGCGGAACGTGACCCACCCGGCCTTCGGCCGGCGCATCCGGGCGCTGGAAAGCTGGGTCGGGGTGCCGCTCATCGACAGGGGCGCCTTTCCCGCCGTCCTGACCCCGGCCGGGGTGGATTTCCTGGAGGTGGCGCGCGCCGTGTCCAGCGACCTCAACGGCGTCAGGACCGAGCTGCGCCGCCGCCACACCCGCGACGGCCGCGTGCTGACCATCGCCACCGGGCGGACGCTGGCGCGCACCTTCTTTCCCCGCGTCCACCAGGCCATCGGCCGGATGAGGCCGCAGGTCCCGATCCGCCTGATCACCGCCAGCGTGCACGACGCGATGAACATGCTGGCCGACGAGACCGTGGACCTGGTGCTCTGCTATTCCGGCCCGTCGGTGGAGATCGACCCGGCGATCGTCGAGAGCCGGTCGGTGGGGGCCGAGCGCCTGGTGGCGGTGCGCGGGCCGGCCGGCCCGGAACTGTCGGGGCGGGGCCGCGCCCGCGTGCCGCTGCTCAACTACAGCGAGACCATGGCGCTCGGCCGCGTCCTGCGCCACGCGCTCGCCGCGCGGGGCCTGACGGAGCGGCTGGAGACCATCTTCGAATCCGATCTGGCGGAGACGCTACTGGACGGCGTCAAGCTGGGGCGCGGCATCGCCTGGCTGCCGG
Organism: Azorhizobium doebereinerae UFLA1-100; assembly: GCF_000473085.1. Taxonomy (GTDB): domain Bacteria; phylum Pseudomonadota; class Alphaproteobacteria; order Rhizobiales; family Xanthobacteraceae; genus Azorhizobium; species Azorhizobium doebereinerae. The sequence goes on from NZ_AXBA01000017.1 coordinate 125,738, forward strand.
AGGCCCTCGTGGCGGGGGAGATCGCCGGCGGCGCGCTGGCGCGCGCGGACGCGCCGGAGCAGGACATCTCGATCGAGATCAGGCTGTGCCGCCGCCGCCGCGACCTCCGCCCCAAGGGCCATGCGATCTGGCGCCATATCCTTGCGCAGATGGCCGCCGGCGGGGCGTGACTGCCCCGCGTCCCGATGGGGGCCTTTTGTCGCTGCCCGTGGGCAGGGCGCGCCCGCCCCTTGCCCAAGCTTGGCCGCGCCGTCACAGTCCGCCCAACACGGGCACAAGCCCGGCGCTCATGACTGGGAGAAGACGGGATGCCTCAGGCCACCGATGCGGGCGAGACCTATGACTATGTGATCGTCGGCGCGGGCTCGGCCGGCTGCGTGCTGGCGAACCGGCTGTCCGCCGATCCCAATGTGCGGGTCGCGGTGGTGGAGGCGGGCGGCAAGGACGACTGGATCTGGTTCCACGTTCCCGTCGGCTATCTGTTCGCCATCGGCAATCCCCGCGCCGACTGGTGCTTCAAGACCGAGGCCGAGGCCGGCCTCAACGGGCGCGCGCTGGCCTATCCGCGCGGCAAGGCCATCGGCGGCTCGTCCGCCATCAACGCCATGATCTACATGCGCGGGCAGGCGGGCGACTATGACCACTGGCGCCAGCTCGGCCTGCCGGGCTGGGGATGGGACGACGTGGAGCCGCTCTTCAAGGGGCACGAGGACCACTTCCTCGGCCCCAACGCCCACCACGGCAAGGGCGGGGAGCTGCATGTGGAGTTCCCCCGCATCACCTGGCCGCTGCTGGACGTGGTGCGCGCCGCCGCCGGGCAGGACGGCATCGCCGCCATCGACGATTTCAACACCGGCGACAACGAGGGGGCGAGCTATTTCCACGTCACCCAGAAGCGCGGCCTGCGCTGGAGCGCGGCGCGCGGCTTCCTGAAGCCGGTGCTGGGCCGGGCCAACCTCGACCTCGTCACCACCGGCCATGTGGAGCGCGTGGTGGTGAAGGACCGCCGCGCCACCGGCGTCGTGGTGCGCGGCAAGGACGGCCCGCGCACGCTCCATGCGCGGCGCGAGGTGATCCTCGCCGCCGGCGCGCTCGGCTCGCCGCAATTGCTGATGCTCTCCGGCATCGGCCCGGCGGAGCATCTGCAGGCCAACGGCATCGAGGTGGTGCTGGACAAGCCGGGGGTCGGCTCGAACCTCCAGGACCATCTGCAATTGCGGCTGATCTACAAGATCGCCGGCATCGGCACGCTGAACCAGCGCTACCATTCGCTGCTCGGCCGCATGGGCATGGGGCTGGAATACGCCCTGTTCCGGCGCGGGCCGCTGACCATGGCGCCCTCGCAGCTCGGCATCTTCACCAAGTCCGATCCGGGCCAGGAGCGGGCGAACATCGAGTTCCACGTGCAGCCGCTCTCGCTGGACAAGTTCGGCGAGCCGCTGCACCGCTTCCCCGCCTTCACCATGAGCGTGTGCAACCTGCGCCCGACCTCGCGCGGCACCATCCGCCTGAAGGGGCCGGACCCGCTGGCGCCGCCGGAGATCCGCCCGCACTACCTGACCACGGACGAGGACCGGCGCGTGGCGGTGGACTCCATCCGCGTGGCGCGCCGCATCGTCGCCCAGCCGGCGCTGCGGCCTTATGGGCCGGAGGAACTTCTGCCCGGCGCCGCCATTTCCAACGATGACGACGCCGCGCTCGCCAAGGCGGCGGGCGACGTGGGCACCACCATCTTCCACCCGGTGGGGACGGCGAAGATGGGGCTGCCCAGCGACCCGCTGGCGGTGGTGGATGCGCGGCTCAAGGTGCTCGGCATCGACGGCCTGCGGGTGGTCGATGCGTCCATCATGCCCACTCTCACCTCGGGCAACACCAACGCCCCGTCCATCATGATCGGGGAAAAGGGAGCCCGGATGATCCTGGAGGATGCCCGCGCATGAGGCCGTTGTCCCGCCGCCCCGCCGCCCTGGCGCTGGTCCTCGCCTGCGGCCTCGCCGCCGCAGGCCCCGCGTCCGCCGCCAGCCCGGATGCCTGGGCCGAGTTGTTCGCCAAGGCCAAGGCCGCCTGCCTGACGGCGAGCGGGCTGAAGGAGGCCCGCGCCCTCGGCACGCCGACGGATTTCTCCGACCGCGTGCTGGTGCTGGTTTCCGGCCGCTGGCCGCAGCCGCACATGAAGAACGAGAAGGCCACCTTCGCCTGCCTCTACGGCAAGGCGAGCGGCGCCGCCGAGGCCCAGCAGCTCATGACGGCGCCCTGAGGCCTCAGAGCACGTTCCGTTCAAATGGCACCGCCCTTTGAACGAAAAAGCGTTATTTATCATAAAGTTATATGGCGATTCACTGATCAGATTGATTCACTCTGATCGATCGCGCTCTCGGGCGGATCGACATTCAGGCGACCGCAGGTCTTTGGGATAACACTCCCCTTGCCAAGACCCTTGTGCCTCAAGACTCTCGTGACTCAAGAGTCTTGTGGCCGAGACGCCTATGGCGACACCAGGCGCTTGCTGGCACCCGCCCGCCCATGAGGGTGCGCTCGTGCGGGGCGGGCCGTCGCCGGCACAGGTAGGGGCCCCTCCCCCCTTGCGGGGGAGGGCAGGGAGGGGGGTGACGCGCCATCCGCCTTCACCTCGGCCTGCCGTCATGCGCATCGGCGCACGGGCACCTAAGCGGGCGCACCCCGGGTCCCACAGCGGTCGCGATCGGCGCGCGTTTCACCCCCCTCCCCAACCCTCCCCCGCAAGGGGGGAGGGGGCGCGTCGTGCGGGACTCGGGATGGCAGCGCTTTGTTACAAAGGAGGCACCGTTACAAAGAGCCACCGGGCCTGAATGTCGATCCGTCCTAGGCCGCCGCGTCGGCGACCCCAATGGGCGCGTTGCGGGCGAGGCCGCCGAAGGCGTCCAGCAGCCGCTCCCGCCAGCCGAACACCGGGTCGTCCTCCTCCAGCAGCCGCACCTCGCTGATGCAGCGGGCCCACATGAACAGGCCGAACAGGGCATAGTCCGTATAGGCGGGCGCTTGGCCGGCGAGGAACGGCTGGTCGCCCAGCAGGGTGCGCGCCGGGGTGAGAGCGGCGCGGAAATCGGCGACGTTCCTGGCGGTGTCGCTGTTCAGCTCCTCCAGCGGGCGGCCGAAGCGCGCCTCGCGGGAGGCGCGGAAATAGGCCCGATCCTTCTCATGCACCCGCAGGAAGATGTCCAGCGTCAGCAGCGGGCGCAGGGGGGCGACGACGGCGCTGTCGGCATAGGCGTTCACGAAGCGGGCGAGGGCGCGGCCCTGCCCGTCGCCGAACAGGGACGGCCGTTCCGGGTGGCGCGCCTCCAGATGCAGCGCGATGCGCCAGGAATCCGAAATCGCCGTCCCGTCCTCCACCAGCACCGGCACGAGGCCCTGGCCGGAGAAGGCGATCTCCGCCTTGTCCGTGAAGCGGAAGGGCCGGCACTCGGCGTCGAGCCCCTTGTGCGCGAGGGCCATGCGCGCCTTCCAGCAATGCGGGCTGAAGCGCACGGCGGCATCGGCGCCGGCGAGTTCATAGAGCGTGAGGGACACGGCCTCTCCTTCCTGGGGACTGCGAACGGGGGCTGCAAATGAAAATGCCGGGCACGCTGGGTGCCCGGCACGGGTGGTGCGGAACAGGCTGGCCGGGCGCGCCTCAGCGCCTGCGGCCGCCGTGGGCGGGAGCCTTGGCGGGGGCTTTGGGTGCCGCCGGCTTGGGCGCGGGGGCCTTGGGCGCCACTGCCTTGGCGGCCGCCGGCTTGGTGGCCGGGGCTTTGGTGGCGGCGGCCTTGGCCGGAGCCTTCGCCGCTGCCGCCGGCTTGGCGGCGGGCGGAGCCGGAGCCTTCACCACGGCGGGTTTGGCGGCGGCGGGCTTGGCGGGAGCAGGCTTGACGGGAGCAGGCTTGGCGGGAGCGGGCTTGGCAGCCGCCTTGGCCACGGCCGGCTTGGCGGGCGCAGGCTTGGCCGCCACGCGGCCGGTGGCCTTCGGCGCCGGCGCGCTCGCCTTGGCGGCGGCCGGTGCGGTGGACGCGGCGCGCAGCGGCGCGCGGGCCGCGCTGCGTCCGGCAGCGCCCCGGCCCTTCGCGGGGGCGGCGGGCGCCGGCGCGGCCGTCACGGCGGCGGGCTTCGCCTTGGCGGCGCGCCCCTTCGCCGGCACGGCCTTCGCGGCTTCGGCCTTCGGAGCATCGACCTTGGGGGCCTCCTTGGGCGCCTCCAGCTGCGGCGGCGCAGCCTTGGCGAGGGCCGCGCGGGCTGCGGCTGTGCCCGCCGCCTCCGCCGCGCGCGTGCCGGCCTCCAGGCCGCCCAGGACGGTGCCGACGACGAGGGCGACGAAGGTCGCCTTGTCGTCCATCACCGGCTGGCGGTGCACATATTTGCGCACCAGCATGTAGAGGAAGGTGGAGTGCAGGTGCCAGGCCAGCTCGCGGTCGATCGGATCGGCCACCGCCTTGTCCGGCAGGCCGCGATGCACCCTGAGCTCGCGCTGGATGATCTTGAGCAGCCGGTTGGCATGGGTCTCCAGATAGCGGGTGGCGATGTCGGTGCCGGCCAGGCCGGCATAGAGCGCCACGCGGATCCAGTGGCTCTCGTCGGCCGCGTCCAGATAGGCGAGGTAGAAGCCTTCGAGCCGCTCCTTCAGCGGGATGCCGCGCTCCTTGAGGCGCGCCTCCCACTCCTTCGACCAGCGCTGGACGAACACGTCCTCATAGACCGCATCCACCAGCGCCTGCTTGGTGCTGAAGTAGCGGAAGATGAGGCCCTGCGAGATGCCGAGCCGGGCGGCGAGATCGCGGGTCTGCGCCTCGAAGCCCTTCTCCGAGAAGAACTGCACGGCGGCGTCGAGGATCATCCGGTGGCGCACCTGCGGCGCGAGGCGGCTGCGCGTCGGCTCCTGCGCCACGGGCAGTTTCGCCGCCATCTTGGCGACGGACGTCTTGGCGGCCGCCTTCGCGACGGATGCCTTGGCTGCCGACGTCTTTGCCGCTGCCGGTTTGGTCGTCGCCGTTTTGGTTGCCGCTGTTCTGGCCGTCGCCGTCTTGGCCACGGGCGCCTTCACCACGGGGGCCTTGGAGACGGGCGCCTTGGGGGCGGGGGCCTGGGCGGCGGGGGAGGCCTTGGCGCGCGGCGCGGCGGCGCGCGCGGCGGGACGGGCGGCGCGTCCCGAAGGGCGCGGGGAAGGGGTGGTACGCTTAGCCACGGGCTGGTCCTCTCGGATGCCGGCATCTGATCTGAGGCCAGCTTTGTAGCGATTTTACCTCCAAATTGCTGTAGTGACAACACAGTCAATACATAGTGAGCCCGGGGTTAGCAGTTCCGCCCCGAAATGCGGCCCTGCCGATGCCTCGGCGCGCGGCCGGGATCGGGGGGCGGGATCGGGGGGAGCGGGAGCGCGCCGGACGCTGGCGGAGCGGCTCCGGCGTCTTCCGTCCCTCCGGTCACCTGTCGGGCCGGACGCCGCGCTGAGCGCGTGCTCGCTATGCCATGGACGCGCGCTACGCTCCCCGGGCGGGAGACGGCGGCCCGGCGCGTCCGGCGGGCAGCGGGAAGGGCAGGGGGAGGCGGCGGGGGCGGAGTGGCGGCGGACAGGAAGGCTGGGGCGGGAGGCCGCCGGGGCGGCAGGGCGCCCCTTGCAGCGATCGGGGCCTGGCCCGGAGGCCGGCGTCCGGGGGGTGACAGCGGCGGGCGGGCGCGCCCCGATGTCGCGCGGCGGCGGCTTCCTCCGGAGCCCAAACGTCCTTTTAACGCACCCGCGTTAAGTCTTGAGGAACCAGCCGTTCCGCCGAACGGCCTGCTGGGTCCTGGACGCACATGCCTTCTTCGAATCGCCCCCCGAAGTCGAATTTTTCCCGCTTTTCCACAGGCCCCGTGGCAGGCGACGCCCGCGGTCTGTCCTTTCCGGACACGCCGGCGCTGCGCATGAAGGCGTCCACCGCCGCGCATGTGACGGTGACGCCGTGGATCGCCCACGAACTGGTGCCGAGCTGGCTACAGCCCTTCACGATCGACGCCAACACGCGGTTCACCCGCACGCCGGAATATCTGATGCGGCCGCGCAAGCAGCCGCCCGAGCCGATGGTGGTCAATCCCCCGGAGCCGGCGCCCAAGATGGCGCCCAAGGCGGCGGGCCAGCCCTCGGCCGCCAAATCTCCCGCGATTCAACCTCCCGCCATCCAGCCGCCTGCCGTCCAGCCGCCTGCCGCCGAAATCCAGGCCGGCCCCGAGGGCTTTGCCTTCGCCGCGCGGCACTGGTCCTTCCTCGCGGTGGAGGACGAGGGGCCGGACGTCGCCGAAGCGCCGGCCGGCGCCGCTGCCGAGCCGGCGACAGCCGAGGCCGCCGCTGAAGCCCTGGCCGAGACGGCTGCCGAGGCCGTCGCGGTGGCGGATGCCATGCCGGAGGACGGCGCCGCCCACGCCGAGGCTGCCCCCACCGAGACCGCCCCCACCGAGGCTGCTCACCCTGACGCTGTCCATGCCGGGGCCGGTCTCGACCTGCCCGCGTCCGGCGGGCCCGACATGACCTCCCCGGCGGCCGAGGCCGCAGGGGAGGCGGCGGCGAACGCGCCCGCCGCCCTGGCCGAGGCCGCGCCGGACTGCGCCGATCCCCTGGCCGAGGTGCCGGAGACGCTCCATGGGCTGAGAACCCTGATCCTGCTGGGCGCGCTGCCGGCGGTGCCGGCGGCGGAACAGGACGTCGCGCCCGTCGCCGTGGCGGAACCGGAGCTGCCGGAGCCCGACGTGTCGGAGCCTGATGTGCCGGAGGCCGGCGCGGCGCAGGCCGCGCTGACGCAACAGGATGACGCGCCCCCGGCCGTGGATGCGCATGAGACCGCCGCTGACGCTGAGGCGGTGGCCGGCATTGCCACCCCCGGCGAGATCGTCGCCGAGAGCCGCGCGCACGACGGGCCGGCGATCGCGGCACCGGCGACGGGCGAGGGCGCGCCCGCGACCCGAGCGGCCGCGCCGCAGGGATTGTCCGGCTTCGCCACGCTCGGCTGGTCGTTCTATCAGCAGAGCGTCCAGACCGGCTTCGGCCCCATCGCCTCCCCCGCCGGGACGGCGCCCGATTCGGCCGCCGCGTGCGTCCCCGCCGCCCTCCCGGAGCCGGAGGCCGCAAACTCGGCCAACGCTTCCCTGGCCAACGCTTCTCCCGCCAACGCTTCTCCGGCTGAGGCGGATGATGACGAGGCGGACGCCGCCCCGGGCCACGACCTCCGCCCGGCGGACGCCTATGCCTACGAACTGCCGCCGCTCGAACTCCTGGCCGAGCCGCCGGTGGTGGAGCCGCCGTTCGACCTCTCCGAGGAATTCCTGGAGCAGAATTCCCAGATCCTGCAGCAGACCCTGCGCGACTTCGGCGTGCGCGGCGAGATCATCGACGCCAATCCCGGCCCGGTGGTCACGCTCTATGAGCTGGAGCCGGCGCCGGGCACCAAGTCCTCCCGCGTCATCGGCCTCGCCGCCGACATCGCCCGCTCCATGAGCGCCATCTCCGCCCGCGTGGCGGTGGTGGAGGGACGCAACGTCATCGGCATCGAGCTGCCGAACCGCCTGCGCGAGACGGTGTGGCTGCGCGAGCTGCTGGCCGACCACG
>NZ_KI421496.1:0-128357 GCF_000473085.1 Azorhizobium doebereinerae UFLA1-100
CAGCGACGCCCTGCGCGCCACAATCGCGGCAAGGAACGCGCAGGCGGTCATCCCGTCCAATCCATCCCGCGCCAGGAAGCATAGCCTCGACAGGCACCTCTACGCTCAGCGCCACCTGATCGAATGCTGCTTCTCCAAGCTCAAGCAGTTCAGGCGTGTCGCGACCCGCTTCGAGAAGACCGCGCGAAACTACCTCGCCATCGTCACAATCGCTGCCATCGTCCTGTGGATCAGGTAACTGTCCACACCACCTAGCGGGGCGCCGGATGGAAGACCCGCAGCCGATGGCCGTCGGGATCGCAGGCGACGAAAGTGCGGCCGAAGTCCATGTCGGCGGGTTCCTGCAGGATGGGGAGGCCCTTGCCCGTCCAGTCCGCATACATGGCGTCCAGCGTCGCGCGGTCGACCGGCATCGCCAGTTCCGCCCCTCCGACGGAGGGGGCCGCCGGCTCCACTCCGTCACGGGCCCACAGGCCGAGCTTCAGGCCGCCGGGCAGCACGAACAGCACGAAGGTGGGCGAGACTTCCACCGGTGCGCAGCCGAGCAGGGGCGTGTAGAAATGCCGACTGGTTTCGGGCGACTGCACATAGAGCAGGATGTAGCCGGGATTGAACATGACGTCGGGCCTCCGTTGGGAACGATGGCCGGACCTTAGAGCGCACCACTGTCAGTTTTTGTCAGCATGGTCACGGCCGGGGCGGGATGCCCTCCGCCGTCCGCCAGTGCCGCAGGAGCGTCTGGCGGCGGCGGGGATAGCGCTGCCCGGTCTGGTCGAAGGCGCTGATGCGATCGACGCGGAAATGGCGGAAGCCCTGTCGCAGCTCGCACCAGGCGAGCACCACGCGGGCGTGATCGAAGAAGGCCAGCGCGAAGGGCCAGATCACCCGGTCCGTCGCCACGCCGTCGCCCGCCTCGTAGGCGATGCGGACCTTCTGCTCGGCCCGGATCGCCGCCCGGATGGCGGGGAGGTCCGGGCCCGCCTGCGCCGCCGCCGGGCCGACCAGGAGGGAGGATGCCTCAAGCTCCTCCAGCAGGTCCCCCGGCAGCACCGCGGCGATCTTGGCGATGGCGTTCCGGGCCGCGCTGGCCAGATGGTCGTCGGACCGCTGCGTCACCCAGCGGGTGCCCAGGACCAGGGCCTCGATCTCCTCCACCGAGAACATCAAGGGCGGCAGCAGGAAGCCGGGCCGCAGGACATAGCCGACCCCGGGCTCGCCCTCGATATGGGCGCCCTGGGCCTGGAGCGTGGCGATGTCGCGATAGAGCGTGCGCAGGCTGATCGACAGGTCAGCCGCGAGCGTCCGGCCGCTGACGGGACGCCGGTGGCGGCGCAGCAACTGGAGCAGGGCCAGCAGACGTTCGGTTCTCGACACGGGCGATCACCCTTTTCCTGTGGCCGGAGCATGCCAGACACCGTCGCGGGATGCGCTGCGGGGCTGGGCTTCATTGACGCGGGCGGGCGCCTTTTGCTTGCTGCTGTAGCAGGCCAAATATAGTTTGCCCCGGTCCTCATTGCGTCGCGGAGCCAGCATGTTTGTCCGCCAGTTGCATTATCTGGTGGCGGTGGCGCGGGAGGGGCATTTCGGCCGGGCGGCCGAGGCCTGCCATGTCTCCCAGCCCACCCTGTCGGCGGGCCTGCGCAAGCTGGAGGAGGAGCTCGGCCAGCCCCTGGTGCTGCGCGGCCACCGCTTCATGGGCCTGACTGAGCAGGGCACGCGCGTGCTGTCCTGGGCGCAGCGGATCATCAACGACTATGACGGCATGCGGCAGGAGCTCGAAGGCTCCGAGGCCGGGCTCTCCGGCGTGCTGCGCCTCGGCGCCGTGCCGCCGACGCTGCCGGCGCTGACCGGCCTGCTCAACGCCTTCTGCGACCGTCACCCGGCGGTGCGGGTGCAGGTGCAGTCGCTGAGCGCGCTCGCCATCCAGCGCGGCCTGGACGACCAGGTGCTGGACGCCGGGGTGAGCTATCTCACCGGTACCCGCCCCGCCAGGTTGCGCTGGCTGCCGTTCTTCGAGGAGCGCTACGTCTTCGTGCGGGCCACGACGGGCGGCGCGCTGCCCGAGACCATGAGCTGGGCCGAGGCGGCGGCGCATCCCCTGTGCCTGCTGACGCCGGAGATGCAGAACCGCCAGATCATCGACGCCGCACTGGCGCGCGCCGGCGTCGTCTCGCTGCCGCGCATCGAGGCCAACACCTTCTTCGGCGTGTGGTCGCAGGTCTGTTCCGGCGCCTGGGCCAGCATCGTCCCGCACACCCATCTGCACATCTTCGGCCGGATCCCCGGCATCGCCGCCGTGCCGCTGAGCGATCCGGAATGGGTCCAGCCGGTGGGCCTGGTGATCGCCGAGCGCGATCCCCTGGCGCCGGTGGCGGCGGCCTTCCTGCGCCTCGCCGAGCGCTGGCCCTGGGATGAAGCGGCGGGCGGCGGGGCATCATAGGCCCGGGCGATCGATCGGTGCGCGCAAACGATTGGACGGCCGCGTTCCGGCTGGCTTGAATGTCCATGCTGGTGCCGAGCGCGCCGCATCTCTGACCCTGAAACGCACTGGCACGGACGCCTCAGGCGCTCCGTGCCGTTTTCAGGGCATCTCCAAGCCAGACCACATAACAAACCGATCCACGGCGGTGCCGCGCCCGCGCGCCGGTGCGCGGCCATGCCGTGACAGGAGGAAACATGGCCAAGGTTGTCTGCGTTCTCTATGACGATCCCATCGACGGCTACCCCAAGACCTATGCCCGCGACGATCTGCCGAAGATCGACCAGTATCCGGGCGGGCAGACGCTGCCCACGCCCAGGGCCGTCGATTTCCAGCCCGGCACCATGCTGGGCAGCGTGTCGGGCGAACTGGGCCTGCGCACTTATCTCGAATCGCTGGGCCACGAACTGGTCGTCACCTCGTCCAAGGACGGGCCCGACAGTGTGCTGGAGCGTGAGCTGCACGACGCCGAGGTGGTGATCTCCCAGCCCTTCTGGCCGGCCTATCTCACCGCCGAGCGCATCGCCAAGGCGCCCAAGCTGAAGCTGGCGCTCACCGCCGGCATCGGCTCCGACCACGTGGATCTCCAGGCCGCCATCGACAACAAGATCACCGTCGCCGAGGTGACCTATTGCAACTCGATCAGCGTCGCCGAGCATGTGGTGATGATGATCCTCGGCCTCGTCCGCAACTACCTCCCGTCCCACGACTGGGTGCGCAAGGGCGGCTGGAACATCGCCGACTGCGTCGCCCGCTCCTATGACGTGGAAGGCATGCACGTGGGCACGGTGGCCGCCGGCCGCATCGGCCTTGCGGTGCTGCGCCGCCTGAAGCCGTTCGACATGCACCTGCACTATACCGACCGCCACCGGCTTCCCGAGGCGGTGGAGCAGGAGCTGAACCTCACCTGGCACGCCACCCGAGAGGAGCTGTACCAGGTGTGCGACGTGGTCACGCTGAATTGCCCGCTGCATCCCGAGACCGAGCACATGGTCAACGCGGACACGCTGAAGCTGTTCAAGCGCGGCGCCTATCTGGTCAACACCGCGCGCGGCAAGCTGTGCGACCGCGACGCCATCGTCCGGGCGCTGGAGAGCGGCCAGCTCGCCGGCTATGCGGGCGACGTGTGGTTCCCGCAGCCGGCGCCGCAGGACCACCCCTGGCGGACCATGCCGCACCACGGCATGACCCCGCACATTTCCGGCACCTCGCTCTCCGCCCAGACCCGCTATGCGGCCGGCACGCGGGAAATCCTGGAGTGTTGGTTCGAGGGCCGGCCGATCCGCGATGAATATCTCATCGTCGACGGCGGCAAGCTGGCGGGTGTCGGCGCCCATTCCTACAGCGCCGGCAACGCCACCTCGGGTTCCGAGGAAGCGGCGAAGTTCAAGAAGGCCGGCTGATCCGGCAATCCGGCCGCGGGTGACCCCGCGGCCGGTTCCCCGCAGCCGCCATTGCGGTGCGTCACGGACCGTCCCGCGCAATGGCTTGCACCTTTTGGTTTTGCGTCTATATTAGCGCCGTCCCCAGTGGGGATACCTCAGAGCCATCGGTGTCGAAGGTGATGAGAGTGGGTCCCCGCCGGGGCCCGCTCGTTTTCTGCTTACGCGGATCATCCGGTCGCTTCCCTGGCTCCCCGGCGCCCGCGCGCCGCCATAGAACATTTGCGATGCCCGTCCTCGCGGGCGGCATCCGAGCCAAGCATCCGTCCCGGAGGGACATGACCGAGATCATCGACGCGCTGGATCCGAACGAGCCGCGCCTCATCATCGAGACCGGGGTGGCCGCCCGCGTGGCCGCCATCGTCGCTCCCGTGCTGGCCGACCTGAACCTGCGCCTGGTGCGGGTCAAGATCACCGCGCGGGACGGCGGCACGTGCCAGATCATGGCCGAGCGCGCCGACGGCTCCATGACCATCGATGATTGCGAGGCCGCCTCGCGGGCCATCTCTCCCGTGCTCGACGTGGAAGATCCCATCGCCGGTGCCTATCGCCTGGAGATCTCCTCTCCCGGCATCGACCGCCCGCTGGTGCGCCTGTCCGATTTCGATCGCTGGGCCGGCCATGAGCTGAAGGTGGAGATGGCCGTGCCCGTGGACGGGCGCAAGCGCTTCCGCGGCATCCTCATCGGCACCAAGGCAGGCTCCGCCGTGCTGAAGCGCACCGATGCCCCCAAGGGCGAGGAGCCCGAGGTCGAGCTGCCGGTGGCCGACGTGGGCGAAGCCAAGCTGGTGCTGACCGACGCCCTGATCACCGAGGCCCTGCGCCGCGCCAAGGCGGCCGAGCGCGGCCTCGGCGAGGACGACGCGGCCGAAGACGACTTCGAGGATGATGACGACGGCAAGGCGGCCAAGGATGCCGCCAATGCCGAGCGGGCCAATGCCAAGAAGGCCGCCGAAAAGGTCGAGAAGCGCGCCGGCAAGGTCGCGCGCAAGGCGGCCAAGGCCGAGAAGGCGGAAGCCTCGCAGGCGAAGCCTGCCAAGGCCCGCCTGTCGGCCACCGAGGTGGCCGATCTCGCCACCACCAATCCGGCCTCCCGCGCCCTGCGGGGAGGAAAGTCCAAAGCGAAGGAGACGCACTGATGGTCGCCGTCAGCGCAAACCGCCTGGAACTGCTGCAGATCGCCGACGCGGTCGCGCGGGAAAAGACCATCGACCGCAGCATCGTCATCGCGGCGATGGAGGACGCCATCGCCAAGGCCGCGCGCTCGCGCTACGGCCAGGAGACGGACATCCACGCCGAGATCAACCCCCGCACCGGTGAGCTGCGCCTGGCGCGCCACCTGCTGGTGGTGGACGAGGTGGAGAATTCCGCCGTCGAGATCACGCTGGACGGCGCCCGCCGCCACAATCCGGCGGCGCAGGTGGGCGACACCATCGCCGACACCCTGCCTCCCTTCGACTTCGGCCGCATCGCCGCGCAGTCGGCCAAGCAGGTCATCGTGCAGAAGGTGCGCGAGGCCGAGCGCGACCGGCAGTATGACGAGTACAAGGACCGCATCGGCGAGATCTCCAACGGCCTCGTCAAGCGCGTGGAATACGGCAACGTGGTCGTGGACCTGGGCCGCGGCGAAGCCATCCTGCGCCGCGACGAGCTGCTGCCGCGCGAAGTGGTGAAGACCGGCGACCGCATCCGCGCCTATATCTACGACGTGCGCCGCGAGCCGCGTGGCCCGCAGATCTTCCTGTCCCGCACTCACCCGCAGTTCATGGCGAAGCTGTTCGCCCAGGAAGTGCCGGAAATCTACGACGGCATCGTCGAGATCAAGGCGGTGGCCCGCGATCCGGGTTCCCGCGCCAAGATCGCCGTGGTTTCCCGCGACCAGTCGGTGGACCCGGTCGGCGCCTGCGTCGGCATGCGCGGCTCGCGCGTGCAGGCGGTGGTGAACGAGCTGCAGGGCGAGAAGATCGACATCATCCCCTGGAACCCCGAGATCGCCACCTTCATCGTCAATGCGCTGGCCCCGGCCGAAGTGGTCAAGGTGGTGCTCGACGAGGATCGCGAGCGCATCGAGGTGGTGGTGCCCGACGCCCAGCTGTCGCTGGCCATCGGCCGCCGCGGCCAGAACGTGCGCCTCGCCTCCCAGCTGACCGGCTGGGACATCGACATCATGACCGAGCAGGAAGAGAGCGAGCGCCGGCAGAAGGAATTCGCCGAGCGCACCCAGATGTTCGCCGAGGCGCTCGACCTCGACGAGATGATGGGCCAGCTGCTCACCTCCGAGGGCTTCACCTCGGTGGAAGAAATCGCCTACGTGCCGATCTCCGAACTGGCCTCCATCGAAGGCTTCGACGAGGAGACGGCCGGCGAGCTCCAGGCCCGCGCGCTCAAGCACCTCGCCGACGTGGAAGAGGCGCTGGACAACGAGCGCCGCGAGCTCGGCGTCGAGGACGACCTGAAGACCGTGCCCGGCGTGACCTCCAAGATGCTGGTGGCGTTCGGCAAGAGCGACATCAAGAGCACCGAGGACCTCGCCGGCTGCGCCACCGATGATCTGGTGGGCTGGAGCGAGCGCAAGGACGGTGAGACCGTCCGGTTCCCCGGCGCGCTGGACGGCTTCGAGCTGACCCGCGAGGACGCCGAGCAGTTGATCCTCCAGGCCCGCATCGCGGCCGGCTGGATCACCGAAGATGACGCCCAGTCGGACGGCGAAGACGCCGATCCCGACACCGAATCCGCTTGAGAGCGAAGGAGATGACCCGGCGTGCTTGCGAGCGAGGACCAGGACGAGACGGATGCAGGGCCGCGCGGGCTGAATGCCGCGCGGGCGCCCGACGCCCGTCTGTGCCTTGCCTCGCGGCAGGTCACGCCCATCTCGGACATGCTGCGCTACGTGGTGGGGCCGGACGGCGCGATCGTTCCGGACCTCGCCCGTAAGCTGCCCGGCCGCGGCGCTTGGGTCACCGCGACCCGCGCCGCGCTGGATCAGGCCATCAAGCGCAAGGCGTTCGGCCGTGCCTTCAAGGGCAAGGGCACGAGCGCACCCGATTTGCCGGATCTCGTGGAAACGCTGCTCGTGGCCGACACCCGCGCAGCGCTCTCCCTCGCCAACAAGGCGGGACGGGTCGTCACCGGCACGACCAAAGTGGAGACGGCCCTGACCGAGGGCTCCGTCAGAACTCTTCTTCACGCCTCGGACGCACGTCCGGACGGAATTCGGAAACTGAACGGGTTCGCCCGTCAGCTGGAGGCTGCCGGGATGCGTCCGGTGGCCATCGTGGACTGCCTATCTGGTGTCGAATTGGACTTGGCGCTTGGGCGGTCAAATGTGGTACATGCAGCGCTGCTCGCGCATCCGACGACCGCGGGATTTCTCGCGCGCTGCCGTAGGCTCGAGCGCTGGCGAATGGGCTCAGCCGCCAGCGCTCCGGAAGGGCATTGCCCGCCGCCCGACCGGATGCAAGGAACGGATACGGAATGAACGACACCAAGACCCCCGGCGACAAGACGCTCCACCCCGCCCCCGGCAAGACGCTGACTCTCAAGCGCCCGGTGGAGCAGGGCACGGTTCGCCAAAGCTTCAGCCATGGCCGCTCGAAGGCGGTCGTGGTGGAGAAGGTGAAGCGGCGCGTCATCGCTCCGGGCGAGGCCGGCGCCACCGGCGCGGCTCCCAGTGCTCCGGCAGCGGCCGCCCCGCGCCCGGCGGCGCCGCCGGCTGCCGCCCCCGCGCCGCGTCCCGCCGCCCCCGCCACGCCTCCGGCTCCGCCGGCTGCTCCGGTCGAGGCCAAGGAGCCGGCACCCGCCGCGCCCGTGGCTCCCGCCGTCGAGGCGCCCGCCCCGGCCCCTGCCCCCGCTCCGGTCGAAGCCAAGGCGCCCGCGCCCGCGGCTCCCGAAGCGCCGGCCCCGGCTGCTCCGGAACCTGCGGCCCCGGCCGTCGCCGTCGCCGCCGCGCCGGCGGCTCCGGTTGCGCCGAGCGCGCCCGCCGCTCCCCCGCCCGCCGCCGCGCGGGCTCCGGAGCCGCGTCCCGCCGCGCCCGCGCCGCGTCCGGCCTCCACCGTTCCCGGCGCCTCGTCGTCGGGCTCGTCCAGCTCGCGCTCGTCCGGCGCGGCCCAGCGTCCCGGCGCGCCGCAGCGCTCCGGCGCTTCCGGTGCGCCCAGCCGTCCCGGTGCGCCCGGTACCGGCGGCCAGCGTCCCGGCAGTGCCGGCGGCGAGCGTGACCGCGACCGCCGTCCCGGCGCCGGTGGCCCGGCCCGTCCCGGTGCCAACCGTCCCGGCGGCTCGGGCGTGGTGCTGCGCACCCTGACGGACGAGGAGCGCAATGCCCGCGCCAGCGCGCTGGCCGATGCCCGCGTGCGTGAAGTCGAAGAGCGTCGCATGGCCGAAGAGCGCCGTGTGGCCGAGGAGGAGGCGCGTCGCCGCGCCGAGCGCGATCGGGCCGAACGGGCCGAGCGCGAGGCCGCCGAGGCGCGCAAGCGCGAGGAAGAAAGCCGCCGCGCCCACGAGGACGAGAGCAAGCGCCGGGCCGAGCAGGAGGCGCGCAAGCGCTTCGGCGAGGATTCCAGCCGTCCCTCGGGCAGCGCGTCGCCGTCCTCCACCACCGCTCGCCCGCTCACCCCGCGTCCCGCCGGAACTCCCGGCGCGCCGGCCACCGGCGCGACCGAGGATGACGACCGCCGTCCCGCTCGCCGCGGCGTGACGCCGCCCCGCCCCGTGGCGCCGGTCAAGCTGCCCAAGGGCCCGGGTGCCGAGAAGCACCGCGGCCGCCTGACGCTGGTCACCGCGCAGTCGGGCGAGGAGGAGCGCCAGCGCTCGGTCGCCTCGTTCCGCCGCCGCACCCAGCGTATGACCGGGCACCGCGCCCAGGAGAGCAAGGAAAAGATCACCCGCGAGGTGATCCTGCCCGAGACCATCACGATCCAGGAACTGGCGAACCGCATGTCGGAACGCGCCGTGGACGTGATCCGGATGCTGATGAAGCAAGGCCAGATGCTGAAGATCACCGACGTGATCGACGCCGACACCGCCGAGCTCATCGCCGCCGATCTCGGACACACCGTGCGCCGCGTGTCGGAATCGGACGTGGAAGAAGGCCTGTTCGACAAGGCGGACGAGCCCGATCAGCTGCTGCCGCGTCCGGCCGTCGTGACCATCATGGGCCATGTCGACCACGGCAAGACCTCGCTGCTCGATGCCCTGCGCAAGACCACCGTGGTCTCGGGCGAGGCCGGCGGCATCACCCAGCACATCGGTGCCTACCAGGTGACGGCGCCCTCCGGCAGCAAGATCACCTTCATCGACACCCCCGGCCACGCGGCGTTCACCGCCATGCGTGCCCGTGGCGCCAAGGTGACGGACATCGTGG
The DNA here is from genome assembly GCF_000473085.1 of Azorhizobium doebereinerae UFLA1-100. Taxonomy (GTDB): domain Bacteria; phylum Pseudomonadota; class Alphaproteobacteria; order Rhizobiales; family Xanthobacteraceae; genus Azorhizobium; species Azorhizobium doebereinerae. The sequence goes on from NZ_KI421496.1 coordinate 9,281, forward strand.
TGCTGGTGGTGGCGGCGGACGACGGCGTGATGCCGCAGACCGCCGAGGCCATCAACCATGCCCGCGCGGCGGGCGTGCCGATCATCGTGGCGATCAACAAGATCGACAAGCCCGACGCCAAGCCCGAGCGCGTGCGCTCCGAGCTGCTCCAGTACGAAGTCCAGGTGGAAAGCCTGGGCGGCGAGACGCTGGAAGTGGAGGTCTCCGCCACCAAGCAGATCAACCTCGACAAGCTGCTCGAGCTGATCGCGCTCCAGTCGGAACTGCTCGACCTCAGGGCCAATCCGGACCGTCCGGCCGAAGGCACCGTGGTGGAAGCCAAGCTCGATCGCGGTCGCGGTCCGGTGGCGACCGTCCTGGTCCAGCGCGGCACCCTGAAGGTGGGTGACGTGGTGGTGGCCGGCGGCGAGTTCGGCCGCGTTCGCGCCCTGATCACCGATATCGGCACCAACACCGGCGAGGCGGGTCCCTCGCAGCCGGTGGAAGTGCTCGGCTTCGGCGGCACGCCGGAGGCGGGCGACCGTCTCGCGGTGGTCGAGAGCGAAGCCCGTGCCCGCGAGATCACCGAGTATCGCCAGCGCCAGAAGCGCGAGAAGGCGGCGGCCCGTTCCGCTGTCCAGCGCGGCTCTCTGGAGCAGATGATGAGCCAGGTGCGGTCCACGGGCCGCAAGGAATTCCCGCTCATCATCAAGGGCGACGTGTCGGGTTCGGTGGAAGCGATCATCGGCGCGCTGGAGAAGGTCGGCAACGACGAGGTCCAGGCCCGGATCATCCATTCCGGTGCCGGCGGCATCAACGAGAGCGACGTCACGCTGGCGGAAACTTCCGGTGCCGTGATCATCGCCTTCAACGTCCGGCCCAACAAGGAAGCCCGCGACGCGGCCGACCAGGCGGGCGTGGAAATCCGCCAGTACAACATCATCTACGACCTGGTGGATGACGTGAAGAAGGCCATGAGCGGCCTGCTCGCGCCCATCACCCGGGAAACCATGCTGGGCAATGCGCTCATCCTGGAGATCTTCGCGGTGTCGAAGGTCGGCAAGGTGGCGGGTTGCCGGGTCACCGACGGAACCGTGGAGCGGGGCCAGCATGTGCGCCTGATCCGCGACAACGTGGTGATCCACGAAGGCAAGCTGGCCACCCTCAACCGCTTCAAGGATGCGGTGAAGGACGTGGTCGCGGGCCAGGAATGCGGCATGTCGTTCGAGAACTACCAGGACATGCGCGCCGGCGACGTCATCGAGTGCTATCGCGTCGAGATCGTCCAGCGGTCGCTGTGACCGAACAGGCCGGAGGTTGCGGCGGCCGGGTTCATCCCGGCCGCCGCCGTTCCGGCCGCTGACCTTGCCCGGCCCGCGGCCCGGCCCTCCATGTGAGGCCGGGCGTGGCGCCGGCGGGTCTGTTTTCACCCGGAGCGCGGCGGTCCAAGTCCGCCCCGCTTCGCGTTGCCGTTGGCCCGTGCCGGCAGTGCCGGGCCGCAGAAGGTTGGACCCATGAAGACTCAAGACCGTTCGGGCTCCGGCCCGAGCCAGCGCATGCTGCGCGTGGGCGAACTGGTGCGCCATGCCCTCGCCGACGTGCTCCAGCGCGGCGACCATATGGACCCGGCGCTGTCCGGCGTGCTGATCACCGTGCCCGAGGTGCGCATGTCGCCGGACCTCAAGATCGCCACCTGCTACGTGATGCCGCTCGGCGGCAAGGACATCACCCCGGTGCTCAAGGCGCTGGCGGCGAACCAGAAGCAGCTGCGCACCGAGGTCGGCCGGCGGGTGGAGCTGAAGTCCGTGCCGTCGCTGCGCTTCCTGAAAGACACCTCGTTCGACGAGGGCGCGCGCATCGACGCGCTGCTGCGCCGCCCGGATGTGGCCCGCGACCTTGCCGAACCTTCCGACACCGATGCCGAGACCGGCGCCTCCCACAAGGACGAAGACTGATGAATGCGCCTTTTCCCCGCCCGGAGGATGTGATGGCGGACCTGACCGCCCGCGCGCCCCGTGGCCGTGATCCGCGCCCGCAGCGCGATCAGGCGCCCCGCGCCCCCAAGCGCGACATCGACGGCTGGGTGCTGCTGGACAAGCCGAGCGGCATGACCTCCACCCAGGCGGTGGCCGTGGTCAAGCGCCTGTTCGCCGCCAAGAAGGCCGGCCACGCCGGCACGCTGGACCCGCTCGCCTCCGGCTGCCTGCCCATCGCGCTGGGCGAGGCCACCAAGACCGTCCCCTACATCATGGACGGGCGGAAGACCTATCGCTTCGCGGTCACCTTCGGCATCGAGACCGATACGGACGACAGCGAGGGCAAGGCGGTGGCGCAGAGCGAGCATCGCCCCTCGGACGAGGAGATCCGCGCCGCGCTGGAGGGTTTCCACGGCCAGATCATGCAGGTCCCGCCGGCCTATTCGGCGCTGAAGATCGCCGGCGAGCGCGCCTATGACCTCGCCCGCGAGGGCGCGGAGGTGGTGCTGGAGCCGCGCCCCGTCACCATCCACCGCATCGAGCTGGTGGAGCGGCCGGACGCCGACCATGCGGTGCTGGAAGCGGAGTGCGGCAAGGGCACCTATGTGCGCGCCATTGCCCGCGACCTCGGCCGGCTGCTCGGCACGCGCGGCCATGTCTCCATGCTGCGCCGGGCCTGCGTCGGGCCGTTCCTGGAAGAGGATCTGGTGCCGCTGGACGAGCTCAAGGCGCGCGCCGAGTCCGGCGACGCGGACCTGTTCGAGGCGCTCGACCCCGTGGGGGCGGCGCTGGAGGAGATCCCGCAGCTCTCGGTGACGCCCTCCGACGCGCACCGGCTGCGCTGCGGCCAGAGCGTCATCCTGCGCGGGCGCGACGCACCCATCCTCGACGGCCATGTGGCCATCCTGTGCCAGGAGTCGCTGATCGCCATCGGCGATGCCCAAGGGGGCGAGGTGCTGCCGCACCGGGTGTTCAACTGGGCCAAGTCGCACCGGCCGCGCCCCGAGAACCGTGGCGCGGCGCCTCGTGGGCCGCAGGTCCGCGAAGCCGCCCCCCGGCCGGTGGCGGATGTCGCGCCGGACGACGAGGACTGAGACACGGCTGACGCTGGCGTGAGGCATGCCATATCCGGCATGCCTCTTGCTTCCCTAACGGCGGGGGAGTCCCGTTCGTTGAGGAAGGAAGCCGTCGCATGACGCGCCGTCTGTTTCGTGTTGCCGCAGTTCTTTTGGGCGTCGCGCTCGCCGGCGCCACCGCCAAAGCCGAGAGCGTGGTGCGCTACGGCATTTCCATGGCTGACATTCCTTTGACCACGGGGCAGCCAGATCGCGGCGCCGGTGCCTATCAATTCACCGGCTACACGCTCTACGACCCGCTGGTGGCCTGGGAGATGAATGTGGCGGATAAGCCCGGCAAGCTGGTGCCGGGCCTCGCCACCGAGTGGAAGGCGGACCCCGCCGACCCGAAGAAATGGACCTTCAGCCTGCGCAAGGGCGTGAAGTTCCATGACGGCTCCGACTTCACCGCCGATGCGGTGGTGTGGAACCTGGACAAGGTGCTCAACGACAAGTCGCCCCAGTTCGACCAGCGCCAGGCGGCGCAGGTGAAGACCCGCCTGCCCTCGGTGGCGAGCTGGAAGAAGGTGGACGACTACACCGTCGAGATCACCACCAAGGATGTGGACAGCTTCTTCCCCTACCAGCTTCTCTGGTTCCTGGTCTCCAGCCCGGCCCAGTATGAGAAGGTGGGCAAGGACTGGGACAAGTTCGCCGCCAATCCCTCCGGCACCGGGCCGTTCAAGCAGGACAAGCTGGTGCCCCGCGAGCGCCTGGAGCTGGTGCGCAACGAGGCCTATTGGGACAAGGCGCGCAGCGCCAAGGCCGACCGCCTCATCCTGATCCCCATGCCGGAAGCCCTCACCCGCACCAATGCGCTGCTGGCCGGCCAGGTGGACATCATCGAGACCCCCGCACCGGATGCGGTGCCCCAGCTCAAGGCGGCGGGGATGAAGATCGTCACCAACGTCACCCCGCACGTGTGGAACTACGACCTGTCCAAGCTGCCCGGCTCGCCCTGGACCGATGTGCGTCTGCGCAAGGCGCTCAATCTCGCCATCGACCGCGACGGCATCGTGGCGCTGATGAATGGCCTCGCCAGCCCCGCCAAGGGGCAGGTGGACCCGCAGAGCCCGTGGTTCGGCAAGCCGAGCTTCGACATCAAGTATGATCCTGAGGCGGCTAAGAAGCTGGTGAAGGAGGCCGGCTATTCGGTGGAGAAGCCGCTGAAGACCACCTTCATCATCGCCCAGGGCGGCACCGGCCAGATGCTGTCGCTGCCGATGAACGAATATATCCAGCAGAACCTGAAGGAGGTCGGCATCGACGTGGAGTTCAAGGTGGTGGAGCTGGAGACGCTCTACACCCATTGGCGCAAGGGGGCGAAGGATCCGATCAACGCCGGGATTACCGCCAACAACATCGCCTATGTGACCTCGGATCCGCTCTATGCGCTGATCCGCTTCTTCGACTCGAGGCAGGTGGCGCCGGTGGGCGTGAACTGGGGCTCCTACAACAACCCCCAGGTGGACGCCCTGATCGACGAGGCGAAGCGGACCTTCGATCCGAAGAAGCAGGACGAGCTGATGGCCCAGGTCCACGCTTTGGTGGTGGACGATGCGGCGCTGGTCTGGGTGGTGCATGACACCAACCCGCACGCGCTGAACCCGAAGGTGAAGAGCTTCGTGCAGGCGCAGCACTGGTTCCAGGACCTGACCACCATCGGCCTCCAGTGACGTTCAGGGGCGGCGCCGCGCGCGCCGCCCGCTCGCCTTTGGCGCGCAAGGGTCGGCCGCTGCACGCCAGGGCAGGCCAAGGGGCGCGTTCTGGCGGCGGGGATGGCGCTGAATCAATGGCTTAGGCCCATATCCAACTAGCACTGGTGGTGGGCGCGGATTTCTGTATAGTGCGCGCCGTGGGCGCAAGCCCGCACCGTTTCCGTTCGACTTCGACCGCGCTGGACGACATCCCGGCCCGGCCGCCGAACGGTCTGGCGACCTTTCCGCCTCATGGCTCCGGTCGCCGCTTTCAACACCAGAAAAAGGACGTCCCGATGTCGATCACGGCCGAGCGCAAGCAGGCGCTCATCACGGAATATGGTGCCAAGTCCGGCGACACCGGCTCGCCGGAAGTGCAGGTTGCGATCCTCTCCGAGCGCATCTCCAACCTGACCGAGCACTTCAAGTCCCACAACAAGGACAACCACTCCCGGCGCGGGCTGCTCAAGCTCGTGTCGCAGCGCCGCAGCCTCCTCGACTATCTGAAGAAGAAGGACGAGGGCCGCTACAAGTCGCTGATCGGCCGTCTCGGCCTGCGTCGCTGACGCCGGCTGCCCGGCGCGCGCCGTGGGCGAAGGCCCCGGCGCATGCGGGCGACGGAGTGGATATGGAAGCGCGCCGCCGGGGCCGTTCGGCCGCCGCGGCGCGATCTGCGTGGATGGCCGGGCTGTTCGGCCCGCCCTCCGCGACCTGACCACAACGCGCGGTTTCGAGCCGTCGCGCGCGGAACCCGCCGGATGGCGCTTCCGCTGAAACCTTCCGACGCGGTGGGCACAGGGCTCGCCGCGCACCCGCGAAGTCCAAGGAAAGTCATGGCAGGATCGCCGGACGCAACCGTCGCAGCCGCCCCCGTTCCGGGGAGCGTCGGCGCGCGGTGCGTCCGGCCGTCTTGCTCATGGCTCTCTTAGCTTCGCCTGAGCAGAAAGAGATTTCCCATGTTCGACATCCATCGCGAAGAGCTGGATTGGGGCGGCCGCACGCTGGTCCTCGAGACCGGCAAGATGGCCCGCCAGGCCGATGGCGCCGTGCTCGTCACCTATGGCGACACCAAGGTGCTGGCCACCGCCGTGTCCGCCCGTGAGCCCAAGGCCGGCATCGACTTCTTCCCGCTGACGGTCAACTACCAGGAAAAGACCTACGCGGCCGGCCGCATTCCCGGCGGCTATTTCAAGCGTGAAGGCCGTCCGAGCGAGAAGGAGACGCTGGTCTCCCGCCTGATCGATCGCCCGATCCGCCCGCTGTTCGCCGACGGCTACCGCAATGAGACCCAGGTGGTCCTCACCGTCCTGGCGCACGACCTCGAGAACGATCCCGACATCGTCGGCCTCGTCGGCGCCTCCGCCGCCCTGACGCTCTCCGGCGTGCCCTTCATGGGCCCCATCGGCGGCGCCCGCGTCGGCTTCATCGACGGCGAATACGTGCTGAACCCCACCACCGACGAGGTGAAGGAAAGCGCGCTGGACCTGGTCGTCGCCGGCACCTCCGACGCCGTCCTGATGGTCGAATCCGAAGCCAAGGAGCTCTCGGAAGAGATCATGCTCGGCGCCGTGATGTTCGGCCACCGCCACTTCCAGCCGGTGATCCAGGCGATCATCCGCCTCGCCGAGAAGGCCGCCAAGGAGCCGCGCGCGTTCCAGGCGGTGGATCACACCGAGCTCGAAGCCAAGATCCGCGAGATCGCGGAAGCCGACCTGCGCGCCGCCTACAAGATCGTGCAGAAGCAGGCCCGCTACGAGGCGGTCGGCGCTGCCAAGTCCAAGGTGAAGAAGTATTTCGAAGAGCTGGCCCTGGACGGCACCAAGGTGCCCGCGCCGCAGGCCATCGGCGAGGTGCTGAAGGGCCTGGAAGCCAAGATCGTGCGCTGGGCCATCCTCGATGACGGCATCCGCATCGACGGCCGCGACGTGCGCACCGTGCGCCAGATCGTGTCCGAGGTCGGCATCCTGCCCCGCGCCCACGGCTCGGCGCTGTTCACCCGCGGCGAGACGCAGGCCCTGGTGGTCGCGACGCTGGGCACCGGCGAGGACGAGCAGTTCATCGACAGCCTGGAAGGCACCTACAAGGAGCACTTCCTGCTGCACTACAACTTCCCCCCCTTCTCGGTGGGTGAAGCCGGCCGCATGGGTTCGCCCGGCCGCCGCGAGATCGGCCACGGCAAGCTCGCCTGGCGCGCCATCCGCCCGATGCTGCCGGCCAAGCACGAGTTCCCCTACACCCTGCGCGTGGTCTCCGAGATCCTCGAGTCCAACGGCTCGTCCTCCATGGCCACCGTCTGCGGCACCTCGCTGTCGCTGATGGATGCCGGCGTGCCGCTGAAGAGCCCCGTCGCGGGCATCGCCATGGGCCTGATCCTGGAAGAGGGCAAGTTCGCCGTCCTCTCGGACATCCTGGGCGACGAGGATCACCTCGGCGACATGGACTTCAAGGTGGCCGGTACCTCTTCGGGCATCACTGCGCTGCAGATGGACATCAAGATCTCCGGCATCACCGAGGAGATCATGCAGGTCGCCCTCGCCCAGGCGAAGGACGGCCGCGCCCACATCCTCGGCGAGATGTCGAAGGCGCTGACCACGGCGCGCGCCGAGCTGGGCGAGCACGCCCCGCGCATCGAGGTGATGAAGATCGCGGTGGACAAGATCCGCGAAGTCATCGGCTCCGGCGGCAAGGTGATCCGCGAGATCGTGGAAAAGACCGGCGCTAAGATCAACATCGAGGACGACGGCACCATCAAGATCGCTTCCGCCAATGGCGAGGCGATCAAGGCGGCCATCAACTGGATCAAGTCCATCGCCTCGGAGCCCGAGGTCGGTGTGGTCTATGACGGCACGGTGGTGAAGGTGGTGGACTTCGGCGCCTTCGTGAACTTCTTCGGTTCCAAGGACGGCCTCGTCCACATCTCGCAGCTCGCCAACGAGCGCGTCGCGCAGGTGAAGGACGTGGTCAAGGAAGGCGACAAGGTCAAGGTCAAGCTGGTCGGCTTCGACGAGCGCGGCAAGACCCGCCTGTCCATGAAGGGCATCGACCAGGTGACCGGCGAGGACACCACCGCCAAGCCGAAGACCGACGACGAGGCCGGCGCCGCCGAGTGAGGGTACCCGGCCCTTCGGGTCCGTATCGAGATGTGAAAGGGCGGCCTCCGGGCCGCCCTTTTTGTTTGCGCCCCGCTCCTGGGCGAAGCTGGAGGCGTCAAGCGGCGCGCACGCTCAGGAGGAAGGTCTGCACCTCCACGCGCAGGGCCTCCGCCTGCTGCGACAGCTCGGTGGCCGAGGTGAGCACCTGGACCGCGGCGCTCGACGAGGCCTGGGCGGCGCGCTCCACGCCGGCGATGGTCATCGTCACCTCGCTGGTGCCGGCGGCGGCCTGCTGGATGTTGCGGGCCACTTCCGCGGTGGTGGCGTTCTGCTCCTCCATGGCGGCGGCGATGGCGGTGGTGCCCTCGCTGATCTCGCCGATGGTTCCGGCGATGCCGGTGATGGCGCCGAGCACGTCCCCGGTCGAATCCTGGATGCCGGAGATGCGCGCGGAGATGTCGGCGGTCGCCTTGGCGGTCTGCCCCGCCAGGCTTTTCACTTCCTGCGCCACCACGGCGAAGCCGCGCCCGGCCTCGCCGGCGCGGGCGGATTCGATGGTGGCGTTCAGCGCCAGCAGGTTGGTCTGGTCGGCGATGGTGTCGATCAGCCCGACGATGGTGCCGATCTGGTTGGCGGAGCCGCGCAGCTCGGTCATGCGGCCGTTGGTCTGGTCCACCTCTGAGACGGCGCGATCGGCCACTTCCGACGAGCGCGACAGGCGGGCGCCGATCTCGCGCGCCGAGGCGGAGAGCTCCTCCATGGCGGCGGCCACGGTCTGCACGTTGGCGGTGGCCTGGTTGGCGGCGGCGGCCACGGCGATGGCCTGGATGGTGGTCTCCTCGGCGGTGGAGGTGAGCGTCGAGGCGGCGGTCTGCAATTCGGTGGCGGCGGAGGCCACCATGTCCACGACGGCGCCCACCGCCAGCTCGAAATGGTCGGCCAGCGCCCGCATCTCGCCCTTGCGGTGCTCGGCCGCCGCATGGTCCTCGGCCTCGCGCGCGTGGCGCAGGCGCTCGGCCTCGGCGAGGCCGTCGCGGAACACGGTGAGGGCCCGGGCCTGGTCGCCCAGCTCGTCATTGCGGGTGGCATAGGGGATGGGCGCGGAGAGGTCGCCGCCGGACACCTCGTCCATGGCGGCGCTCACCTTGGTGATCGGCCGGGCGATGCCGAACACCGCATAGAGGCCCGAGGCCACCGCCGCCAGGATGGCGAGGATGGTGAGGACGAGGATGCGGAAGAAGCCGTCCGTGAGCGCTTCCGCCGAGGCCGTGTCGAGCGCCCTGGACTGCGCCCCCGCCTTGGTCTCGGCGGCCTGGATCTGCGCGGTCACGAACTCGATGGCCGGCTGGTTGCGCTGGTCCAGGATGTCCCGCTTGCCCTGGGCCTGGGCGATGCCGTCGCGCACGGCGGCGCTATAGTCATTCAAGGCGGCGTTGATGGCCTTGACCTCGTCATCGACCGCCGGTGTCCCGCGGCCGATGTCCGCGATGATGGCGAGGGCCTGCCGCGCGGCCTTTTCCTCCTCGTTGACGGCCTCGATCTCGGCGGCGTCGGCCGTGGCGGTGTAGCGCCATGCGGCCCGGTCGATCTTCTGCAAGCTGCGATCGAACTGCGCCAGCGTGGCCGCCGCTGCCTCGCCCTTGGCCTCGCCGAGATCGCTCAGCGCGGCCTTCAGCGTGTCCTGGGCGCTCTCCAGACGCGCGGCGATGTCGGTGCGGGCGCCGTAGGTGGCGAGTTCCGCCCGTTCCGCCACCGCGAGGTCGGCGATGCCGGTGGCGATTTCCCCGAGGCGGGATTTGATGCGCTGGTAGAAGTCCCGGTCCTCGGGCGTCATGGCAAGCGCGGTTGCCTGGTCGAGCTGCCCGTTGGCGGCGGCGATGGCGAGGGACATCTTGCCGAGGATGACATCCACTTCCCAGCCGGCCGACGCCAGGCGGATGTCGTTGGTATGGAGCTGGATCTGTCCCAGCAGCGCGCCGGCGCGCTGGGTGTGGCCGAGAATGCTCCTTTGCGTGTCCGCGGCGTGGTCCGCCTCGGCGATCTGGGCCGAGGCCGAATGGCGGCTCACGAGAATCCCGAAAGCCAGAGCGACGACTATGCTTGAGGCCAAACCGAGTTTTGCACCAATCCCCACCTTGAACTTGGCCATTATCCACCCCGTTATAATATTTATATTTTTAGGCCGGGACAGACCCAGATCAGGGAGCACCCCGGATCTGTATTGTGCAATCCATCGTCATATTTCCGCAATATCCGCGCGCGGACGCGGGCGCCGCATCCGGCGAGACTGTCGCCCAGGTGTCGATTGAACGGAAAAGGGCGGCCTCTCGGCCGCCCCTTGAATCCGGTTCCCTGGATCCGATTTCCTGGATCCGGCTCCCTGGATCCGGCCCGTGCCGCCGGCTCAGGCGGCGCGCACGGTGTCGAGGAAGCGCTGCACCTCGGCGCGGAGCGCAACCGCCTGCTTCGACAGGTCGGTGGCAGAGGTGAGCACCTGCATGGCGGCGGTGGAGGAGGCCTGGGCGGCCCGTTCCACGCCGGCAATGTTGGAGGTCACCTCATTGGTGCCGTCCGCCGCCTGCTGGATGTTGCGCGAGACTTCCGCGGTGGTGGCGTTCTGCTCCTCCATGGCGGCGGCGATGGCGGTGGTGCCCTCGCTGATCTCGCCGATGGTGCGGGCGATGCCGGTGATGGCGCCGAGCACGTCCCCGGTCGACCCCTGGATGCCGGTGATGCGCTCGGAAATGTCGGCGGTGGCCTTGGCGGTCTGGCTGGCGAGCTCCTTCACCTCCGAGGCGACGACGGCGAAGCCGCGTCCGGCCTCGCCGGCGCGGGCGGATTCGATGGTGGCGTTCAGCGCCAGCAGGTTGGTCTGGCCGGCGATGGTGTCGATCAGCCCGACGATGGTGCCGATCTGGTCGGCGGAGCCGCGCAGCTCGGTCATGCGGCCGTTGGTCTGGTCCACCTCGGAGACGGCGCGCCCCGCCACTTCCGACGAGCGCGACAGGCGGGCGCCGATCTCGCGCGCCGAGGCGGACAGTTCCTCGATGGCGGCGGCCACCGTCTGCACATTGGAGGTGGCCAGCCCCGCGGCGGCGGCGACCGCCGTGGCCTGGGTGGTGGTTTCCTCCGCCGTGGCGGTGAGGGTCTCGGCGGCCGACTGCAGCTCGGAGGCGGCGGACGCCACGGTCTCCACCACGGCGCCCACCGCCGCCTCGAAGCTGTCGGCCAGGGCCACCATCTCCGCCTTGCGGGCCTCGGCCGCCGCGCGCTCCTCGACCGTGCGCAGTTCCCGCTGGCGCTCGGCCTCGGCGAGCCCGTCGCGGAAGACGATCAGCGCGCGGGCCTGGTCGCCGACCTCGTCCCGCCGCGCCTCATAGGGGATGTGCGCGGAGAGATCGCCATCGGACACCTGCTCCATCGCCTCGCTGACATGACGGATGGGACGCGCGACCCCGAATACGGAATAGATCGCGGCGCCGATGGCGGCGAGGATGGCAATGAGAGAGAAGATCAGGATCTGACCCATGCCGTTGTCGAGGGCCGTGTTGGCGAACTCGTCGGCTTCCTTCGACTGCTGGATGCCTTCGTCGGTCACTTCGCGGAGGATCTTCGCCGCCTCGGCCATGGCCGGCTGGGCGCGGTCCTTCAGGATCTTCTCGCGCGCCTGAACCTGGGCGAGGCCGTCGCGAACCGACTGGATGTAGTCGTCGAAGGCCTTGCGGGCGGCGTCGATGTCGGGGGCGATCATGGCGATGCCGCCCATCTTCTCCCGGACCGCGTCCACCGCCTTGCGCCCGGTGTCCTCGTTGACGGTGATCAGGTTCAGCTGCTTGGTGTCGTCCTCGATGATGTAGCTCCACGACGCCATGTTGACCTGGTCGAGGATGGCTTCGAGCGGAGCGACCTCGCGCGCGCCGTCCTCGTCACCCAACTCGGACAGGCGGTTGGCGAGGTTGGAGAAGGCGACGCGTGCCGCCATGCGGATGCCGGGCCGCGCATCCATGGCGTCCATCTGCGCGGTCTCGGTCTTGTAGACGTCGGCGATGGCAACGCCGATCTGCTCGAACAGGCCCTGGAGCTTGCGGAAGACCTGACGGTCGTCCTCGTGGGTCTCGATGGCCAAGGTATCGTCCAGCCGCTTCTTGGCGGCGGTGACGTCCTTGTTGACCTGCTTCATCATGTTTTCATTGTCGAGATTGGCGAACGACAGCCGCATCTCGGCGGCGCTCACCCGGATGCGGCTGAGCAGGAGGCCGACGTCCTGGAGCTGGTCGAAGATCCTGGCCTGGAGCCGCGCGTCCTCGGTGGCTCTGGCGATCTGCGACATGGCGATCTGCCGGCTCACGATCACCCCGGCGGACAGCAATATGAGGATGGCCGAAGCAATGCCGAGCTTCAGCCCAATTCCGAGTTTCAGCTTCATCATGACGTCGCAATCCGAGATGGCCAATTTCGGGTCACAACAAGGGGACGTGTGGCTTGCTCGGACCTTGCACGCATTTCGTGCATGCGAGTCTTCGTGAAGATTAAAACGTCAGCAGCAAAGCAGCGGAGATATCCTCTTTCCAGAAGGGTCCATCATGTGGACCTGTATGCATAAGAACAGCAAGCAATATACTTAAGCGGAACCGGAGGCGGCGAGCCGGAATCTATCACCGCCTCCAAGGGCTTGAGGATCAGGCGGCGCGCACGCTCAGGAGGAAGGTCTGCACCTCGGCGCGCAGGGCCTCCGCCTGCTGCGACAGCTCGGTGGCCGAAGTGAGCACCTGCATGGCGGCGGTGGAGGAGGCTTGTGCCGCCCGCTCGACGCCCACGATGTTCTCGGTCACCTCGCTGGTGCCGGCGGCGGCCTGCTGGATGTTGCGGGCCACTTCCGCGGTGGTGGCGTTCTGCTCTTCCACGGCGGCGGCGATGGCGGTGGTGCCCTCGCTGATCTCGCCGATGGTGCGGGCGATGCCGGTGATGGCGCCGAGCACGTCCCCGGTCGAATCCTGGATGCCCGAGATGCGCTCGGAAATGTCGGCGGTCGCCTTGGCGGTCTGGCCGGCGAGGCCCTTCACTTCCTGCGCCACCACGGCGAAGCCGCGCCCGGCCTCACCGGCGCGGGCGGATTCGATGGTGGCGTTCAGCGCCAGCAGGTTGGTCTGCCCGGCGATATTGTCGATGAGGCTGATGATGGTGCCGATCTGGTCGGCGGAGCCGCGCAGCTCGGTCATCTGGCCGTTGGTCTGGTCCACCTCGGAGACGGCGCGATCGGCCACTTCCGTCGAATGGGACAGGCGGGCGCCGATCTCGCGCGCCGAGGCGGACAGTTCCTCGATGGCGGCGGCCACGGTCTGCACGTTGGCGGTGGCCTGATTGGCGGCGGCTGCCACGGCGGTGGCCTGGGCGGTGGTCTCCTCGGCGGTGGAGGTGAGCGTCGAAGCGGCGTTCTGCAATTCGGTGGCGGCGGAGGCCACCATGTTCACCACAGCGCCGACGGCGGACTCGAAGCGGTCCGCAAGGCTGTGCATCTCGATCTTGCGCGTCTCGGCGGCTTCCCGCTCCTCGATGGTGCGCTCCTCGCGCAGGCGCTCGGCCTCGGCGAGACCGTCGCGGAACACGGTGAGGGCGCGAGCCTGGTCGCCCAGTTCGTCATTGCGGGTGGCGTAGGGGATGTGGGCGGAGAGATCGCCGCCCGACACCTCGTCCATGGCGGCGCTGATCTGGCGGATGGGCCGGGCGATGCCGAAGACGGAATAGAGCGTCGAGACGATCGCGGCGACGATGGAGATGACGGAAAACAGCAGGATCTGCATCATGCCGTTCTGCTGGGCGGCGAGCGAGGCTGCGTCGGCGGCCTTGGACTGGTTCGAGGCCGTGGTGCTGGCCTGCTGCAGCAGATCGTTGACCTGAAGGGAGATCGGCCCCATGCGGTCCTCAAGGATCTTCCGCTTGAGCTGGACCTGGGCCACCCCCTCCTGCACGTACTTCAGATATTCTTCGAAGAAGTCGCGCACCGACTTGATGGTGGTGGCGATGAGCGGGTCGGTGCCGGCGGTCTGAGCGACCGAATCCAGCGTGGCGCGGCCGGCCTTGGCATTCATCTCGATGATCGGCAGCTGCTTGGAATCCTCGGTGGCGATGAAGCGCCAGGCCGACAGGTTGATCTGCTGGAGCTTGCGGTCGAGCAGGGCGAGGTCGGAGACCGCATTCTCGCCCTGGCGGGAATTGAGGTCGAGCAGAGCGGCCTTCGCGTCGTCGAGGGCGCCGTCCCAGCGCACGGTGATGCCGGTGCGCCGGTCGAAGGATTCGAGTTCGGCCTTCTGCGCCAAGGCCATTTCGCTGACCGCCTGGCCGATCTGGGTCAGGTTGGTCTTGATGCTGGCGTAGGCGTTCTTGGCGGAGGCGACGGTGGTGAGACGGCCGGCCTCGTCGATCAGGGACGTGCCTTTGGCAAGGTCGGCATTCACCTTGGCCAGGAGGCTGTCCACCTCGGCGACGGAGAAGGAGAGCCGGATGTCCTTGGCGTTCGCCTGGGCCCGGTTCAGCGCCGTGCCGGCCCCGTCGATCTTCTTCAGGATCTCGTCTTCGGCAGCGGAGGCCGCATTGGCGGTCTCGATCCGGCCGGACGCAATTTGCCTGCTAAGTATGACGCTGCCGGAAAGAAGTACCAATATACCGGACACAATCCCGAGCTTGTAGCCAATCCCAAAACGAAAAGCAGCCATGGAATGCCCCACCCAGGTTGAGGTTCAAAAAATCCCGCAAAGCAAAGATATTCAGCCTTGCCCCAACCTTGCATTCACCCTGTTCTGCCATCCCGTCAATCAAAATTGCCCACCTGTGATTGCATCACGGAAGAATGCTTGTTTGGGGGGGTGTATTTCTCAGATTGTAATTTCGCTGCGATGCAACGAGGAGTGCATGTTGCGTTGCATTCGCGGGGCTCGCCCCGCGGTGCCGCGCGCACAAAAAACCCGCCCGGACCGTGCGGTCGGGCGGGTTGTACCGGGGTGCGGCAGGCGATCGTCAGGCTCGCGCCTGCGCTCCAGCGGCGGCCGGGCTGCGGCCGGTCGCGGCGAGGAAGAGGCCGATCGCCACTCCCATCACCGAGATGGCGACCAGATAATGGGCATGGGCCAGCGGATCGATCTGCAACGCCAGGGTGACGAACAGCGGCGTCAGCCCGCCGAAGATGGCGTAGGACACATTGTAGGAGAAGGACACGCCGGTGAAGGCGACCGCCGACGGGAAAGCCCGCACCATGATGTAGGGCACGGTGCCGATGACCCCCACCGAGAGGCCGGCGAGGCCGTACAGCGGGATCAGCAGGTCGGGACGGGGGCCGATCACGGTGTAGAGCGCATAGCTCGCCGCGCCGAGGAACACGCTGCCCACCGCCAGCACGCGGCCGCCGCCGAAGCGGTCGCACAGCGCGCCGGCCAGCACGCAGCCGACCGAGAGGAAGAAGGTGGCCACGCTGTTGGCTTCCAGCGTCATGGGCGCGGGGATGGCGTGGCGGGTCTGGAACAGGGCCGGGGTCATGAGGATGACCACCACGATGGCGGCGGTGAGCAGCCAGGTGACCAGCATGGAGATGATGACCGCCGGGGTGTGGCGGTGCAGCACCACCTTGAGCGGCAGCTCGGCGGCGAGCTCACGGCGCGCCTTCATCTCTTTGAACACCGGGGTCTCCTGGAGCCAGCGGCGCAGATAGACCGAGGTGAAGCCGAACACCCCGCCCAGCAGGAAGGGAATGCGCCAAGCATAGGCCACGATGTCCTGTTGGGTGAACACCGTGTTGATGGCGGTCGCCACCAGCGAGCCCAGCAGGATGCCGCTGGTCAGCCCGCAGGTGAGGATGCCGCAGGCGAGGCCCACATGGCGGCTCGGCACATGCTCGGACACGAACACCCAGGCACCGGGAACCTCGCCGCCGATGGCCGCGCCCTGGAGCACGCGCATGGCCAGCAGCAGCACCGGCGCGGCATAGCCGATGGAGGCGTAGCTGGGCAGGAAGGAGATGCCGAGCGTGGACAGCGCCATCAGGAAGATGGACAGCGTGAACATGCGCTTGCGGCCGGCCTTGTCGCCGAAATGGGCCATGATGATGCCGCCGAGCGGGCGGGCGAGATAGCCGGCGGCGAAGATGCCGAAGGCCTGGAGCTGCACCAGCCACAGCGGAATTTCCGGCGGGAAGAACAGCTTGCCCAGCACCGTGACGAAATAGACGAAGATGATGAAGTCGTAGAATTCCAACGCCCCGCCGAGCGCCGAGAGCACGAGCGTGCGGATGTCGTTGCCGGAGAGCGGTCGCTTGGAGGCGGCGGGATGGGTGGGGGCGGCGGGAGCGGTCATAGGTGCGGAACTCTGCGGGACGCCTGAGGCGTGTTGGGGATTGCCGCAGTCCGTGCCTTGTTGCGGCGCAATATTCAAGCGCGAAATGACAATCTGACGACATCTCGTGCATACCGGCCCTGCACTGGGCGCAAGCTTTGGAAAGCCTTGCCCAGCCTTCCCCAGCGTCGCGGAACATCTTCCGGCCGGCGGTCGGGACTTCGGAATGGGGTGCAAGTGGCGCCGGGGGCGCTATGTTAGGGTCAAGACGCGCGTTCAGGCGCGCCGCCCGTGCGAGGAGCGCCCATGCTGCACTGGACCATCTATCTGCTGATCCCGCTCGCTTTGGCCAGTGTCGCCGGAGTGCTGATCCTCGGCCTGTTCAACCTGGCCTCCGGCGGCTCCCCGCAGCGCTCGCAGAAGCTCATGCAGCTGCGCGTGCTGTTCCAGTTCCTGGCGGTCATCCTGGTGATGATCACCATCTACGCCATGCGGCACTGAAGGGGCGGACGCGGCAGCCATGGTCAAGCTGAACAAGATCTACACGCGCACGGGCGACGACGGCTCGACCGGGCTCGGCACCGGCGAGCGCGTGGCGAAATACGATCTGCGCGTCGCCGCTTACGGCACCGTGGACGAGGGCAACGCCGCCGTGGGCATCGCCCGGCTGCACCTTGCCGCCTATCCGCAAGTCGATGCGGTGCTGGCGCGGGTGCAGAACGACCTGTTCGACCTCGGCGCCGATCTCTGCGTGCCGGAGCGCCCCGATGCGCCGCCGCCGGATTTCGAGCCGCTCCGCATCGTGCCCGCCCAGGTGCGCCGGCTGGAGGAGGACATCGACCGGCTGAATGCCGAGCTGTCCCCCCTCACCTCCTTCATCCTGCCCGGCGGAACCCCGGCCGCCGCTTATCTGCACCTCGCCCGCACCATCGTGCGCCGGGCCGAGCGGGAGATGGCGGAGCTGGCCCGCGCCCCCGGGGAGCATGTGGGGGCGGAGGCCCTGCGCTACATCAACCGCCTGTCCGACCTGCTGTTCGTCGCCGGGCGCTACGTTAACGGGCACGGCGCCAACGATGTGCTGTGGGTGCCCGGGGCCCATCGCTGACCCGCGTCTTTATATCGAGCCATATAAAAATACCGCCAACCGTTCAGCTTGCCTTAGCGTTTTGGCTCACACTATCTTTTGCAATGCACGCGGCGCATGACGTCGAAGCGCCTGCGCTTGAGGGCTCGGGTTGAGCCGCGTCACCACACTCCAGGATGGGAACGCATGGGCATGCGCCAGAAAATCGTGCCGGTTGTCTTGGCTGGCGGCACGGGAACGCGGCTGTGGCCCCTGTCGCGCCAGAGCCTCCCCAAGCAGTTCATCTCGCTGGTGTCCCACAACACGCTCTATCAGGACACGCTGCTGCGGGTGGCCGAAGGGCCGCTGTTCCATCCGCCCGTCGTCATCACCGGCACGGATTTCCGTTTCTTCGCCAGACGCCAGGCGGCCGAGGTCGGCGTCCAGGCGGCGGTGCTGCTCGAGCCCGCGCGCCGCGACAGCGGCCCGGCGCTGCTCGCCGCCGCTGCCTATGTGCGCGAGCACCATGGCCCCGAGACCCTGATCCTGGCGCTCGCCGCCGACCATGTGGTGGGTGATCCCGCGGCGTTCCGCGCCTGCGTGGAAACCGCGGCGGCCGCCGCCGAGGCGGGCCATATCGTCACCTTCGGCATTCGTCCGCAGGGGCCGAGCACGGCCTATGGCTACATCAAGCCCGGCGCGGCGCTGGATGCGGCCGGCGCGGCGCGGGTGGAGCGCTTCGTCGAGAAGCCCGACGCCGCCACCGCCGCGCGCTATGTGGCCGACGGTTATCTCTGGAACTCCGGTAATTTCCTCTTCCCCGCCGGCCTGCTGCTGGACGAAGGCGCCCGGCTGGAGCCCGAGACCACGGCCAGCGCCGTGGCGGCGGTGGCCGGCGCGCAGGAGGACCTCGGCTTCCTGTCCCTGGAGGCGACCGCCTTCGCCGCCGCCCGCTCGGTCTCCATCGACTTTGCCATCCTTGAGCACACGGCCGCCGCTGCCGTGGTGGCCGGCGATTTCGGCTGGTCGGACATCGGCGCCTGGGACGCGGTGCATGCGGTGAATGACGCGGACGACCGGGGCAACGTGACCCAGGGCGCCGTCGCGCTGATCGACAGCCGCGATTCCTACGTCTACTCCGACGGCAAGCTGGTGGCCGGCATCGGGCTCGACGGCATTTCGGTGATTGCCACCGACGATGCCATCCTGGTGATGCCCTCCGACCGCAGCCAGGATGTGAAGGGCCTTGTCGGCGCGCTCACCGCCTCGCAGCGCAACGAGGTGGCCGAGCACCTGAAGATGCACCGGCCCTGGGGCACCTACCAGACCATCTGCCGGGGCGAACGCTTCCATGTGAAGAAGATCGTCGTGGAGCCGGGCGGCACGCTCTCGCTGCAGAAGCATTTCCACCGCGCCGAGCACTGGGTGGTGGTGAAGGGCACGGCCGAGGTGACGCTGGGCGAGAAGGTGTTCACCGTCCACGAGAACGAATCCACCTACCTGCCGTGCGGCGGCGTGCATCGCCTCGCCAATCCCGGCCGCATCCCGCTGGAGCTGATCGAGGTGCAGACCGGCTCCTATCTGGGCGAGGACGACATCGTCCGCCTGGAAGACGTCTACAGCCGGCGGTGAGGCTTGGGTCGGTGCCGCCGGCGGGTTGCGCCGGCGGGCCAGTGTTCTAAACCAGGGTGACGGGACGCCCCCGAGCCACCCGGTTCGCCGGGCTGTCGTCCCGAACGTCTCAGAGCCGGAGCCCGCCCGCCGGGCGCCGGGATCGGAACCATGCTGCAGTTGTTCTACAAGCCGGCGCCCATTCTGGAGGAGAGCGGACCCGGCTGGTTCGCGCCCGCGCGACCCAGGCCCTATGCCAAGCGCCCGCCGCCCCTGGAACTGGCGCTCGCCGCCAAGCGCAGCCTGATCTCGCCGTGGCAGGCGAACGACTACACCTCCACCTATGGCTCCATCCGCCTGTTCGGCCGGCAGGTGTTCCTGGCCAATTCCCCGGAGACGGTGAAATACGTCATGGCCACGCGCCATGACAATTACGAGCGCAAGAGTCCGCAGATGCGCCGCGCGCTGGAATACCTGCTGGGCGACGGCCTGTTCATCTCCGACGGCGAGACCTGGAAGCGGCGCCGCCCGCTGGTGAGCGACATCGTCCACAAGAACCGGGTGCCTACCTTCGGCCTGACCATGGAGGCGGTGACGCTGGCCATGGTCGAGCGCTGGCGGGCCCGGCCCGCGGGCGAGCCGTTCAACGCGCTCACCGAGATGGCGGAGCTGACCGCCGAGATCATCTCCCGCGCCGTGTTCGGCAACCATCTCGGTGCCGGGGCGGCGCATCAGGTGGTGGAGGCGTTCACCCGCTACCAGGGCCTGATCGACAATTTCAACTTCGGCTATTTCCTCGGTGCCGACGAGGGGCTGCCGGTGTTCCGCGGGCCGCGCCTGCGCCGGGCGGTGGCCCAGCTCGACCGGGTGATCGACAAGGTGGTGTCCGACCATCTGGCGGGGCATGGCGAGCACAATTCCATGGTCGACCTGCTGGTGAAGCGCCAGCAGAAGAGCCCGGAGCTGGGCCTCGACCTGTCGGCGCTGCGCAACGAGGCGGCGACCATCTTCATGGCTGGGCATGAGACCACGGCCGCCGTGCTCACCTGGGCCTGGTATCTCGTCGCCAACGCGCCTTGGGTGGAGGAGGCCGTGCTGGCCGAGATCGACCGGGTGTGCGGGGGGCGCACGCCAACGGTGGCCGACGTGCCGAAACTGGACTGGTGCCGCTCGGTGATCGAGGAGACGCTGCGGCTCTACCCGCCGGTGCCGATCCTCGCCCGCCAGGCCAAGGAGGCCGACCGGATCGGCGGCATCGACATCGACCCGGCGGCGCTCGTGGTTGTAGCGCCGTGGCTCTTGCATCGTGCGGTAGAGTTGTGGGAGCATCCCGAGCGGTTTCGGCCAGAACGATTCTTGAGCGAGCGTCCGGCACCCTACACATACATTCCTTTCGCCATCGGGCCGCGCATCTGCGCCGGCCTGGCGTTTGGGCTGACTGAATCGATCCTATGCTTCGCCATCCTGATCCAGCAGTTCCGCGTGCGCGTGGTGCCCGGCACCAAGGTCGAGCCCGCCAGCCGGCTGACGCTGCGCCCGGCGGGGGGGCTGCCGGTGACGGCGCAGCCGCGGGGGTAGCGGGGGGCCGCACCTCCCGCGGGCTTGAGCGTATATGTTGCGCGGGTTTTCGCCGGCCCTGACGGGCCAGGGTTCGGAGAACATCATGTCAGGGGGTTCGGGTCGGGCGGGAGGGTGGAGAGAAGTGTGGCCGGTGCGCCTGTTCATGCGGCCGGCGGACCTGAACGCCCAGGCGGATGCCGCCCGCGATACCCGCAATTGGCATGCTGCGGCGCAGCTTTACCGGCAAGCGGCGGAACGCTCGTCCGAGCCGTTCGGGCTCTGGGTCCAATGCGGCAATTGCGCCAAGGAGGCGGGGGATCTGGACGGCGCGGAGGCGGCCTATTCCGTCGCGCGCCACATCAATCCGGACGACGCCGACCTTCATCTCCAGTTCGGACACCTGCGAAAGCGGCAGGGGCGGGCGAGGGAGGCGCTGACGCACTACCGCATGTCCATGACTCTCGACGGCAATGCCTCGGCAACGGACGAGTTCCGCGCGCTGGCGGCCCAGCTGGACGAGCGTGCGACGGCCGGTGCGCTGTTCTGGGGCAAGGGGGCTGCGCCCTTTGACATCGCCTACATGGCCACGATCGGGGCGGATCCCGATGGCATGCCGGAGGGGGCGGGGCGGACGAAGCCCTTGCCGGATGCATCATCGGGTGCAAACCGGCGCGGTGCCGGGACGCTGCGCGCCGACGCGATCCTGGCCGACCTCTGGCGGGCGGCGCGCCCCCACGGCGCCCAGGCGGGGACATCCATCCACATCAGCGTGTCCCGGTGAATGCGTCGGGATCGGCGCGTCTCATGTCCCGGCCCGGCCCGTGTCGGGCAAGGTGCGGCTATTTCTAAGGTTTGGTCAGATGCGCCTCGTCGTTGATCTCCAGAGCGCCCAGTCCGGCAGCCGGCTCGGCGGCATCGGCCGCTATTCACTCGATCTTCTGCGGGGGATGTTGAAGACAGCGGGCGGGCACGAGATTCAGATCGTGCTCAACGGCCAGTTCGAGCGAGAGGCGAACGAGGTGCGCGACCTGCTGCGCAACGAGGTGCCGGCCAGCAATTTCCATGTATTCCAAGTTCCACGCGAAATCTCCTATTTCGACGGTAATATTGAATTATTGCGCTCGGCAACCGTCCTACGTGAACAGTTCATCGAAAGCCTCAATCCCGACGCGGTACATCTGACAAGCCTGTTTGAGGGGCTTCACGAAAACGTTTCTACATCGATTAATTCGACTTCAAGTCGTATTCCGGTTGCGGTAACGCTTTACGATCTAATTCCGCTTAAGCAACGTTCTCTATATCTTCGGAATTTTGTGGTGAGGCGGCATTATTTCTCGAAATTCCGCCAATTGCGCGACGCATCGGCGTTACTGGCCATATCGCAATATTCCGCCGATGAGGCTCTGGAAGAGCTGGGTGCCTTCAACGGCATCGTCCAGGACATCAAGTCGGGCATCGATCCGAAGTTCAGGCCGGTCCCGGATGCGTTGGACCTGCTGCAGGCTTCGGAGGCCTTCCGTGCGATCACCGGCGCGTTCATCCTCTATACGGCGAGCTTCGACGTCCGCAAGAACCAGGCCGGTCTCATCCGCGCCTATGCGAAGCTGCCGGCCGAGATCCAGGCCGGATACCAGCTCGTTCTGGTCGGCGGGGCGGACAACGCCGTCTATGAGCGGCTGGCCGAATACGCGCGTGCGCTCGGGATCGCGCCGGACCGCGTGGTCTTCACCGGGCGGGTCAGCGACGAGGACCTGATCGTCCTTTACAACACCTGCGCCCTGTTCGTTTTCCCCTCGCTGTGGGAGGGGCTCGGCATGCCGGTGCTCGAGGCGCTGGCCTGCGGGGCGCCCGTCATCTCGTCCAATACGACGAGCCTGCCGGAGGTTTTGGGGACCGAGATCGGCTTGTTCGACCCGAATAATGACGGCGACATCGCCGCCCGGATGGAGCAGGGGCTCGTTGATCCCGCGTTTCGCGCGTCGTTGCGGGCGCATGTGGACCGCCACCTGACGGAATTCACCTGGGAACGCTCCGGCGAGCGGGCGTGGCGGGCGATCGAGACGGCGTGCAAGTCAGCGCGACAGGCCCTGCCCGCCGCTGCTCCGGTTGCCGCGGCGACCGGCGAGACCGTCGGCCAGGCCTTGGCGCGCCATTGCCAGCTGGATGAACTCTCCGACGGCGAGCTGCGTATGATCGCGTCCTGTGCCACCACGAACGAAGCCACCGTTCAAGCGTTGACGCAGCCTCCCTCCGGGCCGGTGGGGTGGGTCACCACCTGGGGCACGCGGTGCGGCATCGCCTCCTATTCGCGCAAGTTCATCGCCCATTCCGCGTACCGGCCGATCATCTTCGCCCCCCATGCCGACGCGCCGGAGACCATTCCCGGCTATGACGTGCGGCGCTGCTGGACGCAGGGCAAGATCCCGTCTCTTGCCGAACTGGCACGGGAGGTCATCGCCAGCGGCGTTGAGAGCCTCGTCATCCAGGTCAACTATGGCTTATTCGATTTCGGCGCCTTCAACGATCTCGTCGATACGCTCTATGCAGCGAACATCAAGGTGTTCCTGACGCTCCACTCGACGGTGGACCAGTCGGACGACGAGCGGCAGCAGCTCAGCTACATCCGGCGCGCCCTGGCGGCCGCGTCGGGCCTGTTCGTGCATTCGCGCCATGACGTGGAGCAATTGGCCAAGCTCGGCCTGTCGGCAAACGTCACGCTCATCTCCGACGGCGTCGACCCGGCGCTCGTGAAGACGCCGGCCGTCCAGCCGATGCGCCGGCGGATCGCCACCTACGGTTTCGCCCTGCCGGGGAAGGGCCTGGAGCAGATGGTGGAGGCGGTGGCGATCCTGCGCGCCCAGGGGGAGCCCGTCACGCTGGCGATGCACAATGCCGATTATGGCGACACCGGCGGTGTTTCGAGGGCCCTCCTCCAGGACATCGGGGAGCTGATCGCGGCGCGCGGGCTGGCTGATTGCGTCAGCCTGCATCCGGACTACGTGCCGGACGCGGACAGCATCACGCGGCTGCAGCAGGCCGACCTCATCGTCTTTCCCTATCAACGCACGGGCGAGTCCTCCAGCGCCGCCGTGCGCATGGGCCTTGCCGCCCAACGGCCGGTGGCGGTGACGCCGCTGCCGATCTTCTCGGATGTGCGCGAGGGGACCTATGCGCTCCCAGGGCGCGATGCGGAGGCGATCGCCACCGGGGTGGCCGAGATCTTCGGCTTGATTGAAGGCCGTGCGCCCCTGGCGGGGGAAAAAGCCCGAGCCGCGGCGCGCTGGCTGGCGGTTAACGACCTGCGGCAGGTGACGGCGGTGATGGATCGAGCCATCGCTCGGGCGGCGCTTGGCGAGCACTGGCAGACGGTCTATGCGGCTGCGTTGCCGGAATTGCCCATGCAGGAAGGCTTCCTGAAGAACGGGCGCATCGTCTCCGGGCAGCGCGACGGAACGCTGTGCCACGGCCCCTACCTGGACCTCATGCCCGGGCTTTATCGGTTTTCGATGCGAGCCAACGTCAGCCAGGCAACGCCGAAGTCTCTTATGCGCCTGCGCTTCAGCAGCAATGCAGGGCAGGAGACGCAGCAGGAGTATGCCATCAGCTATATGAGAGAAGAGAGTGTCTTCGTGAAGACCATCTTCGTCCCCGTGCCGACAAGGAGTGTCGAAGTCGTCATCCTGTCGGAAGGGGGCGCGCGCGTGGAGGTCATCGGCTATGAACTCGAACGCCGCCGGCCGCATTAGGCGAGAGCGGCGGACTATGCTGTGAAAGCGGGACCGCCTACCGAGGATGCCGCCGCTGCACGCGGTGCGGGAAGCGTGCTATGAGCGAACGCCGCCGGGTGACTTCCGGAGCGGGCGGGCCGTGAGATGCGCCATTCTCAATCCCCCCAACTCAGAGTACAGAGCGCGGCAATCAGGTTGTTACGCCTAGCGGTCGGTTGATTCGGGGCCGGGGGTCGGTCAGCTATTCGGGGATCTGTATGACGAAACGCGCGTTGGTCACTGGTGTCACGGGGCAGGACGGTGCCTACCTTTCCCAGCTTCTCCTGGAGAAGGGCTACGAAGTGTACGGCGTCGTCCGGCGTTCGTCGCATTTCGGCGTGGCGGATCACCGGCTGCGCTGGCTCGGCGTCGACAAGGACGTGCGCATCCTCGACGGCAACCTCTCGGATCTGTCGAGCCTCATCCGCAATGTGGAGCAGGCCAAGCCGGACGAGGTCTACAACCTCGCCGCTCAGTCCTTCGTGGCCTCCTCCTGGCAGCAGCCGATCCTGACCGGCAACATCACCGGCGTGGGCGTCACCAACGTGCTGGAGGCCGTGCGTATCGCCGCTCCGGGCGCGCGCTTCTATCAGGCCTCCTCCTCGGAGATGTACGGCAAGATCCAGGAAGCGGCGCAGAGCGAAACCACCCCCTTCTATCCCCGCTCGCCTTACGCGGTGGCCAAGCTCTATGGCCACTGGATCACCGTGAATTATCGCGAGAGCTTCGGCCTGCATGCCTCGTCCGGCATCCTGTTCAATCACGAGAGCCCGCTGCGCGGCATCGAGTTCGTGACCCGCAAGGTCACCGACGGCGTGGCCCGCATCAAGCGTGGGCTGCAAAGCGAGCTGCGGCTCGGCAATATCGACGCCAAGCGCGACTGGGGCCATGCCAAGGACTATGTCCGCGCCATGTGGCTGATGCTGCAGCAGGACGTGGCGGACGATTATGTGGTCGCCACCGGCCTCACCACCACGGTGCGCGACATGTGCAAGATCGCCTTCGAGCACGTGGGTCTGAGCATCGACGATCACCTGGTGATCGATCCGGCCTTCTTCCGCCCGGCGGAAGTGGACGTGCTGCTGGGCAATCCGGCCAAGGCCAAGGCCAAGCTGGGCTGGGAGCCGCTGATCTCGCTCGATCAGATGATCCGCGAGATGGTGGACGCCGACCTCGCGCGTATCGCCGGCTAGGCGGGGACTGACGATGTCTGATGCGCCTGTTCTGCTGCTGGTGGGGGGCACCGGGTTCGTCGGCGCACACATGGCGCCGGCGCTGCGCCGTGCGTTTGCGGACCATCGCCACGTTATGCTGACCCGGGAGGCGGAAACGGTCGCCGAAGGGTGGAGCGCCGAGAACGGTAATCTGCTCGATCCCGCGAGCATCGAATCGGTCGTCGCCCGGCTGAAACCGCGCATCGTGGTGCATCTGGCGGCTCAGGCGTCGATCGACGTGGCGGTGAATGCCGCGGAAGCCACATGGCGGGTCAATTTCGGCGGGACCTTCGCCCTGGCTTCGGCGCTGGCCCGCCACGCCCCCGGCGGCACGGTGCTCTTCACCTCTTCGGCCGAGGTCTACGGGCGCAGCTTCGTCCTCGGTAAAGCGACCGAGGACACCCCCACCCAGCCGGCTAATGCCTATGCTGCCTCCAAGCTGGCGGCCGAGCATGCCCTGGCGCAAGTGCTGCCGCCGGAGACCCGGCTGATCGTAACGCGCTCGTTCAACCATACCGGACCGGGGCAGGACGAGCGTTTCGCCTTGCCGTCCTTCGCCGCGCAGATCGTGCGCATCGAGGCGGGTCTGCTGCCGCCGGTGGTGCGGGTGGGTGACCTGTCGGCGGAACGCGATTTCCTCCACGTGTCCGACGTGGTGGACGCCTATATCCGGCTGCTGACCATGAAGCCGTCCCAGTCTCGCATCCTGGTCAACGTCTCCTCTGGGCAGGGGTATCGGATCGGCGACCTGCTGCACGCGCTGTGTGATCTTGCCCGTGTGCCCGTGCGGGTGGAAACCGATCCTGCGCGCATGCGGCCCTCCGACATTCCGTCCGCGGTGGGCGATCCGGCCCGCCTCAAGCAACTCACCGGCTGGCAGCCGAAGCATAGCGTTGAAGACACGCTCGTCGAGCTGATCGAATGGTGGCGTGCCCGCATCGGTGCCCAAGCAGCGCATTTGAAGCCATGATGTAGCCTCGCCTCAGGCAGGTTTACGTTGCGAGCAGACCCCTTCCCTCATCTATCAGGGCTTCAGTGGGGATGTCGTAGAATAAAGGCCGTCGCGCCATGATCTTGCCATTACGCACCTCTTCGATGGGTGGACGTTCGGTGGGGCGCGTGGTGTTTAAGGTTGTATTTAATATTGATGCAACTGTAGAAGTGTTCCAAAACTAGTTAGCCGGGATGAAAGCTTGTGAAGCCTCATTCTGAACCGTAGTTGTTTACCGTTTCGGCGGTATGTATAAGTCCCCCTTCCATTCCTACTCGAACAGCGGAAATCGAATCGGATGAGCGAGCCTTACAAGCAGATCACCGGCTGCCGCATCAACGGATCGAAGAACCTCATAACCGTCCTGCAACTCGGTCATCAGGAACTCACCGGCGTGTTTCCCGCGCCCGGCCAGGCTGTCACGTCCGGTCCGCTCGATCTGGTCTGGTGCCCGGACAGCGGCTTGCTGCAACTCGCGCACACCTACGATGCGTCCGAGATGTACGGCGATAATTATGGCTACCGCTCCGGCCTGAACGGCTCGATGGTGCGCCACCTCACCAGCAAGATCGGTTTCCTCGAGAAGCTGGTGGACCTCTCCCCGGGCGAGGTGGTTCTCGATATCGGCTCGAACGACGCGACCTCGCTGAAGGCTTACAAGACGCAGGGCCTGAAGCGCATCGGCATCGACCCGACCGGCCTGAAGTTCAAGCAATACTATCCCGACGACATCCAGCTGGTGCCCGACTTCTTCTCTGCGGACAATTTTCGCAAGGTGAGCACGCAGGCGGCCCGCATCGTCACCTCCATCGCCATGTTCTACGACCTGGACGACCCGATCGCCTTCGCGCGGGACATCGCTTCGGTCCTCGCGCCGAACGGCATCTGGCATTTCGAGCAGAGCTACATGCCGGCGATGCTCCGCACGACGTCTTACGATACGATCTGCCACGAGCATCTCGAATATTACAGCCTCGGCGTGGTGAAGGTCATCGTCGAAGCGGCCGGGATGAAGCTCATCGACGTGCAGATGAACGGCATCAACGGCGGCAGCTTCGCGGTGACGGCCGCGCTGAAGACCTCCACGCTGCCGGCCAACGATGCGGTCATCAACTGGCTGCTCGAGCAGGAAGACCGGATGGGCCTCAACACGGTTCGCCCGTTCCGCGAGTTCGAGGACCGGGTGTTCCGCCACAAGGCCGACCTGATCCGCCTGCTGAAGGCGCTGGCCGCCGACGGCAAGAAGGTGTTCGGCTATGGCGCCTCCACCAAGGGCAACGTCACGCTCCAGTTCTGCGGCGTGACCACCGCAGAAATGCCGGTGATCGCCGAGGTCAATCCCGACAAGTTCGGCAAGGTGACGCCCGGCACGCGGATTCCCATCGTCTCGGAGGCCGAGGCGCGGGCGATGCAGCCGGACTATTTCCTGGTGCTGCCGTGGCACTTCAAGGAAGGCATTCTCCAGCGCGAGCAGGAATTCATCGCCAAGGGCGGCAAGTTCATCTTCCCGTTCCCCGAGATCGAGATCGTGTGAGCGGGGACGGTTGCTGGCAGTTGCAAGGGCGTTCGGCGGAGGTCGCCGCGGTTGATATGAGTTTTTCGACTGCGGTACCGCCGAATCCCAGCTGGCTGTGATCTTGACGATACCTCGCTGAGGCTGTGCTCACGCCGCTTCAGCGAGGTAAGGCCTGTGGCGGAGGCCGCTTTACCTTTTTGGATCTTATATTTTGGACCGAAGCGGAGGCCCAATGGCCATGACGTCCTGGATCAGGCGCGGAACCGGGATTGTGGATGGGTTATTGCGGCGTGCAAACATGCCGAGCGAGGCCGAGACGCAGTTGCAACTGGCGCTTGATGAAGCGGTAAGTTCAGCCAGGGAGCGGGAGCAACGGCTCCTTGCGCAGATTGAGCGTCGGGCGCAGCTGGCTGTCGCTGAAGCCAAGGCCTTCATGGAGGAGCGGGCAAGCGCTGGACGGCATGATGTTGAGCAGCA
The DNA here is from genome assembly GCF_000473085.1 of Azorhizobium doebereinerae UFLA1-100. Taxonomy (GTDB): domain Bacteria; phylum Pseudomonadota; class Alphaproteobacteria; order Rhizobiales; family Xanthobacteraceae; genus Azorhizobium; species Azorhizobium doebereinerae. The sequence continues at coordinate 37,661 of NZ_KI421496.1, forward strand.
GATCCAGGCGGCGGTCGCCGCCGCCCTCGCGGAGGTAGAAGCTCAGCTCAAGGCGGTGCGGGAGCAGGTGCCGGGCGTGAGCGATCGCGCGCCTCGCGTCGGTTCCCCATCTCCGGTTCCCGCCCCGGCACCTTATGTCGCCGCGGGTGGCCGTGTGTTGGCAGCGGCCAATTGGTCTCCGCCGCTGTCCTGGACCATCGACGCAAGCGGGACGGAGGTCGTGGCGCGGGAACTGGCTCGCGCCTTGATCGAGCTGGGACACGCGGTATCCGTCGGTCGCGATGTGCTTGCATCTGCCCCCGCGCCGTTGAGCCGCTTCCCCTTTGCCACCGTGTCCGGCGACGGTGCGGACCGCCGCGTCCTGCTGGGTTTCGACTGGGCGGACGCCGGCCTGCCGCTGGAGATCGGCGACTGGCTTGAGGAGAACATCTCCGCGGTGGCCTGTGTCTCGACCCATGCCGAGAGGTTGCTGATCGATCAGGGGTGCCTTCTGCCCGTCGCGACCATTGGTTTCGGCATCGACGCCTGGGAGCGCGTGGAGCAGGACGCAACCTATCGCGTGCTGGGCAAGGGCTTCCGGTTTCTGCATGTCTCCGCGTGCGGGGTGGAGCAGGGGCTCGACGCGCTGCTCGATGCCTTCGGTCGGGTCTTTTCCGATGACGATGACGTCTCGCTGCTCATCTACGCGACGGGCGCCATGCCGGAGGCGCTCGTCTCAGACATCGCGGAGCGGCGCCGTTTCAATCCCGCCTACCCCGATGTCGTCGTCATCGCCGATACGCTTACGCCGGGGCAATTGAAGGCGCTGTACAGCCAGTGCCACGTGTTCGCAGCTCCGGCGCGCGCCAGTGGCTTCGGGCCTGAGATCGCCCAGGCCTTTCTTTCCGGCTTGCCGGTTGTCGCCACCGCATGGGGCGGGCACCTCGACTATTGCTCGCCAGAGAACAGCTGGCTGGTGGACTATGCCTTCACGTCCGGGCAATCGCCTGTGGGCGTTCTCGCAGCAGTCTGGGCGGAGCCGTTGGCGAAGGGTCTCGATCAGGCACTCTGGCTCGCCTACCGCGCCGATCCTGCCGAGCGCTTCACCAGGGCCTGGATCGGCCGCAAGACGTTGGTCGAGCACTATACGTGGAAGGGTGCCGCCCAGCGTCTGGCGCGGCTCGCGGCGGCACCGGATGCCGGGTCGCGGGAGCCGTTCCGCCTGCCAACGATCGGTTTCGTCACGAGCTGGAATTCGAAATGCGGCATCGCCAGCTATGTGGGTCATTTGTTGGAGCCGGTTTCACCGACGGACGTGGTGATCTTCGCCGACAAGAACAGTGTGCCGCTCGGTCCTGACGGTCGCAATTGCGTCCGCACCTGGATCCAGGGGCCCCTGTCGCAAAACGGTCTCGAAACGATCCTGCCGCATCTGTCCCCTTGCGGCGTCGAAGCCCTCGTCATCCAGGCCAATTTCGGCTTCTACAGCCCGGCGGATTTCGCCCAGCTGATCGACCGTGTGCTGGCTCTGGGCATCGTGGTCCTGGTGGAGTTGCACTCGACCATCGGCCCGCCGCCGGATGTTGCTGCGGTCAAGCTTGCGGATTATGCTCCGGCGCTGCGCAGGTGCCATCGCGTCCTGGCGCATTCGCCGGGCGACATGAATCGCCTCAAGGCGGTGGGAGTGGTGGACAATGTCCTGCTGTTCCCGCTGGGCATCGTCGTCGCGCCCGCCGATGTGTCCAAACGGCCCCCGGTCCCGGATACGCCGCTGTTGGCGTCATTCGGATTCGCTTTACCTGGGAAGGGGCTGGTCGAACTCGTTCACGCGGTGGGCATTCTCAAGCAGGATGGACACGCGGTTCGGTTGCGCATGCTCAATTCCGAACATCCGAACATGCTGTCCGCCCCGGAAATCGCGACTATCCGTGCGACGATCGAACAGCTAGGTTTGCAGGACGACATCGAACTGCGCACCGAATACCTGCCGGACGAGGACTGCCTCGCGCTGCTGGGAGAGGCCGACCTGGTGGTCAATCCATACCAGCGGACGTCCGAATCCTCGAGCGCGGCCGTTCGTTTCGGGCTCGCTTCGCGTGCACCGGTTCTGGTGACGCCGCTGACTATCTTCGACGAATTGGGCTCGGCTGTCTTTCGGACCGCTGGGACATCCCCGAGGCAGATGGCCGATGGCATCGCCTCGGCTTTGCAGGATCTCGTTCACGACACGCCGGCTGCGGTCCAGGTGCGCGCGGCGGCGCGCCAGTGGAGCGAGCAGCATGACGTTCACCGGCAGGGACGCCGCCTGATGCACATGGCGCGTGCCCTAGCGAAGGCGCAGCGCCGTGACCAGTGAAGGGGCGGACATGAAGCGGGGTTCGCTCTTCTCGCCGCGGGCATGCGGAGGGTCTTCCCTCGGAGCGATGCCTCTGTGCGGAGCCCTCGTGAACAAGGCTCATGATGCCATTGACGGTAGGCCCCACGCAGAGCCGAGGCAGCGCCCGTGACCACATCGCCTAAGGCCATTCCGCTTGGGGATTCCGCGACCATCCTGCGCGAGCGGGGAACGGGATCGACCGTGTTTGTTCTCGTCGGCCTCATCGAGGCGGGGATCACGAGGCCGTCCAAGTTCATCGTTTCGCTGGTCGAGACCTGGAGGGCGCGAGGCGAGCCGGTTCACGTCGTGCTCTGGAACACCGAGACCAAGCGCCTGCACCTTCTGAGCGAGGACCAGTGGCGCGAGGTTTCCGGTCCGACCGACGCGGTATGCTGGCCGGTGCCCGTGGGACCCGGCAACAGCCCGGTGCTGATCGATCCCGTCTCGTGCGGCCCGCAGGACTGGCTGGTGGTTCCCGAGGCATTCCACACCACGCCGGGGGCGCATCCCCTGCTGGTCATGGACCTCGTATTGGAAGCCCGCCGCCTGAAGGTCTTGTCAGCCTTCATCTTCAAGGGCACCGAGCCGCTCGCCAGCCCGTCGGCAGGCGCCGCGGTGGTCGAAGACCATGTGCTCTACATGCAGGCGCTGCTGCTTGCGGACGTCGTGCTTCCGGGATCTGAAGCTGCCGCGGAGGATCTGCACGATATCCTCGTGGGCTATGAGCGTGCCGCGTTCGTTCCCCTCATCCGTCCGATTGCGTTGCCCTCCGATAGCCGGCCTTTGCGGCCGGATGTCTGGCCCGATTATGTGCGCGCGCTGCGGGCGGTCTTCACCAACGCCGCCGACCCGGTCCGCAGGCTGCCCTCTATCTACTATCTGATCGATGAGGGTACCGCCGCAGGGGGCGCGGACGCCGCCTTCGCCTTGTCCCTCGCTGGAGCGCTGTCAGCGCGTGGCTTGGCGCTCATTCCGGCACGCTGGGACGCCGACGCCGGCAGTCTTGCGCCGGTTGTCCCCCCCAGAGGGGAGGCCGGTCGCCAGGTCGACGTCTGCGAGTGGGCGGCATGGACCGCGCCGGGCGCCGCGGATGCGCCGGGTTGGCTGCTGGCGGCCTCACCCCTTACGGGCGCCGAGCTCGATGGCATCACCCGGGCGGTGCATCGGGTCGGGTTGCGGTTTGCGAGCCTTCTCACCCATCACCGCTCCTCCGACGCCGGGCCGGGCGCCTGCGCGGCGCGTTTCGCGGCGTTGGCCCGGCTCGACAAGGTGCTCGTTGGATCGAAGCGCCAGTTCGACGATTTCTATCGGTTTCTTCTCGCCTCGCCGGACAAGGTGCCGGGGGCGGAGGACCGCTTCGGGATCATTGCGCTTCCCACCGAACATGACGTGCCGCGGCGGCGCAATGCACCTAAGCGCGCAGCCCCGAGCCTGGCGCGGGTCGTGGTCTGGATCGCAAAGCCGTCGGCCGACGATCTGCATGCCCTATTCGCGGCGGTCACCCGGGCAATTCGTCTCTCACCGATCCGCCTGAAGTTCACGTTCGTCAACTTGTCCCCGGACGAGAGCGATCTGGCTCCGGATACACTCCATGTGGCCCTGGCTGCGATCCCCGGTGCGCAATGGGAGCGCGGTCCGTCCGAGGAGTGGCTGGAGGCCTTGCGGTTCCAAGCCGACTTCGGGGTCTATGTCGGTGCGGCGGAGGAGGAAGCGACAGAGGTTGGCAAGGCGTCTTGGCAAGGGCTTCCCTGCCTCGTCCTGCACAAATCGTCGCCGACGGCGTTCGACCGGCCGGGCGTCGTGCGCGCGGATCTGCGGGACACGGAAACAGCCGCGCTGGCCATGCTGAAGCTGGCGGAGCCGGAGTGGCGGCGGGCTCTCGCCGACGAAGCCCTGTCGCGGCCCGTGCGTTCTTGGTGGGACTATGCGGACGATGTGGCTTCCGCATTGGCGACGGATCGGCTGCTGGATGGTCTGATCGAGGCCCATCCCAGCGAGCGGCCCCCCATTCCGGCCCGGTTCCCAAACCTGGCGCCTCGGCCGAAGCTCTCGCTGTGCATCAGTACCTACAATCGGGGCGGATGGGTCGGCGTCAACCTGCGCAACATCTTCAGGCAGATCCCCGTGCCGCGGGCGGACCTGGAGGTGCTGGTGGTGGACAACACCTCCACCGACAACACGCCGGAGATCGTCCAGCCGTTTCTGAGCCGGCCGGATTTCCGCTATATCCGCAACCCGAAGAATGTCGGCCTGCTTGGCAATCTGGCGGTCACCGCCCAGCGGGCGCGGGGCGATTACATCTGGATCCTGGGCGACGACGACCTCACCCGTCCGGGGACCATCGAGCGGGTCATCGCGATCATCGGCGAGCAGCCGAATATCGATCTGATCTATATGAACTACGGCTATTCCTCGGAGAAGGACCCGGGGAACGTCACGGACCTCGACGCCTATCTGACGACGTTCAACTATCTTGAGCCGGCGGGGCCGGACGAGGTGTCGACGGTCAAGCTCATGGCGGCGAAGTCGGAGAATTTCTACACCGCGATCTATTCCCACGTGTACCGGCGCGACCACGGCATGCGAGCCTATTGCCAGGACACGAGCGACCGCATCTTCTCCACCATGCTGTCCTGCATCCCGACGTCCTATTACACCCTGCACTACATGCCGGACGCGGCGGTCTACTGGATGGGTGAACCGGCCCTCGTGGTGAATTCGAACGTCTCGTGGCAGGCTTACGGCACGCTGTTCGATCTGGAGCAACTGCCCCGGACCTGGGACCTCGCCGAGCGCATCGGCTGCCCCGCCGAGGAGGTGGACCGGCGCCGGTCCAACCGCCTGTGGCTCGTCGAGCTCATGTGGCGCGAGATGTTCGAGGACGATCGGGCCGGCAACGCCCCCTATTTCTCCGCTCCGCGCGTACTGATGCGCCTCAAGCACCTGGAAGCGTTCCGCAAGCACGTCCCCGTGCTCAAGGAGATCTACGTGAAAGCTCACGGCGCGGGTCATCCAGCGGCCGGGCTGGATCCAGACACGCTGTTCAGCTTTCAATGGTAGCCTATGGCCTCCAGACGACATGCGTAGCCGTCCCATGTGGGATAACGCCGGATTCTGGCGGCTGCGTTCGTGAGCATCTCCGATAGCGGAGTCAATTTTGATGAAATACTACAAGAAGAGACTTGCCAATATTCCGTTCGTTACGGGTATAAACCAGGGAGACGGGTCACGTTCCTCCACTGGAGAGGGCGGTTACGTCAGCTATGGCCCCTATATTTCTTTGGACAGGGGGACATATTTTGGCGGCTTCAATGTGCGGAAGCTGGAACCCACGCAGGAAGCGGCAGCCATGACGATCGATGCCGCCTGCAGGGCCGGCAGCGAGATGCTTGGCGCCCGAGTGATTGCGCCGGAGGAGATTCTCTCGGAGCTTCCGGGTCTGCTCGGCCTGGAGTTCCAACTGGCGGAGCCTTGTCAGGACTTCGAGCTTCGGCTCCATGTGGCACCGGGCGTCAAGGTGAATGTGACCGAGATCGTCCTATTCCACTTGTGAGCGCGGGGCGGAACGCGGGGGGGGGACCTTCCTTGCGGCTCGGGTGCCGCAGGCGATCTCCGGCGACGGCAAGACATTCAGAGGCAGATGGGCATGACGCAGGCAGAGACGAAATCCAGCGGGGCGACGCAGTCGGCCAAGACGCCGCTCGAATTCCGCGTTCCGGTGTCGCTGGGCGAACTGCTCGACAAGATCAGCATCCTGGAGATCAAGTCCGAGCGCATCGCCCAGGAAGCCCGGCTGGTGAACGTGCGCTATGAACTGGCGCTGCTGACTGCGGAGCGTGATCGCGTCCTCTCGCCCATGCCGGAGGAGATCGTCCGGCTCGCCGCCCAGCTCAAGGCGGTCAATGAGCTGATCTGGGACGCCGAGGATGTGGTTCATGGTGAGGACCACGCCACGCTCGCGGACGAGGTGTTCCTGAAGCAGGCCCGCATCGCCTTCGTGCAGAATGACGCGCGCGCGCGGCTGAAGCGGAGGATCAACGATCTGACCGGCTCGGCCGTGGTCGAGGAAAAGAGCTATCCCGACTTCGGCGGCGCCTGAGCGCGCGTCGATCCGCGGCGCGGCGGGCCGGTGTCAGCCCGCATGGCCCCGCGGCTCTCAGGGCCCGAGGTCGGTGTCCGTTCCGCCCTTGGGCTCCTCCTGCGCCAGCCTTCTCGCCTCCTCGATGGCGGAGACGGAGAACATGGCGGCGAGCAGGCCGAAGGTGGCCAGCAGGACCAGGTCGCACCAGCTCATGGTCTGGCCGAACAAGTTGAAGCTCGGCGCCCCGACCAGCATGATCGTCACGTTCATGATGAGGATGCCGATGCGCACCTCGGTGGGGCCGAAGCCCAGCACCGCGAGGTGGAACTCCCGCCGCACCACGTTGCGCACGAACACGTAGATCGACACCATGTGGTAGCCGGTCAGCGCCAGGAGCGCCGTGTCCAGCCGCGCATAAGGCGACAGGCCGATGCCGCCGGCGATCAGCAGATTGCCCACCACGTCGATGTTCTGGTCGAGGAAATAGCCGTAGCGCGGTCGGGCGATGTCGCGCACCCGGGCCAGCGTGCCGTCCAGGGAATCACCGAACCAGTGGATGAAGAGGCCGAGGTTGGCGAGCCACAGGAAGTTTGCGGACGCATGGCAGCCCAGGTAGCCGATCATCACCAGCACGGCGCCGAACACGCCGAATGCGGTGAGATGATCGGGCATAATGCAACTGGGCAGGCGCGAGGCGATCCACCGCAGGACCTTGCGTTCCGGCTCGGCCAGGAAGCTCTCGTGAAACCGTTCGAACAGGCTGTCGGCCGGGGACGTCACAGGGGCACGTTCTCCGATGCGGGGCGACGGTACGGGGCGTGCGTGGCGCGAGCGTCCCGGGCCGGCAAGAGCCGGGCGCCGGGCGCCCCGCCTGCCGGCGTGGGAAGGTCTCTTGTCCGCAGGCCCATGCGGTCAGAGCGGGTCGATCCGGGCCGAAACGGCCGGCGCGGCTGCGGTCGGGAGGGCCGGCTCGCTGAGGGCGGCTGCGGGGCGCCTCGTGCCGCTGACATAGCCGCGCGGCGCCAGCTCCGCCTGCCGGCGTGCGGCGCAGCGCTTCAGGAATTCCTGGACGGCGTTGAAATAGGCTTCGCGTTCGTCCACCGCGTGCTGCACCGGGCGCGGATGCACCCGGGGCCGGTCGCCGCGCGCCCAATGGCGGATCGCGGCGTCCCAGGCGCGCGGATCGCGCGGATCGAGCAGCAGGGCCTGGCTGTCCACCACTTCCCGGTGGGCGGGGATGTCGGAGGCCATGACCGGCACGCCGAGGCGCGCGGCCTCGATGAGCGGCAGGCCGAAGCCTTCCGCATGCGAGGGCATGAGGAGGCCGATGGCTCCTGCCAGAAGGCGCTTCAGCGACGGGCTGGACAGGCCCGATACCACATGGACGCGCCCGCGCAGCGCCGGGCTGTCGTGCAATTGGCCCAGGATCTCCGCACTGCGCCAGCCGGGGGAGCCGATGATGACGAGATGGGGGGCCGCTTCGCCCATGTCGGCCGAGAGGCCGCGCCAGACGTCGAACAGCAGCGCGTGATTCTTGCGCGGCTCGATGGCGCCGCAGATGACGAAATACTTCACCCCGGCCAGCGCCGGATCCGGCGTGGCCGGCGTGTCGAACACCCGCGGCACGGGGAGCGGCTGGGCCAGCGTCATGATGTCGTTGCGGCCGAAGCGGGCGAGCGCCTCGGTCACCGTCTGCTGTGCCGTCGCGGTGGTGACGAGAAGGCCAGCCGCATGGCGCGCGGTGGAGGCCACCATGGTGGCGTGGTGCCGCGCCGACGAGGGCGACACATATTCCGGCGTATCGAGCGGGATGACGTCGTGCAGCATGAAGACCGGCGTCACGTCCGGCCGCGCATCGAGCCATCGCAGATAATAGGGCATGGCGAGGCTGATATGCCCCACGTTCACATAGACCGCACGTTCCGGCACGTGGCGCTTGGCGGATGCGCCCAGCGTGATGCCGGTGGCGGAGATCAGCGAACCCATGCGCCTGGCGCGCTGCCAGTGCGTAAAGGGCGGCGGGGGAACGACCTCGTCGCCATGGCGGCTCTCGCCGCGCAGCGCCAGAACCAGGCCCTGCCACAGCGCATCGTCATCGATGCTGCGCCGTTCGGCCCACAATTGCTGAAGACGCACGAGACCTCGCCGCACCGCGTGCGGGCTGAACACGCGCATGCCCTGGAGAGTCGGCATCACGCCGACACAAGGCTGGGAGGAATGGCGGAACAGGCGGGCGGCCAGAGCGAAATCCACGCGATCGATGCCACGCGGCGTGCGGCTGAGCGGGCCGAGGAACAGGCGCGTCACATCATATGCGATGGGGACGGTCACCAAAACACTCCAACGCCGGCACAGCGATGTGCAACCGCGAAGGATGGCACATGGGCCGATTGATTAAATAGTTTTACCCGGCGAAAGCCTGTCCGCCACCCCCGACCGGCCTTTATTGGCAGCAATATAGACTGGGGGCAACAGCTTCTTCGTCGCAATGCGCAATTTCCCAGGCTTTCCAAAGGGAAAGAATGGAACGCCATGATTGATGCACAGCTTCAGGCAAGCATTCTAGTGGCGCTAGCCGCATACCGAATCTGTTGCCTGGCTGCGTCTGTCGTCCGTCGGCCTGCCCAGTTGCCTCGGGCGCGAATCCGTGGCGTGTTCCGGCTCCTTCCGCAGGCTCCAAAAGGACAGCGCCATGAACCGCCGGGCCCAGCCGCACTCGATCATGATCGACGGGTACAATCTGGGGCTCGAGAAGGGGACGGGCGTTGCAACTTACGCGCGCAACCTGAGCTACGCCTGCCGGGATCTCGGGCTGCGGACCGAAATCCTCTACGGTGCCCCGTTCGGCCCCGGCCGTTCCCATCTGCTGCGCGAAATCTCCTTCTTCGACCCGTTCCAGCCGCACAGCACCTGGGACGGCGTGGTGCGGGACGCCCGGCGCCTGATTCCCCGGCCCTTCGGCGCGCACGCCTTCGAGGTGCCGGTGACCGGCAACGTCATCATCGAATCCCAGCGCGCGCGGCTGCCGCATTTCGATCGTATCTGGAACGCATCCGACCTGTTCGGCACGGCCTCTACACAGTTCGCCCTTTCCAATGGGTTCATGAGCGTGCGCGACCTGCCGCCGGTCGACATCATGCACTGGACCTATCCCCTGCCGCTCACGCTGCCGGGGGCGAAGAACATCTACACGCTGCATGACCTTGTGCCGCTGCGGCTGCCCTACACCACGCTCGACCACAAGGCGCGCTACCTGCGCCTGAACCAGAAGCTGGTGAAGACCGCCGACCACATCGTCACCGTGTCGGAAACCTCCCGACGGGACATCATCGAACTGCTGGACTGCCCGCCGGAGAAGGTGACCAACACCTATCAGGCGGCCGAGATTCCAGACAAATACCTCACCCGCTCCGAAGACGACGTGCGCAACGACATCGAGGGCGCGTTCGGTCTGCCCTACAAGGGCTACTTCCTGTTCTTCGGCGCCATTGAGCCGAAGAAGAACGTGGGGCGGCTGATCGAGGCCTATCTCGGCAGCCAGATCGAAGCCCCGCTTGTGCTGCTCGGCAATACGGCCTGGAAGGCGGAGCAGGAACTGCGGCTCATCAATGATGCCACGAATCAATATGTGGAGCAGGTGGGCACGCGCACCTTCACCCGCGAGCGGGTGCGCCGGCTCGACTATGCGCCCTTCTCCCTGCTGACCAGCGTGATCCGTGGCGCCAAGGCCACCGTCTTCCCTTCGCTTTACGAGGGCTTCGGCCTGCCGATCCTGGAAAGCATGCTGCTGGGCACGCCGGTGATCACCTCCGATCTCGGGGCCACCGCCGAGATCGCCGGCGGTGCGGCATTGCTGGTGGACCCCTACGACACCCGCAGCATCGCGCTGGCGCTGCGCGAACTGGACACTAACGAGACCCTGCGCGCGGACCTCGTGGCCCGCGGGCGGGTGCGGGCGGAGTTCTTCTCGACCGCCCGCTATGCCGAGCGGGTGAAGGCCTTGTACGAGCGGCTGGCGTAAGGGTGCCAGAGGGGCGGCGGCTTGCGCCGGGCGGGGCTGCAGCCTAAACGTGGCCCGGCTGTGGAGCGTCTGGGTCCAGATACCGCAATCCGCGCGGCGCCATCTTACGAAGCGTTCGGCACCTGCCGGACCAGAGCTTGGCGAGGCCGTGCTCAGGCTGGAGAAATCTGAACGATGGATGTGTCCGAGTTCGTCTCTCTCATTCAGTTGACGACCGACAAATCGCAGCCAAACATGAATGCGTTATCGCATCGCATCCGCAATCTCGATGCCATGGCGATGAACGTGAAATTCTTCGGCTATGAACTGGCCAAGACGCTCGCCGCGGCGCTGCCGGTGCGGACCGACCTTGCCCCGGCTCCGGTGGGCCTGACGTGCAAGCCCTCGACCCAGGCCGATCTCGAGAGCGATTGGGTCGCCTATTGGTGCGGCCAGCTCCAGGTTCCCGTGGTCTTTCACCGCAAGCTGTGGGAATTCGCCTACCTACTTCAGGCGCTCTGGGAGCGTGGCCTGCTGGTGGAGGGCATGCGCGGCCTCGGCTTCGGCTGCGGGGTCGAGCCGGTCCCGAGTTATCTCGCTTCCAAGGGCATCGACGTCACGGTGACGGACCTTGCGCCCGAGGCGTCGGGCGATCTCGGCTGGTCCACCACCAACCAGCACACGGCGACCATTGAGCATGCCTTCCATCCGCACCTCGTGACACGGGAGGCGTTCGAGCGCCATGTGCGGCTCGCCTATGTGGATATGAACGCCATCCCGCCGGAGCTGGAGGGCTATGACTTCTGCTGGTCGATCTGCGCCCTGGAGCATCTGGGTTCCATCGCCCAGGGTCTCGATTTCATCGAGAATTCGCTGGCGACGCTGAAGCCGGGCGGGGTCGCCATCCACACCACCGAGTTCAACTTCCTCAACGACGACGAGACCATCGACAACTGGCCGACCGTGCTGTTCCAGCGTGCCCATTTCGTCGCGCTGGCCGAGCGCCTGCGCGCGGCCGGGCACGAGGTCGCGGAACTGGACTTCGCTGTCGGCAGCAAGCCGCTCGACCGCTTCATCGACATCCCGCCCTGGGAGCATGACATGGGCGATTATGCCCGGCAGCACTGGGGCGGCGACCACGTCCACATCAAGCTGAGCATCGACGGCTTTGTCAGCACCTGCTTCGGCCTGATCATCCGTAAGCGCGGCTGACGGACGCCTGCGGGGCGGCCCGCACCACGGCGGACTTCACATCGAGCACGCCTTCGATGGCGCCCTCGCGCATGATGATCCGCACCTGCACCGGCTCGCGCGGATCATGGATGGGGAAGTGCGCCCGGACATGGAACCGGCCGGCGGCGGGAATGTCGAAGGATTCGAGCGCGACCACCTCGCCGTGAAAGACGTCGATGTCGAACCGATTGCCGGACAGGTTCTCGCGCACTTCCATCTCCAGCCCCACTTCCCACTGGCCCACGGGCAGGTGCAGGAAGGGGCCGTAGCAAAGGCAGCGCGCGCCGCCCAGCATCTCGATGCTGTTCAGCAGGATCTCGTTCGGCTGGTCGCCGGCGATGAACATCTCCTGCGGCCACAGCAGGCGCTCCACCGCCCGCCCCGCCATCACCGCCTTTAACGGCGCGTTCACCGCCGTGATGATGCGCGCATCCGATTTCTCGACGCCGTCCAGCCCGCGCGATGCCGGGCGGGCGTGCGGCCAGCGGGCCATCAGAACGGTTTCCAGCGGCGTGTCGAGGGTGAAGTCGCCGGCAAGGCCGCCCTTGGCCAGCACCGCCTGCATCTGGGCGTCCGATGCGTCCATCTGGAACTGCAGCGCGATGGCGCGGAAGAATTCGCGCAGCGTCAGCTCGTATTCCCGCCGCAGCACCAGGGCGTTCTCGTTGGCGATGAGGTCGCCGATGGAGACGAGGCATTGATGCGTCAGGCGCAGCGCCCACGGCCACGCCATGCCCCGCTCGCGGACGATGTAGCCGGTGACGTCGTTGGCGTCCTCCAGGAAGATGACGGACGGGGCCTGGAGCTTGAGGAAGACGTCGACCAGCGCCCGTTCGGGACAGTCGGCGAAGAAGAAGACGTGCGGCTGCCGCCGCGCCGACCAGGCCTCCCGCAGTTGGGCCAGCTCTCCGGCGACGAGATAGTCCACGTCGCGCAGCAGTTCGTCGGTCAGCAGGCGCATCAGATAGAGCGCGCACTGCGTGTAGCCGGACGGAGGTCCGAAGGTGGTGATCAGCATGGCGGCCGGCCTGTGCCCGGAGGCGAGGCCGGAGCCATGCGGGGGGCCTGCGGGCCCACGCTGGGTCTAGAGCGTGTCATAGATCCGCAGCGCGAGTTCAAGGTCATCGAAGACCCGGCCGCGTCCGTTCTTGAGCACCAGGGCCTGGTTGCAATAGTCGCGGATGATGTGCAGGTCGTGGCTGACGAGGATCATCGCCCGGTCGCTGCGCTTCACGAACAGCTCTTCGTAGCATTTGCGCTGAAAGCGCTGGTCGCCGACCGAGATCATCTCGTCCACGAGGAAGCAGTCGAAGTCCACCGCCAGGATGAGGCCGAACATCAGGCGGCTGCGCATGCCGCTGGAATAGGTCTTCACCGGCAGGTTCAGCAGCCGCCCGAGCTCGGCGAAGTCGTCCACCCGTGCCACCGCGTCGTCAGGATCGACGCCATAGAGGCGGGCGATGAAACGGATGTTGTCGAGCCCGCTCATGTTGGCGTCGAAGCCGCCGGCGAAGGCGATCGGCCAGGACATGGACATGCCACGGGTGATGGTGCCGCTGGTGGGCGGCTCCACGCCGCCGATCAGCTTGACCAGCGTGGACTTGCCCGCGCCGTTGCGCCCGAGCACGGCGATCTTCTCGCCGTGGTTGATCTCGAAGCTGATGCCGTCGAGCACCCGGCGGGCGCCGATGGGTGTGTGATACTCCTTCACCACGCGATCGAGCCGGATGCACGGCTCCGCCGCAGTGGCGCGCCGGGGCGGACGGGCCGGCCGGTCTCCGGTCTGCACCAGGAGATCCGTCATGCCTGATGCTCCAGCGTGTTGATGATCAGGCTGCGGACGATCCAGTAGATGCACAGCGCCAGGAAGGCCACGACGATGATGCCCAGCAGGCGCTTGGGCTGGAGCGCTTGGTCCGGCAGGTTCGGGTCGGTGATGGTCTGCAGGTAGATGCGCTGCGACTGGGCTTCCTGCCGGGCATTCTCCAGGGCGGCCGAGGTGGCGGCGAGCGCCTTGGCGGCCAGCTCGCGCTCCACCACCAGCAGTTCGTAGCCCTGCAGCTTGCTGGCGATGGAATTGGCTCCGCCGACCACGTTCTTCTGCTGCTTCTGCATCTCCGCCCGGTAGGCGGCGATGCGTTCACGCAGGGGGGCGTTGGCCGGGCTCTCCGGGGCCATGGCCATCTGCTGCGATAGCGTCGCCTCCAGGCGGGCGATCTCCGTCGCCATCTTGCCCAGCATGGCAAGCGATTGGCTGGATTCCTTCTCCGGATCGACCACCAGCTGCGTGTTGCGGTAGTCGGCGAGGCGGGTCTCCACGTCCAGGAGGCGGGCCTGGGCCTCCTTGACCATGGTTTCGGAGAATTTCACCGCGTCCGCGTTGGAGCGCACGTTGAGGCGGTTGACGAAGGTCTCGGCCGTCTTCAGCAGGGCATTGGCGAGGGCGGTGGCATCCTCGGGCCGATAGGCCCGCACCACCAGGGTGGAGATGCCGCTCGAACCGTCCGTCGTCACGTCCACCATCCGGCGGTAGGCGCGGTAGAACTGCTCCTCGTTCTGCTTGTCGAGAAAGCCCGGATAGCGGCTGAAGAGGTCGGCCTCCGAGCGGTCCATGATCTCCCGCAGGCCGGCGGTCTTGGCGAGCGCCGCGGCGGCATCACGCGAGAGCATGTATTCGGCGACGGCGTAGGTCTCGTCCGCCGCCCGCGACATGCTCTCGCTTTGCAGCATCATGGACAGGTTGGAGCCGCCGTTCCGGACCGAGGAGCGCACCAGGAATTTCGCTTCCGAGATGAAGATGTCCGCCGCGATCAGGCCGAAATAGAGGATGGCCAGGACTACCGGCAGCGCGACGAGCCCGAGGAACAGTCCGTAGCGCCGCCAGACGGAGTCCGGACGGGGGCTCGGGCTCGGGCCCTCGTCCGGAGGGGCGATGCCGGGCTCGGGGACGATGGGGATGAGCTCGATCCGGCGCATGGCCGGCAGCGCCGCCATGCCGGGCTCCGGCGCATCCTCCGCGCCGCGGCTGACGCTCTCGCGGTCGGTGACGGAATGGCTCATGACACGTGCACGTGCTTCTGGGCCGTGCGCACCATGGCGAGGCCGGCGGCGGTGGTGATCGTACAGACGAGCAGCATGTAACCGATGTCGAACTTGGCCTCGACGGATGGGCCGAACAGGCCGCCGCGGAACATCTCGAACGGGTGCACCAGCGGCGACCAGGCGAGGACCTTCTGCGCCTTCTCCGGCAGCCAGCTCAGCATGTAGAAGGCGCCGGTCGCGGGAATGGTGATGTACATGAGCGGGCCGACGAAGCGGCTCACCGCCTCGCTGAGCTCCGACAGCCCGGCGAGGAACATGCCGAAGCCGAAGGCGAGCCAGGTGATGAGCGCCCAGCCGCCGATGAGCAGCAGCGGGTCGTGGATCGCGGGAACGGCACCCCACATATAGAAGGGAATGTAAGCGATGGTGAAGGCCGCGAGGCCGCCCAGGCTTTCCAGGATGACGTGGCCGCCGAGGATATCGATCATCCGCACGTTGCGATGGAACATCAGCCCGGCATTGTGGGTCATTGCGTGGCCCATGTGGCCGATGATGTGCCGCCACAGGGTCAGCATGGTGTAGCCGGTGAGCACGAACGGGATGAGGCCGACGCCATGGCCGTGGTCCATGCCGCCGACCGACCACATCAGCATCACGCCGCAGGTCATCAGCAGCGGCTCGCCCATCAGCCAGAAGAAGCCGAGGTTCTCGTGCCCGAACCGCACCAGCGCGTCGCGCAGCATCAGCGCGGTGATGACCCGGCGCTGGACGTTCAGGGCCTGCAGGAAGGAGCGCCTCTGGCCGGCGGAGGAGGGCAGTTCGGCGAAGCGGAGCGCGCGCGCGATCAGGTTCATTGCGAGTGCTCCCCGTAGCCGATGGAGACGATCCAGATCACCGCGAAGATGGCGAAGCCGAACACCAGCACGGTCATGATGGAGCGCAGGCGCCGGGGCTCGGTGGATTCGTCCGGCAGGTTGGGAGCCACCACCTCCTCCACATAGATGTGCTGGCGCCTGGCTTCCTGGCGGGCGACGTCGAGGGCGTTCATGGCCGAGGCGAGGCTCTTGTCGGCGAGGTCGCGGCGCAGGGCGAGCTGCTCGTAGGTGGCGATCTTGCTGGCGAGTGAATCGTCGCCGCCGGCCATCTTGGCCCGTTCCGCGCGCACCCTCTCCTCCAGCGCCGCGATCTTGGCGCGCTGGTTGGGAATGGCCGGGCTGTTGGGCGAGGAGGTCTGCATCTCCTTCAGCTCGGCGAGGGCGTAGGACAGGTCGGTGGTCAGGTTGCCGATGGTCTCGATGAGCGAGAAGGTGGACTTGGAAGGATCGACGATCACTTCCTTGTTGCGAAACTGGGTAAGGGCCGACTGCGCCTGGATCACCGTGTCCATGGCAAGGCCGACTTCGCGTTGGGCCGCGCCCATGGCGTCGCGCTGCGCCCGCTCGTTCATCTTGTTGACCATGCCCTCGGCGAGCCGCAGCAGCGTCTTGGAGAGCTCGAGCGAATCTTCCGGCCGGAAGGTCACCACGTCGAGCTCGATGATGCCCTTGGTGCTGTCCTCGCCCACGGTCACGTGGTTGCTGAAATAATCGTAGAGCGATTCATTGGTGTCGCGGCGCCAGACATAGGGATAGCTCGACCACCAGTCGGCTTCCGGCCGCTGGAAGATGGCCTTCACGTCGATGCGGGCGTCGATCACCCCTTGCAGAGCGTCGCGGGATTCGAGGTATTTCTGGATCACATTGGCGTCGTCCACCGTCTTGGCGATGCCGAAGGTGCGGAACAGCATGTCGAGCCCGGTGGCCCGCTGGGTCGAGACGCTGCGGACGATGAACTTCACTTCCGAGACATAGCGCGGGGCCGCCAGCAGCCCGTAGAACAGCGTGGCGAGCACGGTCGGCACCACCACCAGCACGACAAAGCAGATGCGGGTGACGTTCTTGCGGAACTGGAGGGCAGCGATATAGGCCTCCGCCGCGCGGCCGAGCCCCTGCGGCGGCTTGGCGCCGGACAGAAGATTGCTCACGATCGCCGGCAAGGATCGGTCTGTTACGCTCATCCCTCAGCCTGTCTCCACCGGCCGCCTGTAGCCGGACCAACCTAGCAGATTGCCTCACCGCCCGCACCCGGACCCGCCGCAGCCGCGATCCCACGAGATTGAAGCAATCTTGAGGTGGAAAGCTTTCCGCTTCGGAAATCGGCGGCTCTCATCCGCCCACATGGAAGCGCAGTCCCCGCATGCCGAGGCGCCGGATCGCGGCCGGCACCAGCAGGGAGAGGCGGGAGCTCCAGTAGAGCGGGAAGGGAAAGCCGGAGATGGCGCGGTCCCGCTCCAGCGCCTTGAGGATGCGCACGGCCGCCGCCGCCGCCGGGATCTCGCCCGGGCGGTGGCCGAGATGCTGGGCGCTCATGCCGCTGGTCACATAGCCCGGGCAGGCGACGCAGACCCGGATGCCTTCGTCCCTCAGCGCCTCGCGCAGGGCCACGCCGTAGGACAGAAGCCCCGCCTTCGCCGCCGAATAAGCCGGGGCGTCCGGCAGGGGCGCGAAGGCGGCGAGCGAGGCGATGAGCAGCAGCCGGCCCCGCCGCCGCTCCCGCATGCCGGGCAGCACCATATGCACCGCCGCGATGGAGGACAGCAGATTGGTGTCGAGCACCCGGTGGGCGGCATCGCCATCCTCCACCGCCTGCCCCTGCCGGCGGCCGTCGAGAATGCCGGCGTTGGAGATGAACAGGTCGATCGGCCCCTCGGCCTCGATGGACGCGAGGACATCCTGGAGCACCGTCCGGTCGCGGATGTCGACCACGTGCGGCGTGCAGTCGGCCCCTGCCGCCCGGCAGGCGGCCGCCACCGACGCGAGGCGCTCGCCGTTGCGGCCGATGAGGGCGAGGCGGTGGCCTTCGCGCGCCAGCTGCTCGGCGAGCGCTGCGCCGATGCCGCTGGAGGCTCCGGTGATGACGGTGAAGCCGGCACGCATGGCGATGTCCTCCGGACGGCGGCGGGACGCTACTTCATCAGGTCCGCGACCTTGCCCACCGAGACCCCTTCCTGCTCCAGCAGCGCCAGTTCCTGCGCGGTGGCGGAAACCGCCGTGTCGATATCCTCGGGGGTGTGGGCGGCGGAGATGAAGAAGCGCAGGCGGGCGGATTTCTCCGGCACGCCGGGCGGGATGATGGGGAAGGCGTTGATGCCGCGCTCCAGCAGGCGGTTGGCCAGCATGACGGTGCGCAGGCTGTCGCCGACGATGACTGGGCTGACCGCATAGCCCCAGCTGTCGCCCGCATCGAGGCCGGCCGCGCGGGCCTTCTCCAGGAAGCGCCGGCCGTTGGCCTGGAGCCGGGCGACGCGTTCGGGCTCGCGCAGCATCAGCTTCAGCGCGGTGAGCGAGCCGATGCTGGTGGTGGCCGGCAGGCCGACGGAATAGACCATGCCGGGCGCGTGGAACTTCAGGAAGGTGACGAGGTCGGACGCGCCGGCGATATAGCCGCCGCAGCCCACCAGCGTCTTCGACAGGGTGCCCATCCAGATGTCGACGCCGGCCGGATCGACGCCCTGGTGCTCGAAGATGCCGCGCCCGGTGGCGCCGAGCACGCCCAGCGAATGGGCCTCGTCCACCATCAGCCAGGCGCCCCAGCGGGTCTTGATCTCCACCAGCCGGGCGAGGTCCGGCCCGTCGCCGTCCATGGAAAACAGGCCCTCGGTGACGATCAGGCAGCGCTCGTGTTTGTCGCGCGCGGCGGCGAGCAGGGCATCCAGCGCGTCGAGGTCATTGTGGGGGAAGACGCGCCGGTTGGCCTTGGACAGCTCCGCGCCCACCACGATGGAATTGTGGGCCAAAGCGTCGTGGACCACGAGGTCCTTAGGCCCCAGCAGGGCGGCGATGGAGGAGACGTTGGTGGCATGCCCGCCGGCGAACAGCAGGGCATCCTCGGTCTGGTAGAGCGCCGCCAGTGCCGCCTCGAATTCCCGGTGGAACGGCCGCTCGCCGGCGGTGAGGCGGCTGGCGGAGACGCTGGTGCCCCAGGTGGCGGCGGCCTCCGCCACGGCGGCGGTGATCTCCGGATGGCCGTTGAGGCCGAGATAGTCATAGGAGGCGAAGTTGAGGAGCAGCCGGCCGTCGATCACGGTGTGGGCGCCGGCGCGCGCCGCATGGGTCTGGTAGAAGGGATTGCCGAGCCCGAGCATGTCGGCCGCCGCCCGCTGGGTCTTCAGCATGCGGAAGCCGGGCAGGGTCTCGAACGAGACGTCCCGTACCGGAGCCACTACCGCCGCGGCGCGGCCGGCGGCCGGCGCAGCCGTCCGCCGCATGGAGGACAGGAAGTCAGAGCGCTCGCTGTCCGTCAGCCGGCCGGCATCCGCTTTCTTCGTCACATGACCCTCGTCACTTGGTCGCGCCGGTCGGCGAGCCGGTCGCTGACGCCATCGAAATCGGCTTCATCCCCGCCGTGCATGGCGATCAGGCGGCGGTCGCCGGCGTCCATGGCTTCGGTCGCTTCCGGCACCCGCAGGGATTGCAGGAGGCGCCGGCTCAGTTCCCGCAGGTTGGGGACGGAGGTGATGGCGACCAGCGGGAGGCCCACTCCGAACTCGTGCTCGATATTCATGCTGAGTTCAAGCGCCATCAGGGAATCCATGCCCATCTCGGCGAATGGGCGGTCGAGGTCGATCTCCTGGGCGGACAGGCGCAGGATGCGGGCGATGCGGGTGGCGATCAGGTCGCCCAGCACGCGCTGGGCTTCCGCGTCGCTCTTGCCGTCCAGCAGCGCCGCCATGTCCAGCTCCGTCGCCTCGCTCGGCCCGCCGTCCTGCGCGAACACGTCGGCGAAGGCGGGGGTAGCGAGGATGGGCAGGTCGCGCATCAGCCCGGTGCGCTGCCAGCGGGCGCAATAGACCACCGGATCGGTGAGGCCGGCATCCGCGGCCAGCAGGCGTTCCAGCCGGGCGAGGGCCTCGGCGGAGGCGAGGCCGGTCATGCCGGTCACCCGCTCCAATTGCTCGGCGGTGGCCTGGTCGCGGGCGAGCACGCCGGCGTCCGAAATGGCGCCCCAGCCGACAGCCAGCGCCGGCAGCCCTTCCGCGACGCGCCGCCGGGCGAGCCCTTCCAGATAGGCGTTGGCCGCCACATAGGCGCCCTGGCCGGGATTGCCGATGAGCGCGGACACCGAGGAGAACATGACGAAGTGCCGGACCGGCTGGCGGCGCGTCGCCCGGTCGAGATGGCGGGCGCCGTCCACCTTGGGGGCGAGCACCTGGCTCAGTTGCCCAGCGTCGAGCGTGCGGATCAGGCCGTCGTGCAGCACCATGGCGGTGTGGTAGACGCCGCCGATCGGGCCGTGCGCCGCCGCCACGCGGCCGACGAGCGCGTCCACCGCCGCCGCGTCGCCGGCATCCACCTGCTCCACCGCGAAGGTCACGCCCGCCGCGCGCAGGGCGTCGATGCGCGGCAAGGCGGCGGCCTCCACCGCGCCGCGCCGGGAGGCGACGACGATGGTGCGGGCGCCCCTGGCGGCGAGCCAGAGCGCGGTCTCCAGGCCGAAGCCGCCGGCGCCGCCCACCACCAGTTGCACGCCCTCGGGCGCGAAGCCGGCGTCACGCGCCTGCGGCAGGCGGATCTCGTCCGCCACCGGCGGGCGCACCACGATCTTGCCCACATGGGCGGCCGATTGCATCAGCCGGAAGGCTTCGCCGATGCCGTCCGCGCCGAACAGGCGATAGGGCAAGGCGGCATAGGCGCCCTTGGTGAAGCCGGAGGCGAGGTCCTTGAGGCCCTTGGCCACGAGGCGCGGGTCGTGGGCGAGAAGCTGGTCGAGATCGACGCCGAAATAGGTCAGGTTGCGGCGGAACGGGCGCAGGCCCAGTTCCGTATTGGCCACATAGTCGCGCTTGCCCAGCTCCACGAAGCGTCCGAACGGCTTCAGGCACTTCAGGCCGGCGCGCATGGCCTCGCCGCTGAGGCTGTTCAGCACCACGTCGACGCCGCCGTGATCGTGGCGGATGGCGTCGGCGAAGGCCAGCGAGCGCGAATCATGCACCTCCTGCGCCCCGAACAGCTCCACCAAAGCGCGCTTGTCCGGCGTCGAGACGGTGGCGATCACCCTGGCGCCGCGGGCGCGGGCGATCTGGATGGCCGCCAGGCCCACGCCGCCGGCCGCGCCGTGGATCAGCACGGTCTCGCCGCGCTTCAGCCGGGCGAGCTCCACCAGGCCGTACCAGGCGGTGAGGAAGGCCACGGGGATGCTGGCCGCGCTTTCCGGCGTGGTGCCGGCGGGCAGCGGCATGAATACCCGGCGCGGCGCGGTCACATGGGTGGAGAAGGCGTTCTTGGCGAAGCCGACCACCACGTCGCCGGGGGCGAGGTCGCGCACGCCGGAGCCGACGCGCGTCACCCGGCCGGCGCATTCGAAGCCGAACACCGCGCCCGCCATGCCGTCGTCCAGCACGTCGTCGTCCAGCAGGCCCATGGCCAGCATTACGTCGCGGAAATTGAGGCCGGCGGCGAGGACTTCAACCTCCACGTCGGCCCGGCCCGGCGCCACCCGCGCCTTGCGCGCCCAGGCGAAATGGTCGAGCGCGCCACGGCGGGGGAATTCCAGCGTCAGCGCCGCGTCGGGATCGGGCGCGCCTTGCGCCACCGGAAGGCCGTGCCGGACGCGCAGCACCTGCGCGCCGTCCGTGTCGAGCAGGATTTCCCGCTCCGCGTCCCCGGCGCCTGCGAGCGTGATCAGGCGCCGCGCCGCCTCCGGGCCGGACAGGCCGGGGGCGACGTCCACCAGGCGGATGTCGATGTCGGAAAATTCGTTCATCGCCACGCGGCCGAAGCCCCACAGGGCATCCGCCACGGGATCGAGCGGGGCGGTCCGGGCACCGCGCACGACCAGCCACAGCCGTGCCTTCGTGGGGCCCGGCGGCAGGTCGGTGAGCACGGCGGCGAGGCGCAGGACGGCCTGTTCCGTGCGCACCCGGTCGGCCGGGCCGGTCGCGTCGGCGAGCACGATGACATCGGCCTCGCGGGGCGCGAGGCCGTTGGCCTCCTCGGTCGGCGCGACGTACAGGCCGGCGGCCTTGAGCTGGGCGGCGAGGGTCTGGGCCAAAGTGGTCTCATCCTCGGCCGCGAGGACGAGGCGCAGGGGCCGCAGGCCGGCTTGCGGCGCCGAAGGTTCCGGCGGCCGGGCGATGAGGCAGGCGCCGCCCTCGGCAAGGTCGATCTGCCGGGTGTCCCGGCAGGCAGCGGCGGCGAGCGCGGCGCGGGTCTCGTCGGCCGAGGGCATCAGGCCCACCGGCAGTGCGGGATCGGCGGACCGGCCGAACCAGCCCGGCTCCGTGCCGAGGATGAAGTCCACCACCGCATCGGGCGCCGGCTGGGCGGCGACGATGGCGCCGCTGTCCACCAGGCATTCCGCCATGCGGGCCAAAAGGGTGCCGCCGTCCTCGCCGTTCAGGCGCCAGGCGGAGACGAGCGCGAGGTCATGGGACGGATGGCGCTCACCGTCGCGGCCGTCGAGATGAAGGAAGCGCACCGGCACGCCGGCCGGCAGGCGGCGCTCCAGCCGTTCCAGGCGGGCGGAATCGAGACCCGCCACCGTCAGCCGGATGCGGCCGGCGCGGACGTCGGGCAGCAGGGTGGAGATGAGGCCGCGCCCGTCCGGCTCGGCCACCAGCAGGCGCGGCGCGTCCGTGCCGCCGGCGGCGCGGGCGGCGGCTGCCGTCGCCAGCAGCGCCTGGAGAGCGGGCGCGAACAGCAGCGCACTGCCGGCGAACTGGTCCAGCACCTCGGCGCGATGGGCGATGGGGGTGCCGGTGCGCAGCACCGCGTCCACGCCGGCAGCGGTGCGGGCGGCCAGTAGCAGCTCGGCGGAGGCGCCGGCATATTCGGCCGCGAAGGTACGCAGGATGCGGTCCGGGTCCGGCAGGCCGCTGTCGGCGGCGAGCCTCAGCGTGTCGCCCTCCGGTGTCGCCAGCCCGGCCAGCACCAGCTCTTCCGCCAGCATGGCGGCATAGGCCCGCGCCTCCGGCGCGAAGCGCCCGCCGGCGACCAGGGCGGCCCAGTCCAGCCGGCCGTCCGCATCGGCGATGCGCGAGAGCGCGCGGTGGGCGACGGCGCGGACCACGGCGCGCAGCATCAGCCAGCCGTCCGAGGGCTCGGGTTCGGGCCGCGCCGCCAAAGCGGCGCGGATCGCGGCGGGCAGGTCGCCCCCGGCGACGGCGCGGCCCGTGCGCTCGCGGGTGACGAACAGGAAGCCGTCGTCCGGATCGGTGCGCGAAAGCACCACGGACTTGAGCAGGGCATCCTCCACCTCGGCCACCACCTCGCCGTCGGCGTCCTTCAGCGCGATGGAGACCCGCAGCGACTGCTCGGTGTGGCGCTCCACCACGATGGTGGCGCCGGCGACCTCGGGATGATCGCGGAACAGGGCGAGCCGCCCCAGCCGGATCGGCAGATAGGTCCGCTTGACGCCCGGCTCCACGTCGATGAGCAGGAACAGGCCGTGCAGGGCGGCATCGAGGCTCGCGGGGTGCAAAAGCTGCGGCCGGGTGAAGGCGCCGGTGCCGGCCTGCGCCGGGGTCAGCGCCACCTCGATGGTCCTGCCGTCGCGCTTCAGCGCCTGCGCCAGCCGGAAGGCCGGGCCGTAATGGAGGCCGCAGGCTTCGGTCCGGGCATAGATGTCCGCCGCCGTGGCGCGGATGAGCTTGCCCTTCGGTTTTGCCGGGGGACGCGGCGGGTGGGCCACGTCGACCAGCCGGCCGCGAGCATGCAGCGTCCATTCGTCGGCGCCGAAGCGGGGCCGGCTGAACAATTCCACGTCGTTGGTGGCTGCGGCGTGGCGCACCGAAATCTCGCGCATGCCCTGTTTCGACAGCACCAGCGGCTGGAAGATGTCGCAATCCTCCAGGCCGAGCGGCCCGTCCGGCTTCAGCTCGCGACCGACCGCCAGGACCATCTCCACGATGGCGGCGGCGGGCACGACGATCTCCCCGTCCACCACATGGTCGGCGAGATAGGGCACCACCTCGGCGTCGAGGAAGGTGCGCCATTCCGGTATGCCGTCGGCGAGGCGTCCGCCGATGAGCGGATGGCGCGGCCGGTTGCCGAACAGGTCGAGCGCGGCGGAGGTGCCGTGGAAATGGAAGGTGCTGCGCTGCCAGGGATAGGCGGGCAGCGGCAGGGCGCGGTCCACCGCCGTTGCCGGCACCGTCGGCATGGCGGCGCCGTTGGCCCGGGCATTGGCGACCACCCAGAGCACGGGGTCGCGGCGCGGGTCGCGGTCGTCCGCCTCGGTGAAGCTGGCGAGCACGGCGGCGCCGCTGCCGCGCTCCTTCAGCGTCTCGGCGATGGGCGAGGTGAGGATGGGGCGCGGCCCGATCTCCACGAACAGGCCCGCGCCCAGCTCCGCCGCCGCCTCGATGGCGCTGCGGAATTGCACCGGCGCGCGCACGTTGCGCCACCAGTAGGCGGCATCCAGCAGGTCCTCGCCGATGGGCGCGCCGGTGACGGTGGAGATGAGCGGCGTGGTCGCCCGCCGCGCCGTGATCTCGCCGGCGGTGCCGAGGAAGGCGCTCTTGGTGTCGTCCAGGAAGCGGGAGTGGAAGGGATATTCCATCTCCAGCGTGCGGCTGGCGATACGCTGCTTGCGGGCCTCGCGGGTGGCGAGGCGGATGGCCTCGGTGGCGCCGGACAAGGTGAGGGAGGACGGGCCGTTGTCGGCGGCGATCTCGATGTCGTCACGTCCGAAGCCGGCTAAAAACTCCTCCATGCGCGGCCGGCTGGCGGCGAACACGGCCATGAGGCCGCGCCCGTAGGCGGCTTCCTGGCTGGTGGCGCGGGCATGGATGATGCGCACCGCCTGGGTGAGGTCGAGGACGCCGGCCGCTTCCGCCGCCGCCACCTCGCCGATGCTGTGGCCCACCACCATGTCCGGGCGCAGCCCTTCCGCCACCAGCGCGCCGGTAAGCGCGGCCTGGACGGCGAACATCAGCGGCTGGATCACCGAGGCCTGGCCGATGCGCGCGCCGAGGTCGGGATCGAACATGTCCTCCTTCACGCCGGTGACGGCGATCGCCTTGAAGGCGGCATCGATCTCGTCGAAGCGGTGGCGGAAGGCGGCGTTGCGCAGATAGGCGGTGCGGCCCATGCCGACCGCCTGCGCGCCGTTGCCGGAATAGACGAAGCAGACCTTGGCATCGGGCCGCGGCGCGGCGCCGGTGGCGATGGCCTTGGAGGCGCCGGCCGCCGCGAAGTCGCGTAGCGCCCCGGCCATGGCGCCGGCCTCGTCGAGCACCGCGACCGCGCGGTGGCGCAGGCTCTCGCGGCCGGCGGCCACGGCGGCGGCGAGGCGCGCGGGCGGCACGCCCTCGTCCAGCACGGCGGCATAGGCGTCGGCGGTGGCGCGCAGCGCCTCGGCGGTGGCGGCGGAGAGGGCGAGATGGCGGGGAGCCGGCGCGCCGGCCGCGCGCGGCGGGGCCTCGGCCGGCGCGCTGGCCAGGATCACATGGGCATTGGTGCCGCCGAAGCCGAAGGAGGAGACGCCGGCGAACAGGGTGGCGGCGGTGCGGTCGAGGGCGATGGTCTCGCGCGCCGGCAGCAGGTTCAGGTCGGCGAAGTCGATCAGCGGATTGAGCTCGTCCAGATGCAGCGAGCGCGGAAGTTCACGCGTCTCCAGCGCCTGGACGGCCTTCAGCAGGCCGGCGACGCCGGAGGCCGGCTCCAGATGGCCGATGTTCGACTTCACCGAGCCGATGGGCAGCGGCGCCGCGCGGCCCCGGCCGAGCACCGAGCCGATGGCGGTGGCCTCCACCGGGTCGCCGATGCGCGTGCCGGTGCCGTGCGCTTCCACGAAGGCGACTTGGTCCGGGGTGATGCCGGTCTCGCCATAGAGGCGTTCCAGCAGGGCGCGCTGGCCCTCGACGCCGGGCAAGGCAATGCCGGAGGTGCGGCCGTCGGAATTCACTCCCGCCGCCACCGCCAGCGCGCGCACCGAGCCGGGCAGCGCCAGATCCTTCCGCCGCAGCACGAAGGCGACCGCGCCTTCCGAGCGCACATAACCGTCGCCGGCGGCCGAGAACGGCCGGCATAGGCCGGTGGGCGAGAGCATGCCGGCGCGGGAGAAGCCGATATAGGAGGCCGGGGTGAGCAGCATGTTCACGCCCGCCACCACGGCGGTGTCGATGCGGCCGCTCCTCAGGTCGGCGAGCGCCTGGGAGAAGGCGACCAGCGAGGACGAGCAGGCGGTGTCCACGGTGAAGCTCGGCCCGTGCCAGTCGAAGGCATAGGACAGGCGATTCGAGACCACCGACAGCGTGTTGCCGGTCATGAAATGGCTTTCGATGGCCGCCGGGTCGGAGGCCAGCAGGTTGCCGTGGTCGAGGCTGGAGGCGCCCACATAGACGCCGACCTCGTGGCCGGCGAGGCTGGAGGGCGGGAGGCGCGCGTCTTCCAGCGCCTCCCACACCACTTCCATCAGCAGGCGCTGCTGCGGGTCCACCTGCGCCGCCTCGCGCGGCGACATGCCGAACACGGTCGGGTCGAAATCGAACGGGGCATCGAGATAGCCGCCGGCGAAGGAATAGCTGAAGCCCGGTTCGCTGGCGCGCGGATGGAGAAAGCGCTCGACGCTCCAGCGCCCGGCGGGAAACGGCTGGATGGCGCAGCGTCCCTCAGACAGCATGCGGCGGAACCGCGCTTCGTCCGGTGCCCCTGGCAGGCGACATGCTGCTCCGACGATGGCGGTGACATTGGCACCGGACACACCGTCCCCGAGAGGTCCCTTAAACCGCAATGCACTCACCCGCCCTGAGAGATTCCGATAGGATAGGCCGCCACTGGCGCCTTGGTTGCTTATGGCAACGGACCTTGAGCCCGGTCAATACGACGGACCCGTGCGGCGACATCGTTCGTTTTCCGCATCGCACACGATCTTTCAACCTAACCTGAAACGCCGGACGTGTGGACCCCCGTCCCGTTGCGTCTCAAGGCGTGACATCCCTGCGGGGCGCTGCAATTCCGGCGGGGAATGGCGTGCACGCCGTTTCCGCCCTCCTATTCCGCAACGTCATGACGACCGTCCGTCTTGGCATGGCGGCCGGTGTCCTGATGCCGTTGCCCTCGCGGCCTGAACCGCCGGAGCGGCGCCCCGCGCCTGCCGCTCCCCTCCACCGCTCCGGCGAGGCTGTTAACGATGTGCGCCGTTTTGAAGTCGGGCCGAGGTGTGGCAATCAGGAAACAGCATTATGAGGAGTGAGGCCCTGCCGGATCGGCAGGGTTGGTCGATGCTGGCCGCCATGGTATCTGGCGACGAGACTTGTACGGGAGCATTCATGCGGAAGGTATCGAGTTGGCCGCTTTTGCTTTCGGGCGTGGCCCTGGTCCTTTCCGGATGCGCCGAGACTCTGCCTCAGGTCGGCCCGAACGCGCGGGAGGTCGTCTCCCAGTCGGTCGAGGACAATGTCCAGCGCTATGAGATTGTCGACATCGACAATGCCGTGCTCGACATCGCCCGCCAGCGCGCCCCCGATACCTTCTACACCAGCTTCGGCCGCTCCGGTCCCTCGCGCACTCCCGTGGTGGGCATCGGCGACATGGTCGCCGTGACCATCTGGGAGGCGGGTGCCGGCGGCCTGTTCTCCTCCGCCGTGGTGGCGGGCAGCTTCACCACCGGCTCGAAGACGGCGACCATCCCCGAACAGGTGGTCAAGGCCTCGGGCACCATTTCCATTCCCTATGCCGGCGAAGTCCAGGCGGCGGGCCGGACCACGGGCGCGATCCAGGACGACATCGTCAAGGCGCTGACCGGCAAGGCCATCCAGCCGCAGGTGCTGGTCACCGTCACCAAGGCGGTGAGCAACACGGTCACCGTCTCGGGCGAGGTGGTGCAGGGGGCCCGGGTGCCGCTGAGCGTGAAGGGCGACCGCCTGCTCGACGTGGTGGCCACCGCCGGCGGCGTGCGCGCGCCGGTGAACGAGACCTTCATCCAGCTCTCCCGTGGCTCGCACACCGTCCGCGTGGCCATGGAGCGGGTCGTCTCCGATCCGCGCGAGAACGTCTACATGCAGCCCGGCGACGTGCTGACCCTGGTGCGCGAGCCGCAGGTGTTCCTGGCCTATGGCGCGACCGGCGCGAACGCGGAAATTCCGTTCAACGCCTCGGGCATCACGCTCGCCACGGCGCTGGTCAAGGCCGGCGGCCTGCAGGACAACCGCTCCGATCCGTCGGGCGTGTTCATCATGCGCTACGAGCCGGAATTCATCGCCCGCAAGCTGCGGCCCGACAGCCCGCTGGTGGTGCGCGGCGGCCTGACGCCGGTGGTCTACCGTCTCAACCTGCGTGACACCAACTCGCTGTTCGTGGCCCAGCACTTCCCGATCTTCAATCGCGACGTGATCTACGTCACCAACGCCTCGATCACCGACGTGCAGAAGGCCATGCAGGTGTTCCTCATGGTGTCCTCGCCGGCGACCACCGGGCTCTCCGTCTACACGGCGGTCAAATAGGCCGACGCTCCAGAGGGATCGCGACGCGCGGGAGCCGGCATGCCGGCTCCCGTTCTCGTTTCAGCCGGCGGCGTGGCGGGCGAGCGGGGAGCGCTCGGTCTCGCTGCGCGGCGGCACCTTCACCCAGGCTTCCCCGTCCAGCACCACCTCGTCGCCCACCTTGCAGGTGCAGGCGAGGCGCGCCCGGCGCCGCTCGGGGATGAGCTCGGCCACCTCCACAGTGACCAGCACGGTGTCGCCGATCTTCACCGGGGCGCGGAAGTTCAGCGTCTGCGAGATATAGACCGCGCCGGGGCCGGGCAGGCGCGTGCCGAGCACGGCGGAGATCAGGCTGGCGGTATAGAGGCCGTGGGCGATGCGGGTGCCGAAGGGCGTGCGGGCGGCGAAATGCTCCGACAGGTGAATGGGGTTGCGATCCCCGGTCACCTCGGCGAAGCCCACCACGTCCGACGAGGCGATGGTCTTCGACAGGGTCTCGGTCATGCCGGTTTCCAGATCCTCGAAGCACAGAAGGCGCAGTTCGGGATACATCGCTCTCCCTTTCCTTTCTTGGTGGCGCGGCCAGGGCCGGCGGCGCGGGCATTAGGCGGCAGGACGGCGCCGACGGGAAGCCGGACTTTCGTCCCCCGCGTTCAGACCGGCAACGGGCCGTCGCTCTTCACTTCCTCCATCACCGCATAGGAGCGGGTTTCCCGCACGCCGGGGAAGCCGAGGAGGACGGTGCCGAGGAAGCGGCGATAGGCGGACATGTCCGGCAGCCGGGCCTTGAGCAGATAGTCGAACCCACCGGCTACCATATGGCATTCCAGCACCTCGGGCGCGGCGCGCACCGCCTTGGCGAAGCGCTCGAAGGCGTCCGGCGTGGTCTTGTCCAACTGCACTTCGATGAACACCAGGAAGCCGAGGCCGAGGCGATGCGGGTCCAGCCGGGCGCCGAAGCCGGCCACATAACCGTCCCGTTGCAGGCGTTTCAGGCGCTCGCCGGCAGAGGTGGGCGAGAGGCCGACCTGCTCCGCCAGCTCCACTCCGGAAATCCGGCCATCCCTTTGAAGGATCGCGAGAATTCGCCTGTCGGTGCGGTCGAGGCTGCTCATCTTCTCCGGCCAGATAGGGTATCTGCCGCAGAATCTAAGGCATCTGGCTTGAAATGACCATCGAAGCACGGGGCATTGCGGATTATCGAGATATATCCGCCGGAGATTTCCATGCCCAGCCCCGTTTCCACCGCCCTCGTCCCCATGCCGCAGCCGCTGGTGCCGCCGTTCGAGGCGCCCTATGCGCCGGACGATGCGGCGATCGCCACCCTGCTGCTGCCCCAGGGCACGCTGCCCGCCGAGGCCGAGGCGCGCATCGACGCGCTGGCGAGCCGGCTGATCGGCGCCATCCGCAAGGGCGGCGGCACCGGCGGGATGGGCGGCATTGAGGAAGTGCTGCGCGAATACGCCCTCTCCACCAAGGAGGGGCTGGCGCTGATGACATTGGCCGAGGCGCTGCTGCGGGTGCCCGATCCGGTTACGGCGGACCGGCTGATCGAGGACAAGCTGGCCCAGGGCGACTTCCTCAACCACGCCTCCAAGTCCGACGCGCTGCTGGTGAATGCCTCGTCCTGGGCGCTGGGCGTCACCGCGCGGGTCATCCAGCCGGGCGAGACGCCGGAGGGCGTGCTGGGGCGCCTCACCAAGCGCATCGGCCTGCCGGCGGTGCGGGCGGCGACGCGCCAGGCCATGAAGGTGCTGGGCAATCATTTCGTGCTCGGCCAGACCATCCATGCCGCGCTCGACCGGGCGCAGTCGTCGAGCGGCCGGGCCTATCGCTATTCCTTCGACATGCTGGGCGAGGGCGCCCGCACGGCCGCCGACGCCAGGCGCTATTTCGACAGCTACGCCAGCGCCATCGCCGACATCGGCGCGCGGGCCGGCAATGCGGCGCTGCCGGACCGGCCGGGCATCTCGGTGAAGCTCTCCGCTTTGCACCCGCGCTATGACGCGGTGAACCGCGACCGCGTGCTGGCGGAACTGGTGCCGCTGGTGGTGGATCTGGCCCGGCAGGCCAAGGCCTTCGACCTCAACTTCACCATCGACGCGGAGGAAGCCGACCGGCTGGAACTCTCCCTCGACGTCATCGACGCCGTGCTGGCGGACCCCGGCCTTGCGGGCTGGGACGGCTTCGGCCTCGCCATCCAGGCCTATCAGAAGCGCGCCGCGGCGGTGATCGACCACATGGCGGCCCTGGCCGAGCGGCTGGACCGGCGGCTGATGCTGCGGCTGGTGAAGGGCGCCTATTGGGACACCGAGGTGAAGCGGGCCCAGGAGCGCGGGCTCGACGGCTATCCGGTGTTCACCCGCAAGGCGATGACCGACCTCAACTACATGGCCTGCGCCCGCAAGCTGCTGGCGCTGCGCCCGCGCATCTTCCCGCAGTTCGCCACCCACAACGCGCTGACGGTCGCCACCATCGTGGAGCTGTCCGGCGGCACGGGCGGCTTCGAATTCCAACGCCTCCACGGCATGGGCGAGGCGGTGCACGGCGAACTCTTGGCCAGCGTGCCCGGCACCGGCTGCCGCACCTATGCTCCCGTGGGCGGGCATCGCGACCTGCTGGCCTATCTGGTCCGCCGCCTGCTGGAGAACGGCGCCAATTCCTCCTTCGTCTCGGTGGCCGGCGATCCCGCCGTGCCGGTGAGCGACCTGCTGCGCCGCCCGGCGACGGTGATCGGCACGCCCGATGCCGCCCGCAACACCCATATCCCCTTGCCAGCGGATCTCTACGGCGCCGGCCGGGCCAATTCGAAGGGCGTGGAACTGGGCAGCCGGAAGGCGCTGGCCGCGCTGCTGGCGGACATCGCCGCCGCCCGCCGCGAGGTCACCGCCGCCCCGATCATCGACGGCGTGGTTCATACCGGCGTTGCGCGCACGGTGACGAGCCCCATCGACGGCGGGGCCATCGGCCGGGTGGTGGAAGCCGACGCTGCGGCGGCGGATGCCGCGGTTGCGGCGGCGCTCAAGGGCTTCCCGGCCTGGGACCGGACGCCGTCTTCTGACCGCGCCGCGATCCTGGTGCGGGCCGCCGACCTCCTGGAGGCGCGCGCGCCCGCTTTCCTCGCCCTGCTCCAGGACGAGGCCGGCAAGACGCTGGACGACGGCCTGTCCGAGGTGCGCGAGGCGGTGGACTTCCTGCGCTATTACGCCGGCGAGGCCATGCGCCTGTGCGGCGCCGGCACGGAACTGCCCGGCCCAACCGGCGAGAGCAACGTGCTGCGGCTGCGCGGCCGGGGCGTGTTCGTCGCCATCTCGCCCTGGAACTTCCCGCTGGCCATCTTCCTCGGCCAGGTGTCGGCGGCGCTCGCCGCCGGCAATGCGGTGGTGGCGAAGCCCGCCGAGCAGACCCCGCTGATCGCGGTGGAAGCGGTGCGGCTGCTGCACGAGGCGGGCGTGCCCGCCGGCGCGCTGCATGTGGTGACCGGCGACGGGCGCATCGGCGCCCGGCTGGTGGAGGCGCCCCGCGTGGCGGGCGTGGTGTTCACCGGCTCCACCGAGGTGGCGCGCATCATCAACCGCACGCTGGCGGCCAAGGATGGCCCCATCGTGCCGCTGATCGCCGAAACCGGCGGCATCAATGCCATGATCGTGGACGCCACCGCGCTGCCCGAGCAGGTGTCTGACGACGTGGTCACTTCCGCCTTCCGCTCCGCCGGCCAGCGCTGCTCGGCGCTGCGCCTCCTGTTCGTGCAGGAGGACGTGGCGGACAAGATGATCGAGATGGTGGTCGGCGCCGCCGACGCCTTGCGCCTGGGCGATCCGCGCGATCCCGCCGTGCATGTGGGGCCGGTGATCGATGCCGAGGCCAAGGGCAAGCTGGACGCCTATGTGCGCGCCCGCTCCGCCACGGCCCGCGTGCACTATGCCGGCACCGCCCCGGCGCGGGGCACCTTCGTGGCGCCGCATGTCTTCGAGCTGAAGAGCGCGAACGAACTGACGGAGGAGGTGTTCGGCCCCATCCTGCATGTGGTGCGCTACAAGGCGGGGCAGATCGACGCCGTGCTCGATGCCGTCGACGCCACCGGCTACGGCCTGACGCTGGGCCTCCACACCCGCATCGACGGGCTGGTGGAAAAGGTCACGTCCCGCCTGCCGGTGGGCAACATCTATGTGAACCGCAACATCATCGGCGCGGTGGTGGGCGTGCAGCCGTTCGGCGGCCACGGCCTCTCCGGCACCGGCCCGAAGGCGGGCGGCCCGCACTATCTGCTGCGCTTCGCCAGCGAGCAGACCGTGACCATCAACACCTCCGCCGCGGGCGGCAATGCGGCGTTGATGACGCAGGGCGAATAACACCGCGCGGCGGCACGATGCTGTGCCGGCGTGCCGTCCCGTTTTGAGACCGTTGGTCCGTCGAAGCGGAACAGGGCGGGATCAGAGCAGGCCCGAATCGGCCGGAACGGGATGTTCTCTCCCCGTTCCGGCGGACGATCGGTGCCCTGGAGGCCTGGCGGGTCCGTCCCGGATCGGGACATGGCGCCGCCCGTTCGCGGAACGGAGCCGGACCAGACCCGGCCCGAATCGGCGCGCGGCGCATGTTCCGCCTTCGGTCCGGCTCAGGAGCGGGAGGCCTCGCCGGTCCAGCGCTTCACGATGGGCAGCGGGATGTCGAACAGATCGAGCGCGCGGGCGACGGTCTGGTTGATGATGTCGTCGAGGCTCTTGGGCCGGTGATAGAAGGCGGGCACCGGCGGCATGATGACGGCACCATTGCGCGTCGCCTGGGCCATCAGGTCGATATGGCCGGCATGGAGCGGTGTCTCGCGCAGCAGCAGCACCACGCGGCGGCGCTCCTTCAGGCAGACGTCCGCCGCCCGCACGGTCAGCTCGTCATTGTAGCAATTGGCGATGCCGCTCAGCGTCTTGATGGAGCAGGGCGCCACCAGCATGCCGACCGTCTGGAACGAGCCGGATGAGAGCGCCGCCCCGATGTCCTTGGGATTGTAGAGCGTGTCGGCGAGCGCCCGCACGTCGTCCGGCTTGAAGTCGGTTTCCTCGACGATGGTGCGCAGGCCCGACGGGGTGAGGATGACGTGGGTCTCCACCTCCGGCACCTCCCTCAGGAGCTGGAGCGCGCGAATGCCGTAGATGGCCCCCGAGGCGCCGGTGATGGCAACGATCAGGCGTTTCATGTCCTCATCCTTCCGGAGCCGGAGCGGTGAATCCGGCTCTAATGTTCTCTTGCGGTCGCGGCCTGCTGTGCGGCCGCCGCGATGCAGGCGAGCGCCGCCTGCTCCGCTTCGTCCAGCGGGGCGCCGGCGACCACCCCGGCCATGGCGGCGCGGGCGCGCGTGTCCGGCGGACCCGCCGCCGGCGGTGCCCCGAGCGTGTGCGCGAGGCGGCCGAGTTCCGACAGCTCGATCAGCTCCGCCTCGATCTCGACGGCCTGCACCTTGGCCCGGAGCGCGGCTGTGACGGTGTTGGGCGCAGGCGGCGGGCCGGCCTTCAGCCGCTGGCGCACGGCGCGCAGGCCGCGCACCACCTCGCCGTGCCAGGGGCCGACCGTCTCGATTGCGCGGGCCAGGCCCGCGGGCGTCAGCGCCTCGCCGCGCACCGCGCCCAGGAAGGCGGCGAACAACAGCAGGTTCACGTCGATGCCCCGCCGCTCCTGGAGCAGCAGGCAGGCGGGCGGCACGCCCGCCGTGCCGTAGACCGCCAGAGCGAAGGCGGGCAGGGGCTCGCGGGCGATGAGGCCGTCCATGGGGCTGGCGGGCGCGCTCATGCGGGCAGCGCGAGGTCGGACCAGATCGCCTCCGTCAGCCGGACGAAGGCGGCCTCGCCGCGCATGGCGCGCAGGTCACGGGGGCGCGGCAGGTCCACCGCATAATCGGCGACGATGCGCGCCGGGCGGGCGGAGAACACCACCACCCGGTCGGCCAGCGCCACCGCCTCCTCGATGTCGTGGGTGACGAAGATGATGGCCCGCCGCTCTGCCTCCCAGATGCGCAGCAATTCCCGTCCCATCACGATCTTGGTCTGGTAGTCCAGCGCGCCGAACGGCTCGTCCATCAGCATGAGGGAGGGATTGTAGGCCAGCAGCCGGCCGAGCGAGGCGCGCTGGCGCATGCCGCCGGAGAGCTGCTTCGGGAAGGCGTCCTCGAAGCCGTCGAGCCGCAGCAGGCGGATGAGGGCAGAGACCCGGCCCGCGTGTTCCGCCCGCGCCACGCCGCCCAGCTCGGCGCCGACGCGGATGTTCTCCGCCACCGTGCACCAGGGCAGAAGCGCGTCCTTCTGGAACATGAAGCCCA
Source organism: Azorhizobium doebereinerae UFLA1-100 (assembly GCF_000473085.1). Lineage (GTDB taxonomy): Bacteria > Pseudomonadota > Alphaproteobacteria > Rhizobiales > Xanthobacteraceae > Azorhizobium > Azorhizobium doebereinerae. The sequence goes on from NZ_KI421496.1 coordinate 72,142, forward strand.
CTTCCGGCGGCGGCGTCGTCACCGGCCGTCCGTCCACGCTCACCCGCCCGCCCGCCGGTTTCAGCAGGCCGCAGATGGCGCGCAGGATGGTGGACTTGCCCGAGCCGCTGGGCCCGACCACGGCGACGAACTCGCCGTCCGCCACATCCAGCGAGATGCCGGACAGCACTTCCAGCGGGGCCGCGTCCGGGCGGGGAAAGGCGATGCGCAGGTTCTCCACGCGCACCCGCGGAGCGGTATCCGTCAGCGCCATCGGATGGTCCTCCGCTCCACGAAGCCGATGAGCTGGTTGGCCAGCATGGCGAGGATCATCAGCACCACGAGGCCGGTGAACACGCCGGTGGTGTCCAATTGGCCGCCGGACTTCTCCACGTACCAGCCCAGCCCCCGGTTGGCGCCGATCAGCTCGCCCACCACCGCGCCGATCAGCGCCAGGCCGACGCCGATGCGGAAAGAGGCGAGGATCCACGGCGTGACGGCGGGCAGCAGCACCTTGCGGGCGAGATAGAAGCGGCCCGCCCGCATGGAGCGCATCAGGTCCAGATGGTCCGGGTCGATGGTGCGGATGCCCTCCATGACGTTCAGCATGAAGATGAACACCACCATGGTGAAGGCCATCATGATCTTCGACATCAGCCCGATGCCGAACCACAGGATGAACAGCGGGGCGAGCGCCACGCGCGGCAGGCCGTAGAGGCCCATCACCACCGGCTCCACCACCTTGGCGGTGCGCGGCGCGCGGGCCAGCGCGATGCCGAGCGGCACGCCCGCCGCCGCCCCGAGCAGGAGGCCGGCGCCGGCCTCCTGGAGGGTGATGGAGCAATGCACCCACAGCTCTCCGCTGAGCGCCAGGCGCCAGATGCGCTCGGCGATCAGCGACGGCCGGCTGCTCCAGAACGGGTTCAGCACGGTGCGGGCGGCGATTTCCCAGAGGGCGAGCAGGACGAGGATGAGCCCCGCCTGCGCCGCGCCGGTCCGCCATGCGGCGGCTCCCTGCGCGGGCCCGGCGTTTCCCGCAGGGGCCCGCGCCGTTGCGCTGTCCGACATGTCAGGGTCGCTCACTGGGGCAAATAGGACAGGGCGACGATCTCGTCGTAGGGCACCTTCTTCATGTTGGGGTCGGCCGCCGACATCATCTCCAGCAGGGTCTTGTAGCTCTCGGGATTGAGCTTGCCGTCCGGCGACAGATAGCCCGCCGCCACGTCCGCCGTGACCTTGTCCACCAGGGCCGGGTCGAAGGTCGGGAACATCTCCACCACCGCCGCCCGCAGCACCGCGCGGTCGCTCTGGATCAACTTCAGCGCCTTCGCCACGGCGCTCGCCACCGCTTTCGCCTCCTGCGGATGGGCCTTCAGCCAGCTGTCGGTGACCACGAGGTCCTGCGCCGCATAGGGCATCTTGCGGAAGTCCTCGACGATCTTGTAGACGCCGGCACGCGCCTCGTTGGCCTGGATATCGGGGGTGGAGAACAGGCCCGCCGCCACCGCCCCGCTCTCCACCGCCGCCCGCATGGGGCCGCCGGTGCCGATGGAGATGATCTCGAAATCCGTATCCGGATTGAGGCCGATCTTCCTGATGGCGTAGCGCAGCGTGGTGTCGGTGAGGCTGCCGGCGGAGGTGATGCCGACCTTCTGCCCCTTGAGGTCCTTCAGGCTGGTCGCCTTGGAGCCGGCCGGGGCCATGATGGCGTAGCTGTGCTGGTCGGCGAGCGCGACGAGCACCTTGCCGCCGAGGCCGCGCTCGGTCAGGCGCACCGCATGATCGGCGGCGCAGATGCACACGTCGATGCTGCCGGCGGCGAGCGCCTGGACCGCGGGCGCGCCGCCCTTGAAGTCGATGCGCTCCATCTTGATGCCTTCGGCGGCGAACAGGCCCTTCTGCTGCGCCACGATGAGCGGCAGGGAGCCGGCCGAGGTCTGGGCGGCGCCGAATTTCAGGGTGGTCTCGGCGTGGGCGGACGCTGCGGCGAGAAGGCTGCCCGCCAGCACCAGGGTTCTGAAGACGTGACGCATGTTTACCCTCGCTTGATACGTGGAAACCGGTCCTGTCCCGAGGCGTCGGCTGCGTCGTTGGTGTTCGCCAGCCTTATGATTGGGCCGCCGCGCATGAGGCGCGGCCAGCTTAAGTGGATTGGGCGCGGATCAAAAGCTCACCCGCCGGGCGGCTTCGCCGCGAAGGCGGAGCCGCGCAGGCACATGCGCCCGCGATCGTCCTGCCACAGCCGCTCGGTGGCGTGCAGGTGGCCGAGCGCCCGGGCGATCATGGGGAAGGCGTATTGGGAGAAGGCCTCCGCGAGGTCGGTGTAGAAGCGCGGCGCCTCGCCGATCATCACGGCGATCTCCTCCGCGAGCAGCGCCACCTCGTCGTCGCCAGTCACGGTCCCGGCGGGGTCGGTCTTGCCGGCGACATAGTCGGCGATCTTGGCGGTGTCGGCATAGGCATAGGCGATGCGTTCGTAGCGCTCCTTGGGGATGCCCTCGGAAATGGTGGCGTCGATGCCGATCTTGGCGGTGGTGGGCACCACGCCGGGCGGGGTGGGCGGCAGGCTGGGGTCGAGCGGCTTGCCGCGGGCGCCGGAGACGATCATCACATCCTTGTCGCCCTGCACCCGGGTGGCGATGGCCCATTCCACGTCGGTCGGGTTGAAGACGTCGATGTCGTCGTCCACCACCACCACATGCTTCAGGTCCATCACCGAGAGCGCGGCGAGCAGCGCGTTCTTGCCCTCGCCGGGCTGCTTCTTGATGGAGATGACGGCGTGCCAGAAGGCGCAGCCGCCCAGCGTGACATTGATGTCCTTCACCACCACGCCGGCGGTCTTCAGCGCCTGGCGGATCGCGGTGTAGCGGGTGGGCGCGGCGAGCCAGGTGTTCTCCCACGGCATATGCAGCGCGTAATACACCGCGTCCTTGCGCATGGAGACGGATTTCACCCGCACATGGGGGTTCCAATGCAGCCCGCCCATGAGGCGGGTGAACTCGCCGAAGCGGCCTTCCGGATAGATCCAGCCGTCGGGCACGATCTCCGCTTCCAGCACGATCTCCGCATCGGCGATATAGGGCACGTCGATGGTCTTGCAGGGGGCCAGCTCCACCGGGCCGCCGCGCAGGCCGCCGGCGATGGCCATCTCGTCCACGCCGAGCGGGGCGCGGAAGCCGGAGCCCATGATCTCGTAAGGGTGGGTGCCGATGGAGATGGAGATGGGGCAGGGCCGCCCGGCCTCGTAGGCCCGCTGCGCGAACAGACGCATGTTGTTGGGCGTGACGATGTCGATGCCGGTGAGGTTCTTCTCCTTCACCATGAAGCGGTAGATGCCCGAATTGAGCCCGAACTCGGGGTCGCGCGCGATCACCACGCCGGCGGTGATCATCGGCCCGCCGTCATAGATTGAGCTCATGGGAATGGGCAGCTTGTAGAGGTCCACCTCGTCCCCGCTCATGGTCACCTCGTGGGTGGGCGAGGTGTTGAGCATGACGGGGGGGATCGGCCGGTCGATGGCGGCCTTCAGCTTGGCCTCGATCTCCGGATAGGCGGTGCAGCCCAGCGACATGATGGCCCGCTTCTGCGAGCGGATGATGCCGGAGACCACGGGCACGTCGTAGCCGATGACATTGTGGAAGAAGAGCGCCTTGTCGGACTGGTCCACCAGGGTGGCGATGTGGCGGATGTCCACGCTCTGATGCAGGTCGATCAATTCTCCGGCGGCACGCAGCCGGTCGAGGAAACCACGGAAGGTCTCGGTGTCATGCATGCCGGTCTCCAAGCTGTGTCGTCGCTGTCAGCCCATAGAATGAAAAAGGCCGGCGGGAGTGCCGCCGGCCATGTGTCACTTCGTCGTGGTGGCGTAGGTGCCGCGCCCGCTGGCGAGGAGCTTTCCGCCCTCGTCCTCCACATAGGCTTCCGCCGTGGTGAAGGTGGAGCCGAGGCGGATCACTTTCCCGCGCACCCGGAGCGTCCCCTTCAGGGCCGGGCGGTGATAATCCACCCGCAGGTCCACGGTGGGGAAGGGCCGCCCCAGCTTGGTGGCGATGGCCCAGTCTGCCACCAGATCCACCAGCGTGGCGAGGATGCCGCCGTGGGTGTAGCCGACGTCCGGGTTCACCACGAATTCCTCGCGCCAGGGCAGTTCCACGACGATCTCGCCGTCGCCGGCCTCCACCACCGACAGGCCGAGCCAGCGGTGGTAGGGCGCGCGGCGGATGCGTTCGTCGAGCTCTTCGCGGGTGGGCAGCGCCTTGGTTTCGGTCTCGCTCATGAGGCTATTTCCGAGAAGGAGGAGGACAGGACGGGCGCGTCAGGGGGCGAGGATCACCTTGCCGATGACTTCGCGCTCCTCGATGAGGCGCAGCGCCTCGGCGGATTCCTCCAGCGGCAGCACCTTGTCGATGACCGGCTTCAGGCGGCCCTCGGCGATGTAGCCGAGCAGGGCCTTCAGGTCGTCGCGCGCCCAGGAATTGGAGCCGAAGATCTTCAGCTCGAAGGTCCAGATGAAGCGCAGGTCCTCCACCGGGTCGAAGCCGGCGGTGGCGCCGCAGGTGAGCAGCTTGCCGCCGCGCTTGAGCGCGCGGAGCGACTTCACCCAGGTGTCGCCGCCGGTGAAGTTCACCACCACGTCCACGCCGCCCTCGGTGGTGCGGCGGTGGGGCTTGCCGAAGCGGGCGAAGACTTCCTTGGCGAAATCGGTCTTGGTGTAGTCGATCACCTCGTCGGCGCCGATCTCCTTCAGCTTGGCGAGCTTGGCTTCGCTGGAGCCGCAGGCGATCACATGCGCGCCCGCCAGCTTGGCGAGGAGCACCGCGCCGGTACCGACGCCGCCGGAGGCGCCGAGCACCAGCACCTTGTCGCCGGCCTTGATCTGGCCGTTGGTGAACAGCATGCGGTAGGCGGTGCCATAGGCCACCGGCAGGGCCGCGGCCTGCTCATAGGTGACGCCGGCGGGGATGGGGACGAGCTGGTGCGCGCGCACCTTGGCGAATTCCTGGAGGCCGCCGTCCATGGTTTCGCCCATGAGGCCGCCCTCGACCCGGTTCAGCGGGTCCACCAGCACGCGGTCGCCCACCTGCACGTCGGTGACGCCTTCGCCCAGCTCCACCACTTCGCCGGCAAGATCGAGGCCGGGCACGACGGGCAGGTTGAGGGTGATGCCGGGCATGCCGCGCCGGGTGAAGACGTCGTGATAATTCAGGGAGCTGGCCTTCACCCGGAGAATGACGTCCCCCGGACCGGCGACGGGTCGCGCCCAATCGGTGACGAAGGTCAGGTTTTCCGGGCCACCATGGGCCTTGATGACGGCAGCTTTCATGTTCTTGCCCTCCCCATTGTCAGCATTGCATCTGCACAGAAGGGCGCGCCGGGGCGGCCCGTCCTGCACACGGTTGCATGGCTTGCTATTTATTTCCAGATGAAACGCCGGAAAATCCGCCATCCATGCATGCAAGGCGGATTTTCCGGCGTGGGCCGAGGCGTTGCGGCTGAAGGGCTGTAGCCCGGTGCCGCCGACGGTCAGCGCTGGCGGGCGATGTCGGCCTCCAGCCGCTCGACCATGGCGATCAGGCCGGCCCGCAGCTGCACCTGCGCGTCCTTGTCCAGCGGCTCCAGCGCCACCCGATTGACCTCGAAGGCGTTGATGACCGCGGCCTGGGCCAGGGTGCGGCCGTGCTCGGTGAGGTGGACCGTCGCCTGGCGCCCGTCGTCGGCGCAGGCGCGCCGCTCGATGATGCCGTCACGTTCCATGCGCTTCAGCGTGTTGGCCATGGTGCTCTGCTCGATCTTCACGAACTCGCACAGGTCGCGCTGGGTCGGCCCGTCCGCTTTCAGCAGCTCCAGGACGATGGGGAACTGGCCGGGCAGGATGCCATCGACCCCGTTCCGCGCCTTGAGGGACTGCGCCAGCAGACGCGCCAGCAGGTTGATGAGATAGCCGAGCGTGACCCGCTGCAACGGGTCGCTGCCAAACGCCTGATCACCGAATTGCGCGCTCGACGGCTGTTCTGACATACTCTGCTCCGAATGGTTGTGCGGCTTCGACTCCATACTCCACCCCTCCCCTGTCGATCAGAGTGGACAGGCAGTCGGCCCGAGATGCAAATCACGTCGCCCCCGCGCACGTGCAAACATTATTGCGCGATTTCCCGCTTTTGCGAAATGATATCGCACAATTCTTCTTGGCCGGCGCGCCGGCCGGCGATGATTTCGGCCTGCCGACAGGAGGATGATTGCTCGTGGACGCCGCCGACGGCGGCCAGGACCGGCAGGTCAAACGGCGAAAGGCCGAGCCTTGCAGATGGACAGCGCAGCAGTCTTCCCCCTTCCCGCCCCGGCCGATGTGCCGCATTGCGTTACCGCTGACCCGCGCGGGGCGGCTCGCGCCCGCGACCGCGCTTGGGCCGACGAAGCCTTGAAAATCCTTGATCGGGACACGCGCCGCTCGGCCGATACCCACCTCCTGCGCTTCGAGGGGCATGCCCTGCCCGGCATCGACATCTATCTGAAGGACGAATCCACCCACCCGACCGGCAGCCTCAAGCACCGGCTGGCGCGCTCGCTGTTTCTGTTCGGCATCTGCAACGGCCAGATCCGCGACGGCGTGCCGCTGGTGGAGGCGTCCTCCGGCTCCACCGCCGTGTCCGAGGCCTATTTCGCCCGGCTGCTGGGTCTGCCCTTCTATGCGGTGATGACCCGCACCACCTCGGCCGAGAAGATCGAGGACATCGAGCGCCAGGGCGGGCGCTGCCATTTCGTCGCCGACAGCGGCCAAGTCTATGACGAGGCAGCTGGATTGGCGGCCCGGCTCGGCGGCATCTATGTCGACCAGTTCACCAATGCCGAGCGGGTAACCGACTGGCGGGGCAACAACAATATCGCGGAATCGATCTTCCGGCAGATGCAGGGTGAGCCGCACGGCGTCCCGGCCTGGATCGTCATGGCCGCCGGCACCGGCGGCACCTCGGCCACCATCGGCCGCTATCTGCGCTACAAGCATTACGCCACAAGGCTTTGCGTCGCCGATCCGGAAGGCTCGGTGTTCTACGACGCCTTCATGACCGGCGACCGCACCCTGACCCGCTGCGGCGGATCGCGCATCGAGGGCATCGGCCGGCCGCGCGTCGAGCCCTCCTTCGTGCCCGGCGTCATCGACCGCATGTTCCGCGTTTGCGACACCGCGTCAGTCGCCGCCATGCGGGTGCTCTCAAGACGGCTCGGGCGCAAGGTCGGGCCGTCCACCGGCACGAATTTTCACGCTCTGTGCCACATTGCGTCCGGCCTGATGCGACAGGAGGAGCCCGGCTCCCTCGTCACGCTCATCTGCGATCGCGGCGAGCGGTATCTCGCGACCTACTATGACGACGCCTGGGTCGCCGCCCAGGGCTTCGACATCGCGCCGGCGGAGGCCCGCCTGGAGCGCTTCCTGGACGACGGCGGGGAGCTGGGGGCCGCAGCCTAGCGAAGCGGCGGACCTCGCCCCTTCTGCCCATGCATTGGGCAGCTTCCGTTTCGCCAGCCGCCGGGTCTCTGCCTCTCTGAGTGGCATGTGCCTTGCCTGTCGTCAGCCCACTGGAGGAGGGCGGCATGAGGCACATGGTTCGCGGCCTGATCGGGGCGCTGGGTCTGCTGGCGGTCGCGGCGCTGCCGGCACGGGCGGACACCGACATCAAGTTCGCCCTCGACTGGAAGTTCGAGGGCCCCTCGGCGCCCTATTTCGTCGCCATCGACAAGGGCTACTACAAGGCCGAGGGCCTCAACGTCACGGTGGACACCGGCCCCGGCTCGGTGGCCGGCATCGCCCGGGTGGCGGCGGGCACCTATCCGCTCGGCTTCTTCGACATCAACTCGCTGGTGAAGTTCCGCGACCAGAACCCGGACAAGGCGGTGAAGGCCGTCCTCATGGTCTACGACAAGCCGCCGTTCGCCATCGTCACCCTCACCAAGACCGGCATCGCCAAGCCGAAGGACCTGGAAGGCAGGATCCTCGGCGCGCCCGCCCCGGACGGCGCCTTCGCCCAGTGGAAGGCGTTCGTGAAGGAGAACGCCATCGACGCCGACAAGGTGAAGATCGAGAATGTCGGCTTCCCGGTGCGCGAGCCCATGCTGGCGGACGGCAAGGTGGACGCCATCACCGGCTTCTCCTTCTCCTCTTACTTCAACCTGCTGCAGAAGGGCCTCAAGCCGGACGACATCAAGGTGATGCTGATGGCCGATTACGGCCTCGTGCTCTATGGCAACGCGGTCATCGTCAATCCCGACTTCGCCGCCGCCCATCCCAAGGAGGTGGCCGGCTTCGTGCGCGCCACCATCAAGGGCATCATCGAGACCGCCCGCGACCCCGAGGCGGCCATCAAGGCGGTGATGAAGCGCAACGAGACCGGCGACGAGGCCATCGAGCTGGCCCGCCTCAAGATGGCGCTGAAGGACAACATGATCACCGAATGGGTGACCAAGAACGGCGTCGGCGGCATCGACGTGGACCGGCTGACCAAGTCGATCGAGCAGATCTCCGTGACCTACGACTTCAAGGCCAGGCCCACGGCGGCGGACATCTTCACCAGCGAATTCCTGCCGCCCGCAGCTGAGCGGATGGTCAAGTAAGGGGTCGGAGCCCGCCCTCGCCCGTCCCTCCCCGCCGCGCCTCTTCCTCCCAGTGGGAAGGGGCGCGTTGCGCGGGGAAAGGGCTTTCCGGGCCCGCCCCGTCTCTTCGTCCGGGCGGGGAAACCCTCCCCCCTTGCGGGGGAGGGCAGGGAGGGGGGTGACGCGGCCGGGGCCGTGTGCACGGTTCGCTGGAGGGCGGTGGCGCGCAAGGGTCTGGGGGGCGGACGGCGCCTAAGAGGATCGAACGGGGTTTGATCGAACGGGGCTTGGGGTGGAGAGCGCTTCACCCCCCTCCCCAGCCCTCCCCCGCAAGGGGGGAGGGGGTGCGTTGCGCTGGAGGGCGGTGGCGCGCCGTGGCTCCCTCCCCCGCAAGGGGGCGAGGGCTTTGCGCGATCCGCCAGGCCTCGCCTTCCGGGAGGGGCGGGTGGCGCGGGACAGGCCATCGGGCCGTAAACAGAGGACGACCTTTTGATCTGCCTGGATGACGTCAGCCTGTCCTACAAGGGCAGAAGCGGCGAGGTGACGGCGCTGGCCCACACCTCGCTCACCGTGAAGCAGGGCGAGTTCGCCGCCGTCGTGGGCCCGTCCGGCTGCGGCAAGTCCACCCTGATGAAGCTGGTGACCGGCCTCATCCGCCCCACCGCCGGCGCGGTGTTCGTCGAGGGCAAGCCGGTGAAGGGGCCGGTGAAGATCGCCGGCATGGCGTTCCAGAACGCCAACCTGCTGCCGTGGCGCAGCGTGCTGGACAATGTGCTGCTGCCGCTGGAGATCGTGCCGCCGCATCGCGGCCGCTTCCGCCGCGAGAAGGACTTCTACCGCGCCCGCGCTCTCGACCTGCTGGGCGTGGTGGGCTTGCGGGATTTCGCGGGCCGCTATCCGTGGGAGATGTCGGGCGGCATGCAGCAGCGCGCCTCGCTGTGCCGGGCGCTGATCCACGAGCCGGCCCTGCTGATGCTGGACGAGCCGTTCGCCGCGCTCGACGCCTTCACCCGCGAGGAATTGTGGGTGGTGCTGCGCGACCTGTGGCAGCGCCTCGGCTTCACCGTGGTGCTGGTGACGCACGACCTGCGCGAGGCCGCCTTCCTGGCCGACACCGTGCATGTGATGAGCGCCCGCCCCGGCCGGATCGTCGAGACCCGCGTGGTGGACTTCCTGCGCCCCCGCCCGCTGGAGGTGTGCTACGAGCCCGCCTTCACCGATCTCGTCCATGAATTGCGCGGCAAGATCGCGGAGGTCCGGCAGGCATGAAGATCGCAGCCGAGGACGTCACCCCCGTCGCCTTCACCGTCATCCTGTTCCTGGCCTGGGAGGGCGCCTGCCGCCTGTTCCATATCGACGCCTTCATCCTGCCGGCGCCCAGCGCCGTCTTCGCGGCGGCGGCGCACTACTGGTGGCCGCTGCTGAAAAACTCCTTCGTGACATTGTGGACCACGGTGGTCGGCTTCATTCTCGCCGTGGTGTTCGGCATCACGCTCGGCCTCGTGGTGGGCTGGTCGCGGGCGATCTATCGCGGCCTCTATCCGGTGATGATCGGCTTCAACTCCATCCCCAAGGTGGCGGTGGTGCCGATCCTCATCATGTGGTTCGGCATCGGCGAGATCCCGGCCATCCTCACCGCCTTCCTCATCTCCTTCTTCCCCATCGTGGTGAATGTGGCCACCGGCCTTGCCACCACCGAGCCGGAGCTGGAGGACGTGCTGCGGGCGCTCGGCGCCTCCAAGCTCGACATCATGCGCAAGGTGGGCATCCCGCGCACCGCGCCCTATCTGTTCGGCGCGCTGAAGGTGGCCATCACCCTGGCCTTCGTGGGGGCGGTGGTGTCGGAGACCATCGGCGCCAATGCCGGGGTGGGCCATCTGATGGTGCAGGCGGGCTCCAACTTCCAGATGCCTTTGGTGTTCGCCGGCCTGCTGGCGCTCGCGGTGGAGGGCATCCTCATGTACGCGCTGTTCGCGCTGCTGGAGCGCCGCATGGCCGGCTGGGCCTTCCGCGCCTCCATGAGCGCGGCAGGGTGAGCGGGGCAGGGTGAGCGGGGGCGGCTGAGCGGGCGCGGGCAGGGCGGAGGCTCGGGGCTGGTGGGGCGAGCCGCGCCCGGCCACCGCTGGCCGCACCGTCTCGCGGTGGGGCGCCCGCCCGCCGCTTTCACTCTCTCCCGCGCCGGTGCGTCGTCCCCGGCCTCCCCGCGACGCGGGCGAGGGCGCGTGGCGGCGCCGGGAGCATCAGTGCGCGGCTGCGGCGGCCCGGACCGGAGCGGAGAACAGGTCGCCATAGTCGGCGGCCGCCGATGCCGCGTACCATTCGAGAAAGGCGGCGACGTCGGGGTTGGTCCGCAACTGGAACGCCGAGCGGGCCGCCAGGTCGAAATGCCAGGCGAGGCGCATCGGCGGGCTGAGATGGCTCGCTGGTTCCGGCACCTCCAGATCCCGCGCGTAGGATGCGAAATCGGCCGACCGCAGCAGCGCCGCCACCTCGGCGGCGTCCCTGCGGCCGACCCGGATCAGCCAGTCAAGGAACTGCCGCCGGCCGTCGCTTGTGGCCAGCCGGCCATAAGGGGTGTCCGCGCACATGGCGGTGGCGAACCCGATCAGCGCGTCGGTGTGCGGCAGGCCGAACCAGTCGGCATCGGCGGCGGGGCGCTGGACGTCGGTCGTCCGTGCGATGGCCTCCAGCGCGGCGATGAATTTCGGCTCCAGCCGCGCCATGCGGAATTCGTCGCGGTAGCGCCGCAGGCCCTTCTCGCTCAGTTCCGCCCGCAGCGCGTCGTCGGTGGTGAGCCGGCGCAGTTGCCGGGCCATTTCCTCGGTGCGGTCCGCGAGCACGGCGGCATCGCCGCAGGTTTCCGGCAGCGCGCCCTGGCGCGAGCTGAGCACCGGCAGGCCGAAGGCCATGGCCTCCACCACTGGCACGCAGAATCCCTCGTGCTGGCTCGTCGTCCAGAACAGATCGGCGTGCCGGTACAGCGTCGCCAGCTTGGTGGCGGAGACCGAGTGGTGCCAGGTGACGGCATCGCCCAGCCCGCTGTCGGCGATCAGCCCCTCGACCATGGAGATGTAGCTTTGGAGGCGGGGGTCGCGGCCGCCGACGATGTGAAGCCGGACGCCTGCGACGCCGTCGTCCCGCAGCTTCGCCAGGGCGGGGATCATCAGGTCCAGCGCCTTGTTGGGAACCACCCGGCCGACGGCCACGATGTTGAACCAGCTGTGGTCCAGCGTCGCCCGCATCTCCTGGTCGTCGGCGCAGCCCAGCAGCTCGGAGATGCGGTGCATGGGGGCGACCGTGGACATGGGAACGCCCGGCGGCAGGACTTGCGCGATGTCCCGCGCATTGTAGTCGGAGTCGTTGATCACCCCGGCGAGCGGCAGATCACACACCGCCCGCAGAGTGTCGCGGCCCCGCTTGCAGCTTGCGGCGTATTCCCAGGAATAGGGCGCCATGAATTGCGATGGCGTCAGGTTGTGATACTTCAGGACGATGCGTCCGCGCACGTTGCGCAAGATCCGGACGGCGAATTCCTCGCTGAAGCAATAGTGATAAACGATGATGTCCTCGGGCGAGCTGATGAACAGCGGGGCGTCGTCATATCGCAGGACCGGGATCGGATAGGACGTCTCTCCGTTCGCCGTGAATATCGTGCAGTCATAGCCCTGTTTCCTGAGGGCGATGTACATGCCGAGTACGTCGTTGCCCACCGCGTCATGCGGCGACAAAGCGGGCACCATCAATCCGATTCGCATGGCCGGTCCATCACGTTGGGGGCATCTGTTCAATCGACGAGCGCGACGGCGGCCGCCATGTCTCCCGCGCAGAGCGCGAGGCGCGTCAGCACCTTCGCCTGCCGCGCGGTGGCGGCCGGCCGGTCCGACAGGGCCTCCGTGAGGCCCTGGGTGAAGGAGGCGACGTCCAGCGGGCGGCAGAGCAGCAGGCGGTCCGCGTCCGGGCCCAGCCGCTCGACGATGGCGGGCAGGCGGCTCGCCACCACGGGCGTGCCGTAGCGCAGGGCGTCGATGATCTGCTGCGGCACGTCCCCCTCGAAGGAGGAGGTGAGGCAGAGCGCGGCGGCATGCTCGTAGAGCCAGCGCAGGTCGCCCGCGCCGGCCCCCTCCACGATCTCGATGTGCGGCTTCAGGTGACGGGCGTCGGCCACCTCGCCCACCCCGGGGATCTGGCCGAGATGATCGGTCAGCACGATCATCAGGTCGGCATGGAACACCCGCAGGGCGGCGAAGACTTCGAGCAGGAAGGCGATGTGCCGGACCGGCTCGTTCGCCGTCGGATAGAAGATGAAGGGCCGGCCGCCCATCCTGGCGCTGAACTCGCGCCCGCGCCGCGTGCCCGGCAGGGGGGCGTCGGCGGCGGGGTAGGGCCGCTCGGGGACGGTCAGCTTGCCGGCGATGTCGCCGCCGAAGGCCGGATTGGCGGCGATGCAGCGGCTGGTATAGGCGGACGAGGCGAGCACCGCGCGGGACCCCCGCAGCGCGGCGACGGCGACGGCCTCCCGCTCCAGATCCTCCTCGCGCAGGTGGGCGAAGGCGTGGATACGCTCCTCGGGCGGCTGGTAGGCCTCCATATAGGTGACGCGCGGGCCGCTGAACAGCAACGCCTCGGGGAAGCGGGACGGATGCGGGACGATCATCGTCCCGATGTCGGTGCGGCGGTTGAGCTCGGCGATGAAATCCAGCCGGCCGACGCGCTCGGACAAGGGCGTTCCTCCCGCCCCCGTCCCTTCGAGCGCATGCAGTTCCACCCGGCCCTGGGCGATCGGGCCGGCGAACAGGTCGAGCAGCAGCTCCCGCGTCCGCTCCAGGCAGCTGATGATCAGGCGATGGTCGCTCCGTTCCACCAGGGCGCGGACGAAATTGACCATGAACCGCCCGGTGCCGTCCCCGGCCGCCACGCGAGCGCCGTCGCGGCTGAACAGCGCCGCGTCATGGAGCAGCACGGCGAGCGCGGCGGCGGGCTTGCCCGGCGCCGGGGCGGCGGCCCCGCGGACGATGCGGTCGTGCACCTCGAAGGCCGGCTTGCGTTCCGGCTCGCCCAGCAGCCGCCGGAAGGCGCGGGCGAAGAGCGGCTGCACGACCGCCCGGTCATAGCGTTTGCGTACCGTCTCCTGCGCGGCGAGTACATCGGCGATGAATGCCGGGTCCCCGTCCAGGAGGGCGCGCAGCTTGCGGGTCGCCAGGGTCGGATGGGCGATCAGGCCGGGCGTCTTGCCGTCATAAAAGCGCGCCAGCAGCGAATCCGGCGCGTACAGCACCGGGCCGCCGAGCTCCATCATCTCGATCGGCGTGAGATAGCAGACCTCGTCCGAGTAGTTGTACAAAAACCCCGAGGCGCTGGCGAGGCGGCGCAGGAAGTCCTCCCGCGGCAGCGCGCCGGTGATCGAGGGGTCGCGCGGATGCGACCGCTGGGGACCGGAAATCTCGAACACGTGCTGCGGATATTGCGAGCGGAACGTCTCGTAGGCGGCCTGATAATAGGGGTTCTCGATATTGGGGATATGGGTGGCGATGCGCCGGCGGCGTTCCGATCGCGCCCAGCTGCCGGAGAAGGCGAACACGTCGTCGGGGATCTGGTAGGGCACGATCTCGTGGCAGAGCGCGGTGAACCAGTCATGCTCGCGGTCCAGCGTCTCGGCGGCGAACGGGACGATGGAGAAGCTGTCGCGCGCGATCAGCTTCTCCCACAGGCCAAGCTCCAGGATGCGGTTCGACAGCACGAAATGCTGGCCGTAGATGCGATAGACCACCGGCCCCCGGTAGGCGCCGAGAAAGGCGTTCAGCCAGTCGGCGCTGATGGTCACGATGGCGGCGTCGAAATAGGTGTTGAGAATCTCGGCAATTCTCGGGGAGACGGCATTGTAGAAGAAATTGTAGCCCAGCAGCTCGTCGAAGATCTCCTTCGGCAAGGTGGTCGGCTGGTCGACGTCGATGGTCCGGTCCGCGGACTGGTCGTAGATCGGTGACAGGTAGGCCGGGCTGAAGACCTCGTAGCCGAGCGCGCGCAACTGCCTGAGTTCGGTCGTCCGCAGCACCTTGTGCATGCCGAACCAGAAAATCCGTTTCACTTCCATTGTGGCCGTCACCCGGTTGAAGAAAAACGCGTCACAGTTCAATGCGCACTGGCAATCGCACGTAATATTTCCTGGCTGAAGCTCAGGGCATGACCTTCAGCGGCATGGGCATGGCTCCCGCCTCTGACCTGTCTGACGATATCGCGGATAACGGCGTCCTGTTCGCTCCGCCCCGACAGCGCGGCCAGGGCGTGCGGGTCGCGCGAGCCCAGGCTGACGGCGGATGCGTAATGTCTCGCGGCGTCGTCGGTCCGGCCGACCTTCGACAGCAGATGGCCCGTTTGCAGATGCAGATCCGGCTCCGTCGGAGCCCGTTCCAGAGCGGCCAGATAGGCGTGCTCCGCCTCGCCGAACGCTTCGGCCTCCTTTAACATGTTACCGAGCTGCACCCAATATGGCACGGCACCCGGCTCGGTCCGCAAGCCGGCGGCGTAGCAGTCGGCGGCGGCGCGCCACGCGCCGGCATCGCGCAGGTGGTCGCCGCGGGCGAAGTGGGTCGCCGCCGGCTCGGCGTCGGGCTCCGGGACGGGGGAAGGCTCGGGCTCCGGCGCCTGTGCCGGCGCGGCCGGGACCTGCGGCAGGCCGTCCGGCCAAGTGCGGGGCAAGGCGTGGGGCAAGGTATGGGGATCGCGCGAGCCGAGCGCGTAGGCGCCGGCATAATAGATCCGCGCCCGCGCCGGATCGTTGCGCACATTGTAGAAATGCCCGAGCTGGAGATGCAGGTCCGGCTCGCGCGGATCGAGCGCCAGGGCCCGCGCATAGGCGGTCTCGGCGAGGGCGAAGTCGCCCGCCTCCTTGGCGACGTTGCCGCACTGGATCCACATGCCGAAGGCGGTCGGGGCCAGCTCCAGCCCGGCGCGGTATGTCCGCGCCGCCTCGTCCCAGAGCTCCTGGTCGCGCAGCCGGTCCGCCGCCTCGAAGAGCGGCGAGGCGGCGTCGTCAGGCGGGGCGGCCTGGCGGTTGAGGCGGGCGCGCACCCAGCTCACGCCGCGCGCCACCAGATCCGGCATGGCCGAGGCCGCCGGCCGGGACGCGCCGCCGGCCGGCTGCGCCCGCGTGCCCATGACCGCGATCCGCAGAAAGGCCTCGGGATCGATGACGGAGACCGCCGCGTCCTCGGGGGTCGCATCCGCCGCGCGCCAGCTGCCGTCGAGGATGCGGCGCAGGCCGGTGGCGAAGGTCCACTCGCCGAAATCGTAGAAGGCGCGGATATGGGCGGCGACGCCCATCTGGATGAGGTCGGGGGTGGAGTGGTCCTCCATGTAGCGTTCCCGGCCGAGCAGGTTCGGGAACACGCCCGCGCGGGTGAACACCACGGGCCGCTCGGTCACCAGCGCGACGCTGAACAGCGCCTCCAGCTCGCCGGTCCGCGCCGGGTCGTTATAGGCGATGACCAGGCTGCTCTCGCCGAACCGATGGGGCAGGTTGGGATCGCCCAGGCCGAACGGGGCGTAGGCGATGCTCTGCCCGGCCCGGGGCGTGACCTCGACGCCGCCGGGCGGAGGGGCGCCGTCGGAGGCTTCCACGATCACCTCGATCGCCTCGGTCTCGGCGAAGATCTTCCTCAGGGTCTGCTCAAGCAGCGGCGCGTTCCGGGAGAAGCCGAGCAGGATCATGCTGCGCGGCGTCTTCAGGCCGGTGCTGGTGGTGTGGAACGGAATGACCGGCAGCCGGGGAACGACGACCGTGTTGCTCCAGGCATAGGGATGGTCGGTGACGGATACGCCCCCGGCCTGCGGAATGACGATCTTCGGGCAGGGCAGGTCGCCGAACGCCGCGCCGGCGGCCTCGCGCCGCGTCACGTCATAGTCGACGAGGATGATGCCGGCGGGCACCTCGCCGCCCAGCGCTTCCAGCGCGGCGGCGGCCGCCTCGTAGCTGACGTGCCGGATCTGCCGGGTCCTGCTCCGCCCCAGGGCATTGGCGATCTTCTGCCCGTGGTCCGTCAGGTTGTCGGGCGTCTCTCCGCCGCGCGACACGACGAGGATGGTCGAGCCCTGCCCGTCCTGGTTCCGGCGCAGGGGCGGCACGTCCGGCATCGGGATGAGGCCGGAGGTACCGAGCATCCGGTGGAACAGATCGCGGAATTTGTCCTTCGACCAATCGTTCTGGATGTCGCGGACATGCGCCCCGCTGGTGGCGATCGCCTGCCGCAGGCCCTGGTAGGGGTAGGGCTCGATATAGCGATGGATATGCCGGAAGGTGTCGTTGGTCAGGGTCAGGAGCGGCTGGCCGGAGATGATGCACTGGTCGGTCGTGGCGGAGAGGCCCGGCAGCGCCCGCGTGTACATGAAGCAGTTCAGGTCGTTCTGCGCGCACCATTCCACTAGGCCTTCCGGCGTCAGGAACTCGCTGCTGAACGACACTTCGATGCCGGGCTTGGCGATCTTCTTGCAGACCTCTTCCAGGCGCTTGGCATAGGGCATGGCGTGGATGATGTCGGTCTCGACATATTTGCCGTGCGGGATGTTGATCCGCACCTTCGCCCGGTCGAATTCCCGGTTCACCGCCTCGACCAGCAGCTCGAAGCCCTTGGCCGGCGTGCCGAAGCCGAACGAGCCGATGACCGGCACGTCGTCGCCCACCGGGCGCCCCTTGCGCGGCTCCATCTCCAGCGGGCGGGGGAAGGCGAAAATCGGCCCCATGTCCTGGATCGAGGGATCGAGGGCGATGTAGCCGTCGAACACCCCCGCGGGAACCAGCATCAGGGGGTCGCCGGGCGCCAGTTCGAGCACGACGGAGAACTTGGGCGCGGCAATGCGCCGGATGGCGTCGGCATCGATATCCGACGCCATGGTGATGAAATGCCAGTTGAAAACGTAAAAATCGTAGGCGGTCCCGGGCTCGGCGCCCCCGGCCTCGCCCTTCCACCTCAGGACGCTGGTCTGATTGAACAGATCAACGTCCATCGTATCGATCGAGAAATAATCGAGGTCGTAGAGCGGGGAATCCTTAAGACATTCGAAAACCATCCGCCCGCTTTCGAATATGCTGCAATTCGCTTCGGCGGTATTTACGAAGACGCCACGTACTTTTCCCTGCCCACGAGGCGACGGGACGGAAGGCGTTTCGATCCGAGTATATTCCATCCGCGTCTCTCTCCCGGCCCTGCGACCGCCATCCCCGCAGGGATGATCGATATCATCGTTCGCACACGACAATCAGTACGCTCACTCGGTTCATGGTGTAGCTGTCGGGGCTGATCTTTCAAGTCGCCAGCGCGCCGCGCATTCCCGCATTCCGCGCCGCCGCGCGTCCGGCGGGCGGCGCCGGAGCGCGCCGGTTTCAAACGCCGGGACAGGGGCTCGGGTTCATGTCGCCACGGGGCGCCGCCGGCGCCGCGCCCGGCCGGCGGGATTGCCGCGTGCATGCCGCCCCGCGCCGACCCGCCCGCGCTCGGTCGGCGGGATGCGATCCCTCATCGCTTCGGCGCACGCGGCTCCCTCCCTTGCGGCCATCTGGTATGAAAGTAGGGTGCTTTTCCCAGGCAAGTGCAACAGGAGATCGGCTGGCGGGGGCCCATGCCCCCGGTTGTCCCAAGCCAATCGCCTATCCCCAATCGCCCGAGCCCATGCCCTTTCCCGGCTCAAGATCGGGGCGGCAGCGGCGGACGGCCTTTTCCGGCCGCCCCCGCTGTGCCAGTGAAGGGCGATGCGGATCGATTTCCTGGGCCTTGAGGCGTTCCTCGCCATTGCCGAGCGCGGCTCGTTCCTGCGCGCGGCGGCGCATCTCAACCTGTCGCAGACCGCCCTGTCGCACCGCATGAAGAAGCTGGAGGACGACCTCGGCGTCCGCCTGCTCATCCGCACCACCCGGCAGGTGACGCTGACGCCGGACGGCGAGGCGCTGCTGCCCAAGGCGCGCCAGGCGCTCGCCGGCCTCGCCGCCGAGGTGGACACGCTGCGCGATAAGGCGCGCCAGCACCAGGCGCGCATCGCCGTCGGCTGCCTGCCCACCATCGCCGCCGGCTACCTGCCGCGCGCGCTCAATGATTTCGCCCGCAGCCATCCCGGCGTGGCGGTGAAGGTCTATGACAATTCCGCCTCCGAGATCGCCGGGCTGGTGCGCTCGGGCGCGGCGGAATTCGGCATCGGCATCGTCACCGCCGCGGTCTGGGACCTGGAGATGACGCCGCTGCGCAAGGAGGCCTTCCTGCTGCTCTGCCCGGACGATCACCCGTTCGCCGCCGGCCCCTCGCTGTCCTGGGGCGAACTGGAAGGCACGCCGCTGATCCGCATCAGCCCGCAGGCGGGCAATCGCGCGCTGATCGACGATGCGCTGGGCAGCCGGCGCGAGAGCCTCAACTGGCGCTACGAGGTGCAGCACGTGCAGACCGCCGTGAGCATGGTGCAGGCCGGCATCGGCCTCACCGTGGTGCCGAAGCTCGCGCTCGGGGCGGAGCGCGCGCCCGGCCTCGCCCTGGTGGCGCTGCGCAACCCCTCGGTCACCCGCACGCTGGCGGTCTTCACCAAGCGCGGCGTGCCGCTGTCGCCCGCCGCCGACGCGCTGCTGGCGCTGGTGCGGGCGCGCCTCGGGGCCGGCCGCAAGGCGTGAGGCGCCATGCGGCGGATGCACCAAATTCATCAATAACCGAAAACTTGTCATTTGATTCACGCCGCCTTCCTCCCCAAGGTCGGTCCCAAAGAGCGCGTCATGCGCCGAAATGGGAGAGGACGCGGGCATGGCCCCTCGCTTGGCGATCATCGGTTATGGTGAGGTGGGCACGCTGTTTGCCGCCGACCTCCTGGCCAACGGCGCGGCCGCCGTCGCCGTCTACGACATCAAGTTCGACCATGCGGGCCTTGCCGCGCCGATGCTGGCGCGCGCCCGCGACGCCGGGGCGCGGGCGGCGGCGAGCGCGGCCGACGCGGCGGCCGGCGCCGACATCGTGCTGTCCGCCGTCACCGCCGACGCGGTGCTGGACGTGGCCCGCGCGGCGGCCGGCTACCTGGCGCCGGGGCAGGTGCTGTTCGATCTCAATTCCGCCGCCCCGCACACCAAGGTGGCGGCGGCGCAGGCGGTGCAGGGCGCGGGCGCGGACTATGTGGAAGGCGCGGTGATGGCGCCGGTGGGCGCGCCGCGCCTCGCCGTGCCGATCCTCGCCGGCGGGCCGCAGGCCGAGGCGGTGGCCGCCGCCTTGGTGCCGCTGGGCATGAACATCCGCGCCGTGTCGGCCACCCACGGGCGGGCGTCCGCCATGAAGCTCTGCCGCTCCATCATGGTGAAGGGCATCGAGGCGCTGATCGTGGATTGCGCCCGCGCCGCCCGCGCCTTCGAGGTGGAGGATGAGGTGTTCTCCTCGCTCAGCGCCAGCTTCCCCGGCATGGACTTCGCCACCCTCGCCGACACCATGGCCGAGCGGGTGGCCACCCACGGCGTCCGCCGTGCCGCCGAGATGCGGGAGGCCGCCGACATGGTGGCCGACCTCGGCTTCGTGCCCGACCTCGTGCGCGCGGTGGCCGAGGCCCAGCAGCGCGGCGCCAAGGCGAAGCCGCCGTCCGACTGAACAACCAGGCCAATCTGGGTGGGACAAACGGGAGAAAACCATGAACACGATTTCGCGGCGGGCCTGTCTCGCCGGCCTGACGGCGGCGGCGGCCGGGCTGCCGGGCCTTTCGGCCCTGGCGCAGGCGCAGGAGAAGGCGCAGGAGAAGGCGGCCGCGCCCTCCTCCGCCCCCACCATCCTGCCGCCGGACCCCAACACCAAGACGCCGGACTACAAGGCGCCGGCGGGCGCGGTGGACACCCACACCCACATCTTCGGGCCGAACAGCAAGTATCCCTATGCGCAGACGCGCAGCTACACGCCCCCCGACGCGCCGCTGGAGATGTTCCGCGAGCTGCACGCCAAGATCGGCATCACCCGCGCGGTGATCGTCAACGCCACCGTGCACGGGCGCGACAACCGGGTGATCACCGACGCCATCGCCCAGAGCAACGGCGCCTACAAGGGCATCGCCAATGTGGACGAGACCATCACCGACAAGGAGCTTCTGGCGCTGACCGAGGGCGGCATCAAGGGCTGCCGCTTCACCTTCCTCGGCCGCCTCGGCGGGCGCCCGGACATGGCCAAGTTCAATGCCGTGGTGGACAAGATCAAGGGCTACGGCTGGCACGTGGACCTCTATCTCGAACCCGAGATCATCGCCGAGTTCGTGCCCATCCTGCGCCAGCTGCCGGTGCCCTATGTGATCGACCACATGGGCACGGTGAAGGCGGCGGGCGGGCTGGAGCAGAAGCCGTTCACCGCGCTGGTGGAGCTGATCCGCACCGACGACAAGTCGTGGATCAAGATCACCGGGCCGGAGCGCATGTCGGCCACCGGCGCGCCCTATCTCGACACGGTGCCGTTCGCGCAGGCGCTGATCGCGGCGGCGCCGGAGCGCTGCCTGTGGGGCACCGACTGGCCGCACCCCAATGTGAAGACCATGCCCAATGACGGCGTGCTGGTGGATCTGATCCCGCAGTTTGCGCCCGACCCGAAGCAGCAGCAGAAGCTGCTGGTGGACAATCCGGTCCGCCTGTTCGGCTTCGCGAGCTGAGCCTTTCCCGTTCCCGACCCAACACTCAGGTTCATCATGACCCCTGGTGCAATGACCTCCGGCGCAGCGACGATCAAGACCATCCCCGGCCCCGATCCGCACACCCGGACCCCGGCCTTCAGGCTGCCGCCGCTGTCGTGCGACACCCACTGCCACATCTTCGGGCCGGGCGACGTCTATCCCTATGACCCCAAGCGGTCCTACACCCCGCCGGACGCGCCGCTGCCGGCGTTCAAGGCGCTGCACGCCACTCTCGGCGTGGAGCGGGCGGTGATCGTCAACGCCAGCGTCCACGGCACCGACAACCGGGTGGCGCTGGACGCCATCGCCCAGTCCAACGGCCGCTACCGGGCGGTGGCCAACATCGACGGCAGCATCGACGAAAAGGGCATCGAGGCGCTGCACGCCGGCGGCTTCCGCGGCTGCCGGTTCAACTTCGTGCGGCATCTCGGCGGCGTGCCGGACATGACGGTGTTCGACCGCATCGTCGCCATGGTGGCCCCGTTCGGTTGGCACATCGACCTGCATTTCGACGCCATCGACCTTCCCCAATATGCCGACATGCTGGCCCGGCTGCCGGTGCCCTACACCATCGACCACATGGGCCGGGTGCAGGCGGGCGAGGGGCTCGACCAGCTGCCCTTCCGCACCCTCATCGACCTGATGCGGCGCGACGAGAAGTGCTGGGTGAAGATCTGCGGCGCCGAGCGCGTCTCCACCATGGGCCCGCCGTTCCACGACGCCGTGCCGTTCGCGCGCAAGATCCTGGAGACCGCGCCGGACCGGGTGATCTGGGGCACCGACTGGCCGCACCCCAACGTCAAGGTGATGCCCAATGACGGCGACCTCGTGGACCTGATCCCGCTGTTCGCCCCGGAGCCGGAGCTGCAGCGCAAGGTGCTGGTGGAGAACCCGGCCCGCCTGTTCGACTTCAACGACGCCTGACCGACCGCCGGCGAAGCGGCGCAGCCCGTTCGCGTGCATGTCCCTGGGAGGAAACCATGTCCTTAAGTCACGCGAGCGCGCCGCCGGCGGTGAAGAAGCCGGCCCGCGCCTGGTATGCCCAATTGTGGGTGCAGGTGGTGGCCGCCATGATCATCGGCATCCTGGTCGGCCATTACTACCCGCAGTTCGGCACCAGGATGCAGCCGCTCGGCGACGCCTTCATCAAGGCGATCCGCATGCTGATCGGGCCGATCATCTTCTGCACCGTGGTGCACGGCATCGCCAAGATGGCGGACATGGCGCGGGTCGGGCGCGTCGCCATCAAGGCGCTGATCTATTTCGAGATCATCACCACCATCGCCCTGGCGCTGGCGCTGGTCATGGTCAATCTGTGGCAGCCGGGCGCGGGCATGAACGTGGACCTGTCCACGGTCGATACCTCCTCCATCAAGGGCTACATCGCCCAGACCGAGAAGACCGACACCGTCTCCTTCCTGCTGAACATCATCCCCAACACCTTCGTCGGGGCGTTCACCGAAGGGCATGTGCTCCAGGTGCTGTTCATCGCCGTGCTGTGCGGCTTCGGCCTCACCTGGCTCGGCCCGCGCGGCAAGCCGGTCATCGACCTCACCGAGACCGTCTCGCAGATGCTGTTCCAGGTGGTGGGCATCGTCATGTGGGCGGCCCCGCTCGGCGCCTTCGGGGCGATCGCCTTCACGGTCGGCAAGTTCGGCGCCTCCTCGCTGCTGTCGCTGGGCAATCTGCTGATCTGCTTCTACGTCACCTGCATCGTGTTCGTGGTGGTGGTGCTGGGCGCGGTGGCGCGCATCTGCGGCTTCAGCCTGTTCAAGCTGATGCGCTACATCCGCGAGGAGATCCTGATCGTCTTCGCCACCACCTCGTCGGAGACCGTGCTGCCGCGCATGCTGGTGAAGATGGAGAAGGCGGGCTGCGAGGAGAGCGTGGTCGGCCTCGTCATCCCCACCGGCTATTCGTTCAACCTCGACGGCACCTGCCTGTATCTGGCGACCGCCGCCGTGTTCCTGGCCCAGGCCACCAACACCCCGCTCGACATCAGCCACCAGATCGGCCTGCTGCTGATCCTGCTGCTCACCTCCAAGGGCGCGGCGGGCATCGCCGGGGCGGCGTTCGTGGTGCTGGCGGCGACGCTCGCCTCCTCCGGCACCATCCCGGTGGCCAGCGTCGCTTTGGTGCTCGGCATCCACCGGCTGATGTCGGAGGGCCTCACCCCCACCAATCTCATCGGCAACGCGGTTGCCACCATCGCCATCGCCAAGTGGGAGAACGCCCTCGACGAGGACCGCCTGCGCCGGGTGCTGGACGGCGAGGATTTGGACGCCGAGGCGCTGGGCGCCGAACCCGCGAGGATCGCCTGATGTCGTCGCAAGTCTCCATCCCCTGCATGCTGATCCGCGGCGGCACCTCCAAGGGGGCCTATTTCCTGGCCTCGGACCTGCCCGCCGATAAAGCCCAGCGCGACGCCATCCTGCTGGCGGTGATGGGCTCGCCCGATCCGCGCCAGGTGGACGGGGTGGGCGGTGCGCATCCGCTCACCAGCAAGGTGGCGATCGTCTCGCGCTCCGAGCTGGCGGACTGCGACATCGACTTCCTGTTCGCCCAGGTGGTGGTGGACAAGCCGATGGTGGACACCACGCCCAATTGCGGCAACATCCTCGCCGGCATCGCCCCGTTCGCCATCGAGCGCGGGCTGATCGCGGCGACGTCGCCGCGCACGCGGGTGCGGGTGCGCACGGTCAACACCGGCACCATCGCCGAACTCAGCGTGGAGACGCCGGACGGCGTGCCGGTCTATGGCGGGGACGCGCGCATCGACGGCGTGCCCGGCACCGCGAGCCCCATCGCCATCGACTTCCTCGACGCGGCGGGCTCGGTGTGCGGCGCCCTGCTGCCCACCGGCAATTTGGTGGACGAGGTGGCGGGCGTTCCGGCGACGCTGATCGACAACGGCATGCCCTGCGTGGTGCTGGCGGCATCCTCGGTCGGCCGCACCGGCTACGAGCCGCGCGACGTGCTGGACAAGGACACCGAGCTGAAGGCCCGGCTGGAGGAGATCCGCCTTGCCGCCGGCCCCTTGATGAATCTGGGCGACGTCGGCCCCAAGGTGGTGCCGAAGATGATCCTGGTGGCGCCGCCCAAGGCGGGCGGCGCGATCTCCACCCGCAGCTTCATCCCGCATGAATGCCACGCCTCCATCGGCGTGTTCGCGGCGGTCACGGTGGCCACCGCCTGCGCGCTGCCCGGCACGCCCGCCGCCGCCGTGGCGGTGATGCCGGACGGGCCGGTGAAGACGCTCTCGGTGGAGCATCCCACCGGGGAATTCTCCGTGCGGCTCGAACTGGGCGGCACGGCGGAGGCCCCCGAGGTGCTGCGCGCCGGGCTTCTGCGCACCGCCCGCCCGCTGTTCGACGGGCGGGTGTTCGTGCGCCCCGGCGTCATCGCCGCCGCGTCCGCCCTGTCCGCCGCCGCCGAATGAGCCGGCGCCGGTCCTGTTTGATAAAAGGCTGAGAACACCATGTCGCACCAGAAGTCGGCCCTCGTCATCACCGCCCATCCGGGCGATTTCGTCTGGCGCGCGGGCGGCGCCATCGCCCTGCATGCGCGCAAGGGCTACAAGGTGAAGATCGCCTGCCTGTCGTATGGCGAGCGCGGCGAGAGCCAGTGGGCCTGGAAGACCGCCGGCGTGAAGCTGGAGGACGTCAAGGCCCAGCGCAAGGCGGAAGCCGCCGAGGCGGCCGGCATCCTCGGGGCCGAGATCGAGTTCTTCGATGCCGGCGACTATCCGCTGCGCGGCACCGAGGCCATTCTTGATCGGCTGATCGACATCTATCGCGAGGAGGCGCCGGCCTTCGTCCTCACCCACTCGCTGAACGATCCCTACAATGTGGACCATCCGGAGGCGACCCGCCTCGCCCAGGAGGCCCGCATCATCGCCCAGGCGGCCGGCCACAAGCCGGACCCGGCCCGCGCCTATGCCGCCCCGCCGGTGTTCCTGTTCGAGCCGCACCAGCCGGAGCAGTGCGACTACAAGCCCAACGTCATCCTCAATATCGACGACGTGTGGGAGGTGAAGCGCAAGGCGTTCGAGGTGCTGGCGGCGCAGAAGCACCTCTGGGAGTATTACACCCGCGTGGCGCTGAACCGGGGCATGCAGGGCGGCCGCAACTCCGGCCGGGCCATGACCTATGGCGAAGCCTATCAGCGCCTGTTCCCCATGGTGCTGGAGGAATTGGCATGACCGGCCTCGTCGTCCGCAACGTCCGCCGCGCCGATGGGGCGGTGATCGACCAGCTGGCCGGCTTCGGCTCGGCCACGGTGCACGAGGCCATGGGCCGCATCGGGCTGATGAAGCCCTACATGCGGCCGATCTATGCCGGCGCGCAGGTGGCCGGCAGCGCCATCACCGTGCTCGCCCAGCCGGGCGACAACTGGATGCTCCACGTGGCCGCCGAGCAGATTAAGCCCGGCGACATCGTGGTGGTGGCCTGCACCACCGACAATACCGACGGCATGTTCGGCGACCTTCTGGCCACCTCGTTCAAGGCGCGCGGCGCGGTCGGCCTCGTCATCGACGCCGGCTGCCGCGACGTGAAGACCCTGACCGAGATGGGCTTCCCGGTGTGGCCGCGCGCCATCTCCGCCAAGGGCACGGTGAAGGCCACCGTCGGCAGCGTCAACGTGCCGGTGGTCTGCGCCGGGGCGCTGGTCGAGGCCGGCGACGTGGTGGTGGCGGATGACGACGGCGTCGTCGTGGTGCCGCGCGCCCGCGCCGCCGAGGTGGCGGAGAAGGCCGCCGCCCGCGAGGCCAACGAGGGCGAGAAGCGGGCGAAGCTCGCCTCCGGTGTGCTCGGCCTCGACATGTACAAGATGCGCGAACCGCTGGCGGCGGCGGGCCTCGTCTATGTGGACGATCTGCCGGACGCGGACGGCTAGAGCGTTTTCGAGCGAAGTGGATTCCGGTTCGCGTGAAGAAAACGCGATCAAACAAGTAGATAGAGAATTTCACCGATTCGAAGAAACGGAGAAATGCTCTAGAGGGCGATCGACCCGCCTCGAAGCACGTCGGTGCTCCGATGCGGGTCGTGAATCGCTCTCCAACAACACGTGAGAGACTGATTAACCGATCAGGTTGGTTCAACCTGGTCGGATCAGGCTCTGAGCGCGCGGACACGACGACGGACGCCGGAGGATACCGGCGCCGCCCCACCTCAGGGAGGAAGACCATGAACCCGTTCGCCCGGATCGCCGCCGGCTGCGCAGTGGCGCTCGCGCTGGCAATCTGCCTCGTGCCCGCTTTCCTTGCCACCGCCTCCGCCCAGACCGCCTATCCCACCCGCCCGGTGCGCATCCTGGTGCCGTTCGGCCCCGGCGGCATCGCCGACATCACCGTGCGCGTGGTGGCGGAAAAGCTGACCGAGAAGCTCGGCCAGCAGTTCGTCATCGACAACCAGCCGGGCGCCGGCGGCATCACCGCCGCGCGCTCCGCGCTCCAGGCCACCGCCGACGGCTATACACTGGTGCTGCTCACCAACGGCACGGCCATCTCGGTGCCCTTGTTCAAGAAGCTGCCGTTCAATCCGGTGAAGGATTTCGCCCCGGTCTCCTCGCTCGGCACTTTCGACTTCCTGTTCCTCACCAACGGCGCGTCCAAATACCAATCGGTGCGGGATCTGGTGGCCTTCGCCAAGGCCAATCCCGGCGTGCTGAACGTCGGCACGGTGAATGTGGGCTCCAGCCAGAATCTCTCCGCCGAGCTGTTCAAGTCCATGGCCGGCATCGATTTCACCATCGTGCCCTACAAGACCACGCCGGACCTCGTCATCGCCACCACCAGGGCCGATGTTGATCTGATGATCGACAGCTACGCCTCTGCCCGGGCGATGATGGCGGACAAGAAGATCCGCGCCCTCGCCTCGTCCGGCCCGGCGCGCTCGGCGGTGACGCCGGATCTGGTGACGGTGGACGAGAGCGGGGTGAAGGGGTTCGACGTCACCTCCTGGAACGCCATCTTCGCCCCCGCCGGCACGCCGCAGGAGGTCATCGCCACGCTGAACGCGGCGATCCGCGAGGTGGTGGCCCTGCCGGAGGTGAAGAAGAAGCTGCTCGACCTCGGCATCGAGGCGAAGGCGAGCACGCCGCAGGAGCTGGGCGCGCGCCTCGCCTCCGACATCGCCAAATGGACGGCGGTGATCGACAAGGCGGGCATCGAGAAGCAATAGGCGGGGTGCTTCAGGGCGCGCGGCGGCGGGTGAAGATGTCCGCCAGCCGCGCGCCGTCCTCGCGCTCCAGGCGCAGCCAGTGGCGGGTCTCCCGCCCCTCGCGGGCGTGGCCCAGCAGGCAGGCGGACAGCCGCTCGCCCGGCTCGATATTGCCGAAATAGAGAATGTCCCGCGCCAGCGTCACCGTGGCCGGCGGGAGCCCCAGCCATTCCCATTCGGCGCGGTCGGCGAAGGCCTGGAAGGCGGCGAAATAGAGGAAGTGGGCGCCGTTGAAATCCTGCGACGGGCAGGGGTTGATGAGGAGGCGGGCGGTCTCGCGCGCGCCGTCGCGGGCAAAGCCCATGTGGGTGTCCCAGCGCCCGCCGCGCAAGGCGGCGGCGAGCGCGGAGGTGCGGCTCACCGCGCCGGGGCCGAGCGGCGGCAGGCCCTGCGGGCGCACCCGCGCCACCTGCCGGTTGCGCCCCGGCTCCAGCCGCTTCACGAACACCGAGACCAGTTCCACCTCCGCCACCGTCTCCTCGCCGAGGGTGACAACATGGCGGCTGGCGAACTGCGTCGCCGAGATGCGGGCGAGCGAGGAGGCGAACGCCAGCGTGTCGTTCTCCGCCACCAGATCGAGCCGCCCGCGCGCGATGCTGGCGCCGCAGAAGGCGGCATAGACCGGCGCACCGTCCGCGTCGCGGAAGTCCGGCACCCCCTCGCCCGCCGCCTGCGCCAGCAGGAACCAGTGGCGGTGGCCGCATTCCTTCAGCAGCCAGGTTTCCGACAGGCCGCCCAGGGCGAGGTGCGGCATGCCCACCAGCACGCGCGGCGCCAGCGGCTCCGGCGCGGGCAAGCGGGCCGCCCCGGCGGGGCTGCGGCGGGGGAAGGGGATGAGGCTCACCGCTCAGCCCGCCGCCATCAGGCGCGGGGCTTCGCCGTTGGCGAGCTCGGCGATGCGCTCGCCCACGTAGCGCGCGTCGCGGTCGATGCCGGAGAAGCGGCCGGAGCCCCAGGTGTGCAGCCAGGGCAGGCCGAGGAAATAGACCCCCGGCACCTGCGTGACGCCGCGATGATGCTGGGGATGGCCCGCGCCGTTGAACACCGGCGCGTCCAGCCAGCGGAAATCCGGCTGGAAGCCGATGCACCAGATGATGGCGGTGATGCCGGCCGCCTCCAGGTCGAGCGCCGCCGGCTCGGTCTCCGGGGCCCACACCGGCGTGTAGACGGAGGACGGCGGGGCGTCGATGCCGTTCTCCGCGATGTACTTATCGATGGCGGCGTTGATGCCGTTATAGACCCGGTCCGCCTCGTCCAGCGATGCGGTGAGGGTGGGAGCGAAGGTCAGCGTGGTGCCGTCCAGCGCGTCCAGCAGGCCGTAGAGGCGCATGCCCTCCAAGGCGAACCGGCGCAGGTCGATGTCGCGCCCGCCGTCGCGGCCGGTGACATAATGGTTGGTGTTGTCGCGCACCCCCTCGCGCAGGGGGTGGCGCTCCACGGGCATGTCGTAATAGCCCATGTCCGCCAGCCAGGTGACCACGTCCTTGCCGCGATAGAAACGGGCGCAGCGCGGCGCGTCGCCCACCGCCAGATGCACCTTGCGGCCGGCGAGGTGCAGGTCCTCGGCGATCTGCGCGCCGGATTGGCCGGAGCCCACCACCAGCACCTCGCCTTCGGGCAGGGCCTGGGCATTGCGATACTGCTCGGAATGGATCTGGCGGATGGACTTGGGCAGGCGCTCAGCGAAGCGCGGGACGATGGGGGTGTGGTAGCCGCCGGAGGTCGCCACCACCTGGTCGGCTGTCACCGTGCCGGCGCTGGTCGTCACTTCGAAGCCGCCGCCGGCGCGGGGCTTCACGCGGCGGACCGCCACGCCCTCGCGCAGGGGGGCGTCCACCTTGCGCCGGAAGGCGTCGAGATAGGCGATGATCTCGTCCTTCTTCATGAAGCCGTCCGGCTCCGGCCCGTCATAGGGGTGGCCGGGCAGGGCGCACTGCCAGTTGGGCGTGACGAGGCAGAAATTGTCCCAGCGCTGCTTGGACCACGCGCCCATGGCCACGTCCTTCTCGAACACCACGTGATCGAGCTTCGCGGCCTTCAGATAATGGCTGATGGACAGGCCCCCCTGTCCGCCGCCGATGACGACGACGGCGTGATGGGGAACCGTTTCACTCGCTGCCTCGGGCATGGTCTCTCTCCTGGTCTCGCGTCGCGCGGGCGCGCGGGTCATTCCTCGAAGGCGTCCACATGGACGCGGGGATCGGGCGTGTTGGAAAAGGCGGCGCCCGCCGCCTCGATGCGGGCCAGCTGGCCGAGGGCGAGCGAGCAGGGCATGCCGTATCTGGCCTTCACCCGGTCGCTGGCGATGGTCAGCGCGGCGCGGCTGCGATTGAGGAAGTCCGCCAGCGCATAGGTCTCGCCGGGGGCGAAATAGTCCTTGATCACCAGCGAGGGCGAATAGCAGGCCTCCGCGCGCCCGTCGGGCCAGCGGATGTGGAAGCGCATTTCAGGCATGAGCGGGCTCCGCGAGATGGTCATAGGCCGCCAGATGCGCGGCGGCGGTGGCGTCCCAGCCATGGGCGCGGGCGACGCGGGCGCCCGCCGCCACCAGGCGGCGCCGCAGGGCGGGGGTAAGGGCGGCGGCGAGCGCGTCGGCGATGGACCGGGCGGCAGTCGGGTCGCACCACGCCACGTCGCCGGGGCCGAGATATTCGGTGAAGGGGGCGATGGCCGGCGCCACCACCGGGATGCCGCTGGCCATCGCCTCCAGCACCACCAGGCCGAAGCCCTCCTTCAGCGAGGGGAAGGCCAGCGCATCGGCGATGCGGTAGAGCGCCGGCATGTCGTCCTGCGCCAGCGGCCCGGTGACGACGACCGCGCCCGGCGGCAGCGGGCTTGCCCGCAGCGCATGGCGGAAGGCCTGGCGGTAGGCGTCATGGTCCAGCAGCGAAGCGCCCCCGGCGATCACCAGTTGCGCGGCGGGATGCAGCGCGCGCAGCTGGATGAAGGCGTTGAGGATGGCCAGCGTGTTCTTGCGCTGCTCGATGCCGCCCACCGCCAGGATCACCGGCCCCGCCCCGAGCCCGAGCCGGGCGCGCAGGCCCGCCTCGCGGCCGTCGGGCGCGGGGGAGAAGCGGGCGGTGTCCACCCCGTTGCCCACCAGCGTCGCATCGCGGCCGAACACCTCGGCGATGCGCTCCCGCCATGCCCGGCTGACCACGAACAGCGCGTCGGCCTGCGCGATGGAGCGGTGCTGGAGGTCGTTCAGCACCGGGTCGGCGAAGGCGTCCATGTGGTGGATTGTGCGGGCGAAGCCGGGAATGAGGCCGCGCGCCTTCAGCGTCGCCAGCGCATTGCCGGAGATGCCGTCCTGGGCGTGGAAGACATCGAAGCGCCGGTGCGCGGGATGCTCGAAATGGGCCACGTAATCGGCGATGCGCGCCGCCACCAGCGCGGTGGTGTCGCCGGCGACCGGACGCGCGGGCACGCTCGCCGTGACGCAGGCGGCGGGGCGGAAGAAGCCCCGGCCGCCGGCGTCGGGGGCGTGGACGCAGGCGGACTGGCCAAGGCGCGTCAGCGCCTCGCCCAGCTCCAGCGCATGGACCACCCCGCCGCGCGGGTTGGTGGAATGGGTAAGGAGGGCGATGGAGAGGCTCATGCGGCGGCTCCCGCGGGCGCGCAGCCGAGCAGGGGACGGCGGGAGAAGTCCCAGATCACCTCCCGCGCGGCGCCGCGCGCGATCACCACCTGCAGCTCGGCCGTCACCGTGCCGATGGCGGCGGCGGCGATGCCGCGCCCGGAAAAGCGCGCGGTGAGCGCCGGCACGTCGGCGGGATCGGCGGCGAAGAGATAGCCGTAGCTGGGGAAGGTGGTCAGCCAGCGGGCGGGATCCACCCCCTCGGGCCGGGGCACCGCGTCGGGATCGATGCGCGCGCCGACGCCGGAGGTCTCCGCCAGCATGGCGGCGGTGCCGATCACGCCGCCCTGGCTGATGTCCTTGGCCGCGCGCGACAGGCCGGCTTCCGCGATCTCGGGCAGCAGCTCCATGTCGCCGCGCAGCCGCGCCGGCGGGGCGTCGGTGGCGGCCTCCCAGTTGGAGAAGGGTTCGCGATAGCGCCCGCGCAGGTCGATGGCCGCCACCAGCGCCTGCCCCGGCTGGGCGTCGAAGCTGGTGAGCAGGCGCTTCGCCCGGCCGAGGATGGCGACGGAGAGCTGGCCGCGATCGCTGCGGATATTGGTATGCCCGCCCACCACCGGAATGCCGAAGGCGGCGGAAGCGGCGGCCAGGCCCTCCAGCACCGGCTGCGCGCCCGCTTCGCCATCGGCCCACACCGCATCCACCACGGCGAGCGGGCGCCCGCCCATGGCGGCGATGTCGGAGGCGTTCACCATCACCCCGCACCAGCCGGCGAACCACGGGTCCCCCGCCACGAAGGCGTTCATGAAGCCCTCGATGGCCAGCAGCAGGAAGCCGTCGCCATCGGGAATGGCGGCGCAATCATCGCCCACCGGCACCGCGCCCGCGCCATTCAGGCCGAGGCGGGCGGCGACGGCAGCGATGTCCGCCTTGCTGGCAAGGCCGGCGCTTGCGCGCAGCGTGTCCGCGAGGCTGGCGAGGGCGCGGTCCATCAGGCCGCCCGCCGGGGAAAGGCGAGGAAACCGGTCTCGGCGGCGGCGAACGGCGGATAGTAGCTGAGGTCCGCCTCCATCAGATGGTGCGGGCGGCCCACCAGCTCGATCTCCTCCAGCGTGCGCCAGCGCAGGCGGCGGAACAGCAGCGCGTTCTGGCTCTGCACATGAGCGAGGAAGCGCCGGCAGCCGCGCGCATGGGCGGAGGAGACGGCGAGGCGGATGAGCGAGGCGCCGAGCGTGCCCACATGGCGATAGTCCTCCGCCACCGCGAGGCGCGAGCCCCACCACGTGCCGGGCTCGGCCTCGTGGATGCGCACGGTACCCACCACCGCATCCGCCGCCACGCCCCACAGCGAGAGCGCGACGATGGGAATGGCGGCGTCATCGATGGCGTCGCGGTCATCGCCCGAAAATAGCCCCTGCTCGCCGCAGAAGACCTGTCTGCGCAAGGCGCTGGCGCCGGCCCGCTCCCAGCCCTCGGTGGCGAACTTCACCTGGAACTCGGCCGCCGTGAACGGCTTGAAGGCATCGAACATCAGCCGATCCCCCGCTCATAGGTGGAGAGCGCCGAGCAGGCGCCGCACTTGCCGCAGCCGGCCTTGATGTCGGTGGCCCGAAGGCCCGCCGCGCGCACCATGTCCGCCAGCGGCTGGAGCACGGATTTCATGAAGGCGGGCTGGGGCGCGGGATGGTGCTCCAGCGGCGTGCCGGAGATGGGCACGAACGGCACCACGAAGGGATAGACGCCGCGCGCCAGCAGAGCCTCGCACATGGCGAGGATGGCTTCGCGCGTGTCGCCCAGCCCGGCGAGGATGTAGGTGGAGACCTGCCCCTTGCCGAACACCGGCACGGCGGCCTCGAATGCGGAAAGATAGCGCTCGATCGGCACCTGCGCCTTGCCGGGCATGATGCGGGCGCGCACCTCCGGCGTCACGGCTTCCAGATGCATGCCGAGCGAATCTGCGCCCGCTTCCTTCATGCGGGCGAACCACGCGTCGTCGTCCGGCGGCTCGCATTGCACCTGGATGGGCAGGTCCACGGCGGCCTTCACGGCGGCGGCGCTCTCGGCCAGCACCGCGCAGCCGCGATCCTTGCCGGGCGGGGTGCCGGTGGTCATCACCATGTGGGTCACGCCGTCCAGCGCCACGGCGGCCTTCGCCACCTCGGCGAGCTGCTGCGGCGTCTTGCGGGCAATGGTGCGCCCGGCGGCCAGCGACTGGCCGATGGCGCAGAACTGGCAGGTCTTGGCCCGGCTCTGGTAGCGCACGCACTCCTGCAACACGGTGGTGGCGAGCACGTCGCGGCCGTGCAGGGTGGCGATCTTCCAATAGGGCACGCCGTCGGTGGAGACGAGGTCGTAGAAGCGCGGGCGGCGGGGGAAGGAGACCTCCGCCAGCGGCAGGCCGTCGCGCAGGATGCGCGTGGCGCCGCTTGGCACCTGGGCGATCTCGAACGGGCTCTGGGCCGCCGGCGCGGTGTGGACGGGGACCATGATGGTCATGCCGTCCAGCGTCATGGCCTTGTGGTCGGAGGGGCCGGCGCCGCCGCGCCGGCTCTGCGCCCCGGCGTCGGGATCAGCGAGCCGGACCCCGTAGGACTGCAATTCGGTCATCAGCTCCGCCGTCGGCAGAGGGCTGATGGGGGCGG
Source organism: Azorhizobium doebereinerae UFLA1-100 (assembly GCF_000473085.1). Taxonomy (GTDB): domain Bacteria; phylum Pseudomonadota; class Alphaproteobacteria; order Rhizobiales; family Xanthobacteraceae; genus Azorhizobium; species Azorhizobium doebereinerae. Next base: position 105,801 of record NZ_KI421496.1, read on the forward strand.
CGGTCGGATGCGTCTGCTTCATCGCTACGGCTCCCGAAGAAGGGCTGGACGGCGGCCGGTTGCATGGGCTGCGCCGGGCGGGTGTCGATATGGAGGCTGAGCAGCTCCGGCCGGGCGTAATGGCCGACGCTGTCCATCATGCGCTTGCGCTTGGTGATGAGGCTCATGTCGAGATCGGCCACCAGCAGGCCTTCCCCACTGGTGAGCGGCGGCACAAGATGGCTGCCTTCCGGGCTGACGATGGCGGTCATGCAGCCGCCGGTCAGCGCGCGGCGCAGCTTCTCGTCGGGCGAGATGCGGGCGATCTGGCCCTCGGTGAGCCAGCCGGTGGCGTTGACCACGAAGCAGCCGCTCTCCAGCGCATGGTGGCGGATGGTCACTTCCATCTGCTCGGCGAAGATGGGGCCGACCATGGAGCCGGGGAATTGCGCGGCGTGGATCTCCTCGTGCTGCGCCATCAAGGCGTAGCGGGCGAGGGGATTGTAATGCTCCCAGCAGGCCAGCGCGCCGACGCGGCCGACCTTGGTGTCCACCACCTGAAGCCCGGCGCCGTCGCCCTGGCCCCAGATCATGCGCTCGTGGAAGGTGGGGGTGATCTTGCGGCGCTTGAGCTTGAGCGACCCGTCGGCGTCGAAGATCAGCTGCGCGTTGTAAAGCGAGCCGTGGTCGCGCTCGTTGATGCCGACCACCACCACCATGCCGAAGCGGCGGGCGGCGGCGGAGAGGGCCTCCGTCACCGGGCCGGGCACGGTGACGGCATGCTCGTAGAGCCGCATGTGCTCGGCGCTGGTGAGCACCGGCGGGGCGATGAAGGAGAAATAGGGATACCAGGGCAGGAGCGTCTCGGGGAAGACGATGAATTCCACGCCCTTGCCTGCCGCCTCCTTGAGGGCGGCGAGCACGCGCTCCAGCGTGCCCATGCCGTCGTCGAGATCGGGCGCGATCTGCGCCGCGGCGGCGCGGACGATGCGCTTCTCGGGGGTGTGCATCCTCTTCTCCGTTGGTGGCGGGACGGAAGCCCTCTCCCGCTTGCGGGAGAGGGGACCTGTCGCTTGGGGCGATCCTCAGAGCGTCCAGGTGTCGAGGATGAAGGCGTTGTCGCGCCGGTGCAGCAGCACCAGGTCGAGCACGTCCAGCGGGCTGATCGGGACGATGCCGGGGATGAGCGAGGGCTCACCATGGCCGTAGAGCGCCTGGAGCGCGAAGCGGCAGGCATAGACCTTGCCGCCTTCCTCGATGAACTTGGTGATCTGGTTGTTGAAGTTCATGTGGCCGGGGAAGGCCTCGTCGCCGAGCTTGGGGAAGCCGCGCTGCACGCCGAGCGTGACGCCGGGGCCGTAGAGCAGGATGGAGGTCTCGAAGCCCTTGCGCTTGAGGCGGGTGGCCTGGAGCAGGTTGACGAAGCCGATGGAGCCTTCGAACGCCACCGTGTGGAAGGTGACGAGGGCCTTCTCGCCCGGCTGGGCTTTCACGTCCTCGAACTTCTTGTCCTCGTAATCGACGAAGAAATCACCCTTCTGGTGGGCGGGGGCGGTCACGGCGGGCATCACTCTCTCCATGTTGCAGGACCGCGGGCGGCTCGTCCTGGGGCGGTCGATGGAGAGTTTTGCAATCAATGTGCCAGTTGCGCGGCCCTTCGATGCAGGCATTGCGGTTCAATGAATGCATTCAAAAATACATTCAATAAAACGGACCTAAAGCGTTGCCGGGCGTTGCCTGCGGGATAAGCGGATGCCCGCGCGGGCGCCAGTCTGTTGCATATTTGATGCGCAAATGACGGGGCGTCGGACGCGACAAGACGCCATGCCGCAGCGGCCGGAGACGTGACACGGCTGCGATGCAACACTATACAGTCAATTTCGCCCCGGCGGAATGCCGGACCGCGCACAAGACGAAGACGCACATGCTGGACTGGACGCCGGACCTGACGCGCAGCGACAAGCCGCGCTACCTCGCCATCGCCGACCTCATCGCCGAGGACATCCGCGCCGGGCGCCTCTCGGTGGGCGACCGCCTGCCGCCGCAGCGCAAGCTCGCCGGCCGGCTGGACATCGACTTCACCACCGTCGCCCGCGGCTATGTGGAGGCGCAGAAGCGCGGCCTGGTGGAAAGCCGCGTCGGCCAGGGCACCTTCGTGCGCGGCCTGCCCAAGGCCGAGCCGCGCGGGCGCACCCTGCGGCCGGACCTCGTCGACCTGACCATGAACCTGCCGCCGGAGCCGGACGATCCCGAATTGATCGCGCGCATGCAGGAGGGGCTGGCGGAGGTCGGCCGCGATCTCGTGGCGCTCTTGCGCTACCAGAGCTTCGGCGGCGCCCCGGCGGACAAGGACGCCGCCTCCGCCTGGCTCGGCCGCCGCGCGCTGGTGCCGGCGCAGGAGCGGGTGTTCGTCACCCCCGGCGCCCATGCCGCGCTGGTGGGCATCTTCCAGCTGCTGGCCAAGCCCGGCGACGTCATCCTGTGCGAGGCGCTGACCTATCCCGGCGCCCGCTCCATCGCCGCCCAGCTCGGCATCCGGCTGGTGGGCCTGCCCATGGACGCGGACGGCATCGACCCCGACGCCCTGGCGGATGCGGTGAAGCGGCTGAAGCCCAAGGCGCTCTACCTCAACCCCACCTTGCAGAACCCGACCACGCTGACCATTCCCGAGGCGCGGCGCGCCGCCATCGTCGCGGTGGCCCGGCGGGTGGGGCTCAAGATCGTCGAGGACGACGCCTACGGCTTCATCCCCGCCCACGGCCTGCCGCCGCTCGCCGCCATGGCCCCGGATCTCACCTGGCATGTGGCGGGCCTCGCCAAATGCATCGGCGCGGGCCTGCGCGCGGCCTATGTGATCGCCCCCGAGGCGCGGGCCGGCTGGCCGTTCGCGGCGGCGCTGCGGGCGGCCAACGTCATGGCTTCCCCGCTCACCGTGGCGCTGGCCACCCGCTGGATCGAGGACGGCACCGCCGACACCATCCTGCGCTTCATCCGCGCCGAGACCGGCGCCCGGCAGGCGATGGCGAGCCAGATCCTCCCCGCCGGCACCTTCCGCGCCGATCCGCTCAGCTTCAACCTCTGGGTGGAACTGCCCGCGCCGTGGACGAGATCGGCTTTCGTCGGCCACATGCAGGCCACCGGCATCGGCATCGTGGCGAGCGACGCCTTCTGCGTCGACGGCAACCCGCCGGAGGCCGCCCGCGTCTGCCTCGGCGGCCCGGTCAGCCGCGACAAGGTGCGCCACGCCTTGGAATACATGGCCCACGCGCTCAGCCACTCGCCGGCGGAAGCCTCCACCGTGCTGTGAGCGGCGTCAGCCGGCGCGCTGCTGCTTCTCGTATTTCTTCACCACCCGCTCGCGCTTGAGGCGGGAGAGGCGGTGGGTCCAGAACAGGCCGTCCAGCTGGTCGATCTCGTGCTGGAGGCACACCGCCAGCAGGCCGTCCGCCTCCACCTCGTGGAAGGCGCCGTCGAGATCCTGATAGCGCACGCTCACCCGCGCCGGGCGCTCCACGTCCTCCACCACGCCGGGCATGGAGACGCTGCCTTCGGGATAGCGCCGCAGGTCGGCCGAGGATTGGGTCACGACGGGGTTCACATAGGTGGCGGGGCCGCCGCCCTCCGGCAGATCCAGCACCACGAGGCGCAGCGGCACGCCCACGTGCGGCGCGGTGATGCCGATGCCCGGCGCCGCGCGCAGCGTGTCCAGCAGGTCGGCGGCAAGGTCGGCCAGCGCGGCGTCGAAGGCGGTGACGGGGGCGGCCACCGCGCGCAGGCGGGGATCGGGAAAACGCACGAGGGGGCGGACCGGCATGGGGATCAAGGCTCGTCTGGGCCCGGCGGCTGGCGCGGGGCAGGGTGGCGCGCGCGAGCAGTAAAGCTATGCTGGCGCCTCTGGCAATCAGCCCCGCACGGGTGAGATCCATGTCCCAGCTTCCCGCCGCCACCGACATCCTCATCATCGGCGCCGGCCCCACCGGCCTTGCGCTCGCCACCGCCTTGCGCACGGCCGGCGCCACGCCGCTGCTGATCGACAAGCAGGCGGCGGGCGCCAACACCTCGCGCGCGGCGGTGATCCATGCCCGCACCCTCGAGGTGCTGGAGCCGCTGGGCCTGGTGCCGGCGCTGCTGGCGGCGGGGCTGAAGGTGCCGCTGTTCACCGTGCGCGAGGGCGGCCGCGTGCTCGCCAGCGTGCCGTTCGATCATCTGGCCACCGCCTTTCCCTTCACCCTCATGTGCCCGCAGGACGTCACCGAGGCGATTCTGCTGGACCGCCTCACCGCGCTCGGCGGCGCGGTGGTGCGTCCGGCGGAGGCGGTGGCGGTGTGGCCGGGCCCCAAGGGGGTGCAGGTGGATGTGGTCCGGGACGGAGCCAAGGCCACCGTCGCCGCGCGCTGGCTGGTGGGGTGCGACGGCATGCACAGCGCCGCGCGGGACGCGGCCGGCGTGCCGTTCGAGGGCGCGACCTATCCGGAGGATTTCATCCTCGCCGACGTGCGCATGGACTGGCCGCTGAGCCGGGAGGAGGTGACGCTGTTCTTCTCCCCCGCCGGCTTCATCATGGTGGCGCCGCTGCCGGAGGACCGCTTCCGCATCGTCGCCACCACGGAGACCGCGCCGGCGCAGCCCGATGCGGCCTTCGTGCAGGCGATGATGGACGCGCGGTCCCTCGGCGCGGGCGCGTGCCGGATCACCGAGACGGTGTGGAGTTCGCGCTTCCGCATCCACCACCGCGTCGCCGCCACCCCGCGCGCCGGGCGCATCCTGCTGTGCGGCGACGCCGCCCATGTGCACAGCCCGGCCGGCGGGCAGGGCATGAACACCGGCATCCAGGACGCGGTGTCGCTCGCCGACCCACTGCTGGCGGCGGTGCGCACCGGCGACGAGGCGCCGCTCGATGCCTGGGCCGCCGCCCGCCACCGCGTGGCGGAGGGCGTGGTAAGCATCACCGACAAGATGACCCGCGTGGCGGCCGTCACCTCCCCCGCCGCCCGGCACATGCGCAACGTGGCGCTGACGCTGGTCGGCCACATTCCGGCGGCGCGCGAGGCCATCGCCCGCACCCTGGCGGAACTGGACAACCGTTAGCCGCTTCGCACGCGTGGCGCATGACAGCACCATCCGCAGCGGCGGATCTGGTCTAGGGTTCCGCCCGACGGGGCACGGCAAGGAGAGAGGCAGATGGTCGCGACGAGGTACCGCTGGTTCGTGATCTTCCTGCTGTTCGCCATCACCGTGGTCAATTACGTGGACCGGGCGGCCATCTCCTACGCCATCCCGGCCATGGAGCGCGACCTCGGCCTGTCGCCGGCCGCGGCGGGCACCATCCTCGGCGCCTTCGGCGTCGGCTATGCGCTCACTACCCTGCTCGGCGGCTTCGCGGTGGACCGCTACGGCGCCCGCCTCGTCCTCACCCTGGCGGCGATGCTGTGGAGCCTGTCCATCGGCGCCACCGCGCTCGCCACCGGCTTCGCCTCGCTCTATGCGGCGCGGGTCCTGCTGGGCGTGTCGGAGGGGCCGAACTTCCCCGCGCTCACCGGCGCGGTGAGCCGCTGGCTGGCGCCGGAGGAGCGGGCGACCGCGCTCGGCAACGCTTTGGTGGCGGTGCCCATCGCGCTCGCCATCGGCGGGCCGATCGTGACCCAGCTGCTCGCTCTCCTGGACTGGCGGGCGGCGTTCGGCGTGCTGTTCCTGCTCTCGGTGCTGTGGGTGCCGCTGTGGTGGCTCTGCTTCCGCAACCGGCCGGAGGAGTCCCGCTTCGTCAACGCGGCGGAGCTGGCCCACATCCGCGCCGCCGATCCCGCCCGGCCCGCCCCGCCCACGCCGGATGCGCCGCGCGAGGGGCTGATGCGGCTGCTGCTGCGCAATCCCACGCTGCTGGCCAATTACTGGGCCTTCTTCGTGTTCGGCTATTTCCTGTTCTTCTTCATGTCCTGGCTGCCCAGCTATCTGGAGCAGGTGTACGGGCTGAACCTCAAGGCGGTGGGCCTGTTCACCGTGCTGCCCTGGCTCGCCGCCGCCGTGGTGCTGTGGGCCATGGGCCGCTGGTCCGACCATCTGATGAAGACCACCGGCCGGCTGCGGGTGGCGCGCTCCTATCTCATCGCCGGCTCGCAGCTCGTCGCCGCGCTGGCCATCGTGCCGGTGGCCTTCACCGACAACCTCACCGTGGCGCTGGTCGGCATCACCATCGCGGTCGCCGCCTCCATGGGCTCCAACGCGGCCTATTATGCGGTGAACGTGGACGTGGTGCCCGAGCGCGCCGCCACCGCCCTCGGCATCATGGACTTCGCCTTCGCGCTCGCCGGCTTCCTCGCCCCGGCGATCACCGGCTGGGTGCTGAGCCTGCGCGGGTCGTTCACCGACGGCTTCATTCTCATGGCTTGCCTGGCTTTATCCTCGGTGGTTGTGGTGCTGGCCTTCCACCACCCGGATCGCCACCGCGCCTGAGCAGCCGCGCGCGCCGGCACGGTTGAAACGGCGGGGGGAATCGCTATGACTTGAGCCTTCGCATTCAGAGGGCCGTCCGGCGGCGCGTGAGGATTCTGGGCCGATGAAGGTTTCGATCGAGCTCGGTCTGTCCGGTCCGGGTGCGCCCGTACCCCTCGATCTCGAGGAGCTTCTGGCCACCCGCCTGCTGGTGCAGGGCAATTCCGGCTCGGGCAAGTCGCACCTGCTGCGCCGCCTGCTGGAGCAGAGCGCCCCGTGGGTACAGCAGGCGGTGATCGACCCCGAGGGTGATTTCGTCTCGCTGGCCGAGAAGTACGGCCACGTGGTGGTGGATGCCGCCCGCAACGAGGCGGACCTGCACCGGGTGGCGAGCCGGGTGCGTCAGCACCGCGTCTCCGTCGTGCTCGACATGGAGGGCCTGGACAGCGAGCAGCAGATGCGCGCCGCCGCCGCCTTCCTGGGCGGGCTGTTCGATGCCGAGCGCGACCACTGGTACCCCATGCTGGTGGTGGTGGACGAGGCGCAGCTGTTCGCCCCCGCGGTGGGCGGCGAGGTGTCGGACGAGACGCGCAAGGTGTCGCTGGGCGCCATGACCAACCTGATGTGCCGCGGCCGCAAGCGCGGCCTCGCCGGGGTCATCGCCACCCAGCGCCTCGCCAAGCTGGCCAAGAACGTGGCGGCGGAAGCCTCCAACTTCCTCATGGGCCGCACCTTCCTCGACATCGACATGGCCCGCGCCGCCGATCTCCTGGGCATGGAGCGCCGCCAGGCGGAGATGTTCCGCGATCTTCAGGCGGGCCATTTCGTCGCACTCGGCCCCGCCGTGTCGCGCCGGCCGCTGCCGGTGAAGATCGGCGAGGTGGAGACCGGCGCGCGCTCGGTGACGCCGCGCCTGCTGCCGCTGCCGGAGGCGGTGCCGCAGGAGGACATGCAGGAGCTGATCTTCACCGCCGCCCCGGACGAGGAGACCCGCCTGCCGCCCCCGCCGCGCCGGACCCCGGCGCCGGTGCCGACCGAGAACATCCTGTCCCAGCTCGCCCGTGCCACCCGCGAGCCGCCGCGCGAGGCCGGCCCGCCGGTTCCGGCCATGAGCCCGGAGGAGCGGCAGGAGGCGATCGACCTGGCGCTGAAGGAGATCCTGCTCGACCCCGAGGCCGGCTTCCGCACGGCGGCGGTGCTCTATCAGGACTTCCTGGTCCGCTGCCGCATCCGCCGCATCACCGGCGAGCCCTTGAGCCTGCGCGCCTTCCGCCGCCGCCTCGCCATCGCCCATGCCGGCATCGACAGCGGCGAACTGGAGAAGGACGGCTCGCCCTGGGGCGAGGTCATCGCCATGGCCGGGCAATTGCCGGAGGACATGCAGAGCGTGTTCCTGGTGCTGGCCCGCGCCGCCCATGACGGGCGCGCCTGCCCCTCGGACGCGGGCGTCGCCCACGCCTACGGCAGCCGCTCGCTGGGCCGCGCCCGGCGCCTGCTCGCCTATATGGAGGAGCAGGGCGCCATCGTGTGCCGCACCGACGGTCGTGGCCAGCGCATCATCGCCATTCCCGGCCTGGCATGGGAGACTGCCCCCGGCGATCCCCATGCGCCGTTCGAGACTGTTCCCCACGGGGAGGCAGCAGAGTAGTTGCGTTCATTGCCAAGGCCGAGTAGCGGCCAGGAGAGCCGCGCTCTTTACCGGAGGTTTGCCCATGAAGTCGCGTGCCGCAGTCGCGTGGGAGGCCAACAAGCCGCTCACCATCGAAACCATCGAGATCGGCGGGCCGAAGGCCGGCGAGGTCCTGGTGGAGATCATGGCCACCGGAGTGTGCCATACGGACGCCTATACGCTGTCGGGCCTCGATTCCGAGGGCAAGTTCCCGGCTATCCTCGGCCATGAGGGCGCGGGCATCGTCCGCGAGATCGGCGCCGGCGTCACCTCGCTGAAGGTCGGCGACCACGTCATCCCGCTCTACACGCCCGAGTGCCGGCAGTGCAAAACCTGCCTGTCGCAGCGCTCCAACCTGTGCACCTCGATCCGCGCAACCCAAGGCCAGGGCCTGATGCCCGACGGCACCTCGCGCTTCTCCTGCGACGGCGGCGAAGTGTTCCACTACATGGGCTGCTCCACCTTCTCCAACTTCACCGTCCTGCCGGAGATCGCGCTGGCGAAGGTGCGCGAGGACGCCCCCTTCGACAAGATCTGCTACATCGGCTGCGGCGTCACCACGGGCATCGGCGCGGTGGTCTACACCGGCAAGGTGTGGCCGGGCGCGAACGTGGTGGTGTTCGGCTTAGGGGGCATCGGCCTCAACGTGATCCAGGGCGCGCGCATGGTCGGCGCCGACAAGATCATCGGCGTCGACATCAACCCGTCCAAGGTCGAGATCGCCAAGAAGTTCGGCATGACCGACTTCATCAACCCGCTCGACGTGGGCTCCGACAAGGTGGTGGCCGCGATCCAGTCGCTCACCGACGGCGGCGCCGACTTCACCTTCGATTGCACCGGCAACGTGAACGTGATGCGCCAGGCGCTGGAAGCCTGCCATCGCGGCTGGGGCACCTCCATCGTCATCGGCGTGGCGCCGGCGGGGGCGGAAATCTCCACCCGTCCGTTCCAGCTCGTCACCGGCCGCAACTGGCGCGGCACCGCCTTCGGTGGCGCGCGCGGGCGCACCGACGTGCCGAAGATCGTCGACTGGTACATGGAGGGGAAGATCAATATCGACGATCTGATCACCCATAGAATGCCGCTGGACGAGATCAACACCGCCTTCGACCTGATGCACGAGGGCAAGTCGATCCGCTCGGTGGTCATCTACTGATGCAGACCGTCTCCAAGGCGAAGTCGCACGGCGGCATCCAGGGGGTCTACCGCCATACCTCGCGGAGCACGGGGACGGAGATGACCTTCGCCGTCTTCGTGCCGCCGCAGGCGGCGTCCGGCCCGCTGCCGGTGCTGTGGTATCTGTCCGGCCTCACCTGCACCCATGCCAATGTCATGGAGAAGGGCGAGTACCGGGCGGCCGCCGCCGCGCACGGCGTCATCATCGTCTGCCCCGATACCTCGCCGCGCGGCGAGGGCGTGCCGGACGAGCCGGACAACTGGCAGTTCGGCTCCGGCGCCGGCTTCTATGTGGATGCGACGCAGGCGCCCTATGCCGCCAACTACCGCATGGCCTCCTATGTGCGCGACGAACTGCCCGAGCTGATCGCCGCGCACTTCCCGGCGGACCTGTCCCGCCAGGGCATCTTCGGCCACTCCATGGGCGGCCACGGGGCGCTGACGCTGGCGCTGAAGAATCCCGGCCGCTTCAAGAGCTGCTCGGCCTTCGCGCCCATCGTCCAGCCGTCCACGGCCGACTGGTCGCGGCCGGCGCTGGAGAAGTATCTCGGCGCCGATCCGGCGGCATGGCGGGCCTATGACGCCACCGCCCTGATCGCCGACGGCGCCCGTTTTCCGGAGTTCCTGGTGGACCAGGGCACGGCCGACCCCTTCCTGGAGACCGGGCTGCGCCCTGGCCTCCTGGCGGACGCCTGCGCGGACGCGGGCATTCCCCTCACGCTGCACATGCGCGAGGGCTACGACCATTCCTATTTCTTCATCTCCACCTTCATGCCGGACCACGTGGCCTGGCATGCGGAGCGGCTGAAGGCCTGACCCGTCCCGTCCCGCGCGGCCGGTCCGATCCCGGCCGCGCGGGACGCCATGCGGCTCCCCACATGCCCCTTGAAACCGCCCGCCGGTGCTCCCGCGCCCGCCCGCTGCTGCGCTGCAAGATGAGCAGCCGCGCAATTCCAAGCTGTCCACAAGCTGCGGGATAAAGGAGCCTGCACGCGGGAGTTGAAGCGTCTTCGCTTGCCAAGTCGTGCGCGGCGTGATCGATGGAGGATAACATCGCTGCGTCATCCTTCGTCTGTCGCAGCCTAGGCGTTGCCTGGGCGGTATTGCGAGGAATGGCGGTGTCATGTTGCCGTCTCGATGGCGGGCTGGCTGATAATTGCGAGCTATCTTGCGGACGATCGGTTGAGGCATGGCGGACTCGATCCACAAACGCGGGCGTGGCGGCAGCGTGCCCCCGGAGCTCCAAGGGTCTCAGGGGGCTGGGTCTCAGGGGGCTGGGTCTCAGGGCGCTGGGTCTCAGGGCGCTTGGACCTCGCGCGGCCTCGCGCGCATCGCGCCGCCGCGCGGCGGGGACGCGGCCCTGCCGGCGGGCAGCCGCGAGGGCGGCGCGCAGCCCATCGCGCTGCCGGATCTCTCGCCCATCTTCCTTTTGTCCAGCTTTCGCACCTCCAGCACCTGGCTCTGGCAGAAGTTCCGCGCCGCGCCGGGGGCGCTCGCTTATTACGAGATCTTCAACGAGCATCTGGACGTGCTGACCGGCGGCGGCGCCGCCGAGGTGAACTACCAGAGCTGGAACTCCCGGCATCCGCCCGGCGCGCCCTATTTCATCGAATTCCTGCCGCTGCTGCGGGAGGGCGGGGGCATCCGCGGCTTCAACGCGCGGATGGCGTTCGAAAGCTTCATTCCGCAGGGCGGGCCCTCGGGCGACCTGGCGCCGGCCGAGAACGATTATGTGGAGCTGCTGATCACCAACGCCCGCGCCCTGGGCAAGGTGCCGGTGCTGAGCTGCACCCGCGCCCTCGGCCGGGCGCGCGGGCTCAAGCAGGCGTTCGGCGGGCGCATGGTGTTCTGCTTCCGCAACCTGTTCCACCAGTGGGCCTCCTATTGCGGCCAGTTCGCCGAGGGCAATCCCTATTTCATCGAGACGGTGGGCTGGACGCTGAAGGCGGCGCGGCACGACCCCTTCCTGGCGCTGGTGGACGACTTCACCCGGGCCCGGACCGCCGACCCGGCCGATCCGCTCCTGTTCCAGGCCTTCCTGCTGCTGCACCTCTATCTCTACGCCCAGGCTTTCGAGGCGTCCGACCTCACGGTGGACGTCGGCGCCCTGGCGCAGGACGCGGACCTGCGGCACGAGACGGAAGCGGTGCTGTCGCGGCTGCTGGGAACGGCGGTGGACCTCTCCGACGCGCGGCCGAGCTTCGACGGCGCGCCGTTGCCCGTCAGCGGCCTGCACGAGGTGCGCGACGGGCTGGAGCAGTTTGCCAAGCTGATCCGCGCCTCCTGCCGCACCTTGCCCGGCGCGGACTTCGTCGAGGCGATCACCGCCGCGACCTTCGAGGAATGGGAGCGCCATGACTTCTATGCCGGCCGCGCCCGCGCCCGCCATGGGGTCGAGCTGGAGGCGATGCGCGCCCGCGCCGAGGCGGCCGAGCGTACCGGCGCGGCGCTCGCCGCCGAGCGGCAGGCGCAGGAGCAGGTGATCGCCCAATTGCACGGGGAGAAGAACGGGTTCGCCGCCCAGGTGGAGGCGCTGGAGGGCGCGCAGGACGTGCTGCGGCAGGAGATCCTCGGCCTGACCGCCGCGCGGGACGACCTGAGCGCCCGGCTCGCCGCCGCCGAGGCGGCCGCGCTCCAGCAGCAGGCGGAGGTCGCGGCCTTGACCGCCGAGCGGCGGGCGCAGGCCGACCTCATGACGGATGCCGCGCAGGCCCGCGCGGCCGAACAGGCGCTGGTCGCCGAGATGCAGCACCTGGCGGATGCCGCGACCGCCCGGCTGGAGGCCGAGCTTGCCGCCTTGTCCGCCGAGCGGGAGAGCTTCGCGGCCCAGCTCGCGGAACTGGAGCGCATGCGCGCCGCCGCCCTGGCGGCGGGGGACGAGGCCCTGGCGGCGGCGGAGCGCGAGGCCGAGGCCACGCAGGCGCGGCTGACGGCGCGGATCCACGCGCTGGAGGTGGAGCACAAGGCGTTGATGGCGCGGCCCACCGGCGTTGTCGCCAGCGCCCTGGCCTATCTGCGCCCCAAGAGCTGAGGCGGCGCGGCCGCGCGGCGGCTCAGGCCAGCGCCAGATCCACGGCCGCCTGGGCGTGCAGCGCGGTGGTGTCGAAGAGGGGCACGGCGCTGTCCTGCGGCCCCACCAGCAGCATGATCTCGGTGCAGCCGAGGATGATCGCCTCCGCGCCCCGCGCCACTAGGCGGGCGATCACCTCCCGGTAGGCCTGCCGCGAGGCCGGCTCCGCCCGGCCCTGCACCAGTTCCTCGTAGATCACCCGGTGCACCAGGGCGCGGTCGGCGGCCTCCGGCACCAGCACGTCGAGGCCGTGGCGGGCGGCGAGGCGGCCCTTGTAGAAGTCCTGCTCCATGGTGAAGGCGGTGCCCAGCAGGCCCACGCGGGTGAGGCCCGCCGCGCGGACGCGTTCCGCCGTGGGGTCGGCGATATGCAGCAGCGGGATGGCCACCGATGCCGCCACCGCGTCCGCCATGCGGTGCATGGTGTTGGTGCAGATCAGCAGAAAGTCCGCTCCGCCGCGCTCCAGGCGGCGGGCGGCGTCGATCATCAGCGTGGCGGCCTCGTCCCAGCGGCCGGCGGCCTGGAGCGCCTCGATCTCGGAAAAATCGAACGACCACATCAGGCAGCGGGCGGAGGCGAGCCCGCCCAGCCGGTCGCGCACGCGCTCATTGATGATGCGGTAATATTCCGCCGAACTTTCCCAGCTCATGCCGCCGATCAGCCCGATCACCTTCTGCGCCATCCGCCCGCCCCTTTCCGCCAAGCCCGCCCCACGCGAAATTTTCATCCTGCGCGGTGAGGAAAATCCGCATTGCCATTCCGCATCCCGGCGGAATGGGCGCGATCTTTGCAAGCTCTTTCGCGCCCTGGCGCCATAGGCTCACGCCATTGCCACGCGCCAATGGGTCCGCGATGAACGCCCCGCTCGAACTCCGCCCCGCCGAGATGCTCACCGCCCTGGTTGCCGCCAGCTCCGGCTCGGAGCGCGACTATCTGGACGCGGCGCGCGCGACCCTCGCCCGGTACGTGGCCCATCCCGCGCTGCTGGACGGTGTCCCGCTGACCCGCACGCCCGGGCAGTATTCCCGCAACTTCGTGTTCGGCGACGCCGACGTCAGCGTCTGGGCCATGGTGTGGCCGGCTGGCGCGCGCACCTCGATCCACGACCACCACTGTTCCTGCTGCTTCGCCGTCCTGTCCGGCACCCTGGCCGAGACCTATTTCGAGCCGGTGGGCGCCGGCCTGGCGCAGCCCCGCCACCAGGCGCTGCGCAGCCCCGGCTTCATCGCCTGCATGATGCCCAGCGGGCCGAACCTGCACCGGATGGAGAACCTCGGCACGGCCGAGGCCGTCTCGCTGCACATCTATGGCTATGACCACCGCCGGCATGCCTCCTCGGTGGCGAACGAGTACCGGCACGCGGCCGGCTGACCGGCCGCCGCCGGCGGGCCTCACCCGCCCTTGCGCTTCATGGCCGCCGCCAGCGCGGCCGCCAGCGGGCCGTCGGCCGCGGGCGCGGCGCGGCGGGCGTCCGCCCCGGCGGCGGGCGCGGGCTTGGGGCCGGAACTGAACTTGCCGCCCGGCAGCGGGCGTCCCTGGGGCGGGCCGCCTTGGGGACGGCCGGCGCGGTCCTCGCCGGTGTCCTTGCGCATGGACAGGGCGATGCGCTTCCTTGCCGCGTCCACCTCCACCACGCGCACCTTCACGATGTCGCCGGCTTTGACCACCTCGTGCGGGTCCTTCACGAAGCGGTCGGCCAGCGCGGAGACATGCACCAGCCCGTCCTGGTGGACGCCGATGTCCACGAAGGCGCCGAAGGCGGCCACATTGGTCACGGTGCCTTCCAGCAGCATGCCGGGCTTGAGGTCGGAGAGCGTGTTGACCCCCTCCATGAAGGTGGCGGTCTTGAACTCCGGGCGCGGGTCGCGGGCCGGCTTCTCCAGCTCGGCGAGGATGTCGCGCACGGTGGGCAGGCCGAAGCGCGCGTCCACGAAGACCGCCGGGTCGAGGCGCTTTAGCGTGGCGCTGTCGCCCATCAGGCTGCGCACGTCGCGGCCGCAGGCGGCGATGATCTTCTTGGCGAGGCCGTAGGCTTCCGGATGCACGCTGGAGGCGTCCAGCGGCTCCGCGCCGTTGGTGATGCGCAGGAAGCCGGCGCACAGTTCGAAGGTGCGCGGCCCGAGGCGGGCGACCTTCAGCAGCTCCTTGCGGTTGGCGAAAGCGCCGACCGCGTCGCGATGGGTGACGATGGCGTCCGCCAGCGACGGCCCGAGGCCGGAGATGCGCGCCAGCAGCGGCGCGGAAGCGGTGTTGAGGTCGACGCCGACCGCGTTCACCGCGTCTTCCACCACCGCGTCCAGGCTCTTGGCGAGGCGGCCCTGGTCCACGTCGTGCTGGTACTGGCCGACCCCGATGGATTTCGGCTCGATCTTCACCAGTTCGGCCAGCGGGTCCTGGAGGCGGCGGGCGATGGACACGGCGCCGCGCAGCGACACGTCGAGGTCCGGCATCTCGGCGGCGGCCAGAGCGGAGGCGGAATAGACCGAGGCGCCCGCCTCGCTCACCACCACGGTCCGCGGCTTGGCGCCGGGCAGCCGGGCGATGACGTCGGCGGCGAGCTTCTCGGTCTCGCGGCTCGCGGTGCCGTTGCCGATGGCGATCAGGTCCACGTTGAACTTGGCGATGAGATGGGCGAGCTCCGCGCTCGCCCCCGTCAGGTCGTTGCGCGGCTGGAACGGGTAGATGGTGGAGGTTGCGAGCACCTTGCCCGTGCCGTCCACCACCGCCACCTTCACGCCGGTGCGGATGCCGGGGTCGAGCCCGATGGTGGTGCGCGAGCCGGCCGGCGCGGCCAGCAGCAGATCCTTGAGGTTGCGCGCGAACACGCGGATGGCTTCTTCTTCCGCCTTCTCGGTCATGGCGGTCATCAGGTCGATGGAGAGGTGCAGCGACAGCTTCACCCGCCATGCCCAGCGGGCCACCTCGCGCAGGAAGGCGTCGCCCGGCCCGCCGCCGGCCGCGCCGACATTGTAGGCGGCGCCGATCATGCGCTCGACCGGCTTGACCGGGGCGGGGTCGTCCCAGTCCACCTCCAGGTCGAGGCTGAGCACCTCCTCGTTGCGCCCGCGCAGCATGGCCAGCGCCCGGTGGCTCGGCACGTTGGCCCATTTCTCCCAATGGTCGAAATAGTCGCGGAACTTGGCGCCGGCCTCCTCCTTGCCGGCGATCACCTTGGCGACGATGCGGGCATTGGCCCGCATGTGGGCGCGCAGGCGGCCGACGAGGTCGGCATTCTCCGCGAAGGTCTCCACCAATATGTCGCGCGCCCCGTCCAGCGCCGTCTTCACGTCCGGCACCTCCTCCTTGAGGAAGGCCTGGGCGAGGGCGGCGGGCTCCTTGGCGCGGTCGGCGAGGATGGCCTCGGCCAGCGGCCCGAGGCCGCGCTCGCGGGCGATCTCCGCCTTGGTGCGGCGCTTGGGCTTGTAGGGCAGGTAGAGGTCTTCCAGCTCCGCCTTGGTGAGTGCGCCGTTCAGTCGCGCCGCCAGTTCGTCGGTGAGCTTGCCCTGGCCGGCGATGGACTGGATCACGCTGGCCCGCCGCGCCTCCAGCTCGCGCAGGTAGGACAGGCGCTCCTCCAGCGTGCGCAACTGGGTGTCGTCCAGCCCGCCGGTGGCTTCCTTGCGGTAGCGGGCGATGAAGGGAACCGTGGCGCCCTCGTCCAGCAGCCCGATCGCCGCCGCCACCTGCGGCGGTTTCGCGGCGATCTCGCCGGCGATGATGCGGGCAATGTCGGCGGACGATGCGGCCATGAAGAAGTCCTTGAGCTTATCTGTCGCGGCTCTCAGCAATGCCGCGATTCTGCTGTGCCTGCCAAATGCGGCCGCGCTCGGGCCGCAGGTCCCTCGCCCTGCGATCTCGACGGCGGCGCGCAAGACGGTATTCTCCCCGCCGTTTCGCGCGCCGGCCCCGCCCGCCGCACGCGGCCTCCTTCAAAGCCCCGCGTTCCCGCGCGGCGCCCAGTGTAGCGGATGTCCGGCGTCATGATTCCCGTCACCACTTTCAAGGACCGCCGTGTGGCGGTGTTCGGCCTCGGCGGCTCGGGGCTTGCCACGGTTGAGGCGCTGCTGGCCGGCGGTGCCGAGGTCATCGCCTTCGATGACAGCGCGGCCGGGCGGGACAAGGCGGCGGCGGCCGGCATCGCGGTTGAGGACCTGCGCACGGTGGATTGGAGCACGCTCGCCGCGCTGGTGCTGGCCCCGGGCGTGCCGCTGACCCATCCCAAGCCGCACTGGACGGTGGACCTCGCCCGGGCGGCCGGCGTCGAGGTGATCGGCGACATCGAACTGTTCTGCCGCGAGCGGCGGACGCATCATCGCGCCTCGCCCTTCATCGCCATCACCGGCACCAACGGCAAGTCCACCACCACGGCGCTGATCTCGCATTTGCTGAAGGTGGGCGGGCGCGACGTGCAGATGGGCGGCAATATCGGCACCGCCATCCTGTCGCTGGAGCCGCCCAAGTCCGGCCGGGTGCATGTGATCGAGTGCTCCTCCTACCAGATCGACCTTGCCCCCGGCCTCGATCCGTCCGTCGGCGTGCATCTGAACCTGACGCCGGACCATATCGACCGCCACGGCACGTTCGCGCATTACGCCGCCGTGAAGGAGCGCCTCATCGCCGGGGTGCAGGGCGGCGGCACCGCCGTGGTCGGGGTGGATGACGAATTGTCCGCCGCCATCGCGGACCGGGCGGAGCAGGCCGGCACCCATGTGGTGCGCCTCTCGGTGAAGCAGCCGCTGGCGGACGGCATCTGGCTCGACGGCGAGACCCTGGTGGTCAGCGCGGCCGGCGCGGAAAAATTCCGCCTGCCGCTCACCGGCATCGGCTCGCTGCGCGGCACCCACAATGCGCAGAACGCCGCCGCCGCCTTCGCCGCCGCCCATGCCGTCGGGCTGGCCTATGAGGTCATCGCGGTCGGCATGAAGCGCTTTCCGGGCCTCGCCCACCGCATGGAGCAGGTGGGCACGCGCGGGCAGGTCTTGTTCGTCAACGACAGCAAGGCCACCAATGCGGACGCCGCCGAGCGCGCGCTGGCGAGCTTCGGCGACGTGTTCTGGATCGCCGGCGGCAAGCCCAAGGCCGGCGGCATCACCCCGCTGAAGCCGTTCTTCCCCCGCGTGCGCAAGGCCTATCTGATCGGTGAGGCGGCGGCGGACTTCGCCGCCACGCTGGGCGATGACGTGCCGCACGAGGTGGCGGGCACGCTGGACAGAGCGGTGGCCGCCGCCGCCCGCGACGCCGCCGCCTCGGGCCTGGACCATCCGGTGGTGCTGCTGTCGCCGGCGTGCGCCAGCTTCGACCAGTTCCCCAATTTCGAGGTGCGGGGCGACGCCTTCCGCCATCTGGTGGAGGCGCTGCCGGCCGCCGGCTGACGCCCGGTCGGGGGCGGCGGCGACCTCCCGCTTCGGCCTCCCGCTCCCTCCCTTGCAGCCCGCGCGGAGCGGCTGCCCGCCATTGGGCCTTGTGGCGGCGGGCCGGGCGTGGCACCTGCACCGCGCGTTTTGATCTCGCGCGCGTAGCATCGGCCCGGCCGGTGGCGGCCGAGTCTGTAAGGAGAGCGTTTTCATGGCCGACGTCGCGCCGCCCCGGGATGCCCTGTCGCTGCTGCCCGGCCTGTCGGCCATCGCCGGCGATTACGACCTGATCCTGTGCGACGTGTGGGGCGTGATCCATAACGGCCTCGCCGCCTTCCCCGCCGCCTGCGACGCGCTGGAGCGCGCGCGGGCCGGGGGCGCCACGGTGCTGCTGGTATCCAACGCGCCGCGCCCGAACGCCTTCGTGCGCACCATGCTGGACGGCATGGGGGTGCAGCGCGCCGCCTATGACGGCATCGTCACCTCCGGCGACGTGACCCGCGCGGTGCTCTCCGCCCAGCCGGGCGTGCGCATTTTCCATCTCGGCCCGCAGCGGGATCTGGGCACCTATGAGGGGCTCGACCTCGTCTCCACCGACCTGCCGGAGGCCAGCCTCGTGGTCTGCACCGGCCTCTTGAACGACGACGTGGAGACGCCGGAGGACTATCGCGAGATGCTCACCGGCATGCGCGCCCGCGACCTCGGCTTCATCTGCGCCAATCCGGACATCGTGGTGGAGCGCGGCGACAAGCTGATCTACTGCGCCGGCGCGCTGGCCCAGCTCTATGACGAACTGGGCGGCGCGAGCGTCTATTGCGGCAAGCCGCATCCGCCGATCTATGCCGAGGCGCTGGCGCGCCTGGAGACGCTGGGGCGCCCGGTGCCGGCGCCGTCCCGCGTGCTGGCCATCGGCGATGCCCTGCGCACCGATATCATCGGCGCCGCCGGGGCGGGCTTCGACAGCCTGTTCATCTCCAGCGGCATCCATGCGGTGGAGCTGAAGTCCGAGCACGGCGCGGCGCCGGACATGGCGGCGGTGGCGCAATTGTTCGCCGCCGGCCCCGCGCCGCGCGCGGTGATGCCGCGCCTGTCCTGGTAGCGGGGCCCGCGCCCCGGCCCGCCGGCCCCCGCGCTTGACGGGGGCGCCGGGCTGGGTCAAGGGTGGCGCGCCCTTCCTGTCCCGGCCGCATTCGCCGATGCCCTCATCCCCACCCGCCTTCACCGTCGTCACAGGCCTCCAGCCGCTGCCCGAGCCGCTGGCGCGCCCGGTGCTGGCCATCGGCAATTTCGACGGCGTGCACCGGGGCCACCAGGCGGTGATCGGCGCGGCCCTCGCGCTCGGCCGCACGCTCGGCCGCCCGACGCTGGCGTTGACCTTCGAGCCGCATCCGCGCCAGGTCTTCCAGCCGGACGTGCCGCTGTTCCGCCTGACGCCGGAGCCGCAGAAGCTCAAGGCGCTGGGCGCCTCGGGCCTGGCCGGCGCCATCGTGCTGCCGTTCGACAAGGCGCTGGCGGGGCTGAGCGCGGAGGCGTTCGTCGCCGACGTGCTGGTGGGCAGGTTCGGCGTGGCCGGCGCGGCGGTGGGGTTCGACTTCCATTTCGGCAAGGCGCGGGCGGGCTCGCCCGCCTTCCTGAAGGCCGAGGGCGCCCGCCACGGCTTTCCGGTCGAGGTGGTCGAGGCGATGCTGGACGAAGGCGATTCCATCTCCTCCACCGCCATCCGGCAGGCGCTCGAATCCGGCCAGGTGGGCCATGCCGCCCATATGCTGGGGCGGCCCTGGAGCCTGAAGGCCACGGTCATCCACGGCGACAAGCGCGGGCGGGAGCTGGGCTATCCCACCGCCAACCTCGCTTTGCCGCCGGAAATCCGGCTCGCCTTCGGCATCTATGCGGTGAAGGTCACGGTGGGCGGGCGCACCTATGACGCCGTCGCCAGCTACGGCCGCCGGCCCACCTTCGACAATGGCCGGGCGCTGCTGGAAGTCCATCTGTTCGACTTCTCCGGCAATCTCTACGGCCTGGAGGTGGAGGTCGCCTTCCACGGCTACCTGCGCCCGGAGCTGAAATTCGACGGCATCGACGAACTGGTCCGCCAGATGGATGCCGACAGCCGCGCCGCCCGCGCCATCCTCGCCGCCGCCCCCACCTCCTGACAGCCCGCCGCGGCGCTGCGTCAGGGCCGCTTTTCCGCCCCAAACCGTAACGATGGCGCGCCCGGGTTAGGCAGCTCTTAACCTTGCGTGCCGCACTCTCCGGCCGATCAGATGCCTCACATGATGCCCACACCCGCGCCCGCACCTTCCGACGACCGCCGGTCGCCGTTCGTTCGCCTGGCAGACCTCGTCGCCGGGATCGCCCCCGGCCGCCCGGCGCTGAGCGCCGCCGTGGGCGAGCCGCAGCACGCCCAGCCGGACTTCGTCGGGCCGGTGCTGGCCGGCGCGCTGCAAGGCTTCGGCAAGTATCCGCGCACCGAGGGCACGCCGGAATTCCGCGCCGCCGTCGCCGCCTGGCTGGGCCGGCGCTATGCGCTCGCCCGCCCCATCGACGCCGACCGCGAGGTGCTGGTGCTGAACGGCTCCCGCGAGGGGCTGGTGAACGCCACCTTCCTCGCCCGCCGCCGCGTCGCCGCGCGCGCCGGGGCGCCCATCGTGCTGGTGCCCAATCCGCTCTATGCCGCCTATCGCGCCGGCGCCGAGATCGCCGGCTGCGAGGTGGTGGCGATGCCCACCACCCGCGAGAGCGGCTGGCTGCCGGACCTCGACGCGCTCGATCCGGCGCTGCTGGCCCGCGCCGTGGTGGTGTTCCTGGCCTCGCCCGCCAATCCGCAGGGCGCGGTGGCCTCGCCCGCCTATCTGGCCCGCCTGCTGGAGATGACGCGGGCGCACGGCGCCTATCTGTTCGCCGACGAGTGCTATTCGGAAATCTATCTCGGCAGCGAGAAGCCGGCCGGCATCCTGGAAGTGGCGCGCGGCGACTATTCCGGCCTGCTGGCCTTCAATTCCCTGTCCAAGCGCTCGTCCTTGCCGGGCATGCGCGTCGGCTTCGTCGCCGGGGACGCGGATTTCCTCAAGGACTTCCTGGCCTTCCGCGGCATCGCCGCGCCGCAGGTGCCCGAGCCTTTGCAGGCGGTGGCGGTGGCCGCGCTGGAGGACGAGGCGCATGTGGCGGCCTCCCGCGCGCTCTACCAGGCCAAGTTCGACCTCGCCGACCGCATGCTGGGCAACCGCTTCGGCTATCGCCGGCCGGAGGGCGGCTTCTTCCTGTGGCTGGATGTGTCGGAGGCCGGCGGCGGCGAGCAGGCGGCGCTGAAGCTCTGGAAGGACCAGGGCCTGCGCACCGTGCCGGGCGGCTATCTGTCGTCCCGCGACGCCGGCGGCACCAACCCCGGCGACCCCTATCTCAGGGTCGCCATGGTCCATGATCTCGCCACCAGCGAGGAGGTGCTGAACCGCCTCGTCGCCGGCCTGACCTGAGGAGAGCGCGCCGATGCCCGTCCGCCGTCGTTCCGGGTCCGCCGCGGCCGTGCGCGCGCATGGCATGGGCATGGACTTCATCCCCGAGGCGGTGCGGGCGGCGATCCGGCGCCGGTCCTCGGAGATCTGCGGCGCGGTGGTGCTGGGCGCGGCGGTGTTCGCGCTGGTGGCGATGATGAGCTGGTCGGCGGGCGATCCCAGCCTGTCCAACGCCACCAACGCCAAGGTCAACAACCTGCTCGGCCGGCCCGGCGCGGTGGTCGCCGATTTGCTGATGCAGCTGTTCGGGCTCGCCTCGCTCGCCATCGTGCTGCCCCTGGCGGTGTGGGGCTGGCGGCTCCTGACCCACCGCCCGCTGAAGCGCGAGCGCCTCAGGGTGCTGGCCCTGACGGTGGGGGCGCTGGGCACCAGCGCCTTCCTCGGCGCCTTCCCCACCTTCGGCTCCTGGCCCATGCCCACCGGCCTCGGCGGGGTGATGGGCGACCTCGTTCCGCGCCTCATGCTGCTGCTCACCGGCGGGTTCAACACCTTCCTGGAGAAGGTGGTGGTGGGCAGCATCGGCCTCGCCTTCGGCGCCGGCGGCCTGTTCATCGCCTGCCGCGGCACCGTGCCGGAGGAGCAGATCGAGGAAGACGAGCCCTATGACGCGCAGGACGAGGAGGTCGAGCGCGGCGCCATGGTCTCGCTGGGCGCCCTGACCCACACCTTCCTGTCGTTGCGTGCCCGCCTGTTCGCCCGCCGCGCCCCGCGCGCCAGGGCCGATGCGCGCGAGGCCTTCGCCGCCGACCGCCGCCCCGCCGGCGGCCGGGTCGAGCCGCGCCTCACCCCCCGCCCGGAGGCGCCCGCCGTGGGCGGCGCCCGCCGGGAGGCGGCGCCGGACGCCTATGAGGATGCCGACGACGCCGTGCCCGAAGCGCCCGCGCCGCGCGGCAAGCCCGCCGCCGGCCGCCGGGCCGCCGTGGCCGCTGCCCGTCCGGGCCGGCGCGGCCTCTACCAGCATCCGGAACTGGCGCTGCTGGGCGCCCCGCCGCCCGCCAAGGGGCCGACCATGACCGCCGAGGCGCTCCAGGAGACCGCCAAGCTGCTGGAAGGCACGCTGGAGGATTTCGGCGTGCGCGGCGAGATCGTCCAGGTTCGCCCCGGCCCGGTGGTGACGCTGTACGAGCTGGAGCCGGCGCCGGGCATCAAGTCGTCCCGCGTCATCGGCCTCGCCGACGACATCGCCCGCTCCATGAGCGCCATTTCCGCCCGCGTCGCCGTGGTGCCGGGGCGCAACGCCATCGGCATCGAACTGCCCAACACGCGCCGCGACAAGGTGCTGCTGCGCGAGCTCCTCGCCACCAAGGATTTCTCCGACAGCGGGCAGAAGCTGGCCATCGCCCTCGGCAAGACCATCGGCGGCGAGCC
>NZ_KI421496.1:128457-132182 GCF_000473085.1 Azorhizobium doebereinerae UFLA1-100
ATTCGCCAGAGGCCTGCCGGCTGATCATGATCGACCCGAAGATGCTCGAACTCTCGGTCTACGAGGGCATCCCCCACCTGCTCACCCCGGTGGTGACGGACCCGAAGAAGGCCATCACCGCGCTGAAATGGGCGGTGCGGGAGATGGAGGACCGCTACCGCAAGATGAGCCGCCTCGGCGTGCGCAACATCGACGGCTTCAACGCCCGCGTGGCGGAGGCCAGAGCCAAGGGCGAGGTCATCACCCGCATCGTCGAGCGCGGCTTCGACAAGGAGACCGGCGAGATGGTGAGCGAGGAGGAAGCCATGGACCTCACCGCGCTGCCCTATATCGTCATCATCGTCGACGAGATGGCCGACCTGATGATGGTGGCCGGCAAGGAGATCGAGGGCGCCATCCAGCGCCTCGCCCAGATGGCCCGCGCCGCCGGCATCCACCTGGTGATGGCGACCCAGCGCCCGTCGGTGGACGTGATCACCGGCACCATCAAGGCCAATTTCCCCACCCGCATCTCGTTCCAGGTGACCTCGAAGATCGACAGCCGCACCATTCTCGGCGAGATGGGCGCCGAGCAGCTGCTCGGCCAGGGCGACATGCTCTACATGGCGGGCGGCGGGCGCATCGTGCGCGTGCACGGCCCGTTCGTGTCCGACCACGAGGTGGAGAAGGTGGTGGCCCACCTGAAGACGCAGGGGCGGCCGGAATATCTCGACGCCGTCACCTCCGACGAGGAGGACGAGGCGCCCGAGGAGGACGTGGCGGTGTTCGACAAGTCCGCCATGGGCGAGGAGGGCGACCATTACGAGCAGGCGATCGCCGTCGTCCTGCGCGACCGCAAGGCGTCCACCTCCTATATCCAGCGCCGGCTCCAGATCGGCTACAACAAGGCGGCGAGCCTGATGGAGCGCATGGAGCAGGAAGGGATCGTCGGCCCGGCCAACCATGCCGGCAAGCGGGAGATCCTCGCCACCCGCGCGCCCTGAGGGCCCGCCCTTCGGCCGCGGGGGCGCGGCGGCATCTGTGGACAGCGCGGTCGTCCGCCTCCCCCGGTTGCCGCCCGGCCCGACTTGCCTTATGAACGGCGCTGCATCGCCCCACGGGGCGGTGCCTGCTGCACCCGTAGCTCAGCTGGATAGAGCGCTGCCCTCCGAAGGCACGTGTCAAGCCGGCTGGTGCGAACGCTGCTAAGAAAAAGCGTACTAAAATTCAACGACTTGCGAGTGCGTGGCCGAGGGCTTCACTTTCGCAGGAAATCCGAGTAAGCACTGCGTAAGCAGCAGGCACCCGTAGCTCAGCTGGATAGAGCGCCGCCCTCCGAAGGCGGAGGCCACACGTTCGAATCGTGTCGGGTGCGCCACCGCAACTAAGGGTTGTGTTGGCATTTAGGTGGCAGACGCCTTTTGAGCCAGCGCTGACAGCTGATTGGCTGCCTTGCCAGGGTCATGCCCCAACTCCCATCTGCGTCTGCATCCCATTTTCTGCCAAGTTCAACTGGATTTGGGGCGGGCGGTGGCCAAGGGCGAGCGCGCCGTCCCCGACGTTAGGGTCAAGGGCGAGAACGCTCCCAGTCACCGCGTCCTGGTGTGCCGCGCCGAGATTGGCGCCGCTTGGTCCAAGCGCTCCAGCGAGGGCAAGCTCGACAACCCGGGCTTCAAACGCACTCATCTATGCCAACGTGTTCGCCGACGAGGATGTCGAAACCTCCTCGCTGATCTGGACTTGCCCCAACCGCCGACGCGGCGAGTAAGCCACCGACTGCCTCGGCCGCTTTCGGCCGGTGCTTTCCCCCCGGGGGTCAGTCCTTGCCGTCAGGCCGAACAAGCTCTTCGTGGCTAACGCCCAGCGCCTGTGCCAGTTCATAGAGCGTGATGACAGTGGGATTGCGCCGGCCGCGTTCGAGCCCGCTGATGTACTGCTGGCTGAAGCCGGATCGCGTCTCTACGTCCTCCTGTGTCAAGCCCCTCTCCAGACGCAGGCGCGCGAAGTTCCGGCCGACCAGCTTGCGCATATCCATGCGCAGACGGATCGCAATTTACGCCCTCCGAGATTATCAACTATAGTATGTATAGGATCGCTTTGCGGCCACGGCACGCGAACACCGGATTCGATGTGTTATTTCCACTCGTGCCGTGTTCGCTACTGGGCTACGAAGCGTGAACGTAATGGTCATGGAAATGTGGGGTCACATGACCGAATTTTTCGAAGATATCGCGCCGTTCAGCCTCGAACTCACCGGCTATGACAGAGCGCACATACGCCTCTATGCGCGCCTTATGGATGCTGTGGCCGACGGCGCGGATTGGAAAGAAATCGTCGTAGTGCTCTTCGGACTGGATGCCGCGCATGAGCCTGAGCGTGCGCGTAATATCTTTGACAGCCATCTCGCTCGCGCCCGTTGGGTCGCCGCCAGCGGCTACAAGGACCTTCTCCGCACCCGGGACGACTGATCGGGCTGGCGAGATGCAGTCAGGGCATCACGCGATGCTCAAAGAGGACCTTCCCTTAGGCGATGCAATTCCTGACTGTTTCGCTCGATACGCACGCCACTGATGCGGAGCCGAGGGAATGAAGCCGGACACATCGCGTTGGCGTGACAGCGCCAACTACGATTATTTCGACGACCTCTCCGTCGAAGGCCTCGCCTGGGAATGTCTGCGCCGAGACGAGACTTATCAGGACCAATACCAAGCGATCGCCAGGGCCAGCACCGAGGCCGAACCGCTCCCCCGGGAGGTGGAGCAGCGCTGGGGACTTCGATTTCGCGGCGAGACCATCTCTCAACTCGATCGAGCAATCCATCGTTTGGTCGCCGCGCGTCAACCCTGGCGCCGTGATTGTTGGCTCGCCTCCCGCTTTCGCCGACGGCGTCCGGCTCAGGGAGGTCGACGGTATTTCCACGTTGCAATTGAGCCCGGAAGGTGCTCACGCCTCCATCGGTGAGGGGAGGCACCAGTCGCAGATTGTGTTTCTGCCGGTCCGCCACCGTGACGCCCCCATGGCAGCCGTCATTCCGATGGACGCGGACCTGATGGGCCGGGTGGAGGCGTTGAACCGCTTCTGGCGCACAGTCGAAGGGCGACCGCCGCTGCCAGACACGCGCATGACTCCACAGCAACGGCACCGCCTGCGCCGCATGATGCTCGCCGCCGATGGGCGGGCGAACCGCGCCAGCTATCGCGATATCGCCGTAGCCCTGTTTGGTGCGATGCGGGCAACTTCTGAGCCCTGGAAAACTTCGTCCCTCCGCGACCGGGTCATCGGCCTCGTCAAAGGCGGCCACGCCCTCATCGGCGGCGGCTATCTGAAGCTTCTGCGTCATCGTCGACGACCATAGCTTCGTCTTCGAGCGGGGGAGGATCGGCATTTTACGCCACCAACTTCCCCACCCTCCGGGACGGACGCGCCTCGCCCCCGTGATCGCCATTCGCCGCTGACACCTAGGCTCAGGACCTATTAATTTGCCTTGAGTTGTGATTCACAGTCTCCATTGAGGAGGCTGTGATGAGCGATTTGTTCCTGCTGAGCGAAAGGCAGATGTCTCGGATCTCGCCCTTCTTTCCCTTGGCCCATGGCGTGCCGCGCGTCGATGACCGCCGGGTGGTGAGTGGCATCGTTTATGTGATCCGCAACGGGTTGCAGTGGAAGGATGCCCCCAAGGACTACGGCCCGCACAAGACGCTGTACAACCGCTTCATCCGCTGGAGCCGGCTCGGGGTCTTCGACCG
>NZ_AXBA01000020.1 GCF_000473085.1 Azorhizobium doebereinerae UFLA1-100
GCCTATGACAGCGACGCCCTGCGCGCCACAATCGCGGCAAGGAACGCGCAGGCGGTCATCCCGTCCAATCCATCCCGCGCCAGGAAGCATAGCCTCGACAGGCACCTCTACGCTCAGCGCCACCTGATCGAATGCTGCTTCTCCAAGCTCAAGCAGTTCAGGCGTGTCGCGACCCGCTTCGAGAAGACCGCGCGAAACTACCTCGCCATCGTCACAATCGCTGCCATCGTCCTGTGGATCAGGTAACTGTCCACACCACCTAGCCGCGCTCGGACGCGGGGGCGGCCCAGCGGGTGCGGGCGCGGCCCTCCGGCGTCAGCAGGCCGCAGAAGAACAGGTCGAGCGCCTTCTCGAACGCTTCGCGGGGAGTGGTGCCGGTGCGGGTGAGCAGCGCCGGCTCGTGCACCGCCTTGACCATCTGGAGCCAGTATTCGGTGAGGAAGGCCACGTCGATGTCGGCGCGCACCATGCCTTCCTCCACCCCCATGGCCAGCAGCCGGCCGAACACCAGCGGGATGTTGCGCTCCTTGATGGCGTTGATCTCGGCGAAGACGTGCGGCGCGTGGCGCTCGACGTCGTGCACGAAGGCCGGCGACATGGTGGCGAAATAGGAGGCGATGACGCGGAACACCGCCTCCAGCTTGTCCGCATAGGGCGTCGGCGCGGCCAGCAGCTCCATCACCCGGCGGCGGACGGTGTCGCCGGTGGCGGCCATGATGGCGGAGACGATGGCCTGCTTGGAGGGGAAATGCTGGTAGATGGTCTTCTTGCTCATGCCGAGCGCGAAGGCGAGGCCGTCCATGGTGAGGCCACTGTAGGTCTCCCGCAGCATGATCTCGCGGGCGGTCGCCAGGATGCGCCCGGCCGGGCCGTCGTCGAGGTCGATGGGCGGCAGCGGGTCCGGCACGATGGCGATGGCCTCCTTGCTTGGCGGCCCGGGGCTGGGAAGAACCCCGGCCGGCACGCGCTGGCGCGTGCCGGCCGGAGGACGCGCTCAGGCCGCCGACGCGCCAGGCGCGGGCCGTACCACACGATCCAGGTAGTTGGCGAGCGGGGCGAGGTCGCCGGCGGGGCCGCGCGCGGCGATCACCTGGTCCGGCCGTACCAGCACCCAGCCCGGCTTGGTGATGCGGTAGCGCTCGCGCACCAGCCCTTGCGGATCACTGGCCGGCGGCAGCGAGACGACGCGCAGCGCATCGCCGCAGCCCACCGTCGCCGCGTCCACCGTGAGAGGAGTGGCGGCGTCGGGGAACAGCAGCAGTGTGTGCGCCGTGCCGCCGATCAGCGGCCACAAGGCGGCGCTGGCGCCGGTGGCCGGATCGGAGAAGACGGCATCGAGCGCCCGGGTGCCGACCTCGGTGCGGCTCGGGCTGCGCGGCGGCGCGCCGAGCGCCACCAGCGGGCCGTCGTGATAGGTGACGGCGGTCTCCGACAGCTCGGTCTGGAGCTTCTTCTGCGCGGCCGGGAGATTGCCCATCACGGTCACCGCCAGATCGCGCACCAATTGGGTGATGCGGTTGCCGGCGAAGGCGATGTGCAGCTTCTGCGCCGCGCCCTTCACCACATCGTGGGCGACCGGCCGGCGCTCGGCCTCGTAGCTGTCCAGCAGCACGCTTGCGTCGCCGCGCCCGGCGAGCACGGAGGCGAGCTTCCAGGCGAGGTTGAAGGCGTCCTGCATGCCGGTGTTCATGCCCTGGCCGCCGGCCGGGCTGTGGATATGGGCGGCATCGCCGGCGATGAACACCCGGCCGACGCGGTACTTGGCCGCCAACCGCTCGTTGGTGCGGAAGGCGGACAGCCAGGTGGGATCGCGCAGCTTGCAGCCGGGCGGTCCGTGGCGGTCCATGTAGGCCTGCAATTCCTCCAGCGTGGGCGGGGCCTCGTTGGTGGCGTCCGCCCGCGCGCCGAAGATGCGCCAGGTGTGGGTCTCGAACGGGAAGAGGGCGACGGTGGCGCCGTTGTGCCACCAGATGTAGATGCTGCGATGGTCGAGGGCGCCGCCGTCGATCTTGACGTCGCCCAGCAGGAACATCTGCGGCTCGGTATAGCCGTCGAAGGCGATGTCCAGGGTGCGGCGCACGGTGCTGCGGGCGCCGTCGGTGCCCACCATGTAGGCCGCGCGCACCTCTTCCTCGCGCCCGTCCGCATGGGTGAGGCGGGCGGTGACGCCGTCCGCGTCCTGGGAGAAGGCGGCCAGTTCCACGCCGCGCTCCAGCGTGCCGCCGAGCTCGGCGAGCCGGGCGGTGAGGATCTCCTCGGTGCGGGACTGCGGCAGCAGCAGCGGAAAGGGATAGGGGCTGTCGATGCCCTCGCCCACCGCGAGCGCGGCGAGCGGCTTGGCGCCGTCGCCGACGATCAGCGAGTTGAGCCGCGCGCCGTCGGCCTCGAACTCAGCCACAGCGCCCATGGCGTGCAGCGCCTCCAGGCTGCCGCTCCACACCGCCAGCGCCTTGGAGACGGTCGCCGCCTGCGCGTTGCGGTCGATGACGCGCACATCGACGCCGAACCGCCGCAGCATGATGGCGAGCGACAGGCCGGTCGGCCCGCCGCCGGCAATCAGAACCGGAACATCCACCCTCTGTGCCATGGTCCTCATCCCCCTTGCGTGCGACGGCGGCCCTGACCGGCCTCGCGTTTTTGGAAGCCAAGGAAACCATATCGGTTTCCAAAGTTTCCGCAAGTGAAGTTCCGGTGACGGACTCGTGCCGGCACCGGCGCGCCCCGGCCCGCGCGGCCTGCGCGCAGCTGCCAGCTTGTCTTGGCCGCGGCTTCATGTCAGCACCTGAGGGCACGGAGGCGCAGGATGGTCGAGCAGCAGGGTGGAGCGGGACTGACAGAAACGGCCCGCGGCGACGCCCGCCCGGACGGCGCGGATCTCGGCGAGGGGCGGCTGCTCCTCGCCCATCCGCTCAGGGCCGCCGTGCTGGGCGAACTGCATGCCCGGCCGTTCTTTCCGGTGGAGACGCCGCGCCGCTTCCTCCACGTCGCCTTCCTGACCTCGCCCGCTGAGGCGCAGGCCGAGCGCGCCATGGTGACCGAGCTGTGCACCAGCCGGGGTGCGCCGGGCCCGCTGCCGGGCGCCAAGCACCACCGCGTCTCGTTCGGCGGCGCCACGCTGCGCTGGGAGGCGCATGCGGAATTCTCCACTTATACCTGGGACCTGCCCGCGGTGGAGGCGACCCCCGGCCAGTTGCCGTTCCACCCGCCGGCGGCGACGTTGGCGAGCCCGCTCACCCAATTGCCCCAGCCGGGGCCGCTGCTGGTGGCGGTGGACCTGCATCTCGTCACGGATTCCATGGAGGATATGCAGCTCGAGGGCGTGTTCGACCGGGCGAGCCTGGCGCGCTCCGACGTGAATGACGGCGCCGCCGAGATCGCCACCGACTTCAAGCCGGACCCGGCGGGCTTCGTGCGCATCCTGCTGCGCGACCGGGGCCTGGGCACGGAAGCGGCCGGCGCGCTGGTGCAGCGGCTGCTGGAGATCGAGACCTACCGCACGCTGGCGCTGCTCGGCCTGCCGGAGGCGCAGAAGCTCTCGCCCACCATCTCCAAGATCGAGGCCCGCCTCGCCCAGGCCACCGGCGAGATGACCCATTCCATGGGCCTTGCCGCCAACAACCGCCTGCTGGACGAACTGGTGGCGCTGGCGGCGGAGCTGGAGGCGGGGGCGGCGGCCTCGCTGTTCCGCTTCGGCGCCAGCCGCGCCTATCAGGAGATCGTGCGGCTGCGCCTCATCACCATCCGCGAGACGGTGGTGCCGGGCTTCCCCACCTGGCAGCAGTTCCTGGAGCGGCGGATGGCGCCGGCCATGCGCACCTGCCAGACGGTGGAGGAGCGCCAGTCCAACATCTCCGCCAAGCTGGCGCGCAGCGCCGACCTGCTGCGCACCCGCGTCGACGTGGAGCTGGAGCAGCAGAACCGCGACCTGCTCACCTCCATGAATGAGCGCACCCGGCTGCAACTGCGCCTCCAGCGCACGGTGGAAGGGCTGTCGGTCGCGGCCATCTCCTATTATGTGGCCAGCCTCGTCCATCTGCTGGCGGAAGGCATCCATACCAGCGGGTGGGACGAGCGCTTCGGCCTGCACATCAATCCGGGCGCGGTCACGGCGGTGGCTGTGCCTGTGGCCGTTATCGCCGTATGGTGGGTGGTGCGGCGTATCCGCAACGCTCATGGTGAGCACGACTGAGCCGGCCTGCGCCCTCCGGGGATGCGGG
This sequence comes from Azorhizobium doebereinerae UFLA1-100, assembly GCF_000473085.1. Classification (GTDB taxonomy): domain Bacteria; phylum Pseudomonadota; class Alphaproteobacteria; order Rhizobiales; family Xanthobacteraceae; genus Azorhizobium; species Azorhizobium doebereinerae. The sequence goes on from NZ_AXBA01000020.1 coordinate 4,218, forward strand.
CCAGACGCCCGACCATTCCCGGCCCTTCGCGGAACCGCGCGGGACATCCGGGGCTTGAGCGGGGACGCGGCCGCCCGGCCGCTCCCTGGACGCCGCCGGCCGCCCATCGGCGCGGCCCCCTGACATCCGGCCCGCGCTCCACACGGCCGCGCACCGCTTGGCCAACGCAACGGAGGGACTCCGCTTGGACTACGAAACCGAATATGACAATCGGGCCCGCGTTCCGAACCATCCGGACATCGTCGCCGACTGGATTGCCCGGTCGGCCCGTCTGCGCGGGGACGTGCCCGCCGCCGATCTCGGCATTCCCTACGGCCCCTCGGGTCGGCAGGTGCTCGACATCCTGTGGCCCGACACCCACCGGCAGGCGCCGGTGGTGCTGTTCTTCCACGGCGGCTACTGGCAGCGCCAGCACCCGCGCGAGGTAAGCTTCGTGGCGCAGGGCTGCCTCGCCCACGGCGTCGCCGTGGCGCTGGCGGGCTATGACCTCGCGCCCCACGTGCCGGTGGGCAACATCATCGCCCAGGCGCGCGGCGCGGCCGTGTGCCTGCACCACCGCATCAAGCGCCGCATGGTGGTGAGCGGCCACTCAGCGGGCGGGCACCTGGCCGCCGCATTGACCGCCACCCGCTGGCACGACATCGACGTGCGCGGCGCCGACGACATGGTGACGGCGGGCCTCGGCCTGTCCGGCGTCTATGAACTGGAGCCGCTGGTCTCCACCCGCCTCAACGAGGCGCTGCGGCTGAACGATGCCGAGGCGCGCCGCCTGTCTCCGGCCTTCTGGCCCGTGCCCGCGGGCCGCACCTTCTCGGCCTATGTGGGAGCTGAGGAAAGCGCCGAGTTCCGCCGCCAGAGCCGGGATCTGGCCGCCGCCTGGACGGCCCAGGGCGTCGCGGCGGACAGCGTCGAGGTGCCGGGCGCCAACCATTTCACCATCGTCAACGAACTGGCGGACCCCGCTTCGCCCATGGTGGCGCGCCTGGTGGCCCTCGCCAATGCCGCCGAGGCCGGCGCCACGCTCGCCGCCTGACGGCGTCCTCGGGCGGTATCACGGGGCTTGCCTCGCCGGTCCGGGCTGCTATGGCTCCCGCTCTCACCGGGGCGGGGGCCATGCACATGCCACAGGCAGGGATCGAGGCAGGGCAGGCGGGTGCGCCGGGGCGCGCGGCCGGAAAGGCGTGGTCCGCCGGTCCTGCCCGCGGGGGCGCGGGCCGGGCCTGTACCCTGGCCCTGGCGCTTTTCTCGTCGCTGGGCGCGGGCGGGGCCTGGGCCCAGGCGGGCGATGGCGCCGCCACGGCACCGCAGAGCGCCAGCATTCCCCTGGTGGCCCGCCCGGATCGCTCCGGCTTCACCAATTTCGTCCGCGTCACCGCCGGGGGCGGCTCCGGCGGCACGGTGCTGCTGGACACCGGCTCCACCGGCCTGCGCATCCGCCAGGAGGCATTGGGCCCGGAGGTGACGCTCACCGACATTCCGCTCACCTATTCCTACACCAGCGGCAACGTGCTCACCGGCGTGCTCGGCTATGCGCTCGTCGCCTTCCCCGGCGCATCGCCGGCGGTGGCGACGGCCGAGCCCATCGCCATCCATGTGGTGCAGTCCATCACCTGCAAGCCGGAGGTGCCGAACTGCCCGAAGTGGAAACCGACCGAGGCGGGTGTCATGGGCGTCGCCTACAGCGCGGTGCCGGTGTTCAACCCGCTGGCGCAACTGCCCGGCGCCCTCGCCACCGGCTTCATCGTGGTGGCCAACGACCGCGCCGACCGGGCGCTCGCGCCGCGCATCGAGGTGGGGCTGACGCCTGCGAATACGGCGGGCTTCGCCTTCGCCTCCTTCGCGCCCGAGGACGGCCGCCAGCCGCAGGGCCTGAAGGCCTGGAACACCAAGAGCATCCCCACCTGCTTTTCGGTGGACGATGACCCGCCCGGCTGCGGGGTGACGGTGTTCGACACCGGAGCCGGCTCCGGCAGCTTCGAGACGCCCGGCCTCGATCCAGCCCTGCTGCACACCGGCATCCCGCGCGGGCACACGGTCACCACCAGCGTCGCGGGGGCGATGGCGCTCTCCGTCACCAGCGGCCGCAAGGCGTGGCTGAACCGCTACCGCTACGAGCCGCCGCACGGCAGCGTGAAGGGGTTCAATTCCGGCGGCCTCGTGTTCCGCTACTACAAGGTGCTGTTCGACGGCGTGAACGGCCGCATCGGCTTCTCGCCGGCCGGGCCGGTCACGGCGACGCGGAAGTGAGCGCGCCCGGCGGTTTCCATTCCCGGCCTTTCGTGCTCTGAAGGGCGCATGCCGTCCGGCCGCGCCGCGCGCGCGGCCGATCCCGCCCCGTGGAGATCCCATGCAGCCGATCCAGATCGCCATCGTGCCCGTGACGCCGTTCCAGCAGAACTGCTCCATCCTGTGGTGCACCGCCACCATGAAGGCGGCGGTGATCGATCCGGGCGGCGACCTGCCGCGCATCCAGGAAGCGCTGAAGGAGACCGGCGTCACGGTGGAGAAGATCCTGCTTACCCACGGTCATATGGACCATGCCGCCGGCGCGGCGGAGCTGTCGGAGACGCTGGGCGTCGGCATCGAAGGGCCGAACGCGGCCGACCAGTTCCTGCTGGACGGCCTGGTGGCCGCCGCCGAGCGCTTCGGCATGGCGGGCGCCCGCCCGGTGACGCCGGGGCGCTACCTGAAGGAGGGCGACACGGTGAGCGTCGGCAACCTGCTGCTCGACGTGCTGGACGTGCCCGGCCACACGCCGGGCCATGTGGTGTTCGTGCATAAGGACAGCGGCATCGCCGTGGTCGGCGACACGCTGTTCCGCGGCTCGGTGGGGCGTACCGACTTTCCCTATGGCGACCCCGACCTGCTGATCGCCGGCATCACCGCCAAGCTGCTGCCCCTGGGCGACCAGGTGGTGTGCCTGCCGGGTCACGGCCCGGTCACCAGCATCGGCGATGAGCGCGCCACCAATCCCTTCCTGACCGGCGCGGCCTAGAGCACGTTCCGTATCAAAGTGTTAGGCGGCGCCCGCCGCCTCGCGCGTGGCGAGGGCGACCCGGTTGCGGCCGGAATTCTTGGCCTCATAGAGCCCGAGATCGGCGCGCTCGATCACCTCGTCCACGTCGCGGTCCTGGTCCTCGGCCAGGGCCGCGCCGATGGAAATGGTGACGTCGATGGCGGTGCCCTCGAACACCACCCGCGTCGCGCCGATGGCGCTGCGGATGCGCTCGGCCAGCGCCATCATGGACGCTTCGTCCGTATCCTGGAGCAGGGCGACGAATTCCTCCCCGCCGAAGCGGGCGATGCGGTCGTGTGCCCGCAGGTTGGCGCTGAACGTGCTGGCCACATGCTTGATGACCGCATCGCCGGCGGGGTGGCCGTGGGTGTCGTTCACCAGCTTGAAGTGGTCGATGTCGGCCATCAGGATGCCGAGGCGGCCGAGGCTGTGGGCGCTTTGCAGCGCCACGTCAGCCACCTGGAGGAAGGAGCGGCGGTTGAGCAGGCCGGTCAGGGGATCGGTGTCGGCCAGCTCCTTCAGCGCGGCGATGTCCGCATCGTGCTGGCGGGAGAACAGCTCGAAGCGCAGTTCCGAGGACCCGAGGCGCCGGATCAGGGCGCGCAGCGCGCCGGACAGGCGCATCACCTCCAGGCTGCCGCGCTGGCGGGGCAGCATGGTGACATGGGGGTCGCGGCCGATCTCGTCCGCCGCCTTGGTCAGCGCGTCCAGCGGCCGGGCGATGCGGGCGGCGAGCCAGGCGGACAGGCCGACGCAGACCAGCAGCATGATGCCGCCGAGCCCGATGATGGTGAAGGCAAGGTTATAGGCCGAGGCGAAGGCGATTTCGGTGGACTGCTGGGCGACCACGATCCAGCCGAGGCCGGGATAATCCTGCTCGCCGTCGGCGGCGGCATAGCCGGTGAGCAGCTTCCGGCCGTCCCTGTCCTCGATGAAGGCGCCGGCCTTGGCATGGGCCATCTCGCGGATGCGCTCGGCCGGGAAGGCAGCGGCACCCACATTGGGGCCGAGCAGCACCTTGCCGTCGGCGGACACCACGTAGACGTCGGTGCCGGCGCGGGCCGCCAGCGCGGTCTGCCGCAGGCCTTCCGCCCAGCGCAGCGCGAGATGCGCGCCGAGCACGCCGAGCAGCCGGCCGTCCGGCGCGCGCATGGGGAAGGCGATATCGACGAAGCGGTCGGGCTCGTCGCTCGGCGCCGTCTGCAATAGCTTGGCCAGCAGCACGGCCTCGTGCACGTCGCCCACCATGGGGCCTTCGAGACCCTGCTTGAACCAGGGGCGGGCCGCGACCGAGGCGCCCTCCAGCATGCCCTGGGTGGCGGAAACGACCGTGCCGTCCGGCCGGGCGAAGCCGATCCAGGCGAAATAGCGCATGGAGGACTGGATACGGTCCAGCACGGTGCGCAACTGGGCGGGCGCGCCGTCCGCCGCCCCTTCCAGCGGGCACATGCCGGAGAGGATCTTGATCTCGCGGTAGCGCTCGAACATGTCCATGTCCAGGCGGTCGGCGAGGCCGGAGGCGGTGATGACCATGTCGTGCTTGATGCGTTCGGCCACCTCCGTGCCGCTCAGGCGGGCGGCGGCGAGCGAGACGAGGCCGAGGCCGAGCAGGCAGACGCAGCCCATCAGCAGCGTCATCTGCTGGGCGATGGTGCGGCTGTCCTGGAACTTGCGAAGCTTGTGACGGAGCGCTTCTCGCACGTCTCCTCCCGTCCCGCGCAGGGGCTCGACATTTTAGGACGAGGGGCCGGCTGCGGTCGCGCTCTGCGGCAGCGGCGGCGCATCCAGCGCTTGCGTTCTTGTCCGTCCTTACAACCGCGAGGTCAACCTACGTTGCTGTTCGTCCCCGCAAGCCTGACGTGCGACAGTCGCAGGCTGAAGGGCGCATGCATCGCCCTTGATCATAAGTGATGCTTATAGTAAGAAAGACTTAATATGTCCGAAACACCGCTCGGTTTTGTTCTCTTTGAGGTCGCCCGGCTCTATCGCGCGCGCACGGAGCGCGCGTTCGAGCAGGCGGGCCTTGGCATCACCTCCGGAGAGGCTCGCACGCTGGTCTATGTGAACCAGCATCCGGGCCTGCGCCAGACCGCGCTCGCCGAGAAGATGAACGTCGAACCCATGACATTGGTTGCCTCGCTGGACCGCCTGGAGGCGCACGACCTGGTTCGGCGCGAGCCGGACCCAAGCGACCGGCGGGCCAAGCTCGTGAACCTGACGCCCTCGGCGGCGCCGCTGATGGCGCGCATCACCGCCGTGGCGGCGGAGGCCCGCGCCGAGACGCTCCAGGGCCTGTCCGACGACCAGGTGGCGGCGTTCCGCGCCACCCTCGAACACCTGCGGGCCAATCTGGTGCGGTGCGCCCGCGCGCCGGAGGATGCATGAAGCCAGTCATGAGCGAAACCCGCACCGCGGCCATCGGGGCGATGATCGTGGTGCTCGGCCCCATCAGCATGTCGCTCTATACGCCCGCGCTGCCGGCGCTGGTGGCGGCGTTCCATACGACGCCGGCCATGCTGAAGCTGACGCTCTCGGTCTATTTCTTCGGCTTCGCCTTTTCCCAGCTCGCCTGCGGCCCGCTCTCCGACGCCTTCGGCCGCCGGCCGACCGCGCTCGGCTTCTTTCTCATCTATCTCATCGGCAGCGTGGTGGCCGCCTTCGCGCCCGACATCACCTGGCTGATCATCGGCCGCGGCCTCCAGGGCGTCGGCGTGGCGGCGGGGCCGGCGGTGTCGCGGGCCATCGTGCGCGACCAGTTCACCGGGCAGCCCTCCGCCCGCATCATGAACCTCATCGCCACCATGCTGGCCATCGGCCCGGCCATCGCGCCGACCATCGGCGGGGCCATCCTCTCCACCCTGGGCTGGCAGCCCATCTTCCTGGTGATGGTGATCTACGGCCTCGTGCTGGTGGCCCTGCTGGCGCTGTTCGTGCCGGAGACCAACCGGGCGCCGGACCGTGCCCATGCCCATCCCTGGCGGGTGGTGAAGAACTACCGGACGCTGCTGTCCGATCCGCGCTTCCTGCGGCCGAGCCTCATCATCGGCTTCACGCTCGGCGGCATCTACACCCTCGCCGCCATCCTGCCGTTCGTGCTCATCGACCATATCGGCCTGACGCCGGTGCAGTTCGGGCTGGCGATGATCTGCCAGACCGGCTCGTTCATGACCGGATCGCTGGTGACGGGCCGCCTGCTCAGGCGCTTCAAGGCCGACGCGCTGATCCCCGTGGGGCTCGCCATCGTGCTGGTGGCGGCGGCGGGGATGGCGGTGGCGATCCGCATCTTCCCCGGCTCGGCGGTCGCGGCCATGCTGCCGGTGGCGGTGTGGGCCTTCGGCATCGCCCTGCTGCTGCCGGGCGGCACCACCAGCGCCCTGTCCGGCTTCCCGCACATCGCCGGGGCGGCCTCGGCGGCCATGGGCTTCCTGCAGATCGGCGGCGGCCTGCTGGGCACCACGGTGGCCAGCGCCTTCTCCGAGCCGGCCGAGGCCTTCACCATCGTCATCCCCGGCATGGCGGTAGCCGGGCTTGCCGCCTTCGCCCTGCTGCGGCCGCGCCCGGCGCCGGGCCGGGCGGTGCGGATCTCCGAGCCGGACCTTGAAATCTCCACCGACCCCGCCGGCCTGGTGGGCGCGGCGGGCGACGAGATCGAGGCCAAGGTGTTCCGCAAGACCGCCTGAGCGGTCACTTCAGCGAGACGTTGAGCACCTGGGTGAGGCAGTTGCCCGGCATGCCGTCGGCCAGTTCCAGCGCCCAGCGGTGGGACAGGTTGGGCATGTGCTCCCCATTGACCCGCAGGCTGAGATTGCCGGTGCAGATTGGGCCCGTGCGGGTGTCGATCTGGACGAGGATGATGTTCTCGCCGGCCTTCAGCAGCGGCAGGATGGGGACCCAACGCGTCGGGCGGTTGGCGTCGGCGATCTCCACCACCTGGCCGTTGACGGTCACGCGCATGCTGTCGCGCACCTGGTCGGCCTGGATCTCGGCGGTCCTTATGTTCCGGTAGGTCATCGGGTCCGGCGGGCATAGCAGGCCCGCCCGTCCGCAGGCTTCCGCCGAGATGATGTCGCGGGCCAGGAAGGCGCCGGCCCCCAGCACCACCGTCACCCCCAGCAGGCCGCTGACCCCGATGATGACCGGCTTGAGCCACTTGAGCTTGGGGTTCGCCGGCAGCGGGATCGCCGGCAGCTTCGGCTTCGGCAGCTTGAGCTTGGGGACTTTCAGCTTGGGCAGCTTGAGCCGGGGCAGGCCGAGCCGTGGCAGCCTGAGCCCGGGCAGGCGGAACCGCCGCTTGGCCTGTCCGGCCATCGCCGCCGGTGCGACCACGACCGGGGCGGCGTCATAGTCCTCGTTCGCGGCGGCCGCGATGTCGAAGCCGACGCCGTCGTCGTCCTCATCATCGTCTTCGTCGTCCGCGTCCTCATCGCCGAGTTCCGGGGCGGTGGGCGGAGCGGCCTCGGCCGCAGGAGCGGCGGGAGCCGCCCCGGCAGGCGCGGGCTCGGGCTCGGGTTCGGGGGCAGCCTTTGCGGCGGCCTCCGCTGCCGCGCGCTTGGCCTCGGCGGCGAGGCGGCGCTCGCGATTGGCCTTGGCGAAGTCGAACGGGTCTTCTTCTTCTTCCTCAGCGGCAGATGCGGCGACGGGCTCGGGTTCGGGCTCCGGAGCAGCTTTCGCTGCGGCCTCTGCTGCCGCGCGCTTGGCCTCGGCGGCGAGGCGGCGTTCGCGATTGGCCTTGGCGAAGTCGAACGGGTCTTCTTCCTCCTCGGCGGCGGCTGGGGCGGCGGCAGGCGCGGGCTCCGGTTCCGGGACAGCCTTCGCTGCGGCCTCCGCTGCCGCGCGCTTGGCTTCGGCGGCTAGGCGGCGTTCGCGGTTCGCCTTGGAGAAATCGAACGGGTCTTCTTCCTCCTCGGCGGCGGCCGGGGTGGGTTCAGGCGCGGGTTCGGGCTCCGGCGGGGCCTTTGCGGCGGCCTCGGCGGCGGCACGCTTAGCCTCGGCGGCAAGGCGGCGTTCGCGATTGGCCTTGGCGAAGTCGAACGGGTCTTCTTCTTCCTCGGCGGCGGCTGGGGCGGGTTCAGGCGCGGGCTCGGGTTCCGGGACAGCCTTGGCGGCGGCCTCCGCTGCCGCGCGCTTGGCTTCGGCGGCTAGGCGGCGTTCGCGGTTCGCCTTGGAGAAATCGAACGGGTCTTCTTCCTCCTCGGCGGCGGCCGGGGTGGGTTCAGGCGCGGGTTCGGGCTCCGGCGGGGCCTTTGCGGCGGCCTCGGCGGCGGCACGCTTAGCCTCGGCGGCAAGGCGGCGTTCGCGATTGGCCTTGGCGAAGTCGAACGGGTCTTCTTCTTCCTCGGCGGCGGCTGGGGCGGGTTCAGGCGCGGGCTCGGGTTCCGGGACAGCCTTGGCGGCGGCCTCCGCTGCCGCGCGCTTGGCTTCGGCGGCGAGGCGGCGTTCGCGGTTCGCCTTGGAGAAATCGAAGGGGTCTTCTTCCTCGTCAGCGGCGGCCGGGGCAGATTCCGGCGCGGGCTCGGGTTCCGGCGGTGCCTTTGCGGCGGCCTCTGCGGCGGCACGCTTGGCCTCGGCGGCGAGACGGCGCTCGCGGTTGGCCTTGGAGAAGTCGAACGGGTCTTCTTCCTCCTCGGCGGCGGCCGGGGTGGGTTCCGGCGCGGGTTCGGGTTCCGGCGGGGCCTTTGCGGCGGCCTCCGCTGCGGCGCGCTTGGCTTCGGCGGCGAGGCGGCGTTCGCGGTTGGCCTTGGAGAAGTCGAAGGGGTCTTCTTCTTCCTCGGCGGCGGCCGGGGCGGGTTCTGGCGCGGGTTCGGGCTCCGGCGGGGCCTTCGCTGCGGCTTCGGCTGCGGCGCGCTTGGCCTCGGCGGCAAGGCGGCGTTCGCGGTTGGCCTTGGAGAAATCGAACGGGTCTTCTTCCTCCTCGGCGGCGGCCGGGGCGGGTTCTGGCGCGGGTTCGGGTTCCGGCGGGGCCTTTGCGGCGGCCTCTGCGGCGGCGCGCTTGGCCTCGGCGGCAAGGCGGCGCTCGCGGTTGGCCTTGGCGAAGTCGAACAGATCATCGTCCGCCCCGGCGGCATTCGCCGCGGCGGTGTCGTCCGTGCCAACGCCCTCTTGCGCAGCCTGAGCGGCCTCGTCCAAGGCCTGACCCATGGACCCATCCTCCGTTACAGGGCTACCGCCCGCAGGAGGATGGGTCTACAACTCCAAGCTTTATTGAGCCTTGCGGGCGCGAGCGGCCGTGGTACGCAGGCGCAAGGCGTTGAGCTTGATGAAGCCGGCGGCGTCGCGATGGTCGTAGGCGACGGCGCCTTCCTCGAAGGTCACCAGCTCCTGATTGTAGAGCGAGTAGGGGCTCCGGCGGCCGATCACGGTGACGTTGCCCTTGTAGAGCTTCACGGTGACTTCGCCGGTCACATAATGCTGCGAGTGGTCGATGGCGGCCTGCAGCATCTCGCGCTCGGGCGCGAACCAGAAGCCGTTGTAGATCATCTCCGCATAGCGCGGCATGAGCTCGTCCTTGAGATGCGCCGCGCCGCGGTCGAGCGTGATGCTCTCGATGCCGCGGTGGGCCGCCAGCAGGATGGTGCCGCCGGGGGTCTCGTAGACGCCGCGCGACTTCATGCCGACGAAGCGGTTCTCCACCAGGTCCAGCCGGCCGATGCCGTTGGCCTTGCCCAGCTCGTTGAGCTTGGCGAGCAGGCTGGCCGGGCTCAGCGCCTCGCCATTGATGGCGATCGCGTCGCCCTTCTCGAAGGCGATGGTGATGACGGTCGCGGCGTCAGGGGCCGCCTCCGGCGAGATGGTGCGCTGGTAGACATATTCCGGCGCGTCCTCGGCCGGATCCTCCAGCACCTTCCCCTCGGAAGAGGAGTGCAGCAGGTTGGCGTCCACGGAGAACGGAGCCTCGCCGCGCTTGTCCTTGGCGATCGGGATCTGGTGCGCCTCGGCGAATTCCAGCAGGCGGGTGCGCGAGGTCAGGTCCCACTCGCGCCAGGGCGCGATCACGGTGATCTCCGGCTCCAGCGCGTAATAGGCCAATTCGAACCGCACCTGGTCGTTGCCCTTGCCGGTGGCGCCGTGGGAGACGGCGTCGGCGCCGACCTTGCGGGCGATCTCGATCTGCTTCTTGGCGATCAGCGGGCGGGCGATGGAGGTGCCCAGCAGGTACAGGCCCTCATACACCGCATTGGCGCGGAACATGGGGAAGACGTAGTCGCGCACGAATTCTTCGCGCACGTCCTCGATGAAGATGTTTTCCGGCTTGATGCCGAGCAGTTCCGCCTTCTTGCGCGCCGGCTCCAGCTCCTCGCCCTGGCCGAGGTCGGCGGTGAAGGTCACCACCTCGCACTGGTAGGTGGTCTGGAGCCACTTCAGGATCACCGAGGTGTCCAGCCCGCCCGAATAAGCGAGGACCACCTTCTTCACGTCGCGCGACATACACTTCTCTCGAAGGCTTGAGCGGCTTCGCGTCGGAAGCCGGCTGCGGTTGGGTCGAAACGCCTTGTCCGCCGCCGCGCGGCCGCGGGACGGGGGCAAAAATCCGCGCGGACTATAGGCCCGCGCCGCGCCGTGGCAAGTAGCGCGCGATCAGCGCGGCGATCCACCGCCCCACGAGGCGGGCGCCCCGGGCGATGTACCGCGCGCCCAGCGCCACGAGCCGGTGCAGGGCGCGTCCGGTGCGCGCCACCGCCGCCTCGGCCGCGGCGTCGCTCGGCGCGCCCCGCCGGTCGAACAGTCCCCAGCGCAGCAGCAGGATCAGCAGGATCACCAGCACGCCGGAGAACACCACGTCGGTGAAGAAATGCCCGCCGAAGGCGATGCGCAGCCCGCCCGCCGCCGCGCCGAAGGCCACCGCCGCGCCGAGCGCCACGGGCCGCAGCGGGCCGGGCACGAGGCTCGCCGGCGCCACCATCCAGAAGCCGAGCGCGCCCTCGCCGGAGACGAAGGAACAGTTGCCGGGACAGGTGCCGGCGGTGGAGAACCAGGGGCTGAACGCCTTCTGCCCGCCGAATTCCTCCACATGCACCGGGCGGGGGCGGCCCCATTTCTCCTTCAGGATGCCGTTGACCATCAGGCCGGGGCCAATCGCCATGGACAACGCCAGCAGCAGCGCCGGGCGCGCCGGCATCAGCATGCGACGGCCGGGAAACAGCAGCTTCAGGGCGAGGGCGATGAAGGCGGGGGCGGCGAACACCCAGGGCAGGATGTTGCCCGCCTGGCGCAACGTCTTGCCCCAGGGCGCGGCGGCGAGCTGGAAGCTGCGGCTGCCGGCATCCCAGAACCAGGCGGTGATGGCGAGGTCCCAGGCCGGGAAGACGGTGAACAGGATGGCCACCGCAGCGCCCACGACCAGGGTGAAGAACGCCAGCCACCGCAATGAGATACCCCTTCTCGCCTCGGCCGTCCCGCCGGTCGTTTGCCGCCCCGCTTTTGATCTCGACCCTTGCCGCGGGCCGCGTTCGGCGGGACATTCCGGCCACGATGTACGCGGAGGAGACGGCAATGAGAAGGCCAGCGCTTGATTTCTATTATGAGTTCTCCTCGCCCTATTCCTATCTCTCCGCCGCCCGAATCGGCCCGCTGGCCGAGGCGGCGGGCGTGCAGGTCGCCTGGAGGCCGTTCATGCTCGGGCCGATCTTCGCCGAGCAGGGCTACAATTCCTCGCCCTTCGCCGACCTGCCGCTGAAGGGCGCGCACATGTGGCGCGACGTGGAGCGGCTCGCCGTCCATTACGGCCTGCCGGACATCACCAAGCCCGACCCGTTTCCGGTGAACACGCTGTTCGCCGCGCGGGTGGCGCTGCGCCTCAACGACGCCTCGCGCCCGGCCTTCACCGTCGCGGCGTTCAAGGCGCTGTTCGCCCAGGGGCGGGACATTTCCGACCGGGAGGTGGTGCGCCAGCTGCTGGCCGGGCTCGGCCATTTCTGCGCCGACGTGATGGAGCATGCGGAGACGCCGCAGAACAAGGAGGCGCTGAAGTTCCAGACGGCGCAGGCGCGGGCGGCGGGCGTGTTCGGCGCGCCGAGCTTCGTGACCAGCGACGGCGAGCTGTTCTGGGGCAACGACCGCCTGGAGATGGCCATCGCTCATGCCGCGGCGATCGCCCGGGCCAAGGCCTCCTGAGCCGTCCAGGCCTCAGATGGCCGGGGGAAGCTCGAACGAGGGCGTGCGGAAGCCGGCGTTCCAGCCGGCCACGCCCCAATAGGCGAGGCCGCCGACGAGGCCGGCGGTGAGCATGTGGTCGGGGCTGACGACGGGCAGGCCCGAGGCGAGGCCGAGCGTGTAGAGGTGCGAGGCGAGGAAGCCGGAGGCCGCGCCGTTCGCCGCCTGGAACATCCAGGAGCGCAGGAACAGGACCTCGGTGGCGACGACGCCGATCAGGGCGATCTTCCAGATCGTCACGATCTGCGCCAGGCAGGCCGCCACCAGCACCAGGAACGGCGGGTTGCGGGCGGCAAGGGCGAGGCCGGCGTCGGCGATCCAGATGTCGGAGACCATCGGCAGCGGCGTGACGGAGATGCCGTAGGCCGCCACGAGGCTTCCCGCGAGAATCGCCACCGCGAGCCCGGCGGAAACCACCAGCAGGCGCGTCAGAAGCCAGCCGTACGAATCCACGCGTCTCCCCGCCCGTCATCCTGGAGCCTGGGGCGACCCTAGCAGGGCCGAGCTTGCTCCAGCCTGAACAGATCCGGCTGCCGCGCAGATTTTCGGGGGGGCGAAGCCGCCGCTCACGCCGCCGGCGGCGCGGGCGTCCGGGGCAGGGCCTGTGCCGGGCGCAGGGGCCGCCAGAAGCCGGCGCTCCATCCGGCCACCAGCCAGTAGACGAGGCCGCCGGCGAGGCCCGCCGCGAGGATGTAGAACGGATCGGCGGGCGGGCTCGCCTCGCCGCTGACGGTCGGGAACAACCAGGCGCCGACGAAGGCGGAGACCGCGCCGTTGGCCACGTGGAAGATCCAGGAGCGCACCGCGAAGGTCTCCGCGAACAGCACCCCCACGAGGCCCACCAGCCACATGACGCAGACCAGGAAGGTGACGAGGAAGGTGCCGGTGAACAGCGCCTCCATCACCGCGATCCAGGTCTCGGGCGTGAAATTCTGGTCCGCCAGCGCGCCGATGCGCCATTGGCCGAACAGGATGATGGCGACGCCGGACAGGATGGCGGCGAGCAGGCCGATGGGAATCAGCAGCAGGCGGAGGAGGAGGCGGAAGACGGAATCCACGAGGTCAGACCGGGCTGTGGCAGACGGCTTCGATATTGTGGCCGTCCGGATCGAGGACGAAGGCGGCGTAATAGGAGGGATGGTAGTGCGGCCGCAGGCCCGGCGCGCCGTTGTCCCGCCCGCCCGCCGCCAGAGCGGCGCGGTGGAAGGCGTCCACCGCGTCCCGGTCCGGCGCCGCGAAGGCCACGTGCACGGGGCCGACGGCGCCCGGCGCGGGGCTGATCCAGAACACCGGCTTGCCGCCGGGGCCGAAGCCCGCATGGGCGACGGTGCCGGTCTCCGCCGCGCTCACCTCCATGGCGCAGGCGATGCCGAGCGGGGCCAAAGCGGCGGTGTAGAAGGCCTTGGCGCGGGCGAAATCGCTCACCGCGACGCCGATATGGTCGAGCAGGCCCGCGCCCGCGCTCATTCCGCCGCCGCCGCCATGGCGCGCAGGGCGAGGCGCTCGCGGGCGGAAAGCTTCTCGGTCTCGCTCTTGAGCTGGCCGCAGGCGGCGAGGATGTCGCGCCCGCGCGGCGTGCGCACCGGGCTGGCATAGCCGGCCTGGAACACGATGTCCGAGAACTTCTCGATCGTCTCCCAGTCCGAGCACTCATACTTGGTGCCCGGCCAGGGGTTGAAGGGGATCAGGTTGATCTTGGCCGGCACGCCCTTCAGCAGCCGCACCAGCGCCTTGGCGTCCGCCGGGCTGTCGTTGACCCCCTTCAGCATCACATATTCGAAGGTGATGCGCTTGGCGTTGGAGGCGGCGGGATAGGTGCGGCAGGCCTCCAGCAGCTCGGCCAGCGGATACTTCTTGTTGATCGGCACCAGCACGTCGCGCAATTCGTCGCGCACCGCGTGCAGCGAGATGGCCAGCATGGGGCCGACCTCGCGGCCCAGCCGCTCGATCTCCGGCACCACGCCGGAGGTGGAGACGGTGATGCGCCGCTTGCCGAGGCCGAGGCCGTCGCCGTCGGACAGGATCTCGATCGCCTCGGCCACGGACTCATAGGCATAGAGCGGCTCGCCCATGCCCATGAAGACGATGTTGGTGACGAGGCGCTCGCCTTCCGTGGGCAGGCCGGGGCCGACCGCGCGCTCGCGGCCGGGATAGTCGCCCAGCCGGTCGCGGGCGACCAGCACCTGGGCCACGATCTCGGCGGCGGTGAGGTTGCGCACCAGGCGCTGGGTGCCGGTGTGGCAGAAGGAGCAGTTCAGCGTGCAGCCGACCTGGCTGGAGACGCAGAGCGTGCCGCGGTCCCGCTCGGGGATATAGACCGCCTCCACCTCGTGCGGCCGTTCGCCGGGCGTCTCCGCCGGCAGGCGCAGCAGCCACTTGCGGGTGCCGTCCTGCGACACCTGCTCGACCACGATCTCGGGGCGGGCGAGGCTGTAATGCTCCGCCAGCGTCGCGCGCAAGTGCTTGGAGACGTTGGTCATCTCCGCAAAATCGGTGGCGCCCCGCAGGTAGATCCAGTGCCACAGCTGGTTGACGCGCATCTTCACTTCGCGTTCGCCGACGCCGATGGCGGCCAGGGCGAGCGCGAGCTTCTCCCGGTCGAGACCGGCGAGCGAGGGCAAGGGCGAAGGCGCCGCCAAGGGGGCGGCCGCAGCGTCGGAAGCGGGCATCATGGGCGCATACATAGTGAATTCCGGGCCGTCCGGCTACGGCGATGCCGCATGGCGGGCCTGCCGTGCCGCCACCACGGCGGCCGGACGCGACGGGCCGGCCCCCCGCCGGAGCGGGTCGCCGGCCGCGGCGCGGCCTATTTGCACTCCTGCGCCACGCGGTCGAGCGCCTGGGCGATGCCGTTGAGCGAGTATTTGTCCGTGGTGGCGTTGCCGCGCACCGAGGCGGACACCACGGTCACGTCGCGGCCCTTGCGCAGCGCGTCCACCAGGCGGCCCTCGTCGGCCACGTTGCGCACCCAGGCGCCCTCGGCCTTGGTGTAGAGCTCGAACGCGGTGCTGCCGATGGTCAGCTTGGCCTCGTTCCCCTCCTTGAGGGGGAAGCCCATGGTGAGGCTGACCTCGTTCTTCACATTCTCCGCCGGGCGGGTGCTGATGAAGAAATAGGCCGGGTCCCGCTTCAGGCCGCCGGGCAGGCGGTCCTTAGGCTGGGAAATGGCGTAGCAGACCTTGGGGGCGCTGGTGCTGACATAGACGCTCCAGTCGCCGAACTGGGCGACGGGCTTGGAGCCTGCCTGCCCCTGGGCCGATGCGGAGCCGGCGGCGCAGGCCATCACTGCGGCGGCCATCAGGGTGAGGCGCGCCCGGTTGAAGCTTGCACGATGGTGAGCCATGGCGTCTCCTGAACGAGGTATGCGGTCCGCGGGCATGACGCAAACGGGGTTCGTTGCGGGGTCGAGCGCCTCCCTAACGGGGGAGGCGGTCCAAAAAATGGCACACACAACGTTTCCCTTTTGATTAATGTGACGCCGAACACGGTGCAAATCGGCAATCTTACGGGGTTTTGATGTGGGCAAGCCCGGCCGGGCGCCCCGTCAGCGTCCGGTTTGCGCCCGGTGCGAATCAGGCGGGCGGTCCGCCCAGTGGGAGATGCGGCCACCATGAAGGCTGTGCTGTGCGTGCGTCACGGTCCCCCCGAAGCCCTTGAACTCGCCGACCTGCCGGATCCGGTTCCCGGCCCCGGCGAGGTGGTGGTGGAGGTCTCCGCCATCGGGCTTAATTTCTTCGATACGCTGATCATCCGCGACCTCTACCAGCAGAAGCCCGAGCTGCCTTTCTCTCCCGGCGGGGAGTTCTCCGGCCGCGTGGTGGCGCTGGGCGAGGGCGTGACCTTCCCGAAGCCGGGCGCGCGGGTCTGCGGCTATCTGAGCTACGGCGCCGCTCGCGAGCGCGTGGTGGCGCGGGCCGACCGGCTTGCCGTGGTGCCCGACGATCTGGATCTGGTGCGCGCCGCCGGCCTGATCGTGACCTATGGCACCAGCCTCTATGCCCTGCGCGATCGCGGCGACCTGAAGCCGGGCGAGACGCTCGCCGTGCTCGGTGCGGCGGGGGGCGTGGGCCTCGCGGCGGTGGAGCTGGGCAAGATCCTCGGCGCCCGCGTCATCGCCTGCGCCTCCTCGGCCGACAAGATCGCCTTCGCCCGCGCGCACGGCGCCGACGTCGGGCTCGACTATACGCAGGAGGACCTCAAGGCCCGGCTGAAGGAGCTGGGCGGGGCGGACGGCATCGACGTGGTGTTCGATCCGGTGGGCGGGGAGCAGTCCGAGCAGGCGCTGCGCGCGCTCGGCTGGTGCGGCCGGCTGCTGGTCATCGGCTTTGCCGCCGGCGAGATCCCCAAGCTGCCGCTGAACCTGCTGCTGCTGAAGAATTGCGATGCGCGCGGCGTGGCGTTCGGCACCCAGGCCCGGCGTGACGGCGCCTGGCTCACCGCCGCTATCGCCGAGCTGATGGATTATGCCCGCGCGGGCCGCATCTCGGCTCACGTGGACGCCACCTTCCCGCTGGCCCGCTGCGCGGAGGCGCTGGCCGAGATCGCCGGACGGCGGGTGAAGGGCAAGGTGGTGCTCACGACGGGGCTCTGAGCCGGCTCAGCCTTCGCGCGCCCGGCGCAGGGCGTCTTCCGCCGCCTCGCGGTGGCGCGGTTTGATGTGGCCGGAGAGCAGTTGCAGCGCGCCGAACAGCATGGCCGCGTCGTCGCCGAGGCCGATCAGCGGCACCAGGTCGGGGATGGCGTCGATGGGCAGCACGAAATAGGCCAGCGCGCCGAGCAGCGTGGCGCGCACGCGCAGCGGCGTCTCGCGGTCGAAGGCGGCGTAATAGGCCGCTACCGCATCGGCGGCGAACGGCACCCGCGCCGCCCCGCCCTTCAGCTTGCGCCAGAAGCCCTTGCGGACGCGGGCCTCGTCCTCCGTGGCGCGGCCGCGCTCGGTTTCCGGCAGGTCGCTCCAGTCGGTGGAGTCACCGGACATGTCGCTCGTGTTCATGGCATCGAGATGGGGGCGGGTGCCGGCCGGTTCAAGACGCGTCGGCCGGCTCAATAATCCCACTGCGCGCCGATGCCCACTTCGCCGGAGCCGTCCGCGCCCGCGCCGCCTTGGATGCGGATGTTCTTGGTCACGTCCACGTCGATGGTGGCGCGGCTGGAGCCGGTGGTGGTGCCCTGGCGGACGCCCAGATACACCCGGTCGTTGATGCGCCGGCCGAAGCCCACCTCGCCGCCATTGCCCTCGGAATTGGCGCCCACGTCCAGGCTGTCGAGGCCGAACTGGCGCCGCAACTGGTCGAGACCGGCCCCGCCGCCGGAGAATTGGGCGATGGTCTGGGCCAGCTGGAGCGCCTGCCCGGTGGAGAGCTGGCCGGTGGCCTTGCCGAACAGCAGGCGGGCGATCACCTCGTCCTGCGGCAAGGCCGGGGAGGAGGAGAAGGTGATGTCCGGATGGGAGGCCGGGCCGGTCACCTGCACGCTGGCGGTGACGTCCGAGGCGGTGCTCTCGGCGGCGAAGTCCAGTTCCGGGTCGGTGGAGCCGCGGAAGGTCACCACGCCCCGGCTGAAGTCCAGCCGCCGGCCGAGGATGTCGAAGCGGCCCCGGCGCAATTGGAAGCCGCCGGTGGCGATGGGCTCGGCGCTGGTGCCGCGCAGGTTCAGCTCGCCGCCCAGCTCCGCGTCGATGCCCATGCCGCGCACGAACACCCGGTTGGCGGCGGCGATGGTGAGGTCGAGGCTGGCCACCATCGGCCCCTGGGCGCGCGCCGGCTGGGCGCCGCGGCCCGCCCTCCCGCCGTTGGCCTGGCTGGCGCGCGGCTTGGAGGGGCCGGCGCCGGGCGGCACGTTCACGTGCCGCACGTCGATTTGCGCGCCGGAGGAGGTGAGGCGGTCGGGCACGTTGATGTCGAGATTGCGCACGTCGATGCGCCCGCCCACCGTGGGGCGGGTGGCGAGCGCGCCGCCCAGCGTCACCCGGCCGTCCGCCACCAGGCGCATGAGGTCGTTGGTGACCAGCCCGGCATTCTGCAGCGTCACCTCCGCCTGGCCGGGGAAGCCGGCGGCGGGGTCGAGGTCCACCCGGCCGCGCCCGGTGAGGCTGCCGCCGTTGGGCGTGCGGGCGCTGAAGCTGGAGAGGGTCACCGAGCGGTCGGTGCCGGTCAGGGTGGCGTCGATATTGCTCAGCGTCACGCCGTTCAGCGCGTCGTCATAGCGCCCGCCGGAGATGCGCACGGTGCCGCCGGCGCTGGGGCTGGCGGTGGTGCCGCGCAATGTGGCGTCGATGGCGGCGGTGCCGGTGGCGCGCGCGCCGGAGGCGGCCAGCATGGCATTGGCGATGGCCAGGCTCACCTGCCCGCGCACCGCCAGATCCAGCGCCCCCGCGCCAAGCGGGGCCGAGCCGTTGAGGGTGACGCCCGAGAGCGAGGGACCGGCGAGGGTGGAGCGGATGGTGACCCGCCCGTCCGCGAAGGCGCCTTCGGCGCGGAAGTCCAGCGGCCCGACGCCGGCCCGCTGCAATTCCGGCTGGGAGATGCGGGTGAGCGCGACCGTGTAGCGGCCGGTGGGTGCCGCCACCGGGCCGGAGAGCTGCGCCTGCCCGGTGAAGCTGCCGGTGAGGCCCTGGGTCGGCGCCGCCAGCCCGGCGAGCGCCAGCGGCAGGTTGCGCACGTCCACCGAGAGGTCCAGCCGGTCGCCGGCGCGGCCCTGGATCACCGCCGTGCCCCCGCCGCTCGCCAAGGCGAGGCGGTCCACGGCCAGCGTGCCGTCGGCATAGGAGAGGGTGGCCGGCGCGCTCAGCGTCGCCACCGTGCCGCCGTTGGCGAGGCGCAGTGCATCGAGCCGCAGGGCGGCGCGGCCAGGCTCGGTGGCGAGGCGCCCGCCGGCGGTGACGGCGGTGCCCTGCACCAGGGCGTCCAGCTTCAGGTTGGTGGCGTTCGCCCCGCCCGGGGCGGCGTCGAGCGTGGCCCGCTCCACCCGCAGGCCGTTGCTGTCGAGGCCGGCCAGCGCCGCCCGGCCGGTCAAGGCGGGCGCGCGGGCGGGATCGGTGGCGGTGAGGTCGAAGTCGCCGCGCTCCAGGCTCACGCCCGGCGCGGTCAGGCGGCTGGCATTGGCCTTCAGGGCGATGCGCTGGCGTCCGGCGTCGGCATCGAAGGTCACAGCGGCGGTGACGGCCCCGCCCATCTCCGCCAGCGCCAGAGCGGAGAGATCGGAGACGTCGGGGGCGGCCAGTTGCAGGCGCCCGGCCAGCAGGCCGGAGGGGGCGAGCGTCACGTCGCCGGTAGCGCGGGCGGCGCCGAGCGAGAGGTCGAGGCCGCGCAGGCTGCGCGCGCCGTCCGCCATGCTGGCGAAGCCCGCCATGCCGCGCA
Source organism: Azorhizobium doebereinerae UFLA1-100 (assembly GCF_000473085.1). GTDB lineage: Bacteria > Pseudomonadota > Alphaproteobacteria > Rhizobiales > Xanthobacteraceae > Azorhizobium > Azorhizobium doebereinerae. The sequence goes on from NZ_AXBA01000020.1 coordinate 23,742, forward strand.
GCGGCTTGCCGCCGATGCTGCCGGCGGCGGTGAGCGCGCCGCCGGGCAGGCGGGTGAGGTCGGTGGCGGCGAGGTCCACCGTCAGGTCGCGCACCTCGCGCCCCATGGCGGTGCCGCGCGGCAGCGCAAGGCGGGCCTTCACCGCCAAGGCGTCCAGCGTGCCGGAGAAGGCGGCGGTGCCGTCGAGCCGGCCCGACAGGCGCGTGTCCAGCCGGGCGAGGTCGGCCAGCGCGAGACGGGCGGACAGGTCCGCCACGGCGTGGTCGATGCGGCCGTTGACCGACAGGTCGAGCCCGCCCGCCGCCAGCTTGAGGTCGCGCACGGCAATGGCGCCGTCCGCGCCATAGGAGGCGCCGCCGTCGAACCGCGCCGTACGGCCGACGAGGCCGTTGAGGACCGGGTCGGAGGCGTCGAAATCCTTGGCTTCGCCGGAGATCTGCGCCGCGAACCCGCCGCCGGCCGGGGTGCTGACCTGCCCGTCGAGCCGCACGGTGCCGGCGAGGGGCCGGCCGGCGAGCGGCGAGAGCGCGGCAAGGTCCAGCCGTTCGACGGCGAGCGTGCCGGTCACGTCGGCGGTGCTGGCGCGGCCGGTGAAGCTGAGATTGAGCGGCGACAGGGCGACCTGGGCCCGGGTCAGGGCCGGTGCCCCGCCCTTCGGTAAGGTGCCGATGGCGCTGAACGTGCCCCAATCCCCCAGCGCCGCCGCGACGCGGCGGTCCTGCGCGCCGAGGCGGTCCAGCGTGCCGTCCAATTCGAAGGTCAGGTTGCCGGCGGCATCCGGCAACAGGGTCGCCTGGGTGGTGGCGGCGCCGACGCTGTAGCCGGCCGCCGACAGGTCCGTGCCGGTGAGGGTCGCCACCACGCGCGGCGTGGCCAGGCTGCCGTCCAGCGTGCCGGCCATCTCCACGGCCTTGAAGCCGACGCCGGGAAGCAAGGCGGCGGCGCGTGGGGCGTCGGTGAGGCCGGCGTTGAACGTCAGGACGACATGGCCGTTGCGGGCATCGATCAACCCGTTCGAGCGCAGGGTTCCGGCGGCGGCCTGGAGCGACAGGCGGCCGAGATTGACCTGGAGGTCGGCGCCGACCCGCGCCTCGCCGGACAGGCTGGTCCTGCCCTCCAGCAAGGGCGCGTAGGGGGCCGGCACGGCCTTCGAGACGTCGCCGTCCAGGGCGAAGGTCAGCCGGTAGCTTGAGCCCTCCGCCATGATCCATGCATTGGCCTGCACGTTCAGCACGCTGCCGGCGGACAGCTTGAGGCTGCCCTGCCATCCATCCAGCGGGCCGATGCCGCGCAGTTCCGCATCGACCGCCGGCAGGCCTTCCAGCCGGGCCAGCCGGGCGAAGAGCCCGCCGGCGGGCTCGTGCGCCTCCATGTCCACGTCCAGGCTCCGGCTGTCCGGCACGTAGCGCACATTGCCGCTGAGGCTACCGGGCGTGTCCGTGCGGGTCAGCCGGAAGGCGAGGGAGATGCCCTGGGCGGGCTCCATCAGGGTGGCGGAAGCCTCCGCCGACAATTGCGCCGCCTGTCCGAGCACGGGCTCGGCGAGGCGGATGTCGGCCATCTGGAGCTTGTCGAGCACCAGCCGGATGGCGGGAACGCCTCCGCTGCGCCCGCCGGTGGCGGGCGGCAGTTCGGGCCGGCGCAGCACCTCGACCACGCCGGCGTCCAGCTGCCGGATGCGGGCGATGCCGGACAGCAGCGAAGAGGGCGACCAGGCGAGGCGCAGATTCTCCACCCGCGCGAACGTGCCCTGCGGATCGGCCAGCGTGATCTCGCCCGCCGTCATGTCCCACGGCACCGCCCCGCCGAGGTCGGAGATGGTCACCTGAAGCCCGTTGCCGGAGGCGAGCGAACCGCCGAGCCGGGCGAGCAGCGCCTTGCCGGGCGGCGTCTGCGCGAAGCCGAACACCAGCAGCGTCACCAGCAGCAGGCCGAGCACGGTGCGGAACAGGGTGCGGACGAAGAGATCGAGCGCGCGCATCAGAAGGCCTGGCCGAGGCTGAGATAGACGCCGTATTTCGAGCCGCCCGCGACCGGATTCAGCGGAATGGCGAAGTCCAGGCGGACCGGACCGACAGCGGTATAGTATCGCAATCCCAGGCCCACGGAATAATACATCGCGCTGAAGTCCGGAACCTCGTCGGCGAATGCCGCGCCCATGTCGAAGAACGGCACGATGCCGATGGTGTCGGTGATCCTGACACGCAATTCGGCCGAGGCGGTGAAATAGCTCAGGCCGCCGATGATGATGCCATAGGCGTTGTGCGGGCTGGCGGACTGGTAGTCGAAGCCGCGCAGCGTGCCGCCGCCGCCCACGTAGAAGCGGCGCTGGGCCGGCACGTCCAGCAGTTCCGGCCCGATGATGGAGCCGGCGCCCACCCGCCCGGCCAGGATCCAGCGCTTGTCCTCGTCGAAAGCGTGGTAGGCGGACAGCTGCGCCTTGACCATCACCGGCCCGGCGCCGCTGTCGCCGAAGGCCACGAAGGGCTCCACCGTGGCGCTGAACTTGTAGCCCTTGGAGGCGTCGAGCACGTTGTCGGTGGTGTCGCCGGTGACGCTGACCGGAATGCCGGCGATGAACGGATCGGTGGTGCCGTAGGTATCCTGCACCGTGGACTGTTCGAGATCGACGCCGACCTGGGCGTTCCAGTCGTCGTCGAAGCGGTGGCGGATGCTGCCGAGGAAGGTGGCGCCCTCGCGCACATAGGCGTTGGTCACCTCACGCAGGGCGGCGGCTTCAGCCACCAGATCCTCATTGGCGGTGAAGATGCCCGGCTTGGTGAAGCTGGCCGAGACGCGATAGCCGAACGGGTCGGCGGTCGGCACCGCGTCGGAGCCTTCCGCATACCAGGTCAGCTGGGATTCCAGGCGCAGCGTCTCGCCATTGCCGAACAGGTTGCGGTGGCCCCAATAGGCGGTGGCGGAGGAGCCGTCGGTATTGGAATATTTGGCGCCGAAGCCCACGTAGCGCGGTTCGCGCTCGCTGACCTCCACCACGATGGGCAACTGGCCCTGCGCGTTCAGCCGATCGGCCTCGCGGAACCGCACCGAGCCGATGATCTCGAACGCGGTGAGGCGCTTGCGCAGATCCTCCAGGCGCTGCGGCGAATAGGGCTCGCCGGGGCGGATGTCGATGCGCGCGGTGACGAAGCCGGGGTCCAGCGTCTTGGTGCCGGACACGGTGAACGGGCCGAACGTCGCCACCGGGCCGGGCGTCGCGTGGAAGGTGACGTCCAGCGTGTGCGTGGCATGGTCGGCGACCACGTCCTTGCCGTCCACCCGCGCGAACGGGTGGGCCTGGTCGCGCAGGGCGGTGACGATGATGCGTTCGGCGGCGGTGACGGCGGTGGCCCGCGCCGGCTGGCCGGGCACGAGGCGCATCTCGCGCGGGCTCGGCGCCCCGGCGAGCGGGCGGCCGGAGGGATCCTCGACGCGGATAGTGCCGAAACTGAACAGCGGGCCGGGGTCCACCTTGACCACCACCGGAACGCTGCCGGCGCGGCGCGCGGCCTCCACCGCATCGAACGCCGCCGGCGCATCCGCCGGCACGCCGGCGACCGTGATGGTGATGCGGCCGCCGTAATAGCCCTCCGTATAGAGGGCGGCGATGATGCGCTCCCGGTCGGCCAGCGCCCGGCGCACCAGCCCGGCGGCGCCGGAGGGGGCGGTGTGCTTCAGGCGGTCGAGGTTGGAGGCGTCGGTGACGGCGGTGCGCGCGGCGCTGTCGCCGCTGACATCGATGGTGACGCTGTAGGGCACCGCGTCGGTGACCGGGGTATTGTCCTTGGCGCGGCTGGGATCGAACCAGGCCATGGCCTTGTCGAAGAAGCTCGGCTCCTGGGCCGCGGGCTGCGCCGGGGTGGTTGTCTGCGTGGCGGTGCTCTGCGTGCCGGATGCGGCTTGCGGAGCGGCCGTCTGCTGGGCGTGGGCGGGCGCCCCGCCGGCGCAGCCGAGGGCGGAGAAGGCCAGGGCGGCGAGCACAAGGGGGCCGGGCGACCGTGCGCCGAGCCCGAGCAGACCGCGCGGCCGTTTCTGAACCTGCGACCGCCGCCGCTTCACGCTGTGCCGCAAACCAACCCCATCACTCGTGAGCCGCCCCAGTATGGAGCGAAACGCCTGTAAACATAACCCCTAAGCCCGCCCGGCGGGCCGCCGGCCTGCCGCGCCGCCGCGCGCAAGCCGCCGCGCCTTGAGCCATAAGGCCATGGCGCGCGTTTTGATCCCGTAAACGAGCGCGCCGGCGAATCAAGGTTAAGGCCCTGCGTTTTCCGGTCCCCGGGCCTGCGTTTCACGCATCCGACGGTGAACAGGCCGCCGGCTCCATGCTAGACAGCCTCCGGCCCGAGTCCTGTCCGGCTCGCGCTCCCGCCTTTGCCGCCGCGCGGCTTGCCTCGCCGCCGATCTTCCAGGAGTTGTCCATGCGTGCCGTCTTCGTGGATGCCAACCCGACCCTCGCCAGCGTGGCCGAGAAGCTGCATCGCGCCGATGACATCGCGCTCGCCATCCACCGCAATCCTGACGTGACGCCGGCCGAGCTTCCCGGCGTGCTGGGCGATGCGCAGATCGCCATCGTCGACCATACCGCTTTGCCCACGGACATCGCCCGCGCCTGCGCCGGGCTGAAGCATGTGGTGTTCCTGGGCACCGGCGCGCGCAGCTACATGAACCCGGAGGAACTGGCCGAACTCGGCATCGAGGTGCATATCATCAAGGGCTATGGCGACACCGCCGTGGCCGAATGCGCCTTCGCCCTGATGTGGGCGGGGGCCAAGGGCTTCGCCTACATGGATCGCGGCGTGCGCGCCGGCAAATGACTGCGCACCGACGGCGTGGAACTGACTGGCAAGACGCTGGGCCTCATCGGCTATGGCGGCATCGGCGCGGAAATGGCCCGCCTGGCCCGAGGCGCGGGCATGAAGGTTTTGACCTGGAACCGCACGGCCCGGCAGGCGGAGGGCATCGATTTCGTGCCGCTGGAGACGCTGCTGGCACAGAGCCACGTGGTCTCGCTGCATCTCCTGCTCAATGACGAGACGCGCGGCTTCCTCTCGCGCGAGCGCATCGCAGCGCTCCGGCCCGGCGTCATCCTCGTGAACACCGCGCGCGGCGCGCTGATCGACGAGGATGCGCTGGTCGAGGCGCTCAAGTCCGGCCATGTGCGCCATGCCGGGCTCGACGTCTTCGTCACCGAGCCGCTGCCGGCCGGCCACCCCTTCACCACGTTGGACAACGTGACGCTCTCCGCCCATTCCGCCTTCCGCACGCCGGAAGCCAGCGACAACCTGATCGAGGCGGCGCTGACCCACTGCCGGCGGATTTCCGGGCAGGGGTGATAGGGGGGAAGGGTTCAGGCGGCCTTCTGCGCATCGAAGCCCGCGCAGGCGAGACGGACGGTCTTCGGCAGGAGGTGGGTTCCGGCCTCGTAATAGCGCCACATGCGGGGGCTGACGCCGAGCGCCCCGGCGGCTTCGGCCTGGGTCAGGCCATGAGCGTCGCGCCATGCGCGCAGCCATGTGCTGCCCTGTGCGAGGGCGAGCCGCCAAAGGGTGTCAGAGGAGATTTCCATGTCCTCCGACCAGTGGGCGCACCAGCCCCATTCGCCGACGGCGACTTGCCGGAAGGCGGCGTCATTCCGGCGCAGCGGCGCGAAGATGGCGAAGCGGGCGAGATGGGACGCGACGTCCACGGGACTTTCCGCACCGCCTTTCCATGTGACCACGAGGGTGCGGCCGGCATCGGCGCGGACGGCGCGGATGCCGGGAGCCGCCGGACCGGACATCAGCGCCTCCGGTTGAGGCGTGTCCACTCGGTTCGCAGCAGTTCGACGTTCTGAGCGGCCCATTCCATCGCCTCCTTCGCGCGCCGGACGTCGCCCGCGCGCACCGTCATCGTCTCGATCTCCACGATGGCGCGAAAGCCGCGTCCCTCGATGTGAAAGTGCGGCGGGATGTGGTCGTCCGCATAAATCGCGACCTTGCACGTCGAAAACCGCTGAATGGTGGGCATCCGCGCATCCATCTGGCGAAAAGAATAGGCAATGATTGCCTATCCCGCAAGGCTCAGGCCTCATGCTAGCTGCTGCGGCCGGGCGGTAAAGATGGTTCAGGCGTGAGAACCGGTGGCCGGGCCCCGCGCGCCGGGGCGCGGGGCGGCGATGCCGAGCGACTTGAGGCGGGAGGCCAGCGTGGTGGGCTTCAGCCCCAGCCGCTCGGCGGCGCCGCCGGGGCCGGAGACCTTGCCGCCCGCTGCCTCCAGCGCCGCGAGGATGCTGGCGCGCAGGCGGGCGCGGCGCTCGGTCTCGGTCTCAAGGCCCGCCGCCGGCGCGGCCGGACGGGCCGCGGGGGCCTCGCTCCCCGGCTGCTGGCCCTGCGGCAGGTCGATGTGCAGGCGGCCGTTGCGGGCGAGGATGATGCCGCGCTCGATGACGTTCTGGAGTTCGCGCACGTTGCCGGGCCAGGGATAGGCGGTCAGGCGCCGCACGTCGCCCTCGCTGAGCTGGAGCTGCGCGCCCGCCGGCTTGCGCCGCGCGCCGTCAAGGAAATGCGCGGCGAGCAGCGGGATGTCTTCCCGCCGGTCGCGCAGCGGCACGGATTCGATCGGCATCACGTCGAGCCGGTAGAACAGGTCCTCGCGGAAGCGGCCGGCGCGCACGGCGGCCTTCAGGTCGCGATTGGTGGCGGCGATGATGCGCACGTCCACCTGCCGCGTGCGCTCCTCGCCGATGCGCTCGAACTGGCCCTCCTGCAAGACGCGCAGCAGCTTCGACTGGAGTTCCAAGGGGATCTCGCCCACCTCGTCGAGGAACAGCGTGCCCCGGTCCGCCAGCTCGAACCGGCCGATGCGGTCGCGCAGGGCGCCGGTGAAGGCGCCGCGCACATGGCCGAAGAACTCGCTCTCGAACAATTCGCGCGGGATGGCGGCGCAATTGACGCGGATGAGCGGGCGCTCACGCCGCTCGCTGGCGTCATGGATGGCGCGGGCGATCAGCTCCTTGCCGGTGCCGCTCTCGCCGGTGATGAGCACGGTGGCGTCGGTGGGGGCGACCAGTTCCACCTGCCGCAGCACCTTCTTGATGGCGTCCGAGCGGCCGATAATGCCGCGATGGCTGCTCTCGGCGCGGATCTCCTCCTGGAGATAGGCATTCTCCATCTCCAGCCGCTCGCGCAGCCGGTCCACCTCGGCGAGCGCGGCGTGGAGCTGCTCGTTGGCCTCGCGCTTCTGCGTCACGTCGCGGAACACCACCACCGCGCCGATCAGCCGGCCGCGGTCGCGCAGCGGGGTGGATGTGTATTCCACCCACACCGGCTTGCCGGAGCGGTGCCAGAAGACCTCGTTCTCCACATGGTGCACGGCGCCGTCGCGGAAGGCGGCGTAGATCGGGCAGGTATTGTTGGGGTAGAGCGCGCCGTCGGGATGGTGGTGGTGGACCATGGCGTGCATGTCGCGGCCGATCATCTCCTCGGCGGTCCAGCCGAGGATCTGCTCGGCGGCGGGATTGACGAAGGTGGTCTTGCCCTCCGCATTCACGCCGTAGATGCCTTCGCCCACGGCGCGCAGGATCAGCCGGTTCTCGCGCTCGATATCCTCGAAGAAGCGGTCGGCCCGCTGCCATTCGGCGAGGCCCTCGCGCATGAAGCGCTCGGCGTCCGCGTCGAGGTCGCGGCGGTGGCGGGCGTCGAGGTCGCTGAGGGTGATGAGGAGCACGCGGCCCTGAGGCGTCGGCGCCGGGGTGCCGGCATATTCCAGCGCCAGGGCCCGTCCGTCCGCATGGCGCGCGGCAAGCGCGCGGCTCCAGTAGCTTCCCCTCTCCAGCACCGCCTGGCTGAACACGATGACCTCGCCATCCTGCCCCGGATGCAGGTCGAACACCGTCATGCCCTGGAGGGCGAGGCGCCAGTGGCCGAGCAGCCGGCAGGCGGCCGCATTGGCATCGAGGATGCGCGCGCTTTCCAGGTCGACGGCCAGCGCCGCCTCCGCCCCGTGGGTGAAGGCGGGGCCGAACGGCTCGGCCGGCTGGGCATCCCGGGCGGCGGGAAGGGAAAGGGGCATGGTTACGACATTTCGCAAGTTGATCGCGAAAGATCGTAACTCACGAAAATCCGTAAATCCAGCAGGCCGACACACAGCCTTGCCGGCCAAGGAGAAGCCGCCGCGCCGGAGGCTGGCACATGGCTTGCTTAACGTCAGGGAGCACCCCGAAGGATCATCCTTCCATCGAGCGAGGCGGTTCATGGCGAGCAAAGACACCTTCCGGCGATTCTCCCGGCTGTTCTCCGGCTGCGCCTGCGGCCGTCACCGCTCCCACGCCGAGCACGACATGGCCGCCGCCCGGCCGGCGCAGGACGATGCGGCCCGCTATGCCGGCGCGGTCGAGACCGCCGTGGTGCAGGCCCTGTTTCCGCAGGCCGCCCATCGCCGCGCCTTCCTGAAGGCCATCGGCGGCACCGGCATCGCCGCCGCGCTCGCCCCCTTCCTGCCCCTGGGCGCGGTGACGGACGCCTTCGCGCAGGGCACCGGCGCCATCGAGAAGAAGGACCTGAAGATCGGCTTCATCCCGATCACCTGCGCCACGCCGATCATCATGGCCCATCCGCTCGGCTTCTATTCCAAGCACGGGCTCAATGTGGAGGTGGTGAAGACGGCGGGCTGGGCGGTGGTCCGCGACAAGACCATCAACAAGGAATACGACGCCGCGCACATGCTCTCGCCCATGCCCATCGCCATCTCCATGGGGCTGGGCTCCAACCCCATTCCCTTCTCCGTCCCGGCGATCGAGAACATCAACGGCCAGGCGATCACGCTGGCCATGAAGCACAAGGACAAGCGGAACCCGAAGGACTGGAAGGGCTTCAAGCTCGCCATTCCGTTCGACTATTCCATGCACAACTACCTGCTGCGCTACTATCTGGCGGAGCATGGCGTCGATCCCGACGCCGACGTCCAGCTGCGCTCCGTGCCGCCGCCGGAGATGGTCGCCAACCTGCGCGCCGACAATATCGACGGCTTCCTCGCCCCGGACAACATCTGCCAGCGCGCGGTCTATGACGGCGTCGGCTTCATCCATATCCTGTCCAAGGAGATCTGGGACGGCCACCCCTGCTGCTCCTTCACCGCCAGCCAGGAATTCGTCACCGCCAACCCCAACACCTATGCCGCGCTGCTGCGCGCCATCATCGACGCCAGCGCCTATGCCCAGAAGCCGGAGAACCGCAAGGGCATCGCCGAGGCGATCGCCCCGGCCAACTATCTCAACGCCCCGCCCGTCGTGCTTGAGCAGGTGCTCACCGGAACCTATGCGGATGGGCTCGGCAACATCAAGAAGGACCCGGACCGGGTGAGCTTCGAGCCGTTCCCCTACGAGAGCTTCGCGGTGTGGATCCTCACCCAGATGAAGCGCTGGGGGCAGGTGAAGGGCGAAGTGGACTATCAGGGCATCGCCAAGAAGGTGTTTCTCGCCACCGAGGCGCAGAAGGTGATGAAGGAGATGGGCCTTAACCCACCGGCCGCCACCAGCAAGAGCTTCTCGGTGATGGGCAAGCCGTTCGACCCGGCCAAGCCGGAAGAGTATGTGGCGAGCTTCGCCATCAAGCGGGCCTGAGGCGATGGTGCTGCCCCTGCGCCTGCGCGCGGCGCTGCTGTCGGTGCTGATCCTGGTGGTGTTCCTGCTGGCCTGGCAGGGCGCCACCGCGGGCTTCGGCGGCGGCGGTGGCGGTCCCGCCACCGGCATGGACCCGGAATATGCCAAGCTGATGGGCCTCACCGCCACCACCGGAAAGTCGGCCATGCCGAGCCCGGTGGAGGTCGGCCGGCAGCTCTGGGCGGTCCTGTCCGATCCGTTCTACGACAAGGGGCCGAACGACAAGGGCCTGGGCATCCAGCTGGCCTTCTCCCTGGCGCGCGTGCTCATCGGCTACGGCATCGCGGTGGCGGTGGCGATCCCGCTCGGCTTCGTCATCGGCATGTCGCCCCTGATGAGCCGCGCGCTCGATCCCTTCATCCAGGTGCTGAAGCCGATCTCGCCGCTCGCCTGGATGCCGCTGGCGCTCTACACCATCAAGGATTCCGGCATCTCGGCAGTGTTCGTCATCTTCATCTGCTCGGTCTGGCCGATGCTGCTCAACACCGCCTTCGGCGTCGCCAGCGTGCGCAAGGAATGGCTGAACGTCGCCCGCACGCTGGAGGTGGGGCCGCTGAAGCGCGCCTTCACCATCATCCTGCCGGCGGCGGCCCCTACCATCCTCACCGGCATGCGCATCTCCATCGGCATCGCCTGGCTGGTGATCGTGGCGGCGGAGATGCTGGTGGGCGGCACCGGCATCGGCTATTTCGTCTGGAACGAGTGGAATAATCTGTCGATCACCAACGTCATCATCGCCATCCTGGTGATCGGCGTGATGGGGATGATGCTCGACCAGATCCTCGCCACGGTCGCCCGTCTCGTGACCTTTCCGGAGTGAGGCGATGACGCAATCCTATCTCTCCATCGAAGGCATCGCCCGCCGCTTCCAGGCGCCGGGCGGCAAGGGCTCCACGGTGTTCGAGGACCTGTGGTTCTCCATGAACAAGGGCGATTTCGCCGCCATCATCGGCCATTCCGGCTGCGGCAAGACCACGGTGCTGAACATCCTCGCCGGGCTCGACGCGCCGGACGAGGGCGCGGTGGTGATGGACGGCAAGGCCATCGAGGGCCCGTCGCTGGACCGCGCGGTGATCTTCCAGAGCCACGCTTTGCTGCCCTGGAAGAGCGTGCTGGGCAATGTGGCCTATGCGGTGGCCTCGCGCCACCGCGACTGGTCGCGCGACCGGGTGCGGGCCCATGCCGAGCGCTTCATCGAGGTGGTGGGGCTGAAGGGCGCCGAGCACAAGAAGCCGGCGGAGCTGTCCGGCGGCATGAAGCAGCGCGTCGGCATCGCCCGCGCCTTGTCCATCGAGCCGAAGATGCTGCTGATGGACGAGCCCTTCTCCGCGCTCGACGCGCTCACCCGCGGCACCTTGCAGGACGAGGTGCGGCGCATCTGCCTGGAGACCGGGCAGACGGTGTTCATGATCACCCACGACGTGGACGAGGCGATCTATCTGGCCGACCGCATCGTGCTGATGACCAACGGCCCTCAGGCCTGCGTGGCCGAGATCGTGGACAACCCGCTACCGCGCGACCGGCGCCGGCTCGACCTGCACAAGCAGCCGGACTTCTACGCCGTGCGCAACCACCTGATCGACTTCCTGGTGGAGCGCTCGCGCACCTTCAAGGATGGGCTTCCGCCCGACTACGACCGCCGCCGCCCCCCGGTGGTGCGCCCCGCCCATCTGCCGCCCACGCCGCCGGACGGCGTGCGGGCGGCGTGACCTGAACCGGACAGACCACAGGAGAGACGCACATGAAACGCGAAGAACTCACCGAGAAGATCCTCGACATCAAGCGCGAGAAGGGCTGGACCTGGAAGCACATCACCAACGAGATCGGCGGCATGTCGCCGGTGCTCGTGGTCGGCGCGCTGCTCGGCCAGATGAAGCTGGTGAAGCCGCTGGCCAAGGCGGCGGCGGAGCTGTTCGGCCTCAGCGAGGTGGAGGAGCGCATGCTCAACGAGGTGCCCTATCGCGGCGCGCCCATGCCGCCCACCGATCCGCTGATCTACCGCTTCTACGAGATGGTGATGGTGAACGGCCCGGCCTGGAAGGCGCTGATCGAGGAGGAGTTCGGCGACGGCATCATGTCGGCCATCGACTTCGACATCGACATCGGCCGGCTGGAGAATCCGAAGGGCGACCGGGTGAAGATCACCATGTCCGGCAAGTTCCTGCCCTATAAATATTACGGTGCCGAGCAGGGCACCCCCGAATACGGCTTCAAGGAAGCCTGATCCATTCCCCGCGCCGCGCCCGCGGGGGAACCGAACCGAGGGTGTGGAAGCACGGGCTTCCGCACCCTTTTTGCTAATCGGCGGCGGGCGGCCCGTCCTGGGCGCCTAGGCGGGCCGACAAGGCGGCGGCGACGCGGTGCAGCCCGTCGCCCAGCTCCGCCATGCGTGCCGCTGTCGCCTCGTGCTCCAGCAGGCTGATGGCGATGCCGGCCACCGCCTGGCCGGAATAGTCCCGCACCGCCGTGCCGATGCACACCATGCCCTCGCGGATCTGCCCGTCGTCGATGGAGAAGCCGCGCTTGCGGGTGGCCGCCAGTTCCGCCTGGAGCGCGGGCAGGGACTTGGTGCTGTGCGCGGTGAGCGGCTTCGGCCAGTCGGCGGCGAGCAGCGCCTTCACCTTCTCGGGTTCAAGCGTGCTCAGGATGGCCTTGCCGGTGGCGGTGAAGGGGGCGGGCAGGCGCATGCCGATGCGGAAGGTGAAGCCGAGCGGGGCGGAACTGTTGCGGCAGGCGAGATAGACCACCTCCGCGCCTTCCAGCACCGTGAGGGTGATGGTGTAGCCCTCCAGATGCGAGGTCTGCGCGAAGACGTTCTGGAACTCCCCCACCAGATCGAACTGCCCGAGGAAGCTGCTGGCCCAGCTCATGAGGTGCGGCCCAAGGCGGAAGGTGCCCTCCGGGGAGCGCGCCAGGAGGTCCAGTTCCACCAGGGTGGCGATCAGCCCGTGCGCCGTGCTCTTGGGCAGGTCGATGGCGCGCGCGATGTCCGCCGCCGTGGGCGGCGTGCCGAGCCCGCCGACGAAATCGAGCACGCGCACCGCCCGCCGCAGCGCCGGCACGCTCTCGCCCAAAGATTTTGAAACATCCGCAGCCACCATGGACGAGAGTCTTGACGAAGCCGCGACTTGAGGCAATAGTTCAATACAACGAATAGAGTTCAGCTAATTGAACTACGGAAAGCCTCAAGGAGAGTGCTCTTGCTGCATCTGAGCCACCCCGCTTTGCTCCGCGACGCCTGCCTCGTGAACGGCACCTGGCGCACCGCGGCCGATTCGGCCCGCATCGCCGTCCACAACCCGGCCGACGGCGCCATCGTCGGCCACGTGCCGCAGCTCTCGGCGGCGGAGACGCAGGCGGCGGTGGACGCGGCGGCGGCCGCCTTCGGCCCCTGGGCGAAGAAGCCGGCCCGCGAGCGCACCGCCATCCTGCGGCGCTGGTTCGACCTCATCGTGCAGCATGCCGACGATCTGGCGGCGCTGATGACCGCCGAGCAGGGCAAGCCCCTGGCCGAGGCCAAGGGCGAGGTGATGTATGCCGCCTCCTTCGTGGAATGGTTCGCCGAGGAGGCCAAGCGGGTCTATGGCGACGTCATTCCCGCGCCGACCGGCGACAAGCGCCTCATCGTTATCAAGCAGCCGGTGGGCGTCACCGCGGCCATCACGCCGTGGAACTTCCCGGCGGCGATGATCACCCGCAAGGCGGCCCCCGCGCTGGCGGCCGGCTGCGTGATGATCGTCAAGCCCGCCGAGCAGACCCCGCTCACCGCCTTGGCCCTGGGCGTCCTCGCCGAGGAGGCCGGCATTCCGGCCGGCGTGCTTCAGGTCATCACCGGCGAGGCGCGGGAGGTCGGCGGCGTGCTGACCTCCAGCGATACGGTGCGCAAGCTCTCCTTCACCGGCTCCACCGAGGTCGGCCGCATCCTGATGGCGCAGTGCGCCCCCACCATCAAGCGCCTGTCGCTGGAGCTGGGCGGCAACGCCCCCTTCATCGTGTTCGACGATGCGGATCTGGACGCCGCGGTGGAAGGCGCCATCGCCTCGAAATACCGCAACGCCGGCCAGACCTGCGTGTGCGCCAACCGCTTCTATGTGCAGGCCGGCGTCTATGACGCCTTCGCCGCCAAGCTGACCGAGCGGGTGAAGCAGCTGCCCGTGGGCGTGGGCACCGAGCCCGGCGTGCTGATCGGCCCGCTGATCGACGAGGATGCCGTCGCCAAGGTGAAGAGCCATGTGGCGGACGCCCTCTCCAAGGGCGCCAGCCTGGCGCTGGGCGGCAAGCCGCATGCGCGTGGCGCGCTGTTCTTCGAGCCGACGGTGCTCACCGGCGTGACCTCCGCCATGAAGGTGGCGCGCGAGGAAACCTTCGGCCCGGTGGCGCCGCTGTTCCGCTTCGAGACCGAGGCGGAGGCGGTGGCCATGGCCAACGACACCGAGTTCGGCCTCGCCGCCTATTTCTTCACCGAGAACGCCCGTCGCGCCTGGCGCGTGGCGGAGGCGCTGGAATACGGGATGGTGGGCCACAACACCGGCCTCATCTCCAACGAGGTGGCGCCGTTCGGCGGCGTCAAGCAGTCCGGCATCGGCCGCGAGGGTTCGAAGTACGGCATCGAGGAATATCTCGAAATCAAGTATCTGTGCTCGGCGGTGGGCTGAGCACCAGGTCATCAGGCTTCATCGGCGGCCCCCGGCGCGGGGTCGCCTGACGCTTCCGCCCGTGCGAGCCGGCGCCGCGCGCCGCGCCCGCACGCGCTCCCCCCTTCGACACCCCCTTCAGCCCATCCGCCGCGCCTTTGGCGCGCGGCGCGCCGTGCCCTGCCGGCCGGCGCGCGCATTCCCCTGCCACACCCTCGGGAGGACCCAACCGTGAGCAACGGCCTCAATCCCTTTGAATTCCGCACCGTCCCCGCCATCCAGCTGGAATGGTCCGGCGCCAGGCGCCTGGGCGAGATCGTCGCCGCGCGCTTTCCCGCCCGCAAGGCGCTGCTCGTCACCGACGGCGGGCTGGTGAAGGCGGGCGTCATCGCCCCCATTGCCGCCAGCCTGGAGGCGGCGGGCTTTGCCGTCACCCTGTTCGACGAGGTGGTGGCCGATCCGCCGGAGCATGTGCTGCTGGCCTGCGTCGCCAAGGCCAAGGCGGCGGGCGTCGACATCGTCATCGGCCTCGGCGGCGGCTCCTCGCTGGACGTGGCGAAGCTGGCGGCGGTGCTGCTGGTCTCCGAGCAGCCGCTCGCCGAACTGTACGGCATCGGCAAGGTGCAGGGCTCGCGCCTGCCGCTGGTCCAGGTGCCGACCACCTCCGGCACCGGCTCGGAGGTGACCAACATCACCATCCTGACCACCGGCGAGACCACCAAGATGGGCGTCGTCTCGCCCCAGCTCTATGCCGACTTCGTGCTGCTGGACGGTGAGCTGACCGTGGGCCTGCCGGCGGTGCACACCGCCGCCACCGGCATCGACGCCATGGTCCATGCCATCGAGGCCTATACCAGCGCCCACAAGAAGAACCCGGTGTCCGACGCGCTGGCCCGCGAGGCGCTGCGCCTGCTCTCGGCCAACCTGATCGCCGCCTGCAAGGACGGCACCGACCGCAAGGCGCGCGAATCCATGCTGCTGGGCGCCATGCTGGCGGGGCAGGCGTTCGCCAACTCGCCGGTGGCGGCGGTGCATGCGCTGGCCTATCCGCTGGGCGGCCACTACCACGTGCCGCACGGCCTCTCCAACGCGCTGATGCTCGGCCCGGTGCTGCGCTTCAACGCCAAGGCCGCCGCCCCGCTCTATGCGGAACTGGCTGACGTGGTGGCCGGGCCCGGCCCCGGCGGCGTGGAGGCGCGCGCCGACGTGTTCGTCGCCACCCTGCAGAAGCTGATGGACGAGAGCGGCGCCCCCCGTCGCCTGCGCGACGTGGGCGTGACCGACAACAGCCTCGCCATGCTGGCCTCCGACGCCATGAAGCAGACCCGCCTCCTGGTGAACAACCCGGTGGAGGTCACCGAGGCGGACGCGCTGGCGCTCTATCGCGAAGCCTTCTGATCACAAGAATATTTGGAGGATGTCATGACGGATATTCGGCTCTATATGCTTCAGTCGGGCTCGCTGAAGTGCAAGGTCCACAACATCAAGATGAACCAGGGCAATGGCGCGGACTATGAGATCCCCGTGCCCTTCTTCCTCATCACCCACCCCAAGGGTCACACCATCATCGACGGCGGCAACGCGGTCGAGGTGGCGACCGATGCGCGCGGCTACTGGGGCGGCATCTGCGACGTCTACCAGCCGGTGATGCGCGAGGACGAGGGCTGCGTGGCGCAGGTCAAGGCGCTCGGCATCGACCCGGCGGACGTGAAGTATGTGGTGCAGTCGCACCTGCATCTCGACCACACCGGCGCCATCGGCCGCTTCCCGAACGCCACCCACGTGGTGCAGCGCCGGGAATACGAATATGCCTTCACCCCGGACTGGTTCGCCGGCGGCGGCTACATCCGCAAGGATTTCGACCGGCCGGGCCTGCGCTGGCAGTTCCTCAACGGCGAGCTGGACGACCATTACGATCTCTATGGCGACGGCACGCTGACCACGGTGTTCTCGCCGGGCCACGCGCCGGGCCACCAGTCCTTCCTGGTGCGCCTGCCCAAGTCCGGCCCGCTGCTGCTGACCATCGACGCGGCCTATACGCTCGACCATTGGAACGAGCAGGCGCTGCCCGGCTTCCTCGCCTCCACCGTGGACACGGTGCGCTCGGTGCAGAAGCTGCGCACTTTGGCCGAGCGCAGCGGCGCGCAGGTGGTGACCGGGCATGACCCGGACGCCTGGCCCGCGTTCAAGAAGGCGCCCGGCTACTACGACTGATCGGCTCCGCGCCCGGGGGGGGGACGGAAAGGGCCGGCGGCGTTCGCGCCGCCGGCCTTTTTGCGCGTGGCCTCAGTAGCCCAGCGCCATGCCGTCCTTGCGCGGTTCGGAGCCGGCGGCGAGCACGCCGCGGGCGTGGTCGATCCAGATCATCTGCGCGCCGCCCAGCGGGTCCGCCGCCCACTTGGCCGCATGGCCGCGCGCCCGCATGGCGTCCAGCATCGCCGGGGGATATTCCGGCTCCAGCTCCAGCGCGCCGTTATAGGCGAAGCTGCGCGGCGCCTCCATCGCCTGCTGCACGTCCATGCCGCGGTCGATGATGTTGGTCAGCAGCTCCACATGGCCCATGGTCTGGTACTGCCCGCCCATCACGCCGAACGGCGCCACCGTCCTGCCGTCCTTCATCAGCATGCCGGGGATGATGGTGTGCAGCGGCCGCTTGGACGGGCCGATGGCGTTGGGGTGGCCCTTGATCAGGCGGAACTGCGCGCCGCGATTGTGCAGCAGATAGCCGCTCCTGGGCGGGGTGATGCAGCTGCCGAACTGGTGGAAGATGGAGTTGATGAAAGAGATGGCGTTGCCGTCCTTGTCCACCACGCACAGATAGATGGTGTCGGTGTGCGCCACCTTCGGCCATACCGAGGGCGTGCCGGCCTTGGCCATGTCCACGTTGGCGCGGGCCTGGGCGGCCCATTCCGGCGACAGCAGCTCGGCCACCGGCACCGAGGCGTGCATGGGGTCCGCGAACAGGTGGTCGCGGTGGTGGTAGACCTGCTTGTTGATCTCGGCGAACAGATGGACGCGGTCCGCCTCGTCCAGCGCGCCGGGGGAGAGGTCGTAGCCCTCCAGCGCGTTCAGCATCATCAGCACGCCGAGGCCCTGGCCGTTGGGCGGGCATTCATAGACGTCATAGCCGCGATACTTGGTGGTGACGGGCGTCACGTATTCGGCCTCGGCGCTGGCGAAGTCCTCCAGCGTGTGCAGGCCGCCCAATTCGCGCAGGCGGTCCACCGCGTCCTGCGCCATCTCGCCGGTGTAGAAGGCATCGCGCCCGCCCGCCGCGATCTTGCGCAGGGTGGCGGCGAGCTTGGGCTGGCGGTGCAGGTCGCCTTGCTGCGGCGCCGCGCCGCCGGGCAGGAAGATCTCCACGCTCACCGGGTCGCGTTGCAGGCGGTGGGCATATTGCGCCCAGTCGCGGGCGACGCGCGGCTGCACCCGGTAGCCCTCTTCCGCCAGGCGGATGGCGGGCTGGAGCACGTCGCCCAGCGAGCGGGTGCCATGGTCCTTGAGCAGCAGGCTCCAGGCGGCGATGGCGCCGGGGATGGTCACCGCATGGGGCGAATCGAGCGGGATCTCGCTCATGCCCTGGGCGATGTACCAGTCCACGTCCGCCGCCGCCGGCGCCTTGCCAGAGCCGTTGAGCGCGATGGGAGCGGCGGCGCCCTTCGGCGTATAGAGCGCGAAGCAGTCGCCGCCGATGCCGGTCATGTGCGGGTCGGCCACCGCCTGAACGGCGACGGCGGTGATGGCGGCGTCCACCGCATTGCCGCCCGCGCGCAGCATGTCGAGCGCGGCGAGGCTGGCGAGGGGATGGGAGGTGGCCACCGCCGCCGTGCCGGCATAGACGGTGGAACGGCCGGTCTTGAAGAAATTACGCACCGAATTGTCCTCTGAAGGAAGCGGTCAGCGAGAGCCGTCAGACGGTCTCTAACAAGATACGAGCACGGGATCCGGCGCTAAAGCGCGCCCCGTGCAACATAATGGCCCGGCTCCGCCTCGACGAGGTCGTGGCTGTCCGGGTCGTCGGGAAGGCCCGCCACCTGCGGCAGGCGCGTGCGCGCCCGCTCGATGGCGGGATCGGGCACCGGCACGGCGGAGAGCAGCCGGCGCGTGTAGGGGTGGAGCGGATTGCCGTAGAGCAATTCGCTCGGCGCCAGCTCGACGATGCGCCCCTTCCAGATCACCGCCACCCGGTGGCAGAGATAGCGCACCATGCGCAGGTCGTGGGAGATGAACAGGTAGGCGAGCCCCAGTTCCTCCTGGAGATCCTGCAACAGGTTCACCACCTGGGCCTGGATGGAGACGTCGAGCGCGGCGATGGGCTCGTCCGCCACGATGAAGGAGGGCTTCACCGCGATCGCCCGCGCGATGCAGATGCGCTGGCGCTGGCCGCCGGAGAACTGGTGCGGGAAGCGCGCCATGTAGCGCGGCTCCAGCCCCACCTTGGCGAACAGCCCGGCCACCAGCTCACGCCGCTCCGCCGCGCTGGCGCACAGATCGTGGATGACCAGCGGCTCGGCCACGTAGTCGCCCACCGTCATGCGCGGGTTGAGGGCCGAATAGGGGTCCTGGAACACCATCTGCATGCGCTTGCGCATGCGGCGCATCTCATGGGCGTTCTGCTCGGCGAGGTCCACGCCCTCGAAGGCGACGACCCCGGAGGTGGGCGGGTTGAGCATGGTGACGGCGCGGCCGATGGTGCTCTTGCCCGAGCCGCTCTCGCCCACGAGGCCCAGGGTCTCGTTGGGCATGATGTTGAAGGACACGTCCTCCACCGCCTTGAACATGGTGGTCTTGAAGCCCCAGCCCGAGCGCAGCGGATAGTGCTTGCACAGGTTGCGCACCGAGATGAGCGGATAGCTGCCGGGCGCATGGGCGGGGGCTGTGGTTTCCGGCGCGGTCGTTTCGGAGGGGGTCATGGCGTCGTCTCCGCGGCGATCAGGGCCGGCAGGTCATACCAGGCGGCCGCCAGGTGGCCGGGCGCGGCGCCCGGCGGCTGGACCAGCGGCGGCTGCTCGGTGAAGCAGCGCGGCGTGGCGTAGCGGTTGCGCGGGGCGAACGGATCGCCCGGCGGGGGCGCGCGCATGTCCGGCGGCGCGCCGTCGATCTGGGTCAGGCGGCGGCGCTGGCCGATGGGGGCGGAGAGGTCCGGCAGCGAGCGCAGCAGGCCGAGCGTATAGGCGCTGCGCGGATCGCGGAACACATCGTCCACCGGCCCGCGCTCCATCACCCGGCCGGCATACATCACCTGCACCGTGTCGGCGATGCCGGCCACCACGCCGAGGTCATGGGTGATCCAGATCACCGCCATGCCGATCTCGCGCTTCAGCTCCTTCACCAGCTCGATCACGTCCGCCTGCACGGTCACGTCCAGCGCCGTGGTGGCCTCGTCGGCGATCAGGAGCTTGGGCCGGCAGGACAGGCCCATGGCGATCATGATGCGCTGGCGCTGCCCGCCGGAGAATTCGTGCGGGAACTGGTCGATGCGCCGCGCCGCGTCGGGCAGGCGCACCATGTCCATCAGCTCGACGGCGCGCTTGCGGGCGGCGTCCGCGCCCATGCCCAGATGCAGCTGAAGCGGCTCCATGATCTGCCGCCCCACCGTCATGGAGGGGTTGAGCGAGCTCATGGGGTCCTGGAACACGAAGCCGATTGAGCCGCCGCGCACCTTGCGCAGCTCGGCGTCGGACAAAGTGAGCAGGTCGCGGCCCTCGAACAGCACCTGCCCGCCGGCGAGCCGGCCGGGCGGCATGGGGATGAGGCGCAACATGGCGAGCACATGCACGCTCTTGCCGGAGCCGCTCTCGCCCACGATGCCCAGGGTCTCGCCCTCGTTCAGCGTGTAGGAGACGCCGTTGACCGCGTGCACCACGCTGTCGGCATCGGCGAACTCCACCTTCAGGTCGCGCACCTCCAGCAGGGGCGGCTTGCCGGTGGGGGAGGGGGCGGGGGAGGAGGGGGAGGATAGGTCGCTCATCGGCCGCTCCTCAATTGCGGTGGCGCGGGTCGAGCGCGTCGCGCAGCCCGTCGCCCAGGAGGTTGAAGGAGAGCACGGCGAGGAAGATGGACAGGCCGGGCCAGATGGCCATCCACGGCGCCTGCGAGAGGAAGTTCTTCGCCGTATTCAGCATGGAGCCCCAGGACGGGTCCGGCGGCTGCTGGCCGAGCCCGAGGAAGGAGAGGCTGGCTTCCGCGATGATGGCGGCGGCGATGGTCAGCGTCGCCTGCACCAGGATGGCCGGCATGATGTTGGGCAGGATGTGCCGCAGCACGATGCGCAGCGGGGTCGCCCCGGCGGCGCGCGCCGCCTCCACGAACTCCTCCACCTTGGTGGACTGCACCTGCGCCCGCGTCAGCCGGATGAAGATCGTCGTGGCCGAGAGGCCGATGGCGATCATGGCGTTGGTGAGCGTCGGCCCGAGGAAGGCGGAGAGGGCGATGGCGAGGATGAGGAAGGGGATGGCCAGCATGGCATCGGTGAGGCGCATCAGCGCCGCCTCGACGAGGCCGCCCGCATAACCCGCGATCATGCCCACCGGCAGGCCGATGGCCACCGCGAGCGCCACCGAGACGAGGCCGGCGGAGAGCGAGGCGCGGGCGCCGAAGATGACGCGCGAGAGCACGTCGCGGCCGACCTCGTCGGTGCCGAAGGGATGCTCCCAGGTGGGCGGCTTGCGCACCGCCAGCCAGCTGGTGGCGGTGGGGTCGTAGGGCGCGATATGAGGCGCGAACACCGCCACCACGATGAACAGCACCACCACGGCGAGGCCGAGCATGGCGCCGCGCCGGCGCACGAGGCGGCGCAGCGCCTCTTCGAGCGGCGAGCGCTCGCGGGCGGCCGCGGCAAGGGGCGCGGCAAGGGGCGCGGTAGGGGGCGCGGGTGTGGAGGAGAGGACGCTCATGACCGGCGCAGCTTCGGGTTGACGAGGAAATAGGCGAGGTCGGCGATGAGGTTCAGCAGGATGTAGGTGGTGGCGGTGCACAGCACCACGCCCTGCACCACCGCATAGTCGCGGTTGAACACCGCATCCACCATCAGCTTGCCGAAGCCGGGGATGGAGAACACCTGCTCGGTGAGCAGCGCGCCCGAGAGCAGCGCGCCGAACTCCAGCGCGCCCAGCGTGATCACCGGCACCGAGGCGTTGCGCAGGCAGTGGCGGACGATGACCGCGCGGGGCGATAGGCCCTTGGCCCGCGCCGTGCGCACATAATCCGAGGACAGCACCTGGAGCATGGCGGCGCGGGTGTGGCGCATCATCACCGCGGCGATGGAATTGCCCAGCACGAAGGCGGGCAGGATCATCGCCCGCAGGTTCTCCCACAGGTTCTCCGTGGGCGGCACGTAGCCGGAGGCCGGCAGCCAGCCGAGCTGCACCGAGAACAGCAGGATGAGCATGATGCCCAGCCAGAAGTTCGGCGTGGAGAGGCCCCACAAGGCGATGACGTTGGCCGTGTAGTCCATGGCCTTGCCGTTATAGACCGCCGAGAGCACGCCCATGGGCACGCCGATGAGGACGGCGATGGCCATGGCCATGACGGCGAGCTGCAAGGTCACCGGGAACTTGGCGACGATGAGCTGCGCCACCGGCTGCTGCAGGCGGATGCTCTCGCCCATGTCCCCGTGCAGCACGCCGCCGATCCAGTAGGCGTACCGCACGGGGAGCGGGTCGTTGAGGTGGTACTTCTCGCGGATGAAGGCGACGACCTCCGGGTCCTTCTCCTCGCCGCTGAGCGCGATGGCCGGGTCGCCCGGCAGCAACTGCTGCAAGGCGAAGATGATCATGGAGGCCAGGATCACCGTGGGGATGATCGTGGCCAGCCGTTTCAGGAAAAACCGCAGCATCGGGTCGGATCGTCCGATCAGTCGAGCTTGAGGCCGGTGAACCGCACCAGGCCGTCGGGATAATTGGCTTCGGTGAAGCCGCTGAGCTTGGGGGTGTAGGCCCACAGCAGCTTGCGATGGTAGAGGTAGAGCATCGGGTTCTCCTCGAACACCACCTCAGCCAGGTGCTGCCACGAGGTGGCGCGCCCGCGCGGGCTGGTGGCGAGCCGCTGCCCGTCCAGCGCCGCCTGGGCCTTGGTGTCGCAGAACCGGGTGTAGTTGATCGCCGCCTTGCAGCCGAGGAAGTTGTAGGTGTTGCCGTCCGGGTCCGGCCGGCCGCTCCAGGCCCAGAGGAAGGCCTCGAAATTGCCCTGGTCGCCATAGGAGAGGGCGGTGCCGATGTCGGTGGCCTGGAGCTTCACGTCGAAGCCGGCCTCCTTGGTCATGGCCTGCACCACCTGGCCCACCTGCTGGCCCTCGTTGGTGGTGTAGACCATCAGCGTCACCGGCACGGGCAGGGTGACGCCGGCCTCCTTCAGCAGCGCCTTGGCCTTGGCGACATCCCGCTTCGGCAGCGGGAACTCCTTCACGTAATTGGGGTTCTGCGGGCTCACCCACTGGTTGCCGGGCAGGTTTTCGCCGTTGAACACCACCTGGTTCAGCGCCTCGCGGTCGATGGCGAGGTCGAAGGCCTGGCGCACCCGGGCATCCTTGCCGATGACCGAGCCTTCCTTAGCGGTGTTGAACAGGATGGCCTGGTAGCCGAGCTCATAGGTGGAGCCCACCCTCAGCTTGCCCTGCGCCTTCACCTCCGGCAGGTCGGTGGCGGCGAGGCGCTCCATCAGCTCCAGCTGGCCCGAGCGCAGGTTGGTGAGGCGCACCGTGCTGTCGGGAATGGTGCGGAAGTCGATGCGCTTGAGGAAGATGTTGTCCTTGTTCCAGTAGGCGGCGTACTTCTCGACCGTGATGCGGTCCTGCGCCACGCGCTCGACGAACTTGAACGGGCCGGCGCACACCGGCGCAGTGGCGAACTTGTCGCCCAGCGCCTCGGCCGCCTTGGGCGAGACCATCATGCCGGCGCGGTCGGTGAGCTGGGCCATGAACGGCGCCGAGGGCGCCTTCAGATTCAGCTTCACGGTGAGCGGGTCCACCACCTCCACGCTGTCGAGCGCGGCGATCTCCGAGCGGCGCTGGCTGCCGGGCATCTTCTGGTAGCGTTCGAGATTGTACTTCACCGCGGCGGCGTCGAACGTCTCGCCGTCATGGAAGGTGACGCCGGGGCGCAACTTCATGGTGATGGTCTTGCGGTCCTGCGACAGCTCCCATTCGGTGGCGAGCTGGGGCACGATGTTCAGCTTGGCGTCGATGTCCACCAGCTTGTCGCACAGGGCCGCGAACACCATGCGCGTGGTGTAGCCGCGCGACAGCGCGGGATCGAGCGCGTCGGGATCGTCCAGCAGGCCGAAGCGCAAGGTCTGCGCCTGCGTCGCGGGGGCAAGGGGGGCGGCGAAGGCGCAGCCGAGAAGAAGGGCCGCCAGAGTATGCTTCCACATGACGCAGATCCTCACAAAGAACAGCAGAAACAAAAGGAGGCCCGCCCCGCAAGCCGGGGCGGGCGGCAGGCGACGGATCAGTTCAGCTTCAGGCCGGTGAAGCGCACGAGGCCGTCCGGATACTCGCCGAAGCCGGTGAGCCTGGTGGAATAGGCCCACAGCAATTTGCGGTGGTAGAGATAGATCAGCGGCCGGTCGGTGAGCACCTGCGCCGCCAGATCCTTCCAGGCCGCCTTGCGGGCCTCGGGATCATTGGTCTGGCGCTCGGCCTTGAGGGCGGCATCCGCCTTCTCGCTGGCATAGCGCGGATAGTTGAGCGGGGCCTTGGAGGCGAGGAAGTTGTAGGTGTTGCCGTCCGGGTCCGGCCGGCCGCTCCAGTTGTAGAGCATCAGGTCGTAATTGCCCTGGTCGGCGAGGTTGAGGGCGGTGCCGAAGTCGGTGGACTGGATCTTCAGGTCGAAGCCGGCCTCCTTGGCCATGGCCTGGATCACCTGCGCCGACTGCTGGGACAGGTTGTCCGAGAACACCGTCATGTTCACCTGCACCGGGCCGGTGATGCCCGCCTCCTTCAGCAGCGCCTTGGCCTTGGCCACGTCGCGCTTGGGGATGGGGAAGGCGGCGACATAGTTCGGGTTCTTCGGGCTCACCCACTGGTTGCCGGGCAGGAACTCGCCGTTGAACACCACTTGGTTGATGGCGTCGCGGTCGAGCGACAGCTCCAGCGCCTCGCGCACCTTGGGGTTCTTGGCCAGCGCGCTGTCCTTCGACAGGTTGATCAGCAGGGTCTGGTAGCCGAGCTCATAGGTGGAGCCCACCTTGAGCTTGCTGTCGGCCTGGACCTGCGACAGGTCGGTGGGGGCAAGGCGCTCCAGGAGGTCGAGCTGGCCCGAGCGCAGGTTGGTGAGCCGCACCGTGGTGTCGGGGATCACCTTGAACTCGATGCGGTTCAGGAAGATCGCGTCCTTGTTCCAGTATTGGTCGAACTTCTCGACCACGATGCGGTCCTGCGCCACCCGCTCGACGAACTTGAACGGGCCGGCGCACACCGGGGCCGAGGCGAACTTGTCGCCCAGCGCGGTCGCGGCCTTGGGCGAGACCATCATGCCGGCGCGGTCGGTGAACTGGGCCAGCAGCGGGGCGAACGGCGTCTTCAGGTTGATGCGGACGGTGAGCGGGTCCACCACCTCGACGCTGTCGATGGCGGAGATCTCGCCGCGGCGCTGCGAGCCCTGCGCCCTCAGGTGGCGCTCCAGGTTGAACTTCACCGCCTCCGCGTCCAGCTTCTCGCCGTCCTGGAACTTGACGCCGTCGCGGATCTTCATGGTCAGGGTCTTCTGGTCGGGAGACCAGGACCATTCGGTGGCGAGCTGCGGCACGATGTTCAGCTTGGCGTCGATGTCCACCAGCTTGTCGCACAAGGCGGCGAACACCATGCGGCCGCTGAAGGTGCGGGCGAAGGTGGGATCGAGCGCGTCAGGGTCTTCCATCAGGCCGAAGCGCAGCGTCTGGGCGTTGGCGCTCGCGGCGAGGCCGGTGGCCAGCAGCAATGTGGCCAGTGTCCGCTTCCACATGGGTCCTGTCCTTCTTGGGGCTGCCGGCCGGGGCGGCCGGGTCGCGGGGTCGGATGCGGCGCACGGCGCGCCCATGGGCCGCGCGCTCGGGGAATATTGTATGCAATCCAGGTGCCAGTTCAGCGTGGCCGTGGGCCCGCTGGCGCCGCAATGCTCATTTGCAAGCAAACAGTGCGGCCCTGTGCTAATTCTTGCGCCATGCCGCCGCCCGTGGGAGCATACGCGCAGAGGGCGCCGCTTCAGGCCGGCGCCGCAAGGATTGGCTGCCATGCCGCTTCTCGTCCGCTTCCTCATGCGCCATGCCGCCATCGGCTTCGGCATCGCCATCCTGTTCGTCGGCGCGCTGCTGGCGCTCGACGCCCAGGGCCTGCGCTCGCTGCTGGTGGCGGCGCCGGACGGCTGGCTTGCGGCCGGCGTGCTCACCTTCGCCATGGGCCTCACCTTTTCCAGCGTGCAGATGGGCGCGGCGGTGATGCTGCTGACGACGCGCGACAACGGGCCGGGCGGCGGACGCCGCATCCGGCTCCGCGCGCCGGGCCATCTCGTTCCCGCCCCGGTGCGCATCCGCCCCTCACGCTGAGCGCGTCGCGCCCGGCGGTGCCGCCGGACGGCGAGGGAGCGCGCGCCAGCGGAAGACCGCGCCGCGGCGGCGGGAGATCGCGCTGCGCCAACGGAAGACCACGCCGCGCTAAAGGTATCGCCTGCCGTTCCGGCAGCCCGCATCGGGCCAGTTTTTGCCGGTCTGGGTCAGCCGCCCTGACCTATGTTCACGGTGCGGCATCTGTTACATCCCTACCGTGCCTTTGGTGACCGGGGGGATGTCCATGAAGAGGGTTGGAATGGTGCTCGCGGCCGGGCTTTTCGCCCTGGCGGCGGCGGGCGCGGCGACGGGCGCGCAGGCGCAGACCATGAGCTACCAGCAGGCCGGCGCGCTGCTGGCCAAGAGCTGCGGCCCCGACATCACGAAATACTGCGCCAACGTCAATCTGGGCGGCGGCAAGCTGCTCGGCTGCCTCGATGCGAACGCCTCGAAGGTCGCCAGCAAGTGCAAGGCCGACTTCGTGGCGGTGAAGGCGTCCATCACCAAGCGGGTGATGGCGCAGCAGGCGATCTTCAAGGTCTGCAATGCGGATGCGGCCCGCCTCTGCCAGGGCATCGTGCCCGGCGACGGCAACCTCATCAGCTGCCTCGTGGAGGCCACCAAGGTGGTCAGCAAGGCATGCAACCAGACCATCACCGACGCCGGCTGGCGTTGAGCCCCCGCACCCGAACAGGAAGGACGACACCCATGACGTCGTTGATGCTCCGTGGCGGGCTCGTTGCCGCTCTCGCCATGTCCCTCGCCGCCATCGCCGTGCCGGCGGCGGCGCAGACCGATCTGTCCAATGCGCAGATCGTCCAGGGCCTGCAGAACCTCACCCAGGACGCACCGGTGGTCACCGCCGCCAGCCTGCGCCAGGCGGCGCTGGACCATGCCACCATGTATTCCGGCCCGGCCGCCCAGCGTCCGCCGCTGGCCATCCAGCTGGACAAGCTGGCGCAGATCAACGTGCAGATCCAGTTCAAGCTGAACTCGGCGATCATCCTGCCGGACAGCTATGCCACCATCGGCTCCATCGCCGATGCGCTGCATAATCCGGTGCTCCAGGGCTACAAGTTCATCATCACCGGCAACACCGACACCACCGGCACGCGCGAGATCAATCTCAAGCTCAGCCAGGAGCGGGCGGACGCGGTGATGGAAGCCCTGACCACCACCTTCAACGTGAACCCGGCGCGCCTGGAGGCCGTGGGCCTCGGCGAGGAAGCGCTCCAGGACACCAAGAATCCGGAATCGCCGGTCAACCGGCGCGTGCAGATTTTCAACGTCGGCCCGCTCAAGCGGTGAAACCAAACCACCGCGCCGGCGTTATCCACGTGTGACCTCACTTCGCGCCGCCCCCCAAAGGGCGGCGTTTTTCTTGCGCGGTGGCGGCCCCGGGGGCGGCTCCGCGCCGGCGGCGGCGGTCGCCTCCCCCTTCCAACCTCGATCTGTCACAGGGCTGTTGCACGACCCCTTTAGGAAGCGCCGTGAAAACGGTTTCACAGCGCCCCGGAAGACCCCGTGCCACGCCCCGTCACCATCCGCACCGTCGCCGAGCGCGCCGGCTGCTCCATCGCCACCGTGAGCCGCGTGCTCAACGGCACGGCGCGGGCCAGCGCGGACGTGGAGGCGCGGGTGCGGGCCGCGGTCGCCGCGCTGGACTTCCGCCCGAGCGAGATCGGCCGCTCGCTGAAGACGCTGCGCACCCGCACCCTCGGCGTGGTCATCCCCAGCCTCACCAACCCGGTGTTCGCCGGCTCCGTGGCCGGCATGGAGGCGGAGGCGCGCGGGCGCGGCCACACCTTGCTGCTGACCGCCAGCGACTATGACGCCGCGCGCGAGCAGGACCTGGTGGCCACTCTGGTGGCCCAGAGCGTCGCCGGCCTCGTGCTCACGGTGGCCGATCCCGACGCCAACCCGACCCTCGACCTGCTGGACGGGCAGGGCATTCCCTATGTGCTGGTCTATAACGAGCCGCAGCGGCCGGGCCGCGCCGCCGTCACCGTGGACAATGCCGCCGCCAGCCGGGCGCTGACTGGCGCCTTCCTCGCTGCCGGCCACCGCCGCATCCTGTTTATCGCCGGGCGCTTCTCCACCTCGGACCGCTCGCGCCTGCGCCACCAGGGCTATCTGGCCGCCATGGCGGCGGCGGGGCTCGCCGCCGAGCCGGTGCTGGAACTGGACTATCTCGCCGACACCGCCGCCCATCGCAGCGCGCTGGCGGGGCTGCTGGGCGGGCCGGAGCGGCCCACCGGCATCATCTGCTCCAACGATCTGCTCGCCCTCTCCGTGGTGGCGGCGGTGCGCGAAATGGGCCTCGCTGTGCCCGGCGACATCTCGGTGGCCGGGTTCGACGGCATCGCCATCGGCCGCCTCGTCTCCCCGCCGCTCGCCACCGTGGACCAGCCCACCCGCCGCATGGGCGCGCGGGCGGTGGAGCGCCTGTTCGACCTGATGGGCGGCGACGCCGCGCGCACGGTGGAACTGCTGCCCTTCGAGCTGCGCCCCGGCGGCACGCTCTCTCCCGTTTCCCCGCCCGTGGCGTCCGCGCCCCGGGCCAGTGCCACACCCCAACCCCCCTCACCGAAGTCCCCCTCACGGAAATCCGCCGCACGAAAGGCTCCGCGATGAAGTCCCTGTTCACCTCCGCTCTGCTCGCTTCCGGGCTGCTGCTCGGCCTGGCGCCGGCCGCCTCGGCCGCCGACGCCATCTGCTACAACTGCCCGACCGAATGGGCCGACTGGGGCGCCATGCTGAAGGCCATCAAGGTCGACACCGGCGTCGACGTGCCCCCGGACAACAAGAACAGCGGCCAGTCCATGGCCCAGATCATCGCCGAGAAGGCGAGCCCGGTGGCGGACGTGACCTATGTGGGCGTCACCTTCGGCATCAAGCTGAAGGATGCCGGCCTGACCCAGGCCTACAAGCCCAAGGGCTTCGACCAGGTGGCCGCCGGCCTGAAGGACCCCGACGGCCACTGGACCTCGATCCACTCCGGCACGCTCGGCCTGTTCGTGAACAAGGATGCGCTGGGCGGCGCGCCGGTGCCGGCCTGCTGGTCGGACCTGCTGAAGCCGGAATACAAGGGCATGGTGGGCTATCTCGACCCCTCCAGCGCCTTCGTGGGCTATGTGGGCGCGGTGGGCGTGAACAACGCGCTCGGCGGCTCGCTGGACGATTTCACCCCGGCGCTGAATTACTTCAAGAAGCTCCAGGCCAATCAGCCCATCGTGCCGAAGCAGACCTCCTATGCCCGCGTGGTCTCCGGCGAGATCCCGATCCTGTTCGACTACGACTTCAACGCCTATCGGGCGAAGTATAGCGAAAAGGGCAATTTCGCCTTCGTGATCCCCTGCGAGGGCTCCATCGTGGTGCCTTACGTGATGAGCATGGTGAAGAACGACCCGCACCCCGAGGCGGCCAAGACCGTGCTCGACTACGTGCTCTCCGACAAGGGCCAGGCCATGTGGGCCAAGGCCTACCTGCGCCCCGTCCGCGACGTGGCGCTGCCCAAGGAAGTGGCGGACCGCTTCCTGCCCGCCGCCGACTACGCCCGCGCCAAGGCGGTGGACTATGCCAAGATGGAAGCCGTGCAGAAGGGCTTCTCCGACAAGTACCTCGCCGACGTGAAGTGAGGCGAGGGGGCCGCGCGGGTGCGCGGCCCCAGCCCCTCCCGCATGCGGTAAAGCCCTCTCCCGCTTGCGGGGGAGGGAGCCTGTCGCGCGGGTGGAGAGGTTGGCCCCATGACCGGGCCATCCGCCCCACCTGATCGCTCGCTCATCAATACCACCCACTCCCAACCGTTCCTTCCCCCTGCCGAAGCGAAAGCCATGCCCAGCGCCGACCGTCTGGCCCGATTGTTCCTGCTGCCCCTGGGCCTGTTCGTGCTCGCCTTCTTTCTGCTGCCCATGGTGCGCCTCGTCGCCGTGGCGGGGGCGGGGCCGAACGGGGCGTGGGAATATCTCGCGCTCATCACCAATGCCCGCCATTTCGGCACGCTGATCGCCACCCTCGTCCTCTCGGCGGCCACCACGGCGGTGACGCTGGCCATCGGCGTGGTGGTGGCGCTGTTCCTCGGCCGCAACCGCTTTCCCGGCCAGTCCGCGCTGGTGGCGATGCTGACCCTGCCGCTGGCCTTTCCCGGCGTGGTGGTGGGCTTCATGGTCATCCTGCTGGCCGGGCGGCAGGGGCTGATCGGCGGCCTCACCCAGCAGATGGGCATGGGGCGGCTGGTGTTCGCCTATTCCATGGCCGGGCTGCTGGCGGGCTATGTCTATTTCTCGCTGCCGCGCGTGCTGGTGACGCTGCTCGCCGCCGTGGAGAAGCTCGACCCGGCGCTGGAGGAGGCGGCCCGCTCGCTGGGCGCCAGCCGGGCGCAGGTGCTGCGCGACGTCATTCTGCCCGGCATCGCGCCCTCGCTGATGGCTTCCGGCGCCATCGCCTTCGCCACCGCCATGGGCGCGTTCGGCACCGCCTTCACGCTCGCCACGCGCATCGACGTGCTGGCCATGACCATCTATACGGAGTTCACATTGAACGCGAATTTCGCCAGCGCGGCGGCCCTGTCCATCGCGCTCGGCCTGATCACCTGGGGCGTGCTGGCGGCGACGCGGAACCTCTCCGGCGACCGCGTGGCAGCGGCGGGCTGACCCCATGCAGCGCTCCCCGCTCGTCTTCGCCCTGCAACTGCTCGTCACGCTGCTGGCCGCCGCCTTCCTGGTGGTGCCGGCGCTGACCTCGATCCTCGCCGGCCTGACGGTGAACTATTTCCAGGGCGTGCGCTCCGGCCTGACGCTGGACTGGGTGGCGCAGGTGTGGGGGCTCTATGCGCCCACCATCCTGCGCTCCATCGTCCTCGCCCTCGGCACGCTGGCGGTGACCCTCGTCATCGGCGTGCCCGCCGCCTGGGCGCTGGCGCGCAAGCCGGGGCGCATGTCGCGCCTGGTGGAGGAGGTGGTGACGCTGCCCGTCGCCATCCCCGGCCTCGCGCTGGCCCTGGCGCTGATCCTCGCCTATGGCGGCATCCGCGAGTTCCGCGCCAGCATCCTGTTCATCCTGGTGGGCCACGTGCTCTACACTTTGCCCTTCATGCTGCGCTCGGTGATGGCGGTGCTCGCCGCCGTGGACGTGCGCACGCTGGAGGAGGGGGCGGCGAGCCTCGGCGCCTCGCCCTGGCAGCGCTTCATCCAGGTGGTGGTGCCCAATGCCCGGCCGGGCATTCTGGCCGGGGCGCTGATGGTGGTGACGCTGTCCATCGGCGAGTTCAACCTCACCTGGATGCTGCACACCCCGCTGACCCAGACCCTGCCGGTGGGCCTCGCCGACAGCTACGCCTCCATGCGGCTGGAGATTGCCAGCGCCTACACCCTGGTGTTCTTCATCATGATCGTGCCCCTGCTGATCGCCATCCAGATGATGGGCGGCGAGCGGGCGGCCAAGACGCGGAAATGACCCCGTGAGCAACAATCACACGCCCGGCGCCGCCATCACTTTGGTCGGCTGCGCCAAGACCTTCGCCGACGGCACCCGCGCGCTGGAGCCGCTGGACCTCGCCATCGCCCCCGGCGAGACGCTGGTGCTGCTCGGCCCCTCCGGCTGCGGCAAGACCACGACCCTGCGCATCATCGCCGGGCTGGAAAGCCCGGACGCCGGCGGCAAGGTGCTGTTCGACGGCGCCGACGTCACCCGCCTGCCGATCGAGAAGCGCAACGTGGGCATGGTGTTCCAGTCCTATGCTCTGTTCCCCAACATGAGCGTGGTCGAGAACGTGGCCTATGGCCTCAGGGTGCGCGGCGTGGCCAAGGCCGAACGCCTCGCCCGCGCCGGCGAGGTGCTGGAGATGATGCGCATCGACGCCCTGGCCGACCGGCGCATCGACCAGCTCTCCGGCGGCCAGCGCCAGCGGGTGGCGCTCGCCCGGGCGCTCGCCGTGCGCCCGCGCGTCATCCTCCTGGACGAGCCGCTGACCGCGCTCGACGCCGCGCTGCGCGAGCACCTGCGGGCCGAGATCGACGGCCTGCTGCGCCGCCTCGCCATCACCGCCATCTATGTGACGCACGACCAGGCGGAGGCGCTGGCGCTGGGCGACCGCATCGTGGTGATGCGCCACGGCGCCATCGCCCAGATCGGCACCCCGCGCGAGATCTACTTCCGGCCGGCGGACGATTTCGTCGCCGGCTTCGTCGGCGTCACCAATCGCCTGGAGGGCGCGGTGCGCGGCGGGCGGTTCGAGACCGCGGCGGGCGCGCTGGCGGTGGAGGCCGCCGACCGCGCGGCGGCTACCCTGGCGTTCCGGCCCGAGACGGCGCAATTGTGCGTGGCGGCCGGGAGCGGCCTGCGCTTCCGCGTCGATCAGGTGCATTTCCAGGGCGCGCGCCAGCGTGTCCTCTTGTCCGCCGCCGACGGCAGCCGCATCGTCCTTGAGGCGGCGGCCGAGGTGGTGCTGTCCGCGGGCGACGAGGTGGGCATCGCGCTCGACCCGTCCCGCATTGCCTTGGTGTGAGCGTTCATGCTGATTGCCCAACTGACCGATACCCACGTCCGCCTGCCCGGTCGCCTCGCCTATGGCGTGGTGGATACCGGTGCCTATCTGGAGCGGGCGGCGGCGCGCCTGCGCGCGCTCAGCCCCCGGCCGGACGTGGTGCTCGTCACCGGCGACCTGACCGATTTCGACAAGCCGGAGGAATACGGCCGCTTCCGCAGCCTCACCGCGCAATTGCCCATGCCGATCTATCCGGTGCCGGGCAATCACGACAGTTCCACCGGCCTGCGCGCCGCCTTTCCCGAGATCGCCGCGCGGGCGTCCGGCGGGCCGGACAGCAAGGTCAATTACGTGGTGGAGGAGCATGCGGTCCGCCTTGTCATGCTGGACAGCTCGGTGCGCGGCAAGCCGCATGGTGAGCTGGGGCGCCGGGCGCTCGCCTGGCTCGACGGGCAGCTCGCGGTGGCGCCGGAGCGGCCGACGCTGATCGCCCTGCACCACCCGCCCTTCCTCACCGGCATCCGCCACATGGACGTGCAGAACCTGGCCGACGCTGCCGCGCTGGAGGAGGTGGTGGCGAAGCACCCGCAGGTGCTGGGCCTGGTGTGCGGCCATGTCCACCGCGCCGTCACCACCAGCTTCGCCGGCCGGCCGGCCACCATCGGCCCGGCTCCGGCCCATGCGGTGAGCCTCGCGCTCGGGCCGGATGCGCCGCCCAGCTTCCACATGGAGCCGCCGGCGATGAGCCTGCACCGGTTCGCCGACGGGCGGCTCGCCACCCACACCAGCTTCATCGGCCCCTATGACGGGCCGTATCCCTTCTTCGACGCCCACAACCGGCTGGTGGGCGAGGACTGAGCGGCCCCGCCTTCGACCCGTCAGCCAGCCGGGTCGAAGGCGGTGACGAAGCCGTGCAGCACCTGCGCCGCAAGGCCGATGTCCGCGGCTTCGGCATGCTCGCGCGGGTTGTGGCTGCCGTTCGTTGAGCGCACGAACAGCATGACGATGGGCATCGCGCCGCTGAGCGACAGCCCGTCGTGGCCGGCGCCGGAGGGCAGGCGGTGGGCCGGAAGGCCGAGCCGCTCCGCCGCGTGGCTCAGCGCCGCCTGGAAGTGCGGGTCGCAGGGCGCGGCCGCCGCCTCATAGGTCACGTCCAGGCGGGCCTGGAGGCCGCGCGCCGCCGCGATGTCCCGGATGCGCGCCGTGATGTCGGCGAACGCCCGCAGGCGCTGGCCGTCGTCCGGCGCGCGCACGTCGAGCGAGAAGCGCACCGTGCCCGGCACCACGTTCACCGCCGCGCCGGGAATGGCCAGCGTGCCAACCGTGGCGACGAGGCCGGTCTCGCCTTTCGCCCGCGCCTCGGCGGCGAGGATCATCTCCGCCGCCCCGGTCAGCGCGTCCTGGCGCATCTCCATCGGCAGGGTGCCGGAATGGCCCGCCTGCCCGCGCACGTCCACCACCGCGCGCGTCGCCCCGGCGATGGCGGTGACGATGCCGAGCGGCAGGCCCAGCGCCTCCAGCACCGGCCCCTGCTCGATATGGGCTTCCACATAGCCGAGCGCGCGCCCGGCGCGGGAGCAGGCGGCGATGGCCGCGGGATCGGCCCCGAACGCCTCCAGCGCGGCGCGCCGGCTGATGCCGTCCGCGTCCCGATCGTCCAGCGTGGCCGGGTCGAAGCGCCCGGCGAGCGCCCGCGAGGAGGTGAGCGTGGAGGGAAAGCGCACGCCCTCCTCGTCGGCGAAGGCGACCACCTCGATGGGGAAGGGCAGGCGCGTCCCGTCGGCATGGAGCCGTTCCACCACGGCGAGGGCGACCACCACGCCGAGATTGCCATCGAAGATGCCGGCGTTGCGCACGGTGTCGATGTGCGAGCCGAGGATGAGCGGCGGCATGCCGGGCGTTCCGCCCTCATAGCGGCCCACCACCGCGCCGGTGGCGTCGAGATGCACGGCCATGCCGGCGCCGGCGAACCAGCGCGCCACTTCGCCCGCCGCCGCCTTGTGGGCGGGGGAGAGAGAGAGGCGGGTCATCTCGCCGGGCACGTCGGTGAAGCGCGCCAGGTCCTTCAGGCGGGCCAGCAGGCGGCCGCCGTCGAGCGGGTCCGGCGCGGGGGCCTGCACCGTGCTCATGCGGCGGCCCCCGCCGCCGGCAGGATGGTCTGGAGGCGCAGCAGGACGATGCGGGCGATCTGCGCCAGCGCCTCGGCGCGCTCCTGCTCCTGGTCGTGGGCGAGGCGGCGCTCGAAGGCAGCCAGGATCTCCGCCTTGGCGCGGCCGCGCACGGCCATGATGAAGACGAAGCCGAATTTCTTCAGGTAGGCGTCGTTGAGTTCGGTGAAGCGGGCCTTCTCGGCGGCGGTCAGCGCATCCAGCCCGGCGGAGGCCTGCTCGTCGGTGGAGGCTGCGGTCAGCAGCCGCGCCGCCGCCAGCTTTCCGGCGAGGTCGGGATGGGCGTTGATGACCGCGAGCTGCCGCTCCACGGGCGCCGCCTCCAGCACCGCGAGGAGGGCGTCGCGCAGTCCCTCGGCGGTGTCGTGGGCGGGCGTCAGGCCGGCGTCGTACAGCGCCTGCGCGATCCAGGGCGAATGCTCGATCACGCCGCCGAAACGTTCCACGAACAGCGCGCGGGAGAGGCGGGAGGGCACGTAGCCGCCCTTTGGCGGGTGGTGGGCCACCCAGTGCCGGGCGATGTCCAGGCGGCGGGCCACCCAGACGCGCTCGTGGCTGGCGATATGGTCGAGGAAGCGGGCCAGCGCCTGGGCCCGGCCGGGCCGCCCCACGAGGCGGCAGTGCAGGCCCACGGAGAGCATGCGCGGGGCGGTGGCGCCTTCCGCATAGAGCAGATCAAAGCTGTCGCGCAGATAGGCGAAGAAGTCATCGCCCGAGGCATAGCCCTCGGGGATGGCGAAGCGCATGTCGTTGGCTTCCAGCGTGTAGGGCACCATGAGGAAGGGGCCCTGGGCGCCCTCCACCCAATAGGGCAGCTCGTCCGCATAGCTGTCGGCGGAATAGAGGAAGCCGCCCTCCGCCATGGTGAGCGGCAGCGTGTTCTCGCTGGTGCGGCCCTGGTAGAAGCCGAGCGGCCGCGCGCCGGTGAGTTCCGCCTGGATGCGCACGGCCTCCGCGATATGGTCGCGCTCGGTCTCGGCCGGCAGGTTGCGATAGTCGATCCAGCGCAGGCCGTGGCTGGCGATCTCCCAGCCGGCCTCGGTCATGGCGGCGGTGGCGTCCGGGTTGCGCTCCAGCGCCTTGGCGATGCCGAACACGGTCACCGGCATGTTGCGGGCGGTGAACATGCGGTGCAGCCGCCAGAAGCCGGCGCGGGCGCCGAATTCGTAGATCGACTCCATGTTCATGTGGCGCTGGCCCGGCCAGGGCTGGGCGCCGGAAATGTCGGAGAGGAAGGCTTCGGATTCGCCGTCGCCATGCAGCAGGCAGCGCTCGCCGCCTTCCTCGTAATTGATGACGAACTGGACCGCGACCCGGGCCTCGCCCGGCCAGCGGGGATGCGGCGGATTGCGGCCGTAGCCGATGAGGTCGCGGGGATAGGCCGGGGCGGGAGGGACGGGCATCGGAACCTCAGGAGCCGCGATAGGTGGAGTAGCTCCAGGGGGAGCAGAGCAGGGGCACATGGTAGTGGCCGTCCTCAACGATGGAAAAGCGCAGCGGGATGGCGTCGAGGAAGGGCGGCTCGGTCACCTGGGCGCCCGAGGCGCGGAAATAGGCGCCCATGTGGAACACCAGCTCATAGGTGCCGGGCCGGTAGTCCTCGCCGGCCAGCAGGGGGGCGTCGGTGCGCCCGTCCGCATTGGTGGTCCGGCGGGTGATGAGTTGGCGGGTTCCGTCGGCGGCGAGGGCGAACAGTTCCAGCGCGACCCCGGCCGCCGGCTTGCCGGCCACCGTGTCGAGAACATGCGTGGACAGCCGCCCCATCGGAATCTCCCTCGAAGTGCGAGACGGATCCAGCGATCAGGCTGTTTCAAGCTGATCGGATCCGGCTCCAGCCCTGGCGCCGCCGGGCGCCTCGCGTTTTCGGCGCGCCAGCATAACCGGCGGACAATCGTTTCATTTCCCGAAAAAATCGGAAGATCTTCTCATTGCACAGATATTCCGCATGACTAAAAAATGACGTCTGATGGTTCCCGACGCGCGCAGACGCGATGCCTGAGCGCCCGGAGACGGGCGTCGGACAACATCCTTTCAGATCAAAGCTTTTCGCTGGGGGACAGCATGGCCGTTGATGCCGTTGACGAGGTTCTGCCCGCGCCCAGGATGGTGGCGCTGGGCTTGCAGCATGTGCTGGTGATGTATGCCGGGGCGGTGGCGGTGCCGCTCATCATCGGGCGGGCGCTGAAGCTGCCGCCCGAGGACGTGGCCTTCCTCATCAGCGCCGATTTGTTCGCCTGCGGGCTCGCCACGCTGGTGCAGTGCCTCGGCCTGCCCGGCATCGGCATCCGCCTGCCGGTGATGATGGGCGTGACCTTCGCCTCGGTCGGCCCCATGCTCTCCATGGCCGCGAGCCCCGACGTGGGGCTGCTGGGCATCTATGGCGCGGTGATCGCCTCCGGCCTCTTCGCCATGCTGGTGGCGCCCTTCATCTCGCGCATGCTGCCGCTGTTTCCGCCCGTGGTCACCGGCACCATCATCATGGTCATCGGCATCTCGCTGATGCGGGTGGGCATCAACTGGGCCGGCGGCGGGCTGCCGATGCTCACCAAGATGGTGAACGGCGAGATGGTCACGGTGGCCAATCCCAATTACGGCCAGCTGCCCGGCCTCGGCCTGTCGCTGTTCGTGATGCTGGTGATCCTGGCCCTGGTGAAATGGGGCAAGGGCTTCCTGGCCAATGTGGCGGTGCTGATCGGCATCGTCGCCGGGGCGATCGCCGCCAGCGCCATGGGCGTGATGCATTTCGAGAAGGTGGTGGCGGCTCCCTGGGTGGACGTGGTGCTGCCGCTGCACTTCGGCATGCCCACCTTCGCCCTCGTGCCCATCGTGACCATGTGCATCGTCATGGTGGTGGTGATGATCGAGAGCCTGGGCATGTTCCTGGCGCTGGGCGAGATGACCGGCAAGGCGGTGGACCAGAAGGCCCTGGCGCGGGGCCTCAGGGCGGATGGGCTCGGCACCCTGCTGGGCGGCCTGTTCAACACCTTCCCCTACACCTCCTTCTCGCAGAACGTGGGCCTGGTGGGCGTCACCGGCGTGAAGTCGCGCTGGGTGACGGCGACCGGCGGCGTCATCATGCTGGCGCTGGGGCTTTTGCCCAAGATGGCGGCATTGGTGGAGGCGGTGCCGCAGGTGGTGCTGGGCGGCGCGGGGCTGGTGATGTTCGGCATGGTGGCGGCCACCGGCGCGCGCATCCTCACCCAGGTGGACTTCAAGACCAACCGCTTCAACCTGTTCATCGTCGCCATCTCGGTGGGCTTCGGCATGATCCCTTTGGTGGCGCCGAACTTCTTCAAGGCGCTGCCGCACGACCTGCACCCGCTGCTGGAATCCGGCATCCTGCTCTCGGCCATCGCGGCGGTGGGGCTCAACCTGTTCTTCAACGGGGTGAAGGGCGCCAGCGTCGAGGCCGTGGTCGCCGCCGCCAAGCAGGCGGAGGCGCATTGATCCCGCGTCCCGCAAGGCAGGTCCCGAGACCAGCCGTGGGCTCAGCCCCGCGGCTGTTCGCCGAGCTTGGCCAGTTCGGCGGCCACGTGGCGCCGGCCGTCCTCCACCAGCATGTCGGCGAAGGTCTTCACCTTCAGCGGCACCAATTGGCGGGCGGGGTAGAGCACGGCGAGCGTCATGGGGCGGGGCGCATGGCGCTCCAGCACCGGCACGAGGCGGCCGTCCGCGAGGGCATCGGCCACCTCGAAGCGCGGCTTGACCACGATGCCCCGGCCCTCCACCGCCCACAGGGTGAGGATGTCGCTGTCGTCCGCCTCCAGATGGCCGGAGACGGGAACGGCAAGGTCCTTGCCTTTGTCGGTGAGCATCCAGCGGAATTCCCGCAGGGTGGCGAAGCGCAGGAGCAGGCATTGGTGGCGCAGCAAATCGGCGGGCTTCTCCGGGATGCCGTGCCGCTCCAGATAGGCCGGGGCGGCGCACAGGATGCGGTCCACCTCCGCCACCTTGCGCATGATGGTGCTGGAATCCTCCAGCGTGGCGAGGCGCAGGGCGACGTCGATGGATTCGGCGATGAGGTCGGGGGTGTGCTCGGACAGGCGCAGCCGGACGTCGATCTGCGGATAGGCGTCCTGGTAGCGCGCCGCCATGGGGGCGAGCAGCCGCCGGCCGAGGTGCAGCGGCGCCGTCACCCGGAGCGCCCCGCGCGGCAGGGCGCCCAGCTCGGAGATGTTCATCTCCGCCGCCTCGATCAGCCGCAGCGCCTCGGTCACCGT
Organism: Azorhizobium doebereinerae UFLA1-100; assembly: GCF_000473085.1. Lineage (GTDB taxonomy): Bacteria > Pseudomonadota > Alphaproteobacteria > Rhizobiales > Xanthobacteraceae > Azorhizobium > Azorhizobium doebereinerae. The sequence continues at coordinate 62,405 of NZ_AXBA01000020.1, forward strand.
CTCGTAATAGACCCGGCCCTGCTCGGTCAGGCTCATGCGCCGGGTGGTGCGGTTGAACAGCCGGCAGCCGAGGTGCTTCTCCAGCACCTGGATGCGGTGGCTGACCACGTTGGGGGAGACCCGCAGCCGCCGCGCCGCCTCCGAGAAGCTGTCGCTTTCCACCGCCTGGGTGAAAGCCCGCATATTGTCGAGCACGCCGTCGATCCCCCGGATTGCCGGGATCCTATCCAGGCGCGTTTCCCCGGCCAATGCCACACGGTGTTGCAAATGGGAAATTGCGCGTCGAACCGCCGTTTCCGGCGTCACTGAGGGCACAATGGAACCCATCCTGCACGAATTCGGCAGCCTCCTGCTGCGCTGGGCCCATATCGTCGCCGGCATGGCCTGGATCGGCGCATCCTTCTATTTCATGCATCTGGACGCCGCCCTGCGGCCGACGCCGGACCTGCCGGCGGGCAAGGGGGGCGAGGCCTGGGAGGTCCATGGCGGGGGCTTCTACCAGGTGCGCAAGTACTTGGTAGCGCCGGCTTTTTTGCCCGACCACCTGATGTGGCACAAATGGGAATCCTACACCACCTGGATCACCGGCGCTTTGCTGCTGGTGTGGACCTATTATTACCAGGCGACGCTCTATCTTATTGATCCCTCTGTGCTTTCCCTGACCCCGCTGACCGCCTTCCTGATCGGCGCCGGTGGCATCGCCTTCGGCTGGATCTTCTACGACCTCGTCTGCCGCTCCCCGCTGGGCCGGAGCGACCTCAAGGTGGGCCTCGTGGTGTTCGTGTTCGTGGTCGCCATGGCCTTGTTTTTCCAGAAGGTTTTCTCGCCGCGCGGGGCGTTCATCCATATCGGCGCGCTGATGGCCACCATCATGACCGCCAATGTCTTCCTCATCATCATCCCCAACCAGCGCAAGGTGGTGGCGGCGCTGAAGGCGGGCGAGGCGCCGGACCCGAAGTATGGCAAGATCGGCAAGCTGCGCTCCTCGCACAACAATTACTTCACCCTGCCCGTCATCTTCCTGATGATGTCGAACCATTATCCCATCACCTATTCCACCCCCTATGCCTTCGTCATCGTCGCGCTTGCGCTGATTGGCGGGGCGATCATCCGCGTGTTCTACAATAAGCGCCATGCGGGCCAGGGAAATTGGTGGTGGTGCTGGGGCGTTGCTTTCGCCTGCCTCGTGCTGGCGGTGGCGTTGTGCCTGACCACCACCCCCGCCGGCCGCACCGCGCTGGGCCTGCCGGCGCTGGTCGGCACCGCCGAGGCCGCCCCCGCCCCGGCCGCCGCCGTGCCGGGCGAGGTGCAGGACGTGGTGATGGGCCGCTGCTCCATGTGCCATGCGGCGGAGCCGGTCTATGAGGGCATCGCCACTGCCCCGCGCGGCATCCTGCTCGACACGCCGGAGGCGATGGAACGCAACAAGCCCTTGATTCTCATGCAGGCCGCGCTCACCCACGCCATGCCGCCGGGCAATGTCACCGAGATCACCCCCGCGGAGCGGGCGGCGCTCAAGGCCTGGGCCACGGCCCGCTGATCGGCCCGGCTTGACCTTCATGCGCCCGCGCGCCTATCCCCCACCGTCCACAGAGAAAGAGACGATCCATGACCAGCCCTGATCCCGCCCGCCTGCGCGCGCTCCTGGCCGAGCGCGCCGAGGCGCAGCAGGGCTTCCTCGCCGAACTGGTGAAGGTGCCCTCGAACAATCCCCCCGGCGACTGCGCCGCCCATGCCGCGCGCACCGCCGACCTGCTGGAAGGCCTCGGCTTCACGGTTGAGCGCCATGTGGTGCCGGCGCCGCTGGTGAAGGCGGCGGGTATGGTGTCGGTGACCAACCTTATCGTCCGCCACCGCTTCGGCGACGGCCCGGTGATCGCGCTGAACGCCCATGGCGACGTGGTGCCCCCCGGCGAGGGCTGGAGCCAGGACCCCTATGGCGCCGCCGTGGTGGACGGGGTGATGTACGGCCGCGGCGTCGCGGTCTCCAAATCCGATTTCGCCACCTATGCCTTCGCCCTCGACGCCCTGAAGCGCTCCGGCCTGCCGCTCAAGGGCACGGTGGAACTGCATTTCACCTATGACGAGGAAATCGGCGGCGAGGTCGGCCCCGGCTGGATCCTGTCCGAGAAGATCACCCGGCCGGACGCGGTGATCTCCGCCGGCTTCTCCTATGCGGTGGTGGTGGCCCACAATGGCTGCCTGCACCTGGAGGTGGAGGTGAAGGGCAAGTCCGCCCACGCCGCTTTGCCCCATACCGGCGTCGATGCGCTCGCCGCCACGGCCAAGGTGCTGGACGCCATCTATGCCTATCGCGAGGCGCTGAAGGCGACCGTCTCGCCCACCAAGGGCATCGGCTCGCCGCAGATCACGGTCGGCCTCATCTCCGGCGGCATCAACACCAACGTGGTGCCCGACCGGGTGACGCTGCGCCTCGATCGCCGCATCGTGCCGGAGGAGCAGCCGGAGGCGGTGGAGGCCGAGGTCAAGGCGCTGATCGAGAAGGCTGTCGCCTCCTATCCCGGCGCGTCGGTGGAGATCCGCCGTATCCTGCTGGCCCGCCCGCTGGTGGCCAATGAGGAGAGCCTGCGCATCGCCGGCATCCTCGCCCGCAACGCCGCCGCCGTGGTGGGTGAGGACGTCTCCACCAATGGCGTGCCGCTCTATACGGACGCGCGGCTCTATGCGGAGGCGGGCATTCCCGTGGTGCTCTACGGCGCCGGCCCGCGCACCATCGAGGAAGCCAACGGCCACCGCGCCGACGAGAAGCTGCGCCTCTCCGATCTGGCGCTCGCCACCGAGGTGGTGACGCTGACCCTGGCCGAACTTCTCGGCTGAGGCTGACCCCGCGCAAACAAAACGCCCCGGATCGGTCGATCCGGGGCGTTTCGCGTTTCAGGTCAAGGAGATGGCGCTCAGGCGCGCTTCTTGGTCCACAGCGTTTCGAGCTGGGTGACGAACTCGTTGGTGACGCCCTGCAGCTTCACCGTCTGGCTCTTCAGCGTGTCGGCGGCCGAGCGGCTGCTGCGGGCGGCGTCCAGCGTCGCCTCTGCCTCGGTGAACACCGTGTCGAGCCGGGTGCGGGCGACGTCCGCATGCTCGGAAGTGCGCTGGGCGTGCTCGGCGACGATGGTGGTGGACGAACTCTGTTCCTCCACGCTGGCGGAAATGCCGGTGACGTGGCCCTTGATGGCCTCCACCTGGTCGGAGATCTGGCGGATGAAGTCCGCCGCGCCGTTCGCCGCCTGCTCGATGGCGCCGATCTGGGCGCCGATCTGCTGGGTGGCGTTTGCGGTCTGCTGGGCCAGCGACTTCACCTCGGTGGCCACCACGGTGAAGCCCCGGCCCGCCTCGCCGGCGCGCGCGGCCTCGATGGTGGCGTTGAGCGCCAGAAGGTTGGTCTGCTCGGCGATCTGCTGGATGATGCGGGTGATGTCGCTGATGCGCGACGCCGAGACGGCCAGTTCCCCGATCACGGTGTCGGTGGCGCGGGCGCGGTCCACCGCGTCCAGGGTCAGGCGCACGGACTCGTCCACCCGCACCGCGATCTCGCGGATGGAGGCGGCGAACTGGGTGGAGGTGGAGGCCACCTCCGAAATGCCGCCGCTGGTGGCTTCCACCGCCGTGCGGGCATCCCTGGCGCTTTCCTTGGTGGAATCGGAGATCTGCAGCAGGCTCTCGGAATGCTTGCCCACCCGGTCCACGTCGCGGATGACGTCGGTGACGATGGAGGACACGCTCTCCTTGAAGGCGGCGGAGAGATTCTCCGAGAGCGTCTGGCGCTCCTCCTCCTCGCGCCGGGTGCGCTCGGCATTCTCCAGTTCCAGCGCCTTGACGGCGATGAGGTTGGCCTTGAACACCTCCAGCGCGCGGGCCAGCAGGCCGATCTCGCTCTTCTCGTCGCGGCTCGGAATGTCCACGTCGGTGGAGCCGGCGGCCACCTGCTGCACCACCACCGCCAGCTTGTGCAGCGGCCGGGCGATGGACAGGGCCACCAGCAGCGCCACCAGGCTGCCGACCACCAGGGCGCCGATGGAGACGGAGAGAATGGCGGTCTTGGTCCAGGTGCCGAGCGCCAGCGCGGCATCCACCGTGGTGCGCTGGAGCGCGCCCTGCTGGTCGCTGACCTCGCGCACCAGGCCGGCCAGCTCGGTGCGGGCCACGTCCACGCTCTCGCGACGGATCTGGGCGCGGGCGAGCAGGGCGGGGATGAGGTTCTTCAGGCCGGCGACATAGGCCGTCGCGGTCTTGCCGGCCGCCTCATAGGCTTCCCGGTCGGCCGGGTCGGAGGAGGCCTTGGCGAGTTCGTCGAACTGGCCGGCGACCGCCGCCCAGTCCTTCTGCACGGTCTCGGCGGTCTTGCCCAACTGCTGGAGATCGGTGGCGGCAAGGCCGGAGCCGGTGTCGGTGACGAAGCGGGTGAGGGTCAGCCGGTTGGCGTTGACCTTGGCCTGGATGCCCGCCACCAGCGCGGCCCCGTCGGCGTCGAAGATCAGCTTCTTGCGCTCGATGAGATTCTCGAACGCCTTGTCCACGGCCGGGTCGAGGCCGCCCAGGGCCTTCAGGCTTTCCAGCGCGGCGCGGGTCTTGGCGGTGGCCTCGCGCATGCCGGTGGCGTAGCGGCCGTAGATGCGCCCGGCAGCCTCCTGGCCGCTCGCGGCGATGATCTGCGTGCCGTCCTGAAGGGCGGCGTCCAGCGCGTCGGTCCTGCCCTCCAGCATGGCGGTGTCGACGGCGGGCCAGATCTGGGTGAGGCGGCGTTCCAGATTGGCGGCCCCGGTGGCGCGGTCGATGGCCTGGCGGATCTCCGCCAGATCGCTGCTCAGATGCGACAGCGTCATGAAAGCGTAGATGCCGACGGCGAGGATGAGCAGGATCAGGAAGCCGAACCCGGCCGATATGCGCGCCACCACCGACATGTTGCGCAACAGCCGGAGGCCCTGGCCGGACGTCTGGGTTGTACCCGGCTGCGATGCTGTCGCCATGGCCATGCAATCTCCCACCAAAAATTCACAACGGCCCGCTGACCACTATTTGGCCAATCCTAGAAATTGAGCAGAGATACTGTCCAATTATGATAGTTGATGAGGTTTGATAATCAGGATTTATTGAAGGTATAAAGGTAGGTTAAATACATATCGCAGATTGCGATGTCGATTGTAGAACGCGCGCCAGGATTGTTTTTGGCCGACTCGTTTCTCGGCTGCCGTGCGCTCGCGGCCACAGGTGCGGCGGAACTGGTCTCGCGCCGCGCGCGCTTCACCCGGCCGCCTCGCCCTCGAAACGGGCGCCCCGCTACGGATAGCTGACTGCGGCGAGATAGAGCCCGCAGGCCGGCGCCATCGGCCCGCAGCGGCGGCGGTCGCGCGCGGCGAGGGCGTCCGCCAGCGCGTCCGCGCTCCAGCGGCCTTCGCCCACCCGGATCAACGAGCCCACCATGGAGCGCACCTGATGGTGCAGGAAGGAGCGGGCGGACGTCTCGATGCGGATCTCGTCGCCGTGGCGGGCCACGTCGAGCTGGTCCAGCGTCTTCTCGGGCGAGGCGGCCTGGCACTCGGCGGCGCGGAAGGTGGTGAAGTCGTGCTTGCCCAGCAGGCGCTGGGCCGCCGCGTGCATGGCCGCGGCATCGAGCTTCTGCGGGATGCGCCACGCCCGGTCCCGCTCCAGCGCCAGGTCCGGGCGGCGGTTGACGATGCGATAGAGATAATGCCGCTTCACCGCCGAGAAGCGGGCGTCGAAGTCATCCGCCACCTTCTCCACCGCCACCACCGCCACCGGGTGGGGGCGCAGATGCGCGGTCATGGCGTCGCGCACCTGGTCCGGCCGCCAGTCGCGGGTGAGCTGGATGTGCGCGACCTGGCCCGTGGCGTGGACGCCGGCGTCCGTGCGCCCGGCACCCGCCACATGCGCCGCCTCGCCGGAGAAGCCCTGCACCGCAGCCGCGAGCACGCCCTGCACGGTGGGCAGGTCCGCCTGGATCTGCCAGCCGGCGAACGGCGTGCCGTCATATTCGATGGTGAGCTTGTAGCGGGGCATGGGGGAGCAGTGGCAGGACGGCGCGGGCCGTCAAGCCAGCCGTGTGCCCGTGGGGACGTCGTTGCCGTTCAGGAAGGTGGCCGCGCCCATGGGCTGCTTGCCGGCCTTCTGCAATTCCACGAGGCGCACCGCGCCGGAGCCGCAGGCGATGGTGAGCGTGTCGTCCAGCGCCTCGCCCGGCGCGCCCGCGCCCTCGGTGCGGGTCGCGCGCAGCACCTTCACCCGCGTGCCCTCGTCCCCCAGCGGGAACCACGCGCCGGGGAAGGGCGAGAGGCCGCGGATGGTGTTGTGCACCGTCTCCGCCGGCTGCGACCAGTCGATGCGCGCCTCGCTCTTGTCGATCTTGGCGGCATAGACGACGCCGTCTTCCGGCTGCGGCGTGAAGTCGAGGCCGCCGCGCTCCAGCGCCGCCAGCGCCCGGCCCATGAGGTCGGCGCCGATCAGGCTGAGGCGGTCGTGCAGCTCGCCGGCGGTCATGTCCGGGCCGATGGCGACGCGCTCCAGGAGGCCGACCGGTCCGGTATCGAGCCCGGCCTCCATCTTCATCACCGCGATGCCGGTCTCCGCGTCGCCCGCCATGATGGCGCGCTGGATGGGGGCGGCGCCGCGCCAGCGCGGCAGCAGCGAGGCGTGGAGATTGAGGCAGCCGAGCTCCGGCGCCTCCAGGATCGCGGGGGGCAGGATCAGGCCATAGGCCACCACCACCGCCACCTGCGCCTCCAGGGCACGGAACTGCGCGGCCGCCTCCTCGCCCTTCAGCGACCTCGGCGTGAACACCGGAATACCGAAGCGCTCGGCTACCTGATGGACCGGGGAAGGGACGAGATCGAGCCCGCGGCGGCCGGAGGCTGCGGGCGCGCGGGTGTAGACCGCGACGACCTCATGCCCCCGTCCGACGATCTCGCTCAAGGTGGGCACGGAGAAATCCGGCGTGCCCATGAAGACGATGCGCATGGCGCGAACCTGGTCTCAAGAAGGACGGGGCGAGGCGGGCCTCAGCCTTCCGCCTCCCGGCGCGCGGCCTTGGTGAATTTCTTGATGACCCGCTCGCGCTTCAGGCGGGAGAGATGATCGATGAACAGGACACCGTTCAGATGGTCGATCTCGTGCTGCACGCAGGTGGCGAGCAAACCGTCGGCTTCCATCTCCTGCGCGGCGCCCTTCAGATCCTGGTAGCGGATCTTCACCTGCGCCGGGCGCTCCACTTCCTCGTAATATTCGGGAATGGACAGGCAGCCCTCGTTATAAACAGAGAGCTCCTCGGAGGCGGAGACGATCTCCGGATTGATCAACACCAAAGGCGACTTCGGCGCATCCTCGCGCGCGACGTCGATGGTGATGAGGCGCTTCTTCACCCCCACCTGGATCGCCGCCAGCCCGATGCCGGGCGCGTCATACATGGTTTCCAGCATGTCCGCAGCCAGCCGCTCGACCTCCTTGTCGATCTTGGTGACCGGCTCGGAGATCTGCCGCAGCTGCGGCTCGGGGATGATGAGGATCGAACGGATAGCCATGACCGCCAGATAGGCGATGGTAACGGCGGGGTCAACATGTTCGCCATTTGTTCGGTTGGCGGAATCGCGCTACAAGGGCCAAATGACGGATATGCTCTTCATGCTCGGCAGCCATGCCGTGACCGTGGGCGAAGCCCTGGCCGCGGCGCTGACCGCGCTCGTGGTCTGCCTGCTCCTGGCCCTGTGGCGCAATGCCGGCGCCCGCGCCGAGGATGCATCCGCCCTGGCGGCGGAGCAGGCCGCGCGGGCGGAGGCCCTGGAAGGGCGGCTGCGCGATCTCGCGCGCTTCCAGTCGGAGACAGCCGGCCGGGTCCAGGCCATGACCGAGGTGATCTCGCAGCGCCAGAGCGAACTGGCCCGCGCGGTGTCGGAGCGGCTGGATTCCACCTCGTACCGCCTCGGCGAGAGCTTCAGCACGGCGGCCCGCGCCACCCATGAGAGCCTGACCACCCTGGCCGAGCGCCTGGTGATGGTGGAGAAGGCGGAGAAGAGCCTGACCGATCTGTCCTCGCAGGTGATCTCCCTGCGCGAGACGCTGTCCAACAAGCAGGCGCGCGGCGCCTTCGGGCAGGCGCGCATGGAGGCGATCGTCGCCGACGGCCTGCCGAAGGGCAGCTTCGCCTTCCAGTACACGCTGTCCAACGGCAAGCGGCCGGATTGCGCCATCTTCCTGCCCGGCGATCCCCGCCCGCTGCTGGTGGACGCGAAATTCCCGCTGGAAGCCATCACCGCCTTCCGCGAGGCCTCCACGCCGGAAACCCGCAAGGCCGCCGCCGCGCGCCTGACGCAGGACATCCTGAAGCATGTGAAGGACGTGGCCGAGCGCTATCTGGTGCCCGGCGAGACGCAGGACATCGCCATCATCTTCGTGCCGTCCGAATCCGTGCACGCGGACCTGCACGAGCATTTCGACGAGGTGATCCAGCGCGCCTTCCGCGAGCGGGTGGTGCTGGTGTCGCCCTCGCTGCTCATGCTGGCCATCCAGGTGGTGCAGGCCATCGCCAAGGACGCGCGGATGCGCGAGCAGGCGGACGCCATCCGCCGCGAGGTGGGCCTGCTGGTGCAGGACGTGACGCGCCTGCGCGAGCGGGTGGGCGACCTGTCGAAGCATTTCGGCCAGGTGGGGGACGACGTCTCCAAGGTGATGATCTCCGCCGACAAGATCGCCAAGCGCGGCATCCGGCTGGAGCAATTGGAATTCGAGGCCCCGCCCGCCGAGGCCGCCGGCACGCCCGGCGCGGCGGGCCGGAGCCTCGGCCTCAGCCTGTCCGGCGCGGCCGAATAGGCCCCGGCCCCCGGGGCGTTCCCGGCCTTGATCCTTGCTTTGGCGCTTGCGCTCCTCTGCCGCACCGATAGCTTGATCGGTGAGACATGATTCATGCCGCTGCCGGTGCGCACGCGCCGGGGCGGGAGGTACGAAGAGAAAATGCCTGAACTCCCAGAGGTGGAGACCGTCCGCCGGGGACTCTTGCCGGTGTTGCAAGGTGCGGTGATCGAAAGCGCGGAGGCGCGCCGGCCGGATTTGCGCTGGCCGTTGCCCGAGGCCTTCGCCGAGCGGCTGGCCGGCCGCCGGGTGGAAGCGGTGGGCCGCCGGGCCAAATACCTCCTGGCGGATCTCGACGGCGGCGAGGTGCTGATCGTGCATCTCGGCATGTCCGGCTCCATCCGCATCGAGGGCGGCAAGGCGAAGGGGCGGCCGGGCGCCTTCCATCATCCGCGCGCGGAACCCGGCGCGCATGACCATGTGGTGTTCCACCTCGCCGGCGGCACCACCGTCACCTTCAACGATCCGCGCCGGTTCGGCGCCATGCTGCTGGTGCCCTACGACCAGCTCGACAGTCATCCCCTGCTGCGCAGCCTCGGCCCGGAGCCGTTGGGCAACACCTTCCATGCCGACTATCTGGCGCGGGCGCTGGCCGGGCGGCGCACCAGCCTCAAGGCGGCGCTGCTGGACCAGAAGGTGGTGGCCGGGCTCGGCAACATCTATGTGTGCGAGGCCCTGCACCGGGCGCATCTATCGCCCCGGCGGCTGGCGGGCACGCTGGCCACGGAGGCCGGCGGCCCCAACGCCCGCACCGAGCGCCTGGTGGTGGCCATCCGCGAGGTGCTGCGCGAGGCCATCCTGGCAGGCGGCTCCAGCCTGCGCGACCACCGGCAGGTGAATGGCGAGCTGGGCTATTTCCAGCACGCCTTCAAGGTCTATGACCGGGAGGGCGAGAAGTGCCCCACCCTGCACTGCAAGGGGCATGTGCAGCGCATCGTGCAGGGCGGGCGGTCCACCTTCTTCTGCCCCACCTGCCAGCGCTAGGCCCCGGCCGCAACGGGTCCCGGTCTCCGTGGCCCGCCGGCGCCGGTCATGATCGGGCAATGGTTTTGCGGCAGCTTGCGCGCGGATGCGGTGGCCCGTTGCGGGCGCAGCGGTTGGAAGGGGACGGGCGGCGGATGCAGGCGGGCGAAGAGGATGCGGCGGGCGAGGTCGGGCCGGCCGGCGCGGATGCGGCGCGCCCGCGCAAGACCCGCAAGCCTTATGTCTGGAACCCGCCCGCGGTGCCGGGCTGGGCGGATTTCCGCGCCGGCGGCACGCGGCGCAGCGCCTTCCTCGCCTATTGGCGCGGGGCGGGGCTGAAGGACCTGACCGATTTCGCCTTGCACGCCGCCTTCCGCCTGCTGCCCATCGATGTCTGCTCGGCCATCGGCGGCGCCATGGGCCGCCTGGTCGGGCCGCGCTTCCACAAGGCGGCGGCGGAGCGCGCCAGGGCCAACCTGCGGCGCATCGACCCCACCCTGACGGAAGCCGAGATCGAGCGGCGGGTGGTGAGCCATTTCGACAATGCCGGCCGGGTGATGGCGGAATTCTCCATCCTGCACCGGCTGGTGAAGGCCGGCCGGATCACGGTGGAGAATGCCGCGCCGCCGCTGAAGCGGAGCAAGGAAGGCCCGCTGATCTTCGTTGCCTGCCACACCGGCAATTGGGAGGCGACGGGCGCCCTGATGCATTCCGCCGGGCTCGACTGGTCGGCCATCTACACGCCGCCGCGCGGCCGGGCCCAGCAGGTGATCGCCGACCGGGTGCGCAACCAGTTCGGCGTGAACCTCCTGCCGCCGGGCAAGGCCGGCATCCGCCCCACCATCCGCACCCTGGAGGAGGGCGGCGCGGTCTCCATGTTCTGCGACGAGGTGCACCACGGCACGGTGATGGCGCCCTTCTTCGGCCGCCCGGCCCATGTGGACGGCAATTTCGCCATCGCCCTGCGCTTCGCGCGCATGACCGGAGCACAGATCTTCATCGGCCATTGCGTGCGCCTGAATGGCGCGCGCTTCCACGTCACCTGCTCGGACGCGGTGGTGCTGCCCTCGCACACCGACCCGGACGCCCCGCTGCTGGAGGACGTCAAGGCCCTCAATGCCCTGCTGGAGCCGATCATCCGCGCCAATTGCGGCCAGTGGTATTTCCTCGACAACGCGTTCGAATAGCGCGGCCGTCGGCGCAAAGACGGATTTCCTCCGCCGTCGTCCGGCTCTACAGGAGAGGGGCGCCCGGCGTCATGCCCGGCGCGGGATCGATCCGAAGGGCCGAAGCGATCGACCGCCGCTGCAATCACCCGGCCCATATGGCTCACGGAGGCGCGCATGGCTTATGAGACGATCCTGGTGGAGACGCAGGGGAAGGTGGGCCTGATCCGGCTCAACCGGCCGCAGGCGCTCAACGCGCTGAACCACCAGATCATCAACGAGCTCAACGCCGCGCTCGATGCCTTCGAGGCCGACCGCAGCATCGGCTGCCTGGTCCTGACCGGCTCGGAGAAGGCCTTCGCCGCCGGCGCGGACATCAAGGAAATGAAGGACTTCACCTATCCGGACAGCTATCTGGACGACTTCATCACCTCTTGGGAGCGCCTGTCGCGGGTGCGGAAGCCGGTGATCGCGGCGGTGGCGGGCTTCGCGCTGGGCGGGGGCTGCGAGCTGGCCATGATGTGCGACTTCATCCTGGCCGCCGACACCGCCAAGTTCGGCCAGCCGGAGATCAAGCTCGGCGTCATTCCCGGCGCCGGCGGCACCCAGCGCCTCACCCGTTTCGTGGGCAAGTCCAAGGCCATGGAGATGTGCCTGACCGGCCGCTTCATGGATGCGGCGGAGGCCGAGCGGGTCGGCCTGGTCTCGCGGGTCATCCCCGCCGCCGACCTGCTGGCCGAGGCGCTGAAGGTGGCGGCGGCGATCGCCGATCTGTCCCTGCCGGTGACCATGATCGCCAAGGAAAGCGTCAACCGGGCCTATGAGACCACCCTGGCCGAGGGGGTGCGGTTCGAGCGCCGGGTGTTCCAGTCGCTGTTCGGCCTCGCCGACCAGAAGGAGGGCATGGCGGCCTTCATCGAGAAGCGCAAGCCGAGCTTCGGCGGCTGACCGTCCGGCGGCCCCTTCTCCTTGCGCCGCAGGGCCTGGAGCGGGGGGCGGCCGCTGCCGGCGGCGGCCGGGTTACCCACAGCCCACATCTTTCCGACGGGCGCGTGACAGTGGGCGTTGACAAGGCGGGACGGTGCCCCTTAGAAGGGCCTTCTCCGAAACGACCTCGCGGTCGCACGGGGCCCAGGTGGCGGAATTGGTAGACGCGCTGGCTTCAGGTGCCAGTGGCTTAACGGTCGTGGAGGTTCGAGTCCTCTCCTGGGCACCACACATTTTCTAATCTCCTGACATCATTTCGTTTTTTGGGCTGACGCCCGTACTGGAGGCACCGGTGCGGGCGTTTTTAGTTTTGCGGGGCTTCGCGAGCATGAGGTGCGCCGCCTCTCTAGCAAGGCGCTTCTGGCTGGCGGCCTTGGTGTAGTGCACGGCCATCTTGCCGGTGCTCCAGCCGAAGATGGCCATAAGCTCCCGCTCACTGGCACCATTCTCCGCCGCGCGGGTTGCCCCTGCTTTCCTCAGGCCGTGCGCAGAGCCGGGCACCTTCGCTTTTTCGCAAACCTTCCGAAACCAGTTGCCGAACGACTCCTTCACGAAGGGCCTTCCACGCTCGGTCACGAGGAAGGTTTCCTCGCCGACCTTGCTCGCCGCGATGGAGGCGGCGAGCGGGGCGAGGATGGGGAGGACAATGACGCCGCCGGTCTTCTCGGTGCGGATGGTGAGCACGCCATCGTCCACGTGCGCGGGTCCGAGCTTGACCGCATCGCCGCGGCGCAGCCCGGTGAAGAGGAGAATGTCCAACGCCAGCCGTTCGCGCGTGCCGAGCGGCCAGCGCGTTTCGAAGCGGCGCACCTCGTCTTCCGTCCAGGTGTGGAAGCCGACATTCTCATTGGCGCCTTTGAGCAGTTTCACGCCCGTGGTGGGGTTCGAACTCACTAGGTGGGCTTCATCCAAAGCCCAGCCGAAAAAGTGGCGCATGGCCTTGAGGAAATTGTTCGCCGAGTGCGGCGTCTTTTGACGGCGCTCCCGCCCGTTCAGGATGGTCCGCTGCGTGATCTTCGCGAGCGGCTCATCTCCGGCCGTCTTCAGAATCTGAAGGATGATGTTCTCGCGCGAACGCCGCGTGGCGGCCGAAAGCGCACCCCATGCCGAGCCTGCCCGATAGCGATCCATCGCCCATCGCAGCGTGCCCTTCTTCGCAGCTGCCGTGGGCATAGCGGCGCCTTCAAGGGCGGCGCGATACTGCGCCCAGAATTCTTCGCTGTCGTAGTCGGCAGTCAGGCGGATACGCGGGCCATGGCCGCGCCGCACATACCAGGTGGTGACACCATGGCGGGTGCGCTCTTTGTGCAGGAAAGGGGGGCGAGGGCGGGGCATGGTTCGGGTCACAGAATGATGTCGTCGCCGGCGTCGGCATCGACCGGCGGGGAGGCCTTGTGCCTGTCGGCGTCGCGGTCCAATGGCTTAATGGTGATTGCGCCCCCCTCCAGGCACACGACCACCTCGCCGAGCACGCCGGCGTTCTTGCAGGCGCGCAAGGCTCGCGCGACATCTGCTTGAGTGACGCTGGCTGGCCGGCGGGGCATCTGGGTCAGGCCTTCTTCACGAGTTTGGCGAGATCAGCGCGGTCGATTTGCAGGGGGCTGGTGCGCCCGCCACAGCCGCCCTTCTGGACGGGGAGCATGCCCTTCGCGACCATCCGGCTCACGGTGCGGGTGGAGACGTTCAGTTCGTGGGCGATCTGCTTTGAGGTCTTGAGGGTGCGGACATCAGGCTTCATCGGCCGCCCCCTTGGCGTCGGTGCCCCATTCGGCGCCCTCGTCATCCTCGTGGCCCAGATCGAACGCGAACTGGTGGATCAGCGCGCCGCCGATCACGGCCTGGTCCAGGATTCCCGTGGTTCCGAAGGCCTTGACGCCGCCTTCTCCCACCTCAAGAATCTTCGGGATGTCGGCTTCGCGGAAGAAGCGCCGCGTCGGGTGGGCGCCGTCGTATTCGATCTCCGCAATCAGGTTCGTATGGCACAGCCGGACGCAGTTCACCGCCCCCGCGAGGTCTACGTCGCCGAGGAGGGTGGCGAGCGCTTCGCCGAAGGTATCGCCCGCCGGGCCGATTTCCCGCAACGGCGCAAAGTCCAGCACCGCGCGGGCGGCTTCGCTGGCGCGGCTGGCGCCGGCGACCCCGATCAAGATCGTGGAGGCCTGTTCCGCGTCGATATCGGGCGCGTGACGCCCACGGCCGCCGGTGGGCAGCATGCGCATCTTCCGCAATTCGCGGAAGCGGAGGTCGAGATCGGAGGCGGTGCGACCGGAGAGGGTCTGCAAGAGCATTTCGAAGTGCCGGGCGTGCATTTTCCAAATCCGATAATTGTGAAAGCTGCGATAATTAGAATGTCGCCGCGCATGGGCGTCAATTCCATATTTGCGTCATTCACAATTCACTTCGGACACGTGCTCACGCTCCCATCTCCGCCCGCGCCGCAGCGAGCCGGTCATCCACGGTGCGCCAGGGGTCGGTGTAGGCGCCGAACAGGTAGTCCACCCCGTGGGCAGCGCTCCATGCTGGCGCGCCCTCTGAAGCCAGCCCGATCAGGACGTGATTGACCGAGGCCAGGAGGCGCATCAGAGCGCGGCATGTCCCGGCGTCGGAGCCCTCCGACGTTGCCCACATGCCAATGGCCGAATAGGCAGCGGCGCATTGGATGGCTGCGGCTGCGGCGCTCTTCGCCTGGACGGTGGAGAGGCCGTCCCGTGTCAGGGCGATGCGGTCGGATGTCTGCGTGATCTCCCGGTCAAGGTAGATCTGCGTCATGGGGTCGGTGGTGCGGCGGGTCTCAAGCTGCTGCTGCTCGGAGAAGAGCCGGCCGATCTCGCGACCGAGGAAGAGAATGATGTCGTCCGCGCTCGCCGGCGAGGCGGGCGCCGGTGCGTCCGTGCTGGTGGCCATCACGCGGCCTCCCCATCGAAATAGGCGAGCGCGGCGGCGATCACGATGGGAGCCGCGTCCAGATGGGTGTGCTCCAGTTCTTCACAGAGGAAGCGCAGGGCCTCCACGGCGCCGGTGCGGGTGGTGGCGGCGGGGGCGTGGGATAGGGCCGCGTAGGGCGGGCCATAGGTCAGGGTTATGGCCGCGTCGTTGGGGTGGCGCAGGGCGTTGTAGGCGTCATTGCCGGCACGACAGGCGCGGATCAGATCCAGCAGCGGATCGGGGATGGCCGGAGATCCGGCGGCAAGGCCTGCGAGCGGCAGGGTGCCGAGGAAGGCGACGGCGGCGGCGCCCGTCAGGAGGTGGCGGCGAGGCGCGTTCATGCGGGCTGGTCCCCTTCGCAATCTTCGCACTCCAGATCTGCGCTCTCTTCGAGATCCGGATCGCCGTTTATTTCATCCAAGAGGGCGAGCAGGGTCTCCACGGCGGCTTCCATGCGGGCGCGTAGGCGTTGCGTGTCCACCATCACGAACTCGGGGACATAACTTCCCCGTTCACCAAAATGCGTGCGCATCGGCGGCCTCTTGTGGTAATCATGTTTGACGTTACGCGCCATGCTCAATGTGGGTGCCTGTGTCAACACTATGCGCAACGTTGGGCATGATGACGATTAATTCAGCGCAGTGCCGAGCTGGCCGGGCTTTGGTCGAGATGGACCAGGCCGTTCTTGCGGCCGCAGCAGGTGTCTCACGAAATGTGATCGTCGATTTTGAGAAAGGTCGACGCACGCCGACGAAGAACAATCTCGCAGCAATCCGTGCCGCGCTTGAAGCGGCCGGCGTGGAATTCATTCCAGAGAATGGCGGCGGGGCCGGCGTCCGGCTAAGGCAGAAAAGCAATGACAGAGAATGAGATGTCGCTATTCGAACAGCTTCGCGAAGAGCACCAGGCTTTAGCTTTGCTCTCGGTTCTGCACCGCAGCGGCTACGCCGGAGCCGCCAATAGTCGAATTCTCGCAGATTATCTTGAAGCGATTGGGCTTGGAGCCTTGCCCGAGGTGGTGACCGCCCGCTTGGAAAGGCTGGAGAGGCAAGGCTTGGTGAAGCTGTCACTTGCAGAAGACATTCGAGTGGTCACGCTTACGCAGCGCGGTGAAGAAGTAGCGACAGGCAAGCGTGAAGCGGAAGGAGTCCGTCGCCCAGGGCGAGACAACCCATATTGATAAATGAAACCAAGGTGTTTCAGTGGATGTTTGCCGTGAAACACCTCAGGTGATGCACGTGCCGACGCGCTCACGCTGGAGCACGAATTCCGAGCGCAAGCCGTTGCCGAATTTCCTCATAAATCTGTAATACCCCAGGCATCGCTAAAGTTACAGCCAAGCCAAACGGTACGGCTTCATCTATTCCTTGCCCCTGGTCTGGATCGCGCTGGACTGTGAGCGAAATAGAGCTGCCAGCTGCAACTACAGGTGCCCGGTCTCCGGTCCACCTGCGCATAAAGACCGTACCCCTGTTAGTCTGATTTCCGTCCGGCTGGTTACCGTCAGCGCTGACTCTGAGTGTGCTCAAACCTGCGGGTTCAAGCAATTTCAAGCGAACGGAGCGATAGCTTCTGCGTCCCGGGGCTGTAGGGGTGAACCAAGCGAGCGTCGCTGACAGGAAATGAGGGCGCGATTGACCAGTTATTGCGACCGGTAACGGCACATTCACTACTGAAATTTTGTCGCTATGGAGCAAGCCCGTCGCCCAAAAGGTCGCCCTATCGGACGCGCAACCAACCGCATCATCCGGCTCAATAATTCCGAACCCCAGAAATCGCCTAATGTTGTCTTTCTGTCGAACATGATGTTTGCCATCGGGCGGCCCAATGACTTGGCGGATCAGTTGCGCGGCCTCATCGGGCCACTTCGCGGTATGCGCAAGAAGTGCCTTTATCAAAACCGCGCGCTGTACATGAGTTAAGCTCGCAAAAACGTTGCCATACGCAAACTCGAGAGCGTCATGGATACGATGGGCTGTCCGCGACGCCAGTGCCGTCGCGGCGCTAGTCCCATTTGTGTAGCCATCCAGATTTTCGCGTCCGTCGCGAGGCGGGGCCGCAACGCGCAGGCCCGCGGCCCGCATGGGGCGAGCAGGCGCTACCTCAATGTGCCTGTGATTGCGAACGAAACGTAAATATTCACGCGCACCCGGCAGTAAAATATCAGGTTTTACGGATAGGGCGAAGCCGGGACCGAGAGCGCTCGAGGGATTGGACATTCGACGGTCACCATATGGGTCCACGTTAACACGGGCAGTGGCACGATCCGAAGTAGTAACCGCGTCGCCATTCCAGGCGCCGATAGTTAAGCCGTTAACCGTCTCCGCGGGTGAAAACAACTTCCGATCCGCAATGACGGCTCCTAAAGCTCTAAGCGTCTCTTCCGCTCTCCTCTCCGGTCTGGCATCTTCATACAGGCTATTATTGGCGAACGCGGGTATAGCGAAAGGGTCGAGGCAATTACCAGCGCTTACCAAAAACAGAATTCCATATTGATAAGCTAAGCGATCTAATAAGCGTGCCCAAGCTGAGAGGTGGCCATGAAATGGGCGCCTCGCGTTTCCCAGTGATAAATTCACCAAGAGCACTCCTGGTGCCGTGGCGGTTGGTCCCTCGCGCATAGCCCTGACGGCAGCGTAAATCATGTCTACTATGAGCCGGTTGGCGGGAAACGTGTCGCCCACCCCAAGCACAGGCACCACATGAAGGCGTCGGGGCAACCCGGGCTCGGGGCGGTTCCTATCGCCATGAAGAATCAGCGAAGCCATCGCCGTTCCGTGAACGCGTCCGGCAACGGGCGCCGCGGGCTCCAGGCCAAATTGATCATCAATTATAAGATGTCGGGTGAGGAGCGCATGCCCGGCAACCGGAACCCCATCGAGTAACGCCAGGATCGGTGCGCCTAACGTGGTTGGAGCCTCGGGCGTTCCCCCGGGAGAGGCATCAACCACCTCCAAGCCATCAGCCACGCTTTGGGGGCTAATGCGTAAAACTGGCTCCAAAGCAGCCAACCCATCAGGAGTTCGTTCAATAATGAGTTGAACCGCAGATACGGGAAGTTCTACTAGAAGGGCATGATAGGAAATATCTTCAATTTGCGTGGCGGAGACAATCCGGCCGCCCTGCCGTTGCACAAACTTTCGAACTTCTTCTTCTTTTTCATTTCTCGATTTTCCATTTTGACGAAAAATCAACTCGACTTCGAGTCGAATCATGTGGTCCAGCGGGTGACCAAATATCTCATCTTCAAGGATGCTGGCCTCGAGAGGTTGGACACGATCCAATGGCCCCCATTGCCTCAGGTTTTTGAGTAGGCTGAATACTTCACTCCATGGAGTTTCTCCATGAATGAGAGTTCCATTCAGCCATCTTTTCCAAAGGCTCGCAAGTTGAGTTAAAGCCTTGCTATCTGGAACCATAAGATAGGCTATAGGAGACTTATCGCCATCGCTAGTCTCGAGTTCTTCCTCATCAACAAGCTCAAGGCCCGGCACTTTGCGGACTGCGGTGGCGAACTTGCTTACTGCTCCACGGACTTCGAAGACGAATAAGCGTTCCGGCGCTAAGCCGGAGGGATCTGATCGGAGTTCGAGCCCCGCTCCGTCTCTGCTCAGCACCTCTGCGAGGCGATTAAATTTCGCAGAAAACTGATCTACTTGTCGACCAACTGGAAACGGCTCAGGCTTCGGTATTATCCGTTGCCTTCCGACGGGTCGATCTTGAGCTGCTTGCGGGGTCAGCCGCAGGAGCGGCTTGTCTGGATCGCTCGCCATTTAACGCCTCCGGTCGCACGCGTGCCGACCAGAGACCCAACTCTCTTTCGAGTGCTTCATCGACCCCGATTTCCCCCAGTCCCAGGATCTGTCTTCGCCTTACATTTTGGCAAAAGTCAAGAACTTCAGCGTAGCTTACGACACCCAAAGATTTTGCGATTTTCTGCACGGGGGAAGTTGGCGCATAGGGCCAGCTCGAAATGATGCGATCGAGAAAAACCTCAATTTGCCTGACGTCTGGCTCTGGAAAAGAGAGGCGCACCTGAAATCTTCTCCAAACCGCCCGATCGAGAAGCTCCGCGTGGTTGCTCGCCGCAATTATTATGACGTAGCTAGGAAGCTGATCGAGCTGCATAAGTAAAAATGATACAACTCGCTTTATCTCGCCGGTTTCGTGGGTATCCCCTCGCTCTTTGCCGATTGCGTCAAATTCATCAAAGAATATGACGCAAGGTTGCGTGCGAATGTAGTCGAAAAGTTTTCGCAACCGAGCATTTGTTTCGCCCAGATAGCTACCGATCAGCGCATCGTAACGAACCACAAAAAACGGAAGGCCAAGAGCTTCGGCAATACCCTCTGCATAGGTGGTCTTTCCGTTTCCAGGGGGGCCAGAGAGCAGCACACGATGGCGTGGCTCAAAGCCGTGAGCTCGCAGAACGTCAGCTCGGATATGTTCTTCTATAAGTTGCCGACCACTCTCTCGTGCCGGCAACGTGAGCAGAAGGTCGTCCAGCCTAGCGTGAGGATCGAGTTCGATAATCGCCTCACGTCCGGTCGCCCCCCCGATTAGCGCCGAAGTGGTAAGCGGGGGCGGTGCGACCGGTACTGCGGACAAAGCACGCTGCAATCGGTCTGCGAGGATGTGATGGTTCTTTGCCCGCTCGTCAGCCGCCAAGGCCTCGGTAGTTGACCTTAGGCCATCCCGATCACCAGCGGCGGCGGCGCGCACGAGAGAAACCAATAGATCGCTTCGAGCCATCTCTATCCGCAAAATCGATTCGTGGGCACAGGCATCCTGCCTAATCCTAACTTAGTGGTCGTCAATTGTCCCCTCCGCAAACGCTCGCTGCCCGTGCCATCTGCTGAAAATGACGGCACCTTCTCTGGCTTTCGCGGGCTCGAGATATTTTCAGCGCAGCTTATAATACCATCATCTCCGGCGCCCATTCCTCGCTCTCATAGACCGAGCGTGCCTCGCCGGCGGCCGCGCGTGCGACAGCCATGGCGCAGGCTACGGCGCCGTCGATCCGGTCCCGGCTCTTGCCCTTGTGGAACATGGCGTTGCCGGCGGTGTCGGTCTGCACCGCCACGTTGTCGAAGTTCCAGCGCAGCACCGGATGCCCGCCATGGGTTAGCCGGCGGCCGATGATGGCCCGCTCCAGATCTTTGACGGCCGGGGCCATGGTCACCCAGCCTTGGCGCATCTCTACGGCCGGCAGCCCGTCCTCCAGCAGATTGTTGAGCATGTTGCGGGCGAGGTGCGGATCGAAGGCGATCTCGCGTACGTCGAAGCGGTCGCACAGGTCACGGATGGTCTGCTCCACATGGCGGAAGTCCACCACATTGCCCGGCGTGGGATCGATGAAGCCCCGTTCCGCCCACGTCACATAGGGCACGCCATCGCGCTCGGAGCGCAGGCGCAGATTGTCCTTCGGACAGAAGAACCAGGGGTGGACGATGTAGCCCTCTGCCCCGTCGCGCCACGCCGCCACCACGCAGGTGAGATCGCCGTTAGAGGACAGATCCACGCCAAGCCAGCACGGTTCGCCCTGAAGGGCCTCCAGATCCACCGGCGATGCGCCGGCATCATAGATGCCCATGTCCACGAACGGGTCGGCGCTGTGATCCAGCCATATGTTGAGGTTGAGTTGCCGGAAGGCTTCCCGGTCGCCCGGCCGCTGGCGCGCCTCACGGGCGAGCTGGCGCAGGCCCTCGATGTCGGGATAGCCGTGGGCAAGGCCAGGGTTGACCTGGTGCCAGATGGCCTCATCCGTCCAATCGCAATCCCTGTCCGCCTCGAACAGGATCGGTAACGTGGCCGGATCGTGGATCTCGCCGCGGGCGACCTTGCGGGCATAGTCCACGATGTCGTGGGCGATGTTCTCCTGTCCCCGGCCGGCGGTGGTGGCCACCACCAGAAGCGAGCCCTGCGACTTCACCAGACCGGACTTGAGCACGTCCCACAGGTCGCGCTTTTTCCAGGCGTGCAGTTCGTCCGCCAGCACGAAGGCTGGCGTGCGCCCGTGCTGCGTGCCGGCATCGCACGAGATCGCCTCATAGAAGGTGCGCCACTTCGCATTGGTGATGCGGTTGCGGTATTCCTGAAGCGTCATGCGGGCCTTGAGCGGCGGCGTCACATGGATGATGCCGATGGCTTCCTCAAAGCCGATCCGCGCCTGCTTCCGGTCGGACGCAGCCGAGATCACCTCGCCGCCCGGCACGCGCTCGGGGCCGAAGGTGTGCAGCAGGGCGAGGGACGCCGACAGCGAGGTTTTGCGGTTGCCGCGCGGCAGCAACAGCACGACGGTCTTCACCACGCGCGAGCCGTCCGGGTGGCGCGGTCCATAGATCCGCCGCACGATGCGTTCCTGCCAGGGATCAAGCTGGAATGCCCGTCCGGGCAACCGGCTCTTGGGATGGCGCAGCGCCCGCAAAAACTCCACCGCCCGTTGGCCGTGGCCGAACGGGTCGGAGATTTCGGTCTCAGTCGAGACGCAAGCCGCCGAAGAGGGGGCCAAGGCCTTGGCCATCATCCGATCCTTCCCTGATTGCCGGCCGGGCGCGGCTCGCCGGCGTCAACCCCAACTCGGCAGCGATCTGCCGCGCTTGCGTCATGCCATCGGAGCGGATGGCGACAGCCGGATGCCGCTTCGGCCCGCTGGTGCCGGTGAAGGTGAGCCCCTCCCGTGAGAGGATGCGGGCGGCTTCCGCCACCTGTCCGATGGCGGTGCAGTAATTGGCGAAGCTGGCCAGGTCCGCGACGGTCAGCGTGCGGCGCTCATTGAGCAGAATCGGCAGCACCCGCTCCCATTCCACCCGCGCATCGTCCGACAGCCAGGTGGGCGGATCGGGGATGTCGTCCGGCGGCGGCTCGTCGCTGGTCATGGTGGTGGCCTTGCGCCCGCGCATGGTCAGAACTCCCATTCCCTGCGGCCGGTGCTGTCGGCATTGCCGACGCCACGCCGCTCAAGCGATTGCTTCCACCGGTCATGACAGGGGCGGCACAGCGCCTGCCAGTTGGACCGCGACCAGAACAGGTGCTGATCGCCCTTATGCGGGGTCTTGTGATCCACCACGGCAGCCGGCGCCGAACAGCGCACGCACACCGGATAGGCCTTCAGATAGGCCGCGCGGGCGGTGTCCCACTTGCTGTCATAGCCTCGCTGGCGGGCGGAAGGACGTGCAGCCTCCGCACGGGCCTTGCGCTCTTTATCGCTCCGCATCTGGCAGGGGCAGCGGGTGCCGGCGGGGATGCGATGGCCGCAGCCGCAGATATGAGGGGGCGCATAGGGCATGGCGTCAGCCCATGCCGTGGGCGCGATAGGGCGACAGCAGACCCTCCACGTCCGGCGGCAGGGTGATGCCCTGTCCGATGCCGGCAAGGCCATAGGAGAGGTTGCCCACGCCGGTGACGTCCTCGCTGCGCAAGGTCGGGTCACGGTCGCGGCTGAACCAATAGCCTTTCACCAGGGCGATGGCGGCGCGCTCGATATCATGGGGCAAGGTGCGGCCCTCCTGATCGGGCAGGATGAAGCCGGCCCGGTAATCCACCACGAGCCGGCCGGCGGGCCAGGACAGGCGCCGGCGATTGGCAGCGAGGCGATAGACCGAACCGCAATCGAGATCCGCTTCCACCTCGGACAGATCGAGCGACACCGCGCCGATGGTGGCGGCATCGATGGCGACCAGGGGCCAGCGGGAGAGCAGCAGGCTCGGCAGGGGCTCCGGCGCGTGGAAGGTCTCGCGGATCGTCTCCAGGGCGAAGGTCCGCCCGCACCAGGTGCGTACCGCGTCGCTGGCCTGCGGGATGGCGCCAGCAAGGAAGGCCGTCACCGCCTCCCCGTCTATGCCCAGCTCGCGGCAGACGGCGGCGGCGGTCGTCAGGTGGTGGTTTGCGGCGGGGGTGACGATGGTCAGCATGGGATGGCTCCTCAATGATGATCAATGATGAAGGGGAGACGAGCCAAGCCCGCCTCCCCATGAGCCCTTCGCGGGCTTAGCCTCCCGCCGGTGCTCGCGGCCTCGCCCGCCTTGGCCCTACATGAACGGCTGTCGCCGGGGCGCCAGGGAGGCGGGCTTTTCGCTATTGGGCAGGCCGCTACATGCCCTCAATGACCGGCGCCCTCAGCCGGGTCTAAGGATGGGATGGCTTCTCAGCTCACCGCCATCTTGAGCTTGCGCAGCGCCTTGGGCTGCACCACGCCGGCGCCGACGCGCCGGGTGGCATGGATGCGGGTGATGCCGTTGGTCGCCAGCAGATACGGGTTCACGAGGATGGACAGCGCCACCCGATCCACGATCCGGTACGCGGTGCCGAAGTCACCGAACAGGATCGGCGTGGCATTGGCCGCCACGTCCGGCATGTCCACGGCCTCCACCACCGGGCGACCGAGGATGGTTTCCGGCTGGCCAGCCTGGAACGCCGGCTGCCACAGGTAATTGCCCTGCCCATCCTTCAGCTTGCGGATGGTGGCCAGCGTGGTGCCGTTGAGCAGCCAGGTGCCCCGGTTGCGGTAGGCGGCCGGCAGCGCATACATCAGCGAGATCAGCGCGTCGGTGGCGAGGTTCGTGGCGTGGCCGTTGAGCAGCGCCGTCACCGCCGGGTCGGTGAGCAGGCCCACGGGCTCCAGAACCCCATCGCCCTTCACGAAGGCCGCGCCCTCCTTCTGGCCGAAGTCTTCCGCCAGGGCGAGCCGCACTTCCGCTTCCGCCACGCCGGCACTGTCCGCCAGGAGCTGGTTGGAGATGTCCACGAAGGTGTTCACCTCGCGCACCGGGATCTCCAACTGCGCAAAGCCGGGCTCGGAGGCTTCGGCCGCCTGCAGCTCGCCCTTCCACTTGGCATTGGTGATGCCGGTGCGCTTGGGATAGGTCACCGCCGGCGAAGAGGTGGTGCGCACGCTGGCCAGGGCGCGGATGGGCGAGAACTCGGTGAGGTCGCGGACGAACTCGGTGGAGATCTCCACCGGCGCCAGATAGCCGCCCTGCGTATCGGTGGAGACGTTGAGCGCCTTCAGCTCGGTCTCCGGCATGCCCTTGTCGCCGCGCCGCAGATAGGTACCGAACGCCTTGCGCTCCTCGGTGACATCCGCCGGCCCGTCGCTGGTGCCGCCGGTCCCCGGCCGGTTGAGCCGGGCTTCCATCTTGTCCAGTCGGGACACCAGGGCCTCGGCAGAGCCAGCCTTGGCTTCCACCTTGTCGAGACGGCCGATCACCTCGCCCTTGAAGGTGTCGAGCGCCTTGGTGACGATGGCGGCGGGATCGTCTTCCTCGCCCTTGCGTTCGATGACGCCCTGCGGCGCCGGGATGCAATGGAACATGGGTCTACCTCGCAGAAAGCGCCGACGCGGCGCGGTGGATGGCCTCGGCAATGGCGAGGGCATGAAGGGCGGTCTTGGCGCTGGTGACGCGGGCGCCGGGATGCATGGGGACGGTGACCAAAGAGCACTCCACCAGATCCAATGCGCTGATGGTCCGCCCGCCGCCCTTGCGGGCCATGGCTTTGCGGGTGAGGAAGGCGATGGACAGCCCGCCCACGGCGCCGGCGCGCACCAAGGCGCGCACCTCACGAGCGCGGGCCACGTCATCCACCAGCAGCCGGCCCTTCAGGCGCAGGCCGTCCGGGGCCTCTACGGCCTCGGTCCAGGTGCCCACGGGGTCGTTCTGGTCATGGCCGAACAGCATGGGCAGCGGCAGGCGGGTGTTGGCAAACGCACCCTTCTCGATCATGTCGCCCATGCGATCCGGCGACCCGAACGGCCATGCGAGGCCCTCCACGGCGCCGGCATCGTCCATGAGGATCTTGGTCTCAACGAACAGGCGTTCCATCACGCAGCCCCCTCGGACGCGGGCGCAGGGGCGCCGCTGGTGGTGTTGGGATTCTCGAAGCGCTCGCCGCCGGCATAGGGCGCCCGGTTCTCCATGGCGCGGGCCTCATTGGGATTGAGGACGCGGGAGGCGATCAGCTTCTGATAGGCATCCGCGCGGCTGGAGAGATCCGCCCGCAGCAGGTCATCCACGAGGAACTCAGCCAGGTATTCCCGGCGCTCGTCCGGCGTGAACAGCGCCCGGCGGATGGCCCCCTGCCACACCTCAAGCCAGGGCAGGAGCGAATAGGTCAGGAACTCCTGCCCCATGTCGCCTACGTTGGACCAGGTGGCCCGCCCGAGCTCGAACAGCATGTGCGGCGGCACCCGGAAGGCGCGGGCAATCTCGAGGATCTGGAACTGCCGCAGCTCCAGATACTGCGCATCCACTGACGTAAGGGTGAGGGGCGTATAGCTGGCGTCGCCGTCCACGATGGCGGTGCCGCCGGAACGCCCGCCGCCATGGGCGAGCTGCCAGCTCTCCCGGATGCGCTTGATGGTCTCCGGTTGGGTGCGCTCCTTCAGCGACAGCACGCCGGAGGGCCGGGCGCCGTTGCCGAACAGCCGGGCGCCGTGCTGCTCCATCACCAGGGCGAGGCCGATGGCCTCCCGCGCCGTGGTGAGCGGCGCCACGCCACCCGGCGCGCGGATGTGCAGGATGCTGTCGCGCGGCAGCAGAGCGCCGCCGGCCATGCGATAGGCGGGCTCGCCGGCCTCGCCGTACGCGACGGTGACCTTGGCCGGATCGAGCCGCAGGATCTCCACCACCTTGCCGCCGACGCGGTTGACGAAGCCGATGCCGCCCTTGTCGGTGGTGAGCGCGTCCAGGGTCAGGGCGAGCTTCAGGTCGTAGGCGCTGGTCCAATCGTTGGCATCGTCATGCAGCAGGCCATAGGCGGGATGATCGCTCGCCCGCTCCTTGGAGCCGTCCACGTCCCGCCGATAGGTGATGATGGGCAGGGTCGCGACCGCTTCCGCGATGATGCGGATGGCGCAGGCGGCGGCCGGGTGGCGCATGGCGGTGGCCACCGACACCGCGACCCCGGAGGCCGTGGGCGCCGCGCCCGCGAACAGCTCCAGCAAGGCCGCGTCGGGCGAGGCCAGGGAGGCCGTGCCGGCCGACTTGGCTTCGAACAGGCGGGACAGAAAATGGAAGGGCGTGCGCATCCATGAGTTTATGCGCCGGCCGGCGAGCCGTCTCTAGACGGCCACTTGCGCCAGTTTAGGACAGGGCGCCCCTCACGGAGGTGAGAAAAAGAGCGCCCATCCCCCTCTAACGCTCTGATCCAAATGTAAAAAACACCATATAGGCCCCATCGCGCGCGAACCTCCCCCACCGGTCCGGACCCCCGGGGCCGAAGTCGCGAGGTGCCCCCCGCCCGGTGCCGGGCCTGCGGTACCTCGGTCCCATGGCGAGATCAGTTCCGCGCATTGGGGCCTACCTTTCGAATATCGAATAGGTGTTTCGCCCTGCCTTCTTAGCTTGGTACAGGGCTTGGTCTGCTGCCCGCAGCAAACTGTCGGAATCAAGGTTCACCGATGTCGCAAGTGCGATGCCGATGCTAAGGCCGATGGTGATCTCGGTTCCGTTAAATCGCACAGGCTCGGACATGGTGTCGATTAAGCGCTGTGCTAAGTTTAAAGTGGACATGGATGGGTCATCGCCAATGCTCTGAATGACGACGAATTCGTCTCCGCCGAGGCGCGCCACCATGTCTTCCGCGCGCACCAACGATCGAAAGCGATTGGCGGCAGCGCGCAACACAGCATCTCCCGCCTGATGCCCAAACGTGTCGTTGGCGGGCTTAAACTGATCCAAGTCGAGGCAGAGCAGCGCGAAGCCTTTCCCGGTGCGTGCCGCGCGCGCCACTTCCCAGGCGAGGCGCCGATCAAACAATATGCGGTTTGGTAGGCCTGTCAGCGGATCATGGGAAGCTGTGTGTTCCAGTCGGGATTCCGCTTCTTTGCGCCGTCCGACATCACGGACAGAAACCACGTAACCATCCGGGGCGCCACTTACCTCGTCCCTCGTCAATCTGATGGAGGCCTCCATCCAAACCCATGAGCCGTCCTTGTGGCGTTGCCGATGCTCGATCAAGGCCTGATCGATATGGCCTGCCCGGACGTCCTCCATCAGCTTCCGAAAATCGGCAGCATCGTCTGGATGCAAGATCTCGGCAGCTCGCTTTCCGATCAACTCCTCGGGTTCGTAACCGAGCAGTGTTCGAACCGCCGGCGAGATGTAAAGACGAACGCCATCGAGATTCCCGCGGACAATGGTGTCGGTCGAGTGGTTCGCGAGCAGTCGATAGAGGGCCTCCTGCCGAGATGCCTCTCGGAGACTAGATGTTACGGTCAGGCCTAGGGACAATATTTGCGCGAGATCTTCGAGGTGGCCGCGGTCGCTTTCAGTAAAGGTCCGAGGCGAGGTGTCCAAAAGGCAGATTGATCCCGCACGGATGCCGGTAGCGAGTATAAGGGGGGCTTCGGCGTAAAAACGGACGTGAGGGGCGCCCGTCACGAATGGGTTTGCCGCAAAACGCGCATCCCTTGTGGTGTCCTCAATGATCAGCGTTTGGTCGGGTGAGCCTGAATGAGCCCGGAGCGATGAAGCCGGGGCCATGTCGTGACCATCCAGATCGAGCCCGATCTCGAACCGACCTTCCCCATCGTCGGCCGAGATGTGCACCGAGGGCACTGAGAATAATGCCTGCGCCACACGGCACATAGCCGCAAGTTTAGGCTCCCAGGAGATGTGCATCGCTTCCGTCTCAACTCTCGCCCGTGCGAGCTATGCCTAAAGGATGTACGCCATTCGCGTCGAACGTGCATGCCTGCGCCACGCTCAAATCTGCCAAGCCAGATCCAACGGTATCAGCAGACATTGCATGCCCAGGGAGGAAGGCAATCGCTATCCGCGCGAGGACACCGGCCTCCATCCCCACTGAACCGGGAAGGACCGGCCACCCATGCGATCCTCTTCGCAGGCCCCTTGATAAGGATGCCGCACTTTAATACCGCTCTTTTCTTGGTGCATATTCTTCGTGGGGTTCACTTTTTTGGACGGTATCAGCGAGTTGGACCCTATCGCCCGGCGCGCCTTGGCACCGCGCTTGAGCCAAAGCAGCCATTCGGGCGAAATGATCTCGACCACGTTGGGCAGGTTCTTCCGGCCGCTCTGCGGGCGCACCGTGATGCGGATGTGCTGAAGGCGGCGGGCCTCATGCATGGCGGTCTGCACTGTCGTCCGGCCGACACCGGCGAGTGCCGCGATCTGGTCGATCGGCAGATCACACCGACCGTGACGATCCACCTCGCCCGCTACGATGAAGAGCACCGCCCGCTGCCCCTCCGTGTAGAGGCTGCGCAAGGGAGCGGGGAGAGCGCCCGATCCACCAAGATTGCGGCGACGTTCCCTGGACGCCTGACGATCCGGCGAGCGGGGGCGCTGGCGCGGCTTGAAGATGCTGCCAAGGCGCCCGGCCACAGCCTTGATCGGGCTGGCCTGCAAACCGCCATTGCGCAGCGGGCGCCGCTTGGCGACGCACTCAGCGAGAGACTGGGCATCGTCGTCCGAGAGTCGCTCGGCTCCGTGAGCGGTCCAGATTTCACGCATCCGGTGGTCAAGCTGCGCCTGCGTGCCGGCTTGATTGATGGCGCTCATGAAGTGCGCCGCCAGGGGGCTAGCGAGCTGCGGAGCGGCGGCGGTCACTGGACGCCTCCCGCAACCGAGCTGAGGCGATCCGCAGCGGCCTTCACGCTGTCGAAGTGACCCAGCGAGGAGCCGTCCGAGCCGCGGGCCACATAGCCGCCCGCCTTCCGGCCGCGCACATTGCCGAGGCGGCAATGTCCATCATAGACGGCGAATGCAGCGCCAGATGTGTCCTTGATTTTCGCCCGGCCGCGCCGCTTGGGCGCCGCCTCACGGTGCGGGACGGTCTGAAAATTCGCCTTATTTACCAAGGACGGGGCAGCAGCCCGCACGTGGTCGCAAGTCGCTGGAATGGCTGAGGATTCTTCGGCCCTCTCCTGGGCACCACCATCCAGCCTTTCGATAGGCGGATGGCCCGCTTCGCAGACATTCTCAAAAAATCTGCTCAGCCCCAAAATCTGCTCTGACGGTCGACGGCGAGGAACGCCGGGGCCGGAGTGTCGCATCGCGTGATGGACCTGTGTTCACCGCTTGCGACACCGTGGCATGCGACACGCCGGCAAGGCGTCGCGCGGATGAGAAAACAGCAAGCCTTTCAGTCTCTTGCGCGGATTTCGCGGCGCCGGTGAGGCGCGGTCCGCGCGGCCGTGACAAACGGCGCCGGGATGCCTTCCGTGTCTCAGACATTTTCCGGCGGACACTCGGCCTCGGGGCGCCGGTTCGCGCCATGGATTCAATCCTGGATTGCAATGATCGGCATGTCGGTTGCGTGGTCCGCCCACCGCCGCCCACCCCCCCTGCGCCGGGCGGACCCGGCGCGGGAGGGGGGCCCGTCCGCCTAATAGGTAATCCGCCCCAGCAGGGCGTAGCCGGGAAGGACGTTGCCCACCCCCACATTCTCCACCGGCAGGGCATACTCGTCCCGCCCCGCCAGCCGCTGGTGCGGATCGGGCAGGCGGAGCAGCAGGTCATAGGTGCCGCGGCCGGGAAACCGCGCCCGGCCGGTCGCGCGCAGCGCCGCCGCGCCGTTGGGCGGCAGCCGGGTGAGGTTCCCGTCCAGCTTGCCGATCTGGAACGGGGCGCCGCCCGTCGCCTTGCGCGCGTAGAGCAGGATCGGCCGGTTGCGGGCGAAGCGGCTCATGCCGTGGTTGCGCAGGCTCACGCGGACGGTCAGGCCGAGGCCGGGCGCCATGCCGGCCGGGGTGAAGGACGCCCGGTCCAGGGCGAGATGCGGGCCGATGGAGCGGAGGACGCGCGCATAGCAGGGCGGCTTGCTGTCGTACCAGCCCTGCGCTACGGCGGGGGTGGTCTGGAGGTTCTGGCTGGTGAGCGAATAGCGCTGGGCGTAGGGGATGAACGGCCGGCAGTCCTGGCGCTGGGGATAGTGCCGGGCGAACTCGCCGGTGGTGGTCAGCGCGGCGCCGGCGGCCAGGGCGGCGGCCCTGAGCTCGCCCGAGGAATAGCCCTCCCGCGCCGTGAAGGTGCCGAGGTCGTCGGCGCTGGAGGCGAAGGCATCGTTATGGATGCCTAGGCCGAGCGCCTTGTAGTCCGGCCGCGCGCGGCCCTTGTACTTGGCATAGTCCAGCAGGACATAAGGATAGCGCACCTCCAGGTTGAGCCGGGACTGGAACGTGCTGCGGAACTGGTCGAGGAAGACGTTGTGGGCGTCCGGCGTGGCGTTCTGGCTGCAGGACGAATTGTGCCATTCGCCCCAGTAGCCGATGAAGCCGGCCTCCAGCGCGAAGACCACGTCCGCATTCTCCAGCACCACGGCGGAGACCGCCTGCATGTCGGTGAGGATGTCGGAGATGGGGCGGTCGGGCGGCACGTTGGGCATGCCGCAGGTGCTGTCGCCTGCATTGTAGAGGCTGGTCGTCGGGCCGAAATTATAGATGAAGCGCAGGATGACCTTCAGGCCCGCGGCCCGCACCAGGGCCAGCTTCTCCTGCAACTGCTCCGGGATGCTCCAGCTGGTGCCGCCGGAGGTGGTGCCGCTGGCGCCCAGCGTGCCGTAGTTCGGGCAGTTGTTGGCCGGCGAGGGGCTGCTGCTCAGGCAGATATAGGCATGCACGACGCCGAACGGCGGCAGCAGGGGCGCGCCGGGGTCTTGGAAGACCGGCTCGTTGGTGGTGCCGTCGCGCAGCGCCTGGAGGCGCGCCTGGGTCATGCTGAGCAGGTCCACATGGATCCACGGGCCGCCCTCGGGGGTGGGATAATAGGTGGCGGCATCGAAGCGGTAGCGGCATTGCCGCGTCCCGGCGGGGCCGTTGCCGTTGCCGGGGCAGGTGATGGCCTGCGCCCCGGCCGGGGCGGAGAGCAGCAGCGCGCCCGCGCCGAGGGCGAGGCCGGAAAGGGCAAAACTGAGCAGGGCGAAACCGGACAGGGCGAGGCCGCGCAGGGCGGCCGGAATGCGCAGGCGGGTCATGGCAATCCCCATCGTCATCAATGGGGCCCATCTTATACCAGAGCCGGGCGCGCCCGGCGCGCCCGGTTTCAGCGCGGCTCGCCGGGGCGCGGCGCCGGCTGACGTCGACGGCGGGTATGGACGGCGCGGGGATGGCGCGGACGGCGCTGGGATGGGCAACGGGCTCGGGCAAAGAGGCTGGGTCCGGGGGACGGCTTCGTCCCGCGCGCACACCCGTGGGACACGCCGGTGTCCGCCCGGCCGGTCGCGCCGGCGGCCGCGCCGCTCCGTCCCTGCTGATCGCGCGCTTACCAGCTCCAGCCGGCGTAGCGGCCGGGCTTGTGGTTGAGGGCGATGATGAGGTTGACGATGGCGATGCCCAGCACCGAGAAGGCCAGCCGGTCGGGCGGGATGACGAACCAGGCCGCGGCCATGATGGCGAGGTCCACCGCCATCTGGAAATAGCCGGCGCGCAGGCCGAACCGCTCCTGCAGGAACAGCGCCAGGATGTTGATGCCGCCGAGGCTGGTGCGGTGGCGGAACAGCATCAGCAGGCCGGTGCCCACCAGTCCGCCGCCGATCACCGTGGCATAGAGCGGGGCGATGCGCGCCACCTCGATCCACTCCTGCGTCAGCCGCGAGAAGGCCGAGACCAGCCCCACGGCGAGGATGGTGCGCAGGGTGAACGGCCAGCCCATGCGCTTCACCGCCAGCACGTAGAACGGCAGGTTGACGATGAAGAAGATCGGCGCGAAGCTGACGCCGCTGGCGTAGCTGATGAGCAGCGAGAGGCCGGCGAGGCTGCCCACCAGCAGCGTCACCTTGGCGTAGAGCAGCATGCCCAGCGACACGAACAGCGTGCCGAGGACAAGCGCCAGCGCGTCCTCATAGAGGCGGTGGCGGTCCTGCGCGGTCTTGTCCATGGCTCTGCCCATCCGGGGGTGATCGGGCGGCGCGGGCCGCCCTGGCGTGGCCGGCTCCGGCGCTGGCGCCGAACGGTCCCCTGCTGTCTAGCAAAACCCCGGCCCCGGATCAGCCCCGCTCTGCGCGCCGCGCTCCCTCCCCCGCAGGCGGGAGAGGGGTTTTCCGGTGCGCGGGACGGCGGGGGCGCGTCCGGCGGGCGCTCAGGCCAGGGCGCAGAGCGTGGCGGCCAGGGCCTGGGTGCGGGGGACGAGGCTGTCGAGGCGGCAGAATTCCTCGTCCGTGTGCGCCTTGCCGCCGATCGGGCCGAGGCCGCACAGCGTCGGCACGCCGAGCGAGGCGGTGAAGCCGGAATCGG
This sequence comes from Azorhizobium doebereinerae UFLA1-100, assembly GCF_000473085.1. Taxonomy (GTDB): domain Bacteria; phylum Pseudomonadota; class Alphaproteobacteria; order Rhizobiales; family Xanthobacteraceae; genus Azorhizobium; species Azorhizobium doebereinerae. Next base: position 94,514 of record NZ_AXBA01000020.1, read on the forward strand.
CGCAGCCGCCGGTGAACTCGCCGCCCACCGAAAAGCCCACCTTCGCCGCCGCCGCCTGATAGAGCGGGAACAGCGCGGCGGAATGCTCCGCCTCCAGCGGCAGGAACACCGACTTGGGCGTCAGCGTCGCCGCCGTGCCCGGCACCTCCTCGGCGCGGACGATGGCGGCGATCTCCGCCTCCAGCCGCGCATGCTGCTCCAGCGTGACGAAGCGCAGGTCGAGCTCCGCCTCCGCCCAGGGCGCCACCGTATTGTGGGTGTTGCCGCCCTTGATGACGCCCACATTGGTGGTGATGCCGGCGTCATAATCGGTGAGGGCGTGCAGCTTGACGATCTTGCGGGCCAGCGCCTCGATGGCGCTTGCCCCGTCCTTGTGGTTCACGCCCGAATGGGCGGCCTTGCCGGTGACGTGGATGGCGAAGGAGGCGCCGCCCTTGCGGCCGGTCACCACATTGCCGCTCACCCGGCCAGGCTCGGAATTGAACACCGCGCGGGCGCCCGCCGCGGCCTTTTCGATCTCCGGCCGGCCGGTGCCGGAGCCGATCTCCTCGTCGCCGGTGAACAGCGCCACCACCGGGAAGGCGAGGCCTCCCGCCGCCTTTATGGCGCGCAGGGTGAAGATGTTGGTGACGAGGCCGGCCTTCATGTCGCAGACGCCGGGGCCATAGGCCATGTCGCCCTGCCGGGAATAGCCGCGCTTCGCCACGGTGCCGGTGGCGAACACCGTGTCGCGGTGGCCGAGCAGCAAAGCATGGGGCCCGCCGCTGCGGCCGGGCACCTCGGCGCGGAACACGTCGCCGAAGCCCGCCTTGGGGATGCGCGTCACGGCGATGCCGTCGGCGGCGAGCAAATCGGCGATGACCTCGCCCACCTTGTCGGTGCCGGCCTTGTCGAAGCTGCTCGATTCCATGTTCACGAGGCGTTTGAGCAGCGCCTCCATCTCGTCGAAGCGGGGGGCGAGCCAGGCGACGACCTGGTCGGCCAAGGCGGCATAGATGCCGGCGGAGGGGAGAAGCGAGGTCATGCGGCGCGGGCCTTCACGATTCGGGAGCCATCTTCGCCGAGGTCGTAGAACAAGCCGGCCATCAACTGAAGGGCCTCGCGCGCCACGGGGGCGAGCAGATGCTCATTGGGCGCGTGCTGCGAGCAGGACGGATAGGAGTGCGGCACCCAGATGGTGGGCATGCCGAGGATGAGCGCGAACACGTCGTTGGGCAGCGAACCGCCGAGATTCGGCAGCAGCGCCGGGGTCTTGCCGGTGGTGGCCTTGATCGAGGCGAGCGCCCATTCCACCCACGGGTCGGTGGGATCGACGCGGGTGGCGGCGAAGGTGGCCATGCGCGAGGGCTTCACGCTGACCTGCGGGAAGCCGTGCGCATCCAGCGCCGCGCGCACCAGCGGAATGATGGTCTCCGGATCGGTGCCGACCACGAAGCGCAATTGCAGGGTGGCCTTGGCCTTGGGCGGCACGGCATTGGCCGGGGCCTCCGGCGCGCCGGTCTTGAACGCCAGCACTTCCAGCGTGTTCCAGCCGAAGATCTTCTCCGCCGGGGTGAGGCCCGGCTCGCCCCAGGCGGGGTCGATGGCGGGATCGCCGGGGTTCTGCTCCACCGTGATGTCGGCGAGCGCGGCGCGCACCGCGGCGGGGATCTCCGTCGGCTTCAGGCCCTCCACCAGGATGCGGCCCTTGGCGTCCACCAGCGTGGTGATGGCGTGGGCCAGCAGCGTGCCGGCATTGGCCAGCACGCCGCCCCAATTGCCGGAATGGTGGCCGCCCTCGCGCAGGTCCACCTCCAGCTCGAAGTTGAACGCGCCGCGCGAGCCGAGGAAGACGGTGGGCCGGGCGGCGGAGAGGCGCGGCCCGTCCGAGCCGATCAGCACGTCGGCGGCGAGCGCCGCGCGCTCCTGCTCGGCGATGGCGCGCAGGCCCGGCGAGCCGGCCTCCTCGCCCATCTCCAGCAGCAGCTTGCAGTTGAAGCCGAGCTTGCCGCCGCGCGCGGCGATCACCTGCTCAAGGGCGGCGAGGTTGATGGTGTGCTGGCCCTTGTTGTCGGCGGTGCCACGGCCGTACCAGCGCTCGCCCTCCTCCACCAGCGTCCAGGGGGCAAGGCCGGCGCGCCAGCCCTCGGCCTGGCCGAACACCACGTCGCCATGGCCGTAGGTGAGCACGGTGGGCAGGCCGTCCGCCTCGTGCCGCTCGGCGATGAGGAAGGGGCCGTAGCCCGGCACCGGGTTCTCCACGATGCGCCAGGTGAAGCCGAGCCGCTCCACATTGGGGATGATCTCGCCGGTGAGATAGGCACGCAGCGCGTCGAGGCTGGTGCCGGTCTGGCTCTCGGTGGGCAGCGCGACGCGGCGGGCGAGATCGGCGCGGAAGGCGCCACGGTCGAAATAGTCGCTCGCGCGGGCGACGGCGTCTTGGCGGCTCATGATGTCAGCTTCGTTCTGTGAGGGAATGGAAAGTGGAGGCGGCGCGCGCGGCGGGGGCGGTTCTCCCGGCGCGCGGCAAACCCTCTCCCGCTTGCGGGGGAGGGCAGGGTGGGGGCCGAAGCGCAGCTTCGGAAAAGGGCGTGCGCGCGCGGGCGGGCATCAGGCGGCGCTCTGCGCGGCGAGGCCGGGGGCGTGGTGGCAGGCGGCCCAGCCGTCGGCGAGATGGACCAGGGGCGGGGCCGTGGTGCGGCAGATGTCGGTGGCGGCCGGGCAGCGCGGATGGAAGGCGCAGCCGGCGACCGGGGTGAGCGGATTGGGGAAGACGGCGCCCAGATGCGTGTCCGGCACGCCGAGGTCCGGGTCCGGGGTGAGCACCGACTCAAGCAAAGCGCGGGTATAGGGATGCTGCGGGCCGGCGAACAGGCCGGCGCGGGTGCGCTCCTCCACGAAGCGGCCGAGATACATCACCGCCACCCGGTCGGCCAGGTGCTCCACCACCGCCAGATTGTGGCTGATGAAGAAATAGGTGAGGCCGAACTCGCGCTTCAGTTCCAGCAGCAGGTTGAGGATCTGCGCCTGCACCGAGACGTCGAGCGCCGAGGTGGGCTCGTCGCAGATCACCACCTCCGGGCGCATCACCAAGGCGCGGGCGATGGCCACGCGCTGGCGCTGGCCGCCGGAGAGCTGGCTGGGCGAGGCGTCCAGCAGGCGGCGGGGCAGGCCCACCACGTCCAGCATCTCCGCCACCTTCTTCTGCCGCTCGGCCGAGGTGCCGATGCCGTGCACCACCAGCGGCAAGGCGATGAGCTGGGCGATGGATTTCCTCGGATTGAGCGAGGAATAGGGGTCCTGGAAGATCGGCTGGATGCGCCGCGCCACCGCGATGCGGTCGGTGGCGGCGATGGGCGTGCCGTTGATCAATATCTCGCCGGAGGAGGGCGGCAGCAGGCCCAGCAGCATCTTGGCCAGGGTGGACTTGCCCGAGCCGCTCTCGCCCACCAGCGCATAGACCTCGCCGCGCTGGACCTTCAGCGACACGCTGGCGACGGCGGTGAGCGTCGCCTTGCGGCGGAACATCCCCTGGGAGAGTGAGAAGGTGCGCGAGACGCTGCGCAGTTCGAGGACGGTTTCGCTCATGCGCTGGCCTCCAGCTCCGGCAGGCGCACGCAGCGCACGTCATGGCCCGGCTCGGGGTGGGCGAGGGGGATGGCGCCGGCGCACTCCGGCGCGGCGAAGTCGCAGCGGTTGCGGAAGGCGCAGCCCTCCAGCTTGCCGATGAGGTTCGGCACCTGGCCGCGGATGGCGCCGAGCGGCATGCCCGGCACGGTGCGGCCGGGCACCGGGATGCAGTCCAGAAGGCCGCGCGTATAGGGATGGCGCGGATGCTTGAACACCGCGCGGGCGGCGCCGGTCTCCACCAGCCGGCCGGCATACATGACGCCCACCGTGTCGGCCACGCGGGCCACCACGCCGAGGTCGTGGGTGATAAGGATCACCGCCATGCCGAACTCCTTCTGGAGGTCGGCCAGCAGGTGCAGGATCTGCGCCTGGATGGTGACGTCAAGCGCGGTGGTGGGCTCGTCGGCGATGATCAGGTCCGGCCCGCACATCAGCGCCATGGCGATCATCACCCTCTGGCGCAGGCCGCCGGAGAGCTGGTGCGGATATTGCGACAGCCGGCGGTCGGCGGCGGTGATGCCGACCTTCTCCAGCAGGTGGACGGCGCGGTCGCGGGCCTCCCTTTGGCTGACCTTGCGGTGGCAGGTCAGCGCCTCCATCAATTGGTTGCCGATGGTGTAGGCAGGGTTGAGCGAGGTCATCGGCTCCTGGAAGATCATCGCCATGCGGTTGCCGCGCAGCTTGCGCATGCCGCCCGCCGAGATGGTCTGCAGGTCGATGCCGTCGAAGCTGATCCGCGCCGCCCGGCGCTGGGCGCGCTTGGGCAGGAGGTTCATCAGCGCCAGCGAGGTGAGCGACTTGCCCGAGCCGCTCTCGCCGACGATGGCCAGCGTCTCGCCGCGCTCCACCGCGAACGAGATGCCGCTCACCGCATGCAGCACGCCGGCCTCGGTGGGGATGTCGATGACGAGGTCCCGAACCTCAAGCAGGGCCATGGGTCAGTTCCTGTTCTCGGGCGCGGTCACGTCGCGCAGCCCGTCGCCCACGAGGTTGATGGCCAGCACCAGGAACACCAGCGCGGTGGCGGGGATGGCGATCACCCAGGGGCTGAAGAACATGTACTGCTTGCCCTCGGCGATCATCAGCCCCCAGGACGGCAGCGGCGGCTGCACGCCGAGGCCGAGGAAGGACAAGGCCGCTTCCAGGAGGATGGCGTGGGCCATCTCAAGCGTCGCCACCACGATCAGCGGGTTGAGGATGTTGGGCAGCACCTCGGTGAGGATCAGGCGCGGCGTCGAGCAGCCGATGGCTTTCGCGGCGGCGATATAGTCGCTGCCGGCGATCTGCTGCGTCGCCGAGCGGGTGACCACCGCGAAGCGGTCCCACAGCAGCAGGCCGAGCACGATGATCACGCCCTGCAGCGAGGAGCCCACGAGGGCGGCGGAGGCCAGCGCCACCAGCACCACCGGCAAAGCGAGGCGGGTGGTGACGATGTAGCTGAGCACCGCATCCACCCGGCCGCCGAAATAGCCGGCGCAGACCCCGAGCGTGGTGCCGATGACGCCGGAGATCAGCACGGTGACGGCGCCGATCAAGAGCGAGATGCGCGCGCCGTAGAGCAGGCGGCTCAGATAGTCGCGGCCCAGCTTGTCGGTGCCCAGCAGATAGTCCCAATTGCCCTTGGCCTGCCAGATCGGCGGCACCATGCGGCGCGACAGCTCCTGCGCATAGGGATCGTGCGGCGCCACCAGCGGGGCGGCGAGCGCGAGGCCGACGATGAGGAGGAGGATGACGCCGCCGGCCACCAGCCCGCCGTGGCGCAGGCCCCGGCGCAGCAGGGCCAGCGCCGGGGAACGGCGCGGCGGCGGCAGGTCGAGGGCGGTCTCGGCGCTGGGGGCGGTGGTGGGGGCGGTGGTGGGAGCCATGTCGGTCATGCCACGCGCATCCGGGGATCGAGCAAAGCGTTGATGACGTCCGCCAGGAAGGTGAGGGTGATGTAGATGGCGGCGAGGATCAGCACCACCGCCTGCACCACCGGGAAGTCGTTGCGGGCGATGGCCTCCCAGGCCAGGTGGCCGACGCCGTGCATGGAGAAGACCGCCTCCACCACGATGGAGCCGCCGAGCATGAAGCCGAACTGCACGGCGGCCAGCGCCACCACCGGGATGATGGCGTTGCGCAGCGCGTGCTTGAGCACCACGGCGGCGGGCGAGAGGCCCTTGGCGCGGGCGGTGCGGATATAGTCCGCCGAGAGCACCTCCAGCATGCCGTTGCGCGACAGCCGCATCACGGCGGGCACCGCGTACCAGCCGAGCGCCACCGAGGGCAGCACGTAATTCTGCCAGCCCGCCGTGCCTGAGACCGGCAGCCAGCGCAAATTGACGGCGAAGATGATGATCAGCCCCAGCCCCAGGCAGAAGGTGGGGATGGCCTGCCCGAGCACGCAGAAGGTCAGCGCCAGCCGGTCGATGATCGTGCCGCGGAACACCGCCGCCAGCACGCCCAGCGGCACGGCGATGATGAGCGAGATGGCCAGCGAGATGGCGCCCAGCGTCAGCGTCACCGGCATGCGGGTGGCGATGAGCGAGACCACGCTGTCGCGGAAATAGAAGGAATTGCCGAAGTCGAGGTGCAAAGCGCGCCACAGCCAGTCGAGATATTGCACGGTGAGCGGCCGGTCGAGGCCGTATTGGTGGCGCACCTCGGCCACCTGCGCGGGCGAGGCCTCGGCCCCGGCGATGGAGGTGGCGAGGTCGCCGGACAGGTGCAGCAGCACGAAGGCGATGACCGAGACGGTGAGCGCCACGGAAAAGGCGACGACCAGTCGTCGGAGGGTGAAGGCGAGCATCTTCTGGCGTCCTGCATGACGAGCTGCATGGCGTGTGCGCGGGGCCGGAAGCCCGCCCGGCGCACCGGAGGCGGCGGCAGCGGCGGCGTCTCCACGCCGCTGCCGGAAGATGGAAGAGGGGCCGCCCTTGGCGCCCTCCGGGGCCGTCAGGGGCGGCGCGCCGCGCGCGCCGCTCCCGCTGTTGAGTCCAGGCTTATCGCCCGTTCACGTCCGCTTCTTCACTTCCAGTTTTTCACTTCCACTTGGCCTTGAAGAAGCGCGGCAGCTCGTCCGGCTGGGCGGTGAAGCTGAGGTCGTTGGTGAAGGCGTAATTGGAGGAATAGGAGAACAAAGGCACCAGATAGGTGCGCTCGGCGATCAGCTTGAGCGCCTCGGCATAGGTCTTCAGCCGGGTCTCCGTCTCCACCGTGGTGTCGGCGGTCTTCAGCAGCTTGGTGACCTCGTCGTCGCGGGCGAGATCGTCCTCGTCGCCCTTGAACCAGGCGCCGGTGAAGGCGGAGGCGTCGGCCACCGAGAACGAGCCCCAGGTCTGGTAGTAGATCGGCACCTTGCCGGCGCGGGACAATTCGCGCAGCGCCGCATACTTCATGAAGTTGAGGTTGGCCTTGATGCCCACGGCGCGCAGATAGCCGACCACCGCTTCCGCATATTCGCGCTCGCGATAGGCATAGAGGTCGATGGTGAAGCCGTCGGCGTAGCCGGCGTCGGCCAGCAGCTTCTTGGCCTTGGCCGGGTCGTAGTCATAGCGCGGCACGCCCTTGTCGGTGCAGCCGAACTGGTCGATGAAGCAGGCCGAATTCATGATGCGGGCGCCGCCGCGCACCAGATTGTCCAGCATCGCCTTGCGGTCGATGGCATAGGCGATGGCCTGGCGCACGCGCACGTCCTTCAGCGGCACGGCGCCGGGCGTCTGGCCGCGGGCGTCGAGCTGGAGGAAGCCGACGCGCATGGTCTCCGCCGCCAGCACCGAGAGGTTGGGCACGGCTTCGAGCTGCTTGGCCTGGTCGGCCTGCACGCGCCAGATCCAGTCCACGCCGCCGGTCATCAGCTCGGCGAGCTGGGTCTCCTGGTCGGGGATGACGCGGAACTCCAGCTTGCCGATCGACGGCGTGCCGAGCGGGCTGCCCTTCCAGTAATTGGTGTTCTTCTCCATCTTCACGCCCTTGCCGGGCACCACGGCGGTGACCTTGTAGGGGCCGGAGCCGATGGGCGCCTTGGCGAAGCCATCCAGCCCGACCTTCTGGAAATAGGCCTTGGGATAGATGACGACGGGGCCGGAGAGATATTCGATGGCCGCCGGGAACGGGCCGACGAGGTGGATGCGCACCTTGTCGTCGCCGATCTTCTCGGCGCTCTTCACCCAGTTGACGTTCTGCTTGGTGACCACCTTGGAGGCCGGGTCCACCGCGTAATTCAGGGTGAACACCACGTCGTCGGCGGTCAGCGGGTCGCCATTGTGGAAGGTCACGCCCTTGCGGATGGTCAGGTCCAGCGTCTGCGGGTCCACCCAGGTCCAGTCGGTGGCGAGCTGCGGCTCGTATTTGCCGGTGGCGAGGTCGTGATAGATCAGGTTGTCGAACACGTGCCGGGCGATGATGACGCCCTCGCGCACGTTGTTGTGGTACGGGCTCACATTCTCCGGCTCGGTGTCGGACGCATAGGTGAGCGTGTCGGTGGCCTTGCCGGCGAACGCGGTCGCGGGCGCGAGGGCCAGAACGGCGGCCGTGAGGGCACGCGAGAGACGGGACTGAAGGTGCGCCATGTTCTCTCTCTGGTTTGGTTCTTGGATGCCGGGCTAGATAGCTCAACATCTAGGCATGTCAGATTATTGAGCTTAGCGAATATCGCAATTAGAATATTTCGCGATTATCGTTGCCGGGTCGGCAATGGTGCCGGGGTATGGGGGTAGGCGTGCAGGACGCGGCCTTGCGCTATTTCCTGGAGGTGGTGCGGGTCGGCTCCATCGCCGAGGCGTCCGCGCGGCTCAATGTGGCCGCCTCCGCCATCAGCCGGCAGATCGCCAAGCTGGAGGCGCAGCTCGGCTCGCCTTTGTTCGAGCGCCGCGCGCGCGGCATGGTGCCGAGCCCGGCCGGGGAATTGCTGGCCCAGCACGTCCGCCGCACCCTCCTCGACGAGGAGCAGGTGGTCAACGAGATCCGCCGGCTGCGCGGGCTGGAGCGCGGCGTCATCCGCATCGGCTGCACCGAGGGCTTCGCGGTGGACCTGATGCCGGAGGTGATCGGCGCCTTCCGCGAGCGCCATCCCGGCATCCTGTTCGACATGCGGGTGGCCGCGCCCCAGGCGGTGACGCGCATGGTGCGCGAGGGCGAGGTGGACCTCGGCCTCACCTTCGGCTTCGTGCCCGAGCCCAGCGTGCAGGTGGAATTCCTCGGCAACGCGCCGCTGATGGCGCTGATGGCGCTCGACCATCCGCTCGCCGGGCAGGAGCATGTGACGCTGGCCGACATCGCCGCCCATCCGGTGGCGCTGTCGGCCAAGGACACCACGGCGCGGCAATTGTTCGACCTTGCCTGCGGCACCGAGGGCATCGTCATCGAGCCGGTGCTGACCACCAACTACATGTCGGCGCTGTGGCGGTTCGCGGAGATCAGCGGCGGCATCACCGTCACCGGGCGCATCACCGTGCTGTCGCGCATCTGGCGCTTCCAGGTGCGGGCGCTGCCGGTGAAGGCGCCGCACGTGGGGCACCGGCGCTACGAGGTGCAGTCGATGATCGGCCGCTCACTGCCCGACGCGGTGCGGGTGTTCCTGGCGCATCTGAAGCTGTGCCTCGGCCGCATGGAGCGCGGCGAGGCCCCGCTCTCGGCGCGCTCCATCTTCGTGAAGGCGGAGGTCTGAAGGGGCGCTTTCCCTTCCAGCGGGCCGAAGCCCTCTCCCGCATCGCGGGGGAGGGTTGGGTGGGGGCGACGGCCGTAGGCCGGCGGTGTTCCGCCAAACCGGGCCTGAAAGAACGCGACGTCGCCTCCCGCGCGACGCGCTCCCTCCCCCCTTGCGGGGGAGGGGTGGGGAGGGGGGGGNGAAACGCGCGCCGACTGAAGCGTGACATCGCTTTTTGCAGCGATGGACAGCGCTTTTTTCATCACCCCACACAGCTACGGAAGGGCCTCTTCAAGAGCAACTCGTGCCTCTCCAGGACGCCGAACTGCGATGTCATGGGAGGAGGCCTTGCGGGTTAGCGCCCCCTGGGGGACCGAAACCCGTCTCCGGTCGCGGGGATCATGCTTGCCGGCCGGCCCGCGTTGGGGCGCTCGCGCCCCGCCCCACTATTCCGAGATGACCGGCACCTCGGCCGTGGGGAACAGGTCCGACGTTACCTCATCGACGGGCAGAGCGACCAGCTCGGCATGGCGGCTGCCATGGGCCGGATCGTCGAGCACGGACATTGGCAGCACCCACCGCGCGCCATCGGCCAGCGCCACGGGCTCCAGTGCGGCGCCAGGCGCCGTCGGTCCGCGCAGGGCATTGGCCTGCGCACTGGTGAGGATCAGGAACGTCGTAGCCATGTCAGGCTCCCAGGGTCGTCAGATAGGCTCCCAGGGCGGCCGACAAGTTGGCCACCTGCGGCGCGGTCAAGCCGCCGCCGACGAAGGCCGCGGAGATCCGCTCGGTCGCCGGGAAGTTCGCCCCGCTGGCAATGAAGTGATCGGCGAGAAGGTACAGCTCGGTCGAGAGCGAGCGGGACGCCGAGGTCCGGCTCTCGATGAGTTGGCTGCCTAGATAGGCTTCGGAGGTTGCCGCCGAATTGCGGGTGACGGTGTAGAGGCCCAGCGCGGCGAGAGCGCCGGCGGCGGATACCGAGTTGCTGGCGTCATTGACCGCGAGCATGTGATAGGTCGGGCCTGCGGTCTCATAGCGCATCATCACCCGCGTGCCAGCCGAGCCGCCGGGCGCCCCGGTATCCGTGGAGCCCGCCAGGCAGGTGGTGCCGGCAGCCGCGAGCTGCTGCACATACACGCCCACGGTCGCGCTGCTCTGCTGGCATTTGTCAGTCGCGCCGCCGCCGACGAAGCCGGTGGAGAGATAGGCCGCAGCCCCGTCGCCCTTGTAGCCGCGATCCGCTGTCCAGGCCGGGCTGTTGACCGCCGTGAGATTGTAGCGGTCGCCGATCCAGTTGAGGCGGCCGGCTTGCGCGTCGTGCGCGGCCGGGAGCCACAAGGCGTCCAGCCGGTCCCACACGCCGGTGCCGATCAGGCTGGCGATGAGGCGGATCATCGCCCGCTGGCGGTCGGCCGAGGGCACCGCCGTCATCCGCGCCGCCAGCGCCGCGAGCGCCACCGAGGCCTCGGCCGCCGCTGTGCCCGCGCGCGCGACCAGGGCCTGCGCATAGAGGTCGAGGTCGAGCCAGTAGGGGTTGGATGCCCTCCAGCCCAACAGTAGATCGCCCGGCGCGGCCGGCGCCTCGGGCACCTGTGTCCTATCGGCAAGTTCCGGCATCACACACCTCGCTCAAGCGACTTCGGGCCAGACGATCGCGGCAAGGGCCGTATCATCGGACGCGGAAGCGGCCTCCTCGGCCAGGGCGGCCAGCAACGTCTGGCAGGCGACCACATGGGCCTTGCCATCGGCGCCCACGGCTTGGATCTGCACCGCGTCATGGTCGCGGAATGCCCAGGCGCCGGCCATGTCGCGGCACCAGAACGGGGTGGTCCAGCCGTCAGCCAGCCCCGGCAAGAGGGAGGCCGTCACCGAGCCCATCAGATTGATCTGGTCCGTCTCGTTGGACGGATAGGCGTGCAGGCTGCCCAACGCCGAGGACCGAAAGCCGCCCAGGATGGTGGCGGCGCAAGCCGCGTCCAGCTCGGCGACCTTGGCGGCCAGCAGATCGGTCGCCAAACGCTCGGGGGCACCGAAGGACCATCCTCCGTCCTCGGCTTGGAGCGCGGTGCTCCCAATCTGCGGAGGCGGGCCGTCAAGTGGCGTCAATGTGGCCACATACTCCGCGTGGTAGCGGTCCGAGATAGGTAAATCTGATGCGGGAATAAGCTCCACCACCACACCGCCCTGTATGCGCACGTATCCCATCATGGCCGCCCCCCTCAATACGTGATCTTGATGTAGCCCGAGGCGCCCGCGCCGCCCGGCGCCGAGCCCCCGAGGCCGCCGCCGCCGCCTTGGCCCAGCAAGCTGGCATAAGAGCCGCCGATGGGGCTGCTGTTGCTGTAGCCCGCACGGTCCGTGTAGCCCCCATTGGGGGGCGGACCACCTGGCGACATGACAAGGGTGGTGCCGATCTGGTAGGCGGGCTGAGCCTGCGAGCCGATCAGGCCGATAATGTTCGCCCCGGAGGTGGTGGCGTTTGGCTGGATGATGGTCTGGACGCCGCCGCCCGAGCCAATCCCGCCATACCCGCCGTTAGCGGTGACATAGGACCCGAAGGAGGACGCGCCGCCCGCGAAGCCGTTTTGGGCGCCGGCAGCCGCCGCCCCACCGCCCAAGCCTACGGTGATCGGGATGACTTGGCCTGGCGTGACAGCGTAGCGCCCCACGGCAAACGCCCCACCATTGCCGCCCGTCGCCGCCGCCCCGGTGACGCTGGTTCCGCCGCCGCCGCCGCCCGCGCCCAACACCTCGGCGGTGACGTAGAAAACACCTTGGGGCACCGTCCAGGACGTGCTGTTAGCGAACCACTGGTAGCCACCACGGCTGAACACGCTCGGGGTCAGGCTCAGGACCTGATACACCGTCCCGTCGTAAGCCGCCTCGACGATGCCAGGCACAAGTTGGTTGGCGATCATGTCCGAGCCGCCATACATCCGGAGCGGCAAGGCCGCGAAATCGTTGACCTTGAGAGTTGTGGCGCCCCCGTTGCTGACGTGGACGTGGAACCGAATGGGCGTCCCGAGCAGTTCGTCGAGGGTGGCCGGTGCGGGATCAAGCACCAGGGTGAGCGCGTTCGCCGTGCCACCCGCCACCACGTAATTCGGTCGCTGCGTCCGAATGGCTCTCAAGAGCTGCTGCACGTCCAACGTCGAGCCGGTGAAACCGGCCCGCTCGATGACGGCCATCAACTCCTCTTGTAGGTCGTTGAGCCAGTCGGCCGTGACCTCCGTGCCGGCGATGCCGGCGACGGCGTCCCGGCCGCGAAAGCCCCGGCGGCCGCCGCCGATGTCGATGGTCGATGATCCGGTGATGCGATCCATGGTCCAGGTCCGCGAGTTAAGCCGGCAGCACCAGCAGGGAGCCGAGCAGTCGGAGGGGATCGCCGTGGACCGTGACAGTCACCGGCGACGTGGCGTTGGCGTCGAGATAGGAGAACACCACCTCGGTGTGCGCCGGCTTGGCGCGGCGGATGTCGCACTCGATGTCGGAGAGCTCGAAGTCATAGAGCCGGTCGCCGGCGACGCTCTCGCCGGCCCGGAACACGTCCCACGCGCCCAGTGAGAGGATCACGCGCCACACATACTGCTCGGGCGAATTGACCAGTTCGTCGCCGGCGCGCAGCACGCCCACCTGGCTGACGTGGACCTCCTCGATCGTGATGGTGACGCCGCGCTTGGCGGCGAGCCCGACGAAATAGGCGATCGACTGCCCGCCCCGCGCCGTCCAGCGCTGATGCGCCAGCCGCTGGCGCGCGGGCACGTCCATGGACGAGACGTCGCGGCCGCAGGGGTCCGGCCCCAGCACGCGCTCGAAATCTTCCAGGCACAGCACCGCCGTGCGCGGATCGATCTCCTCCATCATCGCCTCGGCGGTGGCCTCGATGTCGGCCACCTCGTCGGCGATCGGCCGCAGCACGGCGGCCAGCACGCTGTCCCGGCCCGGCCAGATCCAGCCGGGCGGCAGCAGCGAGAGCACCTCGCGATGGGCGGCATCCGCGCTGCGGCTCATGACGCGGCCTGCCAGGTGAGCACGCCGGGCACAGGCAACTGGCGCAGGGTCGGCACGATGTCGCCGGCGGGCGCGATCAACTCGTGCCGATACTCACCGGATGCCGCCGAGATAGCCTCGGACAGGCGCGAGTGATAGAGCCGCTCGCCGATCCTCGCCTCTCGCGCGAAAAAGGCGGTAGCGGCGGCGGTGGCGGCATTGCGGACGGTGGCCTCATAGGGGTCGAGCCCCACCGTGACGTCGCAGGCCAGCAGTTCCACGGCGACCATGATGACCTCGGCCGTCACCGGCCGGAGCGCATCCAGATGGGCAGCCATGGCGTCCAGCTCGGCAGGGGTCGGCACGCGCGGGATCGCCGCCGAGCCCATGGCCACCACCACGCCGACCGTGCCGACGCCCACCCAATTGGGCAGGCAGCGAACGTGGCTGGCGGCGAAGCTGTTCTGGATCCAGCGCGGATAGTCGAATCCGGCGCCGCCGTGAGCGGGCTCGCGGATCTCCGCCAGCACGCGGGAGAGCAGCGAGGCTTGAGTCTCGATGGGTGCGCCGCCGGCGAGCCCGTCCGCGTCCACCGCCGCCTCCTGCGGCGTGAGGCCCGACACCGTGGTGATGAAGGACAGGCGAGTGCCGGCGGCGGCATTGCCGTCCGTGCCGGCGGCCAGCGCCCGCACGTCCACGCTCGCCGTTCCGGCGGCGCCGATGGTGACGGCGGTGACCACCTCATAGGTGACCGATCCAGCGCCCTGGAGCACGGCGCCGAGGGGCACGACCGTATCGGCCCGGCCGGCGACGGTGGCCCGGCCGATCGCCTTCGTGGCCGGGCGCTGCTGGATGCCCCAGATGTCGGCATGCCGCAGCAGGTATTCCACGTCGGCGGTGTCCACGAAATACTGGTCGCCCCACCAGCGCAAATGGAGATGTACCTGGTGCAGTTCCAGCGCCACGACGCGCAGGATGGTGGCCAGCATGCCCCGCGGCGAGCGGATAGCACGCGAGAGCGCGGCCGGATCGGCGTCCGGCCGGATGCGGAGCATCTCGCCTTCCATCCGCGCCTCAAGGCGCCGAAGGATCTCAGTGGGTGTGGGCAGCGGAAACGGCATCTCAGGCCACCGCCCGCGTGATGGTCAGCTCGCGCCCGTCCACCTGAACACGCGCGGCCAGTATGCCCCTGGCCTCCGGTCGCCATTGGGCCGCGATCACCGCCGGCACGCCGGTGTCGACCTCTACCCAGGCGTAGCCCTCCTTGAGCCACTCGGCGGCCATGAGCTGGGTGAGTTCGGTCTGTTTGGCGCGGTCCAGCAGCCAGAGTCGAACACCGATGCGCCCGCCGTTCGCGTCAAGCGCGTCGCCCACCCAGCCGCGCCGCTCGATGAAAGAGGACGGCGCGTTCAGTTCGGTGATGCCGGTGGGCAGTTCGTCATCGGCGCGCGCCCGGCGGTCACTGCCGAAGGTGACGAGCATGGGGGTGAGCGGCGTCTCGTCGAGTACGAGGTCGCCGTCCTCGCCCAGCACCAAATCGGCGCGGCGGGTGTCCGGGTCATAGCAGAAGGCGAGGTCGAGCCAGGAAGACATGGTTCGCAAGATGCCGCGCGCGCGCGGCGAGCGTCATGCCCCCACAAGGGGGTGAGACCGTTGTATGCTGTTCGTTCTTTCTGCCGGTGCGGAGGCGGCGGCCATGGACGACGACGCCCAGTTTTCAGTTGACGAGATAAACGCCCTTCTTAAGGGGGGCTCGGCGCGGCCGAACTTGAACTGGTGCGTTCGTTCTGTTCACCGTTGTTTTGGGCGGAGCACCATGGCGGCATTACACGTGTCCGAAATGGGTCCGTTTTTTATCTCGACACAGGCACACGGCTTTTTGCTGTGACCGCCGCGCATGTCATTAGCCAATGGAGGGAGGCCCGGAAGGCATCTCATGCCACCGACATGAAGATCGCCACCAATCGAGTGAGTTTTGGGATCGACATTGAGGAGCGATTGATCGATCTGGCTGACGACATCGACATCGCCACTTTTCGGATCGAACGTACGGAGGTGACGGACCGCCTTGGAAAAGTGGTTCTAACGGGCGCCCAGAAATCCTGGCCACCACCGCCTCCGCAGGTTGATCGATCCATCTATTACTGCGGCTTTCCAGGGATAGCGACCGAATATAATCCGGCGGCCGGAATCATCTTCCGGTCCTGTACGGGCGGTGGTTTGTCCACGAGCATCAGCGAGTTGGACATCTGCAACCAGCTCGAACGCGAGTGCATGTTCCCGACCGGGGGTAAGGGTATCCCGGCCGAGAATTTTGATTTTGGGGGGATCAGCGGGGGGGGCATGGTAGCAATGGTGAAAGGCCCTATCAGGTCCTGGATGCTCGCTGGTGTGATTTACCAGGGCCCTAACCCGAGCGGCGATCCTGATACGGCGATACTCGGACTGGAAGTGATCCGCGCACGGCGAGCTCACTTCATTCGGCCCGATGGCACGCTGGATAGAGATCAGTGGCTCTACGCCGGTGGGCCACGCAAGCTGATTGTTTAGACTCCAGCGCCCGGTTCGCTATCGACCACCGGAATGATCGAGCACGTTACGCCCGCCCCGCTCGCCGCGATGAAGTGCCCGCCGGCCGAGAGCTTCGCCCACCCCTGCCCGGCGGCGAAGCGCGAGCCGTCCGTCATGCGCCCGCGCACGTAATCCGGCGTCACCTCCAGCCTGTTGCCCTTGACCTCGCAGGTCACGGCCTTGCTGGAGACCGCCAGGATGCTGCCGTCCGCCTTGATATGCACCCGCGAGCCGTCGAGCGTGTAGAGCGCCACCTCGCCCTCGGCGAGATTGCCGAGGCGCATGGACGGCGCGCCCACCGGCAGCGCCACCAGGTCGCCCTGGTCGCCGCCCACCGCCAGCACGATACACACCCCGCCCTTCTCCGGCGGCCGCGAAGCGATGCCGAACGGCTGGAGCACCTCGACCTTGGCGCGGTCGTGGCCGGCGAACAGTGTCATGTCCGCCGTCTGGCTCTCCGCATTGTCGTTGGTGGCGCTGACCACGCCGCGGACGATCAGGCCACGGATCTGGTGCGCTGTCTCGCGATCCGGCATCACTTATCCTTTGCAGCGCCTTCGGGCTTGCCGGAGCCGTTCTTCCGGTTCTTCGTCCGCGCGCCCTCGGGCGCCGTGTCGTAGCTCTCCGGTCCCGTCAGGCGCAGCAACGTGGTGGCGCCGCTCTGGTCAAAGCCCATCTCGACGCCGGCGATCAGCATGTCGCGATTGAGGCCCTGGAAGCTGTCAGACACGAACACCAGTTCGTTCGGGCGCCATAGCCGGCCATTCGCCCCGCGAAAATCCTTCACCTTGTGCTCGATCTTGACCGACCGTGCCCGCGCGGTGCGCTCCATCCAGTCGGCCTGCCTCTGCGCGCCCTCGGCGGTAAGTTGGGTACGCGCCATAGCCACCACCGGACGATGTCGCTGCATGCTCGGGTGCTTGCGTTCGCCCTGGATGGTGATGCCGGCACGCTCATGGGCGTCCTGCTGCTGCACATAGTCGCCGCTGCTGCTCCCGGAGGGGGCTGCTGTACTGTCCAGATGCGGCGCTGGACGCCGGAGGCCAGCGGCCCGCTCCGCTTGCCCCTTCACATTGTATTGCGAGTGCTGCTCCTTGGTGGACCAGTTGCCGGAGGTCTCCACCACATTGCCGGGGAACACCAGGTCGCCGGGCCCGCGCTTCTTGCCGCTCCGCGTGAGCACCAACGCTCCGACGCCGTCCGAGGTGACCAGCAGCTCGCGCTGGCGGGCGAACTTCTCGATCGCACTCATGGCGCTTTCGCCTACGTCGATGGTGGCGCGTGGAAAAGAAGGCCCCGCATCGACGTCGAGCCGCACCTTCAGGCCGAACGGTTTGAGGATCGAGCTCGCCACCTGGTCGATCTTGCTGTCGAAAAACTCGCAGGGCCCGTCCACGGTCGCGGCGCTGTCGATCAGGTCTCCGGTCTTGTCCTTGCCGGAGACGGAGACGGACACCTGCCCCTCGCCGGCACGCGGCGAGATGCTCTCGATCCATCCGATCAGCACGGGCTCGCCGTCGATGCGAATTTCGCACGACAGCCCATCTTCCACGCGCGGCGCATAGGCGACCAGCGAGGCGAATGGAAAGGTCGGTGCCGAGCGGGTCGCATCCCGTAGCTCCAGCTGGAACGAGCCGGAAATCTCGGACAGATCCCGTGTGACGCGCACCGATGTCCACTCGACAAAGGGCGTGCCCTCGATGAGCAGGGTCACGCGCCGCGTCGTGCCAAGCGTGGTAGTGAGCGACGTGCCGAATGTCATGCCAGCACCTCGACGGGCTCGGGCGGAACGGCGCCTGGATGCCGCAGGCGGTTGCGCGTGACGATGTCGGTGAACATTGCCCCTACCAGGGACGGATTATCGCCGGCGAAGTGCTGGGCCAGCAGCCAGGCCGATACCGTGTCCGCCGGCGTGACCAGACGCACGCTCGGCAGCCGGCCCATCACCTCGTTGAGATCCCGCGCCAGGGCGGCGCGCAGTTCGCCCAGCGCGCCCAGCAGCGTCGCCACCGGCGCGGGCGCATCGTCGGCCAGGGCGATGGCGGCGGTCTCGGTGGCGTCGATTTCCACCACCAGCAGATCGCGCCAAGCGGCAGCGTCCTGACGACTCTCATAGGTGATATCGGCCGCCACCTCGACCGCATAGGCCAGCACCGCGGCGCCGGCGGCGAGGCGGGCGGCGGCGGCGGGCACGCCCACCGCGTCGGAGGCGCGGATCTCGCCGGCGATGGCCAGCAGCAGGGAGGCACCGGTCCGCGCCGTCAGCACCGGGACCGAAACGGACGCGCTGCCGCCGGCGCCTATGGCAGAGGGTGCGGCCCCGAGCGCAGCCTCGGCCACGGGCACCACCAGCGCGGTGAGCGCCGCCGCGATCACCGCCGCGTCCTCGGCCCCGCCGCCACCGGCGGCGGCCGTGTCCAGGTACGCCACGTTCAGCGCTACCGCATCGCCCACCACGGCATGAGCGAGCGAGCTACTCACCGCGCTGCTGGCCAGCGCGCCGACGGAGGTGACCAACGAGGTGGCGGCCGACCAGACGGCGACGCCCATGGTGGCGGCGCCCATCACGGCGGTGCACAGGCCCTGTGCGGCACTGACGAGGCTGGAGACCGAGCCCAGCAATGCCGAAAGGGTCGCGGCGATGACGCCGAGGTCTCCCGCCGGGACCAGCTTGAACGTCACTTCGAAGCGCACGCATCGCAGTTCGGCGACGTTGAAGCGGATCGAGGCGGCCCCCTCCGGCACGACGACGGTCATCTCGCCCAGCCAGGGATGCAGCAGCGTGCCGGGGCCGCGTGCCTGGAGCGCGGCTTGGAGCGACAGGGCGCTCTGGATGTAGTCGTCGCCGATGATGAGGCCGGCGACGCGGACCGAGCCGTCGTCCCGGCCGAGGTCCTCGACGCTGCGTCCGTCGACACCAGGGAAGTACGTGGCGACAATGCGGCGACCAACCTCGACCGAGGTGTCCGGCATGTGGAAGGTCAGACCGCGAAACGCCGCCGGCTTAAGCCCGGCCAGCAGGGCGCCGGGAGTGTTGAAGATACCCATCAGGCGCGCCCCAGCGTCGTGCCGCGATCGGTGACGAGGGCCACCAAGGGGTTGTCGCTCTGCACATTGGTGATGCGCGCGCCTTCGGTGGCCGAGACGATGATGTGACCTGTGACGGGCTCGTTCTGCAAGGTGGATTGCTTGCCGGGCAGGGGCGCGTAGCCGGAGCCGGGCGAGAAACCGCCGCCGGTGGGGTTGCCGAGGGCGTCCGTCTCGGGCATGCCCGATGCAGCGCCCGGCGCCGGCGGAGAGCCATCGCCGTTGAAGAACTTGGGCACGTCGGACCAGGACGGGAGCTTGGGAATGTGGGCGTTGATGTAGTCCACCACCGATTGCCAGAGGTTCTTGATCTCGGCGAACGCCTTCGTGGCCTCGTTCTTGAGCCCAGTCCACGCCTCGCCGACCTTCGCCAGAGCGGCAGAGAAGGCGCCGTTGCTCCAGCCGTCCACCCAGGAGGAAAAAGCGGTGAACACAGCTTTGATCTGCGTGACGTTGGTATCCCAAACGAACTTGAGAACAGCGCCGGCGCCCGACCAAACGGCCTGGAGCGCGCTCACCACGGTGTCGGCGGTACCGGATAGCGCCCCAGCCACTTTACCTGGCCAGGCGCGGATGTCGGTGCCGAGTTGCTGGTCGAGCCAACCGATGATGATGGCCCCGATGCGCTGGAGGATCGCGAGGATGCCGCTGCCGATGCTGCCGAGCCCGCTCACCATATCCGCAAAGGCCCCCTTCAGGCCGGACCAGTCGCCGCTGAACAGCGCTTTCACCACACGCACCGCCGCCCCGAAGGTGGAGACGATGGCGGTGCCCACGGCGCGGAACAGCGGCGCGAAATTCGCCCAGTCGTTGATGATGATGACTGCGATGCCAGCCAGCGCTGCGGCGAGCAGGCCGATGGGCGTGAGCAGGACGCCGGCCAGACCGGCCGCAAGGAAGCTGATAGACGTGAACAGAGCGCCAACCACGGTGGCGAGGACGCCGACCACGGCGGTGAGAACGCCGAAGCCGCCGGAGATAATCGTGAACACGGGACCGAGCAGGCCCAAGGCCGCCACAAGGACGAGAAAACCGCCGCCGATCATGAGCACGTTGTCGATCAGGCCGGGGAATGCCTTGTCGACCTCAACCGTCCAGCCGAGCACGGCCATGAGCCCCTTGTTGATCCATGGCAAGTTCTTCGCGAAGGCAAGGCCGATACGTGTACCGAACTGGGTCGCGATCTCCGTGAACAAGAAGATCTGGGTGGAGAGGCCGGCCATCTGGGTGTTGAAATCCTTGGTGATCACGTCCAAACCGCTGCCCGCTATCTCCTTCTTGAACTCCTTGTATTTCTCGATATTCGCCAGCATAGGCAGCAGAAAATCGAGTACCTGCGTGTCGCCGAACACCTTGCCGAGTTTTTCGGCTCCGCCGATTTTCTTGATCTGCTCAGCAGCGGCCTTCGCTGCCTCGGCGTCGCTCTTGCCGGCCGCCTTATGAGAATTGTAGAATGAGAGCATCTGCTTATCGCTCACCCCTGTGAGCTTCGCGACCTGCTCGATTGCTGTCTCGACGGGGTTGAGGCCCTTGGCGGCGGCGTCCTTCATCACGCCGGTAATGTCCACGCCCATATTCCCGAAGTTCTTGATCGTCTCGGGAGATAGCAGCGTGCTCAGGAAATTCTTGAAATTGCTCGCAGCCGTCGACGTGCTGTCGGTGCCGAACATGGCCACCTGGAGCGAGGCTCCGATGGTCTCGACGGCTTCCATGCCTTTCATACCGAATTTTCCAAATTGCGCGCTCAGCTCAGGCAGTTCGCGCGCCATGTCCTTGAACCCGAACCCGCCGAGCTTGCCGGCGGCGACGAGCTTCGCCATAGCAAGCTCCATGTCGGCGGAGCTGATCTGCAGCGAATTGTTCAAGGCGAAGGCCACCTTTGCAACGTCCGCGGGCACGGTATTCGACGCCTTGCTCACCCGCATCAGGGCCGGCAGGAGCGCGTCCACCTGCTTTTCATCCATGCCGGCCGCGATCAGAGAGCCCGCAGCTTTGGCGATGTCCAGCGAGGCGATGCCCGTTTTTAGCGCCAGGTCCTGGTAGCTTTTACCGAGTTCGGCGATGCGGGTCTCGGCGGCCTGTCCGAACAGGCCGGCCGTGACAGCGCTGTCGCGCAGCACCTGGTCGAAGGCGGCCGCGCTCTGGACCGGCCCGGCGAAGTCAATGGCGGCCACGGCGAGGCCGAGCGCTCCGACCTTCTGGGAGAACGCGGCGAGGCTGGAAAACTGGCCTTGCAGAGCCTTGAGCGGTGCCGTGACGCGATCCACCAGACGCACAAGAATGGAGACGTCCAGGGAGTTGCTCATGTCGCCTCACGGCACTTCTGTTGATAGGCGGCGAGGGCATTCCACCACCACTTTGCGCGGTCGACGGTCATGCCCTCGATCTCTTTTTCGGAGAAGCCGGTGTTGGCGGCGATGCCGCCCAGGATCACTCCTGGGTTGTCGGGCCATTCCCGAAAAAACCCTCGACGATCTTGCTGGCCCCCGCGATGTCTTCTGCGTCCATCTGGTCGAACAGATGGCTCATGACGGCTTCGCGGATGCGCGTGGAACGGGCCAGCATCGCCACCGGCTGACTGTCTTTCGCGGCGCTGGTGATGGCGCGGATGTCGGCACCACGCAGGCGGTGAAAGGTCATCTCGGAATAGCTGTCCTCGCGCTCGATGCCGTCCTTCTTCACGCGCACGGACACTGGCTCGATGAGGGTGAGTGTCACGCTGCCGTCCGCGTTGCGCGTTGCGCGCTTCGGCAGGCCGCCCGCCAGCTCGGCATCCTCGTCGACCACCGCGCCGGTGCCGTCCTCGATGACGATGGTCCCCTTGGACGCCGCCAGCCTCTCGTCATCCATGTTGATCACAACGCTATCGCCGCTCATGACATGATTTCCTCATAGGTGCCGATGGTCCATTTCAGCTCCAGCAACTCGCCGCCGGTAATCTCCGGCGGGCCGTCGGTCAGAAAGGCGTCCGGGCAGACGTAGGTCTGGCCGGTGTCGCACTGGAGCTGAAGCTCGCCTTCGCCATCGCCGTAGACGGAGGCGAAGGACTGGCCCTTCTCCAACGCCGTCTTGGCCGTCACCTCGCCGGCGACGAACTCACGCGCGCGAGCCGCCTTGGCGCCATAAGTGAGCGGGTTGTTCTTGTAACCGGGGAGCTTGAACTTCGCCCCCTTCTCGACGGGAATGCGGCGCCCCTGCCACACGATGTCGATCACGCCGACAGCCTGCGTCATGTGATGTCTCCTTTAGCCGGCGGCCGCGTCAGGCCAGAAATTCCAGGGAGCCCGCCAGCACGATCAGATTGCCGATGATGCGGATGGGCTGACGGGCGTTGAGGCGGTTGCGGTCACCCTGCGCGTCGCGTTCGAACACGCTGAGCGCGGTGGTTTCGGTGGTGCCTTCGATCCAGCCCCACTCCTCATACTTGCGGCAGCGCGCCCCCCAGGTGCCCTGCATGCGGCGCGGCGTTACGACCACGCCGGACTGGTCGGCCTGCGCGGCAATGCTGTCGTCGTCGGACAGCTTGGAGCGCGGATAGAGGGTGGTGACGTAGGCAGCCCAGTCGTAGCGGATGCGCGACAGGGTCTTGGGCACCATGATGTCCAGCCAGGCGCGATCGGCCACGCCAAGCGAGGTCGCCTTGTAGGTGGTGACGAGGCGGTCGATGGTGACCGTCCCGTCCGTCAACGTATTGAAGGTGGAGATGCCGCCCTTGAGCAGCAGATCCTGCTCGGCATCCGAGAACTGGTCGGCCTCGGCCGGGGCGGCGACGCCGGTGAGGGTCAGGCCGCGCAACTGGCGGGCCGGATCGTTGGCGAGCTGGAAGGCGGAGAGGCCGGCGGCGCTCGCGGCCCACACCCACGGCGGCGAGGCGGAGCCCTGCGTGCCGATGATGGAGAGGTGCGGCGAGTTGGTGAGGGCGCCCTTGGTGGTGAGCTGACCGAACGTGCCGCGCGAGCCGACGTAGCCGTGTGCATCCTTCTTGCCCATGGCCTGGAAGCGCAGGGCGAAGTCCTCGGCGAGCGCGGCCAGCGTGGTCGCGTCGTCCCAGGGTACGACGATGTCGGTCCACCACTGCGCGGCGATCACGTCCAGCACGTCCGTGATGTCTGGGTTGTTGGCTCCGCCGCTCATGGCGGCGATAGTGGCCGTCAATCCGGTGGGGATGCTGTCGCCCTCACGCATGGCGACCTTGAGGCTGTAACCATTGCCCACCTCGCCCTTATGTCGCGAGGTGAGCGTCACGACGCCCGTATTCGCGGCGGCGGTGACAGGCAGCGTGGTTACGGCGTTGATGGCCGCTGCCGCCGCTGTGGCCACCACCGCAGCGGTGGCGCCGGAAGCGACGGCCAGCTTGATGCGCTCGTTGCCGACGTAAAGCGGCAGCGGCCCGGCCGTCGTCGCGGTGCCGGCGAAGGTGTAGGTGCCGACGGCAGCGATGCCGGTGGCGTCATCCGGGACGCCAATGGCATAGACGTCGCTGGTCCGGTTCACCTTCTTGTAGGCGGCCACCATGTCCTCGCCCACCGAGCCGGTGCCGAACAGGGTCGTGCCCTGCTCGGGCCGAGTGATGCGGTGGATGGTGAGCGGCAAGGCAATGCCGCCCGTCTGCTGCACGACCAGCAGCGTCCGGGCAGGATAGGGCACCGCGCCGGCCTGGTCATAGATTGCCTTGGCCTCGACATAGGTGCCGGGCTTCAGCCAGTCATAGGGGATTTCGTCGAATGAGATGGTCATGGGTCAGCCTCGGTCAGCGGCTCGCGCGGCGCTTGCTGGCGCTGGCGGTCTCGGGTTCGGTGGGGGTCTCGCCGGCGGCACCGTCAGCGGCCTCGGCGGGAGGCTCGGCGGCCACCAGGTCGCCGGCCTTCAGCCGCCGGCGCACATAGGCGTCGCTCTCCGTCCAGTCGCCAACGACCGGCCAGGACGAGCCGTCGAGACGCGGCACGGTCAGGCCCTCCGCGGGCTTGAGATAGATGTTGCTCATCAGGGGGCTCCCAGCAGGATGGTATCGGTGAAGGTGGCGCCGTCCGCGACGACATAGGTGGCGATCAGCCCAGCGAAGTCCGGGGCATCCGCGAGGGTGTCGAATGGCGCGCCGAGCGCGCCGGGGCCGATCTCGATGTCGACGACGCCGAGGGCGACGACCATGTCGCTGTAGCCATCGACGTAGGTCTGGTCGGCCGTCGCGACGCTGATCGTGCCGATGCCCGGCAGCGTCTTGCCCTGGAGCACGCAGACGGCGGTGGCCATGGCCGGATAGAGGCCGGGGCCGAGCGCATCACCGAGAAATCGGCCGGGCCGGTCGGAGTTTTTGACAGCGATGGTGAGGCGCATCTTGTGGTGGCCGCGCGCCTGCCGCCCGCTGCTCTTGCCCATCTCAAACCCCGTCCAGCCGAAGCCGACCCAGGGCGTATGCCCCATGAGCATCTCGAACTCAGTGAGCGTCAGTTCGGACGGCACCAACTCGAACTGCCAGTTCGGCATGAACGGCCGTAAGACCGCCTGGACAGCCGTGCTCACTTCGGTGATGGGATCGACGTCGGCCATCATAGCCCCCCGTTCGGGGTGGCGCAGAAAACGGCCGGTCGGGCGCGGGCGCCGCTGGCGCTGGACGCGATGCCAGCGAGGTCCATCTTGCCGGCGGCGACAGCCTCAAGCCGGGCCATCCCCTCCGGGTCCGCCAGCGGTGCGCGGCCCGCCTCGGTCCATTCGACCATGCGCCAGATGGCCCCTCCCACTGCCTCAAACGCGGCGATCCAGCCGCGTTCCGGGGACGGTTCGCCCGCCGGCGCGGCGAGGTCGGTGGCGTAATTTTCGTCGATCGGCAGCTTCGCGGCGGCGGTCACGGATGCGGCGATGACGGTGGTCGCATCGGCCAGCGTGTGGGGGCCTCGGCCATCCACGCCACTGAACGTGCCGGCCGGCACCAGGTTGACCCGTTCGGGCACCAGGGTGTCGGCGGCGAATGCCGGAGAGAGGTGGGCGTCATGTCGAGCCATGCCCGGCACACTGCCGGATTGCACGCGGACGCATCATGCCCCCGGCTGGGGGTGGCAATTTCGAAAAAGGGGGGCGATTGAGAATGCCGTGGGGCGCCACTCGCGCCTCATCGGGTATCACCGCCGCTGCCGGAGGGCAATCGGGCCTCAGGGGTGCCTCTTAGCCCTCTTAGTCGCCTCTTACAGGTCGACGGATCGGCTCAGCGCGCCGAGCACCAACTCCTCGATGTGCCGGGCGCCCTCGCCCGCGAGGCCGTTGAAAGGGCGCACCGGAATGGTCACGCTGTCGGCCCGCACCGGGCCCGTGACGAAGCGGAGGCGCAGGTGCGGCGCATGCATCGGCTCGATGGTGGCACCGAGCTGGTAGACGGCGTCGAAGATCTTGTTGGTGGCCACCTCGACGCTGCCGTGTGCAGCACGCTGGGTGAAGGAGCCTATGAGGCCGCCGCGCATGGCGCGAGCCGGGGTAGACTTCCTGCCAGCAAGGGACGGCCGCAGGCGTCTCCGCCGCGGTCTGCTGGGTGTAGAGGCCAGCGGAATAAGCCATGCTACGGTAGGTCTGATCGACGACGCGCTCACCAGCTCGGCGAGCCGGTGTGCACCCAGCCATGCCTGGCGACGATCCGGTCGAAGCACCGGCGGAACTCCTACCGGCAGGTGCCCCGCTCCAGCGCTTTGGCCATGGCCTCGGCGGCCAGATGCTGCCGGTCCACCGTCTCTTTGGCCTTCTTGGCATCCTGCACATGACGATCCGGAGTGGAGCGGGACGGCACTGGAGAGCATCCACGCACGAGCGGCGCACCACCTCAATCACTCGGTAGGACGGGGCGACGACGGCGATCCCGCGGGATCGTCCAGGCCGAGCCCCGCAAGGGTCGCCCATCTCTGTTTACGGAGAGCGGACGGCAGATCCTTTACCGCCCGCCGGATACGCTGCGCGAGGTAGTCCGGATCTGCCTCGATCACACCACGGTCGATACCCTGCCGGTTCGTCGCCAGCAATTCGACCAGGACGCGGCACGGAGGCTCATGCCCTCTGCAGCCGCGAAGTGTTCAAGAATAACGCGGTGCCAGTCGCGCGCCGCTCGCGGCCAAGTTCATCGTCCCCCCTCCGCACGCAACTGGTTCTGCAACATCATGTCGGCGGTGCGCGCGACGCTCCCCAGCAGCTTCTCCATGCCGCGCGTGGCCTCGGCCGCGACCGCGGTGGAGCGCTCCACCTCTCCAAGGCGCATACCCAGCTGTTCGATGTCCTTTCGGCTAGGCAGTTGTTCGGTCACCGCCTCGAGGCGGGACAAGCGCGCGTCCGTGTTGGTCCGCCGCTGCTCGACCTTGGCGGAAAGCTCGGAGACCGCATCCTTCAGCGCCTTGGTCTGCTCGGCGTGCTCGGCTTTGGTGGGAAAACGCTGCTGCAGGTAGAGCATGCCCGCGCCGACTAGAAAGGGCGCAATGGCGCCCATGATCCACACCCAATCCTTGATGCCCTGAATGATCTCACCCGCCATCATCAACCCCGACTGTGATTTCGCTCGGCGAGCGACTGATATTCCAAGTACCTGGTCGCCCAGGGAACGACCCGGCGGCGTGCCGCCTGGATCGGCTCACCGCAGTCCTGGCATGCATCAAGGCCCTCGCCCCTCGTCTGCACACGGCGCCAGCGATTTTTTCGTGACGAAGCCGCTCGTCGGGCGGCCTGCGCATTTTCGAACGATGCGCTCACAGCCCGCCCTTTCTCAGGTCACTGTGCCAAGACAGGAGACGACGGCCGCAGTGGCGCAACGCGGCCTGCTCGCGCCGGTCCTCCTTCCATGCATGCTCGACCTCGCCGGCCGAGAGAGAGCGGTCGGGCACCACGGCACCGGAGCCGTCAAAACAGGTGGCGAGATCCGGCGGCAAGGGCGGCAGGTTGCCCTTGAGCGGCGCTCGGCTAATGGACGTTCCGC
This sequence comes from Azorhizobium doebereinerae UFLA1-100, assembly GCF_000473085.1. Classification (GTDB taxonomy): domain Bacteria; phylum Pseudomonadota; class Alphaproteobacteria; order Rhizobiales; family Xanthobacteraceae; genus Azorhizobium; species Azorhizobium doebereinerae. The sequence continues at coordinate 121,339 of NZ_AXBA01000020.1, forward strand.
ACGCGGCCAGCGGCAGCGCGAGACAGACAAGCAGCAGTATTCGCAGAGGTCGCATCCACGCGGCTCCGGTTTTCGTTGTCGGCGCGGGTGTCAGCCGCTAGGCGCTTGGTGTGAGCCTCGGCGGCGGCTGTGAGGGTATCGAAGCGGTTCGCGAGGGCCTGGTTCTCGGCTTCGAGCCTGCGTGTCACGCATTGGTTGCGCGCGCTGGCGCCGCCCTCCCAATGGCCGCTTGTGTAGCCGATGCCAAAGGCGGCGGCGATCGCGAGCAGCGCGGTAGGATTGAGCAGCGCGAGCAAGCCGGCCATCAGGCGTGCTCGCCGCTGATCTGCTGCGCGACACGGCGGCGGATGACGTCACCGAACAGGCGCCAGACTAGGAACCCGCCGAGGATGGCTGCGATCCACCAGGAACTGGTAAGCCAAGCCGCGAGATCGCGGCCGGCATCCACGAGAGGCCGCACCGCGCTCACCTGGCCGATCGCCGCCTTGGTCTCGTCCAACATGCCGAGGTTTTCCGCACCGCCCCCTACGCCCAGGGCCGTGAGCAGGAAGCCCACGCCACGCCCTCGATCGGCTGTGGCAACTGTGCTGGAGCCGGATGCCCGCAAATCCGCTGCCGTGGTGGCGGCGCGCTCGACGGAGGGCACCCGGGGCTGGGCGGCGGCGAGCGCGGACCGGAGGGCGTCATCATAGTCGCCAGAGACTGGCAGTCCCTCATGCGCCTGGAAGGCCGAGACTGTGCCGATCATCTTCGTACCCCACGTTCCATCCACATTGCCGACCTCGGGATAGCCGAGGTCGACGAGGCGCCTCTGTATCGCTTCGACCTCGAATTTCGCGAGCGACTGGTAAAGCTTGGGAGACGGCAGCGCCGCGCCCCCCGCGAGCGTCCGTTCCCAGCGTCGGAAGGCGGCGGCGAGCTTGGCATCGTAGGCATTGGCCTTGTAGCCGGAACCGTTGTAGCCGAGGGCAAAGCCGGCCCAATCGCGGGCGGCGAGCTTCACGCCGAGGCGCTTGCGCGTGATCTCGGCCGCCATCATGCGCAACTGGCCGGCCACGCCCTCGACCGTCATGGCGTTGAGCATGCCGGTGGCCGAGGGATAGCCCAGTTCTTCGGCGAGAAAGCCCATGGTCTGACCGAGGCCCCAGGAGCACGAGCGGTTTGCACAGTCCTCATCGATGGCGCGAGCCTGCGCCAGGACTGCCAGACGCCCGGCAGAGGCTCCCTGGTCCTTGTACTGTGTTGACCGCGACCACTTCGGGATGGCGAGCCCTGCCTTGACGGCGGCGGCGAGCTTGCCCGGGGCACGGGCCTTCAGCTCCCGATGGAAGACGTGACGCTCGAACAGCAGGCACGGCGTACGGCCGTCCTGCTCGAACGGCTTGCCGCCGCTTTCCACCTCGACCACGGCGCAGAACGCGGGCAGGTCGATGCCGGCATGCGCCGCGACCGAGCGCGCGGCCGAAATGATGTCATTGGAGAGCATGTCCGCCCCTTGCGCCGGTCACCAGCAACCGTGGGGCAGAATGGCGATTGCGAGGGCGTTCCATCATGCCCCCGGCTGGGGGCTAGCGCCGCTCGAACATGTCGAGCTGGCAACCTGTCATCGCATGCGCATTGAGGATACGCCAGACGGTGTTTTCCGAACACCCGACCTTACGAGCGATCTCGGCATATGACAGACCTCGCGAACGATAGACAAGTACCCGCCATTCGCGCGCGACGGGAACCTTGAAATACTCGCGACCGCAAGCCTCGACCAGTTTGGCGGCGCCCTCAAGGCCCATGATCGCCTTAAGGCCGCCCAGACCCACGTCCGTGCTCGACACAAAGAGCCGCGTGCCGCCCCGCTGCTCGATGAGTTCCAGCGCCGCTTCCGGGCCGACGATTGCGACGAGCCTTGCAACTTCGTCAGTGGGGGGCGGAAGCTTGCTCATCGCAGCACCAGCCCGCGCGCCGTATAGGTGCCGCTGATCGACAAGGCGCTATTCCGCTTGCGCCAGACGACGCGCGCGGTGTGGGTGCCGTCGCCGCTGCGATGGAGCTGTGCACGGGTGACCTCCATGCCATTTGCCTGCCACATGGCATGCTGCTGCCGCAGCTCCGCATGCGCGGCGAGCAGCGCTTCGAATGGGATGGTGCGGGTCTGGCGGCGGGCCATCATCACGTCTCCAACTTTTTGCACCAGCGCACCGGGCACTAGGTGCGGGGCATCCAGATCCAGGGCTAGCTGCCTCGTGGCGCGCTCAGTGGTGCGCGCGGCTGCCGCCCTCCGGTGGGCGGTGCAAGGGTCCACCTCCGCTCGCAGTTGCCGGTGCAGCATCTCCCGCAGCGCCTTCAGATCGGCCCCGGTGGAGCGGCCTTGCCGGCACTTGCGCGTGATACGATCTGGGATTTTCTGGCGCGATGGCATGGCCTACGTTCTCCGCTCGCGGGCCTTGCGGAGCCGCCGGCCAAGTTCGCCGGACAGCCTGTCGAGATCTCGGTCCGTGATGCCGTCGAGCGCGAGGCGGGCGGGGAACGGCCCATGATCGCCGGAGGCCTCCAGGCGGCGGATCTGCGCGCGGATGATCTCCAGCTTGCGCCAGCGCATGAGAGACAGCGAAGCGGCGCTTAAGAGGCTCTTGTCAGCATCCCAGGCGACACCGGCCTCGCGGGCGATCCAGGACTTGAGCGCCTCGATCACGCGCGCCGCGTCGGTGCCTTCGCGCACCCAGTTGAGATGCGCGATGCCCGTCTGGCGCGTCACGAACGCCACTAGCGCGCGGTCCGTCCTGTCATTGGCCAGGCCGAGATTGTAGACGGCGATCCAGAGGGCGCGGCAGACACCGGCGTAGCTGCCCTCCAGCCGCAGGGCGCCGGACGCCGCCGGTGCTCCCTGGTCGGCTGGTGTCACGGGATTGGTCCAAACCTTGAAACGTTCGATCACGCTCCCGGCCTCGCCGGCGGAGAGCTGCTTGGCGGAGCGCTTTCCCGTGACCGCTTCCAGCACGTGGCGATAGCTGTCCTCATCCAGGCCGAGACGAGCCTTCGCAGCGTGGATGGCGCTGATTTGCTGAGCGGTAGCGGGGATCATGCGCCCTCCGCACAGATGCGGACCTCTTGCCCCAGATCACCGAGCGTGGCCTGAAGTGCGGCAACAACCAGCGCTTGGGCCTCGATCTTCTGTACGATCGCCGAGATGGTCGCGTGGTCCTCCCCCCCGAAGGCCTGCGCGATGACGCCAGCGGCGTCGCTGGGCACGGTATGCCCGATGCGGATGGCCCCGGTGTGGTTGGAGGTGACGAAGAAGGTCATGCTCACCTCCCTCAAGCCGACGCTAGGTCGATGGTGATGGGCTCCCAGCGGCCGCGCGGATCGGCGCGCCGGTAGAAGCGGCAATATTCCTTGGAACCGATCACACGGATGGCATCGCCGAGGGCTTCCATGGCCGCCGGCCAGGGCTCGCGCTCGATCTTGAGACGCCGCAGCGCGAACAGGGCGGCGGTGTTGATCTTGCCTTCCTTGTCCACCTGGAAGGCGTGCTGCACCAGCTCCAGCAGCTCGGCGGCGGCGCCGCCCGACCAGTCGGAGATGCACTGGTCCACCAGCTCCTTCGCGGCCCGCAACTGCGGGCCGAAGGTGAGCTGGTCCTGCACCTGGATGACCACCTTGAAGCAGCCGTCGTAGCTGGACAGGGTGACGTTGCCCTTCACCCCGCCGCGCTTGGCGCCATACTTCTCGGCGATCAGCTCCACGCACGCGGTGACGTCGTCGAAGGTGTGGCCGCGAAAGCGGCTGATCTGCGCCGAGAGGTCCTCGGCATACTGGACGATCTTGCGGACGGTCTGGTCCTCCAGGACGTCCTCGGGCCGCACCAGGTCGAGCGGCACCAAATGCCCCTTGCCGTCCCGCATATAGGCGGTGCCGCCCATCTCGACGACGCCGGCCTCGGCCGGCCGCGCCTCAAGCTGCTGATCCATCGGTAAGCTCCTGTTCTGTGATGGTGACGTAGCCGGCCGCCGCGAGCGCCTCGGCCAGGGTGTCGGCGGCGGACCACATCTCATCGATGGCCGCGTCTTCCTCGGCCATGGTGTTGGCCGTGAGGTGCTCGGAACGAGCCTGCGCGAACGCGACGGCGGCTTCCGCGCAGGTGTTGAGCGCGAGCACGGCGCGGGCGAGCGCCATGATCTCGTCGGTGGGGATGCCGATGGCGACGCGGCGGGGCAGCCGCGCGGCATCCATCTGCCGCGCGATCTCGACGGCGCGGGCAATGTCGGGGCGGGCCTCGGCGCTCATGCCGCGTCTCCCCCGGTGCTCGTTCTGCCGGCCCGGTCACGGCCGGCGGCCGGGAACAGCACCACGTTGCAGCCGGGGATCGGCATGGCCGCCGCCGCGCGGCCGGCGCGCAGCGCGGCGATGGGGTCGAGGTCGCGGGCGATGGCCTCGTATTCGTCGGCCTGCCGGGCCGCGCGCTCCAGCTCGGCCGCGCGATCGGCCAACTCGTTGAGCACGCCGACGATGGCCTGGACGGCCACCGGGCCGATGGTCATGCCGGCCTTGCCGTACCGGCCGAACTCGTCGCGCAGCGCGGCCACGGCGGCGCTGAGAGGGGGGTGTTGCGTCATGGCCATCTCCTTCACGCCGCGTTGTCGAGCTGGACGGACGAGAGCTGCGCCCACGCCTGGCGGATATGCTTGGCGCTCAGCGGCTCCTGCGCGCCGCCGGCGAGCATGCACGCCAGCCGCATCGTCTTGGTCAGGCTGCGCAGGGCGCCCGGCTTGCGGGCGATCTGCTTGAGCAGCTCGGCCTCCTTGCTGTCGGCGTCGATGCCCCATGCCTTGACGATGGCGCAGACGTCCTTCGCGCGGGGCTTGGGCTGGGTGATGCGCATGCCGACGCGGGAATAGAGCTGGGCGAACTGCGCGCCGCGCCCCTCGCCGCCCTGGAGCCGCGACAGCACGCTTTCGTTGCCCGACACCACCACGCCGCAGGCGGCGAGGTCGTGGATGGTGCGCAACTGGTCAAGGGCGGGGCTGCCCAGGTGCTGGGCTTCGTCGATCACGATGAGCGCGCCCGAATTGCGCAGGCGCGAGACGATGGCGCGGGAAAGCTTGTTGCTGGACCGCTCGATGACGCCCATGGCCTCGGCGATGGCGGCGAGCATGTTGTTGGGCGAGGACAGGCAAGGCTCGCCCGTCACCACATGCACGTTGGGCGCGCGCCGCTGATATTCCTGGATGGTGGTGGTCTTGCCGATGCCGGCGCCGCCGACGATCACCCCAAAATCGGGCGCCACCTGCGCGAAGCTCAGGATGTTGGTGATGGCTTCGGACGTCGGCGTGGCGAGATAGCCCGGCGCCACCGGCAGGGTGGCGCGGGTGCGCTTGCGCTCGCGGCGGGTTTCCAGCCAGCGCGACACCTTCTCGCCGATGCCGACGTTGTTGCCCTGGTAGGTGTCGCCCATCCACGGGGTGAAGGTGCCGTAGGCGATGCCGGCCTCCTTGGCGATGTCGGCCTGTGTCAGGCCTTCCTCGCCCATGAGCAGCCGCACCTCGGTGCGCAGCGCGTCGAGAGCCTCTTTCGCCGTGGTTTCCGGATTATGCGCGTTCATGTACTTTCCTCGTGTGTGTGTGTGTGCAGTTGACGGGGTGGATGGGGATCAGCCGTCCGCCCCGTCGTTGTCCCGGACCACGCGGAGCTGGCGCATCGCGCGTCCGAAATCGGCGAGCACGGAATCCTGGTCGTGCTCCATGTCGGGATCGGCCCTGAGAGCCGCGTTGCCGGCCGTGCCGAACACCGGGCGCACCACCTTCGTCTCCGGCGCCTCGGGCGCCTCGACGGTCGGCATCAGCGCCGCGAGGTCATCCAGCGACAGCTTGCGTTCGGCCTTCGCCATCGCCTTCGCCGCCTTGAGGAAGTCGTTGCGGGCGCGGGCATGGACGCGGGCGGCGGCGCTGTCGAAGAAGCCGGTGCGCTCGACGCACTGAGCGGCGGCGATGTAGGCGCCATCCGGCCGGTAGAGGTGCACGCTCTCGTGCAGGGCGTCGGGATCGAAGCGGGCGACCACCTTGCGGCCAAGGTGCTCTAGCAGCGCCTCGCACCAGTAGCGGTTGCCGTAGAGATGCACCGAGCCATCCGGCCGGCGGGCCGTGGTCAGCTCAGAGGCCAGCAGCCAGCGGCGCTGCTGCTCCGGCGTCGCCTGACGGATGGGCGATTGCTGGTAGGAGACGGCGAACGCTTCGGCGAAGGACAGGCGCCCGGCGCAGGCGTCGGTGCGGCGGCCGGCGCGGGTGTTGTGCTCGGCGATGCCTTCGGACACCACGGCCAAGAAGCTCTCCAGCGGGATCGCCTTGCTGGCGTAATTCTCGGGCTTGGCCGCGACCGTGTTGCCGGTCCAGGCCCCGACGAAGCGGGGATCGCGGGCGATGTTCTGCGCGAAATCCCGCCACGCCCGCTCGATGGGCTTGGCCTGGCCGTGATAGGGCGTGGCCCAATGCACCTGGCAGCCCAGCTCGGGCAGCAGGCCGACCGGATCTTCATCCCGCACCTTGAAGCGATACCGGGTCTCCGTGCCGCCGGTGAGCCATTTGCTGGCGAAGTTCCGGCCGTTGTCGAACAGGCAGTGGTCCGGGATGCCGTAGGTCTCGACGATGTCGCCGAAGGCGAGCCGGACCGCCTCCTTGTTCTCTGAGCGGTCCACCCGCCACGAGAGGATCATGCCGGAGAACAAGTCCTGGAAGCCGACCATGCACGGGCGGCCGATCTCGCCATCAGGCCAGCGCACGAACACGTCCCACTTGTGCCCGTCCGCATTGACGGCCTCCAGGGCATGCAGCGCCGTGCGGTCGCGCTGCTGGGCCGGATAGAGCCTCTTGAGAGCCTCTGGACCCTCGCGAAAAAAGGTCCGCGTGGTCTGGTCGATGGTCGCAAGCCGCCGTTCCAGCGTCTTGCAGGACGGGATGGTCCAGCCCTGCGCCTTCGCCACGCCCTGGAGCTGCCGGTAGCAATGTGCGGCGGTGGGCTTGGATTGCGTGAGCCACGCGGCCTTGATCCATTCCCAGGCGGCGGGGTCGCATTCAGCCTGCGCCTGGCCGCCGGCATGCCGGGGCGCCAGGAAGGCCAGCCAGTTTTGGCGCTCGATGCCAGCCACCTCGCCGGCCCAATTATAGAGGGTGCGCAGGGTGACCCTAATCTGGCTGGCGATGAGCACCATCGCGTCGTCGCGCTTGGTGCCCGCCATGGTGAGGGCATCCACCGCCAGCAGGGCCTCCAGCTTCGAACGGGCCTTCTGCTTCTTGTTTTCCGGCAGTTTTTCGAACCACGCCCACCGCTCCTCGCGGGAGAGCGTCGCCTTGGCGGCGGCGCGCTCGGCGCGCGCGTCGCGCCCCTCGGCGCGCTGCTGGCGCAGCACCAGGATGGTACGGGCGGCCAGCGGCAGGAGGTCGTAGCGATATTCGTAGCCGCCGCCGCGACCCTCGCGCCGGCGCCATACGCCGAGCGGATTGGCCGGATATTCTCGGCTGGGCTGGCGCCAGTTCTCGCGATCAGCCCTGCGTGCGATGGCTTCCCGCGTTGTCGGAAACTCCGGCAAGGCGAGCGCGGCAAGCTCGTCGGGCGTCCACCATTCCTTCAACGTAGCACCCCGTTTTTCTTGAGTTGGTGGCGGGTGGCATCGATCTCGCGGTCGATGCGGGCGCGCTGTTCCATGCGCTTGGCCGTCTCGATGGCCGGCAAGTAGCGGCGCTCGATCACGGACCAGCCGAACATCAGTGCGGCGGGCGAGCGGGTGCGCCGCTTCATCCGAGCCTCGCGAGCGCCGCGATGGCGCCGAACGCCACCAGCAGAAAAAGCAGGCCCGCCATGCCGAGCATGAAGGCCGCCGCCTGGAGGCGCACTTCGCGCAGACGCGCGGCGCCCGCCTGGATGGGATGGCGGGGGGCGGGCATCACGCGGCATCCCGCTGGCTAACGGCGCCGATATGGGACAGGAAGCGCTGCTGGACGCGCGGCGGCGCGTCCTCCCAAGCCTTGAGCAGCCGCGCCCAGGCGGCGTCGTCCGGGCTGGGAGCCGGTGTGGGGCGGACCCCGCGCAGGCGGTCAGTGGCGGCCTGGACCGAGCGCGGCGCGCCATCGCCGCCGGACAGGATGAGGTCCACCGCCTTCGCCTGCTCGTCGGGCGAGAGCCGCACCAGCGCGTCCAACTCGCTGCCCTTGTCCGCCAGCCTGGTGCCGGAGATCCGCTTGCGCACCGCAGGGTCGATGACCGCGCGGGCGATCATGCGCTGGAGCGTGCGCTCGCTGACGCCGAGCTTCTCGCAGGCGTCGGCCGAGAAGCGGGGGGCCAAGTCGCCAAAAATGGCGACTTGCTCCGCCGGCCGCGCGCCGCCGTGCTTCGTGGCCGGGTGGAGCTTCTCGTGGAGGCGCTTGCGTTCGGCCAAAAAAACGCTGCGGTCCAGCTCGGAAAGCTCGGCCCGGTAAAGGTTCTCATCGATCTCGCGCAGCCGCGCCTGGTCGGCGGAGAGGTCGAGCACATAGGCGGCGATCTCCTCCCAGCCGAGCAAGGTGGCGGCATCCAGCCGGTGGCCGCCGACCACCAGGAGATAGCGGCCCGCCTTCTTCGCCGGGCGCACCTCGATCGGCGTGCGGAGCCCGTCCGCCTTCATGCTGGCGGCGATCAGCAGCGATCGATCCGGGTCCACCTGGCGCAGGCGCTCGCCCGTGTCGATCAGGGCGAGGGCGATTTTGACGCTTGTGCGTGCCTCGGTCATGTCTAGGCGGCCTCTGCGTTTTGACGTTGGCCGCACGGCTGCGCGGCGTTAGGTTTGCGGCGAGTGCGGTGCTGGTGCTTCCGGCCGCCCTTAGCGTCGAAGCGGCTCGGCCAGATCTGGCGGGCGGGGATGTTGAGGGCGGCGGCGATCGCCAGCTCGCCGAAGTAGTGAGGGCGTGAGCAGGCGTGCCGGCAGGCATCGTCGATCAGGCCCGCCCCCCGCGAGACGGCTGACAGCGTCAGTCCCTTCTTGCGGATGGCGGCCTTGATGTCCTCGGGATGCCAGTCCCGTGGGTTGCGCGTCTTGATCATGCGGCTCCGGTGGTCCGGCCCTGCCAGGCCGGGTTTTTTTGGAGGGAACGTGCGTCGGTTTCGAGCTAACATTGCACTCAAAACAGTGCATTACAACTCTCAAAATAGTGCAAAAGATCGCACAGCGAGGTGGCGCGTGAGGGTACGTGCTATCACCTTGATATTTATGTATTTTATACAGGCCCGCCCAACACGGCTCACGCTACGGGCGGCCGTCACAGTTCCCGAGTGGGATCTGTGACGTCACCTCAAATGAGCTCACGACTCAAGGTCGTGCGGACTGAGATGGGCGTCACCTCGGCGCGGGAAATGTCCGTCCGGCTCGGGCTCGGGCCAAACACGTGGCGTCAGCTCGAAGATGGGAGGAACCTGCCCAGCAGCGAAACGCTTCAAAAACTGCTGGATCTTGGCTTCAACGCCAACTGGGTCCTGAGCGGTCAAGGGCCCATACGCCTCGATGGTGCCGATGAGCGAAGCAGCAACGCCAACCCCGCCCAACCGCCCCTGAATGCACGCGTTTTAGCTCAAGCGTTAGCCCTTGTTGAAGAATGGTTAACAGCCAACAAACGCATGATGCGCGCCGACAAGAAGGCTGCCGTGGTGGCGCAAATTTATGAGTTCGCGCTTGAGGACGCGTCGTTAGGAAAAGAGCCAATTGACAGCCACCGAGTGGCGCAGTTCCTTCGGTTAGTGGCCTAATTTCTGCTAGGTGGAGGCAGTTGTGTCGAAAGATATTGATCGGATTGCACGCATTAAGACCGCTCTCAATGAATATAGCGAGCTATCAAGCGGCGGGCGAAGCAATGGAGAGGATGCAACTGCGAATGTGAGCGTCGTCGTTTTTGATTTTTCCGGCGCCGTGCTCGATGGCTGCCACTTTGCAGCAGATTCAAACTATAATCCGCTTAAGCCGTAGTTGACTACAATTGCATGAAAGCTCTCTATTCAATAGCGCGGCATGTGTTTTTTCAGCCCGAGCTTTTCAGCACTCGTCGCCTTTCGGCTCGCTGGGTGGAGAGCTTTCTCAGCTCGCAATGCTTTAAACTCCAATTCAAAATCCATGAAAATTCAGCGCTGGTCGCGAGATATTCTCGCGACACGACTGCGTAGCGCAGCTATAATTATTTTGCAGACCAACAGTATATTGATCATTTTCGCGTTGTCGTAAAACGAAAATTTCATAATATATATTGATATTTACATGAATTTGCCCCATGGGGTGCCGCCGTCTATCTTCGCATTATCAACATTCTGATAAAGAACTACGCTCCACGCTCATCCAATGATGAACGTCGTAGGATGTGGCGCCGTATGAGCCGTGGCCGGGCGGCTAATCTCAAAAAGCGCGTAAAGCGCCACCCGAGCGATTTGACCGCTGGAGAGTGGGCAAATCGTCCGCCCCTCCTGCCGGCGTGCGCGGGGCGGCGCTGGCCTGCGACAGACTTGCGGGAGGCGCTGAACATGCTCCGCTGCGTGGCGTCGCCAGGTGGCGGCCTGAGGATGTTGCCATTGCCAGCCTGCTCCTCCGCTGGATCGCGCACCCCTGAGCGGTCTCAAACGGACTCTGAGAGGGCCTTCAACGACGCGGCTGCTAAGGCGTCCGCCGCCGTAGCAATCTGAAGAAACGGGTGTCCGAAGACCTAGGCTCAGGACTCATTGATCACAGCCAGAAGATGACGACTGCTGCGATGCATATGGCAGAGAAGAAGGTGTGGGCGCATCGGTCGTATCGCGTGGCGATGCGCCTCCAGTCCTTGAGCTTGGCGAACAGGTTCTCGACCTTGTGCCGCTGCCGGTAGAGGGATTTGTCATAGAGGAAGGGCTGCTTGCGGCTCCGCGATGAAGGAATGCAGGGATTGATGCCCCTGGAGGCCAGTGCCTCGCGGAACCAGGCACTGTCGTAGCCCCGATC
>NZ_AXBA01000021.1 GCF_000473085.1 Azorhizobium doebereinerae UFLA1-100
CCCAGGCCGTCATGGCCGATACCGCCTATGACAGCGACGCCCTGCGCGCCACAATCGCGGCAAGGAACGCGCAGGCGGTCATCCCGTCCAATCCATCCCGCGCCAGGAAGCATAGCCTCGACAGGCACCTCTACGCTCAGCGCCACCTGATCGAATGCTGCTTCTCCAAGCTCAAGCAGTTCAGGCGTGTCGCGACCCGCTTCGAGAAGACCGCGCGAAACTACCTCGCCATCGTCACAATCGCTGCCATCGTCCTGTGGATCAGGTAACTGTCCACACCACCTAGGGGGCGAAGGCGGCAGCCTCGTGGCGGGCCGGACGCTAAAATGCCCATTGACGCCAGTGCCTGGGCGCGCGAGGCAAGGCTTGCGCGCGGCTCAGGCGCGCCCGCTCCGGACCAGCTCCATGACCCGTCCCGCTTCCACCACGGCCCCTTCGCAGGAACCGTCCGTGCCGTCCCAAGAGGCACTCGCCCGAGATGCGCTGGCCTATGCCCGGGCGCTGATTCGCGCGCCCTCGGTGACCCCCGACGCCGGCGCCGCGCTCGACATCGTCGCGGACCTGCTGCAGCAGGCGGGCTACCGGGTGGAGCGCATCGTGTCGGCCACCGGCGGGGTGCCGGTGGACAATCTCTACGCCCGCATCGGCACCGAGGCGCCGAACTTGTGCTTCGCCGGCCATGTGGACGTGGTTCCGACCGGCGAGGCGGAGGCCTGGCGCCATCCGCCCTTCTCGGGAGAGGTGGACGGCGGGCTGCTGTACGGGCGCGGCGCGGTGGACATGAAAGGCGCGGTCGGCGCCTTCCTCGCGGCGGCGCTGCGCCATGGCAAGCCCGCGCGCGGCAGCCTGTCCTTCCTGATCACCGGAGACGAGGAAGGCCCGGCTCTGGACGGCACGGTGAAGGTTGTGGAATGGCTCGCCGCAATCGGCGAGACGCTCGATCACTGCATCGTGGGTGAGCCGACCAATCCCAATGCCCTGGGCGACATGGTGAAGATCGGCCGGCGCGGCAGCCTGTCGGGCATCCTCACCGTGCGCGGCCGCCAGGGGCATGTCGCCTATCCGCACCTGGCCGATAATCCGGTGCCGAGGCTGGTGCGCCTGCTCACCGCCTTGATGGCGACGCCGCTCGATGCCGGCTCGGCGCATTTCCCGCCGTCCAATCTGGAGGTGGTCAGCGTGGACGTGGGCAATCCAGCCTTCAATGTCATCCCCGCCGAGGCGACGGCGAAGTTCAACGTGCGCTTCAACGACCTTCACACGCTCGACAGCCTGAAGGCGGAGCTGGAACGCCGGCTCGGCGACGCGGGCGTGCCCTTCGATCTGGGCTATCGTCCGGGAGCGAGTTCCAGCTTCCTCACCGCGCCCGGCCCCTTCGTCGATATCGTGCTCGACGCGGTGGCCGACGTCACCGGCAAGAGGCCGGAGATGTCCACCACGGGCGGCACCTCGGACGCGCGCTTCATCAAGGCGCTCTGCCCGGTGGTGGAGTTCGGCCTCGTCGGCCAGACCATGCATATGGTGGACGAGGCGACGCCGGTCGCCGATCTCGGGGCGCTGGCCGCCATCTATGAGCGCCTGATCGCGCGTTATTTCGCGACGTTCGCCGCCTGAATCGCCGCCGGAGGCCGCCCATGACCGAACAGATCCTGACCCTCGCCGTCGATGGCCGCGACATCGCGGTCCGCCGCATCGCCGGCCGCAGCCCCGGCGTGATCTGGCTGGGCGGCTTCCGCTCGGACATGACCGGCACCAAGGCCCAGGCGCTGGCGGACTGGGCGCAGGCCGGGGGGCAGGCCTTCGTTCGCTTCGACTATTCCGGCCACGGCGCTTCGGGCGGTGCATTCGAGGACGGCACCATCTCGGCCTGGGCCAGGGAGGCCCGCGCGGTATTCGACGCCACCGAGGGACCGCAGGTCCTGGTGGGCTCGTCCATGGGCGGCTGGATCGCGCTGCTGCTGGCCCGGGCGCTGGCGGCGGAAGGCCATTCCCGCCTCGCCGGCCTGGTGCTGATCGCCCCCGCGCCGGACTTCACCCATGATCTGATATGGGAGGGTTTCTCTGAGGCGGTGAAGGCTGAGATCCTGGCCACCGGACGCCATGAGCGCCCTTCACCCTATGAGGGCGGGGCCTATGTCATCACCCGCGCGCTGATCGAGGACGGCCGCAACAATCTGGTGCTCGGCGCGCCCTTCGCGGTGGGCTGCCCGGTGCGCATCCTTCAGGGCGCGCACGACGCCGACGTGCCGTGGCGCCATGCCATGCGTCTCGTCACCTGCCTCGCCGAGGACGACGTGGTGTTCACCCTCGTCAAGGACGGCGATCACCGCCTGTCGCGTCCGGCGGACATCGATCGCCTGACCGCCGTGCTGGACCGCCTGCTGGCGGAGATCCAGCCCGGCGCCTGACGCGCCGGGCCTCTTCGCGGCGGGCCTTCAGATCCGCACGATGGTGCGGCCGCGCACCTTGCCGGCGAGGATGTCGTCGGCGAGGCCGATCACGTCCTCCAGCGCCACTTCCTGGGTCAGGCTATCGAGATCCGCCGCCGTCAGTTCGTGGGCGAGGCGGTTCCAGGCTTCCGCGCGCCGCGCCTTGGGCGCATCCACCGAATTGATGCCCAGCAGGCAGACGCCGCGCAGGATGAAGGGGAACACGGTGGTCGGCAGGTCGGTGCCGCCGGCCAGCCCGCAGGCGGCGACCGCCCCTTCCGAGGCGGTGGCGGCCAGTACGTTGGCGAGGATGGTGCCGCCGACCGTGTCCACCGCGCCGGCCCAGCGTTCCGATTGCAGCGGCTTGCCGGCCGACTGGAGCATGGTCCGGTCCATGATCTCCGACGCGCCGAGGGCGGTAAGAAAGCCCTCCTCCTCCGGCCGCCCGGTCAGCGCCACCACCCGGTAGCCGAGGCGGGACAGCAGCCGCACGGCGATGCTGCCGACGCCACCCGCCGCACCTGTGACCAGTACCTCCCCGCCCTTGGCGATGCCATGGCGCTCCAGCGCCATCACGCACAGCATGGCGGTGAAGCCGGCCGTGCCGATGGCCATGGCCTGACGGGGCGAGAGGGCGGGCGGCAGCTTCACCAGCCACTCGCTTTTCACCCGCGCCCGTGCCGAGAAGCCGCCGGACCAGTTTTCGCCCACGCCCCAGCCGGTGAGCACCACCGGATCACCGGGGGCGAAATCGGGGCTGTCGCTCGACCGGACCGTGCCGGCGAAATCGACGCCCGGGGCCATGGGAAAGGTGCGCAGGATGCGGCCCAGCCCTTTGAGGGCAAGGCCGTCCTTATAGTTCAGTGTGGAATAGGCCACGTCCACCGTCACGTCGGCGGCGGGAAGGAGGGTGTCGTCCACCTCCTCCAGGCCGATGGTCTGCCCCGTGTCCGTCTTGCGCGCGACGATGGCCTTGAACGTTCCGCTGCTCACGTCTCGATCTCCCGCGTTTCGCTTGTCCATGCCGTTGTCATTTGCCGGCAAACGAGACGGCCAGCGCCTCCGCATTCTGGGTCAGGAGGTGCAGGTCGAGGCCCACGGAGGTGAACAGGCTGCCGGCCGCCATGTAGCGGCGGGCGAGGTCCGGATCGGCGGTGAGGATCCCGGGCCGGTTGCCGGCGGCGACGATGCGGCGGAGGGTGTCCTCGATCAGGCTCACCATCTCCGGCGCGCCCTGCCGTCCGAGATAGCCAAGGCTCGCCGACAGGTCACCGGGGCCGATGAAGACGCCGTCGACGCCTTCCACCGCGCATATGGCTTCCAACTGGTCGAGGGCGGCGGCGGTTTCCACCTGCACCAGCACGCACAATTCCTCATGGGCATGGGCGTGGTAATCGGCGACGCGGCCGAAGCGTGAGGCGCGGCCGCCGCCGGCGAACCCGCGGATGCCGTGCGGTGGATAGCGGGTGGCGGCCACCGCCTGCGCCGCCTCCTCGGCGGTCTGCACCATGGGGATCAGCAGGCTCTGCGCCCCGGCATCGAGAAAACGCTTGATGGCGACGGGGTCGTTCCAGGGCACGCGCACGACAGGGTGGGCCCGTCCCGCCGCTGCCGCCTGGAGTTGGCCATAGATCTGCGGCAGGTCCGCCGGCGTGTGCTCGGTATCGAGCAACAGCCAGTCGAAGCCGGCACCGGCAAGCATCTCCACCGTGAAGCTGCTGGGGATGGAGCACCAGATGCCGATCTGCTGCTGGCCGGCATGCAGGGCGCGACGAAACGTGTTGAGCGGCAAGGCTTCCTTGGGCATGGCGTTTCCGGATGTTGTTCTGGATTCGGAAGGGTAGGCCGGGTGATCCTAGCGGATCTGGTCGGCGTGGCCATCGGCCTGCATCAGGTCGCGCCACCGCCGCCGCTCGTCCGCGATGACCCGTTGCAACTGCCGGGAACTCGCGGCCACCACCTCCCAGCCGTTGGCCTGGAGCTGGGTCGTGGCCACCGGGTTGAGCAGCGCCGCGCGCAAGGCATTCTCCAGCACGTGGCGGACATTGGCTGGCAGGCCGGCCGGGGCGGCGATGGCCTGCCATGTGTAGGCATCCATCTGCGGGATGCCCAGCGCGGTAAAGGTGGGCACGTTCGGCAGCAACGGCGAGGACACCGTGCCGGTGAGGGCGAGGGTGCGCACCGCGCCGGTGGAGGCGGCGTTGACCACTAGGGCCCCGTCCTGGAACGAGGCTTGGATCTTCCCCGAGACCAAGGCGGGCATGACCGCGCCGCCGCCTTCGAAATACGCCATATGCCCCCTCGTGCCGGTCTGGCGGAAGAACTCCCCGGCGATGAGATCGTTGATCGATCCCCGGCCGGAGGCGCCGAAGGCGACCTCGGGATGCTGCTTGAGATAGGCGACGAACTCGGCCACCGAGGTGGCGGGCACGGAGTGGTGGATGGCCAGCACGGTGGGCGAGCGAACCGCCATGACGAGCGGGTCGAGATCCTTCTGCGGCGAGAAGCCGACGCTGGGGAGGATATTGGAGTCGAGCAAAAGGAGGGTGCTCGGGGCGACGAGCAGCGTGTAGCCGTCCGGCGCGGCGCCGGCGACGTAGCGCGCTCCCAGGGCGCCGTTCTCACCCGGCATGTTCTTGCTCTCCACCGGCACGCCGAGCGTCTGGGCGAGGGCCGGCGCGAGGATGTCGGCGAGCCGCTGGCTCACGCCGCCGGCGGGCAGAGGCACGATCAGCGTGAC
Organism: Azorhizobium doebereinerae UFLA1-100; assembly: GCF_000473085.1. Taxonomy (GTDB): domain Bacteria; phylum Pseudomonadota; class Alphaproteobacteria; order Rhizobiales; family Xanthobacteraceae; genus Azorhizobium; species Azorhizobium doebereinerae. The sequence continues at coordinate 5,170 of NZ_AXBA01000021.1, forward strand.
GGGACGGGCCGGATAGGGCGCCCGCCCGGCCGCGCTGGTCTGCGCGGCCAGCGGAGCTGTCCAGAGCAGCGCTCCTGCAAGGCCGGCTGCGACCAGGGGGACGGCGGCGCGGCAGGCGGACGCGAGGCGCGATAGCCCAGGCATGTGACACCCCGCATAAGGACCGCACGCGGCAGTCTCCCGGCGGAGACACCACTGGAACAGGACGAGAACTGCAACACTCCGGCACGCGGAGGTCAAGGCGGGTTGCTGTCGTGGGGTGGCATAGGGCCAAAAATGAACGGCCCGCCCGTGCGGAATACCTCGGCGAGGTCAGTCGCCGAGGTGTTTACTATGTAATAGATACTTTATGAGGCGCTGCCTTATTCGGCGGCAGCCTTGGTTCCCCGGTGCCGGCCCTCGGCGAACTCCTCCACCATCTTGCCGTTGAAGGCGGGGATGTCGTCCGGGTTGCGACTGGTGACGAGGCCCTGGTCTACCACCACGGCCGTGTCGGAAACCTGCGCCCCCGCATTGGCGAGATCCACCTGGATGGCCTTGTAGCCGGTCATCCGCCGCCCCTTCACCACGCCCGCGGAGATCAGCAACTGCGGCCCGTGGCAGATAGCGGCCACCGGCTTGCCGGCCTGAAAGAAGGCCCGGGTAAAGGCGATGGCCTTATCGTTGACGCGCAGGGCATCGGGGTTCAGCACGCCGCCCGGCAGCATCAGCGCATCGAAGTCCGTCGGATTGGCGCCGTCGAGCGGCACGTCCACGGCGACGGTGTCGGCCTTCCGGTCGTGGTTCACGCCCTGAACCCGGCCCTTTGCCGGGCTGACGATCCGCACTTCAGCGCCTGCGGCCTTCAGCGCCTTCACCGGCTCGGTGAGTTCCACCTGCTCGAAACCGTCGGCGACCAGAACGGCGACCTTGCGCCCGTCGAGACGATTGGCCATGGGATCTCTCCTTTTTCCATCGTTGGAATGGTATCGGTTCGGGGCGCGCGGCTGCACTGCGCGGCGTGCCCGGAAGCCCCCAGCTCTCCGGACAACACCAAGACAGAGGGAAGGGTTCCGGCACCGACCGGCCCCGGGGAGAACGCCATGCTGACCACCGTTGCCGCCTTCGACCGCATCGGCGAGGAAAATGCCTTCGCCGTGCTGGCGCGTGCCACAGCCCTTGCCGGCGAGGGCCGCGACATCATCAACCTCGGCATCGGCCAGCCGGATTTCCGCACCCCCGAGCATATCGTCGAGGCCGCCATCAAGGCGCTGCGCGACGGCCAGCATGGCTATACCCCGTCCGTGGGCATCCAGCCGCTGCGCGAGGCGGTGGCCCGCGATCTCAATCGCCGCTTCGATGTGGAGGTGGACCCCGGGCTGGTGATGATCGTGCCCGGCGGCAAGGTGACCATGTACGCCGCCATCCTGCTGTTCGGCGAGCCGGGCGCGGAGATCCTCTATCCGGACCCCGGCTTTCCTATCTACCGCTCCATGATCGAATACACCGGCGCGACCCCGGTGCCGGTGCCGATCCGGGAGGAGAACGGCTTCGCCTTTTCCGCCGAGGAGACCCTGGCGCTGATCACGCCCAGGACCCGCCTTCTCATCATCAATTCTCCCGCCAATCCCACCGGCGGCGTGACCCCGAAGGCGGAGATCGACAAGCTGGTGGCGGGCCTCGCCGCCCATCCGCACGTGGCGCTGATGTCGGACGAGATCTACGACCAGTTCCTGTTCGACGGCGAGCGCCATCAGACGCTGCTGGCCTATCCGGAGATCCGCGACCGGCTGATCCTGCTCAACGGCTGGTCGAAGACCTATGCCATGACCGGCTGGCGGCTCGGCTATTCGGTTTGGCCGAAGGATCTGTATGAGAAGGTGCGCAAGCTGTCGGTGAACGCCTGGTCCTGCGTCAACGCCGCCACCCAATATGCCGGCATCGCCGCGCTGGAGGGCCCGCAGGAGCCGGTGGCGGCCATGCTGGCCGAGTTTGACCGGCGCCGCAAACTGGTGGTGGAGGGGCTGAACGCGCTGCCGGGCGTATCCTGCGCCACGCCCAAGGGCGCCTTCTACGCCTTCCCGAACGTGTCGCGCACCGGCTGGGCCTCGGCCAAGGCGCTGGCCTCCGCTTTGCTGGAGGATGCCGGCGTGGCGGTGATCGGCGGGCCGGACTTCGGTGTCCATGGCGAGGGCTATATCCGGCTCTCCTACGCCAACTCGGCCGAGAATATCGCGCGGGCGCTGGAACGCATGGCGGCGTTCCTGGCCCAGCGCAAAGCCGCTTGAGCACGGCCGGGTGGTGCGCCGTAGGCGGAGCTTCCCGGATGGTCCAGCCTGGGGGTGGGCGGCGCTGCTGGCCTGCTGTCTTCTCAGCGGGCCGGCGGCCGCCCAGCAGGGGCCGTGGCGCGAGCCCAACCCCTGCGCCGCCGGCAAGCTTCCGGCGCCGGACTACAGCCGCTGCCTGTTCGAGGCCACCCAGGCCAGCGAGCGGGCGGTGACGGCGGCGTTCGAGGCGGCGATGGCGGTGGTGGAAGGGCGCGCCGACCTGCCATCGGTGCAGCGCAACCGCTGGAAGAGCCAGCTCGACGAGGCGCAGACGCGCTTCGTCCTGTTCCGCAACCTGGACTGCCAGAGCGTGGCCCCGTTCGAGGGGCCGCGGGGCATCGGCAATTTCGAGCAGCGCGCCCTCTGCCTGATCGAGAACAACAGCCGGCGGGAGCGGGATCTGGCGGCCCGTTACCCGCGTCCGAAGACGCCGGTGGCGGTGGCGGCGCAGGGCGGCGAGACGCTGAGCCCGCATCCCGCCACCTGGACCGTGCCCGGTGGGCCGCGGCTCGACTGATCCGGCCCCGTTGGCCTTGCGCCGCCGCCGCGCTTGGCCCAAAGGTGCCCGCGTCAGAACAGGGAAACGCAAATGGCCAAGGTGGTTTCTGTCGGCGAAGTGATGGTGGAACTGGCGCGCGGCAATGACGGGCGCTTCGGCCAGTCGTTCGGTGGCGATACGTTCAACACCGCTGTCTATCTCGCCCGCGCCGGCATCGAGACCGCCTACGCCACCGCCCTCGGGGACGACGTGTTTTCCGCCCAGATCCTGGCGCTGGCGGCGAGCGAGGGGCTGGTCACGAACGCTGTCGTCGCGGTGCCGGGGCGGGTGCCGGGCCTCTATCTCATCACCACCGACGACCGGGGCGAGCGCACCTTCCATTACTGGCGCGACTCGGCGCCGGCCCGTGTCCTGTTCGAGCTGGAGGGCTGGCAGGCGGTCGCGGAGAAGCTGGTGGAGGCGCAGGCGGTCTATTTCTCCGGCATCACCCTGTCGCTCTATTCCAACACCGGCCTTGGCCGTTTCCTGGCCACCTTGGAAGTGGCGGCGGAGCGTGGGGCCTGGCGGGTGTTCGACGGCAATTTCCGCCCGCGCGGCTGGCAGAACGACCTGCCGCGCGCCCGCATGGTGTTCGCGGAGGCGCTGAAGCGCTCGTCCATGGCGCTGCCCACCTTCGAGGATGAGGCGCTGCTGTGGGGCGATGCTTCGCCGGAAGCCACCATCGCCCGCATCACCACCTTCGGCGTCAAGGAAGTGGTGGTGAAGAACGGCGCCGGCGGCGCCTTGGTCCATGCGGACGGCCAGACCATCGCCGTGCCGGTGGAGCGCGAGGTTCTGCCGGTCGATACGACGGGTGCCGGCGACAGTTTCAATGCCGGCTATCTCGCCGCCCGCCTCAAGGGCGAGAGCCCGGAGGCGGCCGCCCGCGCGGGCCATGCCCTGGCCGGCGCGGTGATCATGCATCGGGGGGCGATCATCCCCCGTGCGGCGCAGGAAGGGGCGGTGTCGCACTGACGGTCCATGATAGTGCTCAAATCGTTTTAGATGTGCGATTCGCAGCGAAAGTCGATCGGGCCGGAATTTCGCGGATAGGCGCCGGCTCTCTCGTTCTTTCCTGAAGCTGTTATTTGACAACGCTCCGCATCATCTGCGGGGGACGGGCGGCATTTGATCCAGATCAAATGCCATGCCATGAAAATGGGGATGATCCTCCGGGTTGTACCTATCTCGGTGACGTCAAACATGCCGTCGAGTCTCACGCGTTGGACTGATTTTCTCGCCATCGATGCTGAAGTCGTCAGGACCTTGGGGACGTTTCCCGAGATCATCGAGCCGCACATGGATGCGATCCTCGATCGCTTCTACGAACGCATCCTGACCGAAGACACGGCGGTACGGCTGTTCCAGGATTCCGCGACACTGACGCTGGTGCGCCGGGCGCAACGGCGCCACTGGGTCGAGCGTGTGTTTGCCGGCCGGTTCGATGCGGAGTATCGGCGCGTCAGTCGCGCGATGGGGCAAAGCCATTTCCGCGCCGGCGTCGATGCGATGCTGTTTACCGCGGCCTATTGCCTGGTGCTCAACGAGGTGGCGGGGGTCATCATCTCCACCTTCCGGAACGATCCGGCCCAGCAGCAGCGCTACCTCTCGGCGGTCAACCTGGCGGTGTTCCTCGACCTGGGGCTCGCCACGTCGGTCTATTACGAAGACTATCTGGCCGATGTCGAGGACTGGTCCAGGGACCTCGACCATACGCTGGCGCGCGCCGAGGAATATGGTGAGCAGGGGGCCGGGCTCCACCTTGCCCGGATGAGCGGCATGTGCCGGGCCCTGGCGATCGCCGCGGGCCAGGAACCGGCATGGGCCGATCTGCTCCTGGCCGCCAGTCCGCTCTATGATCTGATCAAGTCCAGCATTCCCGAGAGCATTCTCCTGCGGCCCGGCTCGCTGGATGCCAGCGAGCACGCCTTGATGCGCAAGCGGCCGCAGCTCGGTGCCGATACCCCTCCCAGCCATCGGTCGGCGGTCATCCGCATGGCGCGGCGGGTGGGGCTCAGCCACCATGAGAGATGGGATGGCAACGGCTATCCCACGGGCCTGCGCGGCGAGGAAATTCCGCTGGAGGGTCGCATCGTCGCCATCTGCCACACCTACGACGCCCTGCTCAGCGAGCATCCGCATCAAAAGGCCTGGACCTGGGAGCGCACGGTGCGCTTCATGCGCGAGAACAGCGGGGTCATGTTCGACCCTCGGCTCATGGATGTCTTCCTGGCCATCCTCCCGGAGATCGAGGGGATTCGCACATCCTATGCGGATGTGGATGAGGCCGCGTCGATCGATCGGGCCTTCCCGGCCTGAGGGCCGGCGCAGTCAGCTCCGTTCGGCCAATGCCAGCCGAAGGCCGAAGGCCACGAAGACGCAGCCGGTCAGCCGGTCGAGGCCGAGCACCACGGCGGGGCGGGCGAGGACGCGGCCGAGTGGGACGGTGAGCGCGACCAGCGCCGCGAACCAGGCGAGCGTCAGCAGCACATGCAGCCCTGCCAGCAGCAGGCAGAACAAGACGGCATCGCCGCCCGGCGGAATGAACTGGGGCAGGAAGGTGATGTAGAACACCCCCACCTTCGGATTGAGCAGATTGGTCGTCAGGCCGCGCCGGAACGCCGTCGCAGCCCCGCCGCCGGCCTGCGGGGGCATCGCCGCCACGCGCGGCTTCAGGATGAGCATGATGCCGAGATAGAAGAGATAGCCCGCCCCTGCCACCTTCACGACGGCGAAGGCGATGCTGGAGGCCGCGAGCAGCGCGGTGAGCCCCAGAGCCGCTCCCATGCCCCAGGCGCACAGCCCGAGCGCGATGCCCAGCGCCGCCGCCGCGCCGCCCCGGGCGCCCGACACGGCCGAAGCGCGCAGGACCATGGCGGTGTCCACGCCGGGGGTGAGCGTCAGCACGCCGGCCGCCACCGTGAAGGCGAGAAGAAGGGGCAGCATTTCACCCATGTCCGCCCCTTGGTGCCTCAGTCGAACTTTGCCGCGCGCGGCAGCCGGGCGGCGGCTGCCGAAAGCTCGCGCACCTTGTCGAAATTGCCGGCCTTGATGGCGTCGTTCGGTACCACCCAGGAGCCGCCCACCGCCACCACATTGGGCAACGCCAGATAGTCCGGCGCATTGGCCGGGCCAATGCCGCCGGTGGGACAGAAGCGCAGGCCCGGCAGCGGGCCGGACAGCGATTTCAGGAACGGCGCGCCGCCCGAGGGCTCTGCGGGGAAGAATTTCAACACCTTGAAGCCCAGGGCGTCGAGCGCCATGGCCTCGCTCGCGGTGGCGCATCCCGGCAGCACCGGCACCGGCGCCGCGGCGAGGGCCGCGGCGAGATCCGGCGTGGTGCCGGGGGTGACGATATAGGTCGCGCCCGCCTCCACGACGGCCTCGATCTGGGACCGCTCGGTCACCGTGCCGGCGCCGACGATGGCGCCGTCCACTTCGGCGGCGATGAGGCTGATGGCGCGCAGCGCCACCGGGGTGCGCAGCGTCACCTCGATCAGGGGCAGGCCGCCCTCCACCAGCGCGCGGGCCAGCGGCACCGCATCCTCGATACGCTCGATCACCACCACGGGGATCACCGGCGCGCGGGCGATGAGCGGAAGGGGGTTCGGCTGGCTCATGGACGCATCTCCCAGAATCGTCCGCGCTGCGCGCGGCATTGCCGACGGGGGCGAGGCCGCCCGAGCCGTCGCGCCTTTGAAGCCCAGCCGCTGCGCGCTGTCGAGTGCCAAACGCCGGTGCCAGCGCCCAGGGCCTTGACCCGGGCCGCACGCTCGCAGCCCGGGTGGATTTTTCTGCACCGGGCTATCCGGCCGAAGCGGGTCGGTCGGCCTTGGCGGCGCTGCGGAAGGTGCCGGCGTCCGGCGGAAACCAGGGCTGCGGCGGCCTCTGCCAAGGGTTTGCGGCGAAGCGGAGGGCTGGACAGACTAAATGATACTCTGTATCTATTGCCTCCGAAGCGGAGTTCGCATGACCTCATCCCATCCTCACGCCCACGCTCATTCCCGCCGCCCACGCCCCACGGCGCCGGTCGGCGGCTCGGCGCTGCGGGCATCGCTGATCGCGCGGCTCTCCGTCGCGGTGATCCTGTGCGCAGTGATGTGGGTGGGCGTTCTCCTGGTGACCCAGCCATGAACCCGCAATTGCGCTTCCATGACCTGACGCTCGGCTATGAGCGGCATCCGGCGGTGCATCATCTCAACGGGGTGGTGGAGACCGGCGCCCTGCTTGCCGTCTGCGGGCCGAACGGGGCTGGCAAGTCCACCTTAATGAAGGCGATCTCGGGTGCGCTCCGGCCGCTGCACGGCAGCATCGAGCGCGGCGGGCTGGACCCGCGCGACATCGCCTACCTGCCGCAGAGCGCGGAGATCGACCGCTCCTTTCCCATAAGCGTCTACGACATGGTGTCCATGGGCCTGTGGCGCCGGGCGGGCCTGTTCGGCGGCATCGGCAAGGCCGACCGGGCCCGCATCGCCGAGGCCATTTCCGCCGTGGGGCTGGAGGGGTTCGAGAACCGGCCCATCGGCACGCTGTCCGGCGGCCAGATGCAGCGCACCCTGTTCGCGCGCCTGCTGCTCCAGGATGCACGGCTGATCCTTCTGGACGAGCCCTTCACCGCGCTCGACGCCAAGACCATGTCCGACCTGCTCGATCTGGTGCGGCGCTGGCACGGCGAGAAGCGCACGGTGCTCGCCGTGCTGCACGATTTCGATCTGGTGCGCGCGCATTTCCCCGAAACCCTGCTGCTCGCCCGCACGCCGGTGGCCTGGGGCCCGACGGCGGAGGCGCTGGCGCCGGAGAACCTGCTCAAGGCCCGCCGCATGGGCGAGGCCTGGGACGAGCGCGCCACGGTGTGCGAGGACGCGGCGTGACGCCTTACGCGCTGCTGGTCGCGCCATTCGCGGAATTCGAGTTCATGCGTCGGGCGCTGGTGGGCGTTTTCGCCCTCTCGCTCGGTGCGGGGCCGGTGGGCGTGTTTCTCATGCTGCGTCGAATGAGCCTGACCGGCGACGCCATGGCACACGCCATTCTGCCGGGAGCCGCCATCGGCTTCCTGGTCGCCGGCCTCGATCTGGCCGCCATGACCATCGGCGGTCTCGCGGCCGGGTTGCTGGTCGCGGTGGGGGCGGGCGTGGTGGCGCGCGCCACCGAGATCAAGGAGGACGCCTCCATGGCGGCCTTCTATCTGGTCTCCCTGGCGCTGGGCGTGATGATCGTGTCGCTGAAGGGCTCGAACGTGGACCTTCTGCATGTGCTCTTCGGCACCGTGCTGGGGCTGGACGATCCGACCCTGCTCCTGGTCGCCGGCATCGCCTCGCTGACCCTGGTGACGCTGGCCTTCATCTGGCGCCCGCTGGTGCTGGAATGCGTGGACCCGAGCTTCCTGGCCTCGGTGAGCCGCTCGGGCGGGCTCAGCCACATCGTCTTCCTGGCGCTGGTGGTGATGAACCTGGTGGGCGGCTTCCACGCGCTCGGCACGCTGTTGTCCGTGGGCCTGATGATGCTGCCCGCCGCCACCGCTCGCTTCTGGGTGCGCGACCTCACCGCTCTGGTGGTGGTGGCCACCGGCATCGCCTTCGTCGCGGGCATCGTCGGCCTGCTGATCTCCTACCACGCGGGCGCCCCGTCGGGGCCTGCGATCATCCTGGTGGCCGGCGCCGGCTATGCCGTCTCGGTCATCTTCGGTCCGGCGGGGGGCGTCCTGTCCCGCCTGCTGCCCCGCCGTCATCTCGAGGCATAACGGAGCCTTCCCATGCTGTCCCGTCGTACCCTGCTCGCCGCGGCACTCGTGCTCGGCGCAACCCCGGCGCTCGCCCAGACGGCAGCGCCCGCCGACGCCAAGCTGCCGGTGGTCGCCTCCTTTTCCATCCTCGGGGATTTCGTGAAGAACGTGGGCGGCGACCGTATCGCGCTGGCCACCATCGTCGGCCCCAATGCGGACACCCACGTCTACCAGCCGACCCCGAACGACGCGAAGAAGCTCGCCGTCGCCAAGGTGATCTTCGTCAACGGTCTCGGCTTCGAGGGCTGGATGGACCGCCTGGTGAAGGCGTCCGGCACCAAGGCCACGGTGGTGGTCGCCACCACCGGCATCACGCCGCGCGAGCGCACCAAGGACGAGCCGCAGGATGCCGAGGACGCCCCCAAGGGCAAGACGGGGACCGGCAAGGCGGGGGAGGCCCACGACCACGGCCATATCGACCCGCACGCCTGGCAGTCGGTGGCCAATGCGAAGATCTACGTGGCCAATATCCGTGACGGCCTGATCGCCGCCGATCCGGCCGGCAAGGACGTCTACACCGCCAACGCCGCCGCCTATACCGCCAAGCTCGACGCGGTCGAGGCGGAGGTGAAGGCGGCCATCGGCGCCATTCCCGCCGCGCAGCGCCGTATCATCACCTCGCACGATGCCTTCGGCTATTTCGGCGATGCCTACGGCCTGAAGCTGCTGGCGCCGGAGGGCGTGTCCACCGAAAGCGAGGCCTCGGCCAAGGACGTCGGCAAGATCATTCGCCAGATCAAGGCGCAGAACATCCCCGCCGTGTTCCTGGAGAATGTCACCAATCCGCGCCTGATGGACCGCATCGCCAAGGAGAGCAATGCCATCGTCGGCGGAACGCTCTATTCCGACGCCTTGTCCGATGACAAAGGCCAGGCGGCTTCCTACATCGACATGATGCGCTACAACATCCGCCAGTTGGCGGGCGCGCTGACCAAGTGACGGCGCGCTCCGGCGCAGACAGTTTTCGACATGCGGCGGTCGCTTCCGGTTCGGGAGCGGCCGTCGCGGCTTGCGCGGGCGTCCGCCCGCACTGGAGATCCCATGCCTGAGACCGGCTCTGAAAAAATCCCCGTGACTGTCCTCACCGGCTATCTGGGGGCGGGCAAGACGACGTTGCTCAACCGCATCCTGTCCGAGCCGCACGGGAAGAAATACGCCGTCATCGTCAACGAGTTCGGCGAGATCGGCATCGACAACGACCTCGTGGTGGGCGCCGACGAGGAAGTGTTCGAGATGAACAACGGCTGCATCTGCTGCACCGTGCGCGGCGACCTCATCCGCATCATCGACGGGCTGATGCGCCGCAAGGGCCAGTTCGACGGCATCATCGTCGAGACCACGGGCCTGGCCGATCCGGCGCCGGTGGCGCAGACCTTCTTCGTGGACGAGGAGATGGGCGCGCGCACCAAGCTCGACGCGGTGGTCACCGTGGCCGACGCCAAGTGGCTGAGCGACCGGCTGAAGGACGCGCCCGAGGCGAAGAACCAGATCGCCTTCGCCGACGTGATCCTGCTCAACAAGACCGACCTCGTGTCGGCGGAGGAACTGGCCGAGGTGGAAGGCCGCATCCGCGCCATCAATCCCTATGCCAAGCTCTACCGCACCCAGAAGTCGGCCATCGAGATCGACAAGGTGCTCAACCAGGGGGCCTTCGACCTCGACCGCATCCTCGCCATCGAGCCGGCCTTCCTGGATGAGGACGTGGAGGAGGGCCATGTGCACGGCCCCGGTTGCGGCCATGAGGGGCACGACCACGCCCATCACGACCATGGGCATGACCATGGTCACAGCCACGGCGGGCTGAAGCACTATCACGACGAGGACATGCAGTCGGTCTCCTTCTCCACCGACAAGCCGCTGGACGCCGACAAGTTCTTCCCCTGGGTCCAGGACGTGGTGGCCACCGATGGTGCGAGCATCCTGCGCTCCAAGGGCATCCTGTCGTTCAAGGACGATCCGGATCGCTTCGTCTTCCAGGGCGTGCACATGATCCTGGACGGCGACCACCAGCGCGCCTGGAAGGATGACGAGGCGCGGCTCAGCCGCATCGTCTTCATCGGCCGCAATCTCGATACGGCGAAGCTGGAGCGGGGCTTCCTGTCCTGCGTCGCCTGAGCGCGCCTTTCACCGGTATCTGGATGGCAAAAGGGCCGGCGCGTCGCGCCGGCCCTTTTCGCTGCCTGCGTTCAGTCCCCCTCAGAGGTAATACAGCCAGCTGAGGAGGATGAAGCAGGGTACCAGGAAGATGACGGACCAGCCGATATAGCCGAAGAAGCTCGGCATCTTCACGCCGCGGTGGCGGGCGATGGAGAGCACCATGAAGTTCGGCGCGTTGCCGATATAGGTCATGGCGCCCATGAACACCGCCCCGGCCGAGATCGCCTCCAGCGTCACCTCCAGCGGCCCCATCAGCTGGTGCGCATCGCCGCCCGCCAGGTTGAAGAACACGAGATAGGTGGGGGCGTTGTCGAGGAAGGACGACAGAGCGCCGGTGAGCCAGAAATAGGCGATGTTCACCGGCTGGCCGGTCTCCGTGGTCACCAGCCGCACCAGCGGCGCGAAGGCGCCGTCGGTGCCCGCCTTCAGGATGGCGATGACCGGGATGATGGTGAGGAAGATGGCGGCGAACAGCTTGCCCACTTCCAGGATCGGCTCCCAGTCGAAGCCGTTGCGCTCGCGCAGGAGTTTCGGCGTGACCATCATCGAGACCACGGCGATGAGCACGAGCAGCACGTCACGGGCGATCCACTGCAGTTCGAGGCGCGTGCCATAGACGTCGAAGAACACGCCGGGCTTCCACAGCGCGCTCAGCAGGATGGCGCCGATGATGGCGAACAGCAGCGGCACGTTCTGGAGGCCGCGGACGTCGAGCCGGGTTTCGGTGCCGGGCTCGGGCGCGGCCGGGCGGCTGGGTTCGCGGCCGTAGAAATAGCGCTCCAGCAGGTAGTAGACGACCAGCAGGATGCCGGCGACGACCACCGTGTCGTGAAACAGGTGCGTGGTGGTCCAGAAGAAGCTGACGCCCTTCAGGAAGCCGAGGAACAGCGGCGGATCGCCCAAAGGCGTCAGCGAACCGCCGATGTTCGACACCAGGAAGATGAAGAACACCACGGTGTGGACGTTGTGCTTGCGGCCCTCGTTGGCGCGCAGCAGCGGCCGGATCAGCACCATGGAAGCGCCGGTGGTGCCGATGAGGCTGGCGAGCACCGTGCCGAGGGCGAGAATCAGCGTGTTGGTGCCCGGCCCGCCATGGATATGCCCGGCCACCAGGATGCCGCCGGAGACGGTGAACAGCGCGGCCAGCAGCACGATGAAGGGGATGTATTCCAGCAGCGCCGCGTGGACCACCTCATGGAGCGTCACCGAGGAGCCGAAGTTCAGGCTGAACGGGATGATGAAGGCGAGACCCCAGAACAGCGCCACCTTGCCGTAATGGTGGTGCCAGAAGCGGTTGGCGAGCAGCGGGAACAGCGCGATCGACAGCAGCATGCCGGCGAACGGCACGCCCCACAGCGGGGAGAGGCCCTGGCCGGAGAAGGGCGCCGCGCTGGCGGCATGGGCGCCGGACATTGGAACCAGGAGCGCGGCGCCCGCCGCGGCGATGGAGCCCCAACGTCCAATCACAGCCATCCCCCACCTCCTGCTTGAGTGCCGTCTGCCTGGACGCGCTGGCGGGAAGTGCCTGGCGGGACCGTACGGCTCTATGCGATGTCACAGTCTGCGCCTGCGCCGCGTGACATGCGGCTGGCTTATGTTTGATGGACGATGCGCCCGGTGCGCGCAAGACCGCGGGACTCAAGTCGTGCGCCTCGGGTGCGGAAGGCGCCCGAAGGGCCGGGCGGTTCGCTGCAATGCGGGGGCAAGTGTTGACCCGTGAGCCGCTTTCTGTCCTAGTCCGCGCTCGTTTGAGACAGCATTCCGGACATGAGCACAGATCGTTATAACGCGCGCGACGCGGAACCCCGTTGGCAGGCCATCTGGAACGAGCGCGGCATCTTCCGCACCCGCAACGACGATCCGCGCCCGAAATTCTTCGTGATGGAGATGTTCCCCTATCCGTCGGGGCGCATCCACATCGGCCACGGCCGCAACTATGTGATGGGCGACGTGCTCGCGCGCTACAAGCGCATGCAGGGCTTCAACGTGCTCCATCCCATGGGCTGGGACGCCTTCGGCCTGCCGGCGGAGAATGCCGCCATCGAGCGCGGCATCCATCCCAAGAGCTGGACCTACGAGAACATCGCCTCCATGAAGGAGCAGTTGCAGCTGCTCGGCCTCTCGCTGGACTGGAACCGCGAGATCGCCACCTGCGACCCCTCCTATTATGTGGAGCAGCAGCGCATCTTCCTCGACTTCCTGGAGAAGGGCCTCGCCTACCGCAAGGAGAGCGAGGTCAACTGGGATCCGGTCGACAACACCGTGCTCGCCAACGAGCAGGTGATCGACGGCCGCGGCTGGCGCTCCGGCGCCGTGGTGGAACGCCGCAAGCTGTCGCAATGGTTCTTCCGCATCACCGCCTTCGCCCAGGAACTGCTGGACGCGCTCGACACGCTGGACCGCTGGCCGGACAAGGTGCGCCTGATGCAGCGCAACTGGATCGGCCGCTCGGAAGGCCTGGAGGTGCTGTTCGAGCTGTCGAAGGGCGCGGTGGCGGCGGCCGGCGTGCCGGCGGTGAAGGTCTATACCACCCGCCCGGACACGCTGTTCGGCGCTTCCTTCCTGGCCCTGTCGCCGGACCATCCGCTCACCCAGCACCTCGCCGCGACCCGGCCGGAGCTGGCGGCGTTCGTGGCCGACTGCAAGACCGGCGGCACCTCGGCGGAAGCCATCGAGACCCAGGAAAAGAAGGGCTTCGACACCGGCCTCACCGTGGTCCATCCGCTGGATCCGGCGCGCACGGTGCCGGTCTATGTGGCCAATTTCGTGCTGATGGACTACGGCACCGGCGCCATCTTCGGCTGCCCGGCCCACGACCAGCGCGACCTGGACTTCGCCCGCAAGTACGGCCTCACGGTCACCCCCGTTGTGCTGCCGCCCGGTGCCGACCCGGCCGCCTTCGCGGTGGGCGAGGAGGCCTATGACGGCGAGGGCACGCTCTATAATTCGCAGTTCCTGGACGGGCTCTCCATCGAGGCCGCCAAGGAGCAGGTGGCCCGGCGCCTGGAACGCTTCCGTGTGGGCGAGCAGCCGCAGGGCATGCGCAAGGTGAACTTCCGCCTGCGCGACTGGGGCATCTCGCGCCAGCGCTATTGGGGCTGCCCGATCCCGATCATCCATTGCCCGAGCTGCGGCCCGGTGCCGGTGCCGCGCGACCAGTTGCCGGTCCAACTGCCGGACGACGTGACCTTCGATCGTCCGGGCAACCCGCTCGACCGCGCCAAGGCGTGGCGCGACGTGCCGTGCCCTAAGTGCGGCGCGCCGGCCAAGCGCGAGACGGACACCATGGACACCTTCGTGGATTCGTCCTGGTATTACCTGCGCTACGCCAGCGACACCGTGGAGAGGCCGCTGGACAAGGCGGCGGTCGCTCACTGGCTGCCGGTGGACCAGTATATCGGCGGCATCGAGCACGCGATCCTGCACCTGCTCTATTCCCGCTTCTTCACTCGGGCGCTGAAGGCGTGCGACCGCGTGAATGTCGCTGAGCCGTTCGCCGGCCTGTTCACCCAGGGCATGATCGTCCACGAGACCTACAAGGACCAGGAGGGCCGCTGGCTGTTCCCCGAGGAGGTGAAGCACCTCGGCACCGGCAAGGCGGTGAAGATCGACACCGGCGAGGAGGTCGTCGTCGGCCCGCCGGAGAAGATGTCCAAGTCCAAGCGCAACGTGGTGCCGCCGGAAGTGGTGGCCGACACCTATGGCGTCGATACCGCGCGCTGGTTCATGCTCTCCGACACGCCGCCCGAGCGCGACAGTGAATGGACGCAGTCGGGCATCGAGGGCGCGTGGCGCTTCGTGCAGCGGGTGTGGCGGCAGGTGCAGGAGGCCATCGAGCTCGGCGCACCCAAGGGCGCCGAGAAGCCCGCGAGCTTCGATGCGGCGGCCACCGCCCTGCGCCGGGCCGCCCACGGCCTCTCCCACCAGGTGGCAGACGATGTGGAGCGCCTGCGCTTCAACGTCGCCGTTGCCCATGTGCACGAGTTCGCCAATGCCTTCGGCCAGGCCATCGCCGCGGCCCGCGCGGCGGCGCAGGTGCCGGCCGATCTGGCCTTTGCGCTGCGGGAAGCCGCCGAGATCGTGACCCGCGTGGTCGGCCCCATGACCCCGCATCTGGCGGAGGAATGCTGGGCCGCGCTCGGTCACGACACGCTGCTGGCCGAGGCGGCGTGGCCGCTGGCCGAGCCGGACCTGCTGGTGGAGAACACCATCACGCTGCCGATCCAGATCAACGGCAAGAAGCGCGACGACATCGTGGTGCCGCGCGAGGCGACCGCCGCCGAGGTGGAGGCCGCCGTGCTCGCCATGGACAGCGTGCGCAAGGCCCTCGACGGCAAGCCGCCCAAGCGTATCATCGTCGTGCCACAGAGGATCGTGAATGTCGTCGCCTGACGCCCCCCTTTCCGCCCGACGTGCCATTCTCCGCCTCGCCGCCGTGTGCGGCCTGGCGGCGACGCTGGCCGGCTGCTTCCAGCCCATGTACGGCGAGCAGACCACCACCAAGGGCGGAACCCCGCTGCTTGAGCAGATGCACCAGATCGAGGTGGTGAAGATCGAGGGCCGGCTCGGCGACGAGCTGCGCAACAAGCTGATCTTCGAGCTGACCGGCGGCGCGGGCAATCCCGTGGGTGCGCCCTACAAGCTGTTCGTCAGCCTGGTCGCCAGTTCCGCATCCTCCATCGTGGACACCACGTCCGGCCTTGCGCAGAACAAGATCATCAGCGTCAAGGCGCAGTGGCGGCTGGTGCGGGCGGGCGAGGAGACCAAGCCCCCGGTCGCGCAGGGCAAGGCTTCGGGCAGCGCCTCCATCGACGTGAGCGACCAGCGCTTCGCCAATTATCGCGCGACCCGCGACGCGGAAGACCGCGCCGCCCGCGTGGTGGTGGACCAGATGCGCGCGCAGCTGATCGCCTTCTTCGTCAATCCGCCGCCGCCGCCCGCTCCGGCTGCCCCGGCCCCCGCGGCCGGTGCCGCGCCGGCGGGGACGCCGCCGGCCAAGCCGCCGGGAAGCTGACACGCATGGTCGCGGTGCGTGCCGGCGATGCCGAAACGGCGCTGGCGCGCCGGGATTCCAAGCACGCCGTCGTCCTGATCTTCGGGCCGGACCTCGGCCTCGTGCGCGAGCGCGCGGCGGGGCTGGTGAAGCGGACCGTGCCGGACGTGTCCGACCCCTTCGCCGTGGTGCGGCTGGAGGGGGACGAACTGGCGGCTGATCCGCGTCGGCTGATCGACGAAACGCAGACGGTGGGACTGTTCGGCGGCGAACGCGTCGTCTGGGTCCGCGCCGGCGGACGCAATTTCGTGCCGGCCCTGGAGCCGGTGCTGGCGGAGGCCGCCGGCACGCTGGTGGTGGTGGAAGCCGGGGACCTGAAGAAGGGCGCGCCGCTGCGTTCCCTGTGCGAGAACTCGCCCAAGGCCCTCGCCATCCCCTGCTATGCGGACGGCGACCGCGACCTCGCCCGCCTTGTGGACACCATGCTGTCCGAGGCCGGCCTCGCCATCGACCGCGATGCCCGCGAACTGCTGGTCTCCCTGATCGGCGGCGACCGCCTCGCCTCGCGCGGCGAGATCGCCAAGCTCGCGCTCTATGCCCAGGGGCAGGGGCGGGTGACGCTGGACGATGTCCGCATCATCGTCGGCGATGCCTCCGCGCTGGCGCTGGACGACGTGGTGGATTCCGCCCTCGCCGGCCAGGCGGTGGAGGCTACGGCCGCGCTCACCAAGGCATGGGGCGCCGCCACGCGGCCGGATGCCATTCTCGGCGCATTGCTGCGGGCGCTGACCAGCCTGCACCAGATGGCGCTCCAGGTGCAGGGCGGCACGCCGGTCGACCGGGTGATCGACCAGGCGCGCCCGATGGTCCACTTTTCGCGCAAGCCCAAGCTGGAACGGGCATTGCGCAACATGTCGGCGGACCGCTGCCTGCGGGCCATGCTGCTGGTGGACGAGGCCATTCTCGCCGGTCGCCGCAACGCGCCGCTGGCGGAAGCCATCACCGAGCGCGTGGTGCTGCAACTGGCCGCACGCCGGCAGGCGGCCTGAAGGCTCAGCCCCTGGCTAGCGCCAGTTCCCGGAAGTGCCCGCGCGCCTGGAGCCACAGCAGCAGCGCGAGGCCGGGCAGGCCGGCGATGACGGTGATGACGAAGAACCAGGCCCAGCCGGTCACGTCGTAGATATAGCCGCCGCCCGAGGCGAGAACAGTGCGGCCCACGGCGGTCAGGGCGGTCAGCAGCGCATACTGGGTCGCCGTATGGGCCCTGACCCCGCACAAAGACGAGAGATAGGCGACGAAGATCACCGTGCCGATGGCGCCGGTGAAATTCTCCACCACCATGGCGAAGGTCAGGAAGCCCACGTCCGGCCCGATCATCGCCTGGGCGGAGAAGGCGAGGTTGGAGGCCATTTGCAGGATGCCGCCGATCCAGAGGCACCAGACCAGCGAGCGCCCGCGCGCCAGCATGCCGCCGGCAAAGCCGCCGGCGAGGGCGGCGATGAGCCCGACGCCCTTCACGATGGCCGCGTAGGTGGCCTTGTCGAAGCCGATGGAGATGACGAAGGAGGCGGTAAGCCCGCCGGCCAGCGCGTCCGAGAACTTATAGAGCGTGACGAAGGCGAGGACCGCGATCGCATCCCGCCGGGTGAGGAATTCGGAGAAGGCACTGAGGGCGGTTACGGCCACACGCTTGAGGCTGGCGAGCGCTCCGCCCTCGTGTGCCACGCGCGGTGCGCCGTCCGGCTCGCGCGCGACGAGGGTGGCGAGGATGCCGAGCGCCATGCAGGCGGCGGCGACCCCATAGCCCCAGGCCCACACCCGGTCGTGCGGCAGGCCCTTCAGCTCGAACCACGCCACCAGGGCGATGATGCCGGCGCCGGACACCAGCATGCCGATGCGGTAGGCGGCCACATAGCCCGCCATGCCGGCGGCCTGCTCGGAAGTGTCGAGTTTCTCCACGCGATAGGCGTCCACCACGATGTCCTGCGTGGCGGAGAGGAAGGCCACGGCGACGGCGCCGATGATGAGCCCAAGGGAAGCGACGGACTTGGTGCCGTCGGCCGAGGTGGTGAAGCCGAGATCCTGGAAGCCGAGGAACAGGATGGCGGCGGCCAGCGCCAGCTGGGTGGCGAGCAGCCAGCCGCGCCGCCGCCCGAGCCAGCGGGAGAGCAGCGGCACGTCGAGGGCGTCCACCAAGGGGGCCCAGAGGAATTTCAGCGTGTAGGGCAGGCCGACCAAGTGGAACAGGCCGATGGTGGCGATGTCCACCTTGCGCTCGGTCATCCAGACCGCGAGCGTGGTTCCGGTCAGCGCCAGCGGCAGGCCGGAGGAAAAGCCGAGCAGGATCACCACCAGCACGCTCGGGCGCAGATAGACCTTCAGCGCGTCGAGCGCGGAGGTCCGCGCGGGGACGGTGGACTCCAGTGTCTTGTCGCTCATGCGGTCTCAAATCCGATCGCCGGGTCGTCCGGGCGGGGCCTTCAGGCCTGGTTGGTGCTCCAGAGGCCGGCTTCCACCTTGGAGACCGCGATCACCGCCTGGGTGCGGCTCTCCACCCCGAGCTTCTGCAGGATGGCGGAGACATGAGCCTTCACCGTCGCCTCCGAGACGCCCAGCTCATAGGCGATCTGCTTGTTCAGCCGGCCCTCGGCCAGCATCATGAGCACGCGCACTTGTTGCGGCGTTAACGTGGCGAGGCGGGAGATGATGGCGTCGGTCTCGCTGTCCCGCCCGCTGCCGAGGTCGATGTCGGGCGGGGTCGCGGTGCCCCCGGCGAGCACGGTGGCGACCGCCTCGCGCATGGCGGCTGTGCCCATGGTCTTGGGGATGAAGCCGGAGGCGCCGAGATCGAGGCAGCGGCGGATGACGGCAGGCTCCTCATTGCCGGAGACCACGACCACCGGCACGCCGGCATATTGTGCGCGCAGGTAGATCAGGCCGGAGAAGCCCCTGGCGCCGGGCATGGTCAGGTCGAGCAGGATCAGGTCGAAGTCCGGCTCGCGTTCGAGCAGCGCGTGGAGATCGTCGAAGGTGCCGACCTCGGCGATTTCGGCCGCGGGAAATTGACCGGCGACCGCTTCGCGCAGCGCGCCCCGGAACAGCGGGTGATCGTCGGCGATGACCAGCCGGAACGCGGCCTCCGCATCTCCCAAAAGGCATCTCCCCCGCTATTCCGAAATGTGGCGCATGTCCCCCAAAGCGGAAACCGACGAATCGGTCAAGGGATCATCGACGCGGGGTCGTGGTGTGGCAAGGCCGCGATTGCGGCAGGGAAGCCGCCTTTCGCGCGGCCTGACGCACACGGCCTGGCAAGGCGGCCCGTCGGCGCCCGGCAGCCGTTCTACCCGCCGGGGCGGGGCGGACAGGAGGGAGACTGTTCCGAAACGGACGAGTGATCCATTCCTAAAACGGGAGCGTAAAACATTTCACGCATCAATACTGACGCCTGAAGCGTCACATCGGTTGATTTGGATCAAGTCCGAACCCGCGGTTGCATTAAAATGATACCGTTTAGCGCAAGCCTCAGGCAAGCCCCGGCACATAGCTCTCCTGTCCGTCGCGAGACCTTTGCCAAGGGGGCGAGGTCCCGCCGTGCCGCGAGGGCGGCGTGTCACCCGGGGGCGAGGGCGGCGGCCGCATTGCCGTGCGCCGATGAGCGCAGCGGTTCGACGGAGGCAGACCACGCCTGCATCCGTCCGCATGGGGGCAAAACGCCGCGGTTCCAATCGCGCGGGGCGGCGGTGTCGGCTCGTGCAACGCCGCTCGCGCGGCGCGGATCGGCATCGTTGCCGAGCAATGAGCGAGACGTGTGATGTTCGGTGTCGGAAGTCAGTCTGAAGTGCTGTTGAAGCTGGCGGCCCTTGATCGGGCTCAGGCCGTGATCGAGTTCACGCCGGACGGCGTGATCGTCGATGCCAATGAGAATTTCCTCAAGCTGGTCGGCTACACGCTGCCGGAGATCCGCGGCAAGCATCACCGCATCTTCGTCGATCCCGCCGTCGCCGACACGGCGGCCTATCGCGAGTTCTGGCGCAGCCTCGGCACCGGCGCGTACCAGACCGCCGAATACAGGCGCATCGGCAAGGGCGGCAGGGAGGTCTGGATCCAGGCCACCTACAGCCCGCTCATCGACAGGAGCGGCAAGGTCATCAAGGTGGTGAAGTTCGCCTCCGACATCACCGCCGCGAAGCTCCGCAGCGCGGAATTCGAGGGACAGGTGGAGGCGATCTCCAAGTCGCAGGCGGTGATCCATTTCGATCTCGATGGCAACATCCTGGCGGCCAACGAGAATTTCCTGGCGACGCTGGGCTATCGCCTGGATGAGATCGTCGGGCGGCACCATTCGATGTTCGTGGTGCCGGAGGAGCGCAAGTCGCCGGACTATGCCGGCTTCTGGAGCCGCCTGCGCAAGGGCGAATACCAGACCGCCGAATACAGGCGCATCGGCAAGGGTGGAAAGGAAGTCTGGATCCAGGCCAGCTACAACCCGATCCTGGACGCGGCGGGACGCCCCTTCAAGGTGGTGAAGTTCGCCACCGACGTCACCGGCATGGTGCTGGACCGCGAGAAGCGGGTCACCGCGCAGAAGGAGATCGACGCCGACCTGTCGCGGATTTCCACCGAACTGGCGGAAACCAACCTGCAGGCGGCATCAGCATCCGCTGCGACCGACGCGGCGGCCAGCAACATGCAGACGGTCGCGGCGGGCGCCCAGCAACTGGCCGCCTCGGTGGGGGCGATCAGCCGCCAGGTCCAGCAGTCGAGCGAACTGTCCGCCGCCGCCGTGGAGCAGGGCAACCGCACCAACGACATCGTGGCCAGCCTCAGCGGTGCGGCTCAGAAGATCGGCCATGTGGTCGAACTCATCAATTCCATCGCCGCCCAGACCAACCTGCTGGCGCTGAACGCCACCATCGAGGCGGCCCGGGCCGGGGAGGCGGGGCGGGGGTTCTCCGTGGTGGCGCAGGAGGTCAAGAGCCTCGCCGGCCAGACCTCGAAGGCGACGGGCGACATCGCCACCCAGGTGACGGAGGTTCAGGCCGCGACCGACGAGGCGGTGAATGCCCTCGGCGCGGTGACGGACTTCATCTCCCAGCTCAACACGATCGCGTCCAGCATCGCCGCCGCCGTGGAACAGCAGGCCGCGGTGACGCGGGACGTGTCCTCCTCCATGCAGACCGCGGCGAGCGGCATCGAGGTGGTGAAGCAGAATATGGGCGTCATCGCCGCCTCCACCAACCATGTGGAAGTGTCCGCCCGCCGGGTGCGGGAAGCCTCGGCCGCCATCGCCTGATCCGGGCCGGGATCAGGATGTGCCGAGGAAGCGGGCCTTGGCCCGCGCCACCTCGGCGGCGATGAAATCTGCCGCGACGCGTACGCGCGCGAGGTCGCGCATGTCGGTGTGGGTGACGAGATAGAAGGCGCGTGTCAGCGACACTTCCGCCGGCAGCACCGGCACGAGGTCCGGCTCCGCGTCACCCATGAAGCAGGGCAGCACGCAGACCCCGGCGCCGGCCCGCGTCGCCTGCATCTGCGCCACCAGGTTCGAGCTTTTCACCTTGGGCTTCAGTTCGCGCGAGACTAGCGGCACATAGTCCAGCTCCGGTGCGTAGATCAGGTCGTCGATATAGCCGACGAAGGCGTGGCGGACGAGCGCGGCGCGGGTGGCGATCGGGCCGTGCCGCTCCAGATAGCTGCGCCCGGCATAGAGACCGAGGCGATAGTCCGTGAGCTTGCGGGCATGCAGCCGGCCTTCCTGCGGGCGGCTCACCGAAATGGCGACGTCCGCCTCGCGCTTCGACAGGCTGAACACCCGCGGCATCGCCAGCAGCTGGATCTCCAGCCCCGGATGCAGGCTGGAGAAGGCGCCCAGCCGTGGGGCGAGGAAACAGGTGCCGAACCCGTCCGGCGCGCCGATCCGCACCGTGCCGGAGACGCCGAGGTCGGCGCCGCCGATCTCCCCCTGCACCGCCAGCGCCAGCGTCTCCATGCCCTCCGCCGCCGCCGTCAGCCGCTCGCCCTGGGCGGTCAGCGCGATGCCGCCGGGGCGGCGGTCGAGCAGCTTCGTCCCGAGGGCGGCCTCCAGCGCGGCGATGCGGCGGCTGGCGGTGGAATGCTCCACGCCGAGCTGGCGGGCGGCGCCCGTGAGCGAGCCGGCCCGCGCCACCGCCAGCAGGAAGCGCAGGTCCGACCACTCGAAATCGCGCTCCGCCATGATCTTGCCCCCGCGTCGATGCCCATGCCGGTGCGTCGATTAATGCACGGAGCAGGTGCAAAAATAGCGATGGATGTGCAGAAAAAGCTAGGGCATCGTAGCGCCAACAAAAACACACGGAAACGCTTGGGAGAGGACCCGCATCATGCGCGACATCGGCCATTTCATTGGCGGCAAGCCCGTGCCCGGCACGTCCGGCCGCTATAGCGACGTCTGGCAGCCCATGACCGGCGAAGTGGTGGGGCGCGTGGCGCTCGCCTCGTCGGCGGAGATGCGGGCGGCGGTGGAGAATGCCAAGGCCGCGCAGGTCGGCTGGGCCAACACCAATCCGCAGCGCCGCGCCCGCGTGCTGATGAAGTTCCTTGAACTGGTGCAGCGCGATTATGACGCGCTCGCCGATCTCCTGGCCCGCGAGCACGGCAAGACCGTGCCGGACGCCAAGGGCGACATCCAGCGCGGGCTGGAAGTCATCGAGTTCGCCGTCGGCATCCCGCACCTCCTGAAGGGCGAGTTCACCGACGGCGCCGGCCCCGGCATCGATGTCTATTCCATGCGCCAGCCGCTCGGCGTGGTGGCCGGCATCACGCCGTTCAACTTCCCGGCCATGATCCCCATGTGGAAGTTCGGTCCGGCCATCGCCTGCGGCAACGCCTTTATCCTGAAGCCGTCCGAGCGCGATCCCGGCGTGCCCATGCGCCTCGCCGAACTGATGATCGAGGCCGGGCTTCCCGCCGGCATCCTCAACGTGGTGAACGGCGACAAGGAAGCGGTGGACGCCATCCTGGACGATCCGGACATCCAGGCGGTGGGCTTCGTCGGCTCCTCCTCCATCGCGCAGTACATCTATGCGCGCGGCGCGGCGGCGGGGAAGCGCATCCAGGGCTTCGGCGGCGCCAAGAACCACATGATCATCATGCCCGACGCGGACATGGACCAGACGGTGGATGCGCTGATCGGCGCCGGCTACGGCTCGGCGGGCGAGCGCTGCATGGCCATCTCGGTCGCCGTGCCGGTGGGCGAAGCGGCGGCCGAGAAGCTGCTGGAGAAGCTGGTTCCCCGTGTCGAGAGCCTGAAGATCGGCCCCTCCACCGACGTTTCGGCGGACTTCGGCCCCCTGGTGACGCGCGAGGCGCTGGAGCGGGTGACCAATTACGTGGGCATCGGCGTGGACGAAGGCGCCAAGCTCCTGGTGGACGGGCGCGGCTTCAAGCTCCAGGGCTATGAGAACGGCTTCTACCTCGGCGGCTGCCTGTTCGACCATGTGACGCCTGACATGCGCATCTACAAGGAAGAGATCTTCGGCCCCGTGCTGTCCGTGGTGCGGGCGAAGGACTATCAGGAGGCGCTGCGCCTGCCCTCCGAGCACGAATACGGCAACGGCGTCGCCATCTTCACTCGCGACGGCGATGCCGCCCGCGACTTCGCCTCCAAGGTGAACGTGGGCATGGTGGGCATCAACGTGCCGATCCCGGTGCCGATCGCCTACCATACCTTCGGCGGCTGGAAGCGCTCGGGCTTCGGCGATCTCAACCAGCACGGGCCGGACGGCGTGCGCTTCTACACCAAGACCAAGACCGTCACCTCGCGCTGGCCCTCCGGCGTGAAAGACGGCGCCGAGTTCGTCATCCCGACCATGAACTGATCGCTGCCCCGGACGCCGGCCCGCCCGCGCGTCCGGGATCGCTCCCCCGGGTTCAAATCCGCCGCCCACGTGCTTATGGTCCCGCGCGTGGGGAAGGAGTTGGTCCGGTTGGGAGGACGTATTGCTGATCAGTCATAGGCACCGCTTCATCTATACGAAGACCATGAAGACCGCCGGTACATCGGTAGAGATCTATTTCGAGGAAGCTGCACTGCCGTTGAGGCACGATTTCGAGCGCGGGCACCGGACGGAGGAGATCGAGAGCCTTTCGGGCGTCGTCGGGGTGAGGGGGCCCACGCCACCCGATGCGCGCTGGTATCACCATATGCCGGCCGCGGTCATCCGGGCGCAGGTGGGCCCGGAGGTCTGGGCGAGCTATTACAAGTTCTGCGTCATCCGCAATCCGTTCGACAAGGCGGTGTCATTCTGGTGGCACCAGATCCCCGCGGCGGAACGCAGGTCGATGGTGGGGGCGGATTTTTCCGTCATCCGCGACAGCTTCCGGGAGTGGATCCGGCCGTATGCCGCCGGGCTTGTCGACCGGCACACCTACATGATCGACGGCAAGGTCGCGATGGACGATTTCCTGCGCTACGAGAGCTTGGTGGCCGATCTTGCCCGTGTCTGCGCGCGGGTCGGCTTTGCCTACACGCCCGAGCGGCTCGGGCAATACAAGGGCGGCTTCCGGCTCCACCGTGCGCCGTTCCAGGACTATTACGACGCCGCCTCGGCACGGGCGGTGCGGGATGCGTTCGGTTTCGAGCTGGAGTATTTCGGCTATCAATTGACGGCATGATCAATCCCGCCCCGCGCGGCCGGACAAGGGCAAAAGCCGCCGGTGGATGCGCGCGAGAGGCTGGGTGATCCGCGTTGGGAGGCGCGAGGGATGTTCGAACTCACCGAAGACCAGATCGCCATCCGCGACATGGCGCAGACCTTCGCCCGCGAGGAGATCGCGCCGCATGCCCTGGAATGGGACGCGGCGGAGCATTTCCCCATTCCCACGCTGAAGGCCGCCGCCGCGCTCGGCATGGCGGGCATCTATGTGCGCGACGACGTGGGCGGGTCCGGCCTGTCGCGGCTCGATGCCACCCTCATCTTCGAGGCGCTGGCCACCGGCTGCCCGGCCACCTCCGCCTATCTCTCCATCCACAACATGGTCGCCTGGATGATCGACCGCTTCGGCGCGCCGGAGCAGCGGGCGAAATGGCTGCCCAAGCTGTGCGCCATGGATCTCGTCGCCAGCTACTGCCTGACCGAGCCGGGCTCGGGCTCGGACGCGGCGGCGTTGAAGACCCGCGCGGTGCGCGAGGGCGACCATTACGTGCTCCATGGCGAGAAGCAGTTCATCTCCGGCGCCGGCGCGTCCGACCTCTATGCGGTGATGGTGCGCACCGGCGGCGAGGGGCCGTCCGGCGTCTCCACCGTGCTGGTGGAGGCGGGAACGCCCGGCCTGTCCTTCGGCGCCAACGAGAAGAAGATGGGCTGGAAGGTGCAGCCCACCCGCGCGGTCATCTTCGACGGCGTGTGCGTGCCGGTGGCGAACCTCCTGGGCGCGGAAGGCGAGGGCTTCAAGTTCGCCATGGCCGGGCTTGATGGCGGACGGCTCAACATCGCCGCCTGCTCGCTGGGCGGGGCGCAGTCGGCTTTTGACAAGGCGCTCAACTATTCCGGCGAGCGCAAGGCGTTCGGCAAGGCGATCAACCAGTTCCAGGCGCTGCAATTCCGGCTCGCCGACATGGAGACGCAGCTGGAGGTGGCGCGCACTTTCCTGTGGCGGGCGGCGGCCGCGCTCGACCGGGCGGACCCCAAAGCCACACGCCTGTGCGCCATGGCCAAGCGCTTCGTCACCGACGCCGGCTTCGAGGTCGCCAACGAGGCGCTGCAGCTGCACGGCGGCTACGGCTATCTGGCCGACTACGGGGTGGAGAAGATCGTGCGCGACCTGCGCGTCCACCAGATCCTGGAAGGCACCAACGAGATCATGCGCGTCATCATCGCGCGCGCCTTGGTCCAGCGCGGCAACTGACGCTTCAACGACAGATCCTTAAGGGAGGACACAATGGCCGTCATCGCCTTCATCGGGCTGGGCAACATGGGCGGGCCGATGGCCGCCAACCTTGTCAAGGCCGGGCACATGGTCAAGGGGTTCGACCTCGTTCCGGCGGCGCTGGACGCGGCTGCCGCGCGGGGCGTGACGCTGGCGGAAAGCGCGGCCGCGGCGGTGGCCGGCGCGGACGTGGTGGTGACCATGCTGCCCTCCGGCCGCCACGTGCTGGCCGCGGTCTCGGGGGAGGGCGGCCTGTTCGCCGCCGCCGAGCCGGGCGCGCTGTTCATCGACAGTTCCACCATCGACGTCGCCTCGGCCCATGCCTTCCACGAAGGCGCGGCGGCGGCGGGCCTGCCGAGCCTGGATGCGCCGGTTTCCGGCGGTGTCGGCGGCGCCGAGGCGGGCACCCTGACCTTCATGGCCGGCGGGTCGCCGGCGGCCTTTGCGGCGGCCCAGCCGATCCTGGCGCTGATGGGCAAGAAGATCGTCCATTGCGGCGCCGCGGGCGCGGGGCAGGCGGCGAAGATCTGCAACAACATGATCCTCGGCATCTCGATGATCGCGGTCAGCGAGGCCTTCGTGCTGGGCGAGAAGCTCGGCCTCACGCACCAGGCCTTGTTCGACGTGGCGTCCACCTCGTCCGGCCAGTGCTGGTCGCTCACCACCTATTGCCCGGTGCCCGGCCCGGTGCCGACCAGCCCCGCCAACCGCGACTACCAGCCGGGGTTCGCGGCGGCGCTGATGCTGAAGGACCTGAAACTCTCGCAGGAGGCCGCCGGCCACGCCGGCGCCGCCACCACGCTCGGCGCGGCGGCGGCGGAGCTCTATGCCGCCTTCGAGGCGGAGGGCAATGCCGGGCGCGATTTCTCCGGCATCATCGAGTGGATCCGCGCCCGGAGCTGAGCGGTCAGGCGCTGGCGGCGTCCAGCGCGGCGATGTCCTCCGCCGTCAGCGCCAGATGGACGGCGCGGACGAGGCCCGTCATCTGCTCCAGGCTGGTGGCGCTGGCGATAGGGGCGGTGACGCCCGGCCGGGCGATGAGCCAGGCCAGCGCCACTTCGCCGGGCGTCGCTCCCCGGGCGGCCGCCACCGCGTCGAGAGCGGCGAGGATCTTCAGGCCGCGCGGGTTGAGATAGTTGGCCATCTTGCCGCCACGCGGGCTTTTGCCGAAATCGGCCTCGGAGCGGTACTTTCCGGTCAGGAAGCCGGCGGCGAGGCCGTAGAAGGGAATGACGCCGATATCCTCGCGCAGGCAGAGATCGCGCAGCGGGCCATCATAGGTGGCGCGGTCATAGAGATTGTACTGTGGCTGCAGCGTCTCGTAGCGGGGCAGGCCGGTCTCGGATGCGGCCTTGAGCGCGTCCGCCAATTGTTCGACCGAATAGTTGGAGGCGCCGATGGCGCGGATCTTCCCGGCCGTCATCAGCTCGGCATAGGCGCCCAGCGTTTCGGCATGCGGCGTGGCCGGGTCCGGCTGGTGCGATTGATAGAGGTCGATCCGCTCCACCCTGAGGCGCTTCAGCGACTCGTCCACCGACTGCCGGATCCAGCGCGGCGAGAGGCCGATGCGCTCTGGGCCATGGTCCATGCCCACCTTGGTGAACAGCAGCACCTTGTCGCGCTTGGCGGGATTGGCCGCCAGCCATTTGCCGATGATCGTCTCCGATTCGCCGCCGCTGTGCCCCGGCACCCAGCGCGAATAGATGTCGGCGGTATCGATGGCATTGAGGCCGGCGTCCACGAAGGCGTCGAGCAGGCGGAAGCTCTGGGCTTCGTCCACGGTCCAGCCGAACACGTTGCCGCCGAGCACCAGCGGGGCGATGGACAGGCCGGAGCGGCCGAGGGGGCGGTACTGCATCTGAAACTCCACGCACGAACGGGTGGGCCAAGCTTATCCCGTTTCGCGTCATCAACAGGGCAGGCCCGTGGTTTTTGCACCCGCACCGTTGCTCACCACACGTCATCCTGCTTAAGTCAATGGCGCACCCCTGGGAGGCCGAGGATCCGGATGACTTCGTTCCGCAAGGCGGGCGAGACGGCGGCAAAGCCGCGCCGCGCGGCCGCCGCCGTGGCGGAGCGCGACGGCGAGCCACGGCGGCGCATCCTGGCCGCCGCCGAGCTGGTGTTCGCCACGCGCGGCTTCGATGCCGCCACCCTGCGCGAGATCACGGTGGCCGCGGGGGTGAACATCGCGGCGGTGAACTATTATTTCAGCTCCAAGGACGAACTGGTCCGCCAGGTGCTGGACCGGCGCATGACGCCCTACACCGCCGCCCGCCTCGCGGCGCTGGAGGCACGGCTCGCGGCGGCCGGCGGGGCGGCCCTCTCCATCGCCGAGATCGTGGAGGTGATGGTGCGCCCCATCGTCGAGCTGAGCCGCGACGAGACCGGCGGGCGCTCGCTCATCCGCCTGCTGCTCCAGGTGCGCGCGCGGCCGAGCGAGGACACCATCCGCGTGTTCATCGACCGCGTCGACCCGCTGGTGCAGCGCTTCGTGGACGCGTTGCAGGGGGCGGCGCCGCACCTGTCGCGGGCGGACATCTACTGGCGTTACAATTTCT
Organism: Azorhizobium doebereinerae UFLA1-100; assembly: GCF_000473085.1. Classification (GTDB taxonomy): domain Bacteria; phylum Pseudomonadota; class Alphaproteobacteria; order Rhizobiales; family Xanthobacteraceae; genus Azorhizobium; species Azorhizobium doebereinerae. Next base: position 33,413 of record NZ_AXBA01000021.1, read on the forward strand.
CCATCGGCGCGGTGATGCAGGTGCTCACCGATGCCGATCCCACCTCGCAGCGCCTGAAGCGCCAGTCCGGCGGGCTGTGCGAGACGCAGGACGACGAGGCCATCGTGCGCCAGCTGGTGGCGTTCATCGCCGCGGGCTTCGCCGGCCCGGCGGCCGCGGCTCCCGCCACGCCCGAGGATGACAGGTCGCCGGAGCGCCGGCGGGCGCGCCGCAAGGCCTCGCCCGCCCTTCCCATCGCCTGAGCGGTTCGGGCTCCCGCGTCAGGCGGACAGCCACACGTCGGCGAAGCTGCCGCGAATGCCTTCGGGCATGGCCATCAGATCGTGCACGCGCTTGCTGAGGATGCAGGTGTAGTCCAGGTCGAGCAGCGGCAGGATCGGCAGATCGGTCATGGCGAGCTTCTGGAAGTCGTGGAACAGCGCCTTGCGCTTGGCCGGGTCGATCTCGGTCGCCGCCTCTTCCAGGATCTTGTCCATCGCGGGGCTGGCGTAGCCGGAAGCGTTGACGAACGGCGAGCCGGGCCGGGCCGCCTTCGACCAGTAGAAGCGCTGCAGGCCCATGGAGGGATCGAAGATCGGCGCGTAGAGGAACAGGTTCAGGTCGTAGTCATAGTCGGTGTAGATCAGCTTCAGATAGGTGGGCAGGTCCGACGAGCGGATGGTGACGTCGATGCCCACGCGCTGGAGCGACTGCTTGACGAACTCCGCGCCGCGCAGATTGGCCTCGCCAAGGGGCACCCAGTCGAGGCGCAGCTTCATGCGCATCTTGTCCGCCCCGCGCGGATAGCCGGCGGCGTCGAGCAGCGCCTCGGCCTTCTTGGGGTCGTAGGGATAGGCCGGGGGATTGGCGAGGCGGATGTCGCCGGCCTGGTAGGGGATCGGGCCCGTGGCGGGCTTGCCGCTCTGGTACCAGACCGCGCGCGCCATGGCCTCGCGATTGACGGCCTGGAGGATGGCCTGGCGCACCTCCAGCTTGGCCAGGTCCGGATTGCGCAGGTTCACCTGGATGGCCTGGGCGTGCTGCAGCAGTTCCTCGCCGCGGGTCTCCACCTCGAACTTCGGGTTGGAGCGGAAGCGGGCCAGTTCGCTGTAGGGCACGGGGTTCGGGCCGGCGAGCAGGATCTCGCCGGTCTCCAGCGCCGCGGCGCGCGAGCCGGCATCGTTGATGACGCGCATCACGATACGGTCAAGATAGGGCTTCTGCTCGGCCCAGTAGCCGGGGAAGCGCTCCAGCGTGATGTGGCTGCCACGGTTCCATTCCACGAACTTGAACGGGCCGGTGCCAATGGGGGCGTTGTTGGCCGGGTTCCGCAGCGGGTCGCCCTGCTCGTAGACGTGCTTGGGCAGGATCGGGCTCTCGAAGGCGGAAAGCGCGTTCATCACCATGGGCGAGGGCTTGGAGAAGCGCAGCACCGCCGTGTGAGCGTCCGGCGTGTCCACGGCGGTCAGGTTGGCGAAGGTGCCGCGTCCGCGCGGATGGTTGGGCTTCAAGAGCTGCATGAAGGAGAAGGCGACGTCGGCGGAGGTGAAGTCCGCGCCGTCGTGCCATTTCACGCCCTTGCGCAGGGTGAAGGTGGCGGACAGGCCGTCGGGGGCCAGCGTCCAGGCGGTGGCGAGGCGCGGCTGGGGCTGGAAGTCGTAGCCATAGGCCACCAGCCCCTCGGTCATCTTGGAGGAGGCCAGCAGCACCTGGTCGGAGGTGGTGAAGGCGCAGACCAGGGCGGTCGGGTCCGGCCAGATGGCCATGGTGAGCGTGCCGCCCTTCTGCGGCGTCTCGGCGGCGAAGGCCTCCCCTGTGCGGCCGATCAGCAGCGTGGCCGCCGCCGCGCCGGATGTGCCGAGGAAGGTGCGCCGGGACACGGGGCCGAAGCGCAGCGGGGACGGGCTGTCAGAAGTCATGGCAGGGCTCGCTCAAGAGGGCGACAGAGGCAAGGCGGGTTCGGCGGATCGGATCGGCGCGGCGGTCCGCTCGGTGGGGGCATGGGCGATGCCGTCGGCGGACACCTCCACCAGATGGCAGGCGACGGAGCGGCCGTCGTTGAGCGCGCGCAAGGCCGGCTCCTCGCTGGCGCAGCGCTCCACCTTGAACGGGCAGCGGGTGTGGAAGCGGCAGCCGGGGGGCGGCGCCGTCGGGCTCGGCATGTCGCCCTCGATCCGCAGGTGCGGGCGATGGGCGCCGGCGGGGTCCGGCGAGGGATGGGCGGCCAGCAGGCCGGCCGTATAGGGATGCAGCGGCTGCTTCCACACCCGCGCCCGGTCGGACACTTCGACGATCTTGCCCAGGTACATCACCAGGATGCGGTCGGCGATGTAATGCACCACCGCCAGGTCGTGGGAGATGAAGAGGTAGGAGAGACCCATCTCCTGCTGCAGGCGGACCATCAGGTTGACGACCTGCGCCTGCACCGAGACGTCGAGCGCGGAGACCGGCTCGTCGGCGACGATCAACGCCGGGGACAGCGCGAGGGCGCGGGCGATGCCGACGCGCTGGCGCTGGCCGCCGGAGAATTCGTGCGGGAAGCGCCCCGCCGCATCCGCCGGCAGGCCGACGCGGGCCATCAGCTCGATCACCTGCGCCCGGCGCGCCTTGGCGGAGCCGAGGCCGTGCACCTTCAGCGGTTCCTCGATGATCTGGCCCACCCGGCGGCGCGGGTTCAGAGAGGCATAGGGGTCCTGGAACACCATCTGCATGCGTTTGCGCAGCGGGCGCACCTGGGCATAGGGCAGGCCGGAGATCACCGCGCCGTCGAGGCGCACCTCGCCGCTCGTGAGCGGCGCGAGGCCCATGATCGCCCGCCCGAGCGTGGACTTGCCGCAGCCGCTCTCGCCCACCAGCCCCACCGTCTCGCCCGCGCGGATGTGGAAACTCACGCCATCCACCGCCCGCACCTGGCCGTGGTGCTTGACGAGGTCGCGCACCTCCAGCAAGGGCGCCGCGGTCTCCGGCATCGGCGTCTGGAGGGTCATGCCAGGGCCTCCGCCGGGGTCACGAGGAGGCAGGCGGCGCTGCCGCGGCCGACCGGCCGCAGCTCCGGCCGGGTCTCAGCGCAGGCGGGAAGGGCCACCGGGCAGCGCGGGCCGAAGGCGCAGCCCTTCGGCAAAGCGGAGAGCGCGGGCACGATGCCGGGAATCTCCATCAGCGGCACGCGCGGGCCGGCGTCCGCGGCGTCGGGATTGGGCAAAGCGCGCAGCAGGCCGCGCGTATAGGGGTGGCGCGGGGCGGCGAACAGCTCGGCCACCGGCGCCTCCTCCACCTTGCGGCCGGCATACATCACCAGCACCCGATGGGCATTCTCCGCCACCACGCCGAGATTGTGGGTGATGAGCACGATGGCGAGCCCGAGTTCGGCCTGGAGCGCGCGCAGCAGGTCGAGGATCTGCGCCTGCACGGTGGCGTCGAGCGCGGTGGTCGGCTCGTCGGCGATCAGCAGCTTGGGATCGCAGGCCAGCGCCATGGCGATCATCACCCGCTGGCGCATGCCGCCGGACAGGCGGTGGGGCAGTTCGTCCAGCACCCGCTCGGGATCGGGAATGCGCACCAGCTTCAGGAGGTCGGCGGCGCGGGCGCGGCGCTGCGCGCGGCTGAGCTCGGGCTTGTGCTCCTCGAACACCTCCTCCAGCTGCCGGCCGATGCGCATCACCGGGTTCAGCGAGGTCATCGGCTCCTGGAAGATCATGGAGATATCGGCGCCGCGCAGGCCGCGCATCTCGCGCTCCGACACCGCCAGCAGGTCGCGTCCGTTCAGCAGCGCGCTCCCGCCGGCGTTGAAGGCGACGGCCTCGGGCAGGAGGCGCATGAGCGAGAGCGCGGTCATCGACTTGCCGCTGCCGGATTCGCCGACGATGGCCAGAGTCTCGCCCGCATGGACGGTGAAGTCGAGCCCGTCCACCACGGTCACCTCCCCGGCGCGGGTCTTCAGGCGGGTGGTCAGCCCGCGCACCGCCAGCACGGGCGGCGCGCCGGTGTGGGGGAGGGCGCCGGTCGTCATCTCAGCGCAGCTTCAGCTTGGGGTTCAGGGCATCGTTCAGCCCCTCGCCCACGAGGTTTAGCGACAGCACCACCAGGATGATGGCAAGGCCCGGCTCGGCCACCAGGAACCAGGCCGAGCGCAGGCTCTCGCGCCCGGCGCCGATCATGGCGCCCCAGGTGAGCACGTTGGGATCGCCGAGGCCGAGGAAGGAGAGGCCGGCCTCGGTGAGGATGGCGCTCGCCACCATGATGGAGGCGGTGACGATGATGGGGGTGAGGCAGTTGGGCAGGATCTGGCCGAAGATGATGCCGCGTTCGCTCATGCCGATGACGTAGCAGGACTGCACGAACTCGCGTTCCCGCAGGCTCATGACCTCGGCGCGCACCAGCCGGGCCACCGGCGGCCAGGAGACCAGCGCCAGCGCGGTGATGATGGAGGTGAGCGCCGGCCCGAAAATGGCCACCAGCACCACCGCCAGGATGAATTGCGGCATGGTCTGGAACATCTCGGTGACGCGCATCAGCACGTCGTTGACCCAGCCGCCGTAATAGCCCGACAGCGCGCCCACGGTAATGCCGATGGCCAGCGCCACCAGGGTCGAGATGCCGCCGATCATCAGCGCGCTGCGCGCGCCGTGCATGATGCCGGCGGCGATGTCGCGGCCGAGCGTGTCGGTGCCGAGCGGATAGGCCATGTCCTCGCCCGGCCACAGCAGCGGCGGGGCCACCATGTCGGCGGGGTCGTCCGGATAGAGCACCGGCGCCAGCAGGGCGGCCGCGACGATGGCGAGGAAGATGGCGAGGCCGAGCACGGCGGTGCGCTTGCGGCGGAACAGGCGCCAGAGGTCGAGGAGGCCGGTCATCGCGCCACGATCCGCGGGTCGAGCCAGGAATAGGCCAGGTCTACCAGCATGTTGATGATGATGACCAGGATCGAGCTCATGAGCAGGATGCCGATGAGCAGGGAATAGTCGCGCTGGAACACCGCGTCATAGGTGAGGCGCCCGAGGCCGGGCCAGTTGAACACCGTCTCCACCACCACCGCGCCGCCGAGCAGCGAGGCCGTCTGCATGCCGAGCATGGTGACGATGGGCAACAGCGCGTTCCGCACCACGTGGCGGATGGTGACCTTGGCGGCGCCCAGCCCCTTGGCGCGGGCGGTGCGGATATAGTCGAGGCCCATCACCTCCAGCATGGAGGCGCGCATGAGGCGGGTGTAGATGGCGAAATAGAACAGCGAGAGCGTGAGCGCGGGCAGCACCAGATGCCGGCCGACGTCCAGGCCGCGCGCCAGCGGGCCAACGTCCTGCCGCACCACGTCGTAGAAGCCGCCGGACGGTAGGACGCCGAGGGTGACGGAGAATAGGATGATGAACATGAGACCGATCCAGAAGATCGGCATGGCATAGGCCAGCAGCGCCACCAGCGAGATCAGGTCGTCGATGAGCGTGTTGCGCCGGATCGCCGCCACCGCCCCGAACAGCACGCCCATGGCCACGGAGAGCACGATGCTGACGCCCATGAGCAGCAGGGTCGGTCCGACGCGTTGGAGGATGAGGTCGCGTACCGGGGCGTTGTTGCGGATGGAATAGCCGAGGTCGAGCTGGGCGATCTGCGTGCCGTAGCGCAGCAGCTGGATGTGGAGCGGCTGGTCGAGGCCGTATTTCTCGCGCAGCTGGGCCATGTAGGCGGCATCGCCCGTGCCGGCCTCGCCGGCCATGACGTCGATGGCGTCACCGGGGGCCAGATGCAGGATGACGAAGCTGAAAAGGACGATGCCAAGGAGAACGGGAACAGCCTGGATCAGGCGTCGCGTGAAGAAGGTGGCGAGCCCGCCGTGTGGTTTCCCGGTCTTCGCTTTGGCCATGCCGATCCGTCCGCTTGTGTTCGAAGACGCAATCCAAACGAACTCCCGGAGATCCCGCTCTGCTCTTTTCGCCGCATTATTCACTGCTCTGCGGCGTATATAGTGGCGGCGCGCAAGAAGAACACGGCTCTTGCGCCGCTGTGCCGGACATTAGCCTGACATGAAGAATGGACAACACTTGAATGACGATTGCAAGCGAGTTCTGCAAACAAGTGTTTGAATTTTAGGCCCGCCCACATGTTGGGCCGCGCCTCCCGCGGGCGCGGCGGCGCGGGTCAGCGCACGGCTTCCCGCTGCCCAGTGGCGGTGGCGCCGAGGCTGGCGATCAGTTCCTGGCGCAGCACCTTGCCATAGTGCGAGCGCGGCAGCTCGCGCCGCAGATGCACGCTCTTGGGCCGCTTCGGCCCGGCCAGCGCGCAGCGGCAGAAGGCCACGAGTTCCTCGGTGCTGGCGAGGCCCTCCTCCTTCAGGACGATGAAGGCGGTGACCGCCTCGCCCCATTCCAGGTCCGGCACGCCGATCACCGCCACTTCGCGCACCGCCGGGTGGCGGGCGATGGCGTCCTCCACTTCCTTGGTAACGACGGAGGTGCTGCCGGTGCGGATCACGTCCTTGATGCGCCCCACGATGGAGAGGTCGCCGCGCTCCGTGAACTGGCCCACGTCGCCGGTATGCAGCCAGCCGTCCACCAGCGTGGCGGCGGTGGCCTCGCGGTCGTTCCAGTAGCCGGCCATGACGTGGGGGCCGCGGACCAGCACCTCGCCGCTTCCCCCGTGCGTTGCGTCCGGATCGACGCCCGCCAGCTTCACTTCGTAGCTGAAGAACGGCTTGCCCACGGTGTCGCGCAGTTCGCACCGCAGGGCCTTCTTTCCGGCGAGGCGCTCGGGCTGGAGATAGCAGGTGACCGGCGCCTCGGTGAGGCCGTAGAGCGTGCCGATGCGCGGGCCCATCAGGTCCATGGCCCGGTCGAACACCACCTCCGGAATGCGCGAGCCGCCCACGTGCAAGGCTTCCATGGCGTTCAACGCCACGTCGTCGGGCGCCAGATGGTCGAGCGCGCGCATCAATTGGGTGGGCACCAGCGAGGTGCGGGTGGCGGAGAAGCGCGCCATCTGGAACGGGAAGCGCTCCGGGTCGAAGCGTCCGCCCAGCACCACGCGCGCGCCCGCCAACAAGTAGGACAGCGAGATCACCTGGGCGATCGGCCAGAGCGGGCGCACGTTGAGGAACACGCTGTCCGCGTGGATGTTGAAGCCCGATACGACGTGCTGCACCACCGCGGCGAGATTGTCGTGGCGCAGCATGATGGCCTTGGGCCGGCCGGTGGTGCCGCCGCTGAAGTTCAGCGAGGCGAGGTCGCTGCCGTGTCCGGGCGGCAGGAAGCGGTCGGCGGCGCGGGAGAGAAGGCCCTCATAGTCATGGGCGCCGGGCAGGGTACCGCGCACGGCCACCACGTGGTCGAGGGTGGCCACCTCCTGGTCGAGCCCCTCCACCACGGGCGCGAGGCTGGCGTCGGCGACCAGCAGGCGCGCACCCACATGACGAAGCTGGGCAAGGATCTCGGCGCGGCTGGCCTTGGGGTCCATGGGCACACGGACGAAGCCGCCGGCCATGGCGCCGTAATCGGCCTCCAGATATTCCCGGATGTCGGGCATGAGCAGGGCGATCCGGTCGCCGCGGGCGAGCCCCAGCCCGTCCATGGCCCGGCCGAAACGGGCGATGCGGCCGAGGAACGCCTCGAATGTCCAGGGGCCCGCCTCGTCGACGATGGCGATGCGTGGGCCGTGCCAGATGCGGGTCCGATGAAACAGGGATCCGAGGTGCATCCTACCAGCCCTTCAGAAGAACGCGGCCGATGGTCTTGCGGCTTTCCATCAGCCTGTGCCCTTCACCCACGTCCCGAAAAGGCAAAGCCGCATGAATGAACGGCTTCACCGCGCCCGTGGCCATCAGATGCAACGCCAGGCGCACGTCACCATAGGTGGCGTTGCCGGAGCCGCAGATCCTCAGGCGCCGCCCGATGACGAGGCCAGGGTCGAGGCTGACGGGTCGCGCCTCCACATTGCCTAGGATCACCACCGCCGCCCGCGCCGCGCAAGAGCGCAGGCTTTCTCCGAGCGTGGTCGAGACCACATTCTCAAGCACGACGTTAACGCCCTCCTTGCCGGTGAGCCGCCAGACCTCTGCGCTGAAGGCGCCGTCCGTGCTCACCACCACCTCGTGTGCGCCGGCGGCGCGGATCGCTTCCACCTTCTCCGGCGACGAGGTGACGGCGATCACCCGCATGTGCAGCGCGCGGGCGAGCTGGATCTGGTGCAGGCCGAGCCCGCCGCCCGCGCCGGTGACGAGCACGGTGTCGCCCGCCTTGCCTTCCGCGACGCCCACGAGGGCCCGGATGCTGGTACCCACCGGGCACACGGCCAGCGCCGCGCTGTCGAGATCGACAACGTCCGGCACGGTGATGAGGTTGCGCTCCGGCACGCAGCAATATTCCGCATAGCCACCGCCGCCCTGCTCGCCGAGCACGCGGCTGTTGCGGCACAGGTCCTGCCGGCCGGCGAGGCAGTTCGCGCAGCGGCCGCAATACAGCCGCTGGTAGATGACGACGCGCTCGCCCACCCGCCCGGCGGGCACGTCGACGCCCACGGCCTCGACCACGCCGGAAATCTCATGGCCGAGGATCTGGCCCGGCCGGTCGCGGGGGATGCGTCCGGCGCGGGACAGCACGTCATGGTAGCAGATGCCGGCGGCATGGATGCGCACCAGCGCCTCGCCGGGGCCTGGCTCCGGACGGTCCACCCGCACCGCGCGAAAGACGTCCGGCGGGCCGAATGCGGGAAAGACGACGGCATTCATCAAGGTCATGGCAGGTCCAGGGCTCAGCTGCGCCGGTCGTGGGCGGCTGCGGCGGCCCGGTAATCGTCGTGGGCTTCCACGAAGGCCCGGGCGGCGGCGGCCTCGGCGCGTGCCGCCTCGGCGGTGGCGCGGCGGCCGAAGGTGGCGAGCCGCTTGGTGGCCTGCACCCCCACCGGCGGAAACGAGGCGATTCGCGCCGCATATTCGGCGGCGGCGGCGTGGACATCGTCCACCACGGCATTGAGGAGGCCGAGCCTCAGGGCCTCTTCAGCGTTGATATTCCGGGCCATAAGCAGCAGTTCCATCGCATGCGCCTGCGGGATCACCTCCCCCAGGCGGATGGCGCTCATGGCGGAGATCATGCCGTGGCGCACCTCCGGATACCCTATGATCGCGTTGCGCGCCGCCAATCGCAGGTCGCAATGCAACGCGAGGGTCATCCCCATGCCGATGCAATAGCCGTGCATGGCGGCGATCACCGGCTTGTCCAGCGGCACGCCGACGCCGGGAATGGCGTCCAGCAGCACCTCGGTCGTCACCATGCGGCCGGTGCGGTTGATTTCCTTGATGTCGGAGCCGGCGCAGAAGGCGCGATCGCCGGCGCCGGTCAGCACCACCACCCGGACGGCGTCGTCCGCCGCCACCGCCCGCCAGATCTCGCCGAGCCGTTCCTTGGCCGGCACGTCCAGGGCATTCATCACTTCCGGCCGACGGATGGTCACCGTCGCGACGCCCTCGGCGATATCGAGCGTAATCGCCATCCCGTCCAAGCCCCCGCTTGTCGTCACCTTTTCCGATACATGTCATCGGAAAAGTTCCGCACCTATGAACCGACACGCAACGTTTTCAGATTTCGGGGGAAAACCCGTCCCTGAAAGCGCTCTAAACAGGCTCAGGGGTAATGCAGCACAACCTGCGCTAAAGGCTCCAATGCTGTTTTGTGCGCTGTTCATGCGCGTGGGGCATAACGACGCTGGTCGTCTACCGCGCCACTCTCGGGTCCGCGGCGATGTGCGCGGTGAGGATGTCCACGAGCGATCGGACCGAGCGCGAGGCCACCCGGCCTTCGGGCCGCAGGATGCGGAAGGTGAAGTCGAGCGTCGGCGTGAACGGGCGGGCCACGATCTTGCCGTCGGCGAAGCTGCTGGCGGTGAACGGGTCCACCAGCGAGATGCCGGCGCCCGCGGCCACCAGCGCGCAGGCGGCCATGGAGGTGAGCGTCTCGGCGCGCGGGGTCACCGGGCCGAGGGCTTCGAGCCTGGCGAGGAGAGCATGCCCCACCTCGGTGTCGGGCGGCAGGCAGATGAGGGGATAGGCGGCGAGGTCGGCCAGCGTGACCACCTTGCGCTCCGTCAGCGGGTGGCCTTCCGGCATCACGCACAGGCAGGGCGCGCGGAAGGTGTGCTCCACGGTGAGGCCGGAATAGGCGCCGGGCACCTGCGTCACCCCCACGTCCAGCAGGCCGGCGGCCAGCGCATCGAGGATGCGGGCGGAGGCGTGCACCTCGAAGGTCATCTTGATCTGCGGGTGCTGGTCCATGAAGGCCGCGACCGCCCGCGGCACCGGGCCGAAGCACAAGGCGGGGATCGCGGCGAGGCGCAGATGGCCGCGCCGGAGCTCGCGGATGTCCCGCGCCACCTTGGCCAGGCGCTCAAGGCCGACATAGCTCACCGTCAGCTCGTCATGGAAGGCGGTCCCCTCGGGGGTGATGATGAGGCGCTTGCCCTCGCGCAGGAACAGGGCGAAGCCGAGCGTCCGCTCCAGGTCGGCGAGGCGCCGGCTCACCGCCGGCTGGGACAGGTTGAGGCGGCGGCTGGCGGCGGTGACGCTCCCGGTGGCGACCACCGCATGGAAGATGTCGAGCTGCACGGCATTCAGCCGTGGCGGCGCATCGGCCTGCCGCGGCGCCGGAAGGTCGTCATCCTCGTCCGTCACGATGCCCATCTGTCCTCCGCGCACCCGGCCGCAGTGTTGCAGCATTCGCGGGCGGGCGCACGGGGGAGTTGCGGTGCGCGTCAGTAGGTCCCGGGATATTGTCCGCCGTCCACCAGCAGGCTCTGGCCGGTGATGAAGCCGGCGGGCGCCGAGCACAGGAATGCGACGCAGGCGCCGATTTCGGCGGGCTCGCCGTAGCGGCCGGCGGGATTCTGCGCGGCCCGCTCCGCCCAGATGTCCTCGAACGGCCGGCCGGTCATGGCCACGAGGCTCTCGACATGGTGGCGCTGGGCGTCCGAGGCGACGATGCCGGGCAGCACGTTGTTGATGGTGACATTGTGCTTGATCGTCTGCCGCGACAGGCCGGCGACGAAGCCCACCAGGCCGGAACGGGCGCCGTTGGACAGTGCCATCTCCAGTTGCGGCGTCTTCACGCTGCGCGAGACGATGTTGACCACCCGGCCGAAGCCGCGCGCCATCATGCCGTCCACGGTCAGGCGCATCATCTCGATGGGCGCCAGCATCATCCGGTCCAGCGCCCGGATCCAGTCGGCGCGCGAATAGTCGCGATAGTCGCCGGGCGGCTCGCCGTCGCCGTTGTTGATGAGGATGTCCGGCTCGGGGCAGGCCTTGAGGGCAGCGGCGCGGCCCGCATCCGTCGTCAGGTCGGCCACCACGAAGCCGACCGGCGCGCCGGTGGCGGCGGTGATCTCCGCCGCCGCCTGTTCCAGGGTCGCCAGGGTGCGGGCCGCGATGGTGACCTTCACCCCGTCGCGGGCGAGCGCTTCGGCGCAGGCGCGCCCCATGCCCCGGCTGCCGCCGGTGACGAGGGCGCGGCGGCCGGAAATGCCGAGATCCATGATGCTCAGGCCGCGATGGCGGAGAGCGGGGCGATCTTGAAGCCGTACTTCCGGTCCAGCTCCAGCTCCTGGATGATGCGGATGCCCTTGGCGAGCGCATCGCCCTGGAGCCCGGTCAGCGGCTTGCGCAGGTCGCCGACCGGCAGGCCCACCGCCTTCATCAGCGACTTCACCGCCACCGGGTTGATGGCCGAATAGGTGTAGTGCAGCAGGGGCAGGAGGCCGAGATAGGCGTCCTTGAACGCTTCCGCGCCGAGATCGCCAACCCACGGGGTGGAGATGGCGGCGAGTTCCGCCGGGGCGAGGTTGCCGGTCATGTTGGCGGTGCCGTGGCCGCCCAGGCTCATGGTGGGCACCACCAGGCCGAGGTTCGGGCTGTCGCAGCACATCACCGACACGTCGGGGCGCGCCGCCAGCACCTGCGCCACCTGGCCGACGCGGGTGGTGGATTCCTTATGGATCACGTAGTTCGGGTGCTTGAAGATGCGCAGCAGATTGTCCCAGTGCAGGTCGCTCTTCACGCGGGGCGGGTTGTTGTAGATGCCGAGCGGCAGGCTGGTGGCGTCCGCCACGTCGAGGAAGAAGGTCTCGATGTCCGCTTCCGGCGCGCAGATATAGGCCGGCGCGGCGAGGATGGCGCCGTCGGCGCCGTTGGCCTTCGCGAAGCGCACGTTCTCGATCGTGCTCTCGGTATTGTTGCCGGTGCAGCCGTAGAACAGCGGCATGGCCGCCGTCTTCATCTTCGCCGTCTCGACGATGACCTCTTTCTTCTCCTCGGCGGAGAGCATGGAGGTCTCGCCGGTGGAGCCCATGATGAGGATGGCGGCGGTGCCGTTGTCCTGCTGGAACTTCAGAAGCTCGCGGAAGGCGCCGAAGTCCACCGAGCCGTCGGTGTTGAAGGGCGTGACGATGGCGACGAAAGAACCCGTGATCTTGTCCATGGTGGCCTCGTGCCGTAAGCGGGCGCATGGGCCCGCAGGTGCCGGATTATGCGGAGATAATGGCCGTCTGGCGGGCTGGCGCAACCGGCGGAAGCCGGGACGGGAGCTGCCTTTCAAATAAGTGTTTGAAATTTGCCGCGCACCCGTCACCCTGTCAATAGCGGCGGCGGTTTTCGCCGGAAGGCGATGCGGAGCGGGAGGACGGCGACCATGGGGATCGAGCGCAGGCCGCATCTTGCTCATTGGGGGGCCTTCACCGCCCTGGTGGAGGATGGCCGCCTGGTGGGCTGCGCGCCGTTCGCGGCCGACCCCGCGCCGTCCCGCCTCCTGGAGAGCATCGTCCCGGCGGTCTATTCGGACCGGCGCATCCGCCGGCCGGCGGTGCGCGAGAGCTTCCTGCGGCACGGCCATCGGGCCGGCGGCGCCGGGCGCGGCCGCGAGCCCATGGTGGAGGTGGACTGGGAGGTGGCGCTCGACCTCGCGGCGCGCGAGATCGCCCGGGTCGAGGCCGAGCATGGGCGCGGCGCTCTGTTCGCCGGCTCTTACGGCTGGTCCTCCGCCGGCCGCTTCCATCATGCCCGCTCGCTGGTCCGGCGCTTCTATTTCAGCGGCGGCGGCGCCGTGGACCAGGTGGGCAATTACAGCTGGGGCACGGCGCAATTCCTGCTGCCGCACATCATCGGCACCTACCAGCCGCTGACCGGCCGGGTGACCGCCTGGCCGAGCATCATCCAGCATGCGCAGATCTTCCTGGCCTTCGGCGGGCTGGCGCTGAAGAACGGGCAGGTGGCCTCCGGCGGGGCGGCCGAGCACACCCAGGAGAAATGGCTGCGCGCCCTCGCCGCCGCCGGCATCCCGGTGGTCAACGTCTCGCCGACGCGGGGCGATTGCCCGGATTTCCTCAACGCCGAATGGGTGCCGATCCGCCCCAATACGGACGCCGCCTTCATGCTGGCGCTGGCGTTCGAGATCCTCCGCCTCGGCGGGGCGGACGACGATTTCCTCGCCAGCCATACGGTCGGCTTCGCGCCCTTCGCCGCCTATGTGCGCGGCGAGAGCGACGGCGTGGCGAAGACGCCGGACTGGGCCGAGGCCATCTGCGGCGTGCCGGCGGCGCGCATCGCGGCGCTGGCGGCCCGGCTCGTGGGTGTGCGCTCCTACATCACCTGCGCCTTCGCCGTGCAGCGGGCGGAGCATGGCGAGCAGCCTTATTGGCTCGCGGTGGCGCTGGCCGCCCTGCTGGGGCAGGTGGGCCTGCCGGGCGGCGGCTTCGGCTTCGGCCACGGCTCCATGAACGGGGTCGGCAATCCGCGCCCCGCCACGCCCGGCCCGGAGATGGCGGTGGGCGCCAATCCGTTGAAGCGCGCCATCCCCGCCGCCCGCATCACCGAGATGCTGGAGGCGCCGGGCACGCCCTACGCCTTCAACGGCCGCACCGAGACCTATCCCGACGCGCGCCTGATCCATTGGGCGGGCGGCAATCCCTTCCACCACCACCAGGACCTCAACCGCTCCTCCCGCGCATGGGCGAAGCCGGAGACGGTGATCGTCAACGAGATCTGGTGGACGCCCACCGCCCGGCGGGCGGACATCGTGCTGCCGGTGACGACGACGCTGGAGCGCAACGACATCGGCGGCTCGTCCCGTGACCGCTACGTCATCGCCATGCGGCAGGCCATCGCGCCGCTGCATGCCGCGCGCTCGGACTATGACATCTTCGCCGATCTCGCCGAGCGCCTCGGCCACGGCCCGGCCTTCACGCAGGGGCGGGACGAGATGGGCTGGATCCGCGCCATCTACGACCAGTGCGCGGCGGCGAACCGGGCTGCGGGCATCGCCTTTCCGGAGTTCGCGGCCTTCTGGGCCGAGGGCGCGGTGGAATTGCCGGAGCCGGAACACGACTTCGTGCTGTTCGCCGATTTCCGGGCCGACCCGCAGGCCCATCCGCTCAAGACGCCGAGCGGACGGATCGAACTTTATAGCGCTGCCATCGCCGGCTTCGCGCTGGAAGATTGCCCGCCCCACCCGGTGTGGCGCGCGCCGCGGGAATGGGCCGGCGCGGCGCAGGCGGAGCGCTTTCCCCTGCACCTGCTCACCGTGCAGCCGGCGGATCGCCTGCACAGCCAGATGGACTTTGCCCCCCTGCCGCAGGGCAACAAGGTGGCGGGCCGCGAGGCGCTGGCCATGCACCCGCAGGACGCGGCCGCACGCGGCTGCGCGGCCGGCGACACGGTGCGGGTGTTCAACGACCGGGGGGCGCTGCTCGCCGGGCTGGTCCTGGACGCGGGCATCCACCCCGGCGTGGTGGTGATGTCCACGGGCGCCTGGTTTGACCCCGATCCCGACGATCCGGATGCGCCGGAGCGGGGCGGCACCGCCAATGTGCTCACCCGCGACGTGGGCACGTCCCGCCTGACGCAAGGGCCCAATGCCATGAGCTGCCTGGTGGAGGTGGCGCTGGCCTGAGGCGTGACGCGGCGTCGTGCGGACGGCTGCCGCCCCGTGCGGATACGGGCGCGTCTCCCAGGCAGTTCACGGCAGGTTGCGACGGATCAATTCGTTTCAGTTGTTTCTGAAATAGCTGTTGTCGGATCATGATGACGCTATCGCCCCTGGTCCAGGACTTCGTATTGCATTTCGGTGAAATGGGCGGTCGCTGGGGCATGAACCGCACGGTGGGGCAGATCTATGCGCTGCTGTTCGTGTCGCCCGCGCCGCTCTGCGCCGATGAGATGGTGGCCGCGCTCGGTATTTCGCGCTCCAACGTCTCCATGAGCTTGCGTGAGTTGCAGTCCTGGAACCTTGTTTTGCTCAAGCACCGGGCTGATGATCGGCGCGATTTCTACACCACGCCGGAGGACGTCTGGCAGATCCTGCGCACCCTGGCCGAGGAGCGCAAGAAACGAGAGATTGACCCAACGTCAGCTGTGCTGGACGATCTCATCGCCCGCCGCGCCGCCGATGCGGGGGACCGCCACGCCCAGGCGCGGATGCGGCAGATGCAGGGCCTGATCGGCCAGCTTGCCGGCTGGTACGACGAGGTGAAGGCCTTGGACAATACGCGCCTTGCCGGGCTGCTCCGGCTGGGAGCAAAGGTCACTCGATTGTTGGACGCCACCGATAAGTTCCGGCCGAGCCGTCGTGCCTTGCGGGGGAAATCTACGCAATGACCCGTCATTCCCAGACACCGGCGGCGACGCCAGCGGACTTCCGCATGGTCGTGGAGACCGCGCCCGCGGTCCGTCGCCCGCGTCCCAAGGGCGGCGAGGGCGTTGCCCCGCACGGCCGGCTGCGGCCGGCTCCCGCGCGGGCCTCCGAGCCGGAGGCGTCGGACCCGCGCGCCATCGGCAAGCGCCAGGCGTCCATCGGCGCGGCGCTCCAGGCAGCGGGCGCCCTGCTGTTCATCGGCCAGGCGGCGTTGATCGCCTATGGCATCGACGCCATTGCCGCTGGCGCGGGCGTCGCCGCTCTGCTTCTGCCCGCCGGTATCGTGCTCGCCCTCGGCGTGTTGCGCGCGGGGCTGGAAGCGGCGGGCGGGCGGCTGTGCCACCATGCCGCCCGGGCCGCGCTCACCGCATTGCGTGGGCGCGTCGGCCTGGCGCTCGCGGTGCGCTCGCCGCTCGACCGCGAGCGGCCGGCGGCGGGCCTTGCCGCCAGCGCCATCGCCGAACAGGCGGAAGCGGTGGTGCCCTATCTGTCCCGCTTCCGCCCGGCGCGGATGCGCGCCACCTTCGTGCCGCTGGTCATCTTCGCCGTGGTGCTGCCGCTCTCCTGGGCGGCGGCGCTGGTGCTGCTGGTGGCGCTGCCGCTCATTCCCCTCTTCATGGCGCTGATCGGCATGCGGGCGCAGGCGGCGAGCGAGGCCCAGCTGGCGCAGATGGGCGACATGAACGGCTTTCTGCTGGACCGGCTGCGCGGCCTTTCCACCATCCGCGCGCTCGACGCGGTGGACCTCACCGCCGCCCGGCTGCGGGCGAGCGCGGAAGACCTGCGGGCGCGCACCATGGCGGTGCTGCGCATCGCCTTCCTGTCCTCCGCCGTGCTGGAGCTGTTTTCCGCCCTCGGCGTGGCCATGGTGGCGGTCTATGTGGGCTTCCATCTGCTCGGCACCATGGAGTTCGGCACCTGGGGCGGACGCCTGTCGCTGGGCGAGGGGCTGTTCATCCTCATGCTCGCGCCGGCCTTCTTCGAGCCCATGCGCGACCTTTCCGCGGTGTGGCACGACCGCGCCGCCGGCGAGGCCGCCTTCGCCACGCTCGACCGGCTGAGCATGCCGGGCCTGCCGCTGCCCGGCGCCGACGTGGTGGGGCCAGAGCCCCGTGCCGCCGCCCCCGCGCCCGGCGTGGAGCTGCGCGCCGTCTCCTTCCGGCACGCCGGCGGGACGGCGCCGTTCGACGCCTTTTCCCTCGCCGTTCGCCCCGGCGAGCGGGTGGCCCTGCTGGGGCCGAGCGGCACGGGCAAGTCCACCTTGCTGGCGCTGGTGGCAGGGCTCGCGCCGGTGGCGGCGGGCGAAGTGCGGATCGGCGGCGTCGCGCTGGCGCCGGAGACCGCCGCGGACCTGCGCGCCGGCATGGCCTGGATCGGCCAGAGGCCGCATTTCTTCGCCGGTTCGCTGCGTGCCAACGTGGCGCTCGGCCGGCCGGAGATCAGCGCCGAGGCGGTGGACGAGGCGCTCACCTTCTCCGTGCTCGGCGGCGTGACGGCGGGCCGGCATGGCATCGGTGTCGGCGAGGACGGGGCCGGTCTCTCCGGCGGCGAGGCCCTGCGCCTTGCGGTCGCCCGCGCGGCGGTGGATCCGCGCGTGCAACTGGTGCTGGCCGACGAGCCCACCGCGCATCTCGACGCCGCCACCGCCGCCGAGATGACCGAGGCATTGCTCACGCTGGCGTCCGGGCGCACGCTCATCGTCGCCACCCATGATCCGGTGCTCGCCGCCCGCATGGACCGGATCGTCCGGCTGGAGGCGCGCGCATGACCCCCCGCCAATCCCCGCCCGCCGCCACGGCGCGCCCCCGCGTCCACCTGCCCTGGGCGGCGCTGAAGCCGGTGCTGGCGCTGTTCCTGGCCGAGCGCTGGCCGGCCCTGGCGGGCGGCGCGCTGCTCGCCGCACTGACCGTCCTGGCGGGCATGACCCTGCTGAGCCTCTCCGGCTGGTTCATCGCCGCCACCGCCATCGCCGGCTTTTCCGCCGGCACCGCGCTGGCCTTCGACGTCTTCGGCCCCGCCGCCGCGATCCGCTTCCTGGCGCTGGCGCGCACCGGCGCGCGCTATGGCGAGCGGCTCGTCACCCACGAGGCGACGCTCGGCGTGCTCGCCGGCCTGCGCGAGCAATTGTTCCGGGGTTGGGCGGCGCCCGGGGCCGCCCGCGCGCTGCTTGCCCGGCCGGCCCGTGTCCTGTTCCGCCTGACCGAGGACATCGACGCCCTCGGCCAGCTCTATCTGCGGGTGCTGGTGCCGGCAGGCGCGGCGGTGGTCGCCGCGCTCGCCGCCGGCATCGCGCTGGCCTGCGTCACCGGGCCGCTCGCCGGCGCCGCCCTGGGCGGCGGTCTGCTGCTGCTCGGCCTCGGCTTGCCCTATGCGGGCGCCCGCGCCGCCTATGCCGCCAACCGCCGGCGCATCCACGCCATGGAGGCGCTGCGGGCGCGCACCATCGACCTCGTGGCGGGCCAGACCGAGCTGGCCATGGCCGGCCGCCTGCCGGCGCAGCGCCGGCGGCTGATCGCCGCCGATGCGGCGCTCGCCCAGGCCGATCACGCGCTGAACCGCACCGAGACCCTGGTGGGTGCCGGCTTCGGCATCGGCGGCGCGGCGCTGCTCGCCGGCGCGCTGCTGCTGGCCGGCTGGCTGGCCCAGTCCGGCGAGATCGGCGCGCCGGTGGCCGCCGCCGTGGTGCTGGGCACGCTTGCCGCGCTGGAGCCGTTCGCCGCCCTGCGCCGCGGGGCGCTCGAGCTCGGCCGCACCCTGCTCGCCTCGCGCCGCCTGGCGCCGCGCCTCGCGCCGCAGCCGGCCGGCGTGATGCCCCTGGCTCCGCCCGCCGGCCTCGCCGTGCGGCTGTCGCGGGTCGATTTCCGCCATGCCGACGCCGCTCGCCCGGCGGTGGACGATGTGTCCGTGGTCATCGAGGCCGGCGCGCGCGTCGCCGTGGTGGGCGCGAGCGGGGCCGGCAAGTCGAGCCTCATGGCCCTGATCGCCGGCGAGGCCGTGCCCGGAGAGGGCACGGTGGAGGCGGTGGCGGCCTCGACGCTGACCCAGCGCACCGAACTGTTCCAGGACAGCCTGCGGGACAATCTGCGCCTCGCCGCGCCGGCCGCGGACGATGCCGCGCTCTGGGCCGCGCTCGCCGCCGCGGGGCTGGCGGACGACGTGCGGGCCATGCCCGGCGGCCTCGACGCGCGGCTCGGCGAGGGCGGGCTCGGCCTGTCCGGCGGGCAGGCGCGGCGCCTGGCCGTGGCCCGGCTGCTGCTGCGCGACACCGCGCTCTGGCTGCTGGACGAGCCGACCGAGGGGCTCGACGCGCAGACCGCCGAGGGCGTGCTGTCGAGCCTGGCCGAGCGCGCCGGCGGCCGCACGCTGGTGGTCGCCACCCATATCCGCCGCGAGGCCGCATTGTGCGATCGCCTGCTGGTGATGGCGCAGGGCCGGGTGATCGCCCGGCCGGTGCGCGGGGAGCCGGGGTTCGACGCGGCGCTCGCCGGGCTCAGGCCCGACTGAGGGCGGGCAATTTACCCACTTGCG
This sequence comes from Azorhizobium doebereinerae UFLA1-100, assembly GCF_000473085.1. GTDB lineage: Bacteria > Pseudomonadota > Alphaproteobacteria > Rhizobiales > Xanthobacteraceae > Azorhizobium > Azorhizobium doebereinerae. Next base: position 52,576 of record NZ_AXBA01000021.1, read on the forward strand.
GGCGCGGGGCACCGCCGTAGAGAGACGTAACAGGGGACAGGGCGACCCCGAGGAGAGACAGGATGGAATTCGATATCGTTTCCCTATCGCGGTTCCAGTTCGCGATGACGGCGCTCTACCACTTCCTGTTCGTGCCGCTGACGCTGGGCCTGTCCGTCATCCTCGCCATCATGGAGACGGTGTATGTGATGACCGGCCGGCGCATCTGGCGGCAGATGACCAAGTTCTGGGGCACGCTGTTCGGCATCAACTTCGCCATCGGCGTCGCCACCGGCCTCGTCATGGAGTTCCAGTTCGGGATGAACTGGAGCTACTACAGCCATTATGTGGGCGACATCTTCGGCGCCCCGCTGGCGATCGAGGGCCTGATGGCCTTCTTCCTTGAAGCCACCTTCGTCGGCCTGTTCTTCTTCGGCTGGGACCGCATGTCCAAGGTGGGGCACCTCACCGCCACCTGGGCGGTGGCGTTCGGCTCCAACTTCTCGGCGCTGTGGATCCTCATCGCCAACGGCTGGATGCAGAATCCGGTGGGCGCCGCCTTCAACCCGCAGACCATGCGCATGGAGGTGACCGACTTCTACGCCGTGCTGTTCAACCCGGTGGCGCAGGCCAAGTTCGTGCACACCGTCTCGGCCGGCTACACCGTCGCCTCGGTGTTCGTGCTCGGCGTCTCGGCCTGGTACCTGCTGAAGGGCCGGCACGTGGAGCTGGCCAAGCGCTCGATGACCGTCGCCGCCTCCTTCGGCCTCGCCGCCTCGCTCTCCGTGGTGGTGCTGGGCGACGAGAGCGGCTACCTCACCACCGAGCACCAGAAGATGAAGCTGGCGGCGATGGAGGCCACCTGGCGCACCGAGCCGGCGCCGGCTCCCTTCACCGTGGTGGGCTTCCCCGACCAGAAGGCGCGCGAGACCCATTATGCGGTGGAGATCCCGTGGGTCGGCGGGCTCATCGACACCCGCTCGCTGACCACCCCGGTGGAGGGCATCGAGCAATTGGTGGAGCGCGCCAAGGTCAACATCAAGCTCGGTGTCACCGCCTTCGACGCCTTGCAGAAGATCCGCGCCGCCGGCAGCGGCGCGGTGGCGCCAGACGTGAAGCAGGCGTTCGAGGACAATGGCAACCTGCTCGGCTACGCCCTGCTGCTGAAGCGCTATGTGGACGACCCGCGCAAGGCGACGCCCGAGCAGGTGTCGCAGGCGGCGTGGGATACGGTGCCGCAGGTGGCGCCGCTGTTCTGGACCTTCCGCGTCATGGTGGGCCTCGGCTTCTACTTCATCCTGCTGATGGTCACCTTCTTCGTGCTCTCCGCGCGCCGCATGCTCGACCGCTACCCGCTGCTGCTGCGCCTCGCGGTGATCTCGATCCCGCTGCCCTGGATCGCCGCCGAGAGCGGCTGGTTCGTCGCCGAGTTCGGCCGCCAGCCGTGGATCATCGAGGGCATCCTGCCCACCGCATCGGCGGTGTCCAGCCTCGGGGCGGCGACGGTGCTGCTCACCATCGTCGGCTTCGCCCTGCTCTACAGCGTCCTGTTCGTGATCGAGATGGCATTGATGCTGCGGGCCGTCCGCAAGGGGCCGTCACCGGACGACGCGCCGGACGCCGTGCTCATCCCCGCCACCGTCGTGCCTGCGGAGTGATCCCATGATCCTGCATGAATTGATCGACTATCAGGTTCTGCGCCTGATCTGGTGGCTGCTGCTGGGCGTGCTGCTCGTCGGCTTCGCCGTCACCGACGGCTTCGACCTCGGGGTGGGCGCGCTGCTGCCGTTCGTCGCCCGCACCGACCTGGAACGCCGGGTGGCCATCAACAGCATCGGCCCGGTGTGGGAAGGCAACCAGGTGTGGCTGATCCTCGGCGGCGGCGCCATCTTCGCCGCCTGGCCGCCGCTCTATGCGGTGTCCTTCTCGGGCTTCTATCTCGCCATGTTCGCCATCCTGGCGGCGCTGATCGTGCGGCCCGTGGGCTTCAAGTATCGCTCCAAGCGCGACAGCGCGGCGTGGCGCAGGGGCTGGGACTGCGCGCTGTTCCTCGGCGGGTTCGTGCCGGCGCTGATCTTCGGCGTGGCGGTGGGCAACACCCTCCAGGGCGTGCCGTTCCGCTTCGACGAGGACCTGCGGATCTTCTACGAAGGCAGCTTCTTCGGCCTGCTCAACCCGTTCGCCCTGCTGTGCGGGCTGCTCTCCGTCGCCATGGTGGTGATGCACGGCGCCACCTGGCTGGTGCTGAAGACCGAAGGGCCGGTGGCGGCGCGGGCACGCAGCTACGGCAGCCTCGCCGCGCTCGCCACCGTGGCGCTGTTCGCGCTCGGCGGCGTGGCGCTGTTCCTGTTCGTCGGCGGCTACAAGATCACCGGCGTCATCAACCCGCTCGGCCCCTCCAACCCGCTGATGAAGAGCGTGGAGACCGCGCGCGCGGCCTGGTTCGCCAATTATGCCGCCTATCCCTGGCTGCTGGCGGTGCCGGGGCTGGGCTTCCTTGGCGCTGCGGGGGCGGGCCTGGCGCTCCGGGCGCGGCTGGAGGTGGGCGCGCTGCTGCTGAGCGGGCTCAGCATCGCCGGCATCATCGCCACCGTGGGCGTGTCCATGTTCCCGTTCATCCTGCCGTCCTCGCTCGACCCGCGGGCGAGCCTGACGGTGTGGGATGCCTCATCGAGCCATCTCACGCTGTTCATCATGCTGGTGTGCACGGTGATCTTCATGCCGATCATCCTGGCCTACACCACCTGGGTCTACCGGGTGCTGTGGGGCAAGGTCGACGCCAAGTCCATCGCCGACGGGCAGGGCCACGCCTACTGAACGAGGAGACAGTATCATGTGGTATTTCGCCTGGATCCTCGGCCTGCCGCTGGCCGCCGCCTTCGCGGTGCTCAACGCCATGTGGTACGAGCTGATGAGCGATGAAGCCGAGCGCCGCAAGGCGGCGGGAAAATAGGACCGGGGGCCGCGCCGCAGCAGGCCTGGGCGCGGCCTCATCATCCGGACGTCCCCACCACGCGAGCCCCTGGCCGGCGCTCGCGCGGCGCGGTGCCGGACGCGACGCAAGGTCCGTCCGGCGCAGCCGACCGACCGCTCAGCCCTTGGGCTGGGCGGTTGGCGTTTCAGGGGCGCGTGGTGCCCAAGGACCTCGCGCCCTCAGGCCTTCTTCAGGAACTCGGTGCGCAGCACGAGGCCCTTCACCTGCTTGGTGTTGCATTCCACCTCGGCCGGGTCGCCGGTGAGGCGGATGTTCTTGACCAGGGTGCCGCGCTTCAGCGTCTCCGAGGTGCCCTTGACCTTGAGGTCCTTGATCAACGTCACGGAATCGCCGTCGGCGAGCTTGGTGCCGTTGCTGTCCTTCACGATGATCTCGTCGCTCACGTCCCGGTCCTTTCGCCAGCGCGGCATGCGCTGTGGCGTCTTATACGGGATCGGCGGGGGTAATCCACCGCGGGGCGTTGCGAAGGCCGGTCAGCCTGCCAGCGCGAGCAGGCCGCGGGCGATGACATAGAGCCCGACGGCGGCGACCACCACCCCGAACACCCGCGCCAGCAGGCCCTTGCGCGCCGCCATGCGGCCGGCGAGCCGGCGCCCGGCGAACCCGCCGAGCACGCCGCCGGCGATGAAGACGGCGACCATCCGCCAGTCGACGAAGCCGGAGATGGCGTAGTTCACGGCCGTGGTGACGCCGAAGGCGGTCACCGCCACCAGCGACGAGCCGATGGCGAAGATCAGCGGCATGCCGGTGGCGGCCAGCAGCCCGGGAACCACGAGGAAGCCGCCGCCGATGCCGAAGAAGCCGGACAGCGCACCGACGCCGACGCCATAGGCCAGCAGCCGGGGCAGCAGGCGCGGGGCGGAAGCGGGGGAGAGCCGCACGCCGGCATCCTCCCGCGCTCCGGTGCGCCGGAACATGGTGATGGCGATGACCACCATCAGGCCGCCGAACAGCAGCAGGAGCTTCTGCCCGTCCATGGCCTTGCCCAGCGTCGAGCCGATCGCGGCCCCGGCGATGCCGGCGGCGGCGAACACCGTGGCGCAGGGCCATTTCACATGGCCGGCGCGGGCGTGGCCGGCGAGGTTGACCGTGGCGCTGACCGCCACGGCGATGGCGCTGGTGCCGATGGCCACGTGCGGGGACGGAACGCCCACCAGATAGACCAGGAGCGGCACCGCCAGCACCGAGCCGCCGCCGCCGATGAGGCCGAGCACCAGCCCGACGAGGGTGCCGGACCCCAGGGTCAGGATATCGGTGAGAGCGGGCACGCGGGTGTCTCCGAGGGAAGGCCATGGCTCCGCCGACGCCGGTCGCAGCGGATCGGCGGGCGGGCAGGGGAAAGTGGAAGGAACCCCCGGCGCTCAGGGGCCGGAGCGGCCGGGGGCAGGCAAGGCCGCGTCAGAGCCCGTTGATGGGCACCTTCAGGAAGCGCTTGCCATCCGCATCGGGCGGCGGCAGCTCGCCGGCCCGCATGTTCACCTGGATGGAGGGGATGATGAGGCGCGGCATGTCCAGCGTGGCGTCGCGGGCCGAACGCATGGCGACGAATTCCTCCTCCGTGATGTCGTCGCGCACGTGCACATTGTGCGCCCGCTCATCGGCAACGGTGGTCTCCCACTGGATCTGCCGGCCGTTCGGGCCGTAGTCGTGGCACATGAACAGGCGGGTCTGCGGCGGCAGCGCCAGCACGCGCCGGATGGAGCGGTAGAGCACATGGGGATCGCCGCCGGGGAAATCCGCCCGCGCGGTGCCGCCGTCCGGCATGAACAGCGTGTCGCCGACGAAGGCGGCGTCGCCGATCACATGGGTCATGCAGGCCGGGGTGTGGCCGGGGGTGTGCATGGCGAAGGCCGTCATGGTGCCGATGGCGTAGGTGTCGCCGTCCGCGAACAGCCGGTCGAACTGGCTGCCGTCGCGCTGGAATTCGGTGCCCTCGTTGAAGATCTTGCCGAAGGTGTCCTGCACCACGGTGATCTTCTCGCCGATGCCCAGCTTGCCGCCGAGCTTGCCCTGGATATAGGGCGCCGCGGACAGATGGTCCGCGTGCACATGGGTCTCGATCAGCCATTCCAGCGTCAGGCCATGGTCGCGGATGAAGGCGATGATCGCGTCGGCGGACTGGTAGGCGATGCGTCCCGCCGCGTAGTCGATGTCCATGACGCTGTCGATGACCGCGCAGGCGGAGGACGCGGGGTCCTTCACCACGTAGCTCACCGTATTGGTCGGCGCGTCGAAGAAGGCGGTGACCTGCGGCTTCACGTCGAGCGCCACGGCATGGGGGACCGGAGGCGTCGGGCTGGTGGGCGTCATGCTGGCGGACATAAGCGGCTCCTTTCAGCGGGAAGGGGAGGGGATGGCGGGCGCGCGGGTCGCGAGCCAGCGGGCGGCGGCCATGCCGGCGAGCATGGCCGGCATGAAGACGAGCGCGCCGGGCGCGGCGAGGGCAAGGGCGGTGAAGGCCGGCCCGGGGCACAGGCCCGACAGGCCCCAGCCGATGCCGAAGATCGCCGGGCCGACGATCAGGCGCGGTTCGAGATCGCGCCGCGTCGGCACCTGGAAGGCGGCGGCGAACAGCGGGCGCGGCCGGGCGAGCACGAGGCGGAAGCCGATGAAGGTCACGGCCACGGCGCCGGCCATGACGAAGGCGAGGCTCGGGTCCCAGGTGCCGGCCACGTCGAGGAAGTTCAGCACCTTGGCGGGGTTCGCCATGCCGGAGATCACCAGGCCGAGGCCGAAGACGAGGCCGGCGAGGAGTTGCGCGAGGATGCCCATGTCAGCCTCCAAGGCCGTGGCGGACCACCAGGACGGTGAGCCCGGCGGCCAGCATGAAGACGGCGGTGGCGACCAGCGAGCGCGGCGAGAGCCGGGCGAGGCCGCAGACGCCGTGGCCGCTGGTGCAGCCATAGCCCCACACCGAGCCGAAGCCGACCAGCAGGCCGGCGGCGGCCATCAGCGGCAGGTTGCCGGAGACGGTCTGGATGATCGGCGCGCCGGTGGCGGCCATGACCAGGACGGGGGCCAGCACAAGGCCGGCGAGGAAGGCGATGCGGCCGGCAAGGCCGCTGTCCTCATAGGGTGGGAACAGGCGCGAGGCGATGCCGCTGATGCCGGCGATGCGCCCGCTGGTGGCCAGCAGCAGCACCGCCGCAAGGCCGATGAGCGCGCCGCCGACGAGCGAGGCGAAGGGGGTGAAGACCGTGATCATGATTGAAATGCCATCTCACTTCAGCGGGCAGGTGCGGATGCCGAGCAGGACGTAGGCCGGGCAGAAGCGGAACAGCCCGGTGAGGACGAGGACGGCGCCCACCGCCGGCAGCACCCAGATCCAGCCGCCGAGCCCGGCGAGGGCCGCGGCGGCGGCCGGCACGAAGGGAAGGGCGATGAGGACGAGGCCGGCGATGAGGCGCGCAGCGCGATCGAAAGAACCGACATTGACCATGGGATCCTCCATGAGTAAATTCTAATAAACAAATATTAGGTTCTTCTAATATGTCAAGCGTCACCTTGTCCCACGCCGGCCCCGCGCCGGACACGCCGCTGTCCATCCTCGAACCGCGCGCGGAGGAGGCCGCCGCTCTGCTCGCCTCCATGGCCAATGCCAAGCGCCTGCTGGTGCTCTGCCATCTGGTGGAGCGCGAGCGCTCGGTGGGCGAGCTGGCGGCCTTCGCCGGGCTCAGCCAGTCGGCTTTGTCGCAGCATCTGGCCAAGATGCGCCTCCAGGGCCTCGTCGCCACCCGGCGCGAGGGGCAGACCATCCACTACCGCCTCGCCAGCCGCGAGGTGCGGGCGGTGCTGGAGACCCTGTACGGCCTGTTCTGCGCCCCGGCGGAGGGCTGAGTTGTCGTCCGGCCCGGCGGGGGCGTAGCATGGGCTGATCGCCACCCGCGGGTTCGTCCTCATGTCCCCCACGCGCAGCACCGGCCCCGCGCCGCCCGCCTCCCCCGGTCCCGGGGAGGAGATCGGCGTGCTCGGCGCGGAGGCGGAGCAGGCGTGGATCTCGGTCATCCAGAAGATGGACGAGACCTATGCCGAGCTGCTCTCCCAGCAGGTGGAGCTGGAGGCGAAGAACGACGCGCTGGAGGAGGCGCACGCCTTCATCGCCGGCGTGATGGCCTCCATGACCGACGTGCTCATCGCCTGCGACCTCACCGGCCGCATCGAGCAGGTGAACGTCGCCGCCGAGCGATTGTTCGGCCGCACCGCATCGGCGCTGCTGGAACTGAAGCTGGCCGACCTGCTGGCGCCGGGCTCGCCCGCGAGCTTCGCCGACGTGCTGGCCGTGGTCGCCCGCCGCCAGCGCATCGTCGACCAGGACTTCGCCTTCGCCACGCCGGAGGGGCCGCTGCCGGTCTCGGTCAACGGCGCCATCCGCTTCGATCCGCGCGGGCGGGCGGTGGGCATCGTGCTCATGGGCCGGCCCATGGGCGAATTGCGCAAGGCCTATAGCGACCTCGCCGCCGCCCACGAGCGGCTGAAGGAGACCCAGCAGCAGCTGATCCAGGCGGAGAAGATGGCCTCGCTCGGCCGGCTGGTGGCCGGGGTGGCGCATGAGCTGAACAACCCGATCTCCTTCGTCTATGGCAACGCCCACACCCTGAAGCGCTACAGCGAGCGCCTCGCCGCCTATCTCGGTGCCGTGCACGGCACGCCGAACCCCGCCTTGGCGCCGCTGCGCGCGGAGCTGAAGATCGACCGCACCCTGGCCGAGCTCGGCCCGACGCTGGCCGGCATGCTGGAGGGCGCCGAGCGGGTGCGCGACATCGTCGCCGACCTGCGCCGCTTCTCCTCCGACCGGCGGCAGGCGTGCGAGCCGGTGGACATGGCGGGCCTCGTGCGCTCGGCGCTGGACTGGGTGGCGAAGGCGCAGAGCCCCGAGGTGGCGGTGGCGACCGACCTCGCCGAGGGGCTGGACGTCTCCGGCCATCCGGGGCAATTGCACCAGGTGATGATGAACCTGATCCAGAACGCCCTCGACGCCATGGAGGGCCGCGCGGAACGGCGGCTGGAGATCACCGGCCGCCGGGAGGCAAGCCGGGTGGTGATCCGCGTGCGCGACACCGGCCCGGGCTTCGCGCCGGACATCCTCTCGCGGGTGTTCGATCCCTTCTTCACCACCAAGCCGGTGGGCAAGGGCACCGGGCTCGGCCTTTCCATCAGCTATCGCAGCGTGCAGGAGCACGAGGGCACGCTTCAAGCCGCCAACCATCCGGCCGGCGGCGCGGTGATGACCCTGTCCCTGCCCGCCGCCGGGAGTACCCCGTCATGATGGACCTCGCGCGGCGCGCGCCGTTCACCATCCTCTGGCTGCAATCGGGCGGCTGCGGCGGCTGCACCATGTCGCTGCTCTGCGCCGAGGCGCCGGACCTGATGACCACGCTGGAGACCGCCGGCATCCATATGCTCTGGCACCCCAGCCTGTCGGAGGAGACCGGCGCGGAGGCGGTGGCGTTGCTGGAGCGGGTGGCGGCGGGCGAGATCCGCCTCGATGCGCTGTGCGTGGAGGGCGCGCTGCTGCGCGGACCGAACAATACCGGCCGCTTCCATGTGCTCGCCGGCACCGGCCGGCCGACCATCGACTGGGTGCGCGACCTGGCGGGCGTGGCGGAGCATGTGGTGGCCATCGGCACCTGCGCCGCCTATGGCGGGGTGACGGCGGCGGGCAGCAACCCCACCGACGCCTGCGGCCTGCAATATGACGGCCGCCGCGCCGGCGGCGCCCTGGGCGCGGGGTTCCGTTCGCGCGCCGGCCTGCCGGTGATCAACGTGGCGGGCTGCCCGACCCATCCCAACTGGATCACCGAGACCTTGATGCTGCTCGCCGCCGGGCTGATGGGCGCGGGCGATCTGGATTCCTACGGCCGCCCGCGCTTCTATGCGGACCATCTCGTCCACCACGGCTGCCCGCGCAACGAATATTACGAGTACAAGGCGAGCGCGGAGAAGCTCTCCGACCTCGGCTGCATGATGGAGCACCTGGGGTGCCTGGGCACGCAGGCCCATGCGGACTGCAACACGCGGCCCTGGAACGGGGAAGGCTCCTGCACCCGCGGCGGCTATGCCTGCATCAACTGCACCGCGCCCGAGTTCGAGGAGCCGGGCCACCCCTATCTCCAGACGCCGAAGATCGCCGGCATTCCCGTGGGCCTGCCCACCGACATGCCCAAGGCCTGGTTCATCGCCTTGTCCTCGCTGGCCAAGGCGGCGACGCCGGAGCGGCTGCGGCGCAACGCGGTGTCGGACCATGTGGTGATGCCGCCCACCGTGCGGGACATCAAGCGGCGATGAACACCCCCTCCGGGGCCGAGGGCGCGCGCCGCCTGATCGTCGGCCCGTTCAACCGCGTGGAAGGCGACCTGGAAGTGCGCCTGGAGGTGGCGGACGGCGCGGTGCGCGCGGCCTTCGTCAACTCGCCCTTGTTCCGCGGCTTCGAGCGCATCCTGGAGGGGCGCGACCCGGCGGACGCGCTGGTGATCGCGCCGCGCATCTGCGGCATCTGCTCGGTGTCGCAGTCGCAGGCGGCGGCGCTGGCCCTGGCCGGGCTCCAGGGCATCGGGCCGACGCAGAACGGGCGCATCGCCACCAACCTCCTGGTGGCCACCGAGAACGTGGCCGACCACCTGACCCATTTCCACCTCTTCTTCATGCCGGATTTCGCCCGCGCCGCTTATGCGGGCCGGCCCTGGTTCGCCGAGGCCGAGGCGCGCTTCAAGGCCGGCAAAGGCACCAGCGCGCGGCGGCTGATGGCGGCGCGGGCCACCCTCATGCACATCCTCGGCCTGCTGGCCGGGCGCTGGCCGCACACGCTCGCCATCCAGCCGGGCGGGGTGACGCGCCGGGCCGAGCCGCGCGACCAGATGCGGCTGCTGGCGACGCTGGGCGCGGTGCGCGCGGCGCTGGAGGCGCATCTCTACGGCGCCCCGCTGGAGCGGGTGGCGGAACTGGCCGCCCGCGAGGAACTGGAGGCGTGGCGCGCCACGGGGCCGGCGGGCGACTTCCGCCTGTTCCTGGAGATCGCCGCCGACCTCGGGCTGGAGCGCATCGGCCGGGCCTATGACCGCTTCCTGAGCTTCGGCGCCTATCCCGGCGACGACGGGCCGCTCTATCCCGCCGGCACCTATGCGGAGCGCCGGCCGGGCCGTCTCGACCCCGCCGCCATCGCCGAGGACCACACCTTCGCCCGCATGGAGGACCGCGCGGTCCCGCACCATCCCTTCGCCGGCTCCACCATTCCCGATGGCCTGGACGAGACCGGCTACACCTGGTGCAAGGCGCCGCGCCTCGCCGGCCTGCCGTTCGAGACCGGGGCGCTGGCCCGGCAGGTGATCGACGGCCAGCCCTTGCTGCGGGCGATGGTCGGCGCGGGCGGCGGCAGCGTGTTCGCCCGCGTGGTGGCGCGGCTGGTGGAGACCGCGCGCACCCTGATCGCCATGGAGGGCTGGGTGCGGGCGCTGGAGCCCAACGCTCCCTGGTGCACGCCCGGCACCCATCCGCAGGCGGGCCGCGCGGTGGGGCTGACGGAAGCCGCGCGCGGCGCGCTCGGCCATTGGGTGGAGATCGCGGGCGGGCGCATTTCCCGCTACCAGATCATCGCCCCCACCACCTGGAACTTCTCGCCGCGCGACGCGGCGGGCGTGCCCGGCCCGCTGGAGGCGGCGCTGGTGGGCGCGGCGGTCCTGCCCGGCGAGACCACGCCGCTCAGCGTGCAGCACATCGTGCGCTCGTTCGATCCCTGCATGGTCTGCACGGTGCATTGAGGCGCGCCATGGAGCCGGAGGGCGAGGGGCAGGAGAGCTTGGGGCAGGAGAGCCTGGGGCAGGACGGCGCGGGAGAACAGATCACGGTGCGCGGCATCGTGCAGGGCGTCGGCTTCCGCCCCTTCGTCTGGCGCCTCGCCCAAAGGCTGGCGCTTTCCGGCAGCGTGCGCAATGCGGGCGACGCGGTGGTGATCCATCTGGGCGGGCCGCAGGCTGCCCGCGCCGCCTTCCGCGCCGCGCTGGCCCGCGAGGCCCCGCCGCTGGCGCGGGTGGAGCACGTCGAGAGCCGCCCCGCCGCGCCGCCGGAGTACGGGGATTTCCGCATCCTGGAGAGCGGTGCGGGCGCGGTGTCGGTGGGCATCGTGCCGGACATCGCCACCTGCCCGGCCTGCCGGGCGGAGATCGCCGAGCCCGCCGCCCGGCGCTTCCGCTACCCCTTCACCAACTGCACCGATTGCGGCCCGCGCTTCTCCATCGTGGAGGGCCTGCCCTACGACCGGCCCCGCACCACCATGCGCGGCTTCCCGCTCTGCCCCGACTGCCGGGCGGAATACGAGAATCCCGCCGACCGGCGCTTTCATGCCCAGCCCATCGCCTGCCCGGCCTGCGGCCCGCGCCTGTCGTTCCTGACGCCGGACGGCGCGGCGGCCGTCTCCGGCGACGCGGCGCTGGAAGCCGCCGCCGCCGCGCTCCGGGCGGGGGCGATCCTCGCCGTGAAGGGCATCGGCGGCTTCCACATCGCCTGCGACGCCACCGACGCGGCGGTGGTGGCGGACCTGCGCCGCCGCAAGCGGCGCCCGGCCAAACCCCTCGCTGTCATGGTGGCGGACCTCGATGCTGCGCGCGCGCTCAGCTGCGTGACGCGCGAGGAGGCCGCCGCGCTCACCGACCCATCCGCGCCCATCGTGCTGCTGCGCCGCCGGGCGGACGGGCCGCTCGCCGCGCCCGTGGCGCCGGGGCAGAGCCATGTGGGCCTGATGCTGGCCTATACGCCGCTGCACCACCTGCTGCTGGCGGCGGCGGGCCGTCCGCTGGTGATGACCAGCGCCAATGCGGCGAACGCACCGCAGGTGTTCCGCGACGACGAGGTGGCGCCCGCGCTTGCCGGCATCGTCGACGGCATCCTCACCCATGACCGGTCCATCGCCCGGCGGCTGGAGGACGGCGTGGTGCGGGTGGCGGCGGGCCGTCCCCGCGTGATGCGGCGCGGGCGCGGGCAGGCGCCCCGGCCGCACCATTGGCCGGAGGATTTCGAGGCCGCCCCGCCCATCCTCGCCCTGGGCAGCGACCTGAAGAGCGCCGCCTGCCTCAGCCACGGCCGCAAGGCGCTGCTCACCCACCACCTGGGCGACCTGGACACGCCCGCCGTGGAGGAGGAATTCGCGCTGGCGCTCGCCGACTATGCGCGGGTGTTCGCCCACGCGCCGCAGGCGGTGGCGGTGGACCTGCACCCCGGCTATCGCGCCACCGCGTTCGGCACCGCCTTCGCGGCGCGCCATGGCCTCCCGCTGCTCGCCATCCAGCACCATCACGCCCACATCGCCGCGACGCTGGCGGAGAACGGCTGGCGGCGCGACGCCGGGCCGGTGGTGGGCATGGCGCTGGATGGCCTCGGCCTCGGCGAGGACGGCACGCTGTGGGGTGCGGAAGTGCTCGTCTGCGATTATGCCGACAGCCGCCGCGCGGCGCGGCTGACGCCCATCCCGCTCGCTGGCGGCGATGCGGCGAGCCGGGAGCCCTGGCGCGTGCTGCTGGCCCATCTCGACCGCGCGCTCGGCCCGGACGGGTGGACGCAAGCGGACCTGCCGCCCGGCCTGTTTGATGGAAAGCCGCTTGCCACCGTGCGGGCCATGATCGCCAAGGGGCTGAACGCGCCTTTGGCGAGTTCAGCCGGCCGTCTGTTCGATGCCATGGCGGCGCTGCTCTCGCTTGCGCCGGATCGCCTGTCGTTCGAGGGCGAGGCGGCGATGGCGCTGGAGGCCGCCGCCGACGGCATCGATGCCGCGCCCTATCCGTTCGCGCTCGCCGGGCGCGATGGCCTGCCGGAGCTGGACCCCGCGCCGCTGTGGCGCGCGGCGCTGGCGGATCGCGCCGCTGGCATCCCGGCGTCGGTATGCGCCGCGCGGTTTCATGTGGGCGTGGCCGAGGCGTTCGCGGACCTTGCCGCGCGGGTGGCGGGTGAACAGGGGCTGTCCACCGTCGCCTTGTCCGGCGGGGTGTTCCAGAACGCCCGGCTGCTGGAGGGCGTAACCGCCCGCCTCGCCGCGCGCGGCCTCGCCGTGCTCCTGCCCGCCGAGGTGCCGGCCAATGACGGCGGCCTCGCCTTCGGCCAGGCGGCTATCGCGGCGGCGCGGCTGCTGCGGGCCGAGGGACGCTGAGCCCCCGCGCCGCCATCAGGCGGTCACGCGCTTTCCGCCGCCGGTGGAAACCGACGGTCCGCTTTCCGTTCGCAGGCGCAGCACGGCGCGTGGAAGACCTTGATCTGGAACATTTCCAGCCTCTGGCACGGGGGTTGCTGAAGGAGCATGAGCGCGCCGCCTCGACGCGGCGCGCGCCGGAGCCGGACGCCCCCCGTGGAACGCCGGCCCGCGCTTGGACACATGCTTCCGGAGGGACGCCGCATGGCCGGCCTCGAGACCTTTTATGACGTGATGCGGCGGCAGGGCATCACCCGCCGCTCCTTCCTGAAATACTGCTCGCTCACCGCCGCCGCCCTCGGCCTCGGCCCGGAGATGGTGCCCGAAATCGCCCACGCCATGGAGACCAAGCCCCGCCTGCCGGTGCTCTGGCTGCACGGGCTGGAATGCACCTGCTGCTCGGAGAGCTTCATCCGCTCCGCCCATCCTCTGGTGAAGGATGTGGTGCTGTCCATGATCTCGCTGGACTATGACGACACGCTCATGGCCTCGGCGGGCCATCAGGCGGAGGCCATCCTCGACGAGGTGATGACCAAGTATAAGGGCAATTATATTCTGGCCGTGGAAGGCAATCCGCCGCTCAACGAAGACGGCATGTATTGCATCATCGGCGGCAAGCCGTTCGTGGACCAGCTGAAGAAGGTGGCCAAGGACGCCAAGGCCATCATCTCCTGGGGCTCCTGCGCCTCCTATGGCTGCGTGCAGGCGGCGCGGCCGAACCCGACGCGGGCGACCCCGGTGCACGAGGTGATCTTCGACAAGCCGATCATCAAGGTGCCGGGCTGCCCGCCCATCGCCGAGGTGATGACCGGCGTCATCACCTACATGCTCACCTTCGACCGCATCCCCGAGCTCGACCGCCAGGGCCGGCCGAAGATGTTCTATTCTCAGCGCATCCACGACAAATGCTACCGCCGCCCGCATTTCGACGCCGGGCAATATGTCGAGAAGTTCGACGACGAGGGCGCGCGCAAGGGCTACTGCCTCTACAAGGTGGGCTGCAAGGGGCCGACCACCTACAACGCCTGCTCCACCGTGCGCTGGAACGACGGCGTGTCCTTCCCGATCCAGGCCGGCCACGGCTGCATCGGCTGCTCGGAGGACGGCTTCTGGGACAAGGGCTCCTGGTATGCCCGCCTCAGCGATATCAAGGGCCAGGGCTTCGGCATTGAGGCCAATGCGGACCAGATCGGCCTTGCCGCCACCGCCGCCGTGGGCGGCGCGGTCGCCGTGCACGCGGCCGTCAGCGCCCTGAAGCGCGCGCAGCACAAGGGAGACGCCCAGTGACCATCCAGACCCCCAACGGCTTCAGCCTGGACACGGCCGGGCGCCGCATCGTGGTGGATCCCGTCACCCGCATCGAAGGCCACATGCGCTGCGAGGTGAACGTCGATTCCAACAACGTTATCCGCAACGCGGTCTCCACCGGCACCATGTGGCGCGGGCTGGAGGTGATCCTGAAGGGCCGCGACCCGCGCGACGCCTGGGCCTTCGTGGAGCGCATCTGCGGCGTGTGCACCGGCTGCCACGCGCTCACCTCGGTGCGCGCGGTTGAGGATGCGCTCAACATCAAGATCCCCAACAACGCCTTCCTGATCCGCGAGATCATGGCCAAGGTGTTGCAGTGGCACGACCATGTGGTCCACTTCTACCATCTGCATGCGCTCGACTGGGTCAACCCGGTCAATGCGCTCAAAGCCGACCCCAAGGCGACCTCTGCGCTCCAGCAGGCCATCTCCAACCATTCCAAGTCCTCGCCGGGCTATTTCCGCGACGTGCAGAACCGGCTGAAGACCTTCGTCGAGAGCGGCCAGCTCGGCATCTTCAAGAACGGCTATTGGGACAATCCCGCCTACAAGCTGCCGCCCGAGGCGGACCTTCTGGCGGTGACTCACTATCTCGAAGCGCTGGATTTCCAGCGTGAGATCGTCAAGGTCCACACCATCTTCGGCGGCAAGAACCCGCATCCGAACTACATGGTGGGCGGCGTGCCCTGCGCCATCAACATGGACGGCGACATGTCGGCGGGCGCGCCGCTGAACATGGAGCGGCTGAACTTCGTCAAGCTGAAGCTCCAGGAGGCGTTCGAATTTTCGCAGAACGTCTATGTGCCGGACGTCATCGCCATCGCCAGCTACTACAAGGACTGGCTCTATGGCGGCGGGCTCTCGGCCACCAATGTGATGGACTATGGCGACTACGAAGCCATCCAGGGCCAGAAGTCCACCGACCGGCTGCCGGGCGGGGTGATCCTCGGCGGCAATTGGAACGAGGTCCATCCCATCGACCCGCGCGACCCCGAGCAGGTGCAGGAGTTCGTCACCCACTCCTGGTACACCTACGGCGCCGGCAACAATGACAAGGGCCTGCACCCCTGGGACGGCGTCACCGAGCCGAACTACCAGCTGGGACCGGCCGCCAAGGGCACCAAGACCAATATCGAGGCCGTGGACGAGGCGGCGAAATACTCCTGGATCAAGGCCCCGCGCTGGCGCGGCAATGCGGTGGAGGTGGGCCCGCTCGCCCGCTACACGCTGGCCTATGCCAAGGGTGTCGACTATGTGAAGGGCCAGGTGGACGAGGCGCTCGGCCGCTTCAACACGCTCGCCGGCACCAATCTGACCGCCAAGCAGGCGCTGCCCACCACCATCGGCCGCACCCTGGCGCGAGCGCTGGAGGCGCAGTATTGCGCCGCCATGATGCTGGACGACTTCAACCATTTGATCGCCAACATCAAGGCCGGCGACACCTCCACCGCCAACATGGAGAAGTGGGACCCCGCCACCTGGCCGAAGGAGGCCAAGGGGGTGGGCACGGTGGCGGCGCCGCGCGGCGGGCTCGGCCACTGGATCAAGATCAAGGACGGGCGGATCGAGAACTACCAGTGCGTGGTGCCCACCACCTGGAACGGGGGGCCGCGCGATCCCAAGGGCAATATCGGCGCGTTCGAGGCCTCGCTCCTCAACACGCCCATGCAGCGCCCGGACGAGCCGGTGGAGATCCTGCGCACGCTGCACTCGTTCGACCCGTGCCTCGCCTGCTCCACCCATGTTCTCGCGCCGGGCGGGGAGGAACTCGCCCGCGTCACCGTGCGATAGGGGGGCGCCATGACCGACGCGACATCGGACACGACGCTCCCTCCGGCGGCCGCCCCGCCCGCCGCCGCCGCCGCCCCGCGCGGCTGGCGGCGGCTCGCCACCGTCTATGTCTACGAGGCGCCGGTGCGCCTATGGCACTGGGTGAACGCGCTGTGCATCCTGGTGCTGTGCATCACCGGCTATCTCATCGCCTCGCCGCTGCCGACGCTGTCGGGAGAGCCGAGCGCGCATTACCAGATGGGCATCATCCGCTTCCTGCACTTCTCGGCGGCCTACATCTTCGCCATCGGCTTCGTGGGGCGCGTCCTGTGGGCGTTCGTGGGCAACACATACTCCCGCGAGCTGTTCACCCTGCCGTTCTGGCGGGCGAGCTTCTGGCGGGGGCTGATCATCGAGGTGAAGTGGTACGCCTTCCTGAAGCCCCGGCCGCTGAAGTTCATCGGCCATAATCCGCTCGCCCAATTGTTCATGTTCATCGTCATGGTGCTGGGCGGGCTGTTCATGATCGGCACCGGCTTCGCGCTCTATTCCGAGGGCGAGGGGCTGGGCAGCTGGCAGGACAAGCTGTTCGGCTGGATCATCCCGCTGCTGGGCGGCTCGATGCAGGTGCACACGCTGCATCACCTGGGCATGTGGGTGTTCATCCTGTTCGTGATCATCCACGTCTATTCGGTGATCCGCGAGGACATCATGTCCCGCCAGACCATGATCTCCGCCATGACCAGCGGCTACCGCTCGTTCCGCGACGACGAGCCGGAATAGCGGCCCTCCGTCTGCGGCATCCTGAAGGCGCGGCCCCGGCCGCGCCTTTTTCTTTGGAAGTTTCCCTTCCAATCTGCGACAAGAATGGAAGGTTGCTTTGCAAAGTTGGCGGCATGCCGCGCCAACCGCCGTTGCAGATCCATTGCCAGCGCAGGATTTGCGCCCCTGCGACGGACTGGCACGGCTCTTGAATTGGAGGAACTCGAAACGGCGGCAAAGACCGCCACCGGGAGACCCTCAGGGAGACTGGCGTCGCATGTCCGACGAACGCATCCTCGTGCTTGGCATCGGCAACATCCTGTGGGCGGACGAAGGCTTCGGCGTCCGCGTGGTGGAGGCGCTCGACCGCGCCTACGACATCCCCGACCAGGTGCGGCTGCTGGACGGCGGCACCCAGGGGCTCTACCTCCTGCCCGCGCTCGAAGAGGCGGACGTGGTCATCATCCTCGACGCGGTGGACTATGGCCTGCCGCCGGGCACGCTGCACTGCCTCGCGGATGCCGACGTGCCGGCCGTGCTCTCCGCCCGCAAGCTCAGCCTGCACCAGACCGGCTTCCAGGAAGTGCTGGCGCTGCTGCAACTGCGCGGCTGCCTGCCGCGCGCGCTGCGCCTCGTCGGCGTGCAGCCGCACACGCTGGACGATTACGGCGGCGGCCTGACCGAAGGGGTGGCGGCGCAGGTCGCCCCGGCCATGGCCGAGGTGGTCCGCCTGCTCAGCGAGGAGTTCGGCATCGCGCTTCAGCCCGCCGCGCCCCGCGCCGCCGGCCTCATGGCCCCGGCCATCGGCCGCGCCGCCTACGAGGCCGGGCGGCCGAGCGCGGATGCCGCCTGCCGGGTCGGCGATGAGCGCGTGCTCAGGCGCGGATGGGACGGCTGAGCCATGTGCATCGGCCTTCCCATGCGCATCGAGAGCCGGGCCGGCGACAGCGCCGCCTGCACCGGCCCGGACGGCTTCTCGACCGTCGATCTCGCCCTGGTGCCGGAGGCGCGGGTGGGCGACTATGTGCTGGTCTTCCTCGGCTCCGCCCGCCGCATCCTGGAGGCCACGGAAGCGCGCCAGATCGCCGAGGCGCTCAAAGCCATGGCGGCGGTGATGGCCGGCACGGCGGACGCATCCGCCCTCGACCGGGCCTTCGCCGATCTCGATCGGGAGCCGCAGCTCCCGCCCCACCTCGCCGCGGCGCTGGCCGCCGGACGCACGGAGGCCTGATGTCCCTTTCCGCCGAGGCCGCAGCGCGGCCCGCCCTTCATCCTCTGGTTGAGCGTCTGGTCAGCACGCATGGCTATGCCTATGCCGACGCGCTGGACGACCTGGCCGCCGAGCCGCGCGACCTCCTGCTGTTCCTGCCCTCGCACGGCAAGCCGCATTTGGAGACGCCGGACATCGCCGCCGTGCTGCCGGACCTGGTGAAGGCGCTGGATGGCGGCGCGGGCGGCCTGTCCGCCGCCGTCGCCGGCCCCGCCGTCGAGGCGCAGTTGCGCCAGCAGATGGCCCTGGCGCTGCCCGCCTTGGTGGTGGTGCGCGCCGGCGCGCCCATCGGCTCGCTCGCCCGCATGCGCGACTGGGATGAATATCTCGCGCGCCTCGGCGCCCTTCTCGTTCCCCCCAGCACCAGCCACTGAAGGCGCCGCCATGGCCCAGAGCCCGTTCGCCATCCAGCCGCCCGTCGGCTTCGGTCCCGGCAGCCAGTCGGGCGAGGACGAGGGTCTCGCCTATCTGCCCATGCCCTCCGGCATGCGGGTCTACGAGCCGCACCTGCTGGATGCGGAGGAGGTGGGCGGCTGCGCCGCCGCCTTGGCGCTGCTCGACGGCGTGCAGTCTGCGCTCGCCCGCTGGCGGCCGGGCGACAACGAGACCTTCTCCCTCGCCGGGCTCGATGCCGCCAATCGCGCGCTCATCGACGAGGCGCTGGGCGAGGGCGAGGTGGCGGTGCGCGTTTCCGGCGGCGGCGCGCCGCTGGAGGTGCAGGAGGCCACCTTCGCCGGCGTGTGGCGGGTGCGCGGCGCCGGCGGCGTCGATCGCATCGAGGTCGGCGCCTTTCCGCGCGGGGCGCTGCTGCGCGCCTTCCCGCCGCAGTGGGAGATGGATCTGGACGACATCGCCCGCCCGCGCCCCGGCGTGGTGAACGCCCCGCCGATCCTGGCCGAGATCGCCCACCGCATCACCGGGCGCGCGCCCGGCACCCCGGCCCATGTGATCAATTTCTCCCTGCTGCCGCACACGCCGGATGACCTCGTGCTCATCGACCAAATGCTGGGCCAGGGCGGCGTCACCATCCTCTCGCGCGGCTATGGCAACTGCCGCATCGAGGCGGCGGCGCGGCGCGACGTGTGGCGGGTGCGTTTCTACAATTCCACCGACATGCTGATCCTCGACACGCTGGAGATCACCGAGCTGCCGGAGGTGGCCAAGGCCGCGCCTGAGGACATTTCCGACAGCGCCGGGCGGCTGAAGGACGTGCTGGAGGCGCTGGCATGAGCCTCGCAGCGCGTTTCGAAGGCTCCTATCGCGGCAGCGCCGCCACGCTCGATCCGGAGACCCGGCTCGAATGCAAGATCTGCTGGCATGTCTATGATCCGGCGGAGGGCTGCGAGGTGTGGCAGGTGCCCCCCGGCACCCCCTTCACCGCATTGCCGGACCATTGGCGCTGCCCGGTGTGCGACGGCGCCCGCGACCAGTTCATGGTGCTGGACGCCGGCACGCCCGCCGCGCCGCCGCCCGAGGCCGAGCCGGCGGTCGATCCGCGCCTCATCGAGATCGTGCGGCGGGTGCCGCCGCTGCTGGAGGCGGCCTTCCGCGAGATCCATGCGGGCCAGATGCGCGGCGTGCCCATGGTCAACGAGAGCCTCAGCGTGAAGGCGCTGGGCTTCCGGGCCCATGAGGGCCGGGGGCTCGGCATGCTGATCACCCCCTGGTTCATGAACCTCGTGCTGCTGCCGGGGCCGGACGAGGATTGGTCGGGCCAGCCCACGGGAGCGAAGGAACTGGTGGACTTCCCCTCCGGCACCTATGAGTTCCTGGCGGCGCAGCGCCCGGAGGTGGGCTGCTACAAGGCCTGCTCGCTGTTCTCGCCCATGTTCGATTTCTCCTCCCAGCTCCAGGCCACGGAGACCGCCCAGGCGGCGCTGGTGGCGCTGTTCGATCCGGCGCACCGCGAGCCCGGCGTGCCCAGCGCCGAGATCCGCCGCCGCCGCGAGGCCGAACTGGCCGCCGCCGAGGCGGCCAGGGGCACGGCACAGACCGGCACGGCACAGACCGGCAAGGCGCAGGCCGGCGACGCGCCGGCCCCGCGCGCCGATGCGGACGCGGCGGCGTCGGATGCCGCCGAGGCCGCCCCGGTGCCGGTGCAGCCGGTGCCCGAGCGCTCCCGCCGCGACCTCATCTTCGGCACCGTGGGCGCGGCCCGCGCGGCGGAGGCGTCATGACCCTCGCGGCCGCCAGCCTTGCCCCCGCGCGGCACCGGGGCTTTTCCGCCCCGGCGCTGGCCGACGTGGGGCGGTGGCTGGTGGGCCGCCCGGCGGAAGACGCGGTGCGGCTTCTGCCGCGGGTGTACAACCTGTGCGCCGCCGCCCATGGCGCGGCGAGCGCGGCGGCGCTCGGCCTGCCGGACCCCGACGGCGCCGCCCCGCGCGCGGAGATGATGCGCGCTGAGACGGTGCGCGACCACGGCCTCGCTCTGTTCCACCAATGGCCGCAGATGCTCGGCCTGCCGGGCGAGCGGGAGGCTTTGGCGCTGCTCGGCCGGGCCGAGGCGGGCGCGGTGATCGCCGCGCGCGTCGGCGGCGAAGCGGACCTGCCGGGCCTGTCGCTGTCCGATCTCGATCTCTGGCTGGCGCGGGGCGCGACCCTGCCGGCCCGCCTGCTGCGGGCGGTGCGCGATCGGCTGGACCCGGCCTGGGGCTGCGTGCCGCTGGCGCCGCTGACCCTGGCCGATCTCGATATGGGCCTTGATGCCTTGCGCAGGCCCGATGCCGCCTTGCCGGCGCGCGATGCCACGGTGCTGGAGCGGGTGCGCCACGCGCCGGTTCTGGCGGCGCTGCTGGCACGGGAGGGGCCGAGCCTGTTCGTCCGCCTGCTGGCGCGGGTGGTGGATCTGCTCTTCACCGCGGCGGGGCGTGCCGGCCCCGCCGCTGGGCGCACGGAAGGCGGCGCGGGCTTCGCCGCCGCCGCGCGCGGCCTCTTGGCCCATGGCGCGCGAACCGAGGGCGGGCGCATCGCCGCTTATGCCGTGCTGCCGCCCAGCGCCTGGACGCTGGCGCCGGCCGGGCTGCTGGAGCGCATGCTTGACGCCTTGCCCGCGCGGCGCGAGACGCCGATGCTGGGGCAATGGGTGCTGGCGGCGGTCAATCCGTGCGTGCCGGTGACGCTGGCGGGGCAGGGGGGCTGAGATGCACGAGATGTCCATCTGCGAGAGCCTGCGCGTCTCCATGGAGGAGGCGGCGCGGGCGCAGGATTTCTCCCGCGTCACGCGGGTGCGCCTCGCCATCGGCGCCTTCGCCGGGGTGGAGGTGGAGGCGCTGCGCTTCGGCTTCGACGTGGTGATGCAGGGCTCGCTGGCGGAGGGCGCCGAACTGGTGGTGCTGGAGGAAGCCGGCAGCGCCTGGTGCTTCGACTGCAACGCGACCGTGCCGCTGGCCGCGCGGCTCGACCCCTGCCCGTGCTGCGGCGGCGAGCGCCTGGTGCCCAACGGCGGCACCGGCATGACCATCAAGGACCTGGAGGTGGTGTGATGTGCGTGACCTGCGGCTGCGGCCCCGATGCCGTGACCATCTCCGGCCCCCATGGCGAGGCGCATGCCCATGAGCACGGCCATTCCCATGGACACGATCACGACCATGGACATGATCATGGGCACGGCCACGATCATTCCCATGACCATGGCCACGCGCATGCGGAGGCCCATGCCCATGGCGAGGGCCATGGGCACAGCCACGCCCATAGCCATGCCGACGCGCACGGCCACGCCCACGGCGCCCATTCCCATACCCCCGCCGAGGCGCAGCCCGAGCGGTCCCATGCCCCCGGCCTCGATGCCCGCCGCATGGTGGAGATCGAGCGGAACATCCTGGCCAAGAACGACGGCTATGCGGACGTCAACCGCGCCCGCCTCGGCCGCGACGGCGTGTTCGCGCTGAACCTGCTGGCGGGCCCCGGCGCGGGCAAGACCACGCTGCTGGTGGAGACGCTGAAGGCGCTGAAGGACAAGATCCCCGCCGCCGTCATCGAGGGTGATCAGCAGACCAGCAACGACGCCGAGCGCATCCGCGCCGTGGGCGCGCCCGCGGTGCAGATCAACACCGGCAAGGGCTGCCACCTGGATGCGCACATGGTGGGCCATGCGCTCGACAAGCTGCCGCTGCCGGCGGGCGGGGTGCTGTTCATCGAGAATGTGGGCAACCTCGTCTGCCCGGCCGCCTTCGATCTCGGCGAGGACCGCCGCGTGACCCTGCTGTCGGTCACCGAGGGCGAGGACAAGCCGCTGAAATATCCCGACATCTTCGAGGGCGCCCACCTCGTGCTGCTGACCAAGGCGGACCTCGTGCCGCATCTGGACGTGGACGTGGACACCATCATCGCCAATGTCCGCCGCATCAATCCCACGGCCACTGTCCTGACCCTCTCCAGCCGCACCGGCGCCGGCATGGCCGCTTGGCTGTCCTGGCTGGAGGACGTGCGGGCCGAGAAGCTGGAAGCGCTGGCGGAGGAAGCCGCCGCCCGCGCGGCGGCCCTGCGCGGCGCGGCCCGCCGAGCGGCGGAGTAGGCCCATGACCACCCGCCCCGCCCTCCTGCTGGTGGACGACGAGCCGCGCTCCGTGGAGGTGATGGCGCGGGTGCTCGGCGAGGAATTCGAGGTCTTCACCGCGCTCGGCGCGGCGGAGGCGCGGGCGATCCTGGAGGCCGAGTGGGTGCAGGCGGTGTTCTGCGACCAGCGCATGCCGGAGGTGTCCGGCGTCGATTTCCTCACCGAGGTGCGCGAGCGCTGGCCGGAGATCGTGCGCGTGGTGGTCACCGGCTATACCGAGCCGGAGGACATGATCGGCGCCATCAACGCCGCCGGCATCTACCAATACATCACCAAGCCCTGGCATCCGGACCATCTGCTGCTGGTGGCCCGCAACGCCGCGCAATTGTTCGCGCTCCAGCGCGACCACCACCGCCTCTCGCTGGAATTGAAGCTCGCCGCCCCGGCCGCCCAGGCGCGCCTCGCGGCGGCGCGCGAGCGGGTGGCGCAGAACTTCCATTTCGACACGCTGATCCGCGCGCCGCAGAGCCCCTTGAACGAGACCTGCCGCCGCGCCGCGCAGGTGGCGGTGTTCGATGTTCCGGTGCTCATCCAGGGTGAGACCGGCACCGGCAAGGAGCTGCTGGCGCGGGCCATCCATTATTCGAGTCTGCGGTCCGACCGCCCGTTCCATGCGGTGAACTGCGGGGCGATCCCGGACGAGCTGTTGGAATCCGAATTGTTCGGGCACAAGAAGGGCGCCTTCACCGGCGCCCACATGACCCGCATCGGCCTGCTCGACCAGGCCGACGGCGGCACCATCCTGCTGGATGAGATCGGCGACGTCTCCCCGGCCTTCCAGGTCAAGCTGCTGCGCTTCCTCCAGGAGGGCGAGATCCGCCCCGTGGGCTCCAACGAGGCGAAAAGGGTGAACGTGCGCGTGCTCGCCGCCACCCATCGCGACCTGGTGCAGGAGGTCGCCGCCGGGCGCTTCCGCGAGGACCTCTATTACCGCCTCTCCGCCATGGTGCTGGCCATGCCGGCGCTGAAAGCGCGCAAGGGCGACCTGCGCGCGCTCGCCACCGCCATCCTCGACGGCCTGTGCAACCAGCACGGCAAGGCGGTGAAGGGCTTCACCGAGGAGGCGCTGGCCTGCATCGCCGCCTATGACTGGCCGGGCAACGTGCGCGAATTGCAGAATGAGGTGCTGCGCATGCTGGTGCTCGCCACCGGCCCGCAGCTCGGCGCCGACCTGCTCTCCCCGCACGTGGTGCGCGCCGCCGCCGCCGACCCGGCCCTGTCCGAGATCACGCTGCCGGACAACGGCCCGCTGAAGGACCGCATCGAGCGGATGGAAGCCTCCATCCTCTTGGAAACACTGGTGCGCTGCCGGTGGAACAAGAGCCGCGCGGCGGAGGAGCTCGGCCTCTCCCGCGTCGGCCTGCGCGCGAAGCTCGACCGCTACGGCATCGCGCCGGGCCGCACCTTCGCCCGGCATTAGGAGGAACCCATGTGTCTCGGCATTCCCGGCCGCATCGTGGCCATTTCCGACCCCGACGCCATGCTGGCGGTGGTCGATGTCTCCGGCGTCCGCCGCACCGTGGACGTGGTCTGCGTAGCGCAGGAGAGCGCGCCGCTGGAGGAGCTGATCGGCGTGTGGGTGCTGGTCCATGTGGGCTTCGCCATGAGCCGCATCGACGAAGAGGAGGCCGCCGCCACGCTGAAGGTGCTGGCCGAGATCGGCGAGATGGACGGCGAGATGGAGGCGCTGCGCACCGGCAGCCTCGACCTCCTGCCGCAGGCCAATTGAGGGAGAGGACCCATGCGCTTCGTCGATGAATTCCGCGACCCCGCCCTCGCCACCGCCCTCATCCGCGAGATCGGCGTCCTCTCCGCCCGGCTGGAGCGTGGGCGGGCCAATCCGATCGCGGTCATGGAGGTGTGCGGCGGGCACACCCACGCCATCTTCCGCTACGGGCTGGAGGGCCTGCTGCCGGACCTGATCGAGTTCGTCCACGGCCCCGGCTGCCCGGTGTGCGTGCTGCCCATGGGGCGGGTGGACGATTGCGTCGCCATCGCCGAGCGGCCGGAGGTGATCTTCGCCACCTTCGGCGATGCCATGCGCGTGCCCGGCTCGCGCAAGAGCCTGCTCCAGGCGAAAGCCGAGGGCGCCGACGTGCGCATGGTCTATTCGCCCTTGGACGCGCTGGAGCTGGCGCGGCGCAATCCCGGCCGCGAGGTGGTGTTCTTCGGCCTCGGCTTCGAGACCACCATGCCCTCCACCGCGCTCACCGTGCTGCGCGCCGCGCGCGAAGGCATCGCCAACTTCTCCGTCTTCTGCAACCACATCACCATCATCCCCACCCTGCGGGCGCTGCTGGAGCAGCCGGACTTCGGCATCGACGGCTTCATCGGGCCGGGGCACGTGTCCATGGTCATCGGCACCGCGCCCTACCGCTTCATCGCGCAGGAGTTCGGCCGGCCGCTGGTGGTGGCGGGGTTCGAGCCCATCGACCTCCTGCAATCGCTGCTGATGATCCTGCGCCAGATGGCGGCGGGAGAGGCGCGGATCGAGAACCAGTACGCCCGCGTGGTGCCCGAGCAAGGCAATCCCGCCGCGCTGAAGGCGGTGGCGCAAGTCTATGAGCCGCGCCCGACGTTCGAATGGCGCGGCCTCGGCTCCATCGCCGGCTCCGGCGTGCGGCTCACCGAGCCCTACGCCGCCTTCGACGCGGAGCGGCGCTTCGCCGTGCCGGACATCAAGGTGGCCGATCCCGCCGCCTGCCGCTGCGGCGAAGTGCTGACCGGCGCGGTGAAGCCCTGGGCCTGCCCGGTGTTCGGCACCGGCTGCACGCCGGAGATGCCGCTCGGCGCGCTGATGGTGTCCTCCGAGGGCGCCTGCGCGGCCTATTACCAATATGGCGGCGTCAGGG
The DNA here is from genome assembly GCF_000473085.1 of Azorhizobium doebereinerae UFLA1-100. Lineage (GTDB taxonomy): Bacteria > Pseudomonadota > Alphaproteobacteria > Rhizobiales > Xanthobacteraceae > Azorhizobium > Azorhizobium doebereinerae. The sequence continues at coordinate 78,237 of NZ_AXBA01000021.1, forward strand.
GAGCTGCGGCATGAACTCGCCCTTCAGCCTGTCCCGCCGCGCCCCGCGCAAGGTCACCCAGCCGTTCGTCACATTGGCCCATGGCGGCGGCGGCACCGCCATGCGCGACCTGATCGAGGACGTGTTCCTGGAGGCCTTCTCCGGTGCCGGCCATCCCGCGCCCGAGGACCAGGCGCGCTTCGACCTCGCCGCGCTGGCCGCGAAGGGCGACCGGCTCGCCTTCACCACCGACGCCTTCGTGGTGGATCCCCTGTTCTTCCCGGGCGGGGACATCGGCACGCTGGCGGTGTGCGGCACCATCAACGACCTTGCGGTGGGCGGGGCGCGGCCGGTGGCGCTGTCCTGCGCCGTCATCATCGAGGAGGGCCTGCCGGTGGAGACGCTCCGCCGGGTGGTGGCCTCCATGGCCCGCACGGCGGCGGAGGCCGGGGTGGCCATCGTCACCGGCGACACCAAGGTGGTGGCGCGCGGCGCCTGCGACAAGCTCTTCCTCACCACCACCGGCATCGGCGTGGTGCGCGCCGGGCTGGACGTGGGCATCGCCAAGGGCCGGCCGGGCGACGTGGTGCTGGTCAACGGCCTCCTGGGCGACCATGGTGCGGCCATCCTCAACGCGCGCGGTGACCTGGCGCTGGAGACGCCGATCGAGAGCGACTGCGCGCCGCTGCACGATCTGATCGACGTGCTGATCGCCGCCGCCCCCGGCGTGCGGATGATGCGCGACGCCACTCGCGGCGGGGCCGCCGCCGTGCTCAACGAGCTGGCGGAGGCGAGCGCGGTGGGCGTGCGCCTGCGCGAGCTGGACGTGCCGCTGCGCCCCGAGGTGAACGGCTTCTGCGAGATCCTCGGCCTCGACCCGCTCTATCTCGCCAACGAGGGCAAGCTGGTCGCCGTCGTCCCGCCGGAGGAGGCGCAGGCGGCGCTCGATGCCTGGCGCGCCCATCCGCTGGGTCGGGACGCCGCCGCCATCGGCCGGCTGGTGGCCGAGCGGCCGGGGCGGGTGGTGATGGAGACCCGCTTCGGCGGGGAACGCATCGTGGACATGCTGGTGGGCGACCAGCTTCCCCGCATCTGTTGACGACCGTGCATTGAAATGTCCGTTGCGATCCCGCAAAAATCATCCCCTTCCGAGGAGCTTCCTTCCATGACCCGTCTTCCTTTCCGTACTCTCGGCATTGCCGGCGCGCTGGCGCTCGCCCCCTCCCTCGCCTTCGCCCATCCCGGCCTCGACCATGCCGACGGCCTCGTCCACGGCTTCCTGCATCCCTTGACCGGCCTCGACCATGTGCTGGCCATGGTGGCGGTGGGCCTGCTGGCCTGGCAGATGGGCGGCCGGGCGGTGTGGATGCTGCCGGCGGCCTTCATGGCGCTGATGGCGGCGGGCGGCGTGCTCGGCATGGCCGGCTGGAACCTGCCCTTCGTGGAAATGGGCATCGCCCTCTCGGTCGTGTTGCTCGGCGCCGCCGTGGCCGGCGGCCTCAAGGCGCCGCTGGCGCTGGCCACCGGCGCGGTGGGCCTGTTCGCCATCTTCCACGGCCATGCCCACGGCGCCGAGATGCCGGAGACGGCGGGCGGCCTCGCCTATGGCGCCGGCTTCGTGCTGGCCACCGGCCTCCTGCACCTCACCGGCCTTGGCCTCGGCTTCGGCATCGGCGCGCTGGGCCAGCGCAGCGGCGACGTGTGGGTGCGCCGCGCCGGCGCGGCGGTGTGCGTCGCCGGCATGGGCCTCGTGCTCGGCGCCATCTGACCCGATCGGGGCGGGCGGCCTCGCCCGCCCGTCTCCGGCCCCGGGATGGGGCCGATGTTCGACATGCCGGCCGGCGCCCGCCGTTCCGTGCCCCGCTTTGGTCCGCGCGGGCGCCATGCTAGCCCTATGCGGGAAGATGGCGTCGGGGGACGCCTTCCGGTTGGTGGGGACGGGCAGATGGGGGACAGGCCGAAGGCGCGGCGCCCCGGCCGCGGGCGGGCGCCCGTGGCGCGGGGGCATCTCACGGACCCCGGTCCGGCGGTCCGCAGGCGCGTCCCGTCCCGGCGCGCGGCGCTGCTGTCCGGCCTCGCCCTCGGCGCGCTGGCCGCGGCATCGGGCGCGGCGCAGGCCCAGTCCGCCTGGGACAGCGCCATCTCCAACACCTATTGGTACGTGCCGACGGCGGAACTGCTGGCCTATGCGGCGCCGGCCTCCAGCCTGAAGACCCCCATTCCCATCGGCGACCAGACGCTGTGGGCGCTCGGCACCTCCACCAACGGCGTGTTCACCGGCACCAGCACGGCGCAGTTCCAGATCGGGCCGCTGCTCACCAGCCAGGTCTCCGCCATCCAGGGCTCGGTGCTGCCCTCCGGCCAGATCACCATGATCTTCACCCCCACCAGCGGCGGCACCACCACCGTGGGCCTCGGCGTGATGCAGGTGGTGAACGGCGTGACCTCGATGGAAATGCAGATGATCACCGGCGACAGCCTGCTGGTGACGCACTGGGCCTATATGCTGCCCTACAACCCGGCCACCTTCACCCCGCCGGCGCCGCAGACCATTCCGGTGACGCTGTCCTCCACCCAGTGGACCTGGACCGAGGGCACGCCGTGGAAGATCGTCAGCCCGGCCCTGTTCGGCGGCACGACGCCGGGCAAGATCATCATCACCAACTACACCAACGGCTATTTCTGGGGCAAAGGGCTCTCGCCCACCGGCGCCAGCTTCACCTTGCTCGGCTCCATCACGCCGGAGGGCAAGGTGCTGTTCGCCAGCACCGACGGCTCCCAGCTCGCCACGCAATATGGCGGCATCGCCGGCGATGCCTTGGCCGCGCAGATGGCGCTGGAGAGCTACAATTACGCCACCGGGGCCTTCTCCGGGCTCGGCTCCACCCTCACTTTGGTCTCGCCTTACGCGCTCACCGTGGCGGCGACCGACAATCCGAGCGCGCTCGGGGCGGCCCGCAGCCTCTATGCGGCGGCGGGCACGGACGTCGGCTTCACCGGCGCCCTGGCGCCCGCCGTGGATGCGCTCAACGCCTTGTCCGGCCGCGCCTTGTCCGGCGCGCTCAGCCAGACGCTGCCGATCCTCGCCGGCCAGGCGGCGCAGGCCACCTACGGCGCGCAGCGTGCCTTCCAGGAGACCGTCTCCGCCCGGCTGGAGGGACTGGCGGACCCCGCGTCGGAGCGCGACGCCCGCATGGGGCCGGAGGCCGCGCGCCATGCGTGGATCACGCCCTTCGGCGTGCTGGCGGGCCAGGGCAGGGTGGACGGCTACCCCGGCACCAGCAGTTCCGGCGGCGGCGTGGCGGCGGGCATCGACTGGGCCGCCTCCGACCGGGTGACGCTCGGCCTCGCGGCGGGCTATTCCGCCAGTTCCATCTCCGACGACGCCCTCTACACCGCCAACACGCTGGACCTCAGCAGCTATCATTTCGGCGCCTATGGCCGCTTCGCCATGGCCGGCGGGACGGACCTGTTCTTCCAGCTCGACGGGGCGGTGAACGACGGCAGTTCCAGCCGCCTCATCACCTTCATGGGCAGCTCCGCCGGGGCGTCCCCCGACAGCTATACCGGGCACATCGGCATCGGCGCCCGGCAGGCGCTCTATGCGGAGGGGCCGTTCAAGCTCGCCGCCGCGCTGCGGCTCGACTACGGGCGGGTGAATGCGGACGGCTACAGCGAGACCGGCGCGGGGGCGCTGGACCTGACGGTGGGCACCCAGACCTACCGGGAACTGCGGCTTGGCGGCGAGGTGACCGCGCACTATGCCCTCACCGACCACCTGAAGCTCACCGCCTTGGCCGGGCTGGGCTACGACTTCCTCAACGATCGCCAGCAGGTGATCGCGTCCTTCGCCGGCGGCGGCGATCCCTTCGTCACCTATGGCGCCGACCTGTCACCCTGGCTCTATTCGGCCGGCATCGGGCTGGTGGGCTTCCGGCAGGATGCCTTCGAGCTGGGCCTGACCTACCGGCTGGACGCGAGCCCAACCGGCTATCTCTCGCAGATGTCCTCGATCGAGCTGAAGGTGCGGCTCTGACGGGGGCGCCGATCGGCATTCAGGCCCGGCGGCTCGTGTAACGGAGATCCGCAACAGAGCGCCTTCATCTCAGCCCCGCGCACCGCGCTCCCTCCCCCGCAAGGGGGGAGGTGCCCGAGCCCGTGCTTGCGTCCGCGCGCTTCCGCCCTCTTGGACGCCTGGTGGACGTTCCCTTCCGCCGTCCGTCTCCTGTCGTTCAAGCCGATCCGAATGCGGGCGAAACCGGGACGCGCCGACGCGGAAGCCGTGTCTCTTCCGGGAGCCGCGGGCGATTCACCCTTCGCAGGCGCGCCGTCTGCTTCCCTCCGAACGGATCGCGCTCTAAGGAAGGAGGGAAGGTTCCCCGGCGTGAGCCGCCGCGCCCGCGCGGCGCGCCGTCCGGGGGCCGGTGGGTCATAGAAGAAGGGGGACCTTTGATGTTCAACGTCCGCACGGGCCTGCTCGCCGCGCTGTCTCTTGTTCCGTCGCTCGCTTTGTCCTCGGCGGGCGCGCTGGCCGATCCGGTGAAGGTCGGCTTCGTCTCGACGCTCTCCGGTCCGCCCGCGCCGCTCGGCGTGCACATGCGCGACGGCTTCCTGCTGGCGGTGAAGGAACTGGGCGGCAAGCTCGGCGGCCAGCCCACCGAAGTCATCGTGGTGGACGACGAGCTGAAGCCCGACGTCGCCGTGTCGAAGGTCAAGGGCCTGATCGACCGCGACAAGGTGGACATCATCGCCGGCGTGGTCTTCTCCAACGTGATGATGGCGATCTCCAAGCCGGTGTTCGAGAGCGAGACCTTCCTCATCTCCGGCAATGCCGGCCCCTCGCCCTTGGCCGGCAAGGGCTGCTCGCCCTATTTCTTCGCCGCCTCCTACCAGAACGACCAGGTGCACGAGGTCATGGGCAAGTACGCCCAGGACCAGGGCTACAAGCGCGTGGTGCTGATGACGCCCAACTACCAGGCGGGCAAGGATTCCATGGCCGGCTTCAAGCGCGCCTACAAGGGCGAGGTGGTGGAGGAGATCTTCGTGCCGCTCGGCCAGCTGGATTTCTCCGCCGAGCTGGCCAAGATCCAGGCGGCCAAGCCGGACGCGGTGTTCACCTTCATGCCCGGCGGCATGGGCGTGAACCTGACCAAGCAATATGCCCAGGCCGGCCTTGCCGGGAAGCTCCCCTTCCTCTCCGCCTTCACCATCGACGAGACCACGCTGCCCGCCACCCAGGACGCGGCGCTCGGCCTGCTGTCCGGCGCGGAATGGGCGCCGAACATCGACACGCCGGAGAACAAGGCGTTCGTGGCGGCGTTCGAGAAGGAATACGGCGTGGTGCCTTCGCTCTACGCGGCCCAGGGCTATGACGCCGCCAAGATGATCGACGGCGCGCTGAAGGCCACTGGCGGCAAGGTTTCCGACAAGGAGGCGTTCCGCAAGGCGCTGGCCTCCGCGCCCTTCAAGTCGGTGCGCGGCGACTTCGCCATCGGCCGCAACGGCTTCCCGATCCAGGACTTCTACGTGGTCAAAGCGGTGAAGCGGCCGGACGGCAAGTATGAGACGCAGACCGTCTCCAAGGTCTTCACCCACATGACCGACGCCTACGCGGCCGACTGCCCGCTGAAGTGAGGGGAGGGAGGGGGCGTTCTTCTCTCCCAGCCGCGCTCCCCGGCGCACCATACCCCCTCCCCCGCGCAACCGGACTCCCTCTCCCACGCAGTGGGGGAGGGTTGGGGTGGGGGCGCCGCGCAGCGGCGGGGACGGTTCATCGCCCTCCCGCCCGCGGCCGCTGGACAGTGGCGAGACTTCCGAAGCTTCGCTTCGGCCCCCACCCTTCCCTCCCCCGCAAGCGGGAGAGGGTTTTCCCGCCCGGCGGGGGAGGGCGCCCTCTCCCCGGCGCCGCCGCGTTCCCGCCGCCCGGAAGGCCAGCCACATCCGTCATAAGCCGCACCCGCCATGAGCACCGTCCTCCTCGTCTCGCAGATCCTCAACGGGCTCCAGCTCGGCGTCATCCTGTTCCTGGTGGCGGCGGGGCTGACGCTGGTGTTCGGGGTGATGGACTTCATCAACCTCGCCCATGGCGTGCAGTACATGCTGGGCGCCTATCTGGTGGCCACCCTGGTGCGCTGGACCGGCCATTTCGCCGTGGGGCTGGCGCTGGGGCTGGCGGGGGCACTGGTGCTGGGCTTCCTCATGGAGCTGCTGGTGTTCCGCCATCTCACCCGGCGCGATCACCTGGAGCAGGTGCTCGGCACCTTCGGCGTCATATTGGTGGTGACGGAAGGCGTGCGGATGATCTTCGGCCCCGCGCCGCTGGCGCTGCCCATCCCCGCCGCGCTCTCCGGCTCGGTGACGCTGTTCGCCGGGCTCAACTACCCGCTCTGGCGGCTGGTCATCCTCGCCGTCGGGATCGCCGTGGCGCTGCTGCTGTGGGTGCTGGTCCACCGCACCCGGCTCGGCATGCGGGTGCGCGCCGGCTCCACCCATCCGCAGATGGTGGCGGCGCTGGGGGTGGACATCGACCGGCTGTTCCTGTGCGTCTTCGCCTTCGGCGCCATGCTGGCGGGGCTGGCCGGCGCCATGGCCGGGCCGCTCATCTCCATCGAGCCGGGCATGGGTGACAACGTGCTCATCATCGCCTTCGTGGTGGTGGTGATCGGCGGCATCGGCTCCATCAAGGGGGCCTTCGTCGGCGCGCTGGCGGTGGGGCTGGTGGACACGCTGGGCCGGGCCTATGCGGTGGACCTGCTGCGCCTCGTGCTCAGCAAGCCCGCCGCCGCCACCGCCGGGCCGGCGCTGTCCTCCATGCTGGTCTATCTGCTGATGGCGCTGGTGCTGGGACTCAAGCCCTCCGGCCTGTTCGGGGCGAGGAAGGCATGAGCGCCATGGCCGCCCGACTGAACAGCAAGCCGGGCCTCGCCGCGCTCGCCGTGGCGCTGGCTTTCCTCGTCGCGCTCGGCCTCGCCTATGGGCTCGGCAGCACCTATTGGATGGCGACGCTGGCGCGCATGGCGGCGCTGGCGCTCTCCGCCGTGTCGCTGTCCTTCCTGGTGGGGCAGGCGGGGCTGGTGAGCTTCGGCCACGGCGCGCCGGTGGGCATCGGCGCCTATGCGCTGCTGGTCGCCGGCGAATATGGAATGAGCGACCTGCTGGTGGTGCTGCCGCTGGCCTTCCTCGCCGCCGCCGCCTTCTCGGCGCTGACCGGGGCGATCGCGCTGCGCACGCGCGGGGTCTATTTCATCATGATCACGCTGGCCTTCGCGCAGATGGCCTATTATGTCGCCGCCAGCCTGTCGGCCTTCGGCGGCGACGACGGCATGGCGCTGGCCGCCCGCTCCACGCTGCTGGGCGCACGCGTGCTGCGCCGCGACCACGGCCTCGCGCTCCTCGCCATCCTGCTGCTGGGGCTCGCGCTGTTCCTGCTCGGGCGGCTGGCGGCCTCGAAGTTCGGCCTCGTGCTGCGGGCGGCGAAGGACAATGAGCAGAAGGTCACCGCGCTGGGCCTCTCCCCCTACGGCCACCGCCTCGCGGCGCTGGCGCTGGCGGGCGGGGCCGCCGGCCTGTCCGGCGCGCTGCTGGCCAACCAGGCGGAGTTCGTGGCGCCGGCCTACATGAACTGGCATGTCTCGGGCCTTGCCATCGTCATGGTAGCGCTGGGCGGGGCGGGGCATCTGGTGGGCGGGGTGATCGGCGCGGTGGTGGTGACGCTGCTGGACGAGGCGCTGGGCCATTATACGCAATATTGGAAGCTCGGCCTCGGCCTCGTGGTGGTGGGCGCGGCGCTGTTGCGCGCCGGCGACCTCAGGCGCCTGCTCGCGGGAGGCGCGCGTGGCTGATCCCATCCTGCGCCTGGAGCATCTCGCCAAATCCTACGGCGCGCTGAACGTGACGCAGGACGTCTGCCTGGACGTGCGCCCCGGCGAGGTGCACGCGCTCATCGGCCCGAACGGCGCGGGCAAGACCACATTGGTGGGCGAGATCGCCGGCGCGGTGCGGCCCGACGCCGGGCGCATCGTCTTCGCCGGCCGCGACGTGACGCATCTGGGCGTCGCCGCGCGGGCGCGGCTCGGGCTCGGCCGGGTGTTCCAGGTCTCGCAGGTGATCGGCGGCTTCAGCGCGCGGGAAAATGTGATGCTCGCCGCCCTGGCGCACCAGGGCGGCCCGGCGCGGGGCGGCGCGTGGCGCATGTGGCGCCCGGCGCGGGCGGATGCCGCCCTGGCGGGCGCGGCGGAGGCGGCGCTGGCGCGGGTGGGGCTCGGCGCGCGGGCAGACGTGCCGGCCGGCGCGCTGGCCCATGGCGAGCGCCGCGCGCTGGAGCTGGCCATGGCGCTGGTCCAGGCGCCGAAGCTGCTGCTGCTGGACGAGCCCATGGCCGGCACCGGCCGGGCCGAGGGCGCCCGCCTCACCGACCTGCTGCTCGGCCTGAAGGGCACCCTGCCCATGCTGCTGGTGGAGCACGACACGCGGACCGTGTTCGCGCTGGCCGACCGCATCACCGTGCTGATCGGCGGCGCGGTGGCGATCACCGGCGCGCCGGAGGCGGTGCGGGCCAATGCCGAGGTGCGCCGCGCCTATCTCGGCGAGGAGGAGGCGGTGTGAGGAGCGAGCCGCTGCTGGAACTCGACGGCATCGATGCCGGCTATGGCGGGGCGCAGGTGCTGTTCGGCCTGTCCTTCGCCGTGCGCGCCGGCGAGGTGGTCACCCTCATGGGCCGCAACGGCATGGGCAAGACCACGGCGCTGCGCACGCTGTTCGGCCTGCTGCCGGCCACCGCCGGGCGCATCCTTATCAACGGGCGCGACATGACCGGCGCGCCGCCGCACCGCATCGCCGCCGCCGGGCTCGGCTATGTGCCGGAGGGGCGGCAGATCTTCCCGCGCCTCACGGTGATGGAGAACCTTGTCGCAACCGCCCGCCCCGGCACGGGGCGGGGCTGGACGCTGGAGCGGGTGCTGGCGCTGTTCCCGCGCCTCGGTGAGCGGGCGCACAACATGGGGCCGCAGCTCTCCGGCGGCGAGCAGCAGATGCTGGCCATCGGCCGCGCGCTGATGACCAATCCGGACCTCTTGGTGCTGGACGAGGCCACCGAGGGCCTCGCCCCGGTGGTGCGCGCCGACATCTGGCGGGCGCTGGCCGCGCTGCGGGCGGAGGGCCTCGCCATCCTCGTCGTGGACAAGAATCTCGACGCCTTGCTGCGCCTCGCCGACCGCCATGTGGTGATGGAGGCCGGCCGCCTCGCCTGGAGCGGCACCACGGCGGAGCTGAAGGCCGACCCGACGCTGGCCACACGCTTCCTGGAGGTATGAGGGCGCTCGCCCTCCCGCAAGCCGGCCGCAAAAGCCCTCTCCCGCCTGCGGGGGAGGGTTGGGTGGGGGCCGCCGCAGGCGGAGAACCGTGCCGGATCAAAGGTGGATGGGGCCTCACCGCGCGTCGCGCGCCCCACCCTATCCCTCCCCCGCAAGCGGGAGAAGGGACCTGTTCCGCTTGCGGTGAGGCGCCGCGCGGGCGCCCACCCTCACGTCCCGCTCAGGCCCATTCGCCCTTGCGGAACACCGGGGTGCGGCTGCCGTCGGCACCGATGCCGTCGATGTCCACTTCGCCCGAGCCGATCATCCAGTCGATATGGATCAGGCTGGAGTTGCCGCCCTGGGCGGTGATCTGTTCGGGGGTGAGCGTGCCGCCGTCGAGGAAGCACTTGGAATAGCACTGGCCGAGCGCGATGTGGCAGGCGGCGTTCTCGTCGAACAGGGTGTTGAAGAACAACAGCCCGCTGGCCGAGATGGGCGAGGAATGCGGCACCAGGGCCACCTCGCCCAGGCGCCGCGCGCCGGCGTCGGTGTCCAGCACCTTGTTCAGCACCTGCTCACCGCGCGAGGCCTTGGCCTCGACGATGCGCCCGGCCTCGAACCGCACCCGAATGTCGTCGATCAGCGTGCCCTGGTAGGACAGCGGCTTGGTGCTGGAGGCGTGGCCCTCCACCCGCCAGGCGTGCGGCGTGGTGAACACCTCCTCGGTGGGGATGTTGGCGTTGCAGACGATGCCGTTCTTGGCGCTGGAGGCGCCGCCCTGCCACTCATGGCCGTCGGCGAGGCCGATGGTGAGGTCGGTGCCCGGGCCGGTGAAGTGCAGCGCCGAAAAGCGGTGGCCGTTCAGCCATTGGGTGCGGGCGGCGAGCGCGGCGTTGTGCGCCGTCCAGTTGGCGACGGGATCGTCATTGTCCACCCGCGAGGCGGCGAAGATGGCGTCCGCGAGCTTGGCCACGGCGAGGTCTTCGGAGAGGTCCGGGAACACCTGCCGCGCCCAGGCGGCGCCGGGGAAGGCGACGATGTTCCAGTTGATGTCGAAGCCGGCGATCTTCTCAAGCGCCGGCTTGTAGGCCAGCGAATTGGCCTTGGAGGCGCGCGAGACCTTCGCCGGGTCCTCGTTCGCCAGCAGCATGGGATTGTCGCCGACGATGGCGAGGCGCGCGGTATTGGCGGCAAACGCCTTGGCGACGCCGTCATAGAGCCAGCCGGCGGCGCGGTCGAAGCTGGCGTCGTTGGCGTAGCGATAGCGGGCGAGCGTGATCTCCTCGTCGGAGAACAGGGGCGTCACCAGCCCGGCGCCGGCCTTGTAGGCATGCTCGACGATGCGGCGCACCAGCGGCAGCGCGGCCATGGGGGCGGTGAGGAACAGGTCCTGCCCCGGCTGGAGGTTGAGGCCCACCTTCACCGCGACCTGCGCGAGGCGGTCGAGCTTCACCGGGTCGATGGCGGCGGAAATGTTGCGCTGGTGCTCGGTCATGGCGTCCATCTCGAAACGGGTCATTGCTTTCAACATAGCGCGCCCGCGCCGTTTCGGCATGCCCTTTGCGCCAGCCTGCGGCGAAGGAACGCCGGATTTATGGCCGGGGGCGGGCCGTGGGTTGTGCGCGCGAGCCGCTCCAAGCGCGCCTTACTCCCTCCCCCCTTGCGGGGGAGGGCTGGGGAGGGGGGTGAAGCGGCCAGTTCCGGATTGGCGGTGAGGGGGAAGGGCGCGTCCGCGTCAGGGACCGGCGGGGTGGGTGGCGGTCGCCATCGGCGCGCGTTTCACCCCCCTCCCTGCCCTCCCCCGCAAGGGGGGAGGTGCCCGCGCCGGTTCTGTGCCGGCGCGCTTGAGGGCGCATGTTGCCCGTCAGGCGCGACCTTGCTCCCTCTCCCGCGCAGCGGGGGAGGGCGGGGGTGGGGGCGCCGCGCAGCGGCGGGGGATTGTGCTCGGGCCTAGAGATGATCCCCCGCTCATTCGCCCAGCAGCGCCAGCGCGGTGCCGGCGCCGATGCGGTCGCGGGCGGCGGGCGAGAGGCCGGGGACGGCGTCGAGACTGGCGAGCGGGGTCTCGTCGCCCATGTCGAACGGCGCGTCGGTGCCCAGGCACACATGCTCCGCCCCCACCAGATCGATGAGGAAGCGCAGCGCCTGCGGATCGAACACCAGCGTGTCGAAATAGAGCGACTTCAGCAGCTCCTTCGGCGAGGAGAGCGTGCGCGCCCGCGCCTCGCCGCGCACCGTGTGGCCGTGGACGAGGCGGCCGATCTGGTAGGGCAGGTAGCCGCCGCCATGCGCCGCCAGCAGCTTCAGGCCGGACAGCTCGTCCAGCGCGCCGGAGAAGATGAGGTTGGCCAGCGCCACCGCCGTATCCGCCGGATTGCCGGCCAGATTGGTGAGGTAATACTCCTCCAGCCCGGCCTTCGAGCCCACGTAATAAGGGTGAATGAACACCAGAACGTCCAGCTCGCGGGCGCGCCGCAGGAAGGGGCGGAAGCGCGGGTCGGCCAGCTGCACGCCCTCGATGGTGGTGCCGATCTCCACCGCCCGGAAGCCGTGCGCGCTGACCGCGCGCTCAAGTTCGGCCACCGCCAGCTCGGGGTGCTGCATGGGCACGCTGGCCATGCCGCGCAGCCGGTCCGGCGCCTCAGCCACCATCTCGGCGATGCCGTCATTGACCAGCCGCGCCGCCTTGGCGGCGAGGTCCGCCTGAGCCCAGTAATAGAACATGGGCGGGGCGGTGGAGACCACCGAGACATCGAGCCCCTTGCGGTCCATGGCTTTGAGCTTGGCGGATACGTCGATGAATTCGTCGAACAGGGGATAGACATAGCCCTGGTCGTGCACCATCCGGCGGGTGCCGCCCTCGGCCGTCACGCGGGCGGCGAAGCCCGCCGGGTCGGCGGCGATGGCATCCACCATGCGCGGGGGAATGACGTGGCTGTGGATGTCGATGCGCATGGTCACGAATACCTCTTCACGGTGCCGTCCTCGGCATACCAGTCGAACGGCGCGTCGGAGAGATTGACGATCACGTTCTGGATCTGGGTGTAGTCCTCAAAGGCGATAAGGCCGTTCTCGCGCCCGATGCCGCTCATCTTGAAGCCGCCCCAGGGCGAGGCGGGATCGATGCGGTGGTGGTCGTTGATCCACACGATGCCCGCCTGCATCCTGTGGGCGACGCGGTGGGCGCGGCCGATGTCCCGCGTCCAGATGGACATGGCGAGGCCGAACTCGGTGCCGTTGGCCAGCGCCACCGCCTCGTCCTCGGTGTCGAACGGGAGGACGCAGACCACCGGACCGAAGATCTCCTCCTGCGCGATGCGCATGTCATTGGTAACATTGGTGAAGATGGTCGGTTCATGGAAGAAGCCGTCGGCGAAGGCCGCGCCCTCCGGGCGCTTGCCGCCGGCGGCCAGCGTCGCCCCCTCGGCAAGGCCGATGGCCACGTAGCGCTCGGTCATCTCGCGCTGGCGGGCGCTCACCAGCGGGCCCATCTGGGTGGCCATGTCCTGCGGGTCGCCGAGGCGGATGGCGCGGGCGCGCCCGGCGAGGCGGGCCACCACCTCGTCATGAATTGAGCGCTGGACCAGCAGGCGCGCGCCCTGCACGCAGGTCTGCCCGGTGGCGATGAAGGCCGCGAACAGCGCGGCGGAGACCGCCCGGTCCACGTCGGTATCGTCGAACACGACGACGGAAGCCTTGCCGCCCAGCTCGGCGGCCACCTTGGTCAGGTTCTTCCCCGCCAGCGCGGCCACCGCCTTGCCGGTCTCGGTGCCGCCGGTGAGGTCGATCTTCTTGATGCGCGGATGGCTGGTGAGGGCGAGGCCGGCGGTGCCGCCGAAGCCCGGCACCACATTGTAGGCGCCGTCCGGCACGCCGGCCTCCTTGAACACCTCGCCCAGCAGCAGCGGGGTGATGGGGGCCAGCTCGGACGGCTTCACCACCATGGTGTTGCCCGCCGCGAGCGAGGGCGCCACCTTCTTGGTGAGGATGAGCAGCGGGTGGTTCCACGGCGTCACATGGCCGACCACGCCGAGCGGCACCCGGCGGGTATAGTTGAGATAGCCGGCGCCGAACGGCGGCACGGTGTCCTCATGGGTGCGGGCCACGGCGCCGAAATAGGCGAACCATTCCGGCAGGCGGGCGAGCTGCGCGGCCATCTCGCGGCGCGGCCGGCCGATCTGGTCCACCTCGATGCCGACGATCTCCGGCAGCCGCATCTTCAGGATGGCGGCGGCGCGGTGCAGGATGTCGCCGCGCTCGGCGCCGGAGAGGCCGGACCAGACGGGGAAGGCGGCCTCGGCGGCGGCCACCGCGGCCTCGATGTCGGCGGCATCACCCTCCGCCACCCGCCCGACCAGGGCGCCGTTCTTGGGGTTGCGCACCGCGATCTCGCGCCCGGAGGCGGAGGGGACGAAGGCGCCGGAAATATACATGCCGAGGGAGATCGGCCCGTCGTCGGTGGGCATGGGGTCCTGTCCTTGGGTGGCGGATCGGAGCGGCGTGCGGGAGCTTTCGGTCATGCTGTGGGGCGCGGCGCCCCGGGCGTCGCGGCGCCGGCTGTTTTTGCGTGGATTGCCAAAGTGTTGGCGGCTGTCATCCGGTGTCCTATGTACACGGTGGCGCAAATGGGGATTTCGGTGTCCACCTTCGGTTCGGCGCCGGTTTCCGCAGCCTGTGCGGACAGCCTGCCCTGGCGTCCGCCGGTCACCTCCCGCGGCGTCCTACGGGGCCGGCTCGGCCGGCTGCCCGGAGCCCCCGGCGGCGACCGCCGCGACCATCTCGGCCGTGTCGCGGAAGTGTTGCCGGAGAACGCTTTGCGCCCGGGGAACATCGCGCGCGGCGCAGGCCTCGTAGAGTTCCCAATGCTGGCGCTGGGGCCCGTCATAGCCCTTGGCGTCGACCCAGATGCGCACGTAGCGCTCCACGTTCTGGCGCAGCACGTCGATTTGCTCGACGAGGCGCGGCCAGCCGCTGGCGCCATTGATGATGGAGTGGAATTTCTGGTTGAGGCCGCGCCAGTTCTCGCGTTGCGCCGGGTCGTCCATGGCGGTGAGGATGGCGCGCATCTTGCCCAGCTCGTCGGCGGTCAGGCCCGGAACGGCGCGGGTCAGGGCGAGGGTCTCCAGCGCGATGCGCATGGCGAACAATTCCTCCACCTCCTCCGCCCGGAGCTGCGAGACCTCGGTGCCGCGGAACGGGTAGCAGGTGACCAGGCCCTCTTTTTCCAGGATTTTCAACGCCTCGCGCACCGGCATCCGGCTACAGCCGAGGTCGGCGGCGATGCGGTCCGGCTCCAGCCGCTCCCCCGGCCTGAGGCGGCCCTCGACGATGGCGTCGCGCAGCACGCCGAGCACCGCGTCCTTGCGGCTGGGGATGCTGCCGAGCAGGCGTTTCTCGCGTTCGTTGAGGGGCATGATCTGCTCCGAGGCGGGCGCAGCCGCGGCCGCCGATGATTGTCCTTGCGATTCGAACACCTTGCGATCCCTCAGCAGCACGCGTCGGCGGGTCGTCCAGTGGCCGTGGTCCGGCTCCGGATCGCGATACCGGACATGGGATCACGTGAAGATATTTTATCCGATATATCGCTGAAGACTAAACGCTGCCTGCCAGGGGTGTCGAGCCGAAACGGCGGGCAGGGCGCCGGAATTTTAGGCCGCATACCGGCGCGGCCTGCTGGACAATCCGGCCGGGATGCGGCTGCTGGCCATTGGGGATCGGACGCGGGCGCGCCCGCGCCGCCGCCCGCCCGGCGGCATGGCGGACAGCGTCGGAAAGGATTGAGGATCATGGAATTCGCGTCGGACAATACCTCGGGCGTCCATCCGGCCATTCTTGAAGCGATCGCCCGGGCCAATGCGGGGCCGGCGCCGTCCTATGGCGCGGACCCGTGGACGGCGCGGGCGACGGCGCTGTTGCGCGAGGTGTTCGAAACCGACATCCGCGCCTTCCTCGTCGCCACCGGCACGGCGGCGAACGCCTTTGCGCTGTCAGCCCTCGCCCCGCCGTTCGGCACGGTGTTCTGCCATCGCGAGGCCCATATCAACACGGACGAATGCGGCGCGCCCGAGCTGTTCACCGGCGGTGCGAAACTGACCCCCGTGGACGGCGCAGGGTGCAAGATTTCGCCGGAGGGCCTAGGGAAGGTGCAGGCGGATTTCGTGCGCGGCTTCCACCAGCAGGCGCCCGCCGCCGTCTCGATCACCCAGGCGACGGAACTTGGGCAGGTCTATTCGGTGGCGGAGGTGGCGGCCATCGGCGGCTTCTGCCGGGCGCGCGGCCTGTCCCTGCACATGGACGGCGCGCGCTTCGCCAATGCGCTGGCGACGATGAACGCGACCGCCGCCGACCTCACCTGGAAGGCGGGGGTGGACGTGCTGTCGTTCGGCGCCACCAAGAACGGCGCCATGGGCGTGGAGGCGGTGGTGTTCTTCGATACCGCGCGCGCCGAGCGATTCGAATACCGCCTCAAGCGGGGCGCGCAGGTGGTCTCCAAGAGCCGCTTCCTCGGCGCGCAGATGGCGGCCTATCTGGAGGGCGGCCTGTGGCTGGAGAATGCCCGCCACGCCAATGGCATGGCCGCGCGCCTCGCCGAGGGCCTGCGCGCCGTGCCCGGCGTGCGCCTGCCGCTGGCGACGGAGGCCAACGCGGTCTTCGCGGTGCTTCCCCAGGACCTGCACGCGCACCTGCTGGCGGCCGGGGCGCACTATCATGCATGGCCGGGGGATGGGGCGGGGCCGGAGCCGCTGCCGCCGCACGAGGTCTTCGTCCGGTTCGTCTGCTCCTACGCCACCGCGGCGGAGGAGGTCGGCGCGCTGCTGGAGCAGGCGCGCCGGTTCACGCGCGGGGGCGGCTGAACCGCCCCCGAGAGGTCGCCGGACGGCCTACTTCTTCAGCAGCGGGCACTTGCCGTCGGCGAGGGTGCGGAAGGCCTCGTCGCCGGGAATGGTGCCGACGAGGTCATACAGGTCCCACTCGCCCTTGGAGGCACCGGGAGCCTTGACCTGGAAGACGTAGAAATCGTGCACCATGCGGCCGTCCTCGCGCAGCTTGGCGTTGCGCACCACGTCGTCCTTGATCGGCAGTTCGCGCATCTTGGCGACGACGGTGGCGGCATCGTCGCTCTTGGCGGCGGCCACGGCCTTCAGATAGTGCAGCACCGAGGAATAGACGCCGGCCTGGATGGCCGAGGGCATGGCGCCCTGCTCCGTCTTGAAGCGCTCGGAGAAGGCGCGGGTGCCGTCGTCGAGGTTCCAGTAGAAGCCTTCGGTGAGCACCGTGCCCTGGGCCACCGGCAGGCCGACGCTCTTGACGTCGTTGGCGGTGAGGAAGAAGGCCACCAGCTTCTGCTTGCTGTCCATGATGCCGAATTCGCGCGCGGTCTTGATGCCCGCCACGGTGTCGCCGCCGGCATTGGCGAGCGCGATGATGTCGGCGCCGGAGCTTTGCGCGGCCAGAAGCGGCGAGGACAGGTCCACCGCCGGGAAGGGATGGCGGGTGGAGCCGAGCACCTTGCCGCCCTTCGCGCCCACCACGGTCTTGGCGTCCAGCTCCAGCTGGTGGCCGAGCGCATAGTCGGCCGTAACCAGATACCAGGATGTGCCGGGCTTGGTGAGGCGGTTGGCGATGCCGGCCACCTGCACATAGGTGTCCCACATCCATTGCACCACATGGTCCGGCTGGCAGGCGTCGCCGGTGAGGCGCGCGGTGCCGCCGGGGAACAAGGCGACGCGATTCTTCTCCTTCGCCATGGGGGCGATGGCGAGCTGGATGGAGGCGTTGGACATGTCGGCGAGGACGTCCACGCCTTCCTGGTCGATCCAGCGCCGGGCGGTGGCGGAGGCCACGTCCGCCTTGTTCTGGTGGTCGGACGAGATCATCTCGATCTGCATGCCCTTGCACTCGGCCTTCAGGCAGTCGTCGATGGCCATCTTCGCCGCCAGCACCGAGCCCTTGCCGGTGATGTCGGAATAGACCCCGGACATGTCGGTGAGCACGCCGACCTTCACCTTGCCGTCCGACATGTCGGCGGAGGCGGTGGTGGCCAGGCAGAGGGCGGTGAGCGCGGCGAGCACGCCGGTGAAACGCAATGTCATGTGGTCCTCCCGATTGTGGACGGGCGTGCTCTCGCGGCGCGCTCCGCATGTGTTTCGTCAGTGGGTTATCTGGGCCAGTGCGCCATAGGCAGCCCGGCGACGGGCGAGCGGAAGGCGGGGATGCGGGTGCCGCGCAGGCTGCCGATGTAGCAGGTGGCGAGGTCCGGCCCGCCGAAGGTGAGGCTGGCGAACCACGGGGCGATGGTGCCGCCGCAGGCCAGCATCAGCACGGGCGTCGCCTTGTCCTGAGCGAAGGCCTCCATCAGCACGCGGCCGGCGGCGCTGCCCTTGTCGTCGTCCAGCAGAATGCGCAGGTCGCCGTCCGGCGTGATGGCGAACAGGCGGTCGGTCATCACATGGGTGCCCCACAGATTGCCGTGGGAATCGAAGGCGATGCCGTCGATGAACGCGCCGTGGCTGGAGGGGCCGTAGGTCTCGCGGCCCGACAGGCTGCCGTCCGCCGCCACCTTCAGGCGGGTGATGCACATGCCGCCGGTCTCCACCACATAGAGCCACTCCTCCTTCGCGTCGAAGCGGATCTCGTTGGTGAAGGCGAAGCCGTCCGCGACCACGCGCAGCCGGCCCTGGTCATAGAGCGCCACATAGCCGTCGCGGACCTTCGGGCTCATGGCGCTCATCCAGTTCTTCACCCGCGTGGAGATGGTGAGCCAGATGCGGTCACGGCTGTCGCGCAGCACGAAATTGACCTTGCCGATGGGCTGCCCGTCGATCTGGTCCACCAGCACGCGCAATGCGCCGTCGCGGGTCATCACCTCCAGCCGGTCGGTGCCGAAATTGGAGATGAGGATGTCGCCGTTGCGGGCGAAGGCGAGGCCGTTCGGCAGCGTGCCGGAAACGAAGCGCTGCTCCTCGTCGGCGGCGCTGGCGAAGCTGTCGGCCGCATGCTGGGTGACGAGCGTCTGGCTGCCGTCGGGGCGGATGTGGACGACGCCGCCGCGCGCGTCAGCGCTCCACAGCGAGCCGTCCGGCTCGGCGAGGATGCATTCGGGCCGCTGCAAGCCCTCGCCCACATAGGTGAGGGTTGCGGGATCGACCTCGAAGCCGTCGATGGGATTGGGCGCGGCCATGGCGGCTCCTTTCAGAACTTCACGAGGTCCGCGCCCTTGAGGCCGAGCGTGGCGCGGGCTTCGGCGGGCGTGGCGATCTCGTGGCCCAGCTCCTCAAGGATGCGGCGGATCTTCGCCACCTGCTCGGCATTGTTCTTCGCCAGCTGGCCCTTGCCGATGAACAGGCTGTCCTCCAGCCCCACGCGCACATTGCCGCCCATCATCGCCGCCTGGGTGGCGAACGGCATCTGGTGGCGGCCGGCGGCCAGCACGGACCAGTGATAGTCCTTGCCGAACAGCTTGTCGGCCGTGCGCTTCATGAACATGAGGTTGTCGAGGTCGGGGCCGATACCCCCCAGAATCCCGAAGATCAACTGGAGGAAGACCGGCGGCCGGAACCAGCCCTGGTCGAGGCAATGGGCGAGATTGTAGAGGTGGCCCACGTCGTAGCATTCATGCTCGAACTTGGTGCCGTGGCCCTCGCCCAGCAGCTTGTAGATGCGCTCGATGTCGCCGAACGTGTTGCGGAAGATGAAGTCCTTGGTGCCGGTGAGATAGGGCTCCTCCCAATCGTGCTTCCAGCCGCTGTAGCGCTTGGCCAGCGGATGCAGCGCGAAATTCATCGAGCCCATGTTGAGCGAGCACATCTCCGGCGCGGCCTGGAGAGGGGCGGCGAGGCGCTCCTCCACGCTCATGTTGAGGCCGCCGCCGGTGGTGATGTTGATGACCGCATCCGTGGCCTGCTTGATGCGCGGCAGGAACTCCATGAACACCTTGGGATCGGGCGTCGGGCGGCCGTCCTTCGGGTCGCGGGCGTGCAGGTGCAGGATGGCGGCGCCGGCTTCGGCGGCGGCGATGGCCTGCTCGGCGATTTCGTTCGGCGTGATGGGCAGAGCGTCGGACATGGTGGGCGTGTGGATGCCGCCGGTGACCGCGCAGGTGATGATGACCTTGCTCAAGCGCTTGGCTCCCTGGAATGTCTTATGACGCGCGCCGTGCGGCGCGTTCTCGGCTGAAGGCCGGGTTCAGTCCGGCAGGATGGCGACGGCGCGGGTCCAGCCCGCCGAGCCGCCCTTCACCTTCACGGGAAAGCAGGAGACGGTGAAGCCGGTGGCCGGCAGGGCCTCCAGATTATGCAGCTTCTCGATCTGGCAGTAGCCGGCCTCGCGGCCCGCCTTGTGGCCTTCCCAGATCAGGCTGGCGTCGCCGGTCTGCGCGAAGCGCCGGGCGGTGTGGCTGAAGGGCGCGTCCCAGCTCCAGCCGTCGGTGCCGACCACGCGGATGCCCTGGTTGACGAGGTGCAGCGTGGCGTCGCGGCCGAAGCCGCAGCCGCTGTCCACATAGTCCTGCTGTCCGTAGCGGGCGCCGGCAGCGGTGTTCACCACCACGATGTCGAGCGGGGCGAGGCGATGGCCGATGCGGGCCAGTTCCGCGTCGATCTCGTCCGGCGTCACCACGTGGCCGTCGGGGAGGTGGCGGAAGTCCAGCTTCACGCCGGGGCGGAAGCACCAGTCGAGCGGCACCTCGTCGATGGTGATGGCGCGGGCGCCGCCGTCCATGGTCGGGTGGTAATGCCAGGGGGCGTCCACATGGGTGCCGTTGTGGGTGGAGATGGTGGCGATCTCCACCGCCCAGCCCTGGCCCTCGGGCAACTGGTCCACCGTGAGGCCGGGAAAGCTCGCCACCAGTTGCGGGGCGGTCTCGGCATGGGCGTGATAGGCGATCCGCACCTTCTGGAAGGGCGGGTCTGCGGGCACGTCATTCTCCAGCGGAATGGAGATGTCGATGAAGCTTGGCAAAGGGCGTCTCCCAAGCCGGCCGGGCCGGCATGCCTCGTCTGCGCGAGGCTGTTTGTACAGTCGTACATAATCTTGGATATGCGTTCAATAGCCGTGCCGCGCGTGTTGGCGCGCGCCGCCGGCGCCGTGTATGAAACAGCATGACCGATGCGCAGGAAAAGCCCCGCCCCCGTCGCCGCGCCAAGCCGGCGCGGTCCGCCGTGGCGCCGGATGCGGCGGCCCGGCCGGACCGGCGCGCGGCCATCCTGCTGAGCGCGGAGGCGCTGTTCGCCGAGCGGGGTTACGCCGCCGTCTCGGTGCGCGACATCGCCACCCGGGCGGGCGTGCCGATCGCCCTCGTGGGCTATTATTTCGGCCGCAAGCCGGAATTGTTCGGCACCATCTTCGAGCACCGGCAGATCTATATCCGCGAGCGCATCGCCCGCATCGAGGCGGTGGATTGCAACCCGGCCAATGCCGGGGCCGTGGAGCAACTGGTGCGGGCCTGGGCGGAGCCGGTCATCAGCATGCGCGGCAGCGAGGCGGGGGACGTCTTCGCCCTGCTCGTGGCCCGCACCGCCTGGGACCCGGGGCCGGAGGCGATCGAGATCATCAAGCGCTTCTACGATCCCCTGGCGCGGGCCTTCTTCGGCGCCATGCAGCAGGCGATCCCCACCTGCGCGCCGGACCGCATCGTCTGGGCCTATGAATATGCGGTCGGCGCGCTGCTCATGTATGTGGGCGACAAGCGCATCGAGCGCCTCACCGAGGGCCGCGCCGCCTCGGCCGACCCGGAGCAGTGCGAGGATTTCATCCGCTTCGTCACCGCCGGCTTCGAGGCGCTGCGTTAGAAGCGGACGGTCCGTGGCCGAGCGGGGCCTATCCCTCGCCGCGGAAGGCGGCTTGGGCCTCCGGCAGCGCCCAGATCCTCTGCACGGCCGCCGACCCCGCCGCCACGATGGCCGCCTCGTCGCCATGGAGATAGCGACCGCCCGCCAGCAGCACGCGCCCGTCCACGGCCACCATGTCCACATTGGCGCGATTGGCCAGCGCGACCATGGCCCGGCGCGGATCGAACAGCGGCTGGAGGTGGGGATGGGTGAGGTCGAGCACCGTGATGTCGGCGGCGGCGCCCGGCTCCAGCACGCCGAGGTCCGGCCGCCGGATGGCGGCGGCGGCGGAGACGGTGACCGCGTCGATCAATTGGGCCGAGGTGGCGACGTCGGAGCGTCCAGTGGTCACCTTGGAGATGATGGCGGCGGCGTTGATCTCGCCCAGCAGGTCCATGTTGTAGCCGTCGGTGCCGATGAGCGTGCGCACGCCGTGTTCCGCGAACCGTGCGAAGGCGGCGGTGCGGCCGGTGCGGGCGAAGACGCGCGGGCAGTTGAGCACCGTTGCCCCGCGCGCCGCCATCAGGCGCAGGTCGTCATCGGTGGAGGCGACGCAATGGGCCGCCAGCAGGTCCGGCGCCAAAAGGCCCAGCCAGTCCAGATATTCCGCCGGGGTGCGGCCGTCGTAGCGGGCCTTGATGGTGGCCACCTCCGCATCGCTCTGGGCGAGGTGGGTGGTGATCGGCACGTTGAGCTCCCGCGCCCGCGCGGCGCAGGCGCGCAGCAGGTCCGGGCCGCAGGTGTCGGTGGCGTGGGGGCTCATGGCAAGGCGGATGCGCCCCTCGCCCTTGCCCTCCCAGCGCGCGTGGAGCGCGTTCCAGGCGGCGAGGTCCGCCGCGCCGTCATCGCCCGCATAGCGCACCACCCCGTCCGGCCCGGCCTTGGCGTCGGCGGTGGAGAACAGGTAGGGCGCGCCGTAGAAGCGCAGGCCCATCTCCTCCGCCGCGTCGAACATCTCCGGGATGCCGTTCCTGAACGGCTCCATCACCGTGGTGGCGCCGCCCTTCAGCAACTGGAGGATGCCGAGCCGGGCGATGGCAAGGCGCTCCTCGCGGCTCAGGATGTCGATGCCGGTCTTGGTGAGCGGCAGCAGCACCGTGTAGATGATGCTCTTGTTGCTGCGCCGCCCCGCGCCGTCCTCCGCATGGGTGCGCGCCACCGCCTCGCTGAAGCAGTGATTGTGCAGGTTCAGGAGGCCCGGCAGCACGAAGCGGCCGGGCGCGTCGAACACCTGGTCCGCGCTGGGACGGGTGGCGGTGATGGCGGCGATGCGCCTGCCCTCCAGCAGCACCCAGCGGTCGGTGAGGACCTGCTGGGCGCCGCTGGCATCGCGGGAGAGGACATGGCTGCCGAAGATCGCTGTCGTGCTCATGCGGGTCGCACGCCCCAGAAGACGGCGGTGCCATTCTGGATGCCGGTGATGGAATTGCGGTAGGCGGTGGGCTGCTTGTAGAGACCGATGGGATAATAAGGCACCTCCTCGAAGGCGAGGGCCTGGATCTCGCGGCAGACGCGCTGCTGCTCGGCCAGCGTCGGCGCGGACAGCCATTGGGCGCGCAGGGCGCCCATCTTCTCGCTCTTGTACCAGCCGGCGGTGCCGGCATCGCCGCGCAGATTGGTATTTCCGGCGGGGTTGAGCCAGTCGATGCCCTGCCAGTTGCCGACGCCGGCGCTCCAGCCACCCTCGGCGATGGGGCCCTTCTTGAGCTGGCGCTGGAGCACGTTGCCGAATTCCATGCCGGCATATTCCACATTCATGCCCACCTGCTGGAGCATGTCGGCGGCCACGTCGCCCAAGGGCTTCTGCGCGGCCGAATTGACCGGCACCATCAGCACCACCTTCTCGCCATTGTAGCCGGCCGCCTTGAGCGCGGCCTTCACCTTGGCGATGTCGCGCGGACCGCGAAACACGTCGAGGCCCACGTCGCTCGCCAGCGGCGTGCCGGGGGCGAAGAAGCCGATGGGCGTGGTCTGATATTGCGGATCATCGCCCGCCACCGCCGTCATGAAGGCGCTCTGGTCGATGGCGCCGAACAGGGCGCGCCGGATCGCCGGATTGTCGAACGGCGGCTGCAAGTGGTTCACCCGCATCATGCAGGCATAGCCGCGCGGATCGAGGATGCGGATGGCGACGCCCTTGGCGCTCTTGAGGATCGGCAACAGGTCATGCGGGGCCGTCTCCTGCCAGTCCTGCTCGCCGGTCTGCACGGCGGCGGCGCCGGTGGCGGCATCCGGCATGGTGGTCCAGACCACGCGATCGTAATGCACGATCTTCGGGCCGGCGGTCCAATCCGCCGTGCCGCTTTCGCGCGGCTTGTAGCGCTCGAACCGGGCGTAAACGTTGCGGGCGCCCTGGATGCGCTCGTCGGCGACGAAGCGGAACGGCCCGCTGCCCACCACCTCGGTGAGCGGCTTGAACGGGTTCTGCGTCGCCAGGCGCTCGGGCATCATGAAGGGCGCCTGTACGGCGGCCTTGCCGAGCGCGGTGGGCAGCAGCGGAAACGGACGCTTCAGGCGGAAGCGGATGGTGCGGTCGTCGGGGGCGGAGAGTTCGTCGGTGGCGGCCATCAATTCGGCGCCGAAGCCGTCGCGCTTGGCCCAGCGCGTGATGCTGGCCACGCAGTCGCGGGCGAGCACCTTCTCGCCGTCGTGCCACAGCAGGCCCTCGCGCAAGGTCAGATCCCATTGCAGCCCGTCATTGCCGACCAGATGGCCTTCCACCATCTGCGGCGAGACGTCGAGCGCGGAATTCATCCCGTACAGCGTGTCATAGACCATGTAGCCGTGGTTTCGGGAGACCTGCGCCGTGGAATAGATCGGGTCGGTGAAGGAGAGGTCGATCACCGGAATGAAGCGCAGCGTGGTCTGCGACTGCGCGCGAACGATGGAGGGCAGGGACATGAGGGGCACGGCTGCGGCGGCGCGCAGGACCGAGCGTCGGGACATGAGCATCTGAACATCCTTAAGGTCTGCAACGGCGCAGAGCACCCGGAGCGGGGCATTTCCGGCCAGTGTTGGAGGCGGCCGGGCAGGTGGTGGACAGGCGGCGCCAGCGCCGCCCGCGAGAGGGCTCAGGCCTTGGGCTCGTGCGCCTCGAAATGGGCGGTGATCTCGGCGCCGGTGGCGGTCCAGATGTCGCCGCGATCGCGCACCCAGGTCAGGAATTCGCGCAGCAGCTTCAGCCGCATGGGCCGTCCGCTCACCTGCGGGTGCAGCACCGTGGTGATGAGCCCGCCCCAGTCCGCCGTCTCTTCCAGCTCGTCCTTCCAGATGGAGAGCACATGCTCGCGCGGGAACAGCGGGCGGGGCGAATAGCGGTTGGTGAGGCCGTAGAGCCAGTCGTCATAGGTCATGGTGACCGGCAGCTCCACGAGGCCCGGCGTGCCGTCATCCAGCACATGGCGATAGGGCCGCACGTCATCGCGCCAGGAGGAGGAGTATTTCAGGCCACGCGCCTTCAGCAGCACGCGCAGTTCCTCGCAGCTCTCCCCATAGGGCGCGCGATAACCGGTGGGGACCACGCCGAGCCGTGACTTCAGCGTCTCCAGCCCCCGGTCCACCTCCTCGGTGAGCGAGGGGTGCCCGGGCATGGGCATGATGTGGTGAAAGCCGTGGTGGCCGATCTCATGCCCCGCCTTCAGGATGGCTTCCGCCGTGGCCGGGTGCGCCTCCACGCTCCAGCCGGTGATGAAGACGGTGGCCTTCATCTCCAGCTGGGCGAACAGCTCCAGCATCTTCGGCACGCCGACGCGCGCCTCGAAGCCGCCGAAGGACATGGTGACCAGTTCGGCGTAGCGCGCCGGGTCCTTCGAGGTCCAGGCGCTCTCCGCGTCCACGTCCACGGAGAGGAACATGGCGCCGCGCTTGCCGTCCGGCCAGGGGATGACCGGGGCCGGCGGCGCGCGGTTGGCGGGCGCCAGCGGCAGCGCTGCGAAAGCATCATTGTCCGGCATCGATCGTGACCTCCTGGACGCCGTTGGAAGAGAGCGACCAGGTCGCCGGCAGCTTGGAATAGGTGCCGTCCGCGATCAGCTCGCGCAGCGCCTGGGTGATGGCGCCGCGCAGCGGCGTGGCGGCGGTGGTGACGGCGATGCCCATCAGCGTCCAGCGCGTGGGCTCGCCCACCAGGGCATAGGTGTTGGGCTCCTGGGCCATGATGTAGGGCAGGGTCTCGCTGCCCTGCATGGCGGCGTCGATGCGGCCCTGGCGCAGCTGCGTGCGCGCGTCAGCCGAGCCTTCCGTGCCCACCACCACGATGGCGGGCTTGCCGGCGGCGACGCAGGCGGTGTCGGAGAAGTCCTTGATGACGCCGGGCAGCGAGGTGCGGCGGCTCGCCCCCACCTTCTGGCCGCACAGCGCCTCGCGGGTGGGGAATTCCGCCGCGCGGCCGGCCTGGGTGAAGAATTGCGTGCCCGAGCGCAGATAGTCGATGAAGCTGGCGGTGTCGCGACGCGCCGGCAGGTCCGACATGCCGGAGAGGATGAGGTCCACCCGCTCCGTGCGCAGCGAGGAGAGCATGGCTTCGAAGCTGGTCTCCTGCCACTGCATCCTGAGCCCCAGCTTCTCCGCCAGCGCGTTGCCCAGGGCCACGTCGAAGCCGGTGAGGGCGCCGGTGGCCGGATCCTTCATCTCCAGAGGCGGATAGTTGGGCACGATGGCGGCGATCAGCGTGCCGCGCGCCTTGATCTCGGGCGGCAGGTCCACGGCGCCGGCAATGGAGGGAGCCAGCAGGCAGGCGCAGAGCAGAACGCGTTTCAGCATGGTGCAGCTCCAATTATCCGAGGACGGCGGACAGGAAGGCCTGGGTGCGGGCTTCGCGGGGGCGCAGGAGCACCTCTTCCGCCGGGCCCTGTTCGAGGATGCGGCCGTGATCCATGAACACGACGCGGTCGGCCACCTCGCGGGCAAATCCCAGTTCGTGGGTGACCACGATCATGGTCATGCCGGAGGCGGCCAGTTCCTTCATTACGGCCAGCACCTCGCCGACCAGTTCGGGATCGAGCGCCGAGGTCGGCTCGTCGAACAGCATGACGCGGGGGTGCATGGCGAGCGCGCGGGCGATGGCGACACGCTGCTGCTGGCCGCCGGAGAGCTGGGCGGGATAGTGCCCGGCCTTGTCGGCGAGACCGACGCGGGCGAGCAGCGCCTGCACCTCTTCCGCCGCCGCCGCGCGCGGCCGGCGCAGTACCTCGACCGGACCCTCGACGATATTCTCCAGCGCGGTGAGATGGGGAAACAGGTTGAAGCGC
Organism: Azorhizobium doebereinerae UFLA1-100; assembly: GCF_000473085.1. Classification (GTDB taxonomy): domain Bacteria; phylum Pseudomonadota; class Alphaproteobacteria; order Rhizobiales; family Xanthobacteraceae; genus Azorhizobium; species Azorhizobium doebereinerae. The sequence continues at coordinate 104,586 of NZ_AXBA01000021.1, forward strand.
TGGAACACCATGCCGGTGGCGAGCCGCTGGCGGGCGATCTCGCGCTCGGAGCGGCGGTGCAGCCGGCCGTTGGCGATGGTGAAGCCGTTCAGCTCCCCATCCACCCAGATGGCGCCGGAATCCTGCTGCGCCAGCTGGTTGATACAGCGCAGCAGCGTCGTCTTGCCGGAGCCGGAAGCGCCGATCAGGCACACCACCTCGCCGGGAAACACGTCCAGCGAGACGTGATGCAACACGCGGAAAGCGCCGAAATGCTTCTCCAGCGCGACGATGGAGACGATGGGGTTGCGATGGTCCGCCGCCCCGGTCATCGGCCACCTGCCGTGCCGCGGGCGAAATGGCGCTCCAGCAGCATCTGCAACGGGGTGAGCACGGAAATGACCGCCAGGTACCAGATGGCGGCGACGATCAGCAGCTCAATGACGCGGGAATTGGCGTAATAGATGTTCTGCGCGCTGTGCAGGATCTCCGTGTACTGGATCACCGAGGCCAGCGAGGTGAGCTTCACCATGCCGATGAATTCATTGCCCAAAGGCGGGATGATCACGCGCATGGCCTGCGGCAGCACGATGCGGCGGAGCGCCAGCAGGCGCGTCATGCCGATGGCCTTGGCGGCCTCGTACTGGCCGGTGTCCACCGCGAGCATGCCGGCGCGGACCACTTCCGACGTATACGCGCCCTGGTTGATGCCGAGGCCGAGGAAGGCCGCGACCATGGGGGTCATCACGTCCACCGTGCGCACCGTCCAGACGCCGCTGATGCCGAGGCGCGGGAAGATGAGCGCCAGGTTGAACCACAGCAGCAACTGGAGGATGACCGGGGTGCCGCGGAACAGCCAGACATAGCCGACCGCCACGCCGCGCAGCACGGGATTGGGCGACATGCGCATGGTGGCGGTGGTGACGCCCAGCGCGATGCCGAGCGCCATAGTCGCGACGGTCATGACGAGGGTATTGGCGATGCCCGTCAGGATGGCCGGCGCGGTGAGGAAGGCGCCGACATAGCGCCATTCGATCATCCCGACGGCGAAGGCCCGGCCAAGCGCCGCCAGCAGCAGAAGGATGACCGCCACCGCGAGCCAGCGCCCCCAGTGGCGTTCCGGGGCGATGCTGTAGCCGGAAATGTCCGGCAAGGGCGCTGGCGCGGTCATCGCTTCACTCCTGCAAGGCCGGGATCACTCCAGCGGATTCACTCGGGCGGAATCCCTGCGGGCGCGCTCATTCCGGCAGCACGGCGCCGACCTGGTCGACGAGGCGCCGGTAATGCTGCGGGCGGCGGTGGGCGGCGAAGTTGAACATCTTCTCCTTGCCCTGGCGGCAGGCATCGAGATCGCAATCGGCCACCAGCAGTTCGTCCGCGAGGGTCGTGGCCTGCGCCACCAGGACGCCGTTGGGATCGACGATGCAGGAGCCGCCGATGAGCGCCGAGCCGTCCTCGTCCCCGGCCTTGGCCACGCTCACCGCCCAGGTGGCGTTCATATAGGCATTGGCCTGCGCCACGAGGGTGGAATGGAAGGTGCGCAGGGCCGCGTCCTCCGTGCTGCCGCCGTTGGGGTCATAGGCCGCCGAATTGTAGCCCATGAGCATCAGCTCCACGCCTTGCAAGCCGTATGCCCGCCAGCCTTCCGGCCAGCGGCGGTCGTTGCACACCAGCATGCCGAGGATGGGCGCGTGCCACGCCGCCGGCCCGCGAAAGGCGGGAAAGCCGAGGTCGCCATACTCGAAATAGCGCTTCTCCAGCTGCTGGAAGCGCGCACCCGGGCGCGGCTCCACCGAGCCGGGCAGGTGGACCTTGCGATAGAGCCCGAGGAGGCTGCCGTCCGGCCCCACGGTGATGGCGCTGTTGAAGCGCTGACCATCAGGGGTCAGCTCCGCATAGCCCACATAGAAGCCGACGCCGAGCGCCTGGGCCCGGTCGAACAGGGGCTGCACCGCCGGGTTGGGCATGGCGCGCTCGAAATGGCGGTCCAGTGCCTCGCCTTCAAGCAGCCAGCGGGGAAAGAAGGTGGTGAAGGCCAGTTCTGGGAAGACCACCAGGGTCGCGCCTTGCGCGGCGGCCTGTTCCATGAGGTCGATCATCCGGGCCAGGGTCCGCTCCCGCGGCTCCGCTAGCGCGGTCGGCCCCATCTGTGCCGCCGCCACCCTGATTACGCGCGCCATAACGCCTCCATGGGCCAACATTCGCGAGGCTGGCGCGCCCGTGTCCCGCGCCGGCTTTCCCCCTGGATGCTGCCTGCGCGCGGCAGTGGCTTCAATAAGTCAGACTATGATATTTTCGGTCAGAATATTTGATGGAGTGATAGATGAACCTGCGGCAACTGGAGGTTCTCCGGGCGGTGATCCGCCATCGCACCACGGTCGCCGCCGCCGAGGAACTGGCGCTGTCGCAGCCGGCGATCAGCAACGCGCTCAAGCAGATGGAGGCCCAGACCGGGTTTGCCCTGTTCGAGCGGGTCAACAACCGCCTCTTTCCGACCGCCGAGGCGCTCACGCTCTATGAGGAGAGCGAGGCGATCTTCGCCCTCCATGCGAAGCTGGAGCGCCGGGTCCAGGACCTGCGCGAGAACCGGGCGGGGCACCTGTCCATCGTCGCCACCCCGCCCTTGGCCTACAGCGTCATCTCACCCGCCCTTGCCTCCTTCGTCCGCCATCGGCCCTCCGCCCGCATCTTCTTCGACGTGCGGCGCTATGAGGAGATCATCGAGAGCGTGCTCAACCGGGTGGCCGAGCTCGGCTTCGCGCTCGGCCTCGACCATCACCCCGGCATCGCCCATGAGGTGGTCCATCGCGGCGACATGGTGTGCGTGTTCGCGCCCGATCATCCGCTGGCGAGCCGTGCCGCCGTTTCGGCCGGGGACATCGCGGACTTTCCGCTGATCGGGCTTGAGCGCGGCACCCGTCTCGGGGAGGCGCTGCGCGAGAGCTTCGCCCGCGCCGCCGCGCCCTTCCAGCCGGTGGTCGAGGTGCGCTATTGCAACACCGCCTGCTCGCTGGCGGCCAGCGGCGTGGGGGTGGCGGTGGTCGATCCCTTCTCGCCCTTCCAGGGCTGGCCGCAGCCTTTGGTGGTGCGTCCGTTCGCGCCGCGCACGCCGGTGGTCTCCTACATGCTCTGGTCCGAGGCCGCGCCTTTGTCACGTCTGGCGCGGGCCTTCCTGGAGGAGGTGCGGGAGATGAGCGGCAAGCTCAACACCGGGCAGGCCGGCCCGTAGCCACCCGTGTGACGCGTCCCCGGGCGGGACGTGGCACGCCCCGCCCGCCGGTCCTTCAGCTTCGCGTCTCGGCGACGACGCTGGCTTCCATCGCGCCGAGACCGTCGATCTCGAGCCGCATCAGGTCTCCCGGCACGAGGAAGCGCCCCGTCGGCGCCCCGATGCCCGAGGGCGTGCCGGTGGCGATGATGTCGCCCGGCATCAGGGTCATGACCGTGGTCAGATGGGCGATCTGGTCGTAGATGTCGTAGATCATGTCGTTCGTGCGATCGTTCTGGCGCAGTTCGCCATTGACCCAGAGCCTCATGCCCAGGTCGAGCGGGTCCGGGACCTCGTCGTCCGTGGTGATCCAGGGCCCGGCCGGCCCGTGCGTGTCGAAGCTCTTGCCGAGGGTGAAGGTCGGAGATTTCGGCAGCCAGTCGCGCGCCGAGACGTCGTTGACGATCAGATAGCCCGCAATGACCGAGCGCGCAGTCTCTCGCGCCACGTGACGGCAACGCCTGCCGATCACCACGCCGAGCTCGATCTCGTAATCCATCTTGTCGGAATCGTCAGGTTTGACCACCGGATCGAAGGGCGCGTTCAGGCAGGACGCCTGCTTGTTGAACCAGAGCTGGCTCGTCGGGATCGCGATGCCCGCCAGCTTCGCCTCCTCGGCGTGCTTCTGATAGTTCAGCCCGATGGCGAGGAATTTCTGCGGATCGGGCACCGGCACTTCGAGACGTACGTCGGCAAGTGCGTAGGCGGGGCCCTGGAACGCCTCGATCGCCGGGCGCAGCGCATCGAGATCGGCGATCACGCGCCGCATCGAGGCATCCTCGCCCAGGACGGGCGTCAGATCGACGATGTGCTCATCGATCACCTTCCCGATCCGGGTCCTGCCGGATGTGGTGAAGCGGGCAAGTTTCATGGACTGTCCTGTCTGAGAAGAAATCACCGCGGCCGGACCGGGCCGGGATGCCCCGGCGCCGGAGGCGCGCGGCGGGATCAGATCCCGAAGAGCTTCTGGGCGTTGCCGGAGAAGATCTTGGCCTTGGCCGTCTCGGAGATGTCGAGGGCCTCGACGGTCGGCACGCCGTCGAAGAACCAGTCCTTGCGGATCGGATAGGAGGCGCCGTAGAGGATATTGTCCTCGCCGAGGACTTCGACCGCGCATTCGAGCTGCTTCTTGCCCCACTGCGGCGGACCGGAGATGTCGAAGAACAGGTTGTTCCGCAGCTTGTCGCGCAGACGGCTGTCGCCGGTGTCGAAGCGGTCCACCGCGTCGCCATAGGCGTGCTTCGGCTTTGGCGCCAGCATGTCGACGAAGGCGAAGAAGCCGCCGCCCAGCATCGAATGGCTGAGCCTCAGGTTCGGGAAGCGGTCGAAAAGCCCCGAGAACAGCTCGCGGCCGACCGCCGTGCCCTGGGCGATGCAGCGGCCATACTGGCGGCGCTGGTTGTTGAAGGTGAGGATCGAATCGTAATCCACCGGCAGCGGCGTGTGGTGCACGACGGCGGGGATCTTGCGGGCGTCCAGGAATTCGAAATAGGGATGGAACGCCTCGTCGTCGAGGTAGATCTCCCCATACTTGCAGGCAAGCTGGACGCCCTTGAAGCCGAGCTGATCGATGCAGCGCTCGACCTCGTCGATCATGCTCCTGTCCCCCCAGGGCGGGCAGACCGCGAGCGCGGTGAAGCGGCCGTTCGAACGGCTGACGTAATCCGCGAGGCCGTCGTTGATGCGCTTGGAGCAATCGAGATCGAGCCATTCCTGCCAGACGGGAATGCGGAACACGGCCTGGTCGATGCCCGCCTTGTCCATATCCGCAAGCTGGCTGTCGATATTGTACTGGCCCTCGGCATAGTTGATGTTCACATAGCCTTTCGGCTGCTCGATGATGATCTGCTGAAGGTCCTTCCCCTCGATGGGCTTCATGCTGACATGGATGTTGTTCTGCCGCGGGATGCAGCGCATCATCTTTTCGCGCAGTTCGACGTCGCTGAACAGCGTATCAGGCAGCCAGTGCATGTTCGCGTCGATGACGCGCGGTTTCGTAGCCATGTCCTTCTTTCTCTCCTCGTTGCTATTCCGCACGGGATCTCAGCGGATGTCGGTGGCGAAGGCGGTCTTGCGCATCGTCTCCTCGGTGAACACCGGCTTGAAGGCGCCAGCCGTCACCTGGTCATCGGGGCGCTTCATCCCAGCCATGCGGTGGTATTCCATGAACAGCGCCTCGACTTCCTGGCGCGGGATCATCTCGTCGATGTGGCGAAAGGGCTTGCCGCCGGACTTTTCCTCGACGAGGCGGCGGACCACCTCGGGGCCTTCGCCGCGATTGGCGATGACGAGGCGGTTCACGCTTTCGCGGCGGGCCTGTTCATAGGCTTCGAGCGCGGCGACCGGGTCGGCGATCTCGGACAGCTTCTCGGCGATGACGCGGGCGTCGACCAGGGCCTGGCAGACCCCGTTGCCGCCGCGCGGATACATGGCGTGGGCCGCATCGCCCAGCAGCGTCACCCGCCCGAAGGACCACCGCTCCAGCGGGTCGATGTCGATGAGGGGATAGATATACACCTCGCGGGCCTCCTGGATCATCTTGCTGACGTCCAGGAAATCGAGCTTCACCTCGTCGAACACATGCGCGATGTCATCGGGCTGGATCCGCACGTTCCAGTCCTCGATGCCCTTGGGCTTGCCGCTCTGCTCGCACACCCAGTTGACGAGCTGGCTGCCCTTGCCGTCGATGTTGTCGGCGATCGGATAGACGATCAGGCTGCCCTGGCGCAGCGGGTCGCCGATATGCAGGATCATGCCGCCATTGCCATAGGGCGGCATGACGGTGACGCCGCGATACATCGCGATGCCCGAATAGTGGGTCCGCATGGCATCGGGCAGGAATTGCTTACGCACGGCGGAATGGACGCCGTCGACACCGATCACCACATCGGCGCGCGCGGCTTGCGGAGCGCCCTCATGGGGCTCGAAATGAATGGTGACGCCGGTCTCGCCCTGGTCGGCATGCTTGAAGCGGGCGCCGTAGGTGATGCAGTTGGGACCGAGCCGCGCGATGACCGCATCGCGCAGCATGAACTGCAGCGTGCCGCGGTGGACGAAGCGCTGCTCGTGGTCATAGCCGATATGCTTGCCGCATCGCTCGGCGAAGATCTCCTGTCCGTGCCCGGTGTAGAAGATCGAGTCCTTCGCCTCGACGGAAATCTTCCGGAACTCGTCCAGGAGCCCCATTTCGGTGATCTCCCTGGTGCCGTAGACCTTGATGTCCACGCCCACGCCGAGCGGCTTCAGTTCGGGCGCCGCCTCGTAGATCTTGGGGCGGAAGCCCTTCTGGTGCAGGCGCAGCGCGGTGGCGAGGCCGCCAGGGCCGGCGCCGATGATCGCAATGTCGAGCATTCTGATCTCCTGAACAGGGATGGATTAATGGCTGGCCGGGGCCAGCGCCGGGGCCGGAGCGGCGGCGTTGTCGGCCAGTGCGCAGACCGGGTAGCGCAACGCGCAGACGGCAAGCGCGCCGAAGAAGACAAAGAACTGCGCCCCCGCGCCCGCCGCCTGGGCGGCGAAATAGGACGGCGGCCCGAGCAGCACGCCGAGCAGCGTGATCTGGGTGACGAGGCCGCTGGTCGCGCCGGTCGCGTCCGGCGAGGGGGCGATGAAGGGCACCAGCGTCCACATGCCGACCAGCAGCCCCGAGCCGAACATCAGCACCCAGACCGCGTAGATCGAGGGCATGAAGCCGATGTCCTGGCCGTAAAGCAGCGCGCCCGGCACACCCGTGATGATCAGGCCGAGCGTCGTCACCGTGCGGCTTGAGATGCCCCGCCGCAGCATCATGCCCACGGCCAGGCAGGCGGCGGCGTTGACCACCATGGAAACCGCGTTCCAGTGCGAGACGACGGCTTCTTCCACTTGGTACTTGGTGCCGAGATAATGGCCCAGCGTCGCCAGAACGCCGGTCTGGAGGAAGGAATCCCCCGCGAACGAGATGCCCAGCAGATAGACCATCGGCGAGCGCAGCACCTTGCCCACGCCGCGGCTGCGCTCGACCGCGAGCTGGCCCGTGCGGCCCGGCACCGCCGCCGCGGCCAGCAGCAGCAGAACCACGGTCAAGACGATGTGGAAGCCGAAGGCCGCGCGCCAGTTGCCCAGGAACGTGGCGAGGCCGGTCGAGAGGAAGGGCAGCAGGAAGCTCATCGGCACGAAGGTGGACCACAGGGCCAGCGCCATGGTGCGCTGGTGCCCGCTGGTCAGCCGGATCAGCGTGGTGATCGCGGCAACGGCTGTGAGCACATAGCCCACGCCCGTCAGGGCCCGGGCCGCGAGCAGCAGATTCAGCGTTGGGGCCGCGACGGCGCAGAGGTCGCCCAGGACCATGAGCGCACCGCCGGCGAACAGGACCGGCTTGTCGCCGATCCGATCGACGAGATAGCCCGACAGGAGCGCGCCGATCGCCACCACCAGCGAGGGCATGGACATCACCAGCCCGACCAGCGCACGTGAGGGGGCGTGGAATTCGGCGGCGATCTTGCCCAGTTCTGTGACGGCCTCGCTGACGCACATGGCGCCGGCGACGCCAAGACCATAGACGATCAGCACCCGCGCCAGCGGGGCCTTGATCACAGTCGACATTGTTGTTCCTCCCATGATGGCGGCCTGCGCATCCCCGAGCCGTCCTTGGCGAGACGGTCGACCGATCCGGCGCCGTGCCGGCCGCGCAGAAGCTGCCTTGAGGCTGTAACCTGTCGTGAAAACGCCTGCTGGACCAATGGAACTTCCGCTTCGTTCCATATGATGGACGTGACCGGCGGCCGGGCAGGGCGGTCCCAGATGTCAGGTGTTGAGGGTGATCTGGGACAGCAGCACCTGCCACCCGAGGGGCCCGTGCACCGCGACCACGGTACCAAAGCCGACCAGATCGGCCACCTCGCCGGTGTCGAGCCGGCGCACCCGGTTGACCGTCGACCCGCTGATGATGGCTCCGCCTTCCCCTGCCGCGTGCAACGTCAGCTCGCCGCGGGTGATGTCGAGAAAGCCGCCCATCCGCGTCACATGGGCCATGAACCCGGCCTTGTCCTGCGCCCGCCCGGAGGAATGGATGTGCACGAGGTCCGGATGCAGGATCCGTTCGAGCTGCGCGGGATCCGCGCTGACCAGGGCCTGGCGGCGCTCCGCCTCGAAGGCCAGCAGGGTTCGCCCGAGGGGGCTGTCGTGAGGGATCGGCGCCATCAGATCAGCCCTTCGTACGTGCCGCCGTCGAGCTGGAGATTCTGCCCCGAGATGTAGCCGGCCTGGGCCGAGCAGAAGAAGGCGCAGGCATCGCCGAACTCGCTCGCCTCACCGAAGCGCTTTGCCGAGATGGTCGCGACGGTGCGGGCGCGGACCTGGTCGCGGGTCAGTCCCTCCGTCTTCATGAAATGGGCGGTGACGACTTCCTGCCGGGGGGTGTCGATCTTCTCGGGCATCAGATTGTTGATGGTGACATTGTCCGCCACCACCTCGCGCGCGACCGCCTTCGAGATCGCGGTCAGGGCGGTGCGGGCCGCGGTCGACAGGCCCATGAAGTAGCGCGGCGTCTTCACCATCGCCGAGGTGATGTTCACCACCCGTCCGAACTTGCGCGCGCGCATGCCGGGCAGATAGGCCCGCATCAGCTGGACCGCCGGAATCATGTTCATCTCCATCGCGCCGATCAGCGCGGCCTCATCCCAGCCCTCGAGTCCGCCGGGCTTCGGTCCGGCATTGTTCGTCACCAGGATGTCGGTCTCGGGTACCCGGGCGAGGATGGCCGCGCGACCTTCGGCGGAGTTCAGGTCGGCGGCGATGTAGTCCACGTCCGCGCCGGGATGGGAGCGGCGCAGGTCTTCCGCCGCGCGGGCAAGCTTCGCGGCGTCCCGGCCGTTGATCGTGACATACGCGCCCTCGCGGGCAAGGGCCGACGCGCAGGCGAGACCCAACCCCTGCGAGGACGCGCAAACGAGGGCCGTCCGGCCGGCAATTCCAAGATCCATGATGTTCCTCAGGCAAAGAGAGCGGCGAAAAGATCCGACATCGCCGCCCAGGAGCGGCGATCGGCATTCGCGTCGTATCGGGCGAAAGGCGGGCGATGCGGCCCGTCGGGCTCGGTGAAGGCGTGCCGCACGCCGCCATAGACGTCGGCTTCCCAGGAGAGGCCCGCCCGGCCCATGGCCCCGGTGATCCGGGCGAGGTCCTCGCTCGTGGCCATCGGGTCGGCCGATCCGGTGCAGATCAGAACGCGAGCGGGGCGCGCGGCGGACCAGTCGTCCGCAACAAGGTCGAGCCCGCCGTGAAGGCTCACGCCGCCGGCGACGGCGCCCCCCGTGCGGACATATTCGAGGACCGTGCTGCCACCGAAGCAATAGCCGAGCGCGCCCACCCTCGCGGCGTCCACGTCCGGCTGCGCGAGGAGCGCGGCCCGCGCGGCCTCGACCCGGGCCATCCAGGCCCTCCGGTTGCCGGTACAGCCCTCCAGGCGCGCTGCGATCTCGTGCGGGCCTTGCGGACGGGCCCGCGCGCCCCAGAGGTCGATTGCGAGCACGGCATAACCCTGCGCCGCCAACCGCCCGGCATTGGCGATCACCAGCTCATCGAGCCCGTGCGCGCCGTGGGCGAGCAGAATTCCCGGACGGAGCCCCGCCCCATCCGGCGTCACGAAATGGCCGATCATTTCGATCCCGTCACCGCTGTAGGTGATGTCTCTCGCGGGCATCGCCGCATCCTCCCGTCGCTGGCCGAACCTGGCGGGGCGGAGCGGACGGCGTCCAGCGCGCCGGGGCGTTTTGTTCACATTGCGAAATAAGCGCCCCGCGGTGCTGTTCCCTCCACATCGTGGACACTTCGCGCCCGGGCGCTTGGCGGTGAGCCCCGGCCGGAACAGCCTGCGGCGAAGCCGGATCCCCGGCGACCAGACAGGACGCCCGCCATGCCCCATTGCATCGTCGAATATTCAACCAATCTCGACGAGACCGGACAGATCGACGCCCTTCTCGAAAAGCTCGCCGCCCATTTCCGCACCGCGCCCGACGTCTTCCCGACCGGGGGCGTGCGGGTCCGTGCCTGGCCGGTCGCGCGCTACGTCATCGCTGACGGCAACCCCGACCACGCCTTCGTCAATGTGGTCTGCCGGATCGGCGCTGGTCGTCCCGCCGATGTGCGCAGGGCGTTCTTCTCCCAGGCCTACGAGATCGTCGCCGAGCATTTTCGCGCGGAGAGCGAACGCCGCGGCGTCGGGATCACCTTCTATGTCGACGAGGCCGACCCCGAAGGGTCATGGAAGACGAATTCCATCCACGCCCACATGGAACGGGCCTGACCGCCCTCGGCGGTCCTTCCGGTCGGCTTTCGAGCACAACCGCACCGCCCTCCGCATGGTTCGCGACCATGCGGAGGGCGGCCGCTTGCCTCTCAGCCGGTGGCCTCGAGGAATTTTTCCAGTGTCGGAGCATCGACCGACAGGTCCGGCGCGGTGGGCTCGGCGCCTTCGAAGACGGTCGCCTCGTTGAACCACTTGGCGCGGGCGGGCATGCCCCATTGGTCAGCGCGGCGCGGGTTGCTGAGATTCCAGGCGACCGGCGGCTCGAGGTCGATATGCTGGTAGTGGGTGTTGAACAGCTCGATCCGGTGTCCATCGGGATCGCGGAAATAGACGAACATCGCGCCCGAGATGCCGTGCCGTCCGGGGCCGCGTTCGAGCCTGCGCCCGAGGCCGAGCGCGCCGGCCACGTCGCAAGCGTGGAGCAGGTCGTTTCCATCACGCAGCAGATAGGCGAAATGGTGCAGGCGCGGCCCCGGCCCGTTGGTGAAGACCTGGTCGTGCGGATTGCCCTTGCGTTGCATCCACACGCCCCAGAGGTCCACAGACCCGTCGGCCGCATCGGAATAGGTGTATTCCGAGGTGCGGAAGCCGAGCGGATGCCAGAATTCGAAGGCGCGGCGCACGTTCTGGGCCTGGATCTGCCAATGGTCGATGCGTTGGGCCGCAGCACCGCGATAGGCGTCATAGGCCATGAACATACGCTCGCGTAGCGGCATCGACGCCGTGAGCTCCACCGGCATGCCGATCGCGTCGCGAAAGTGCAGCGTCTTGCCCTGGTAGGGCTCATCGACGATCTGGGACGCCACGCCGATGCTGTCGAAATGATCCTTTGCCTTGAGGATGTCGTCGTCGGTGAGCACGCGGAAGCCGAGGCGCCGGCAGTTCGGCGTCCGGCCCTTGCGCAGGACGAGGCTGTGGTGCGCGCTCTCCTCGCGGCCGCGCAGCCAGACCGCCTCGCTGTCGGCATCGCTCACCACGAGGCCCACCAGGTCGGTATAGAAGGCACGGCTGGCATCGAGGTCGGTCACGCTCAGCACCACATGGCTGGAGCGGGTGACGTTGAAGGGCGGCTTCAGGACCGGGTCCGGGATATGCATCTTTTCCTCCTCTCGGGCGACGGCAGAAGGCGTCGCGGCGGAGCCGTCGCGAGGCCCCATGCGGCGACCATCCGCCGCCGGAGCGGGAGGAAACAAGCGCAGGGACGGTTTCTGTTCACATCCCGGAAACCCTTGCGGCACCTGGCTGCGGCACCCCGATCAGGAGGCCAGGCGCTGCTCGAACAGCGACGCGCCGACGCAGCGCGCGCTCTCGCACAGGCCGGGCAGGATGCGGGCGAGCCGCTCGCTTCTCAGCCGCGCGGCGGGGGCGATGATGCTGATCGCGCCGATCGCCCGTCCGCCGACGTCGCGCACCGGCACCGCCACCACGCGGCGCCCGGCCCCGACTAGGCTGTCCTCGACCAGATGGCCCTTCGCCCGCGCCGTCTGGATCCCGCGCCGCACCAGATCCTCGGTGCACCCCCAACCGGCGAACCGCTCCGCATTCTCGCCGAGCACCGCATTGATCCGCGCCTCGCTCATGTAGGCAAGCATGACCCGCCCGCCGATGCTGACCCCGAGCGGGCGGCGCGCCCCGACATGCACGCCACGGGCCTGGATCGGCCAGGAGCCGAAGCGGCGCTCGGCATAGACCGAGTCGTTGTGCGAGGGCACCGACAGGAACACCGAATCCCCCGTGGTCCGCGCCAGATCTTCGAGCATGGGCACGGCGATGCGGGTGATCGGACAGCGATTGAAGGGGGCAACGCCCAGCCAGGCCGCCTCGGAGCTCAAGCGGTAGCGCTGCGAGCCATATGCGCGCTCGACGATGCCCTCCTGCTCCATCGCCTTGAGGATGCGGTGCGCCGTCGGATGCGGCAGCTTCAGCGCGCCGGCGATGTCGACGAGCTTCTCGCCTTCGTGATCGCCGCCCGCCAGCAGCCGCATGATGGCGAAGGATCGCCGGATACACTGCGTTCCGGTGACGGTTCCCAGCGGAGCGGCGGTCGCTTCCTGCTGCCTCATTGTGCTTCCTCCAGTTTGCGCCGCCTTTTCGGCTGGCTGCTTTTCTCAGACGAACTCGGAATCCAGAAGGAGGCGGGTCGTGAGCTGCAAATGCGCGCTCAGGGCCTCACAGGCAGCGTCGGCATTGCGCGCCAGCACCAAATTCATGATCTCGCGATGCTCGATCTCGATGTCGCGCTCGAAACGGACCCGCGGCAGCAGCATGCGCCGGTAACGCTCCGCCTGGACGTAGAGCTGGTCCCGCAGGCGCAGCCACCACAGGCTGTCGCAAGCCGACACCAGGTCATCGTGAAACTGCGCGTGCAGGCGCGGCCAGTCGGGATGGGCCCGTCCTTCGGGGGTGGCGCCGGTACGCGACAGGCGATGCCATGTCGCGAGAATCCGCGCCTCCCAGTCGAAATCCCCCAGGGCGATGGATCGGCGCAGGCAACGCGCCTCGATGTCGATTCTCACTTCGGTCAAATCGATCAGATCGTGCCGTGACACCGGCGCAACGCTGAAGCCCCGCTGCGGCATGGCGTCGACCAGACGCTCCGACGTCAGGCGGGACAGAACCTCGCGCACCGCGCTGGCGCTGACTTCGAAATTCTGCGCCAGGGCATCGATCGCAAGCTTCGCGCCGGGGGCGTATCCCCCGTTCAGGAGCTCTTCTTTCAGGTCGCTGTAAAGGACAGCGGTTTTGCTGATCGCCATTCGCTCTCCCCCTGCGCGAGGCCAGCCGCGACCATTACTCAACCATAAAATATATATTTCAGTCAAAATATATTTTCAGGCTGCATGTCCATGTTTGGCCGGTGACTGCCGGTTTTTCCGGAATATGGAAGATTTCCCGGGTATCGCTTGCCCGCTGCCGAACCCGCGGTCCTTGATGCGGACCGAAGGAAGAGGCGTTCATGACTTCGACGAACTATCGCAGCTACCTCCTGTCCGAAAGCTACGACAGGGTCGGCAAATCGCATGGGCTCGACCCCGTCACCTATTCGCAGCCCGTCCTGGCCACGCCCCAGGCGGTCGCGTTGAAGGCGCAATGGGACAGGCTGCAGGACGAACCCTTCCGCGGCATTACCCATGACGGCACCCCGGAAGCGGGATTGTTCGAGCTGGCGGACGAGGACTTCGACATCGGGCTCGCCGTCTCGGCGATGGAGGCGATGCTCGCGACCATGACGGAGGCCGAGCGCGCCGCGGCGCGAAAGCCCGTCGATTCCCGCAACTGGCGTGGCTGGTACAACCCTGAGCTCGTCTTCAATACCGAAGGTGTTCGGCTGGAGAATCTGTCCGAGGCGTCGCGGGACTGTTTCTGGGACGTTCTGGCCTCCTGCACATCGGCGCGCGGATTCCAGAAGATTCGCCAGTTGATGAAGGCAAACCTCTTCCTCGGTGAGCTCTACGGGCTCACCAACATCATGAACCAGTGGTCCTACCATTTCGAAGTCTTCGGAACGCCCTCGCTCGCCGAGCCCTGGGGGTGGCACATCTACGGCCATCACGTCGGCTTCAACGTCTTCATGCTCGGCCGGCAGATGGTGATTTCGCCGACCTTCATGGGCACCGAGCCAAATGAAATCGTGCTCAAGAGCGGCGAGTTCTACGCCATGTTCAAGGACGAGGAGGCGCAGGGCCTCGCCTTGATGCAGTCGCTCACGCCCGAGCTGCAGGAGCGCGCGACGATCTTCAAGCGGATGGAAGACCCGGCGATGCCGGCCTGGCGTTTCAACTTCGCCGACCAGCGCCATCTGGGCGGTGCCTTCCAGGACAACCGGATCATCCCGCTCGAGGGCGTGCCCGCCGCGGACTTCTCCCGGGCACAGCGGCAGGCTCTGCTCGATCTGTGCGAAACCTTTCACGTCCATTGGCCCGATGGTCCCCGCCATGCCCGGATGCGGCTGATCGAGAAGCACCTCGATCGCACGTACTGGAGCTGGATCGGCGGGCACGGCGACGACGATCCGTTCTATTTCCACATCCAGTCTCCGGTCGTGATGCTGGAGTTCGACCACCACAGCGGCATGTGGTTGAGCAATTCCCACCCCGCGAAATTCCATGTCCACGTCATCAGCCGCATCCCGAACGGCAACGACTACGGCAAGGCGCTTCTCGCGCTCCATCATTCGGGAAGGGCCCGCTGATGGCGTCTTCGGTCACGCGAGATGATCCCCACCTGCTGCGGGGGATCGCATGAACCTCGTCTCCTTCACCGCCAATGGCGAGGCGTACTGGGGCGTGGCGGTCGGCGGGGGCGTCCTTGCCCTTTCGCCCATGTTTCCGCAGCATGCGACGCTGAGGAGCGTGATCGCCGCCGACGCGATCCCCGAGGTTCTTGCCGCCGCCGAGGGTCAGGCGCCGAGCCATGGGCCGGGCGAGTTCGTCCTGGCGATCCCGGTGCCCGACCCCGAGAAGATCATCTGCGTCGGCGTGAACTTCCCGGACCGCAACGCTGAATACAGGGACGGCCAGGAGGCTCCGCCCTTCATGTCGCTGTTTCCGCGGTTCGCGCGCAGCTTCGTGGCGGCTGATCAGCCGCTGATCCGTCCACCGGAGAGCGCGCAGCTCGACTATGAAGGCGAGATCGCCGTCGTGATCGGCAGGGGCGGCCGCCGCATCGGCGAAGCCGAGGCGCTGTCCCATATCGCCGGGCTGACGCTCTGCAACGAGGGCACCGTCCGCGACTGGGTGCGGCACGCGAAATTCAACGTGACGCAGGGCAAGAACTGGGACCGCTCGGGCGCGCTCGGGCCCTGGCTCGTGCCGTTCACCGATCCCGCGCAGATCCTCGACGTGAAGATCGAGACACGGGTGAACGGCGAACTGCGCCAGTCGGACCGGACGGGACGGATGCTGTTCCCTGTGGCGCGGCAGATCGCCTACATCTCCACCTTCACCACGCTCGTGCCCGGCGACATCATCGTCACCGGCACGCCCACCGGCGCCGGCGCGCGCTTTGATCCGCCCCTCTGGCTCAAGCCGGGCGACGTGGTGGAGGTCACGGGCGAGGGCATCGGCACGCTGACGAACGGGGTGGCGGACGAATGAACATCACCCTTTCCCCGGGCGACATCGAGGCGGCCGGCGAGGCCCTGTTTCAGGCTGAGCGTGCGAACAGCCAGATCGGGCTGCTGTCGCTGAAGCATCCGGGCATGACGCTGGACGACGCCTATGCGGTGCAGGCTGCCCTGGTCGCGCGCAAGCGCGCCTCCGGGCTCGGCGTGATCGGCTGGAAGATCGGCCTCACCTCCCGCGCCATGCAGCAGGCCCTGAACATCACCACTCCCGACTCCGGCATCCTGCTCGCCGACATGGCGTTCGAGAGCGGCGCGACCATTCCCGCCGGGCGCTTCATCCAGCCACGGATCGAGGCCGAGATCGCCTTCATCATGAAGGCGCCGCTGGCCGGCAGGCAGGTGACGCGGAACGACGTGCTCGCCGCCACCGGGCACATCGCCCCGGCGCTCGAGATCCTCGACACCCGCATCCTGCGCGCGGATCCCGACACGGGCGTCACCCGCAAGATCCAGGACACGGTGTCCGACAATGCGGCGAACGCCGGGATCGTGCTCGGGCCGCAGCGCCATGCGCCGGGAGACGTCGACCTGCGCTGGATCGGCGCCATCGTGAAACGCGACGGCGTGGTCGAGGAGACGGGCCTCGGCGCCGGCGTTCTCGATGACCCGGTGACCGGCATCCTGTGGCTCGTGCATCGGCTCGCCGACTACGGGCAGGGGATCGCCGCGGGCGGGGTGGTGCTCTCGGGCAGCTTCATCCGCCCCATCGAGGCCCCGCCCGGCAGCAGCTTCGACGCCGATTTCGGCCCGTTCGGCCGCCTGACCCTCAGCTTTTCGGGGAATTGACATGCCCGCACCCGTCAATCGCCTGAAGCAACGCCTCGCCCGCGGGGAGGTCACGCACGGCATCTGGGTCGGTCTCGCCGATCCCTACCTGGCCGAGATCGCCGCGACCGCAGGCTTCGACTGGCTGCTGATCGACGGCGAGCATGCACCGAACGACATCCGCTCGCTCTCCGCGCAGGTCGCGGCGGTGCGGGGATCGGCCAGCGATGCGGTGATCCGCCTGCCCGATGACGATGCGGCGAAGATCAAGCAGGCGCTCGATATCGGGGCGCAGACGCTGCTGATCCCGATGATCGAGAGTGCAGCGCAGGCCGAGCACGCGCTGAGGGCCAGCCTCTATCCGCCGCTCGGCTTCAGGGGCGTGGGGTCGGCGCTCGCACGCGCCTCGCGCTTTGCCGCGATCCCGGATTATCTCGCCACGGCGAACGACCAGATCTGCCTGATGGTGCAGGTGGAAAGCCGCGCCGGCCTCGCCGCGCTCGACGACATCCTTGCCGTCGAGCGGCTGGACGCGGTGTTCATCGGACCCTCGGATCTCGCCGCCGACATGGGCCATCTGGGCCGGCCGGGCCATCCCGCGGTCCAGCAGGCCGTGCTCGACGCGATCCGCCGCATCCGGGCGGCAGGCAAGGCGCCGGGCGTGCTGACGACGGATCCCGACTTCATCGCAGCCTGTAGGGAAGCCGGCGCGACTTTCGTGGGCGTCGGCATCGACGTCACGCTGTTCGCCTCGGCGTTGCGCGGGCTGGCAGGGAGATACTGCGCCGCCGGCTCATGAGGCCCGCGCCGACCTGAAACCGGCGAAGGCACCGCGCCTTCGCCTCGCCGCCATCACGCACATCACCCGGGCAACCGGGGCGCTCGGGCATGCTCCGGCATGCAGCTCGAACGATGGCGTGCGTCCGTTTGCCGAGCCGCCGGGTGGGGATCGCGGCTCGTCGTCTTCGAGGGAGGAAATATATGAAATATAATAATCTTTTTGCAGGGCTCCTGCTCGCTGCAGTGTTTGCGGAGCCGTCCTTCGCCGGCGAGCCGGCCGCTCAGGAGCCCGCGGCGGCGGGAAGCGAGCAGAATACGGAGGGGCACCGGGAGCAATCCATTGCCACGGTGAATTTCCAGCGCGCCTTCGGTCCTGCCGGCTTGCTGACCATCTGGAGCAGCAACGAGCTGTTCGGCGTTACGCAGACCCGCATCAACAACGAGCTCGCGCACTATGTGGCGAGCGAGACCACGGGCATCACCACGGGATACCGTGA
This sequence comes from Azorhizobium doebereinerae UFLA1-100, assembly GCF_000473085.1. Classification (GTDB taxonomy): domain Bacteria; phylum Pseudomonadota; class Alphaproteobacteria; order Rhizobiales; family Xanthobacteraceae; genus Azorhizobium; species Azorhizobium doebereinerae. The sequence goes on from NZ_AXBA01000021.1 coordinate 122,288, forward strand.
CAACGTGACGACCTACCAGATCCCGATCTCGGCATTGATCGGCCTGTCCGACGGCCATTCGATGCTCTATTTCGACCTCAGCCTGAATGCGAGCCGGTCCTCGAAGAACCTGACGTATTCGACCGGGACGATCGGGGCCCTGACGGCCGAATATCTGAACATGCCGACCAGCAATCTCGCATGGGGCATCGGCGCCATGGTGCAGACGGTGGATACCAACCTCAAGCAGAACGATGGCTCCGTTGACGCGCCTTCGGGGGGGATCCGCGCCGACCTGCTCTACAAGATCTCCGACAACTGGGCCGTCTCGAACCGCATCGTCGCGCTGTGGGGCGACGCGGAGACCAATATCCCTTTGCCGTTCGGAACGCTCCGCAACGATCCGAACACCTCGATGGTCTACTGGCAGGGGGACTTCGTCGGCACCTTTTCCAACAAGGACTTCGGCGTCATCACGCCGGGCTGGCTGGTGCACCCGCGCCTCGGCATCGTCGCCGAGCGTTCGACGCAGAACGAGAGCAGGAACAGCTTCGGCGCCATCTCCGATCGGATCACGATCGACTACAGCTCGATGCTGGCGACCGTGCGCATCGAACGCCCGTCCTACGGAACCAGCGCGTGGGTTCCGCAATTGGAAGTCGGCGTCCAGCACGAATTCCCGAATTCGTATTCAAGCTATGCCGGCGAGAATGATTATATCTATTCGTCGCTCGGGCTCGGCATTCGCTTGAACAAGCCGACATTCCTCAATTTCAACTACGTCCGATACGATGGGTTCGATGGAAATGTCCGCAACCAGGTCTTCAAGACGATCTGGGCGATGACATTTTGACCACCGGCCTCCGCCGGGCGAGCAACGTCATGGGCGAGCTCGTCCAGGGCCGCTTTGGCGTCCGGCATCGTCCGCGTCACATGGAGACGGGCGGCAACCGCACGGTCGCGGGTGCCGCCCGCCATCGTTTCCGTCGCCGCGTGCTTGGCCGGGCGAGGAGGGCGGCCAAGGCGGCAGGGGTCGTGGGTGAACGCCCCCTGGGACGCCTTCCGGAAGACGCATCGCGTTCGCTAGGTGGCGTCACAGCCGAGGCGCCGCTTGCAAGGGCCAAAGGGGGCGTGCGATCGCGCCCGCCACGCCGCAGCGCCGTGCAGATGCACGCGCAACCAAACAAAACCGTGCCACATCAAGACATTCCGCAGCTCAAGCTCGCGTAGCGCGAGTGGCGCTCCCAAGGGGAATCGAACCCCTGTTTTCGCCGTGAGAGGGCGACGTCCTAGACCGCTAGACGATGGGAGCGTGCGCGGAAGGCGCTCTTCATATCCGCAACAGCTCGATGCATCAAGCCCTTCCGCAGGCCATCCACATGCATCGCGGACTGGGGCTTGCGGCCGACAAGGCCGAGGCGCCGCCGGTGCCGGGCCCGCCCGCCGAAGGGCCGGGTTCAGGCCGGGCGGGGGCGGGTGCCGAACAGGGCGCTGCCGACGCGCACATGGGTTGCCCCCTGGTGGATCGCCACCTCGAAGTCCGCGCTCATGCCCATGGAGAGCCCGGGCAGGCCGTTGCGCCGGGCGATCTCGGCCAGCAAGGCGAAGTGCGGCGCCGGAACATCCTCCACCGGCGGGATGCACATCAGCCCGCGCACATCGAGGCCGGCCTTGTCACGGCATTCGGTGATGAAGGCGTCCGCCGCCTCGGGCAGCACGCCGGCCTTCTGCGGCTCGGCCCCGGTGTTCACCTGGATGAAGACCGGCAGGCGCCGGCCCTGGCGGGTCATTTCCTCAGCCAGGGCATAGGCGATCTTCGGCCGGTCCACGGTATGGATGACGTCGAACAATTCCACCGCCTCGGCAGCCTTGTTGGATTGCAGGGGCCCGATGAGGTGGAGTTCCAGCCCCGCCTGCCGTTGCCGCAACCCAGGCCACTTGTCCCGCGTCTCCTGCACCCGGTTCTCGCCGAACACCCGCTGGCCGGCGGCGATTATTGGCCAGATTTCCTCCGCCCCGAAGGTCTTGGAGACCGCGATGAGGGTCGCGGCGCCCACCGGGCGGGCGGCGTCGCGGCAGGCCTGATCCATTGCGGCGCGGATATCGGCGAGCCGCGCGGCGGCGCCCCCAGCGGGCGCGGGTGCGGGGGCCGAAGGGTGCTCCACCTGGGTCATGCCCATCTCCACATGCATTCCACTTGCGCTCCCTTTTGCACCGAGAATTGGCTAGAAAGAAAGCCGTATCTACCGTTTCGCCGCGGCGGGAGAAGGGACGTTCCGGGGGATGGCTGACCAGATCGAGGCTCATCCGCCGCAAGCCCGGCGTCGCGGCAGCAGCATTCGCGTGCGCCTGATGCTGCTGATTCTGCTCGTCACCATCCCGGTCTCGGGGGAACGGCTGGTCAGCCTGTTCAACCAGCGGGCGGAGCGGATCGCCGATACCGAGGACACCTTGCACAACATCGCCGTGCGCGCCGCCCTGGCGCAGCAGGAAGCGTTCGCCTCCGCCACCGCGATGCTTGAGGTGCTGAGCCGGGAGGCGGCGTTGCTGCTGCGCGAGCCGGCCGTCTGCCAGCGCCTGACGGAACGGCTGAACGGCGAGGTGGCGGGCATCCAGGGGCTGTATTTCTCCACCCCGGAAGGCCGCATCCTGTGTGCCAGTTCCCGCTCCGTGGTGGGCATGGATATTTCCGACAAGACCTATCTGGCCCGGGCGCTGGCCAGCAATCAGCCGGTGCTCAGCGATCTCGCCCGCGGCCCGTCTGCTCTGGCGCCGCTCGTGCTCTCCAAGGCCGAGCGGAGCGACAATGGCGAGCCGGTGGCGGTGGTGATCGTCGGCCTCGACCTGCAATGGCTGTCGCGCATCGCCGCGGAGACCGGCGCCGCGGCCGGGGTGACGGTGGATGTCATCGATGCCCAGGGCACCGTGCTGGTGCGCTATCCCAACAATGGCGACATTGTCGGACGCAATTTCGCCGGCGCGCCGCTGGTGCAGGCCACCGCCGAGCGGGACGAGGGCAACGTCCATGTGCCCGGGCTCGACGGCGTGCTGCGCTACGTGGCCTTTGCGCGTTTCGCGGGTACCGATGCCCGTCTTGTCGTCGGCATGGACGACGCCAGCATTCTCGACCCCATCGACCGCGAGATCCTCTCCTCCATCGTGCTCCATCTCTCGGTGCTGGCCGTGGTGCTGCTGGTGACGTGGTACGTCGCCGATCGGCTCGTGGTGCAGCCGATCCGCCGGCTGGCGGCGGATATTTCCGCGCTGGGAGAGGGCGACGGAGGAAACTACGGCCTGAAGCTGGACGCGCTGGCGGACGTGGGCGTGCAGGAGTTCGCTCCCCTGGTGAAGGCCTTCTCCGACCTCGGCCTGCGGCTGACCGAGCGGACCTCGGCGCTGCAGACGCTCAATGGCCGGCTGGCCGCCCTGGCCAGCACCGACGGCCTCACCGGCCTCGCCAACCGGCGCACCTTCGACGTGCAGCTGTCCGAGGACTGGGTGCGCAGCCGTGACGACGCGCGCCCGCTCGGGGTGATCATGATCGATGTGGACAGCTTCAAGCTGTACAACGACGCGCTCGGCCACCTCGCGGGCGACGACGCGCTGCGGGCGGTGGCGCGCATCATGCTGGCGGCGGTGGCCGGCACGCCCTATCTCGTCGCCCGCTATGGCGGCGAGGAATTCGTGGTGCTGCTGCCGGGGGCAGACCTCGAAGCGGCGCGGGAGGTGGCGGAGGACATCCGCCGGCTCGTCATGTCGCTCGGCATCGTGCATCCCGGCGTGGCCATCAGGCGGCTGACGGTCAGCGCCGGGGTGGCATCGACCGTTCCAGGCAACGGGCAATCGCCCGACGGCCTGCTGGCCGCCGCCGACCTCGCCCTCTACGAGGCCAAGGGCAAGGGACGGAACCTGGTGATGACCCACGTGGGCCCGCCGGCTCACTGAAGCCTCGCCTCGGCCTCTCGCCCTGCCGATGGTCAGTCGCGCTTAGAGCACGTTCCGTTCGAATGGCATCGCCATTTGAACGGTAAAACGTTCTCCATCAAAGTGTTAGAGGGCGATTCACCGATCAGGTTGATTCAATCGGATCGGATCGCGCTCTAGGTAGTGTGGACTCTTGGGGTTCCCGGGCTGAATGATCTGTGATTCAAAGCTGCCTTTGATGAGGCAGCGATGGGTGTTCTTGATCGACTGGTGCTTGGGGATGAGCAGTGGGCGCGGATAGCGCCGCACATCATCGGCGACGAGCGGACGCGCGGCTCTTCGGGCCGGGACAATCGTATGTTCATCGAGGCGGTGCTGTGGATCGTGCGCACCGGCTCGCCTTGGCGCGATCTGCCGGAGCTGTTTGGAGAATGGAACACCGTCTTCCGTCGCTTCAGCCGCTGGAGCCGG
>NZ_AXBA01000022.1 GCF_000473085.1 Azorhizobium doebereinerae UFLA1-100
TGGCCGATACCGCCTATGACAGCGACGCCCTGCGCGCCACAATCGCGGCAAGGAACGCGCAGGCGGTCATCCCGTCCAATCCATCCCGCGCCAGGAAGCATAGCCTCGACAGGCACCTCTACGCTCAGCGCCACCTGATCGAATGCTGCTTCTCCAAGCTCAAGCAGTTCAGGCGTGTCGCGACCCGCTTCGAGAAGACCGCGCGAAACTACCTCGCCATCGTCACAATCGCTGCCATCGTCCTGTGGATCAGGTAACTGTCCACACCACCTAGAGCCGGCCCCCATCAGATTGAACCCAACTGACAGGCAAATCCGCCATTAACGATTTGATAGAGAACGTTTTAATGTTCGGCGAGCGATGCAAGCGGAACGGAACGTGCTCTTGGCCTTCCTGTCCTCTAAAGCGCCGGGCCTGAAGCGCCCTTGATTCCGCGCAAGGTTTCACGTGCACCTTGTGTTAAGATTTATGTTCATTGCGTGGAGGACTAGCCATGACCGACGCTTCCACTTTCTCGACCGCGTTTCAGGACAGCATGCGCTCCTTCCAGGAGCAGTGGGGCAAGTTCCAGCCGGGGAATGCCGCTCCTGTCGCATGGCCGCTGGCCGCCATGCAGGCCTTCTGGTTCGAGACGCCGCTGGCCGTTTCCACCCATTTGCAGAAGTTCACCGCCGGCCAGATCCAGGCCCAGGTCAATCTGCTGGCGGACCTGTCCCGCGAGGACGGCCCGACCAACCTGCTGGCCAAGGAAGCCGCCTTCCTTCAGCAGTCGGCCATGGCCTGGAACACGGAATGGCTGGAGATCGCCAGCCTGATCCAGACCAAGATCCTGTCCGCCGCGCAGAAGCCGGCCGACGCACCGGAAAACTATCCCTTCTCCCGCGCGGCCTGAGCGCGGGACATCATCGAAGGTTTCGGCAGCGGGCGCACGCCTGCGGCCGCGCGGCTTACTGGCTAAGGGCCGGGAGCCGATCCGGAGCCGGATGCGTTGCGGTGACACTCGCCCTGTGCGGTCCCGCCGTAAGTCCGCCTCGCGCGACAACACGATGACCTTCCCGGCTTCCGGCGGCGCGGCGCGCGGCGCGGAAGATCGCCGGTGCGTACCCGCGCTCAGCGCAGCCGGCGGGCGAAGGCGAGGCCGAACAGATCGAGCGCCAGGGCCAGGACGATGGCCAGGGCTCCCAGCCCGAACAAGGCCGGATAGCCGCCGATGCCGTGCGCGTACAGCGCCGAGGTGAGATAGCCGCCGCCGGCGGTGGAGAGCGCCAGGGCCGCGGTGCAGGCGGTCCAGGCCTGCGCCTGCCGGCGCGGATCGCCCGGCAGGACGTCGCGCAGGCGCCCCAGCACCAGTGGCACGATGCCCGGCACGAAGGCGCCGATGACCGCTGCCGCAACGAAGGTGACCCAGAGCGGCACGGGCGCCACCAGCAGCAGCGCGGCCACGGTCTGGATGATGAAGGAGAGAGGCAAGGCGAGGTTGAAGCCGATCTTGTCGGCGATGCGCCCGCACACCAGGGGGCCGGCCAGCGCGCCGAGGCCGAACACCACCCAGCAGGCCGCTCCCGCATCGAGCCCGAAGCCGCGGCCGCGTGCCACCATGTCCACCAGGAACAGCATGGGCGGCACGAGGCCGAGCCCGTTCAGGCCGTAACAGGTGACGGCGATCCACAGACGCGGGTTGCGGCCGGGATGGGCGCCCTCCGGCGCGGCGACCTTGGAGCGGCGCACCTGCGGCCAGCCGTTCCAGGCCACGACGACCGCCACCGTAGCGATGAGCCCGAGGCCGATCCAGGTCTGCGTCAGCCCGAGGCGCATCAGCAGCGGCACCAGCGTGCCCGAGGCGGCGATGCCGAGCCCGACGCCGCCGAACACGACGCCCCCCATGGCGCCCTGCCGGTGGATCGGCACCTGGGCCAGCACCGCCGGGGGCGCCAGCACGGTCAGCATGCCGCCGGCGATCCCCGCCGCCGTGCGCCACACCGCGAACCAGGCGAAGGCGCCGGGCCGGGCGCAGGCGAACAGGCTGAGCGCGGCCACCACCATGCACAGCCGCAGCACCCAGGGCAGCGGAACACGCGCGGCGACGCGCCCGGCCACCAGCGCGCCGGCCAGATAGCCGGCCAGGTTCGCAGCGCCCAGATAGGCCGCCGCGCCCGGCGCGAACCACTGCTCGGAGATCAGCGCCGGGATCAGCGGCGTATAGCCGAAGCGGGCGACGCCGATGCCGACGAAGGTGGCGCAGAAGCCGGCGAGCGTCACCCGCAGCATGGAGGGCCCGGCAGGCGCATGAGGAACGGGATCGGCTTCGGCGCGCGTCATGGGGGGCTTTCAGGCGGAGGCGTCGGGGGCGGTCCGGTCACACCGGGCGGAAACGGCAGGCGGAGCCGAGATCAGGACGGGGCGGCCAGCGGATCCCAGGCCGCCATGGCAGCCTCGCAGATGGCCAGCAGATCCTCCTTCGCCATGCCGTCGCGGGCCTGGAGCGAAAGGCCGTGCAGCACGGTGCCGTAGAAGGCGGCTATGGCGTCCGGGTCGGCATCGCGCGAGACGTCTCCCTCCGCCATGCCCTGCCGGACGCGCGCGGCGATGGCCGCCCGCACGCGGGCGCGGCGCTCGGCCAGCGCCTGGCGTACCGGCGCGCTCTCCGGTGTGCCCACCAAGGCCGCCAGCACCACCAGGCAGCCGGGCGGCTTGCCGGGCTCCACATAGACGGCGGCATTGTCCCGCAGCATGGCGGCGACGGCGGCCCGCGCCGTCGGCTCCCGCGCCAGGGCCCGGCCGGTCGCACCGCTCTCCTCGCGCCCGTAGAGCTCGACCGCCTCGCGGAACAGCGCTTCCTTGCAGCCGAAGGCGCCGTAGAGGCTGGGCCGCTCGATGCCCATGGCGGCGGTGAGGTCGCCCACGGAAGCGCCCTCGTAGCCCTGCGCCCAGAACACCTCCATGGCGCGGCGCAGAGCCACGTCGCGGTCGAAGGCGCGGGGGCGTCCCCGCTCGGGCTGGGTCTTTTTCATACCGATCGTTAAATAAATCCCTTGACGGCGGAACGCAAGCCGAAGGAGAAACATACCGATTGGTACATAAAGGAGCGCACGCATGACCACGGCGAATGGACTTGAGGGCAAGGTGGCGCTGGTGACGGGAGCAAGCCGGGGCATCGGCGCGGCCATCGCCCGCCGGCTCGCCCGCGACGGCGCGGACGTGGCGATCACCTACGGGACGGCGGCCGAGGCTGCGGCAGCCGTGGTCCGCGACATCGAGGCCCTCGGCCGCCGCGCTCTCGCCCTCAAGGCGGACAGCGCCGATCCCCGGGCGCTGACTGAGGCAGTGGACGCGGCCGCCACCCGGCTCGGCCGGCTCGATATCCTGGTGAACAATGCCGGCATCTTCCCCACCGGGCCGTTCGAGGCGGTGAGCCTTGCGGACATTGACCTCGCGCTGGCGCTACACGCCCGCGCAGCCTTCGTGGGCGCGCAGGCGGCGGCGCGCCATTTCAAGGACGGCGGACGGATCATCTCCATCGGCAGCCAGCTGGCCGAGCGCGTGCCGGGGCCGGGCGTCACGCTCTACGCCATGAGCAAGGCGGCGCTGCTGGGCTTCACCCGCGGGCTGGCGCGTGACCTCGGGCCGCGCGGCATCACCGTCAACCTCGTGCAGCCGGGCTCCACCGACACCGACATGAACCCCGCCGACAGCGCCCGCTCGGACGGCCAGCGGGCGCGCAGCGCGCTGGGACGCTATTCGACACCGGAGGAGGTGGCGGGCGCGGTGGCCTATTTCGCCTCGCCCGACGCGGCCAACATCACCGGCACGCGGCTGCTGGTGGATGGCGGCGCTTCCGCCTGACCCGTGAGGCCTGCGCCGGACGGTGAGATCCCTCCCCCGGCCGGCTAGGCCGGGCCTCCCCCGCCGGGCGGCGGAGGATCTCCGCGAGGGTCGGCGGTGGCGCGCGGCGGCCCCGCCTCCTCTTCACCGTTGTCCACCACCACGCGGTTTCGCCCCTGGTCCTTGGCGCGATAGAGGGCGTGATCGGCGGCCGCCACGAGATCCTTCACATGAAGATTGCCGCTGGCGTGCATCGCCGCCACGCCAATGCTGACGGTCACACCGAGGCCTACGAGGCCGGCCTCCTGTCCATCCGCGATGGACGCGCGGATGCGCTCGGCGATCTGTTGCGCACCGCCGACGTCGGTGTCGGGCAGGATAGCGGCGAACTCCTCGCCTCCGAAGCGCGCCGCGATGTCGTTCGGCCGCTGCAGGCATGCATCGATGGTGCGGGCGATGGCCTTGAGCACCTCATCGCCCCGGGCATGCCCGTAGCGGTCGTTGAAATTCTTGAATTGGTCGGCATCGATGAACAGCAGTGCCAGCGATGCGCCCGTGCGCCCGCCCCTCTGCCACTCGAGGCTGATGATCTCGTCGAACCGGCGCCGGTTGGCGATGCCGGTCAGGCCATCGGTGATCGAGAGGAAGGCCAGATCGGCCTCCACCTGCGCCCGCCGGACGATTTCACGATAAAGCGCGATGGAGATGCCCACGATCATCGCGCATAGAACCAGCGTCAGACCGCCGATGGAGAACGCCCGCAGCCGCCAGTCGGCCAGGGCTTCATGGACCGACAAGCCGATGGCGACGATCAGCGGAAACCCGAGGACGTGCTCGTAAGTAAAATAGCGCTCCACGCCATCTATCCGCCCGATGCCGATGGCGGAGCGCGCCTTGCCCTCCACGAATGTCCTGTAGCTCTCGCTGCCGGACAGATCGAACCCCAGATCATTGCCTCCTTCCAGCGGCGGATCCCTGACCAGGACGAGCCCGTCGTCGCGCATCAGGACCAAGGTGTCCTGCGGATTTGTATCCAGATCCGCGAACAGCGCCCGGATATAGGACAGGCTCACGGCGGTCATCAGGACGCCGGCGAAGCGGCCCTGGTCGTCCTCGACCCGCAGCGACAGCGCGATACTGGGGTCCCCATCCCTGAGCCGGCTGCGAAAGGGCCGGCTGAAATAGAGCCCTTCGTGGCGTCCGTCCTTGTGGACCTGGAAATAGTCCCTGTCCGCGAAATTCGCGGTCCGCGGCGTCGGCCCGGCGGAATCGGCGGCAATGTTTCCATCGACATCCAGGATCAGCATCGATCCGGGGTAATGGGCCAATTCAACCGCACGGCTCAGAAAGCGGTAATGCGCCGCCCGCTCCTGCGAAACACCTGGCTCCTTCAGGTCTTCCGCGACATCCTGAAGCAGGATGCTATGGATCTCGAAGTATCTCTGCACATCCCGCGAGATGGTGACGCGCAGATTGTCGCCGGTGCGCTCGGTACCTCGCCATCCGTCATCTCTCGCCTTCCAAAGGCTCACCGCCGTCAAGCCGATAAAGATCAATGGGATGACGATGGCGGCAACGATGATCAGGCGCGCGGACCGGGGGGCCGAAACCGTCATCGGCTGGAGGTCCCCATGGCGGGTCGTCATGCCCGGCACGTCCATGGCATGCCCCTCTCGACGATGCGTCATGCGGGACATCCCCTGTTCCGAGCGACGGCCGCCCCGACATCCACCAATATATCGCAGTATAAGATCGAGATATATTATTCATACTTCGATGCGACCTGCAAAAGTCACGGGCTCGACCACGACACCATCGGATGACAAGGGAACCGGGACCCGCGCGCGTCCGGGGCGTGGAAGCCCCCATCGATCAGCCTTCGCTCCACATCCAGAGCTTGTCCGTGGCCTGACGGCTGGGGATTGGACACAAGGCGCTCCGGGCGGCGCCGGAGGGTTGCCCGCCGGCCGGGGGCAGGTGCCGAGCGTGTCGGTTCGGCAGGCGGGGAGCGCCGTGGTGCGGACGACGGGACTCGAACCCGTACTCTCAGAGAGAGGCAGATTTTCGTACCACTTCGACTTTCGCCGCCGCCGAAGCGTTCGTGGTCTGGACTGTCCCTTCGCCCTAGCCGCCGGCCTTAGGCGCCGCCCGTCCAGTCTCTACACCTTCCTCCAAGGAGGCTTGGCTCGGGATTGGCCTGGAGCAAGCTCGTTAGCGTTCCCCGACTTTGAGCGGTTCTACTCCACGGATTTCCCCGTGGGCACTCCAAAAAAGTCTGCTGCGTCTACCGATTTCGCCACGTCCGCACGCCGCGGCACCATAAGGGGGTTCGGGCGGCAAGGAAACGGCCGCCCAACCTCCTAGAGCACGTTCCCTTCAAATGGCATCGCCATCTGAAGGGTAAAACGTTCTCTATCAAAGTGTCAGACGGTGGAAAGATCACCGCGCCGCCGGACGATCAGGCGACGTGCAACTGCTTTTCGCGGCGGACCTGCGCCGCGGCGCGCGCCGGCTCCTCGCGGTAGCACAGGATCGCCGCCATCATCAGCGCACCGATGACGGTGATGTGCTCGGCGAAGAAATGGAAGTGATAGGTCGCCTCCGGCTCCGGCAGCTTCCAGAAGGGATGGGCGATCGGGATGGTCAGCACCACGAACGTCGCCAGCATGCCGCAGCCGAGCCAGGCGTAGCGGTTGACGATGATGAGGCCCGCGCCGACCAGCAGGGTGGCAATCACCAGCGGCGCCCACACGCCGGGCGGGTTGAGCCCGAAATGCGCCAGTTCGGCCAGCGTGCCGGAATAGTCCACGATCTTGCCCAGGCCCGCGCCCCAGAAGACGAAGGTGAACACCACGCGGGCAAACACGAAGAAGGCGCGCGACCCGAGGATCGCGCCGAAAAAGGACGGTGTCGTCATGAGCCAGCTCCCCACCAAGCGGAGCGGTCATTTGGCGACAAAAACGCCGGTTGTCATCCTCCATCTGGAGGACAAAATCCCATTGCCAGCCGGAGCGAACCGCCGCCCGGATCAGCCGGCCAGCGCGTCTTCCGCGGCGGGGGTGATGGCCACCGATTCGCCGCAGCCGCAGGACGAGGTCTGGTTGGGATTGTTGAAGACGAACTGGGCCGAGAGCTTGTCGGTCGTGAAGTCCATCTCGGTACCGAGCAGGAACAGCACCGCCTTGGGATCGACGATCACCTTCACGCCCTTGTCCTCCACCACCTCGTCGGTGGGGGCGATCTCGGTGGCGTAGTCCATGGTGTAGGACATGCCGGCGCAGCCGCCGTTCTTCACCCCCACCCGCACCGCCACCGGCGGCGGACTGGTGCGCGACATGATCTGGCGAACGCGCTCTGCGGCAGCATCCGTGATGCGCATGACCTGGGGACGGGGACGTACAGCCATTTGAATTCTCTCCGAACCGCGCCGGTTCAAGGCCGGCGGATGCGATGTTTCTAAGATGGGCGTCCGGCGTGGCGAGAGCAAGGTCAAAGCCTTGCATCGCCGACATTGCCGTGGCCCACCGCGTCATGGCCGCTGGCGAACGGCCCGATCACGCCTCACGCTATCACCCGCCACTTTCGCCGGGCTGGCATCAGTAGTTCGCCCAGAGACCGGGGCTGACCAGTTCCAGCAGGTGCCCGTCGGGATCACGCAGATAGAGGCTGACCGCGCCTTTCGGCCAGCGTGTCTCGCCCTCCACGGCAATGCCGTGCGCCGCCAGATGCGCGCGCCAGGGTTCGATATCCTCGGCCGACACCGCGAGTGCGAAATGCAGCGGCCCCGCCCCGTCATGCGGCGGGATGGTGCCGCCCGGCAGGTGGATCGTCTCCAGCGCCGTTCCGCGCTTGAACAGCAGCAGCACCGTGCCGCCCAGGGGATAGGCACGGAAGCGGGCGTCGGACAGCATGGGCTTGAGCCCGATCACCCCTTCATAGAAGGCGGCGGCGCGCTCCAGGTCGTCCACATAGAGGCCGGTCTCCACCACTTGGCCCACCGGGGGCGGCGCGGCGTCCCGGCTCATGCCTCACCACAGGTTGAGGGTGGCGCGCGCCTCTTCGGACATGCGGCCCTGGTCCCACGGCGGATCGAAGGTGATCTCCACCGTCACGCCGGAAATGCCTGGGACGGTCGCCACCGCATTCTCCACCATGCCCGGCAGCTCGGCCGCCGAGGGGCAGTTCGGGGTGGTGAGCGTCATCTCGACGGCAACCGAGCGGTCGTCGGCGATGTCCACCTTGTAGATGAGGCCGAGCTCGTAGATGTCGACCGGGATCTCCGGATCATAGACGGTCTTCATCGCCTCGACGATGCTGTCCGTCAGAGCGAGCAGTTCCGCCTCGGGGATCGCCGACTTGATCTCCGGCGTGTTCGGCGTGTCGTTGGCCACGGTATCGGTCATGAGAACAAGTCCTGCGCCTTGAGGAGGGCCGCCGCAAGGCGGTCCACATCGCTGCGCGTATTATAGAGCGCGAAAGACGCGCGGCAGGTCGCTGTGGTGCCATATCGGGCCAAAAGCGGCTGAGCGCAATGGGTCCCCGCCCGGACCGCTACGCCATATCGATCGATCACGGTCGCCACGTCATGGGGATGGGCGCCCTTCATCTCGAACGAGAGGATCGCCCCCTTGTCCGCCGCCGTGCCGATGATGCGGATGCTGTTCATGGCGCCCAGCTGCGCGTGGGCATAAGCGGACAGGTCATGCTCATGGGCGGCGATGGCCTCGCGGCCGATGAGATCCATATAGTCCAGCGCCGCCCCGAGGCCCACCGCCTGGACGATGGGCGGGGTGCCGGCCTCGAAGCGGTGGGGCGGGGCGGCGTAGGTCACGCGCTCCTCCTCCACCTCGCGGATCATCTCGCCGCCGCCCTCATAGGGCGGCATCTCGGCCAGCAGGTCGCGCTTGCCGTAGAGCAGGCCGATGCCGGTGGGGCCGTAGAGCTTGTGGCCGGTGACGGCGTAGAAATCCACGTCCAGGTCGCGCACGTCCACCGGCAGGTGGACGCTGGCCTGGCAGCCGTCCACCACCACTTTCGCCCCCACATGGTGGGCGGCGCGGGCGATGGCCTTGATCGGCGTCACCGTGCCGAGCACGTTGGACATGTGGGTGATGGCGACGATCTTGGTGCGCGGCGTCAGCAGTTGCTCAAACGCCTCGAAGTCGAACGAGCCGTCCTCGCGCACCGGCGCCCACTTGATGACCGCGCCCTTGCGCTCGCGCAGGAAGTGCCAGGGCACGATGTTGGAATGGTGCTCCATAATGGAGAGCACGATCTCGTCGCCCGGCTGGATCGACTGGCCCAGGGAAGAAGCCACCAGATTGATCGAGCCGGTGCCGGAGCGGGTGAAGATGATCTCGTCCAGCGAGGCGGCGTTGAGGAAGCGCCGCGCGCTCTCGCGCCCGCCCTCATAGGCCTCGGTCATGGCATTGGCGAGATAATGCAGGCCCCGGTGGACGTTGGAATATTCGCTCTCATAGGCCTGGCGCATGCGCTCCAGCACCTGCACCGGCTTCTGGGCGGAGGCCGCATTGTCCAGATAGGTCAGCGGGTGGCCGTGGACGGTCATGGCCAGCGCCGGGAAGTCCGCGCGCACCTGTTCCACGTCATAGGCGCCGTCCAACACGGCGGGATGCCCCTTGGTCATCGGCAATGTCCCTTTCGGATCCGGGGCCGCGGGCATGAAGACGCCGCTCGCGGCACGCCGGCTCGCGCTGAATGATAGAGGACGCATGTCCTGCGCCGCGTGCGAAACCGCGCCGCACCTCGGTGAAGGACACCGCCCCGACCCGACGGCCGGGGCGCAGGTCGGTTCAGGCCCGCCTGGCGAGCCAGGCTTCCGCCCGCGCGATCAGCAGTTCGCGCAGCGCGTCATGCTCGACGAACTCGATCGCCTCGCCGACGAAGGCCTGCACCAGCAGGGCCTCGGCTTCCTTCTGCGGGATACCGCGGGCCTTCAGATAGAACAGCAGGTCCTCGTCCAGCTCGCCCGCCGTGGCACCGTGGCCGCACTGCACGTCGTCGGCGAAGATCTCAAGCTCCGGCTTGTTGTCCATCTCGGCCGTCTCGCCGAGCAGGAGCGCGCGGCTCATCATGCGCCCGTCGGTCTTCTGCGCGTCGGGGCGCACCACGATCTTGCCCTGGAACACGCCGTGGCTCTCGTCCGCGAGCACGGTCTTGAACAGTTCCCGGCTCTCGCAATGGCCCACCGCATGGTCGAGCAGCAGCGTGGTGTCCGCATGCTGCCGGCCCTTCAGCAGCGTGGCGCCGCGCAGGCCCGCATGGGAGTGCGTGCCGGAGAAGCGGCCGTAGACGCTGACCCGCGACGCCCTGGCGCCGCTGGTCTGGGTGAAAGAATGGAACTGGGCGTTGCGGCCGATCTCCAGCATCACCGTGCCGAGATGCAGGGCCGCGTCGCCCTCTTCCTGCACGCGCACGTAATCCACGTGGGCGCCGTCGGCGACGGACAGCTCAAGGGCGGAATTGGTCTGGTAGGCGACCCCGTCCCGGCCCTGGAAGCTCTCCACCAGCGTCACCTGGGCGCCTTCCTCCACCAGGACCACGACGCGGCCATAGGTGGTGGCGGGATCATCCTTGGTGAAGACGTTGGCGATGTGCAGCGGCGCCGCGATCTTCGCATGGGCGGCGACGCGCACCACCAGCCCCTCGCCGAGAAAGGCGGTGTTGAGCGCCAGCGGCCCGTCGTAGCGCTGCGGCGCCAGGGCGCCGACGCGGTCCGCCATCGGCTCGCCGGCGGCCAGCGCGCTGTCCAGCGGCAAAGCGGCAATGCCGCCCTCCAGCGCCAGCAGGTCGGACGCCGGGCGCGCGAGGGCGCCGTTGACGAACAGGATGCGCTTCGCGCCGGGCACGGACAGCGCCTTGAACGTAGCTTCCGCCTCGGAAGCCGCGTCGAGCGGGCCGGCCAGCGGCGGAGCCTCGCGCAGGATGGCGCGCAGATCGGTGTACTTCCACTCCTCCACCCGGCGATGGGGCAGGCCGTGGGTCGCGAAGGCCGCCGCGGCGGCGCGACGCAATTCGCCCACCCGGCCCGCGATGGGGACGGCGGCGAGGTGCTGGTCCACGGCGTCGACGAGCGCCTGCTCGGCCGCCGTGCGGATCTGGGGGGTCACGACGTTCATGCCATCCCCCTCACGCCGCGTCCTGGCCGTAGGCTGCATAGCCCGAGGCTTCCAGCTCCAGCGCCAGTTCCTTGCCGCCGGACCGCACGATCCGGCCCTTGTGCATCACATGCACCACGTCCGGCACGATATGGTCGAGCAGGCGCTGGTAATGGGTGATGACCACCATGGCGCGATCCTTGGAACGCAGGGCGTTGACGCCTTCCGAGACGATCTTGAGCGCGTCGATGTCGAGGCCGGAATCGGTCTCGTCGAGGATCGCCACCTTCGGCTGCAACAGCGCCATCTGGAGGATCTCGTTGCGCTTCTTCTCGCCGCCGGAGAAGCCGACGTTCACGCCCCGGCGCAGCATCTCCTGGGAGATGCCGAGATGGCCGGCCTTCTCCTTGACCAGGCGCAGGAAGTCCGGCGTGGACAGCTCGTCCTCACCGCGCGCCTTGCGCTGGGAGTTCAGCGCCGTGCGCAGGAAGGTCATGGTGGCGACGCCGGGGATCTCGATGGGGTACTGGAAGGCGAGGAACAGGCCGGCGGCGGCGCGCGCATCGGCCTCCAGCTCCAGCAGGTCCTGGCCGTCCAGGGTGGCGGAGCCCTCCGTCACCTCATAGTCCGGCTTGCCCGCCAGCACGTAGGACAGCGTGGACTTGCCGGAGCCGTTCGGCCCCATGATGGCGTGCACTTCGCCCGCATTCACCTTCAGGCTGAGACCCTTGAGGATCTCCTTGTCGTCGATGGAGGCGTGCAGATTGTTGATTTCGAGCAAGGCCATGGGCGTATTCCATTTCTAATGTGCGACGGTGGGATGGTGCGCCGCTCCCGATGGCGCGCACCCGCATCCCCCGCCCGTTGACGTTCCGCCCCGCGCGCGGCGGGGCTTTCAGGCGATCCGCCGGCCGAGCCTCAGCCGACCGAACCTTCCAGGCTCACCGAGATCAGCTTCTGGGCTTCCACGGCGAACTCCATGGGAAGCTGCTGCAGCACATCCTTGACGAAGCCGTTGACGATCAGCGCCACCGCTTCCTCCGACGAGAGACCCCGCTGGAGGCAGTAGAACATCTGGTCCTCAGAGATCTTCGAGGTGGTGGCCTCGTGCTCGAACACCGCCGAGGCCGTCTTGGCCTCGATATAAGGCACGGTGTGCGCGCCGCACTTGTCGCCGATCAGCAGGCTGTCGCAATTGGTGAAGTTGCGGGCGTTGCTGGCCTTGCGATGGGCCGTCACCTGGCCGCGGTAGGTGTTCTCCGAGCGGCCGGCGGCGATGCCCTTGGAGATGATCCGGCTCGACGTGTTCTTGCCGAGATGGATCATCTTGGTGCCCGAATCCACCTGCTGGTAGCCGTTGGAAATGGCGATGGAATAGAACTCGCCCTGGCTGCCGTCGCCGCGCAGGATGCAGCTCGGGTACTTCCAGGTGATGGCCGAGCCGGTCTCCACCTGGGTCCAGGAGATCTTGGAATTGTCGCCCCGGCAGTCGCCGCGCTTGGTGACGAAATTGTAGATGCCGCCCTTGCCGTCCTTGTCGCCGGGATACCAGTTCTGGACGGTGGAATACTTGATCTCGGCATCCTTCAGCGCCACCAGCTCGACGACGGCGGCATGGAGCTGGTTCTCGTCGCGCTGCGGCGCGGTGCAGCCTTCCAGATAGCTCACATAGGCGCCTTCGTCGGCGATGATGAGGGTGCGCTCGAACTGCCCGGTATTCCGCTCGTTGATGCGGAAATAGGTCGACAGCTCCATGGGGCAGCGCACCCCCTTGGGGATGTAGACGAACGAGCCGTCAGAGAAGACCGCGGTGTTGAGCGTGGCGTAGAAATTGTCCGACACCGGCACCACGGAGCCGAGATACTGCTTCACCAGATCGGGATGCTCGCGGATGGCTTCCGAGATGGAGCAGAAGATCACACCCGCCTTGGCCAGCTCCGCCTTGAAGGTGGTGGCCACCGACACGCTGTCGAACACCGCGTCCACCGCGATGCGCGGCGCGGTGCTCTCGATGCCGAGCAGTGCCTCGCGCTCGCGCAGCGGAATGCCCAGCTTGTCGTAGGTGGCGAGGATTTCCGGGTCGATCTCGTCCAGCGACTTCGGCTTCGCCTTGGGCTGGGAGTAGTAATAATAGTCCTGGAAATCGATCTTGGGATAGCTGACCCGCGCCCAGGTGGGCTCCTGCATGGTCAGCCAGCGGCGATAGGCATCGAGCCGCCACTCCAGCATCCACTCCGGCTCGTTCTTCTTAGCCGAGATGTAGCGCACCGTATCTTCCGACAGGCCCTTGGGGGCCTTCTCGCTCTCGATATCGGTGACGAAACCGTACTTGTACTGATCGACGTCGAGGGATCGAACCCGTTCGACCGTCTCCTGGACTGCAGCCATCTTCCCGTCTCCTCTCCCGCGCGGGGTCAAAGCCCGCGGGTCAAGTCCTCACGCCGCCCGTAGCGAGCGGCTTCTCACCTGCGGGACCACGCGGCGCAAGGCCGCGATCGCCCGGTCCACATCCTGTTCGCTGCTCGACCAGCCCAGCGACAGGCGGATCGCCCCGCCGGCCTGGGCGCTGTCGAGGCCCATGGCCGACAGCACGTGCGAGGGGCCCACCTTCCCCGAGGAACAGGCCGAGCCGGCACTGACCGCAATGTGGGAAAGGTCGAGCGCAATGACCAGGGTCTCGGCCTTCAACCCGCCGAAGGCGATGCACGAGGTGTTGGGCACGCGCGCCGCGCCGGCCCCCATCACCTCCGCCTCCGGAAGGGCGGCGACAATCTCCTGTTCCAGCCTGTCGCGCAAGTGCGCGAGGCGCAGGGCTTCCTCCGGCTGGGCGCGCAGCCCCTCGGCCGCCGCCGCGCCGAAGCCGGCGATGCCCGGCACGTTCTCCGTCCCGCCGCGCCGGCCGCGCTCCTGCCCGCCGCCGCGCAGCAGCGGCTCCAGCGGCCGGCTGTCGGCGCTCAACGCCACCAGGGCACCGGCCCCCTGCGGGCCACCCAGCTTGTGGGCGGACAGGGAGACGAGGTCGACGCCGAGCGCCGCCATGTCGAGGACGACGCGGCCCGCTCCCTGCACGGCGTCGCAATGCACC
The DNA here is from genome assembly GCF_000473085.1 of Azorhizobium doebereinerae UFLA1-100. Taxonomy (GTDB): domain Bacteria; phylum Pseudomonadota; class Alphaproteobacteria; order Rhizobiales; family Xanthobacteraceae; genus Azorhizobium; species Azorhizobium doebereinerae. Next base: position 14,026 of record NZ_AXBA01000022.1, read on the forward strand.
ACGGCGCCATGGTCTTGGGCGAGACGGGCGGCGTCCGCGACCGGCTGGACGACCCCGGTCTCGTTATTGGCGAGCATCAGGCTCAGCATGGCCCGCCGCCCGGCGGCGGCATGCGCCGCAAGGCGGGCGGCCAGCGCGCCGAGATCGAGCCGGCCGAGGGCATCGACGGGCAGGATCTCCACCCGGTCGTCGGGAAAGCGATGGCCGCGCAGCACGGCGGGATGCTCCACCGCGCTCGCCAGCAGCACGTCGCAAGTCACTGGACGCCCGGCGATCTCCCACGCGGGATGCAGAGCGAGGGCATTGGCCTCGGTGGCGCCGGAGGTGAACATGACGCCCCGCGCCGGCGCGCCGCAGAGCGCAGCCACCTGCCCGCGCGCCGTCTCCAGGCGCCCGCGCGCGGCCCGCCCGTCCGCGTGCACGGAGGATGCATTGCCCCCCGCCTCCAGCGCGGCGATCAACGCCGCCCGGGCTTCCGGGCGCAGAGGAGAGGTGGCATTATGGTCGAGATGGACGCGCGCCCCCGTCATCGCCGGCTCTCCATGGCCGGAGCGATGCGAGGCTTGCAATTGCGCCTATTCTCGTTCATATGATCGGCTTCACCCGTCTCAGCCGTGCAGCGCGCCGTCCGTCGCGCAGCAGGACGAGATACATTAGAATTATTCTAAATTAGGGCGACGTCCGAGCCAAGTCAAGACATCCTCAGCCAAGGCCTGTCTCCTGAACAGGTTTGCGCCGTGAAGATGTGCTCAGAAGGGCGTCAGCTTTCGGGCCACCGGCCTTGAGAGTCGCTCCCTTGACTTTACGGCCGCGCCCCAGAGGTCGCGCACGTCCCATGCCCGAAGTCATCTTCACTGGCGAAAAAGGGCGGCTCGAGGGTCGCTACCAGCCCGCCAAGACCCGCAATTCTCCCATCGCCATCATTCTTCATCCGCACCCGCAGTTCGGCGGCACGATGAACAATCCGGTGGTGTACAATCTCTATTATCAGTTCGTGAACCGGGGCTTCTCGGTACTGCGGTTCAACTTCCGCGGCGTCGGGCGCAGCCAGGGCTCGTTCGATCATGGCACGGGTGAGCTGGCGGATGCCGCCGCCGCGCTCGACTGGGCGCAGTCGGTCAATCCGGACGCGCGCGCCTGCTGGATCGCCGGTGTCTCCTTCGGCGCCTGGATCGGCATGCAGTTGCTGATGCGCCGCCCGGAGGTGGAGGGCTTCATCTCCATCGCCGCCCCGGCCAGCCTCTACGACTTCTCCTTCCTCGCGCCCTGCCCCTCCTCCGGCCTGTTTGTCCATGGCGACAAGGACGCGGTGGTGCCGACCTCGGCGGTGGCGACCCTGGTGGAGAAGCTGAAGACGCAGAAGGGCATCGTGATCGAGCAGCAGATCATCCCCGGCGCCAACCACTTCTTCGACGGCAAGACCGAGGAACTGATGGGCATCGTCGGCGGCTATCTCGACAAGCGCCTGCCCGGCACCCGCAAGGACAGCGCGGCCTGAGCCTCGGCCCCGCCGACGTCTGAATTGGCCCCCCTCTGAATTGAAAACGCCGCGCGAGACCCTCGCGCGGCGTTTTCCGTTTCAGGGTCTCCCGCAGCGGGAAACGGCGCCGCTCAGGGTCGCAGCGCCTCGGCTTCCGGCGGCAGCGTGTCGAGGATCTTGCCGCCCTCCTCCAGTTCCAACCGCTCCTCGCCCACCAGCCGCGTCTCGAACTTGGCCGGCGTGAGCCGCGAGGCCACCGCCCACACGAACACGGCGAGGGCGAAGCCGCCCACGATGAGCAGGTCCCAGCCGAACGGCATCAGGCCTGTGCCGCCGAACGTGCCGAGGTAGGACAGGAGCGCGATGCCGAGCAGGTACGGCACCAGCCAGGCCGCCTCGCGCGTATCCGCAGGCTCGGTCATGCGCGGCCGGGCATAGGCGAAGAACAGCGCCAGCCCCACCAGCATGCAGACGCCGAGGCGCCAGACGGTGGGCCAGCCGCTCCAATAGACCACCAGCGTCGCCACCACGAAGGAGGCGGCGGCAATCAGGTGGACCGCCGGCAGCCTGAGCGGCCGCCGCGCGCCGGGCAAGAGCGCGCGCAGCGCCACCACGGCGATGGGTCCGACGATGAACGACAGCACGATGGCCGAGGAGTTCAGCTGCACCAGTTCGCCGAACGGCAGCATCACGAACGACAGCGAGGACAGGGCGAAGTTGAACAGCAGGGCCGCCAGCGGCACGCCGAGGCTGGACAGGCGGGCGATGAGGCGCGGGAACAGCCCGTTCTCCGACAGCGCATAGGCAAGGCGCGCGTTGGAGCCCACCGCCACCAGCGCCCCGCCGAACGGCCCCACCACGGCGCCCACGTTCAGCAGGCTCACCAGCCAGACGAGGCCGAGGGCGGCGGCGATGGCGCCCAGCGGGCCGAGTTCGCCCGGCAGCGTCAGCGCCGCCCAGCCACGGGCGATGTCCTGCGGCTCCAGCGCCCCGATGAAGGCGAACTGCAAGCCGCCATAGATGACGAAGCAGATGACCACGGACAGCAGCAGCGCCACCGGCACCGTGAAGCCGGGGTTCTTCGCCTCGCCCGCCATGTCCACCGCGTGGCGGAAGCCGATGTAGGAGAAGATGATGCCACCCGAGGACACGGCACCGAGGATGCCCGACCAGCCGAGCGGCGCGAAGCCGCCACCGGCGGTGAAATTGGCGGTGGAGAAGCGCGAGATGAGCAGCATCGCCGTGACCAGCAGCGGAATGGCGATCTTGGCCCAGGTGATGGCCGAGTTCACATAAGCGAAGAACTTCACGCCGAACGCATTGATCAGCGTGAACACCGCCATCAGCGCGATGGCCACGCCCATGCCCGCCAGCGAGAGCGTGCCGCCGCCGGGCGTGGTGTGCAGCCAGGGCAGATGCGGGGCGAGGTAGCGCAGCATCGCCTCCACCTCGATGGGCGCGGTGGTGTTGTAGCCCACCCAGGCGCTCCAACCCATGGCCATGGCCACGAGGTTGCCGTGGCTGAACAAAGGCACCCTTGCGATGCCGCCGGGCACCGGCAGCATGGCGGAGATTTCCGAGAAGGTCAGCGCCAGGAGGAACATGGCGAAGCCGCCGATGACCCAGGCGACCATCGCGGCCGGGCCCGCATGCTTGGCGGCCAGGAGCGGCGCGAACAGCCAGCCCGAGCCGATGATGCCGCTCACGGCGACGAAGGTGAGCCCGACGACGCCGATATCCCGTTGTAACTTATTGGACATACGCCCTGCCCCGCCCGGTGGATCGCCCGCGCGTACCTTACCTGGGTGGTGAAAAGACGCATCACCTTTTGCGCGCCTTCAGGCCGAAAACAGGACGCCCCCGGTGAGCGGAGCGGCGACGCCGGTCGTGGTCGGAAAGGTCAAAGGCAGGCCGCGCAAGGCCCGCACCGCGAGGAAGCCGAAGGCATGCGCCTCCAGCGCATCGGCGGACCAGCCCACATTCTCGGCGAGACGGACCGGACGGCCGAGGCGGGCCTCCAGCATGGCCCGCAGCGTAGGGTTGCGGGCCCCGCCCCCGGCGATGATCCACGCCTCCGGCGGGCGCGGCAGCAGCGGCACGATGGCGGCGACGCTGGCGGCGGTGAGCGCGGTCAGGGTGGCCGCCCCGTCCGCCGTCGATACCCCGCCAAGACCGAGGCGCTGCGCGACGAACGCCCTGAAATCGTTCCGGTCCAGCGACTTCGGCGGCGGCACCGCGAAGAAGGGATGCGCCAGCACGGCCGCCACGGCTTCCTCGTCCACCACACCGGAGGCCGCCGCCTGCCCGCTCTCGTCGAACGGCCGGCCGGTGCGCTCGGCCATGAAGTCGTCGAGCAGCGCATTGCCCGGCCCGGTGTCGCAGGCGACGGGGTCGGCCTCCCGGTCCAGAACGGTCACGTTGGCGACGCCGCCCACGTTGAGCACCGCCACCGGGCCCGACAGATCGAGCGCGCGTACCAGCGCCTGGTGGAACACCGGCACCAGCGGCGCGCCCTGCCCGCCCGACGCCACGTCGGCGGCGCGGAAATCCGCCACCACCGGAATGCCCAGCTCCCGCGCCAGCACCCCGCCGAGGCCGATCTGCACGGTCAGGCGCGCGTCGGGGCGGTGAATCACCGTCTGGCCGTGGAAGCCCACCACGTCGATGTCGCCGGGGGCGAGGCGCAGCGTGTCGATCAGCGCCCGAACGGCCTCGGCATGCAGCGTGGTGATGCGGCGCTCCGCCTCGGCGAGGCGGCCGGGGCGGTCGTCGCGGGCATTCACGCCGCGGGCGTCCGCCATGGCGCCCTCCAGCAGCGCGCGGGTGGCGGCGTCATAGGGCACGGTGAGCGCGGAGCCGAGCCAGGACACGGCCTCGCCGTCGGTCTCGATGAGGGCCGCGTCGATGCCGTCCATGGAGGTTCCGCTCATCAGCCCGATCGCGCGCATCGCCGTCCGCATGGCACCCTTCCCGCTCCCGCCGGTGCATTCCCGGCCAAGACCTGTTACATCACCGCACCTTTCCGTCATCCGAACAGATCGACATGACCACCTTTCGCTCCGATTTCCTGCGCGTGCTCAACGAGCGCGGCTACATCCACCAGTGCTCGGATCTCGAGCGCCTCGACGCCAAGGCGAGCGAAGGGCCGATCACCGCCTATATCGGCTTCGACGCCACGGCGTCCTCGCTGCACGCGGGCCATCTGCTCTCCATCATGATGCTGCGCACGCTCCAGCGCACCGGCCACCGGCCGATCGCGCTGATGGGCGGCGGCACCACCAAGATCGGCGACCCGTCCGGCAAGGACGAGGCGCGCAAGATGCTCACCGACGCGCAGATCAACGAGAACATCGCCTCGATCCGCAAGGTGTTCGCGCAGTTCCTCGATTTTGGCGCCGGCGCCATCATGGAGAACAATGCCAACTGGCTCGACGAGCTGAAATATATTCCCCTGCTGCGCGAGGTGGGGCCGCACTTCACCATCAACCGCATGCTGACGTTCGATTCGGTGAAGCTGCGGCTGGAGCGCGAGCAGCCCCTTACCTTCCTCGAATTCAACTACATGATCCTGCAGGCCTACGACTTCGTGGAGCTGAACAAGCGCCATGGCTGCGTGCTGCAGATGGGCGGCTCCGACCAGTGGGGCAACATCGTCAACGGCATGGAACTCGGCCGCCGCATGCACGGCGCCGATCTGTTCGCGCTGACGACGCCGCTGCTGACCACCTCCTCCGGCGCCAAGATGGGCAAGACGGCGGGCGGCGCGGTGTGGCTCGATGCGGCGCTGCTGTCGCCTTACGAATACTGGCAGTACTGGCGCAACACGGGTGACGCCGACGTGGAGCGCTTCCTCAAGCTCTTCACCGAGCTGCCGCTGGATGAGATCGCTCGCCTCGCGGCGCTCGCGGGCCAGGAGATCAACCTCGCCAAGGAAGTGCTGGCGACAGAGGCCACCGCTTTGCTGCATGGCCGTGCCGCCGCCGAGGAAGCGAAGGCCACCGCGCGCACCACCTTCGAGGACGGCGCGCTGTCCACCAACCTGCCGACCATCGAGGTGCCGGCCTCAGAACTGAAGGCGGGCCTTGCCGCCAATGCGGCCTTCGTGACGGCGGGCCTCGTGCCCTCCACCAGCGAGGCGCGCCGCCAGATCAAGAGCGGCGGGCTCAAGGTGAACGACGCAACCATCACCGACGAGAAGCTGGTGCTCACCGAGGGCGACCTGACCACCGAGGGCGTGATCAAGCTCTCCATGGGCAAGAAGAAGCACGTCCTCCTGCGCCCGGCGTGAGCGAGGGGCCGGCGGAACGCAAAACGGCGGGCCAGTGGCCCGCCGTCCAGGGACGCAACGTCTGAAGCGATGGCCGCTCAGTTTTTCGGCACCAGCACCTCGGTGCTGATCTTGCTGTCGCCCTTGAAGGCCCAGATGCCCTTGTAGCTGCCGTCATCCTGGCCGACGTAGAGCGCTACGCCCGTCGAGCCGTTGCCGGAGAAGGTCACGGCGATGATATCCTCGTCGCCGATGCCGTAGCCGTCGAACTTGTCGCCGTCGATCACCGAGAGCACCCGCCAGGAATCCTTGCCGGTCTTGGTGATGGTGGCCGTGCCCGAATAACTCGACTTGTCTTCCGAATTCGTGCCCTTGACCTCGTACTTGCCCGGCCCCTTGGCCAGGGCCGGCGACACTGCGCCGACGAGAGCGAGGGCGAACCCCGCGATGAGATAAGACCGCACCTGCTTCCCCTTTGCCCGCCTGAATGACCACGGTCTAGCAGAGGCACCCCGCAACCGTCCATCGTCACCTTGCACGGCCGGGCTCACCCCGGGCTGGCGCCGCAGTGCGTCACGGCGCCGGAGGGTTCTCCGCCGCGCCGCGGAACTCGAACATCTTGCGCAGAAAGCCCGGCGCCACGGCGGAAAGCGGGTTGATGCGCAGCGTCGGGCCGCTCATGGGGCCGGTGACCTCGAAGGTCACGCCCAGCAGGCCCTCGTTGGGGCCGCCGCCCAGCAGCGTGCCGAAGATGGGCAGCTTGCTGAACATGTTGTTGAGCCCGTAGGCCGGCACATAGGTGCCACGCATGGCGATGCGCTCGGCGGCGAAATCGATGGTGCCCTCAATGGTGGCACCCGCCACCGGCCCCCAGATGGCGGCGTCGCGGATGGCGATCTTGCCGGTGGTGCGGGTGAATTGCGCCTGCGCTTTCTCGAACACCGCCGTGCCCTGCTCCACCCGGCCGGAACTGTCGCGCGCCGCCTGGCTCAGGCTGTCGAGGCCCGGCTCGCCGCGGATGACGAAGTCACGCAGGTTCAAGACGCCGTTCTGCGGGGCATTGTCGCCGCGCGGCGGGTCGACGATCACCCACATGGTGCCGCCCTGGATCTTGCCGTAGACGTCCAGGAAGCGCAGCAGCGCCCCCGCATCCGACGTGCTGATGTAGAGCGCGCGGCGCGGGGTGTCGCCCCAGTTACGGATCTCGCCGGCCACCGTGCCTTCCCGGCCCGCCTTGGCGGTGAGCGCGAAGGTGCGCAGTTCCACGCCCCGGCGGCCGAGCGACAGGTCGAGCTGGCGCAGCACCTCGCCATTGTTGCCCGTCACCGCGCCGATCTTGGCGTCCACGTCCACGTCTTGCGTCTTCTGATCCTTCCGTGAGCCGGATGACGGCGTGCCCACGAGGCTCTTCATGATGCCGCGCGCGTCCATCACCTCGCCGGTGATGCGGATCTTGAGCACATCCCCGGCCCGGTCCGCCTTCAGGCTCGCCTTGTCGCCGTCGCTGAGCTGGAAGGTCGGGAAGTTGGCGGCGACGATCTCGTTGCTGTCGGAGAGTTCCAGCGAGCCACGGATATTGGTGCCGGACCCGTCCAGCGTCAGGTCGTCGATCTTCAGGCTCTTGCCGGCGTCGTTGGAATTGAACTTCGCCTTCAGCGGCTTGCCGGCCGGCTTGCTGAGACCCGGCACGAGGTCGAGGATGCGGGCGGCGGTCAGGTCCAGCTCGATCGCCGCCTTGGTCTGCTTGTTGTTGGTGGTGCCCACCAGCTTCACGGCGATGGGGCCGGATACCGCCGGCAGCTCCACCCCGAGCTTCTGCCGCGAGGCATCATCCAGGGTGGCATTGACCTTGACGTCCGCCTCGGCCCGATCCTTGCGCTTGTCATAGTCGAACGTCACCGGCGCGCCGGCGATCTTGCCGTCGCCGCGCAGCTGGACGCCGGCGGGCGAGGCGAAGACGTCCACGCTCGCCCCTTCCAGGCGCTGGCCCTGGAAGATCTTGTCCACGCCGAAATCGGTGACCTTGGCCTCCAGCGAATAGTCCACGTCGCCGGGCTGCGGCACCTTGCGGAACAGGATCTTCACCTGGAGCAGCGCGGACAGCTTGCCGCGCGTGGTGGAGGGATCGAACGCCTGCCCCTCGCTGCCCTTCAGCGCGTCCATGCCCAGCACTTCGATGCCTGCGTCCGCCGGGCCGTCGAACTTCACCTTCACGAGGCCGTTCGGCTCACGCGGGAAATAGTCCGGGATGTAGAACACGCCGTCGGAGACCGCGAGCCGGCGGTTCTGCGGCGTCACCACCGTGGCCTCGGGAATGTTCACCCGCACCGTGCGCCCGGTGACGATGACGCCCAGCTTGGTGTTGGTGAGCGGCGGCAGGCCCTTCACGGCACGGAAGGTGATGCCGGAGGCGGTCATGTCCATGTGCACCGCATCGTCCGGCAGCGGCACGGACTTCTGGCCGATCAGGTCCAGCGCCATGTTGACGGTGAAGGTGGTGCTTTCCACCGTGCCGCCGCTGATGTTCTCCAGCACATAGGTACGCGCCGGAGGGGCGAGCGTGACCGGCCAGAAGCGCTTGACGGTCGCGGACGGCATGCGCGAGCCCACCGCCTTGAGCTGCACATAGGGCACCGCCACGCCGAAATCGAACAGGCCGGTGAAGGTGAGGCTGCCCACGGCGCTGCCGAGGTCGCCCTGCTCGATCAGCAGCTTCTTGTCCGGCGGCGTGAAGCGGCCGGCGATGTTGAGGCTGGTGACCACCAGCGGCGGTTCGGGCATCTCCGGGCCGGCGAGGACCACATCCACCGGCGAGATCACATAGGGCCAGGGCTGGCCGGAGAGGTCCGGCACCGTGATCTGCGCCTTGAGCGATACCTTGTTCTGGTTCTTCACCGCGAGCAGCGGCTCGACCATGATGGTCCGCCTGGCGGGATCGAGCACGAGGCGCGCCTGCGCGTAATCGATGTCGAAGCGCTCCTCCACCTCCTCGCCATTGCCGATCTGGCCGGCGCCGAGCGACAGGCCGCCCTCCGCCGCCAGCACCCGGCCGTCATTGGCGAGGCGCGCGCGCAGCGTCGCACCGAGCGGGGTGTCCATGTAGAAGCGCTTGAGATCCTGGCTGAAGGCCTGCACCAGGTCGCGGGTGGAGACGTCCTTCAGCACGAAGTCGATGAGCCGCTCGCCGTCGCGCGCCGGGCCGATGGTGGCGACCAGCGTGGCGAGGCCGTGCGGCTGCTGCGAGGTGAAGGTGAACACGGCCCCGCCCTCCGGCGTGCGGCCGAGGCGGATGGAGATGTCGTCGAAGGTGATGTGCCGGCCGGTGGCCACGTTCTGCACCACCAGGCTGCCGTTCTTGAGGCCGATGTCGGACAGCGCCCCGCCGTCGAAGCCGGAGCGCTCCAGCGCGTTCAGCCATTCCGCGAGCGCCTTCAGCACCAGAGGATCGCCGCCGAAGTCGGCCGGCGTCCCCGCCACGGGGGCAGGGATGCCCTGCGGAGCGGGCGCCGCCGGGACGGCGGCCGGTGTGGCGGCGGGAGACGGCGCGGTCCTGCCCGGCGGCGAGGCGCCGGCGGGCTCCGGCGGCGCGGCACCCGTGGACAACGGACGCGAGCCGCGGCCGGTGGCCACTTCGAGTTCGCCCGCGGCACCGATGCGCAGGGTCATCTCGGCACCGATGAGATCGAAGCGCCGGGCCTTGAGCGACAGTGTGAGCAGGCTGCCGTCCAGCTCCACCTCGGCGCTGGGTGCGCTCGCCACCACCGTGCCGTCGGGCTCGGCCACCGAGATGTCGCGGGCGATCACGACCGTGGCGCCGCCATGCATGGTCTCCACCGCGGTGGAGCCGATTCGCACCTTGTACTTGCCCTCCAGCCGGTCCTCAATGGCCCGCTCGATATAGGGCGTGGCGAGGTTGGCGGTGATGACGCCGCCGGCGATGAGCAGATAGACCGCGAGCGCCGCCGCGCCGCCGAGCCCCATGAGCACCAGCAACGTTCCGACCAGCGCCCGCGCCACCCGCGAGCGGGGAATAAGGGCGCCTGCGAGGCCGTGCAGGTGTGACCGACGCGGTGCACGCACCGCCGGCTTGAACTGCGCCCGGTCTTCGCTCATGCCTTCAGAACCCTCCGGCCCCGCCACTGCGCGCCCCCGCGCCAGGTGCCCGTTCTGAGGCAGAATGGACATTCCGTTCTTCGAGGCAAGGCCATGGGCCCTGCGCTATGACGTCGTGACGTCGAAAGGAAGGCAGATGGCACAAATTCCCCAGCCCGGTACGCCAGCTCCCGCGTTCAAGCTGAAGCGCGACGGCGGTTCCGAGGTATCCCTCAAGGACTATGCCGGCCGCAAGCTGGTGATCTATTTCTATCCCAAGGCCGACACCCCCGGCTGCACCAAGGAAGCCATCGCCTTCAACGGCCTGCGCGCCCAGTTCGCCGCCGCCGACACGGCGATCCTCGGCGTCTCGGCCGACGCGGTGGCCGCCCAGGACAAGTTCAAGGCGAAGTACGAGCTCGATTTTCCGCTCGGCTCGGACGAGACCCACGCCATGCTGGACGCCTATGGCGTGTGGGGCGAAAAGAGCATGTACGGCAAGACCTACATGGGCGTCGCCCGCGCCACCCTGCTGGTCGGCCGCGACGGCAAGATCGCGCAGGTGTGGCCCAAGGTGAAGGTGGACGGCCATGCCGAAGAGGTGCTGAAGGCAGCGCAGGCGCTGGCTTAACAGTTGAAACGAGCGTGTCGCCGCATTTATCCTAACCACAGGTATGGGGGATGCGGCGATGCAGCTATGGAGATACGTTATCACGACAGATGAGGGAAAGGCTCCGAACTACGATCCGCCTTCCGTCACTTTGGCCATTTGCAAGTCCGGCATTCGCAAGGGCGCGGATGTTGGCGACTTGGTTCTTGCCTTCGCCGGTGCTCGGTTGCGCCGCCCACCACACTCCGTGGTGTGGGCAGGTCGTGTGGCCCAAAAACTACTGTTCTCCAGCTATTGGAACGCGCCAGATTTTCAGTCGAAAAAGCCCCGATTCAGCGACCGGCCCGATAACATCTACGAACCCGTTTCGCCCGGCAGATACCGTCGGGTGGAGAACACCAGCCATGGTCCGGAGTGCGAGGCGGGAGACCTGAAGGGCGAATATGTTCTCGTCTTTGATCAGTTCTGGAGGATTGAGACTAACGACGAGCTTCCAGACGAATGGGGGCTTCAAATGAGCATTGGCTCCAGGCGCGGCCACCGCCGAGGCGATTTGACGGACGAGCGCCATAGGGCACTCATTCGGTGGCTTACAGAGCGTGCCAGTTCGACGAGTGCGCAGCCCCCCAAGCCGCCGCATGACAATGGGGGCTGCACGCCGCCCAAAGCCAAGCCTCGTCCGCCCGCCCCTTGCTAAAGACGAAGCTGTGTTCCTCGGACTTCCGCTCTACTCCACGTCCTCCACCTGGCCCGGCCCGCCGCCATAGGCGCGCTGGGCGAGGGCCGCTTCCATGAAGGGATCGAGGTCGCCGTCCAGCACGTCCTGCGGCGTGCCGGAGGTGACCCCGGTGCGTAGGTCCTTCACCAGCTGATAGGGCTGGAGCACATAGGAACGGATCTGATGGCCCCAGCCGATGTCGGTGCGCGCCGCCTGCTCGGCGGCGGCTTCCGCCTCGCGCTTCTTGAGCTCCATCTCATAGAGCTTGGCGCGCAGCATGTTCCAGGCGGTGGCCTTGTTCTTGTGCTGGGAGCGGTCACCCTGGGACACCACGGCGATGCCGGTGGGGATATGGGTGAGGCGCACCGCCGATTCGGTCTTGTTCACGTGCTGGCCGCCGGCACCGCCGGAGCGCATGGTGTCGATCCGCACTTCGCTCTCGTTGATCTCGATGACGATGCGGTCATCGATCACCGGATAGACGTCCACCGAGGCGAAGGAGGTCTGGCGGCGGGCGTTGGAATCGAACGGCGAAATGCGCACCAGTCGATGCACGCCGCTCTCGGTCTTCAGCCAGCCATAGGCATTGTGGCCCTTCACCAGCAGCGTCGCAGACTTCAGGCCGGCCTGCTCGCCGGGCGATTCGTCCACCAATTCCACCTTGAAGCCGTGCCGCTCGCTCCAGCGCGTGTACATGCGCATCAGCATGAGCGCCCAGTCCTGGCTGTCGGTGCCGCCGGCGCCCGCATGGACTTCCAGATAGCTGTCGTTGGCATCCGCCTCACCGGAGAGCAGGGCATCAAGCTCGCGCCGCGCCAGCTCGGCCTTCAGGCCATCGAGGGCCGTGGCGGCCTCGGTGATGACGCCCTCGTCGCCCTCGGCCTCGCCGAGCTCGATGAGCTCGATATTGTCGGCAAGATCGCGGTTGATGCGGTCGATGGCGCCGAGGGCGTCTTCGAGGCCGGTGCGCTCCTGCATGATCTTCTGCGCCCGGTCCGGCTCGTCCCAGAGCTTGGGGTCCTCGGCGATGGCGTTGAGTTCGGCGAGGCGCCGGCGCGAGCGGTCCACGTTGAGATGCTGGCGCAGCAGATCAACGGAAGCATTGATCTCGTCGACTTTCGCGGCGAGTTCCGCACGCATGGCAAACGTTACTCCGAATTGGGCGGCGGAACGTAGCGGCGCGCGGCGGGCCTGTAAACGCCCGGCGCACGCGCCAACGCTCCGTCATGGCAAAGGCCCGCGCCGGAACGCGGGCCCCGCTCAGATGGGAACGAGGATCGATCGGCTCAGTAAAGCCCGCCGGTGCCCGAGCGCACCGCGCGGTCGGCCTCCGGCGTCACGCCGACGGAAGCGTCGGAACCGATGACCGAATAGCTGTCGGGCGGCGCCGTTCCGGGCTTGAAGCCTTCCAGGATGGAATTCTCCCCCGGTCCGGCGCGCAGGCCGGTCTTGGGATTGATGCGCACCAGCTTGATGCCCGGCGGCACGCGGAAGGGAATGGCCGGCTTGTCGGCCAGCGCGGTCTTCATGAAGTCACGCACGATGGGCGCGGTCAGCACGCCGCCGGTCGAGCCCTTGCCCATGGGCTTGGGCCGGTCGTAGCCGAGATACATGCCCACCACCACGTCCGGGGTGAAGGCGATGAACCAGGCGTCCTTCTCCTCGTTGGTGGTGCCGGACTTGCCGGCCACCGGGCGGCCGAGGTCCTTCAGCGCCGTGCCGGTGCCGCGCTGGATCACGCCCTCCATCATGGCGGTGATCTGGTAGGAGGTCATGGGGTCCAGCACCACCGGGCGCCGGTCGATCAGCGTCGGCTCGGGCTGGTTCTTCCAGCTGTCGGCGTCGCAGCCGCGGCATTCGCGCTCGTCGTGACGGAAGATGGTGTGGCCGTAGCGGTCCTGCACACGGTCGATGAGCGAAGGCGTCACCTTGCGCCCGCCGTTGGCGATCATGGAATAAGCGCCGACCATGCGCATCAGCGTGGTCTCGCCCGCGCCGAGCGACATGGAGAGCACCGGCAGCATGTCGTCATAGACGCCGAACTTCTTGGCGTAATCGGCGATCAGCGGCATGCCCACATCCTGGGCGAGGCGCACGGTCATCACGTTGCGCGACTGCTCCAGGCCGAAGCGCAGGGTCTGCGGGCCGTAGAACTTCTTGGCGTAGTTCTCCGGCGCCCACACTGGCATGCCGGGGCCCTGGTCGATCTCGATCGGCGCGTCCAGCACCACGGTGGAGGGCGTGTAACCGTTGTCCAGCGCGGCGGAATAGACGATCGGCTTGAACGAGGAGCCGGGCTGGCGCAGGGCCTGGGTGGCGCGGTTGAACTGGCTCTCGTCATAGGAGAAGCCGCCGGACAGCGCGAGCACGCGGCCGGTGCGCGGCTCCATCACCACCATGGCGCCCTCGATGTCGGGGATCTGGTGCAGCCGGTACTGGCCGTCCTTGCCGGCGATGGACTCCACATAGATGACGTCGCCGGGCTTCAGCACCTGCGACACCGAACTCACCGCGCGGCCGGCGTCCGGGCCCTTGGTCCAGCGGGCCCATTTCACGCCGTCGAGGGTGATGAGGCCAAGGTCGCGGGCGGAGGAGAAGCCGCCGGAACGGTCACGCTGCGGCTGCAGGCCGATGCGCGCGGTGTCCTTGCCGGAATCCAGCACCACCGCCAGCTTCCAGGGGATGTCGCCGAACGCCTTGACCTCGGCCAGCTTGACGCCCCAGTCCCCGGTCAGCTCGATGCGGTTGACCGGGCCGCGCCAGCCGCGCTGCTCGTCGAAGCGCACGAGGCCTTCGGTGAGGCTCTTCTTGGCGATGGACTGCAGGCGGGGATCGAGCGCCGTGCGCACCGAGAGGCCGCCCTCATAGAGCTTGGTCTCGCCATAGCGCTCGTAGATCTGCCGCCGCACTTCCTCGGCGTAATATTCCGCCGCGAAGATGTGCGCGCCGGTGGGGCGCGGGGTGACGTCGAGGCCGCTCTTCTTGGCCGTCTCCGCCTGGGCGGCGGTGATGAAGCCATTCTCCGCCATGCGGTCGATGACCCAATTGCGCCGCTCGATGGCCCGGTCGGTGTTGCGATAGGGATTGTAGGACGACGGCGCCTTGGGCAGAGCAGCGAGATAGGCCGCCTGCTGGATGTTCAGATCCTCGACCGACTTGTCGAAATAGGTCAGCGCGGCGGCGGCGATGCCGTAGGAGCCCGAGCCGAGGTAGATCTCGTTCAGATAGAGCTCAAGGATGCGGTCCTTGGTGTAGGCGCGCTCGATGCGCAGCGCCAGCAGGGCCTCCTTGATCTTGCGGTCGATCGACACCTCGTTGGTCAGCAGGAAGTTCTTCGCCACCTGCTGGGTGATCGTCGAGGCGCCCTGCGGCCGGCGGCTGGAACCCAGGTTCTGCATATAGAACATGCCGGCACGGAAGATGCCGGAGGGGTCGATGCCCCCATGCTCGTAGAAATTCTTGTCCTCGGCCGAGAGGAAGGCTTCCAGCACCATCTTGGGGACGGACTGGATCGGCATGTAGAGGCGGCGCTGGCGCGCGTACTCCGCCACCAGCGAGCCGTCGCCCGCATGGACGCGGGTCATCACCGGCGGCTCGTAATTCTGCAGCTGGGTGTAGTCCGGCAGGTCCTGGGAATATTTCCACACGAAATAGGTCGCGCCCGCGGCACCGACGAGGAGCACGACGGTGCCCAGCGCGAACAGGAAGCCGAAGAACCTCAACAGCAGCCGCATGTCGCCGGCTCCCTCCCCCCGACAGCCAACTCCCGACACCGGGACCGGCCCACTCCGATTGACACAAGGCGAGCCGAATGGCCCGCGCCCATGCCTTATGGCACGCGCCACCCTTAACGCGAATGCGTATCCCAAGGCTATGTTGGCGAACTGTGGCTGCTTCACGACCAAGAGCGGACATGCCGCTCACTTCCCCGCTGGGAAGCGGATGGGACAGCGGAAGGCCGACAGGCTCAGGCCGGGCTCACTTGCTCCCGCCGCCGGGGACGGCCCCCGGAACACCGCCGGCCACGCGGGTGGCGAAAAAGTCGTTGATGGCGGTCTGCATGGCGTCGGCGATCTTCTCGCGCCAGGCGTCGGAGGTCATCTGCTTGAGGTCCTGCGGGCTGGACATGTAGCCCAGCTCCACCAGGACGGAGGGCACGTCGTGCGCCTTCAGCACCCGGAAGCCCGCCGACTTGATCGGCGATTTGTGCATCCGCGCCGCGCTCTTCATGCTGCCCACCAGGGTGCGGGCGAACAGCGCCGAGAAGCTCTTGGTCTCGCGCTGGGCAAGATCATAGAGGATGTCGGCCACCTGGCTGTTCTCGTCGGCGAGATCGACGCCGGCGATGGCGTCCGACTTGTTCTCCTTCTCCGCCAGATGCGCCGCATCCGCGTCGCTCGCGGTGTCGGAGAGGGTATAGACGCTGGCCCCGCGTGCCTGCCCGTCGTTGGAGGCGAGGGCATCGGCGTGGATCGAGACGAACAGAGCCGCGCGATGGGTGCGCGCCATGCGCACCCGCTCGCCCAGCGCCACGAAGACGTCGCTGGATCGAGTCATGACCACCCGGAAGCGGCCGCCCTTCTCAAGCTTGTCCTTCAGGGCCAGCGCCACCTCGAGCACGATGTTCTTCTCGGCGAAGGCGCTCTGCCCCGTCGTGCCCGAATCGACACCGCCGTGGCCGGGATCCAGCACCACCACGGGCCGCTTGTCGTCGGGGCTCGCCGCCGGGGCGGGCGGCTCCGCCGGAGGCGGGGCGGCTTCCGCCACGCTCGCCTGGGTCCGGCTGAACGTGGCGGCGTCGGTCTTCACCAGGTCGACCACGAGCCGGGCCGGCTGGTCGTCCTGCGCCTCGATGAGGAACGCCTTGTCGATCAGCACCGGGTCGGAAGCGTCCAGCACCATGCGCGCCTTGCCGGGCGCGAACACGCCGAAGCGATAGGCGGAGATCAGGCCGCGGCGCATCTCGGTGCCGTCCGACTTCAGGGCGAAGCTAACGTCCGTGAGGTCGATGATCACGCGTGTGGGGTTGGCCAGGGTGAAGGCACGGAACTCGACCGCGCGGCTCAGGTCGATGATGAGGCGCGTGCGCTGGCCGTCTCCGGCGATGCGGGCATCCATCGCCGCGGCGGGCCCGCTGGCCAAGGCGGGAGGCGCCGCCACACGGGCCGCGACCTTCGCCGGCTCGGCCTTCGCGGCTTCGGTCTTCGCGGCCTCGATCTTGGCGCTGTCGATCCTGATCGGCTCGACCTTGGCCGGCTCGGGCTTGGCGGCAGGCTCCGCCGCCATGGCCACGCCACCCAGCGGCAGCATGAGCGCCAGCATGGCGGCGACCCGGCAGGCACGCCGGACCGGCGCAGGCACGGCGAGGGCGAACGGTACGGTGTTGCGGGACACAGCGTCCACCTCTCCCGCGCGGCGCCCGGCACCGCCGGAAATCACGGGGGAGAGAAAACGCATGTGCGTCGGCACTTCGACCTTCCAAGGTCCGCTGAAACAGTCTTACTCGATACCGGGGCGGGCGTTAACCAGTGGTTGATGCCCTGGCCCCGGTCGCGCGTGGGTGTGGTGCGGCCGCCACACACCCACCCTGCCCCGGCAAGCCGTCGCGAGGCTGTCCCCGGGGCCGGTTTCGGCCGTCGGCGGCGGGGCTGCCTAACAAGCTTGCTGCCTACGCCGCGTGCATCATCCTTGCCAAGACACGAGACGGGCGAGTAAGAAGGTGACGCACGGCTTGCGCTCCGGAATTCGCCTCTGGCCTTTCGGCAGCCGCAACCGCCCACGGTGCGGCCTTTCCCTCTGGAGCGGCAGTGCCTCAACCGTCGTGATCTTCCTGGTTCTCAGGGCTGGATCTTGCGACGAGCGCGCGGGAGCGCGCTTCGAGGTCCGTCAGGAGCGCGCTCCCGCGCTTTCCGGCGAACGGCCTCGGGGTCCGGGCGGTTCGGTTGCACGGGTGCCGAGGAATCCCCCGCCAAAAAGGGGATCAAGCAGCTGTGCGCCCAGGGTCGGACACGGGTCCGGTCCAATGTTTCGCTGAGGGACGAGTAGCCGAGGGCATGGACGTTCAATCGCACGACCGGCACGCAGAGCGTGCTCCCGTGTGGCCCGATGCCGAAGGTGTCGTGAAGACGCCTGCGCGCTGCCGATCCTCTGTCTTCTTTCGCCATCATGTCCGGTGTCTGAACGGTTCGCGGGCCTTGCCCCGACGCCCGTGGAGGAGCTTGCGCTCCGACGCCGCGAAGAGAGATTTCCATGGCCAACAAGATGCTTATCGATGCCACCCACCCGGAGGAGACCCGGGTGGTGGTCGTGCGCGGCAACCGGGTCGAAGAGTTCGACTATGAGTCCGCATCCCGCAAGCAGCTGCGGGGCAACATCTATCTCGCCAAGGTCACCCGCGTCGAACCCTCCCTGCAGGCGGCCTTCATCGAATATGGCGGCAACCGCCACGGCTTCCTCGCCTTCAGCGAGATCCATCCCGATTATTACCAGATCCCCGTCGCCGACCGTCAGGCCCTGATCGAGGAAGAAGAGCGCGCCGCCCGCGCCGCCGAGGACGAGGAGGAGCGCCGCGAGCGCCGCCGCGAGCGCTCGCGCTCCAAGCGCACGGTCGCCGACGACACCGTCTCCGAGGCGGTGGACGAGGATGCCGACGACAGCGACGTCGAGGAGGTCGAGGACGACGAGGTCATCGATACCATCGAGGACGGCGCCATCATCAGCTCCGGCGATGAGGACGACGACGAGGACGAGGATACCGACGAGGACGACGAGGACAGCGCCGGGCCGGAGCCGCTCGATCCCGAGACCCTGCCGCCGCAGACCGACGTCGCCCATATCGCCGCCGCCGAAGACCATGTGACCCTGCCCGCCCCGACTGCGGATGAGGCGGGCGCTGACGCGGCCTCCCCGGTCGCCGCCGAGGCGCAGCCCGCCCCGGCCGAGCAGCCCCAGGACGATGCCACCGTCGAGGCCGCCCAGGCCGCCGTTGCGGAAACCGACGACGCGCCGGTCCTCGCCGGCACCGAAGCCGCGGCGGACGCCGCCGAGGGCGAAACCGCCCAGATCGAAGGCGAAGCCACCGAAGGTGAGGCCGCCGAAGGTGAGCCGGTCCGCGCCCGCGAGGGCCGCGAGGATCGCCGGCGCTCGCGCCGCTCCCGCCATCGCGGCCGCAAGCCGGCCGACGACGAGGCCGAGCACGACGATGCGGACGAAGAGGACGAAGGCGTCGAGCAGATGGGCTCGGACGACGCCCTGGAGGAGGTGCCCGAGCGCTCGCACCAGCGCCGCGCCCGCACCTACAAGATCCAGGAAGTCATCCGCCGCCGCCAGGTGATGCTGGTGCAGGTGGTCAAGGAGGAGCGCGGCAACAAGGGCGCAGCCCTCACCACCTACCTCTCGCTCGCCGGCCGCTATTCGGTGCTGATGCCCAACACCGCGCGCGGCGGCGGCATCTCCCGCAAGATCACCAATGCCGTGGACCGCAAGCGCCTGAAGGACGTGGTGCAGGACCTGGAGGTGCCGGAAGGGATGGGCATCATCCTGCGCACCGCCGGCGCCAACCGCACCAAGGTCGAAATCAAGCGCGACTTCGAATATCTCCTGCGCCTGTGGGAGACGGTCCGCGAGCTGACCCTCACCTCCAGCGCCCCGAGCCTCGTCTATGAGGAAGGCTCGCTGATCAAGCGCGCCATCCGCGACCTCTACAGCAAGGAAATCGACGAGATCCACGTGGCCGGCGAGGACGGCTTCCGCGAGGCGCGCGACTTCATGCGCATGCTCATGCCGAGCCATGCCAAGAACGTCATGCCCTATCGCGAGCCGCAGCCGATCTTCGCCAAGTACGGCGTGGAACATCAGCTCGACGCGATGTTCTCCCCCGTCGTCCAGCTCAAGAGCGGCGGCTACATCGTCATCAACCCCACCGAGGCCCTGGTCTCCATCGACGTGAACTCCGGCCGCGCCACGCGCGAGCACCACATCGAGGACACCGCGCTTAAGACGAACATGGAAGCCTCCGAGGAGATCGCCCGGCAGCTTCGCCTGCGCGATCTCGCGGGCCTGATCGTCATCGACTTCATCGACATGGAGGAGAAGCGCAACAACCGCTCGGTGGAGCGCAAGCTCAAGGATTGCCTGAAGAACGACCGCGCCCGCATCCAGGTGGGCCGCATCTCGCACTTCGGCCTCATGGAGATGTCCCGCCAGCGCATCCGCACCGGCGTGCTGGAAAGCTCCATCGAGGTGTGCCCCACCTGCGGCGGCACCGGCCACGTGCGCTCGGCGGCCTCAGTGTCGCTCCAGCTCTTGCGCGCGCTCGAAGAACAGCTGCTGCGCTCGGCGACTCACAACCTCATCGCCCGCACCCGCGCCGAGGTGGCGCTCTATGTGCTCAACCACAAGCGCGCGCACCTGCGCGAACTGGAGGATCGCTTCGGCGTGACCCTGGTGGTGCAGGCGGACGACACCGTGACCGGGCACCAGCCCTTCCTGATCGACAAGGGCGAACTGGCGGTGCCGCCGCCCGCCGCCCCGCGCCTGACCAACGTCATCCAGCCCGATTCCATCCTCCCCGACGAGGAGTATGAGGACGAGGAGGAGGAGGGCCTGGAGGACGCCGCCGACGCGGACGCCGAGGCCGAAACCGAGGCCACGCCGGCCGAGCGGAGCGAGGACCCCTCGCGCAAGCGCCGCCGCCGCCGCCGCCGTCGTGGCGAGCGCGAGGGCGACAGCCGCGAGGCCCGCACCGATGACGAGCGCCCCGACGAGGCATCCGAGGGCGAGGACGAAGGCAACGCCGAGGCCGAGGCCGAGGACCAGGACGACGAGAGCCGCGCCGAAGGCGAGGAGCGCGGTGACGGCGAGGCCGGTGACCGCCGCCGCCGCCGCCGCGGCCGCCGTGGCGGGCGTCGCAACCGCCGCGATGGCGAGGATGCGTCGTCCACCACCGACGAAGACGGCAACGCCTTGGCCGAGGGGGAAGGTGAGGGCGAGGAGCGTGAACCCGCTCCCCGCGCGCTCGGCTTCCCGGGCCAGGAGACCTTCGCCGAGATCGAGGCCGTGTCCGAGGATGCCCCGGTCATCCCGTCCGCGCCCCTGCCCGAGCCTGTGGCGGCCCCGGCCGTGATCGCGGCGCCCGAGGCGCCGGTCGAGCCGGCCCCGGCTCCGCGCCGCCGCTCCACGGTGCGCGAGAAGGCGCCTGTCCGCGCCGCCGAGTCGGCGGTGGAATCGGCGGCGTCCGCTCCGGCGGAAACGCCTGAAGCCCCCGTTGCGGAAGCCACGCCCGAACCGGCTCCGGAGCCCGAGGCCGCCGCCCCGCTGGACACCCCGGCTGCCGAGCCGGCGCCCTCCGCCCCGCCGGCCAAGCCGCGCTCGGGCTGGTGGCAGCGCAAGCTGTTCGGCGAATAGGACAAAACGGTTCGGAACGGCGCCCCAGGGCGCCGTTCTTCTGTTCGGGCCCTCGCCCCTCGGCGCGCGCCAGAACGCACGGCATGGTGAATAGGTTGCCGCCTCGCCTGCCGGGAAAGCCCCGGTGAAGTGTGGACAAGAAGCCCCCCACCTGATATGGAAGCGCTCCTTCGGACCATCCGGTGTGGCGCGACAGTGCCGATCGACCTTGGGTTCCGATCCCGATTTTTATGACGCTCGCTCGGCGCAACAGCTCGAAGAGGCAAACACGTGCAAGTTCTCGTCCGCGATAACAATGTCGATCAGGCCCTCAAGGCGCTCAAGAAGAAGATGCAGCGCGAGGGGATCTTCCGCGAGATGAAGCTGCGTGGCCATTACGAGAAGCCGTCCGAGAAGCGCGCCCGCGAGGAGGCGGAGGCCGTCCGCCGCGCGCGCAAGCTGGCCCGCAAGCGCGCCCAGCGCGAAGGCCTGCTGCCCTCCAAGCCCCGCACCGGCGGCCGCTGAGAGCATTCCGCCGGTTCGCCGGCGATCCATCGAGTTGAGCCGAACATCCGCGTGGCCTGCGCCGCGCGGATGTTTTGCGTTCCGGAGTGCGGAAGAATCAGAGGACCCGGCGGGAGGCGCGCGCGTCGCGCCGGGGCAGCGCCGGCCCGGACGCAGCGGCCTCTGCCGAGCGCCCCGAGAATGTCCCCGTTCTGCAGCCTCCGCCCCCTTCCCCGCGCGGCCCTCTTAACGCTGCCCCCGGATGGTCGCACCATCGACGCGAAGGATTTGCTAGAAGACACTCAGCGTTGACTGATGGTTCGGCCCGGGGCCGGGTTCTGGAGAGATGATATGGTTGCACGCGTCATCACCGTGGATCCGTTCGACATCGTGGTGTTCGGTGCCACCGGCGATCTCGCGAAGCGCAAGCTCCTGCCGGCGCTCTATGAGCGCGACCTGGCCGGGCAAATCCCGCCCGAGGCCCGCATCATCGGCGTGTCCCGCCGGCCCATGAGCCGGGCCGAATTCCAGGAGCTGGCCCGCGACGCGGTGGAAGACAGCGACGGCATCGCCGCCGTCGAGACTCAGAGGCTCGCCCGCTTCCTCGACCGGGTGGACTATGTGGCGGTGGACGCGGTGTCCGACGAAGGCTGGAGCGACCTCGCCGCTCGCCTCGCCGAGGGCGCCAACCGCATCCGTGTCTTCTATCTGGCCGTCGGCCCGGACCTGTTCGACGATATCTGCAGCCGCATCGGCACCCACAGGCTGGTGACGCCCAACAGCCGCGTGGTGGTGGAAAAGCCGGTGGGCAAGAATCTGGAATCCGCCCGCGCCGTGAACGAGGCGGTGGGCAAGGTCTTCCCCGAGGAGGCGGTGTTCCGCATCGACCATTACCTCGGCAAGGAGACGGTGCAGAATCTGATGGCGCTGCGCTTCGCCAATGCCCTGTTCGAGCCGATCTGGAACAACGCCCATATCGACCATGTGCAGATCACGGTCGCCGAGAGCCTCGGCGTCGCCGGGCGCGCGGGCTATTACGACACCGCCGGCGCGCTGCGCGACATGGTGCAGAACCACATCCTGCAACTGCTCTGCCTCGTCGCCATGGAGCCCCCCGTCTCCATGGACGCGGACGCGGTGCGCGACGAGAAGCTGAAGGTCCTGAAAGCCCTTGTGCCCATCGACGAGAAGACGGCGCCCAACCTTACCGTGCGCGGCCAGTATCGCGCCGGCGCCTCCGCCGGCGGGGCGGTGCCCGGCTATCTGGACGAGCTCGGCTCGCCGGAGAGCGACACCGAGACCTTCGTCGCGCTGCGCGCCGAGATCGCCAACTGGCGATGGGCCGGCGTGCCCTTCTATCTGCGCAGCGGCAAGCGCCTCGCCAGCCGCGTGTCGGAGATCGTGGTCGCCTTCCGGCCCATTCCGCACTCCGTCTTCGACGGCCAGGCCGGACCGATCATGGCCAACCGCCTGGTCATCCGCCTGCAGCCGGACGAGGGCGTGAAGCTGTGGCTGATGATCAAGGACCCCGGTCCGGGCGGCATGCGCCTTCAGCACGTGCCGCTCGACATGAGCTTCGCCGAGGCGTTCGGGGTGCGCAATCCGGACGCCTACGAGCGCCTGCTCATGGACGTGGTGCGCGGCAACCAGACCCTGTTCATGCGCCGCGACGAGGTGGAGGCGGCCTGGAAGTGGATCGACCCGATCCTCGATGCCTGGAAGGCATCGCACGAGGCGCCCAAGCCCTATACCGCGGGCACCTGGGGGCCTTCGGCCTCCATCGCGCTGATCGAGCGCGACGGCCGCACCTGGATGGACGACTGACCTTCCCGCCCGTGCGCCGCGCCGAACCGGCACGGTGCCGACCACGGAGCCCAGCCATGCCCGAGACGCCGGACGACGACGGCCGCCTGCCGGTCGCGCTCACCTCCTATCCCGACAGGGAGGCGCTCGCCCGCGCGCTGGCGGCCCATGTGGCCGACGCCGTGCGACGGCGCATCGCCACGGACGGGCGGGCGGGCCTCGCCGTCTCCGGCGGGCGCACGCCCACGCGTTTCTTCGAGATGCTGTCCGGCGCGCCGCTCGACTGGGCCAAGGTGACGGTGACGCTGGTGGACGAGCGCTGGGTGCCGGAGACGTCCGAGCGCTCCAACGCCGCCCTGGTGCGCATGCACCTGCTGCGCGGCCCGGCTGCGGCCGCCCGCTTCGTGCCGCTCTATACCGGCGCGCCCTCCCCCGAGGACGGGTTGGAGGCGGCCCATGCGGCGGTGTCCGCCGTGCCCCGTCCGTTCGCGGCCGCGGTGCTGGGCATGGGCGACGATGCCCACACCGCTTCCTTCTTTCCCGGCGCACCGACCCTGCCGGCGGCCATCGACCCGCGCACCGATGCCGACCTGATCGCGGTGCGGGCAGAGGCGGCGGGCGAACCGCGCATCACCTTCACCCTCGGCCCGCTGGTCGGCGCGGACGCGCTGTTCCTGCATATCGAGGGCGCCGGCAAGCGCGCCGTGCTGGAGGTCGCGCGGGAACCCGGCGACCCGGCCGAGCGTCCTATCCGCGCCATCCTACTGCATAGCCCACGCCCGCTCGACGTGCTGTGGTGCCCCTGACGGAGATCTTCCCATGACCGATACCCCGAAGGACCCGGCGCGCGCGGCAGATGTGGCGGCGGCGTGGGACCGGCTCGCCGCCATCCGGGCAGAGACGCGCGAGCGCCCGCTCGCCGGCCTGTTCGCCGACGAGGGCCGTTTCAACCGCTTTTCCGCCAGCCTCGGCGATCTGCTGCTGGACTTCTCCAAGACCTCGCTGACCGAGGAGGCGCTGGCCGGCGCCCTGGCGCTGATGCGCGCCGCCGGCGTGGAGGCGCGGCGCGATGCCATGTTCGCCGGCGCGCACATCAACATCACCGAGGACCGCGCGGTGCTGCACACGGCCTTGCGCGACACCGGCAGCGCGCCGGTGATGGTGGACGGTGCCGACGCCAAGCCGGAGATCCGCGATACGCTTGCGCGGTTGGCGGCCTTCGCCGAGGGGGTGCGCTCCGGCGCCATCTGCGGCGCGCGCGGCCAAGCCTTCACCGATGTGGTGAACATCGGCATCGGCGGCTCGGACCTCGGCCCGGTGATGGCGACCCTGGCGCTCGCCCCCTATCACGACGGCCCGCGCCTGCACTTCGTCTCCAACGTGGACGGGGCGCACATCCATGACGTGCTGAAGCCGCTCAACCCGGCGACCACGCTGTTCATCATCGCCTCGAAAACCTTCACCACCATCGAGACCATGACCAACGCCCGCACCGCGCGGACCTGGCTGGCGAAGGCGCAGGGCGAGGCGGCGGTGGGCGCGCATTTCGCCGCCGTCTCCACGGCGCTGGACAAGGTCGCGGCCTTCGGCATCGACACCCGGCGCGCCTTCGGCTTCTGGGACTGGGTGGGCGGACGCTATTCGGTGTGGTCGGCGGTGGGCCTGCCGCTGATGATCGCCATCGGCCCGGCCCTGTTCGCCGATTTCCTGGCCGGCGGCGCGGCCATCGACGAGCATTTCCGCAACGCCCCGCTGGAGCAGAACCTGCCGGCGCTGCTGGCGGCTGTGGGCCTGTGGCATCGCAACGTCTGCGGCTACCCCACCCGCGCGGTCATTCCCTACGACCAGCGCCTCGCCCGCCTGCCGGCCTATCTCCAGCAGCTCGACATGGAGAGCAACGGCAAGGGCGTGACGCTCGACGGCGCACCCGTGGCACGGCCGACCGGGCCGGTGGTGTGGGGCGAGCCCGGCACCAATTCGCAGCACGCCTTTTTCCAGCTGCTGCACCAGGGCACGGACGTGATCCCGGTGGAATTCCTCGTCGCCGCCCAGGGCCACGAGCCGGATCTCCGGCACCACCAGGATCTGCTGATCGCCAACTGCCTCGCGCAGTCGGAGGCGCTGCTGCGGGGCCGGACGCTGGCGGAAGCCGAAGCCCAGCTCCGCGCCAAGGGCATGGGTGAAGATGCCGTACAGCGTATTGCACCGCACCGCGTTTTCCCGGGGAACCGCCCCTCCGTGACCATTGCCTACACCTTGCTCGACCCCTTCACGCTGGGTCGCATCGTCGCGCTCTATGAGCACCGGGTGTTCATAGAGGCCGCCACATGGAACATAAACGCCTTCGATCAATGGGGCGTGGAGCTCGGGAAGGAATTGGCGACCGATTTCCTGCCGGCGGTGACGGGGGGTGCAGTGCCGAAGGGCACGACGGATTCTACCGCCGGAACGCTTTCGCACTTGCGAAGCCTCGCGCCTTCCTGAACGTCAGTGATATGCAGAAACACAGAGGGCGCTCTGCGTTATTTTGTATACCACGGCAGCTCAGGTTGGGTCAGTATGCCTTCGGAGATCAACGGGGCGCCACGGTGGCGCCCGGATGACAGAGGCGCGGGAAGGCCCCGTGCCCGGAGGCAGACATGACCGCGAACGAAACCACCCTCTCGCGTCTCCTCGGCACCCTCGGCGCGATGCTGCGGGCGGCCGTTCCTGTGCAGAGCCCCGCGCTCGCCGGTGCGCCGGCCGTGGCCCTCACCGAGACTCAGGGCACCCGCGCCAGCTTCGGCGGCCGCAAGGACGACGAAGACGAGCGTGAGCCGGCCTGGGCGTCCTTCCCCCGCGCGCTCTGATCGCCGTCGCAGATCCAGCCGCGGGGCATTCGCCCGGAGGTGAATGGCGCCCTGAAACGCAACGACCCCCGGCAGGCCGGGGGTCGGGAAGATGGCAGGGACTGCCGCAAAGGTTGGGGCGGAGGAGTTTCCTCTTCCGCCCGGACATTGGTCAGTTGGCGACTTCAGCCCGACCCTTGATCACCTCTTCCGGGGCGGAAGCGGCGGCCTGGGCCACGAAGCGGCTGCGCATCGGCTTCAGGACAAAGAGCGCCATGAGCGCCGCGATGGCGTTGACCGCCGCGGTGATCGTGAACACCAGGTCCCAATTGCCGAACTGCGCCACAGCCACGCTGGCGAACGGCACCACCAGGGACGCCGTGCCCTTGGCGGTGTAGAGCATGCCCGCGTTGGTGGTGGCGAACTTCGAGCCGAAGGTGTCGCCGCACGTCGCCGGGAACAGCGAGTAGATCTCGCCCCAAGCGAAGAAGACGAGGCCGGTGAGCAGCACGAAGGCCAGCGGGTTGGAGCCGAAGTGCGCCAGCGCCAGGACGCCGACGGCCTCAAGACCGAACGCGATGAACATGGTGTTCTCGCGGCCGATATTGTCCGACACCCAGCCGAAGAAGGGCCGGGTCAGGCCGTTCAGCACGCGGTCGATGGACAGGGCGAAGGTCAGCGCCGGCATGGTGATGCCGATCAGGCTCACCGGGACGTCGGCGATCTTGAAGTCCTTGGCGATGGAGCCGAGCTGGGCCGTCGCCATCAGGCCGCCCGCCGCCACCAGCACGAACATCAAATACATCACCCAGAACACCGGGGCCTTGGCCATCTCGCCGGGGCCGTAGTTGCGGCGGCTCTGCGTGACGCCCTTGCTGGCGACCTTCGGAACCTGGCCCTCCTTCGGGCTCTTCAACAGCAGCGCCGCGAGCAGGACCACGCCGCCCTGGAGCAGGCCGAACACCAGGAAGGTCTGCTGGTAGCCGGCATTCTGGATCATCGAGGCGATGGGCACGATGGTCAGGGCCGAACCCGCGCCGAAGCCGGCGGCGGTGAGGCCGGCGGCGAGGCCGCGGCGATCCGGGAACCACTTGAGCGCCGCACCGACGCAGGTGCCGTAGACCGCGCCGGCGCCGATGCCGCCGATGGCCGCAGACACATAGAGCAGCGTGAGGGTGTCGGCGATGGAGTTCATCGCCCAGGCGGCGGCGCAGAGGATGCCGCCGATGAAGACGACGATGCGCGGGCCGAACTTATCGACGAACCAGCCCTCGATGGGGACGAGCCAAGTCTCGGTGAGCACGAAGATGGTGAAGGCCACCTGAATCGCGGGGCGGCCCCAGTGGTATTTGTCGTTGATCGGCTCGACGAACAGCGTCCAGCCATACTGGAGGTTGGCGATCATCGACATGCAGACGATGCCGATCACCAGTTGCAGCCAGCGCCCGCCGATGGGCCCCTGACTTGCGGTTTGAACAGACGGCATTTCCTTCCCTTCCACGTTTGGTGTCATCGAAAGCTGGTCGATGAACGGCCCGTGACGGTCGCCATTCTTAACGCGGACCCATTTGGCGATGGGCCAGCTCGCGTACCGTCACCTTGGTCCCATGAAAAGATGCCGCAATACATGCTAATTACGGTTATGTAACCGCTACATATCCTTGATTTTCAGCCAGTTTGGGTTGAGTGTGGCCAGTTTCGCCAAGAACGAAATCCACATTTATTGATGGATACGTTCGGATCAACACGAATATACGTGGATCAAAAACCACTCTTTCGGGCAAAGACGCCGAAACACTTCTCACTTTTCTTGGGTACTCCGATTTGCACCATGCCGTCCAGATCGTTTTTCGCGGGCTGCAAAGCCCGTTGGGCGTCACGGAACAAAAAAAGGCCCCGGCAGAGCCGGGGCCCCGAGGGGTCGCCCGAAGGCGACAGAGGGCTTTTTGAGTCAGGCGCGGGCGATGGCCTCGCGCTGCTGCGTGGCGTTGGCCGCTTCTGCATTCAGGCGATGATGGCGGGCCAGCATCGGCTTCAGCACGAAAAGCGCGGCAAAAGCGGCGGTCATGTCCATGGCGGCGACGAGATAGAGCACGGTGGCCCAGCTCCCGGTGGCTTCCATGATCAGGTTTGCAACCGGGACGAGCAAAGCGGCGACACCCTTGGCGCAATAGAGAACGCCGTAGATCTTGCCGACGTGCTTGGAGCTGAAGGTGTCGGCGGCCGTCGCCGAGAACAGCGAGTAGACTTCGCCCCAGGCCAGAAACACCACGCCGCTCAGGATGATGAACGCCCACGGATTGTGGCCGAACGTGCCGAGGGCGATGATGCCGATGCCTTCCATGGCGAACGCGAAAAACATGGTCTTCTCGCGGCCGATATGGTCGGAAATCCAGCCGAAGAACGGACGGGAAAAGCCGTTGAGGATGCGGTCCAGCATGAGCGCGAACGGCAGGGCGGCCATGGCGAAGAAGTAGAGATTCACTTCCACCTTCTTCACGCCGAGATCTTCGGCGATCACGCCGAGCTGGGCCACCGCCATCAGACCGCCGGTGACGGTGCAGATGAACATGCCGAGCATGACGTAGAACACCGGCGTCCGCAGCGCTTCACCCAGCGTATAGTCCCGGCGGGACTGTGCAACGTTGGAGGAATAAACCACCTCGGTATTGCCCGGCGCACGCAGGAAACCGGCCGCGAGCAGGATGATGGCACCCTGGATCAGGCCGAAGGTGAAGAACGTGGCCGAATAGCCCGAGGTCTTCAGCATGTTGGCGATGGGGATGATGGTGAAAACCGTGCCCGAGCCGTAGCCCGCCGCCATCAGGCCGACCGCCAGGCCGCGCTTGTCGGGGAACCACTTCAGCGCGCTGTTGACGCACGTGGAGTAGACGCAGCCGACGCCGATGCCGCCGATCACCGCGCCCACGTAGAAGCCGGTCAGCGAGGTGGCATAGGAGTTGATGACCCAGGACAGGCCGGTGAACAGGCCGCCGACGAGCACCACGGCGCGCGGGCCGTACTTGTCGATGAAATAGCCCTCGATGGGCGTGAGCCAGGTCTGCACCACGGCGAAGATGGTGAAGGCCACCTGGATGGAGGCGCGTGTCCAGCCGTTCGCATTCTGGATCTCGGGCACGAACAGCGTCCAGCTATACTGGATGTTCGCGGCCGCGACCATGCAGACGATACCCGCAATCAATTGCAGCCAGCGCACCGATGGCGCCGGACTGCTCCCTGCTTGAGCAACCATGTTTCCAACCCCTAGTGAAGACGATTTTTTCTTTGTTTTTTGGATGAGAAAGCCGCTTCATCCTCGTTTTTCCCTCATGACGCGGCCGACGGCGAACTGAATTCCTTTCGTGTCAGGGAGATCCGACCGGACGTCTCACGCGGCCCCGGAGGCGCGCATGCTGGCGATGTCGTCGGGGTCGAAGCCGATCCAGGAGAGCACCTCTTCCGTGTGCTCGCCGAGAAGGGGGGCCCGCTCCACCTCGACCGAGCTGTCGGAGAGCTGGATGGGAGATGAAACGGTGACATAATTGCCCCGCTCGGGATGGGGCACTTCCACCAGGAAGCCGCGGTCGTAAAG
Source organism: Azorhizobium doebereinerae UFLA1-100 (assembly GCF_000473085.1). GTDB lineage: Bacteria > Pseudomonadota > Alphaproteobacteria > Rhizobiales > Xanthobacteraceae > Azorhizobium > Azorhizobium doebereinerae. The sequence goes on from NZ_AXBA01000022.1 coordinate 43,304, forward strand.
GCTGCGGTCTTCCATCAGGTCCTTGGTGGAGAGGATGGGGCCGCACGGCACGTCGATGGCCGAAAGCGCCTTCATCACCTCGAATTTCGTCCGCTTGCGCGTCCAGGCCTCAATCACCTCGAAACAGGCCTCCAGCCGCTCCGCCCGCGCCTCATGGGAGGCGAAGCGATTGTCGTCGATCAGGTCCTTGCGGCCGATCAGGCGCATCAGCGGCGCCCAGCCCTGCGGCTGGATGATGACGTAGCAGAAATCATTCTCCCCGCCCGGGGCGCAGCGCAGCGCGGCGCCGGGCTGGCCGCCGCCCGAGGCGTTGCCGACGCGCGGCACCGCCTCGCCATGGGGCGCGCCGGGATATTCGGTAAGCGGGCCGGCGGCGAGGCGCTGCTGGTCGCGCAGCTTCACCCGCAGCAGGTTCACCACGCAGTCCTGCATGGCCACGTCCACGCGCTGGCCCTTGCCGGTCACCGTGCGCTGATAGAGCGCCGCCAGGATGCCGGCGACGCAATGCACGCCGGTGCCGGTGTCGCCCACCTGGGCGCTGGAGGCCGTGGGCGGGCCGGACTGCCAGCCGGTGGTGCTCATGGCCCCGCCCATGGCCTGGGCGATGGTCTCGTAGGCCTTGGCGTCCTGCGCCGCGCCGTCCGCGAAGCCCTTGATAGAGGCATAGATCAGGCGCGGATTGATGGCCTGGATGCGGTCGTAGGAGAAGCCCTGCCGCTCCAGCACGCCGGGGCCGAAATTCTCCACCAGCACATCGCAGCGCTCGATCAGCCGGGTCAGTGCCTCCTGGCCCTGCGCCGACTTGATGTTGAGCGTCACGCTGCGCTTGTTGGAGTTCAGCATGGCGAAATACAGGCTGTCCACGTTCGAGCGGTCGCGCAGCTGGCTGCGCGTGATGTCACCCCGGCGCGGCATTTCGATCTTGATGACGTCGGCACCCATCCAGGCGAGCAGCTGGGTCGCCGAGGGTCCGGACTGGACATGCGTCATATCCAGAATGCGCACGCCTTCGAGTGCCTTGACCATGCCTCTACCCCTGGATCCTGCCCCTGAATTTCCGATGCCGATCTTTCGCCGGCCTCTGAAACCACCCGCCCAAGCCGCGGAATGAACAACCGCTTTTTTCGCGTCTACAGTATCTCGTATACCAAGTACAAGAAACCCTACCATTCCTTCAGGACGGCTGCAAATGATTTGCAGCCGCCGTCTTGGCCGATTCTTACCGCAGCGCAGCAAGCGCCACGGTCATGCCGCTGTGCGCCTGGTCGGCGTAGGAGACGACCTCGGATTCGTGCAGATAATGGCGCATCAGATCGGTGGCGCTGATCACGCCCACCAGCGCATGCTCTTCCATCACCGGCAGATGGCGCACCTGATGCTCGTTCATCAGTCGCAGCACGGTGACGATGCTGTCCCGCAGCGTGCAGGAGATCACGCTGCCCGTCAGCAGGCTCGCCACGGTCACGTTCGGCGTGTTGGCGCCATGGGCGACCAGCGCGCGGGTCACGTCGCGCTCGGAAAACACGCCCACCACGGTATTGCCCTCGGTGCGGCACACGTCCTTGACCACCACGGAGGAGATGTTCTCCCGCCGCATGATCATGGCGGCCGTCGCCACCGTCTCGTTCATCCGCACCGTCACGATGCGGGTATCGCGCTTCTCCCGCAGGATATCATCGACCGTAATCATGGCATTCCTCACCTGGCTGGAACTCCGCGGGTCTGCCCGCGGGGGGTGCGCAGCGCCTGAGGCCGGCCGCGTGGGGCACCTGCCCCGTTCATTGGAACCATGCTGGTATGCAGAATACGTGATGTCAATAAGCAGCGCCGCAGCCGGAAGCTGCCTTTTACGTTGCACTGCAACCTGATTTCTCGACTTTTGCAGAAAAGCGACGCTTGCTTGCTCTCTTAGGCGAGAGATGACACAGAGTATGTTGTATGCGCCGAACGGAAGCGTCGCCGTGCCCGCCAGCGGGATTCGCGCGGCGCCCTCGCGCAGCACCTGCGTCCGGGCCGCCCACCGGCACGCACACGTGGCACTGCTGGAATGGCACCGCTGGAATGTGGCATGGCTGGAATGGCACGGCTGGACCGGCTTGGATCAGGCAAGGATCAGATGACGTACCAGGATATCAACGTGAAGCCGATCGAGACCGAATCGAGCTTCCGGATGAAGGCCTACAAGGCGCTCAAGGCGGCCATCATGGAGATGGACATCTATAGCCATGAGGAAGAGATCCGCCTGGAGGAGCGCCAGCTCTCCGAGAAGCTGGGTGTCTCCCGCACGCCGATCCGCGAGGCCATGACGCTACTGGAGCAGGAGGGCTTCGTCCGCTCGGTGCCGCGGCGCGGCATCTTCGTGGTGCGCAAGACCAAGCGCGAGGTCCTGGAGATGATCACGGTCTGGGCGGCGCTCGAGAGCATGGCCGCCCGGCTCGCCTGCCAGGTGGCCTCAAATGCCGACATCACGCTGCTGCGCGAGAACGTGCGCGCCTTCGCCAACCGCAACCCGGAAGCGTTCGTCTCGGAATATTCCGAGGCCAACCTCGCCTTCCACAAGCTCATCATCCGCCTGTCCGGCTGCCACCTGCTGGGCGAGATGACCGAGAATCTGTTTCCGCACATGCGCGGCGTGCGCAAGGTGACGATCGGCCAGGACCACCGCGCCCAGCGCTCCATCGTCGACCACACCAAGATCGTCGAGGCCATCGAGAAGCGCGACGCGGACCTCGCCGAGCGCCTGGTGCGCGAGCACACGCTGGGCCTGGCCAAGCATGTGGAAGCCCACGGCGACTTCCTGGACTGAGCATTCCGCCCACGCCCCGCCACGGGACCCGCCCCAAAAGAAAAGCGCCCGGACCATTCGGCCGGGCGCTTTTCTTTTCTCAAGGGCGCACGCGGCGGCTCAGGCCGCCGTCTTGTGCCTGGCCATCAGGTCCACGAAGCGCTGGAACAGATAGTGGCTGTCGCGCGGGCCCGGGCTCGCCTCGGGGTGGTACTGCACCGAGAACACCGGCTTGTCGCTGAGCGCGATGCCGGCGTTGGAGCCGTCGAACAGGGAGACGTGGGTCTCCTGGGCATTGGCCGGCAGGTTCTCGCGGTCCACCGCAAAGCCGTGGTTCATGGAGGTGATCTCCACCTTGCCCGTGGTCAGGTCCTTCACCGGGTGGTTCGCCCCGTGGTGGCCCTGGTGCATCTTCAGGGTGCGGCCGCCGACCGCCAGGCCGATCATCTGGTGGCCGAGGCAGATGCCGAAGGTCGGGATCTCCTTGGCGATCAGCTCGCGGATCACCGGCACCGCATATTCTCCCGTCGCCGCCGGGTCGCCGGGGCCGTTGGAGAGGAACACGCCGTCCGGCTTCAGCGCCATCACCTCGTCCGCGGTCGTGGTGGCGGGCACCACCGTCACCTTGCAGCCGGCGGTGGCGAGCAGGCGCAGGATGTTGCGCTTCACGCCATAGTCGATGGCCACCACATGGAACCTGGGCGCGCCCTCGCGGCCGTAGCCCTCGGGCCACGTCCACTCGGTCTCATCCCAGTTGAAGCGCTGGGCCGAGGTGACGCCGGGCACAAGGTCCATGCCCACGAGGCCCGGCCATTCCCTGGCCTTGGCCTTCAGGGCCGGCAGGTCGAAGACGCCGTCGGGATTGTGGGCGAGCACCGCGTTGGGCATGCCGCCCTCGCGGATCAGCGCGGTGAGCGCGCGGGTGTCGATGCCGCTGATGGCGGGGATGTCCCGCGCCTTCAGCCACTGGTCGAGATGGCGGGTGGCCCGGTAGTTGGACGGGTCGGTGACCGCGCCGCGCACCACCACGCCGCGCACGCCGGACACGGCGGCGGCGGACACCGTCTCGATGTCCTCCTCGTTGGTGCCCACGTTCCCGATGTGCGGGAAGGTGAAGGTCACGATCTGCCCGGCATAGGAGGGATCGGTGAGGATTTCCTCATAGCCGGTGATGGCGGTGTTGAAGCACACCTCTCCCACGCCCTCGGTGGCCGCGCCGAACCCGAAACCTTCGAGCACGGTGCCGTCAGCGAGAACCAGAAGCGCGGTCGGCTTCGGCTCGGTCCAGCCCTCAGCGGCGCCGGTGGCGGCTGCGTCTTGTTCCTGCGTCATGGATCGCCTAAATAAGGGGTCGCGCGCGGCGTTGCCAGCCATGCGCGCGAATTTATGCGCTGACGCCCCGGCTACCTGAGGATGCCGCTGGTGACAAGGGGCCGCGCTCATACCCCAGATCTGCGCTCTGAGCGGAGCCGAGCCCGGCTCCCCTGCGCATGCAAAATTTAAGAGGACGCCGTGCTGCGTGACGAGATCAATACAGCGCTCAAAGAGTCGCTGAAGGCCCAGGACAAGTGCCGCACCTCCACCCTGCGGCTCATCAATGCCGCGCTGAAGGACCGGGACATCGACGCCCGCGGCCTCGGCAAGGACCCCATTTCCGACGATGACCTGCGCGCTTTGCTGGCCAAGATGGTCAAGCAGCGCGAGGAAAGCGCGAAAATCTATGCCGACAACGGCCGCCCGGAGCTTGCCGCCCAGGAGCGGGACGAGATCAAGGTCATCCTGGACTTCCTGCCCAAGCAGCTCTCGGAAGAGGACACCCGCGCGGCCATCGCCAAGGTGGTCGCCGAGATCGAGGCCAAGGGCATCAAGGACATGGGCCGGGTGATGGCGGTGCTGAAGGAGCGCCACGCCGGCGCCATCGACTTCGGCAAGGCCTCCGCCTGGGTCAAGGACGCCTTGACGGCGGCGTGAAGACCCGCAGTGAATAACGGGGATAGCGGGCAGCGGCCCGGCATCGGCGTCTCGGCCTGTTCGGCCGGGGCGCGTTTGCTTTTCGCCCGCGTTAGGTTATCCGGCTGAGCCTCCCGCAGCCGCGTGTGGACCCAAGAGCAGCCGGCATGCGCTTCCCGCCTTCCTTCCTCGATGAGATCCGAACCCGGGTGCCGGTGTCGGACGTGGTCGGGCGGCGGGTCAAGCTCCGCAAGCAGGGCCGCGAGTTCGCCGGCCTCTCGCCCTTCAATGCGGAGAAGACGCCGTCCTTCTTCGTCAACGACCAGAAGGGCTTCTACCACTGCTTCTCCTCCGGCAAGCACGGCGACGTGTTTGATTTCCTGATGGAAACGGAGGGCCTGCCGTTCGGCGAGGCGGTGGAACGCCTTGCCGCCATGGCCGGCCTCCAGCTGCCGGACGTGACGCCGGAGGTCGCCGCCAAGGAGGCCCGCCGGCGCGGCCTGCACGAGGTGATGGAACTCGCTTCCGCCTATTTCGAATCGCAATTGCAGGCGCGCGGCGGCGCCAAGGCCCGCGGCTATCTGGCCGACCGGGGCCTCGGCCCATCGACCCAGAAGAAATTCCGTCTGGGCTACGCGCCGGGCGACCGCTTCGGCCTCAAGGAGGCCCTGGGCAAGGCGGGCGTGCCGGTCTCCGACCTGATCGAGACCGGCATGCTGATCGCCGGCGACGATATTCCCGTCCCCTACGACCGCTTCCGCGACCGGGTGATGTTCCCCATCACCGACCTCAAGGGGCGCGTGGTGGCCTTCGGCGGGCGAGCGCTGGAGAAGGACGTTCCGGCCAAATACCTGAACTCGCCGGAAACCACGCTCTTCCACAAGGGCTCGCTGCTCTACAATGCCTATGCCGCCCGCGCCGCCACCCAGAAGGGCGCCCCGCTCATCGCCGTGGAAGGCTATGTGGACGTCATCGCCCTGGTGGAGGCGGGCTTCGAGGGCGCGGTCGCCCCGCTCGGCACCGCGCTGACCGAGGAGCAGTTGCAACTGCTCTGGCGGATGGCCGACGAGCCGCTGCTGCTGTTCGACGGCGACAAGGCCGGGCGGCGCGCCGCCTTCCGCGCCATCGGGCTGGCGCTGCCGCACATCAAGCCGGGCAAGAGCCTGTCCTTCGGCACCCTGCCGGACGGTCAGGACCCGGACGACCTCATCCGTTCCGGCGGGCGCGAGGCCATGGAAGCGGTGCTGACGCAGGCCCAGCCCCTGGCCGCCATGCTGTGGGCGCGGGAAACCGAGGGCGTCAACCTGGAGACGCCGGAGCGCCGGGCCGCACTGGAGGCGCGCATCGGCGAGGCGGTGGCCGCCATCCAGGACGAGAATGTCCGCCGCCATTACAAGCAGGACCTCCACGAGCGCCTGAAGCGCCTGCTCGCGCCCGCCGGGGACGCCCGCCCCCGCCGATTCGAGGGCGGCGGCTGGGCGGCGGCGCCCGGCGGCTTCAACCGCGGCTCCGGCCGAGGCGGGCGCGACGCACGGTCCGGGCGCGAGCCGCCGCTGATGACCGGGGGGGAGATCGCTCGCAGCGCCGTGGTGCGCGGGCCGCTCGCCAGCCTGCCGCGCAACGAGGCCCTGCTGCTGTTCTGCCTGCTCAGCCACCCCTGGCTGATGGACGAATATGCCGAGGATGTCTCCGATCTGCCCTTTGCCAACAAGGAGGCGGACCGGCTCCGGCGGGCCCTGCTGGAAGCCCATCTCGACGGCGCCGATGACGGCGAGACCGTCGGAGCACATCTTTCGCGCGACGAATTGAACGGGCTCGCGCAACGCGTGCGCGCCCTGGCCAATACCAAGATGGACTGGCCAGTCTATCCCGATGCCGGGCGGGAGGATGTCCGGTTGTGGTGGTTGCAGCGCTCGGCCTTGCATCGCAAGGCTTACACGCTATCTAGAGAATTACGGGAAGCGGAACGGTCTCTTGGGGACGACCCGAGCGATGCCAACTTCGCTTGGCTGCGCGACGTGCGGGAACGCCTGTCGGCGGCCGAGGGGACCGAAGCGCTGGTGGAGGGGTTTGGCGCAGCATCCGGGCGCGGGTCATCCCGGTCCGGTTAGCTGCCCTGCGCTTTTTGAAGGGTTGCCGGGCGTTTTACGGCCCTTTTGGGGTTGGAGCGGCCTTCAGGCTGGTTTAACGGGATCGCCTTACGGTGGCCCGCGTTGAGTTGGGATCAGGTGGGAGCGCCAGGGCGGCGCGCCGCCTTCTCGCCGCAGGGCGGCGATGTGCAGGAGATGTCCATGGCGAAGCAGGCCACCGAGACGACCGAAGCTCCGGAGAAGGAAGTCGACGCCCCCGACGGGCCGTTGCTCGACCTTTCGGACGCGGCTGTCCGGAAGATGATCAAGAATGCCAAGCGCCGTGGCTACGTGACCTACGAGCAGCTCAACGAAGTGATGCCCTCCGAGGAGGTGACCTCCGAGCAGATCGAGGACACCCTCGCCATGCTCAACGACATGGGCATCAACGTCATCGAGGCCGAAGAGGCCGAGGCGGAAGAGGCGAGCGAGGAAGGCGAGGCGGCGGAGGAGCCGGAAGAGGCGGAGGGCGGCGAGCTGGCCGAGCCCACGCCGCGCGCGGTCATCCGCTCCGAGACCAAGTCCGAGCCCGGCGAGCGCACCGACGACCCCGTGCGCATGTATCTGCGCGAGATGGGCAGCGTCGAGCTGCTGTCCCGCGAGGGCGAAATCGCCATCGCCAAGCGCATCGAGGCCGGCCGCGAGGCGATGATCGCCGGCCTGTGCGAGAGCCCGCTGACCTTCCAGGCCATCATCATCTGGCGCGATGAATTGACCGAAGGCCGCGTGCTGCTGCGCGACATCATCGATCTGGAAGCCACCTATGCCGGCCCCGAGGGCAAGAACGCCCCGGTGATCGAAGGCGAGACTGCGCTTGCCCCCGAGGCGGGCGAGGATGGCATTCTCGGCGACGGCGCCTCTCCCAGCGACGACGAAGACGACATGGAGAACTCCCTGTCGCTCGCCGCCATGGAGACCGAGATCAAGCCGAAGGTGGTGGAGACGTTCGATCGCATCGCCGACAGCTACAAGAAGCTGCGGCGCCTGCAGGACCAGAATGTCGAATCCAAGCTGAAGAACGAGACCCTCTCGCCCTCGCAGGAGCGCAAGGCGAAGAAGCTCAAGGAAGACCTCGTCCTCGACGTGAAGTCGCTGTCGCTCAACCAGGCCCGCATCGACGCGCTGGTGGAGCAGCTCTACGAGATCAATAAGCGCCTCGTCGGCCTGGAAGGCCGGCTGCTGCGCCTCGCCGAGAGCTATGGCGTCGCCCGCGACGACTTCCTGCGCCAGTACCAGGGCTATGAGCTCGACCCGAAGTGGCTGCTGCGGGTCTCCAAGCTCGGTTCCAAGGGCTGGAAGAACTTCGTCGCCCACGAGAAGGACGGCATCCACACGCTGCGCGGCGACATCCACGCTCTCGCCACCGAGACCGCGCTGGAGATCGCCGAGTTCCGCAAGATCGTGCAGATGGTGCAGAAGGGCGAGAAGGAAGCCCGCCAGGCGAAGAAGGAAATGGTGGAGGCCAACCTGCGCCTCGTCATCTCCATCGCCAAGAAGTACACGAACCGCGGCCTGCAGTTCCTGGACCTGATCCAGGAGGGCAACATCGGCCTGATGAAGGCGGTCGACAAGTTCGAGTACCGGCGCGGCTACAAGTTCTCCACTTATGCCACGTGGTGGATCCGGCAGGCCATCACCCGCTCGATCGCCGACCAGGCGCGGACCATCCGCATCCCGGTCCACATGATCGAGACGATCAACAAGATCGTGCGCACCTCGCGCCAGATGCTGCATGAGATCGGCCGCGAGCCGACCCCGGAGGAACTGGCCGAGAAGCTCGGCATGCCGCTGGAGAAGGTCCGCAAGGTGCTGAAGATCGCCAAGGAGCCGATCTCCCTCGAAACGCCCATCGGCGACGAGGAAGACAGCCACCTGGGCGACTTCATCGAGGACAAGAACGCGGTCCTGCCCATCGACGCGGCGATCCAGAGCAACCTGCGCGAGACCACCACCCGCGTGCTCGCCTCGCTCACGCCGCGCGAGGAGCGCGTGCTGCGCATGCGCTTCGGCATCGGCATGAACACCGACCACACCCTTGAGGAAGTGGGCCAGCAGTTCTCGGTGACCCGCGAGCGCATCCGCCAGATCGAAGCGAAGGCGCTGCGCAAGCTGAAGCACCCCTCGCGCTCGCGCAAGCTGCGCAGCTTCCTGGACAACTAGGGCATCGCGGCAATCTCCAGGGCAATCAAGCGAAGTCGTTGGCAAGCGGCGACGACTTCGCTCACCACGTCCAATTGCTCGGAGAGCGGTTGCCCCCACGAGGCCGTTTTCACGGGGATGCCGAGCATCCCCGTGCTCGCCTTTGAACGATCGACCAGCCCCACTTTGTCTTTAAGGATCCCTATCCGACTACGATGATCTCCCATTATCTCAAGATCGACCAGATCCTGACTCACCTTCCAAAATATTGAGAAGCCAGTCGGCCTATCTGCCCATTTAACAGACAGGCCATAGGCATCTCCCGTTGGATCGTGACTAAATTCGGGGGCATTACCCCTTAGGAAGTTTGAAAAATCTTCAGAGAAACTCTTAACCTCTATCTTGGACGCAGACGTTATTTTACTCACATTCTCCAAGCAGGAGCGAAGAGCGGATGCACGCCAGTTGGCGTGAGATCCATTTTTCTGCGCGAACCATGAGGCAATGTCATCAATTGCAAGCTGGCAATGCCACGTATCGCTCTTGGGAACACTTGAGAGGTATGTGTTCGGCGCAATCAGGACGAGCTTGTATTCCGCAGCCAATCCCTCACCCACAAGCTCATTCGCTCGCTCGTGATACCTGTCACACTGAGCATCGGCAAAACGTGCACTGATCTTGTCTTCGATCAGCACCGCAATCCGCGTTCCGGCCTTATCGAAATAGACAAGAACGTCAGTCTCACCCCATTTTGCGTTCACTTTTGCTGACACAGAATGCTCAGCTTTCAAAAAATCAGCTCCATCAATACCGACCTGAGCGGCTAGCCAGTTCGCAAATCCTGTATCTGAATAGAGTTCTTCAAGGATAAAAAGATCGACGTCGCGTTCCTGCATTTTGAAGGGCGCCATGCATTTATTCCTCATTCGGTCCATGGGCACATTGATAGGTAACATATGGCAGCCATAGCCACTTGAGCAAATGTCCGCTTCACCGGCTAACGCTTCCAGGAAGTGGGTCAGCAGTTCTCGGTGACCCGCGAGCGCATCCGCCAGATCGAGGCGAAGGCGCTGCGCCAGCTGAAGCACCCTTCTCGCTCGCGCAAGCTGCGCAGCTTCCTGGACAACTGAGCGCCCCGCGCTCAGGCCATGCAAAGCCAAAGGGCCCGGCGCAGCACGCCGGGCCCTTGTCGTTTCCGCCCCGCCGATGGCCCCGCCGCTCCCGCCGGCCGCCGCGGTGCAGCCACAGCCATGCACAAGCTTAGGGCTGCAACCTCGACGCCATGATCGAGCGTCCGCATGCCACGCCCTTTCCGGAAGCCGGCCTGATCTGCGCCCTCCTGGTCGCCGCCTGCGCGGTGGTGGCGTTCGCCACCTTCGCCAGCGCCTGACAGAGCCGGATCATCGGCCGCCGCTGCCCGGCCGCCGCCGGACGGCTCAGCGCGGCTTGCGCGTCTGAATCTCGCCCCAGGCCAGCGCGCCGGCGAACAGGATGAACAATCCCAGCACCCCGGCGATGAAGAAGGCCGCTTCTGTCGTCATGCCAAAATCCCCCCTTTATTGCAGCGCTGCGAAGGCTAAGCCCGCGCGACCGGCCGGCTTTGATCGAAATCAAGGCAGCGCCCGCCGGGGCGCCGCCGGCCGCGGATCACTCCCCCATGGGCATGGGACTTGCTTCTCCGGAGGCGCACCGCCGCCACCGGCGGCGGGGATCTGGAGGACACGGCATGACAGCGGAACTGCCCATGGACCGGAGAACGCTCCTGAAGGGCACGGGCACGGTCGGGCTCGCCATGCTCCTGGGCGGCGGGGCTTCCGCGCAGAACCGCAACGACACCCTGCTGGTGGTGCAGGAACTGGGGCCCAACAGCCTGGACATGCACGGCGTCGGCTCCAACCAGACCGTCAACGGCCTCTCCTGGAACACCTACGACCGGCTGCTCACCTATGCCGCGACCACGCTGCCGGACGGCACGCTGTCCTATGACCGCGCCACCCTCGCGCCCGAGCTGGCCGAGCGCTGGGAGGAGGCGGCGGACGGCATGTCCTGCACCTTCCATCTGCGCAAGGACGCGGTGTTCCACGACGGCACGCCGGTCACCGCGAAGGATGTGAAATGGTCGTTCGACCGCGCGGTCAGCGTCGGCGGCTTCCCCACCTTCCAGATGTCGGCCGGCTCGCTGGAGAAGAAGGAGCAGTTCGTGGTGGTCGACGACCACACCTTCCGCATCGACTATCTGCGCAAGGACAAACTGCTGCTGTTCAATGTCGCCGTGGTGGTGCCCTTCATCCTCAATTCGGCGCTGGCCCAGAAAAACGCCACGGCGGACGATCCTTGGGCAATGGTCTGGCTCAAGTCGAACACCGCCGGCGGCGGCGCCTACAAGGTGGAAAGCTGGAAGCCCGGCACCGAGACCATCCTCACCCGCTTCGACGGCTGGAAGAACGGCAAGGCGCCGGCGATCCGCCGCATCATCATCCGCGACGTGCCCTCCGCCGGCACCCGCCGCGCCATGCTGGAACGGGGCGACGCGGACCTCTCCGCCGGCTTCCCGCCCAAGGATTTCGAGCAGCTCATCAAGGAGGGCAAGCTCAAGGTGGTGGGGATGCCGATCCCCAACTGCCTCTGGTACATCGCCCTCAACACCGCCAAGCCGCCGTTCGACAATGTGAAGCTGCGTCAGGCGGTGGCATGGGCCCTGCCCTACCAGCAGATCCAGGACAACGCCTTCTTCGGCAGGGCCAAGCCCATGTATGGCGCGTCAAGCGCCACGCCGGCAGAGCCGGTGTGGCCGCAGCCCTTCCCCTTCACCACCGATCTCGACAAGGCCAAGGCGCTTCTGGCGGAGGCGGGCTTTCCCAACGGGCTCGACACCACCCTGTCGCTGGACGTGGGCACGGCGACCGTAGGCGAGCCGACCGCGCTGCTGATCCAGGAGAACCTCGCCAAGATCGGCATCCGCGCCACGGTGGAGAAGATCCCCGGCGCCAACTGGCGCACCACGCTGAACAAGAAAGAGCTGCCCATGGCGCTCAATCGGTTCAGCGGCTGGCTGGATTACCCCGAATACTATTTCTACTGGAACCTGCACGGCAACAATTCGATCTTCAACATCTCGGCCTACAAGAACCCCGAGATGGACAAGCTGATCGACACCGCCCGCTTCAGCGCCGACAAGGCGGAATACGCGGCGGCGGTGAAGGCCTTCATCGCCTTGTGCATGGCCGATGTGCCGATCCTCCCGCTGAACCAGCCGATGCACGACGTCGCCATGCAGAAGGCCGTGTCGGGCTATGAATTCTGGTTCCATCGCGAGCCGGACTACCGGCAGTTCACCAAGGGCTGATCGGGGGCAGACGGGGCCGGTCCGCACGGACCGGCCCGGATGCCTCAGAAGCGCCGGTCATCAGAAGCGCCAGGAGAACGCACCCTTCACCGCCGTCTCGGTGAAGCCGGAGGCCAGTTGGCCGTTATAGGCGAGGCTCACCTCCACCGTGTCGCTGAGGCGGGCGCCGAGGCCCGCGCCCAGCACCAGGGCATCCTGCGCCAGCGGCGCGCCGGCCACCGTGAAGGGCGCCGAGCCGGCCGTGAAGGCGAGCGTCGTGGTGGGCGTGACGTCGCCGAAGGCGTGCTGCCAGCCGATGGTGCCGGACAGCGTGAGCGGCAGCGCCGAACCCGCCGCGATCACCGCCCGCGCCTTGAGGCCCAGCGTGCTGCTCAGCGTGTCGAAATGGGCGTCCTGAGCGGTGAGCGCCGCCGCGCCCGTCTCGGTGAAGCCGTTGGTGGCCAGCGCCGTATAGGCGAGGCCCGCGAACGGCTCCAGCGTCAGCGGAACGCCCGCCCCCTTCACGTTCCAGCCATAGCCGATCTCGCCGAACAGCTGCGCCGTACCGGCGGAATAGCCCGCGCCATAGCCTGCCACCTGCCCCGGCACCATCACCGTGCGCGACACGGACAGGTCGTGCCAGCCATAGGCCGCACCCGCCCGCAGGTTGAAGGCACCGGAGGCGTCCGCCCCGAAGCTGCGGCCGGCATAGAGCGCGACGTCGTAGTTGTCGCTCGAACCGGAGCCCGGCAGGCTGTCGGTGCTGAAGTCGGACTGGCTGAAGCCGCCGGCAAAGCCCAGCCGCCAGTCGGAAACGGAACCATCGAGACCGATGAGGAAGCCGCCGATGGAGCGGGTGACGGCGGAGGCGTTGCCGTCGCTCCCCGTGCTGCCCCAGCCGCCATAGGCCTGCGCCCACAGCGTGGTGCCGGCGCGATCCAGCGCCACCGTCTGCGCCGTGCCCGGCGTGCCGGTGGCCGCCTGCTCCAGACGGCCGAGCACGGCGCCGCGCACATAAGCGGACTGCACCTGGAGCACGCTCTGAGCGGAGGCATAGATCTCGCCGGTGAGGCTGGAGAGAGCGGCGGGCGCGGCCGCCCCTCCCATCAGCGCCAGGCTCTGCATCAGCGGGCTGGCGGTGGGCAGCGTGTCCGCCGCACGTCCCGCCGCCGCCGCATTGGCGGTCGGCGCGAAGGCGGCATAGGAGACCGCGCTGCGGGTCAGCGTCAGCGTTCCGGTGCCGCCCATCGTGCCGGCGAGAAAGGGATAGGTGGCCCCCGCCGTGCCGAAGAACGGGCTGGCCACTGTGAAGTCCGAAGCGATATTGCCGGCGGTGATCACCTGATAACTGGCGCCGAGCCGGGCGGTGAAGCCGGCGCCCAGCACCGGCACCAGCGTCGCGCCGCCGGCGGTGAGCGTGCCGCCGACGACCAACTGGTCGGAGGTGCCCGGCGCGCCCAGTTCGACTAGCAGCGTGGACCCCGGCTGGAAGGTGGCGTTGCCGGCCACCGTCTGCACGCCGATGGAATTGCCCGGCGAAACCGTGCCGCCCGGCCGCACCACCAGGGAACCCATCGCACCGTTGCCGCCGAGAATGCCGGAATTATCCACCGCGCCGGTGACGGCGCCGTTGTTGGTGAAGAGGCCGCTATTGGCGACGTTGCCGCTGAACACGCCGGTGTTGATGGTGGTGCCCGTGTTGGTGAAGCTGGCGGCCACCGTGCCGCTGTTGATCGTCGTGCCGGCATTGGTCACGCCCACGCCCGCAGGGGCGGCGAACGTCCCCTGGTTGATGAGCGTCTGCCCGGCGGCAACATTGTAGCCGCCATTGGCGTCGATGAAGGTGGCGCCCTGGAGCACGCTCAGCGAGCCGATCAGCGTGCCGTTGAGCACGGTGACGCCCTGCGCCGCCACCGTCCCGCCGGACTGCGTGAGGTGGCCGTTCAGATAGATCACCCCGCCCTTGAGGGTCAGGCTGCCGATGCCGGTGATGTCGCCGTTGAAATTGGCCGTGGAACTGGTGAGGACGGTGCTGTTGGCCAGCAGCAGCACCGGCAGGTCGGTGGAGAAGTCCGCCGTCAGCGATAGCGTTCCCTGGGCGGCGATCATCTGCGTCACCTGGGCCGTGCTGCCCGGATAGTAATTGAGCGCGAGACCAATGAAGCCGCCGTCGGCGTCATACAGCACGTTGTAGCCGGCATAGGTGTGCACGCTGGAATTCACGAACGTGCCGTTCTGGGTGTAGACGTTCACGCCGTCCGGCGTCTGCGGGTTAGACATGTCGCCGATGCGGAAGCTGTAGGTGGCGATGCCGCCCTCGATGACCAGCGTCACCAGCGTGCCGTTGGAGGACACCACCGTGCTGCCCTTCGGCAGGCCGATGAAGGCGTCGGTGACGCCGGTGTCCATCAGCAGCGTGCCGGTGCCGCTGGCCTTGTCCACGGTCACGGTGGCCTGCACCGCCTGCCAGGTGGTGCCGGTCTGCGCCGGCCCCAGCGTGAGCTGCGCATAGCTGTAGCCGGCGGCGGTATTGGCCCCGGTCAGGCCGAGCACGACGCCCGTGGGCGTGACGATGTAGCCGTTGCGATAGGTGCTGGCGCTGGTCCCGTCGATGTTGAGGAAGGGATTGTAGGCCTGCGGCGTCGCGGCCGCGCTGTTGAGCAAGGCGACCGCCGTCGCGGCATTGGACGTGTCCACGGTGCCGGTGCCCATGGTGTTGCGGTCGAAACCCACGCCCATCATCAGCGTGTTGAACTTCGCCCCGGCCGCATCGCAATTGGCGCTGTTGCCGCCGCCGCCGAGGCATTGCGCCTCGGTCACCACCAGGATCGGCAGCGTCGCCGTCACCGTCGTCGCGACGCCGTGCGCGTCCACGCCGTTCTGGAAGGTGAGCGTCTCGGTGCGGAAATAGCCCGTCACCAGCAGGCCGGTGCTGTTGTAGAACACCCAGCCCGGCGTGCCGGTGAGGGTCGCCGCATTGAGACCCAGTTGGTTGGCGGAGACCACGAAGCCGGTGGAACCGGTGTCCATCGTCGGGTTGAGCACGTGCCCATTCACGGTCACGTCGAAGGTGAGCGAGCCGCCATGTTGCACCACCGCGTCGAGGCCGCGCTGGTAGCTGATGAAATAGGATTGGCTGTAGCTGTCATACATGGTCCAGCCGGCGGCGGATGCCGCGCCCGCCGGGAAAAAGCCCCAGCCTGCCAGGGTCACGCCGGCCAAGACCATGCCGGCCGCGCGCCGCAGCAGAACCGCGCGCCAATTGCGCCCGCGCCCCATGATGTCAAACATGCCCCACCGCAGATGACGTATGATAGCACCTCAATTTAGCGAGGCGGCGCGGGCAAGGTCAACAGCGGGCGCGGCGGCGGGAGCCGTCTTCGGGGTCGCCATGCGGCGCGGGCCGGGCCCGCGCCGGCCTTCAGAGATAGGTCTCGTATTCCAGCGGCAGGATCGCCCGGGTGAAGGCGGCCAGTTCCTCGCGCTTCATCACCCCATAGATGCGCTGATAGTCCGTGCCGAAGGTGCGGGCGATGAAGTCGGAGGCGAGGAAGCCGTCCACCGCGTCGGCCATGGAGGGGGACAGGCGCTCCGTCTCGCCCTCGAAGGCGTTGCCGCTCAGCGGCGGCGGCGGCTCGATCTCGCGCTCGATCCCCTCCAGCAGGCCGGCGAGGATGCCGGCCATGACGAGATGGGGATGGGCTTCCGCGCCGGAGATACGGTGCTCCAGCCGGCGCGCGGCGGGCGGCCCGTTGGGCACGCGCACCGCCACCGAGCGGTTGTCGAACCCCCAGGAGATGCCGGTGGGCGCATAGCTCGCCGGCACCAGGCGGCGGTAGCCGTTATAGCTCGGCACATAGAACAGCAGCGTGTCCTTCAGCGTGGCCAGCAGGCCACCGGCGGCATGGCGGATGAGCCGCTCGCCCGCGCCGTCCGGGCGGGCGAAGGCGTTCTGGCCAGCGCCGTCGCCGAGGCTGATGTGCACATGCATGCCGTTGCCGGCGAATTCGGCGAAGGGCTTGGCCATGAAGGTGGCGCGCAGCCCGTGCTTGCGGGCCACCCCATCGATCAGCCGGCGCAGCAGGATGGCCTCGTCGGCGGCCGCCAGAGCGTCGGGGCGATGGTAGAGGTTGATCTCGAACTGGCCGGGCGCGGCCTCCGAAATCACCGTATCGGCGGGCAGGCCCTGGGCGGCGGCGGCGGCGCGCATCTCGTGCAGGATGCCGGCGAAGGCATCGAGGTCGGACATGGAATACATGTTCTGCCGCGCCTCCCCGGTATGGGGGAACACCGGCACCGGCGCCTCGCCGGGCGCCCACGGCTTCAGCAGATAGAATTCCAGCTCGAACGCCACGGTGGGCACGAAGCCGAGCGCGGCCGCCCGCTCCACCTGCCGCTTCAGCTGCTGGCGCGGGTCCAGCATCCAGGGGCTGCCGTCGTCCTGATGCATGGTCAGCAGCACCTGCGCCGCCGGGCGCGGCGACCAGGGCACCGGCTTCAGCGTGCCGGGAACCGGCCGGCACAGGCCGTCCTTGTCGCCGGTCTCGATATGGATGCCGGTGGCGTTCACCTCCCGGCCCCAGATGTCGAGGCCGAACAGCGAGCGCGGCATGGGCACGCCGTCGCGCCAGATCTTCGCCATGGTGGCGCCGGGCACCCATTTACCGCGCAGCACCCCGCTGGTGTCCGGCAGCAGGACCTCCACCACGTCGGGAGAGCCGTGCCGGGCGACGTAATCGGCGGCTTCATCCCGCGGCGGCACGGTACCGCCGGCGGCGGTCGAAGCGGTTTGCGAGGGGCCTTGCATGGTGCTCCAACAAAAAAACTGTGCTTTCCTGCCCATCCAAGCGCGTCGGCATGGAACCTACAAGCTTCAGCGAAGCTTTTCCCTCCAGAAGCGCGATCTCGGGGAGCGGCGGGTTTGAAGCAAGAGGTCTCAGGCCGCGTGGCGCCGTCAGGCGTGGCGCGCGCGGACGAGCGTGGCGTGCCCCGGCTGCGGCGCGGTCCGCGCCATATGCGCGCGGTCCGCTCGCCGTCGCGTTTTCGCGCGCGCGTGCGTATCCCTGTTCCTGCCGCGGCTTCGCCGTCCCCGATCCGGAAGCCCGTGCCGTGACCGAGACATCCGCCGCCACATCACACGCCGCCGCATCGCCGGGCTCAGCATCGATGGTCTCAGCATCGACGGCGGCCACGCTCCCCGCCGCGCCCCGGCCGCTGCTGAACCAGGCCATCGTCATGGCCGCCGGCTTCGCCGTCCTGATCATCATCAGCGTGACGTCGGTCTTCCTGGTGAACCGCGCCCGCGACGACGGCGATCTCGTGGCGCAGACTCTGCTGCTGGAGAACACGCTCGCCAATGTGCAGAGCCTGCTGCTGCGCGCGGAAAGCTCGCAGCGCGGCTTCCTGCTCACCGGCGACAGCAATTACGTGTCCGCCTTCGACGGCACCATGGCCGACCTCTCCATGGCGCTCCAGCACGTGCGCGCCGGCGCCGCCACCAGCGAGCGCCGCCGCGCCCTGGCGGACCGCCTCGCGGTGCTGGTCCAGGCCAAGCAGGATGAATTGCGCCACACCATCACCCTGCGCCGCAGCGGCGACGACATGGGCGCGCTCGCCGTGGTGCGCACCGACCGCGGCGAGGAGCTGACCCGCGACATCACCGTCGTGGTCAGCCAGATGCAGCAGGCCGAGCAGGCCCTGCTGGACGAGCGCTGGTCCGCCTCGCGCAGTTCCAACCTCTGGCTGCTGGTGACCAATCTGGCCGGCGTCACCGCCATCATCGTCATCGCCGCCGTGGCGCTGCGGCTGACCCAGCGCGGCTCCGACGCCCTGCGCAAGGCGCATCGCGAGGTGGAGACTTCCAACCTCGTGCTGGAGCAGCGGGTGGCGGAGCGCACCGCCGACTTGCAGGAAGCCAATAACGAGATCCAGAGCTTCGCCTATATCGTCAGCCACGACCTGCGCTCGCCGCTGGTGAACATCATGGGCTTCACCAGCGAGCTCGAAGCCCTGCGCACCGATCTGTTCGACCGCCTCGCCCGCCTGCGCGAGCGCGCCGGGGAGGAGGACGCCTCCGAGGACGAGGTGCTGGACAAGGATTTCGAGGAGGCCTTCGGCTTCATCAAGGCGTCCATCACCAAGATGGACCGGCTGATCAACGCCATCCTCGAACTCTCCCGGCAGGGCCGCAAGGAGTTCGTGCCGACGGCCGTGAACATGACCGAGATGGTGGAGGCCATCGCCGCGACGATGGCTCACCAGTTGATGGACCGTAATGCCAAGGTCACGGTCGCGCAGATACCCCCGCTCATCAGCGACCGGCTTGCGCTGGAGCAGATCTTCACCAACCTGATTGACAACGCTGTCAAATACCTGCGCCCTGATGTACCAGGGCTGATCGAGATTTCCGCCCGGGAAACCGTGGGCTACGTCACTTATCTGGTGCGGGACAACGGCCGCGGCATCGATCCCGGCGACCGGGTGCGGGTGTTCGAGCTGTTCCGCCGCTCGGGCCCGCAGGACCGGCCGGGGGAAGGCATCGGGCTCGCGCACGTGCGCACGCTGGTGCGGCGCCTGGGCGGGGGGATCACGCTGGAATCGGAACTGGGGGTGGGCACCGTGTTCAAGGTCACGCTGCCCCGCAGGCTGGTGGTCGAGGGGAATGGGGGACGGGATGCCTGAGCATGTAACCATCATCATGATCGAGGACGATGCCGGGCATGCACGGCTGATCGAGAAGAACATCCGCCGCGCCGGCGTGCTGAACGAGATCCTGCCCTTCACCGACGGCACCAGCGCCATCGCCTATCTGTTCGGCCCGGACGGCACCGGGGCGGTGAATGCGGGCAAGGCGCTGCTCGTGCTGCTCGACCTCAACCTGCCCGACACCACCGGCGTCAACATCCTGAAGCGGATCAAGGAGAACGAGCACCTCAAGCGCTCGCCCGTGGTCGTGCTCACCACCACGGACGACAAGGTGGAGATCCAGCGCTGCTATGATCTGGGCGCCAACGTCTATGTGACCAAGCCGGTCAATTACGAGAACTTCTCCAACGCGGTCCGGCAGCTCGGACTGTTCTTCTCCGTCATCCAGGTGCCCGAGGCGAAGTGATGGGCGAGGCGGCGCGCGTGGACGGATCGCAGACCGAGCCCATGGCCGCCGCCGGGGTCCGCCTGCTCTATATCGACGACGATCCGGGGCTCGGCCGGCTGGTGCAGCGCCAGCTCGGCCGCCGCGGCTACGTGGTCGAGACCGCCACCTGCGGCGCCGACGGGCTGGCGCGCATCGGCGAGGGCGGCATCGACGTGGTGGCGCTCGACCATTACATGCCCGGCCAGGACGGGCTGGAGACGCTCGCCGCCATCCGCACCCTCCAGAACCCGCCGCCCGTGGTCTATGTCACCGGCACCCAGGAGAGCCGCGTGGCCGTCGCCGCGCTGAAGGCGGGCGCCTCCGACTATGTGGTGAAGGAGGTCCAGGGCGACTTCATCGAGCTGCTCAGCTCGGCCATCGACGCCGCGCTGGAGCAGGTGAAGATGCGCCGGGCGCACGAGGCGGCGGAGGCGGAGATCCGCGCCGCCCGCGACCGCTTCGAGGCGCTCGCCGCCGAGCGGGCGCTGCTGCTGCGCGAGATGAACCACCGGGTGGGCAACTCGTTGCAGATCATCATGTCGCTGCTGCACCTCCAGGCCGGGGCGACGGACAATGCGGAAGTGCAGACCGCGCTCAGCAACGCGCGCGGCCGCGTCTCCGCGGTCGCCCAGGTGCACCGGCGCCTCTACACCTCCGACCAGGTGACCACGGTGGCGGTGGACCAGTATCTCGGCGCCCTGCTGGACGATCTGCAGATCTCCGCCCAGCACGGCGAGGTGGGCATCGCGCTGTCCACCGACATCGATCCGCTGGAGATCGACCCCGACCGCGCCGTGGCGCTGGGCGTCATCGTCACGGAACTCGTCATCAACGCCTCGAAATACGCCTATCCCGGCGCCAAGGGCCCGGTGCGGGTGACGCTCATCTCCGCCGACGGCCATGTGGAGCTGACGGTGGAGGACGAGGGCGTCGGCCTGCCGGAGGGCGCGCCCCTCTCGGCCAGCGGCCTCGGCAACCGCATCGTCCGGGCCATGGCCGCCAAGCTGGGCGCGGCGCTGGAATTCCCGCCGCGCGACCAGGGCGCGGCGGTGCGGCTGACCTTCCCGCTGATGGACGTGCCCGCCGTCGGGCTGTGAGGCTCAGTTCGCCTCGGCTCAGCCCGCCTCGGTCTCGTAGCCCGCCGCCTTCCAGCCCAGGATGCCGCCCTGCATGTGCTCCTCGTAATCGAGCCCGGCCGCCTGGGCGAGGGCGAGCGCCTTCTGCGAGCGCTGCCCGGAGCGGCAGGAAAACACCAGCCGCTTGCCGGCGGGGTCGGGCAAGGCGGCGGGGTCGAAGCTCTGCAACGGCGCCAGCACCGAGCCGGGGATGCGCTCGGCCGTGGTCTCGTTGGGCTCGCGCACATCCACCAGGATGACGCTGCCGTCATCGAGGCCGGCTTTGACCTCGGCCGGCGTCAGATGCACCACGCGACCGCCGAAGGGGTTGATCTCACTCATCGGACATCTCCATTCCACCCCACCCTGCCCCAAGCCCCGCGGTCGGCGCAAGCACCGGGCGGAGGCCCGCGCCGGCGGCCCGGAAGGCGCCTTCCGCAGGCGGCCCGGAGGCGGTGGGAGAGCTGCGCCGGCCCGGTTGATACAACCTCGGCATACCGCCGAAGCGTGTAAATAGTACCTGCTACGCGCTGAAAGCATGGCTATGCTCATCTGCCGTTCATGTTCGTTTTGTTAGATCGAACGAGGAATTGAGTGCCGTCGGCGGCTGCCGGCGTGGAGGGTCTGGATGCGTAAGCGTGTCCTCTGGGTAGCGGTTCCGGCCTTGGCGTTGGGCGTTTTCGCGGCGATGGGCGCCGCGCGGGCGCAGAACAACGCGGTGCCCGGCGCGGTCATCGGCGGGGTCACGGGCGCGCTGATCGGCGGCGCGGTGACCGGCAGGGCCGGAGGGGCTGCGGCCGGTGCGGTGATCGGCGGCGCCACCGGCGCGGTGATCGGGTCGCAGACCGGGCGGCGGCAGCAGCCGCCGGCCTATTATTTCTGGAGCGGCGGGCGTTGCTTCTACCGCTATCCGAACGGTCAGGTGGTGCGTGTGTCGCGCGGGTACTGCCAGTGAGCTATTGATCGGGTTCGTTCCCCCGCACGGTTCCGATCAGTGGAAAGGCGTCGGCTCAGGCCGACGCCTTTTTCTTTGCCCGACGCCCGCCGCCGCGCGCCCTTCTCTTTCGCCGGTGCTGCTCTAGATTGGCGCCATGATGCGCGCGCGCCCTCCCCTTCCCTCCCTCGCGGACCTGCGCGCCGGCGGCAAGCGCCCGGTCGCCGCCGCCCTCGCCGCGGTGGAGACCGCGCGCGGCAGCCCGGCCCTGGTGGCCCTGCTGGACGAGGCGGCGGCCAATGCCCGCGCCCAGGTGCTCGGCCTCACCGGGCCGCCCGGCGTGGGCAAGTCCACCCTCACCAACGTGCTGGTGCAGCGCGCCCGCGCCGAAGGGCGCACGGTGGCCGTCCTGGCGGTGGACCCGTCCTCCCGGCGCACCGGCGGCGCCCTGCTCGGCGACCGCGCGCGCATCCAGACCGACCCGGAGGACCGTGGCGTCTTCGTGCGCTCCATGGCCGCGCGCGACCGGCTGGGCGGGCTGTCCGACGACGCGGTCGCCGCCGCCGTCATCCTGCGCGCGGTCTATGACCTGGTGATCGTGGAGACGGTGGGCGTCGGCCAGTCCGAGGCGGACATCGACCTCATCGCCGACACCGTGGTGCTGTGCATCCAGCCGGCCTCCGGCGACAGCCTGCAATTCATGAAGGCGGGCGTCATGGAACTGCCCGACGTCATCGTGGTGACCAAGGCGGACATGGCGGAGATGTCGCGCCGTGCCGCCGCCGACGTGAGCGGCGCGCTGGCGCTGGGCGGTGCCGAGGGGCAGTGGCGCGTGCCGGTGATTCGCCTCTCCGCCGCCACCGGCGAGGGCATGGCGGACTTCGCCGAGGCCATCGCCGCCCACGCCGTGCACCTCCGGGATCACGCCCGCCTTGCCGCCCGGCGCGCCGCCCAGGAGACGCGCTGGGTGGAGGAGGCGGTGAAGGTGCGGTTCGGCACCGAGGGCCTGAAGCGCGCCCGCGCCATGAGCCTCGCGGCGCCCGGACCGTTCACCCGCGAGGCCGCCGTCGCCGCCCGTTTAACCAGCGGGTAAGGTTGATAAATCATTCTTCCCCCGTGGCCGGCGCAGCGTCGGCCGCGCGGGTGCGTTTCCGTCCGTCCGGTCTGTCCGGCCGGCCCGTGGACCCCGCAGGACCAAGCGGGGCAGGCAGATGGCGGGACGGGGGACGGGCTCCAGGCGGGGCTCCAGGCGGGCGAAGGCGCTGGCGGGCATCGCGCTGACCGGCGCGGCGCAGGCCCTCGCGGCGCTCGCCGTGTCCTCCATGGTCGCATCCCCGCTCGCCGCCCAGTCGCTGCCCTCCGATGCCATGCTCTCGCGCACCTTCGCCGAGCGCGGACCGAACATGCTGCTCGGCGCGCCGCTGAAGGCGCTGAAGGTGGCGACCCTCGACCTGCCGCCGGCGCTGGGCTCCGGCCTCGGCTTTACCCTGCCGGAACCGCCCGCCGTGCCGCCGCCCGGCGAGGACAGCTATTCCTATCCCCCGGCGCTGGTGCTCGCAGCGCCCGAGCCGGCGGTGGCCGCCGCCCCGCCTGCGGACGATCCGGCCGGCCGGGCGGAAGCGGAGGCCGAAGCCGAGACGCCGACCGTGTTCGGCCCCACGCCGCCGGCGCGCAACGTCTATCTGGAGCTTGCCCTCGACAGCCTGCTGTCGCTGCCCAATATCGACGACGAGGCGGTGGCGAGCGACGACGAGGGGCAAGGCCTGTTCGGCCCCGACATCAGCGGCGCGGACGTGGACCCGAGCGTGGCGGCGCGGCGCGCCGCCGACGCCGGCGGCATCGGCAGCGACGCCGTCTTCCCGATGCTGCCCGACGACCAGGGCTGGGCCGATCTCGGTTCCGACCCGGAAGCGGACGGCGACGGCGCGCCGCTCTACCGCGACCCCACCGTGGTCTTTGGTACCGATCCCAACACCTTCCCCGCCCAGGCGTTCGAGCACGCGACGGACGGCCTGCCCACGCGCCTCGTGCCGGTGCCGGTCTCCGCGCCCACCGACCGCGCCCGCGACGCCGCCCTGCTGGGGGGCGGCACGCTCCAGGGCGGGCTCGCCGGCCCCACCTTCGCCGAGCGGCTGGGGCTTGAGGGCCCGGCCCGCGCCCGGGCGGAGAAGTGCCTGGCGGAGGCGATCTATTTCGAGAGCCGCGGCGAACCCAAGCGGGGCCAGATCGCGGTGGCCCAGGTGGTCATCAACCGGGTGTTCTCCGGCTACTATCCCAACGACGTGTGCAAGACCGTCTACCAGAACGCCCACCGGCACCTGGCCTGCCAGTTCACCTTCGCCTGCGACGACGTGAAGGACGTGGTGCGCGAGCCGGACATGTGGGTGCAGGCCAAGCAGATCTCCGCCGACATGCTGGACGGCAAGCTGTGGCTGGACAGCGTGGGCCGCGCCACCCACTACCATGCCTATTGGGTCCACCCCTCCTGGGTGCGCGAGATGCGCAAGCTGGACCGGATCGGCGTGCACACCTTCTACCGGCCGAAACGCTGGAACGGCTGAGGCCGCCTCCGCCGTCGGACCGGGATAAACAACCAGCGTCTCAGTCTTTAGCCGTACTTTTCTCAGCGGTGAGGAAGGTATAGACCCGGCACACCGGACGGCGTGCTGGGGCTTAAGCTATTTGCGCGATCCGTCTCCCGTAAAACTCGGGCCGCTTCAGGCTGAGCTTGAGCAGACGACGGAGTGCCAAGTGGACAATATGGTGCATCCTGCAACCCAGGGTAAGGACAGCCTGCACGACAAAGCTCGGCGGATCAAAGCGATCCTGATCGGCTCCGCGGGAAATCTGGTTGAGTGGTACGACTTCTACGCCTATTCCGCCTTCGCGCTCTATTTTTCCAAGTCCTTCTTTCCCAATGAGGACCCCGTCGCCGAACTGCTGGCGACCGCGAGTATCTTCGCCCTGGGCTTCTTCATGCGCCCCATCGGCGGCTGGCTGTTCGGCTATATCGGCGACAATCTCGGCCGCCGCCGCGCCCTGATGCTGTCCGTGCTGCTCATGTGCTTCGGCTCGCTGATCATCGCGCTCACCCCCACCTACGCCACCATCGGCGTGTTCGCCCCGGTCATGCTGCTGGTGGCCCGCCTGCTCCAGGGCCTGAGCCTGGGCGGCGAATACGGGTCGAGCGCCACCTATCTCTCGGAGATGGCCACCTCCAGCGAGCGCGGCTTCTACTCCTCCTTCCAGTACGTCACCCTGATCGGTGGCCAGCTCACCGCCCTGGTGGTGCTGCTGGTGCTCCAGAACCTGCTGCTCACCGGCGAGGAACTGCGGGCCTGGGGCTGGCGCATCCCGTTCTTCATCGGCGCGGGCCTCGCCCTGTTCACCCTGGTGATGCGGCGCAACCTCCAGGAGACCGAGGCGTTCGAGAAGGCCAAGCAGAAGAAGACCTCGCGCACCGGCACGCTGCGCGGCCTGATGCAGCATCCGCGCGAGGTGGCCATCGTGTTCGGCCTCACCGCCGGCGGCACGCTCGCCTTCTATGTCTACACCACCTACATGCAGAAGTTCCTGAAGCTCTCGGCGGGCCTCACCGACGCGCAGACCACCTGGGTCAGCGCCGGCACGCTGATCTTCGCCATGTGCCTCCAGCCCATCTACGGCGCCCTGTCGGACCGCGTCGGCCGCCGGCCGCTGCTGATCGGCTTCGGCGTGCTGGGCACGCTGTGCACCGTGCCCCTGCTGACCGCCATCCAGCATGCCAGCGGCCCGTGGATGGCCTTCCTGCTGATCGCCGGCGCGTGGCTCATCGTGTCGGGCTACACCTCGATCAACGCCGTGGTGAAGGCGGAGCTGTTCCCCGCCGCCATCCGCGCCTCCGGCGTCGGCCTGCCCTATGCGGTGGCGGTCTCGCTGTTCGGCGGCACGGCGGAATACATCGCCCTGTGGTTCAAGAGCATCGGCCATGAAAGCTGGTTCTACTGGTACGCCACGGGCGTGATCGCCTGCTCGCTGCTGGTGTACCTGTTCATGCCGGACACCAAGCACGCCTCGCGCATCGACGCCGAGGCCAAGGCGCACCAGAACTGAGGCGCACTGGGCTGAAGCGACACGGCCCGGACCTTCCGCAGGTCCGGGCCGCGTCTCGGCCCATGCCGGCATCGCCGTCAAGGCTGCCACAAAAGCAAAAAGGCCCGGCATTGCCGGGCCTTTTCCTTTGGGATGCAGCCGGCCCCGGAGGGCCGGAGGATCACAGTTCGCTCTGGGCTTCCACCACCGCCACGGCGGTCATGTTGACGATGCCGCGCGCCGTCACGGTGGGGCCGAGGATGTGGGCGGGCTTGGCCGTGCCCATCAGGATCGGGCCGACCGGCAGCGCGTCGCCAAGCACCTTGATCATGTTGTAGGCGATGTCCGCCGCGTCGAGGTCGGGCATCACCAGCACGTTGGCGACGCCGGCGAGCCGCGAATGCGGGTAGATGCGCTCGCGGATGTCCGGCAGCAGCGCGGCTTCCGCCTGCATCTCGCCGTCCACCTCAAGGTCGGGCGCCCGCTCCATGAGGATTTCGAGCGCGGCCCGCATGCGGCGGGCGCAGGCGGTTTCGTTGCTGCCGAAATTGGAGTGCGACAGCAGCGCCACGTGCGGCTCGATGCCGAAGCGGCGCACATGGGCGGCGGCGAGGATGGTCATCTCCGCCAGGTCCGACGGGGTGGGCTCGGTCTGCACCTGCGTGTCGCAGATGAAGAAGTTGCCCTTCGGCGTGATGAGCAGCGACAGCGCCGCCAGCTCGCGCACGCCCGGCGCGAGGCCGACGATGTCGCGCACATGGCGCAGGTGGCGCGAGAAGCGCCCCTCGATGCCGCACAGCATGGCGTCCGCCTCGCCCTTGCGGACGGCCAGCGCCGAGATGACGGTGGAGGAGGTGCGCACCAGCGTGCGGGCGGCGTCCGGCGTGACGCCGCGGCGGCCGGCGATCTCGATGTAGGAGCGCACGAAGTCGCGGTAGCGCGGATCGTCTTCCGGGTTGATGACGTCGAAGTCCTCGCCCGGCCGGATCGACAGGCCGAAGCGCTGGAGACGGGTCTCCAGCACGTTCGGGCGGGCCACCAGGATGGGACGGGCGATGCCCTCCTCCACCACCGCCTGGGCGGCGCGCAGCACGCGCTCGTCCTCGCCCTCGGCATAGATCACGCGCTTCTTGTCCTGCTTCGCGCGGGCGAACAGGGGACGCATGATGAAGCCGGAGCGGAAGACGAAATAGTCGAGCTTCTCGTTATAGGCCTCGAAATCGGCGATCGGCCGGGTGGCGACGCCGGTGTCCATGGCGGCCTTCGCCACGGCCGGGGCGATGCGCAGGATGAGGCGCGGGTCGAACGGCGAGGGGATGATGCTGTCGGCACCGAAGGCGCGGGTCTCGCCGCCATAGGCGCGGGCCACCACGTCGGAGGGCGTCTCGCGGGCGAGCGCGGCGATGGCTTCCACCGCCGCCATCTTCATTTCCGCATTGATGTCGGTGGCGCCGACATCAAGCGCGCCGCGGAAGATGTAGGGGAAGCACAGGACGTTGTTGACCTGGTTCGGGAAGTCCGACCGGCCGGTGCAGATCATCGCGTCCGGGCGCGCCTCACGGGCGTCCTCCGGCATGATCTCAGGATTGGGGTTGGCCAGCGCCAGGATCAGCGGGCGGTCGGCCATGCGCTTGACCATGTCCTTGGTCAGCACGCCGCCGGCGGACAGGCCGAGGAAGATGTGCGCGCCGTCGATCACCTCGCCCAGGGTGCGGGCGTCGGTCTTCTGGGCATAGATGGACTTGTAGGGGTCCATCAGGGTCTCGCGGCCCTCATAGACCACGCCCTCGATGTCGCAGACCCAGATGTTCTCGCGCTTGGCGCCGAGCGTCACCAGCAGGTTGAGGCAGGCGAGCGCGGCCGCGCCCGCGCCCGAGGCGACGATCTTCAGGTCCTCGATCTTGCGGTTGCCGATCTCCAGCGCGTTGCGCACGGCGGCCGCGACGATGATCGCCGTGCCGTGCTGGTCGTCATGGAACACCGGGATCTTCATGCGCTCGCGCAGGCGGCGCTCCACCTCGAAACACTCGGGGGCCTTGATGTCCTCAAGGTTGACGCCGCCGAACGTGGGCTCCAGCGCGGCCACGGTCTCGACCAGATGGTCGATCTCGGTGGCGGCGAGCTCGATGTCGAACACGTCGATGCCGGCGAACTTCTTGAACAGGACCGCCTTGCCTTCCATCACCGGCTTGGAGGCCAGGGGGCCGATGTTGCCGAGGCCGAGGACGGCGGTGCCGTTGGTCACCACCGCCACCAGATTGGCGCGGATGGTCAGTTCGGCGGCCTGGAGCGGGTCGGCCTTGATGGCCTCGCAGGCCGCGGCGACACCGGGGGAATAGGCGAGCGCGAGGTCGCGCTGGTTACCGAGGGGCTTGGTGGCCTGGATTTCCAGTTTCCCCGGCGTCGGGAAGCGGTGATAGACAAGCGCGCCGGATTTCAGATCCTCGGATATATTCGACATGTTTGACGCCATGTCCTCCCCCAAGCCTCTCTTGCTGCAACCGACTGCTGTTCGGGCCGGCAACCTATCCCCCACGGACGGGGATGTCACGGCCTGGGCTGGTGTTTTCGCGGCGAACGTGGCCAGGGTGGTCGCATAAAGGTGCACCGTGCGCGTGGAGGCAGCACTCATGAAGAAGGTCGTCGTCGCAGTTGTGGTGCTGGCGGTCGTCGGGATCGGCGGCTACTTCGGCTTCACCCGCTACGTCCAGGTCCGCGCCAAGGGCGACGTGGAGGCGGTGTTCGCCACCCTGCGCCAGCAGGGCGCGGAGGCCCGCTACCAGGATGTCTCGTTCGACCTGTCCGGCCGCGTGCTGACGGTGACCGGCATCGACGTCAGCGCGCCCGGCGCCGGCCAGTTCAAGGCCGACCGGCTGGTGGCGCGCGGCATCACCTCGCCGTCCGGCGGCGCCATCCAGGCCAGCGCCGTCGAGCTTGAGGGGCTGGTGCTCTCGGCCACCGGGCTGGTGGCGCCGGGCGTCACCGTCTCCTACGCCGTGCCCAAGGCGCGAATCGACAATTACCAGGGGCCGGACCGGCTGCTGCCGGTGGCGCCGGGCAACGGCAGCCATCCCTATCTGCGCGAGATGCTGGTGCGCTTCGCCGCCGTGCGCGCCGACAGCCTGACCGTGCCGCAGCTCACCGGCCGGATGCTCCCCGCGCCCGGCACGCCGGCGGACGGCGCCATCCAGCCGGTGGAACTGGCCTATGAGGGCTTCAAGGCGTCCGGCATCGCCGACGGCCGCGTCGCCGAGGTGACGCTGGACCGCGTGACCTTCACCACCAAGGTGGTCACCGACGGCAAGGCGGAGCCCGCCGGCGGCGAGATGGCCAACCTGCGCGCCTCCGGCATCGACACTGGCCCGGTGCGCGCGCTCACCGACGCCGAGCCCAGGGCGACCAGCCCGCTGCCGGTCTACGCCAGGATCACCGCCGGCCCCTACGTGCTGAAACCGGAGCCCGGCCACTCGGTGCGCGTGGGCACCATCGCCATCGACCGGGTGGCGATCAACCCGGTGGACCTCTCCTTCCGGCGGCTCGACGAGATGAGCGCGCTCGCCCAGCGCGGCACGCCGCTGAGCGCGGACGAGACCGCCCGGCTGCTGACCCTCACCGCCGACACGCTGGACGGCTTCGCGGTGGGCGCGGCGACGTTCGGCGACATGACGGTGACCGACAAGAACGGCACCGCCACGGTCGCCGCGCTGACCTTCCAGGGCTTCGCCAACGGCAAGCTGGACAGCCTGGAACTGACCGGGCTCGCCGGCACCACCAAGGACCTGAAGCCGGTCAGCATCAAGCGCGCCGCCATCCAGGGCTTCTCCTTCCACGACCTGCTGCGGATCTCCGCCGAGACGGCGAAGAACGACAACATGCCCAGCCTCGATACCGGCTTCGGCCTGTTCAAGGTGCTGTCCGGCCTGGAGCTGGAGGGCATCGTCGCGCCGCACGAGGAGGGCGGCGGCACGGTGAGCATTCAGGCCATGTCGCTGTCCTGGGGCGATTTCGCCGGTGCGCTGCCCACCCGCCTCGCCTTCAAGGCGGACAAGGTGAGCGGCCCGATCTCCGCCGAGGACGGCGAGCCGTTCAGCTATCTGGCGGCGGCCGGCCTCAAGCAGGCCAGCATCTCCATGCAGCTCAACCTCGCCTATGACCCGGCGGCGCGCACCCTCACGCTGTCGCCGGCCTCCACCGAGGTGGACCAGGCCTTCGCGCTGCGCGTCGAGGCGCGGCTCGACAACGTGCCCAAGACCGCGTTCGAGGACCCCGCCGGCGCCTTCCTGGCGCTGGGCGAGGCCACCGCCGGGCCGGTGACGCTCACCGTCACCAATCTCGGCCTGGCGCAGATCATGCTGAAGCAGCAGGCGGACCTTGCCGGCGTCGAGCCGGAAGACCTCAAGGCGGAGCTGATCTCCGGCGTCAAGACCGCCGCGCGCGATGCCGCGCAGGTGGTACCCGACGCCGCGGTGATCGGCGACGCGGTGGCCGCCTTCCTCCAGTCGCCGGGCACGCTGACCCTCACGCTGACGCCCCGCACGCCGATGCCCGTGCTGCAACTGGTGGGCCTCGACAACCCGCTGGAGGCGCTGATCGCCTTCAAGGTGACGGCGACCGCCGCGCCCTGAGCGGCGGGCAGCTCAGGCGGGCCGCGCCGGGAGCAGGCGCAGCGCCGCCTCCAGCGCCGCGAGGCCGGCGGCAAGCCCGTCCTCGTCCACCATGTCCTGCGCCTGCGCCGCGCGCAGGTGATGTTCGGCCGCCGCGAGATGCCCGGCAAGGTCCGCCGGCACGGCGGCGGCGGGCACCGTCGCCGACAGGCGGGCCAATTGGCGCGTCCAGTGCAGGCAGGCGGCGAGCTGGCGCGGCAGGAGGTCGGGCTGCGCGCCGACCACGAAGCGCCGCGCCGCCTCCAGCGGCACCAGCGCCGCCACCGCCTCGCGGAAGCCGCGATCCACCCGCCGCATCGCGGCGGTGGGATCTGGGGCGGGATCTGCGGTGGGATATTGGGCGGGATCGGCGAGATCGGCCGGCCCGGCGAAGCGCGCCCGGGCGAGGCCGACCACGTCGGCGAGGCCGCCGAGCACGGCCCGCACCCGGCCGGCCAGCAGCGGGCGCGTCGGCACCGGGAAGATGGCGAGGGCGCAGAGCATGGCGATGAGGCAGCCGGCCAGCACCTCGGCGAGGCGGATCTCCAGCAGTTCCGACATGGTGGCGCCGAGCGCGCCGTAGACGAGGCCCACCAGCAAGGTGACGAAGAAGATCGCCCGCGCGTAGGCGTGCAGGATGAAGAAGGCCCAGCCGAACACGCAGGCCAGCATCAGCGCCACTTCCAGCACCGGATGCCCGCGCAGCAGATAGGTGGCGCCGGCCCCGACGACGACGCCGGCCACGGTGCCGAGAATGCGCTGGGCGCTGCGGTGGATCATCTCCGCCCGCGAGCGCATGCCCAGCAGCACCAGGAACACCGAGAACACCGCCCAGAACCAGCGCTCGGGCGAGATGGCGAGCCCGGCGGACAAAGCGAGCGCGCCCGCCACCAGCACGCGGGCGGCGGCCTGCCAGGCGAGCGCGGCAGGGGCCGCCGGGCCGGCGCGGCGCGGCGGCGCCGGGCGCCGCTCGATCCCGGCGAGGTCCAGCATGCGGCGGGCGGCACGGTCCACCTCGCGCACCGCGCGGCGCAGCGGACCGGCGGGCGCGGCGCCGGGGCACGGCGCGGCGGGGGTGCCCTCCTCCAGCCGCCGGGCGCAGGCCAGCAGCAGCCGGCCGGCCTCGCGCGGCGGCGCCGCGACCACCAGCCGGCCCACCGCCAGCTCGAAATCCAGCACCGCGCCGGCGAGGCCCTCGTCCGGGGCGTCGCCGCGCTCGCCCGCCTCCGGTGCCTCGGTCAGCGCGAGATGGTCCTCGATGGTCAAGGCGGCGTCGGTGAGCCGGGCGAGCGCCGGACCGGCGGGCCGCCCTTCCGCCGCCGCCCGCAACGCGCGGGCGCCCCGGCAGGCCAGGGCCGCCGCCGCGCCGCGCAACACGGTGGCGGCGGAGAGCGGCATCAGCACGCGGCAGGCCACGACCACGATGGCCAGCGCCGGCGGCACCGCCGCCAGCGCCGCCGCGAGATCGCCGGCCGCCGGGTGCAGATAGAGCCCGACATAATAAAGGACGCCCGACACCATGCCCGCCGCCGTGGCCACCGGGCCGAGCGGGTGGACCAGCACGCCGAGCGCCAGCACCAGCACGAACACCGCTTCCACCACGGCCGGCAGCGGGGCCAGCAGCGTGCCCGCGCCGTAGGCGGCGAGCGCGCAGCCCACCACCACGGCGAGCGCGCGGGCATAGTCCCGCGCCGCCCCCTGCCGCACCAGCACCGGCAGGGTCATGGCGAAGACCAGGGCCGGCGCCCCGGCGGTGATGGGATGGCCGGCGAGGACGAGGGCGGGCAGGACCACGCCGCCCGTCACCGTCAGGGCCACGAGCGCGCGGCACGCGGTGAGAAGGCGCACCAGCCCCGGATCGACCGACTGGAGCGCCGCCATCGCCCGGCGCGCGGCGCCGCGCCACACCGCCCCGCGCCAGAGGGGGGCGGTGTGGCGGAAGGACAGAGCGGACAGCGCTGGCGGCACGGGCAGGCCCCGATATAGGTAAGTAATATTGACCAATCTACCGCAGGCCGGGGCGGGCGGCAACACCCATGTTGCAGCGCAAAACGTGCCGGGCGGGCGGAGGGGGCCGGTTGCATCGCCGGACGAAGCCGTCCTATAGGGCGCGCGGGACTAACGGGCGGGGCATGGCCGGGCACATGGGCGCGATGACGGAGGGGACCGGCACCGGCCTGCCGCGACATGAGCCGGGCCTCGACGGCATCCGTGCCGTGGCGATCCTCGCCATCGTCATCTATCACGCCTGCCCCGACGCCCTGCCCGGCGGCTGGGCGGGGGTGGACGCCTTCTTCGTGCTCAGCGGCTATCTCATCACCCGCCTGCTGGCGCGGGAGATGGTTGAGACCGGCCGCCTGCATTTCGGCCTGTTCTACGCCCGGCGGGCGCTGCGGCTCATGCCCGCCTTCGGCCTGCTGCTGCTGTTCGCGCTGGCCCGCGCCGCCCTGGCGCCGAGCGAGGCCGCCGGCCAGCTCCAGTTCCAGGGCATCGGCATGGCCGTGACCTATCTGATGAACTGGAACCGCGCGTTCGGCTGGGTCAACCAGGGCATCCTCGGCCACACTTGGTCGCTGTCCATGGAGGAGCAGTTCTATCTGCTCTGGCCAGTCTGCTTCCTCGCGCTGTGGCGGCGGCGGCCGGTGGCCTGGCTCGCCGGGGCCACCGGCCTCATCATCGCCTGGCGGTGCGCCCTGGCGCTTGGCGGGGCGGACGCGGAGCGCACCTATAACGGCTTCGACACCCATGCCGACGCGCTGGCCATCGGCTGCATCCTCGCCCTCGTTCCGCTCGGCGCACCGGCGCGGCTGGGACTGACGCGGGCCGCGCCGCTCGCCGTGGCGGCGCTGGCCGTGATCCTGCTGGCGATGCCGTTCCGCTCCCTGTGGACCCAGACCTGGGGCCTGACCGCCGCCGCGCTGGCCAGCGCCTGGCTGATCGTCGCCGCGCAGCAGGACGGCTGGCTGAAGCGGGTGCTGTCATCGCCGCTCGCCGTCTATACCGGCCGCATCTCCTACGGCTGGTATCTCTGGCACTATCCGTTCCTGCTGATCGGCATCTGGAGCATCCCGGACATTTCGGCGGCGCAGCGCCTGGCGCTGGTCTTCGCCGGCTATCCGGTGGCCATGCTGTCCTATCATTGCGTCGAGCGGCCCTGCCTCAGGCTCAAGGACCGCCTCCGCCCGAAGGCGCGCCCCGAGCCGGAGCCCGCCGGCCTCACCGCCGCCTGACGCCGGGCGCGGGCGCGGCGGGGCGAAAAGGGCGCAGCGTCACCATCCATCGCAGGCGAGACCCCTCCCCCGCTTGCGGGGACAGGGTGGGGGCCGAAGCGCAGCTTCGGCATTGCCTCACAATGCCCGCCGTGTCAGGCGGGACGCGAATAGCGCACCCCCGCCGCTGGCGCGGCGCCCCCACCCCGGCCCTCCCCCACTGCGTGGGAGAGGGAGTGAGGGCACGGGCCGTCGGCCTCACTTCGCCGGCAGGACCGGGCGGATGTGCAGTTCCTTGAGCTGCTTCGGGGTCGCTTCCGCAGGCGCGCTCATCAGCAGGTCGAGGGCCTGCTGATTCATCGGGAACAGCGAGATCTCGCGCAGGTTCGAGACGCCGCACAGCAGCATCACGATGCGGTCGATGCCCGCCGCCATGCCGCCATGGGGCGGGGCGCCGTACTGGAAGGCGCGGTACATGCCGCCGAAGCGCTCCTGAACGGTCGCCTCGTCATAGCCGGCCAGCTCGAACGCCTTCACCATCGCCTCGGGGCGGTGGTTGCGGATGCCGCCGGAGGCGATCTCGTAGCCGTTACAGGCGATGTCGTACTGGAACGCCTTGATGGTGAGCGGGTCCTGCCCGTTCAGCGCCTCAAGCCCGCCCTGCGGCATGGAGAAGGGGTTGTGGGAGAAGTCGATCTTCTTCTCCTCGTCCGACCATTCGTAGAACGGGAAGTCGACGATCCAGGCCAGCTCGAACCGCTCGGTATCGATGAGGTTCAGCTCCTCGCCCACCTTGGTGCGGGCAAGGCCGGCGAACTTGTAGAACTTGGACGGATCGCCAGCGACGAAGAAAGCGGCATCGCCTTCCTTCAGGCCGAGCGCCTCGCGGATCGCCGCCGTGCGCTCCGGGCCGATGTTGTTGGCGAGCGGCCCTGCACCCTCCCCGCCCTCGCGCCACATGATGTAGCCGAGGCCCGGCTGGCCCTCGCCCTGCGCCCAGCTGTTCATGCGGTCGCAGAACGCGCGCGAGCCGCCGGTCGGGGCGGGGATGGCCCACACCTCGTTCTTCGGGTCTTCGAGCATGCGCGCGAACACCTTGAAGTTCGAGCCACGGAAATGCTCGGAGACGTCCTGCATCACCAGCGGGTTGCGCAGGTCCGGCTTGTCGGAGCCATACTTGCGCAGCGCCTCCGCATAGGGGATGCGCGGCCACTCCTGGGTGACAGGCTTGCCGTTGCCGAACTCCTCGAACACGCCGCGGATCACCGGCTCCACCGCCGCGAACACGTCCTCCTGGGTGACGAAGCTCATCTCCAGGTCGAGCTGGTAGAACTCGCCCGGCAGGCGGTCGGCGCGCGGATCCTCGTCGCGGAAGCAGGGGGCGATCTGGTAGTAGCGGTCGAAGCCGCTCATCATGATCAGCTGCTTGTACTGCTGGGGCGCCTGCGGCAGCGCGTAAAACTTGCCGGGATGGATGCGCGAGGGCACCAGGAAGTCGCGCGCGCCTTCCGGCGAGGAGGCGGTCAGGATCGGCGTCTGGAACTCGAAGAAGCCCTGCCCCTTCATGCGGGTGCGCAGGCTGTCGATGATCCGGCCGCGGGTCATGATGTTGTTGTGGATGCGCTCGCGGCGCAGGTCCAGGAAGCGGTAGCGCAGGCGGATGTCTTCCGGATAGTCCTGGTCGCCGAACACCGGCAGCGGCAGCTCGGCGGCAGGGCCGAGCACTTCCAGGTCGACGGCGTAGATCTCCACCTTCCCCGTGGGAAGGTCGGCATTCTCGGTGCCCTCGGGGCGCAGGCGCACGCGGCCGTCCACCCGGATCACCCATTCGGCGCGCACCTTCTCGGCGGCGGCGAAGGCGGCGCTGTCGGGATCGAACACCACCTGGGTGAGGCCGTAATGGTCGCGCAGATCCACGAACAGCACGCCGCCATGGTCGCGGATACGGTGGCACCAGCCCGACAGGCGGACGGTGTCGCCAACCTGGGCATCGGTGAGCGCGCCGCAGGTGTGAGTGCGGTAGCGGTGCATGGCGGGCCTTTCGGACAACACGGTAAATACGGACGCCCGGAACCGCCGCAAAGGCTTGTGCCGGGCCGCCGGGAAGGTGCATGTGCACCCGGGCTTGTCAAGGGATCGGCACGGGGACAACCGCCGGCACGGGCTTGGCGCAACGCATCATCCGTGTATCCTGCGCCTCAGGACATTGTGATCGAGGGCGGCGGATGGACCTTCGGTCGGTCGGGAGGACGGACATCCCCGAGGACCGAACCAGCCGTCACGGTCCACGCGCGGGAACCCTCCTGGCACTTCTGGGGACGGTCCTGGCGGCCGTCGTGGTCATCGGCGCGCTACTGCTGACGCTGAGCCTGCGCACCCAGGCCTATTCCGACCGCCGCCGCGAACTGCAGAACCTCGCCCTCGCCCTCGCCGAGCAGAGCGACCGGGCGCTGCAATCGCTGCAACTGGTGCAGACCAGCATCATCGAGCGCGTCACCACCGCGAACATCGACACGCCGGAGGCGCTCGGCGCGCTCATGTCCAGCTTCGAGATCCACGAGGCGCTGCGCGAGAAGATCAGCGGCCTGCCCTTCATCGACGCGGTCACCATCATCGACCAGAACGGCAAGCTGCTGAACTTTTCCCGCTTCTGGCCGGTGCCGACGGTCAACGTCTCGGACCGCGACTATTACCTCGGGCTGCGCGACAGCCGGGGGCAGAACGTGTTCGTCAGCCTCCCGGTGCCCAACCGCGGCACCGGCACCACCACCATCTATCTCGCCCGGCGTTTCAACACCCCGGCCGGCGCCTTCTTCGGCCTGGTGCTGGGGGCGATGGAGCAGAGCTATTTCGAGCAGTTCTACGGCACCATCAAGCTCGGCCGCGACGGCAACATCACCCTCTATCGCGACGACGGCGCCCAGCTCGCCGCCTACCCGCACAATCCCGCCGACGCCCAGCCCGCGCCGGCGGTGGCCGCGCGCATCGCCCGCGACCTGATCGCCCGGCAGCCGGAGGACGGCCTCGCCCCCGCCGGGCTGATCGACGAGCGGCCCCGGCTGGTGGCGGTGCAGCAGCTCGCCAACTATCCCCTGGTGGTGGCGGTGAGCGACACCACGGCGGCGATCGAGAAGCGGCTGCGCATCCAGACCCTGCCCATCGCCGCCGCCGCCGCGCTGATCTGCCTTGCCATCGCCGTGGCGGTGATCCTCGCCATCCGGCAGTTGCGCGAGCAGGCCCGGTTCGCCGCCGCCGCCCACCACGCGGCGCGCCACGACGACCTCACCGGCCTGCCCAACCGCCTGCTGTTCGGCGAGCGCCTCACCGCGCTGCTGGCGAGCCGGGCCGCCGCCCATCCGTTCGCCGTGCTGTTCCTCGACCTCGACTACTTCAAGAGCGTCAACGACACGCTCGGCCATGCGGTGGGCGACCAGCTGCTGCGCGCGGTGGCCGCCCGCCTTGCCGAGGAGGCCCATCCCAGCGAGGTGGTGGCGCGCATCGGCGGCGACGAGTTCGCCATCATCAACACCCATGCCGACCAGCCGGAAGCCGCGCTGGCGCTGGCCGAGCGTGTGATCGCCCGCATCAGCCGGCCGATCAGCGTGGAGGACCACCGGGTCATCGCCGGCGGCACCATCGGCATCGCCATGGCGCCCGCCGACGGCACCTCGGTCAACGAGCTGCTGAAGAATGCCGACCTCGCCCTTTACCGCGCCAAGGCCGAGGGGCGCGGGCAGGCGCGGCTGTTCCTGCGCGAGATGGAGCACACCGCCCTCGCCCGCCGGGCGCTGGAGCTGGACCTGCGGGAAGCCTGGGAGAACGGTCAGTTCTTCCTGGTGTTCCAGCCCTTCTTCCATGTGGAGACGCGCGCGCTGGCCGGCTTCGAGGCGCTGCTGCGCTGGCGCCACCCCACCCGCGGCATCGTCTCGCCCGCCACCTTCATCGGCTGCGCCGAGGAGACCGGCCTGATCCTGCCGCTGGGCGCCTGGGTGCTGTCGGAAGCCTGCCGCACCGCCGCCGAATGGCCGGAGGCGGTGCGCCTCGCGGTCAACCTCTCCCCGTTGCAGTTCCGCTCCGGCCACATGGCCGACCATATCCGCGACGCCCTGCGCGCCTCCGGCCTCGCCCCCCGGCGGCTGGAGCTGGAGCTGACCGAATCGACCCTGCTGATCGAGGGCACCACCGTGCGCGCCACGCTGGAGCAGGTCCGCGCCCAGGGCATCACCATCGCCCTGGACGACTTCGGCACCGGCTATTCCTCGCTCGGCTACCTGCGCACCTTGCCCATCGACCGAATCAAAATCGACCGCACCTTCATCTCCCGCATGTGCGAGGACCCCCATAGCCGGGCCATCGTCCACGCCGTCCTCCAGCTTTCCTCCGCCCTTGAGCTGGAAACCACGGCGGAGGGCATCGAGCAGGAGGAACAGGTGGAAGTCCTGCGCGCGGAAGGCTGCGGCTATGTTCAGGGCTTCCTGCTGGGCCGTCCCATGCGCGCCACCGAGGCGCGCGAGATGGCCCATCGCCTGACAAGTTGAGCTTCACATCATTCTGGCCCTTTCGCGGCAAGCGGCCCTTCAGTTATGTTTGCGCCATGGATCCGATCACCTCCACGGAGGCTCTCGCCGCAGCCTGCGAGCGCCTCGCCAGCCACGACTTCGTCACCGTCGATACCGAGTTCCTGCGTGAGACGACCTTCTGGCCGAAACTCTGCGTGGTTCAGGTCGCCAGCCCTGATGAAGCCATCATCATCGACGCCCTCGCCGAGGGTCTCGACCTCGCGCCCTTCTTCGCCTTGATGGCGAACGAGAAGGTCAAGAAGGTATTCCATGCCGGACGGCAGGACATCGAGATCGTCTGGCATCTGGCCGAGATCATCCCGCACCCGGTGTTCGACAGCCAGGTGGCAGCCATGGTGCTGGGCTATGGCGACAGCATCTCCTACGACCAGCTCGTGCAGCGCGTGACCGGCCACGCCATCGACAAGTCCTCGCGCTTCACCGACTGGTCGCGCCGTCCGCTGTCCCAGGCGCAGCTGACCTATGCCATCGCCGACGTGACCCACCTGCGCGACGTCTACGCCAAGCTGATGCAGGACCTGGAGGCGCGCGGCCGCGTCGACTGGATGGGCGAGGAGATGAACGTCCTCACCTCCCCCGCCACCTATCGGCAGGACCCCGAGACCGCCTATGAGCGGCTGAAATCCCGCGTGCGCAAGCCGCGCGAACTGGCCGTGCTGGCCGAGGTCGCCGCCTGGCGCGAGCGCGAGGCGCAGTCCCGCGACCTGCCGCGCGGCCGCATCATCAAGGATGAGGTGATCGGCGAGATCGCCATCCAGCAGCCGCAAACCCACGAGAGGCTGGCGGAGCTGCGCTCCCTGCCCAAGGGCTTCGAGCGCTCGCGCTATGGCGAAGCGGTGCTGGAGGCAGTGAAGAAGGGCGTGGCGCGCGATCCCAAGACCCTGCCCCGCATCGAGCGGGACAAGCCGCTGCCCAACGGCGCGGCGGCGACCGTCGAGCTGCTGAAGGTGCTGCTGCGCATGACCGCGGAGCAGCACGCGGTGGCGGCCAAGGTGATCGCCACCACAGACGACCTGGAGCG
Organism: Azorhizobium doebereinerae UFLA1-100; assembly: GCF_000473085.1. Classification (GTDB taxonomy): domain Bacteria; phylum Pseudomonadota; class Alphaproteobacteria; order Rhizobiales; family Xanthobacteraceae; genus Azorhizobium; species Azorhizobium doebereinerae. Next base: position 82,337 of record NZ_AXBA01000022.1, read on the forward strand.
GATCGCGGTCAGCGACGACGCCCCCGTCCCGGCCCTGTCCGGCTGGCGGCGCGAACTGTTCGGCGAGCGCGCCCTGGCGCTGAAGGCGGGGCGGCTGGCGCTGGCGGTGGAGCACGGCAAGGTCATCGCGGTCGAGCGCTGGTAGGGCGCCGCGCCCACGGCACCACAGGCGGACCCGACGCACGGGGAGGCCGTTCCCCGCGCGCCGGCGGCGGCCCGCCGTCCGGCCGGAACCTGACGGCGGCCGCGACGGCCGCGATCAGGCCGCCTGCTTGATCTTCAATCCGTCCTCATAGGACAGATCCTTATAGTCGGACGGCGAGGAGTACTTCAGGCCCACGTCGGCGAGCGCATCCAGCTTGGCCGAGGTGTCGAACTTCTTCAGCTTGGTCTTGTCCACGTAGAAGGTGTCGATCAGCTCGTTATAGACCGAGGTCTCGTCGATATAGATCGCGAACACCTTGATGTCGCCGAAGCTGATGCAGAAGCGGTTGCCCTGCGGCAGGTCCGCCACATAGATGAAATAGTTCCCGGCGCCATCCAGCGCCGCGCCCAGCGTCTCGATCAGCTTGGGCAGGGTGGCATATTCCTTGATCGACCCGGCCAGGAAGCCGATGGCCGGCTTGCCGCTTTCGGCCACCGAGAACACCTCCTTCAGCACCGTCTCCGGGTCATCGTAGGAAATCTCGCCGCGATAGCCGAAGCGGCCGGCCACGTGGGTGTCGGCGCTCAGCAGCGGCTTCAGCAGTCGCCCCTCGGTGTCGAGCTTGGCGAAAGGCGTATCGGCAATGGCGGTCATGGGCGTGGTCTTTCAGGAGTGCGACACAGGCGTGCCGGGGGCATGGCCGTCGTTCGCATCGGCGGATCTCGGCCGGGCGACCCGCGACGTCGGGGTCTGAACGCCTCCGCCCACGCGCCGAAAGGCTGTGATATGAAGGTATTTCTATTTTTGGTTGCATTTACGGCATGACCGGCCGGCGCGCCGATCGCGGGCGCGCCGGCCGGCGGGGATCGCCCGTCGTCAGTCGCCGGTGATCATCACCTCGGGAAACGTGTCGGGCTCGTCGATGTCGAGCCCGTCCTCCTCGGCCAGCGCGATGTCGACCAGACAGACGTCGCCGTCGTCGATCACCAGCTTCACCGGCGTCAGGTCCTTGCCCTGGCAGGGGCCGATGAAGCAGTGGCCGGTGTCGAGGTCGAACTGGGCGTGATGCTTGCCGCAGGTGAGGAAGTTGCCCTCCTCGTCGAGGAATTCCCCCGGCACCGTGTCGAGGCGCGTGCCCTGGTGCGGGCACACATTCTCGAAGCCGAAAAAGGCATTGGACTTGCGGGTGACGATGATCGGCCAGGGCTTGGTTGCCCCGGTCTCGTCGAGCCGCGCCAGCACGAAGCCGCGCGCGCCGCCGTCGTCGACCTCGTAGGTGGAGCAGATGGCGAACAGTTCGGGCATGGGCCGCCTCCGACATGAGGACCGCTCCCGGTGCCGGCGGAAGCGGATCGGCTCCTGTCCAGCAAGTTCCGCGCCAGCCCGGATTGTCGGGTTTCGGCCCAACCGGCCCGGAGCGGAACGGCCCGTCGCACGCGGGGACGGACCGGGCGCGGCCTTCGCTCCCGGGCGCAATGGCGGCCCCTGCCCCGCCCGGCGGACCGGCCGCACGGCGGCGCAGATCGCCCCACCACCTGTCGCGATCCCGTCACGGACGGGAGGCGGACGGCGCCGGATGTGCGCAACCTGCGCACGCCCTTTCGAAAAGCATGCGCGCGGGCGCATGATGCGGCGCGGCGCTGGCGACGGCGCTGGCAAAGGCGCTGGATCGTGAACCGCCCGTCATAGAGTGGTCACGCAAGGCGGCCATGGTCCGCCCGAACAAGGGGAACCCATCCATGAGTGCGAATGAAGCGGCAGTGCTGGCGATGATGCAGGACGATGCGGCCGAGGCCGTCAATGATCTTGCCACCTCGCCCCAACGCTTCATCAACCGGGAAATCTCCTGGCTGCACTTCAACCGGCGGGTCATGGAGGAAGCCTCCAACCGCAGCCACCCGCTGCTGGAACAGCTGCGCTTCCTGTCGATCTCGGCCAACAATCTCGACGAATTCTTCATGGTCCGCGTGGCCGGGCTGAAGGAGCAGGTGCGCGAGGGCCTCGCCGTCGCCAGCCCCGACGGCCTGCTGCCGGCCGAGCAGCTCACCCGCGCGGTGGCCGAGGCCGCCTCGCTGATCTTCGACCAGCAGGCGCGCTGGCGGGAGCTGCGCAAGGAACTGGCCGGCGCCGGCATCGAGCTGGTGGACGGCAGCGATGTCAGCGCCGCCGACCTCGACGCTTTGGAACGCCATTTCCTGCACCATGTCTTCCCGGTGCTCACCCCGCTCGCCATCGATCCGGCGCACCCCTTCCCGTTCATTCCCAACCTCGGCTTCTCGCTCGCCCTGCAACTGGTGCGGCAGACCGACGGGCGGGGCATGAACGCGCTGATCCGCATCCCCGCCAAGGTGGAGCGCTTCATCCGCCTGCCCGAGCGCGAGGCCGGGCAGATGCGCTTCATGACCCTGGAGCAGATGACCGGCCTGTTCATCGGCCGCCTGTTCCCCGGCTATGCGGTGAAGGGCCAGGGCGTGTTCCGCGTCATCCGCGACAGCGACCTGGAAATCGAGGAGGAGGCGGAGGACCTCGTCCGCCTGTTCGAGACCGCGCTGAAGCAGCGCCGCTACGGCGAGGTGATCCGCATGGAGGCGGACGCCGGCATGCCGGAGGAACTGCGCACCTTCGTCGCCCGCGAGCTCAACGTGCATGACGACGAGATCTTCGTGGTGGAGGGCGTCCTCGCCCTCAACGAATTCTCCCAGCTCGTTGGCGTCGACCGGCCGGACCTGAAGTTCGCGCCCTACAACGCGCGCTTTCCCGAGCGCATCCGCGACCATGGCGGCGACTGCTTCCTCGCCATCCGCGAGAAGGACATCCTGGTCCACCACCCCTATGAATCCTTCGACGTGGTGGTCCAGTTCCTGCGCCAGGCCGCGCGCGATCCCAATGTGGTCGCCATCAAGCAGACCCTCTACCGCACCTCCTCCGACAGCCCGATCGTGAAGGCGCTGGCCGAGGCGGCGGAGGCCGGCAAGTCGGTGACCGCGCTGGTGGAGCTGAAGGCCCGCTTCGACGAGGAGGCCAATATCCGCTGGGCGCGCGACCTGGAACGGGCCGGCGTGCAGGTGGTGTTCGGCTTCATCGACCTGAAGACCCACGGCAAGCTGTCCATGGTGGTGCGCCGCGAGGGCGGCACGCTGGCGAGCTACTGCCACGTGGGGACGGGCAATTATCACCCCATCACCGCGCGCATCTACACCGACCTGTCGTTCTTCACCGCCGACCCGGTGATCGCCCAGGACGTGGCGCGGATCTTCAATTTCATCACCGGCTACGCCCAGCCGGGCGAGCTGGACGCCATGGCGGTGTCCCCCGCCACGCTGAAGCCGCGCATCCTCAGGCACATCGCCGACGAGATCGTCCACGCCCAGGCCGGGCGGCCGGCGGCGATCTGGCTGAAGTGCAACTCGCTGGTGGACCCGGAGGTGATCGACGCCCTCTACGCCGCCTCCTGCGCGGGGGTGAAGGTGGAATGCGTGGTGCGCGGCATCTGCTGCCTGCGTCCGGGCATTCCCGGCCTCAGCGAGAACATCCGGGTGAAGTCCATCGTCGGGCGCTTCCTGGAGCACAGCCGGATCTACTGCTTCGGCGCCGGCCACGGCCTGCCGCACCCCAAGGCCATCGTTTACATCTCGTCCGCCGACCTGATGACGCGGAACCTCGACCGCCGGGTTGAGACACTGTGTCCCATCACCAACCCCACGGTGCATGAGCAGGTGCTGGATCAGATCATGGTGGCCAATCTTATCGACAACGAACAGAGCTGGCGGGTGTTGCCCGACGGCTCGTCGGAACGCATAGTCCCGGCGCCGGGCGAGGAGCCGTTCAACGCCCACCGCTATTTCATGACCAACCCGAGCTTGTCAGGACGTGGAAAGTCTCTCAAGGATTCTTCACCGCGCAGTCTCCTCGTCCGCCGATCGGGAGGATGACCGCCGCGGTCTTTCCACGCTGATGGCCGGCGAGGCGCCGGTCGCGGTCATCGACATCGGTTCGAACTCGGTCCGCCTCGTGGTCTATGAGGCGGTGACCCGCGCCCCGGTCCCCCTGTTCAACGAGAAGGCCCTGTGCGGGCTCGGCCGCGACGTGCTCTCCACCGGGCGCCTTGCCGAGGATGCCGTGCAGCGCGCCTTCTCCGCGCTGCGCCGGTTCCGCGGCCTGTGCGACGCCATGGGGGTCGGCCAGGTCTATGCGCTCGCCACCGCCGCCGCGCGCGACGCCCGCAACGGGCCGGACTTCATCGCCGCCTGCGAGGCGATCTGCGGCACCCCCATCGAGATATTGTCCGGCCGGCGCGAGGCGGAGCTGGCCGCCTACGGCATCATCTCCGGCGTGTACGCGCCGGACGGCGTGGTGGGCGACCTCGGCGGCGGCTCGCTGGAACTGGTGGACGTGCGCGGCGACGACGTCGGCGCGGGCATCACCCTGCCCATCGGCGGCCTCGCCTTGCAGGACCGCTCGGCGAAATCCCTCAACAAAGCCGACAAGATCGTCCGCGAGGCCATGCGCGACGCGGCGGTGCTGCCGGCGATGGCCGGGCGCACCTTCTACGCGGTGGGCGGCACGTGGCGCGCGCTCGCCCGGCTGCACATGTTCCAGCGCGGCTACCCGCTGCACGTGATGCACGGCTACCGGCTGCCGGCCAAGGAAGTGGTGGACTTCACCCGCATCGTCCACCGCGCCGAATCCGAGGCGCTGGCCCATATCGAGGCGGTGTCCAACGCCCGCCGGCCGCTCCTGGCCTATGGCGCGCTGGTGCTGGAGAACGTGGTCAAGGCCGGGCGGCCGGCGGAGGTGGTGATCTCCGCCCTCGGCGTGCGCGAGGGCCTGCTCTACGGCCTGCTCGACGCCGACCAGCGCGCCGCCGACCCGCTGATCGTGGCGGCGCAGGAGTTCAACATCCTGCGCTCGCGCTCGCCCCGCCACTGCGAGGAATTGGCCGACTGGACCGGCGGCTTCTTCGCCTCCTCCCCGGTGCTGGAGGAGGACCGGGAGGACATGCGCCTGCGGCAGGCCGCCTGCCTGCTCTCCGACAATGCCTGGCGCGCCCATCCGGACTATCGCGGCGAGCAGAGCCTCAACGTCATCGCCCATGCGGCGCTGGTGGGCATCGACCACCCCGGCCGCGCCTTCCTGGCGCTGGCGGTCTATTACCGGCACATGGGCCTGGGCGAGGACGAATACGCCCCGCGCCTCCTGGAGCTGGTGTCCTCCGGCATGCTGGACCGCGCCCGCATCCTCGGCGCGGCCATGCGCGTGGCCTACCTGCTGTCCGCCGCCATGCCGGGCATCCTGCCGCGCGCGCCGCTGGCGGTGGAGGACGGCACGCTGCGCCTCACCGTGCCGGCGGACCTCGCCAGCCTGGTCAACGAGCGGGTGCACAGCCGCCTGCGCCAGCTGGCCCGGCTGATCGGCCGCGAACCGGCCGTCACCTTCGCCTGAGGCAGGTTCGGACCCGCCAGGGTTGCATTGCCGCTTCCCCCGGGCCGATTCGCGTTTTACGCTGCGGCTCGTGTCTATGCGCCTCCTCTCCCATCTGCTGCGCCGCTTCATCGAGAAGGGGCGCCTCGTGGTGCGCACGCCGGACGGCGGCACCCACGCCTTCGGCAGCGGTGCCGACGGCCCCAGCGTCACTGTGCGCTTCACCGACGAGAAGGTGGCGCGCGAGCTGTTCCTCAATCCCGAATTGAAGGCGGCCGAGGCCTATATGGACGGCCGGCTGGTGTTCGAGGACGGCGGTACCGTCTTCGACCTGCTGCTGCTGTTCTCGGTGAACCGGCGCGGCCTTGCCGCCCATCCGGTGCAGGCCGCGCTGCGCAAGGTCTGGCGCGCGCTGCGCCGGCGCCAGCAGTCGAACCGGATCGGCCAGGCGGCCGACAATGTGAAGAGCCATTACGACCATCCGGCCGCCTTCTACCGGCTCTGGCTCGACGAGAGCATGAGCTACAGCTGCGCCTATTTCGACGATCCCGACGAGCCGCTCGAAGTGGCCCAGCGCAACAAGATGCGCCACGTGGCCGCCAAGCTTCAGCTCTCCCCCGGCCAGCACGTGGCGGAGATCGGCTCCGGCTGGGGCGGGCTCGCCATCTACCTGGCCACCACCTGCGGCGTCAAAGTCACCGCCATCAACGTCTCACCCGACCAGTTGGCGGAATCCCGCCGCCGGGCGGAGGCTGCGGGCGTCGCCGACCGCATCGAGTTCCTGGAGGTGGATTATCGCGAGCTGAAGGGCAAATACGACCGTGTGGTCTCCATCGGCATGATGGAGCATGTGGGGGTGCAGCATTTCGACGATTACTTCGGCACCCTGCGCGGCCTCCTGAAGCCGGGCGGCTTCGCCCTCGTCCACGCCATCGGCCGCATGTCGCCGCCGGGCACCACGGCGCCCTTCATCCGCAAGTACATCTTCCCCGGCGGCTACGTGCCGGCGCTGTCGGAAGTGACGGCGGCCACCGAGCGCACCGGCCTGTGGGTGGCCGACTGCGAAGTGCTGCGGCTGCATTATTACTGGACCATCCGCGCCTGGCGGCAGCGCTACGAGGCGCGCCGCGACGAGGTGGTGGTGATGATGGGCGAGCGCTTCGCCCGCATGTGGGACTTCTACCTCGCCGCCGTGGAGCTGGGCTTCCTGCACGGCTCCAACATGGTGTTCCAACTGCTGCTGAGCGAGCGGCGCGACGACGTGCCGGTGCGCCGCGACTACATGGTGGATACGGAGCGGGCGCTGGCCGACGCCGAAGGCGCGGGCGCTGCCGAGGGCGCGGCGCGGCGGGCCTAAGCGGCGGGGGCCAACTGGCCTTGCAGCGTCTCTAGCAGGTCGGCGTCGCCGGTCTTGCGCACCAGTTCCAGCGCCAGGTCCCAGAAGCCGTAGAGCCCGGCCAGCACCGCCGCCGGGATCGCCTCGGCGCGGGTGAGGCTGTCCGCGCCCGTGCGCGGATAGCTGGCGCGCACATATTGCGCCTGCGCCCAGAACACCTGCCCGTTCGCCACCTGCGCGCTCGCCGCCGGCGAGGGGTCGGCATGGAAGATCATCTGCGAGAAGGCGGCGGGCACCGTCTGCGTGGAATAGTGCGCGAGGTTCTCCAGCCGCCACAGCACGAAGCCGTGGTCGCGCAGGAAGCGGTCCACGTCGCAGAACAGCGCCTGCCCGGAATAGATCGGGTTGAACTCCACCTCCACATCGATCAGCGCGCAACCGGCGAGCGCCCCGACCCCGCCCTTCAGGATGGCCAGTTCCGAGCCCTGGGTATCGAGCTTGATCGCCGCGACCGGGCCGATGCCCTCGGCGCGCAGCAGATCGTCCAGCGGGCGGCAGGGCATCTCCACCGTGTGGGTGATCTCGACCTCGGCCAGCGCGGGATATTGCTCCACCAGCGCGCGCACCGGCGGGAAGATGGACGAGCACGCCGGCTGCTTCGCCACATGCAGGGTGCGCGTCCCCTCGGTGTCCGCCAGCCCCGCCGCCACGTAGCGGACATTGGGCGGGGCCACGGCATTGAGCCGGCCGCATTCCTCGGCGTCGGGATCGAAGCCGACGATGCGCGCCTTCTCGCCCAGCGCCGCCCAGCGGCCAAGCACGCCCCACCGCGCGCCCACGTCCACCAGGGTCAGCGGGCCGGACAGCGCGTGCAGGAGGGTGTCGAGGGCGGCTTGCGACATGAAGGGGCTCTTTCGGAGAGGGGCTCTTTCCCGGCGCCGCGGGCGGGGTGGCGGCGGCGCGCATTCTGGGGACAGCCGGAGCCCGCCACAAGGCGCGCGGGCCCGGCCGGGCGCCAGCCGGCCGCGCATCCACACCTCTCGCGCGCGACCTGATCTCCTGCGGGGCCGGCGGCACGGGGCTTGCAGCGCATGCCGGGCCTGTTGGATGGGGCACCGCCCGTCCGCGTCACCATCGGGAGGTCGCCATGACCGACATGGCCGAACTACAGAAGCGCAAGCTGCCGATCAATCTGGCGATCGTGCATGTGGACCCGGACGCCTTCCTCGCCAGCTTCATGGGCTGGCTGGAGATCACCGCCTTCATCACCGCGCAGCGGGCCGGAACGGCGCAGATGCCCGCCGATGGCGTCACGCCGGCGCTGGACGCCGACGACCTGAAGGCCGCCGGCGTCGTCGCGGTGGGCAATGACGCGCTGTTCGCCTTCTGCATGACCGCCGCGCTGAAGGGCGACATCGCCGCCGTGGACCGGGTGGAAGCCGGCCTGACCGCGGCCTACGGGCCGGACTTTCCCGGCGCCCTGGCGCTCGGCTATTTCCGTGCCACCAACGACAATCCGATCCTGCTTGAGGATTTTGTCGGACAGGCCGGGCGCAAATGGCTGAAAGGCGACAGGCCGCCGCCGCCCATGCGCGCCAAGGAGGACTGGAACACCGGCCTGCGCTTCTTCGAGAAGGCGCGCAAATCCAACTTCATCCAGGAGGTGCTCTATCCGCTCGCCCGGTGGACGCGGGAGCGCTGGACGGTGATCGTGGAGAAGGAGCCCGCCTTCCTCCACCATATCGAGGACAATCTGCCGATCCTGCGCGAGGCGCTGGAGGACACGCGCAACGACCAGGCCTTCATCGCCAATCTGCTGCTGAAGGCCGCCCCGGCGGTGGATATGGAACTGACCGACGAATACCAGGGCTTCCTGCGCTCGCTCGCCCGGCGCTAGCTCGCGTCCCGTTCTCTCTCAAAATGAGCGAGGACGGGGTAGTCGTTGCGCCCGCCGAAGCCCGGCTCAGTCGTCCGCGTCTTCCGGCTCGCCCTCGCCGGGCAGCAGGTCGCGCAGCACCTGGGCCGCCAGGGCGCGGGTGACCGGGCGCTGGGCGGCCAGCGCCGCGCGGTCGAGCGCCTCCACCACCTGCTGGGCGCCTTCCACGGTGCGCTCCATGCGGCGCAGCAGGAACTGCACGGTGGCATCGTCCACCGGGATCTGCCGGTCGGCGAACAGCTTCACCAGCACCGCCGCCAGCAGCGGATCGTCCGCCGCCGCGATCTCCACCGTGGGCAGGGCGCGCAGGCGCGAGGCGAGGTCCGGGGTGGCGAGGCGCCAGTGCGCCGGCGGCGTGCGCGCGGTCATGAGCACGAACGCGCCCTGCTCGCGGGCGAGGTTGAGCAGATGGAACAGCGCCGCCTCGTCGAAATCGCCCGGCGCCAGATCCTCCACCACCAGGGCGCCATGGGCCAGCGCCTCGGGCACGGCGGCGCGGGCGAGATCGCGCGCCGCCACCGTGACGGCGCCGGAGCGGGTGGCGAAGACCCGCGCCAGATGGCTCTTGCCGGTGCCCGCCGGGCCGACGAGGCAGACCACGCGGGCGGTCCAGTCGGGGAAGGAATCCACCAGCGTCAGCGCCGCCGCATTGCCGGGCGCGCCGAGGAAATCCTCGCGCTGCATGGCGGCTGCGGCCGGCAGGTCGAGGGGAAGCTGGCGGGATTTCGTGTCGCGGCCGGTCATGGCTCAGGTCGGATCTACGGCGCGTTCCTCGGCCCGCTTCTCGCCGCCGGTATAGAGCGAGGAGTGGAAATACTGCCGGAAGGCGAAGCGCACCAGCACGCCCACGGCGGCGGTGAGCGGCACCGCCAGCAGCAGGCCGACGAAGCCGAACAGATAGCCGAAGGCGAACAAGGCGAACATCAGCCACACCGGATGCACGCCGATGCTGTCGCCCACCAGCTTGGGGGAGAGGATGTAGCCCTCGATGGTCTGGCCGGCGATGAAGATGCCGAAGATGGTGCCGATCATGGCCCAGTCCGGGAAGAACTGGACGATGGCGACGCCGATGGCCAGCACGAAGCCGGTGAGCGAGCCCACATAGGGAATGAACGTGATGAGGCCCGAGACGATGCCGATCAGCAGGCCGAAATTGAGCCCGGCCATGCTGAGCGCGATGGCGTAGTAGCTGCCCAGCAGCAGGCAGACCAGCGCCTGCCCGCGCACGAAGCCGGCCACCGCCAGGTCCATCTCCCGGCCGAGCCGCCGCACCACCGGGCGCTGGTCCAGCGGGATCCAGGAATCCACGGTATCCACCATGCTGTCCCAGTCGCACAGCACGTAGAACACCACCACCGGCGTCACCACCACGAGGGCGAAGACCGACAGCAGCGCCTGCCCGCCGGACCACAGCGAGGTGAGCAGGCCAAGCAGGTAGCTCACGCCCTGGGACATGAGGTCGGACAGCGAGCGCTGGATGTCCGGCAGGCGGGCGCCGAAGATCTGGTCCACCCATTCCTTGTTCTCGTCGGTGACGAGGCGCTGGAGGCGGGAGACGTAGGACGGCAGGTTCTGGATGAACTCGAACAGCTGGCTGGAGAACACCGGCAGCACCACCAGCAGCAGCAGCACGACCACGAACAGCAGCAGGCCGACCAGCGCCAGCGTGGCGGGGATGCGGCCGACGCCGATCCGCTTCAGCCGGCGCACCACCGGGTTGAGGAAATAGGCGATGGCGGTGCCGACCACGAACGGCAGCAGGATCTCGCGCAGGACCCACAGGATGAGCACCAGGGCGATCAGCGCACCGATCCAGAAGCGCAGCTGCACCTGAAGCTTCATCGCCCGTATTCCCCTGTCCCGAGTTCCCCCGTCCCGAGTTCCCCGGCGGGCGGCGGCGCGGCGCACGGGCCGCGACGCCTCAGCGCGCCATCAGGCTCAGCGAGCCATGTGGCGTGTCCATGCCGCGAGATAGGCAGCCGCTGAAAGGCCCGTCAAGACCCCGACCGCCACCAGCCCCAGCCGGTAGGGCTGGGTCCAGGCGAAGTCGAAGCTCTCGCGCGCCAGCACCAGAGCGGCGAAGGCGATCTGCACCGCCGTGTTCACCTTGGAGATGATCAGCGGCTGGATCGCCACGGGCTTCGCCATCAGCGTGGACAGCACGATGGCGCCGACGATCATCACGTCGCGGGAGACCACGGCGATGGCCACCCAGCGGGGGATGTCCCCGCTGATCGCCAGCGTCACGTAGATCGACACCAGCAGCGCCTTGTCGGCGATGGGGTCGAGATAGGCGCCGAGCTCGGTGCGCAAATCGAGCCGGCGGGCGAGGAAGCCGTCGATGGCGTCCGACACCCCGGCCAGCAGGAACAGCGCGAAGGCGAGCCTGGGCTCGTCGGCGGAGATCGCCCAGATCACCACCGGCACGATCAGCAGCCGGCCGAGGGTGATGATGTTGGGCAGGTTCACGGCGCCCGCCTCCCCGGCGCGCGGCGCGGCGCCTCAACCGCCCCGCTTGATGGTGAAGGGGCTGAAGCCCTGCTGCGCGGCCATGGCCTGGATCCGCAGCACCACCACGTGGCGCGGCAGGGTGGCGGCGAAGAACACCTGCTCGGCGATGTCCTCGCCGGTCATCGGGGCGGTGCCCTCGTAGACCTTGTCCGCCTTGGTCTCGTCGCCGCGGAAGCGGACCACGGAGAATTCGGTCTCGGTGAGGCCGGGCTCGATGTTGGTGACCCGCACGCCGGTGCCGGCGAGGTCCGCCCAGCAGTTCAGCGCGAACTGCTTCACGAACGCCTTGGTGGCGCCGTAGACGTTGCCGCCCGGATAGGGATAGTCGCCGGCCACCGAGCCGGTGAACACCACGTGGCCCTCCTTGCGGGCGACCATGCCGGGCAGCGCGGCGCGCACCGTGTAGGTGAGGCCTGTCACATTGGTGTCGATCATTGTGTCCCAATCGGCGATTTTCGCCTCCTGGGCCGGCTCCAGCCCCAGCGCCAGCCCGGCGTTGGCGCACACAACGTTGTAATCGCTGAACTTTTCCGGCAGGGCGGCGAAGGCGGCCTCGGTGGCGGCGAAGTCGCGCACGTCCAATACGACAGGGTGTATCAAACCGGGGAACTCCGCGGCCAAATCGGCCAGACGGTCCTCGCGGCGGCCCATGGCCACCACCTTCGCGCCGACGGAGGCGAAGCGCCGAACGGTCGCAGCCCCAATGCCGGAGGTGGCGCCGGTAACGACGACGGTCAGCGTCTTCGGATCGAGGGACGACATGAAATTCTCCTGCGGGGAACGGCGGATAGGCGGGACATAGCGCGCCGCCGCCCGTCCGTCCATGGCGCGCGCCGCCGCGCCCGCGGGAGATGGTGAGCCGGCGGAGAATGGCCGTTGGGTCATCCTCTCGCCATGTTCTCGGAAAACCCTAGGGATGGCTCCCGGATGGTGGTGTTTGGGTCCGAACGTTGAAAATAGGCTGGTAACGCTTGGGGCGTAACGTTCCGCAAGGGACGTTCAATGAGCGGTCCGGCCATGAGGCGGCAACGCGCGGAGTTGTGTGGATGAAGGTGTTACCCGTTGGGGCCGTGCTCCTGTGCGCTGTCGGTCTGGCCGCGTGCAGCACCGAGCTCGACGGCTTCGGGACCAAGCCGAGCGTCGTGGAATCGCAGCGTGTCCTGTCCGCCCCCACCGCCTCGGTGGAGAGCGCCCCCGTGCCTCCTCCGGCTGCGGCCGCGGCCGTTCAGGCGCCGGCGACCGGCGCCGGAGCCGCGAGCGCGAGCGCCGCGGTGACCCCGCGCACCATGGCCTCCAACGTGCCGCTGACCCCGCCGCCCACCACGCCCACGGGTTCCGCTTATGCCGCCACCGGCGCCAAGGAGCAGCTCTCCGGCGCCTGGACCATGGCCTGGGACAGCGGCCAGCACACCTGCCCGGTGACGCTCACCACGGACCGCGGCATGAACGGCCTGACCGCCCGCGCCGACGTGTCCTGCCCGAGCGAGATCTTCATGACCAAGGGCTGGGACATGCTCGGGTCCGACATCGTGCTGCAGGACCATCTAGGCAAGGTGACCGCCCGCCTCCAGCCGGCCGGGCCGAACAGCTATATCGGCACGCTGATCGAGAACAATCAGGCCATCGCCCTGAACCGCTGAGCCGGCATCACGCCCGGCTGGCAGAGCAATCGGCGCATACCGCCGTTGCGTCATGGATCGGAAGCGCCCGCCCCGCAGGCGCCAACGGCCGTGGGCAGCACTGCCCCACGACCGAAATAGTGATTTCAGATCAAGCTTTTGACTGCCGTCCGACGCCCGCTCAGCGGAGCGCCGCGCCCTGGCTCACGGACGCTTCGTGCCGAACCGGGCTCTGGCCGGGCGGGTAGGCGAAGAAGATCGCTCCCATGATGACGCCGTAAGCGGCGGCAAAGAGAACCCAGTCGCGCCAGGAGCGGCTGTCGATGGGTGCGGGCATTTCACATCTCCAATAGGATTTACGTGAAATCTATCGGCTTTGTCGATTTTGTCAAACTGGATGTAAGAGTCCGTAATTAACGTTAAATTCTTGTGTATATGAACGTTGCAGGATACCGCCGATTGTATAAGCTCGATCGCTCGCGCCCCTCCCAGGAGCCGGGACAAAATGCTCTGGCTTTCCCGCTGCATCCACCGTTTCCTATCGGCGCTGGCGCTGATCGCCCCCTTGCTCGCCCTGGACGGCGCCGCGGCCCAGACACTGAAGAGCGTGCAGGAGCGCGGCACCTTGCTGTGCGGCATCAACAAGAACCTGCCTGGCTTTTCCGGCCAGGATGCCCGCGGCAGATGGGTGGGGTTCGACGTCGACTTCTGTCGCGCGGTGGCGGCGGCGGTCCTGGGCGACGCGGACAAGGTGCGCTTCATCCCCCTGGACGTTCCAACCCGCTTCACCGCGGTGCAGTCCGGCGCGGTGGACATCCTGGTGCGCAACACCACCTGGACGTTGAGCCGGGAGACCGAATACGGGCTGCTGTTCCCGGTGGTCACTTATTATGACGGCCAGGGCTTCATCGCCCGCAAGGAGCGCGGCATCGTCAAGGCCGAGCAATTGGGCGGCGGGCGCGTCTGCGTGCATGCCGGCACCACCCATGACGCCTATGCGGCGGATTATTTCGAATCGCACGGCCAGAAGATCGACATCGTCGCCTTCCCTGCCCCGCCGCCGCTGGTGAAGGCCTATGAGACCGGCTGGTGCGACGCCATCACCGGCGACGTCTCGGCGCTCTATGGCCTGCGGCGAACCATGGCCGCCCCGGCGGAGCATGTGCTGGCCGAGACGGTAATCTCCAAGGAACCGCTCGGCCCGGCGGTGCGGCAGGGCGACGACCAGTGGTTCTCCATCGTGCGCTGGACCCACTTCGCCATGCTGACGGCGGAGGAAAAAGGCATCACCTCCACAGCGCTTGCCGGCGGTACAGCCCAGCCCAGCCGGTTCCTCTCGGAGGACGAGGACCTGTTCCAGGAACTGGGCCTGAAAGCCGGCGCGGAACTGCGCATCATCCGCAGCGTCGGCAATTATGGCGAGGTATACGAGCGCAACCTCGGCAGCGGCTCGCCCCTCGGCATCCCGCGCGGCATGAACCGCCTCGCCCGCGACGGCGGGCTGCAATACGCCCCGCCGATCCACTGAGCCCGCGTCCGTTCAGCGCGCCGCCATCCGCAGCGCGCCATCGAGGCGGATGACCTCGCCGTTGAGCATGGTGTTGGCCAGGATGTGCAACACCAGCCGGGCGTAATCCTCCGGATCGCCAAGGCCGGGCGGAAACGGCACCGTGGCGCCGATGCTGTCCTGCACCTCCTGCGGCATGGAGAGCATCATCGGCGTGGCGAAGATGCCGGGCGCGATGGTGACGACCCGGATGCCGACGCCCGCCAGTTCCCGCGCCGCCGGCAGGGTCAGGCCCGCCACCCCGGCCTTGGAGGCCGCATAGGCCGGCTGGCCGATCTGCCCGTCATAGGCGGCGATGGAAGCGGTGTTGATGAGGACGCCGCGCTCGCCGCGCGCCAGCGGCTCCAGCCCCACGGCGCCCGCCGCCACCAGGCGCAGCAGGTTGAAGGTGCCGATCAGGTTGATCTCCACCACCCGGCGGAAATCCTCCAGCGGCAGCGGCCCCTTGCGGCCGACGATGCGCCCCGCGGGCGCGACGCCGGCGCAGTTCACCAGGACGCGCGCCGGTCCGTGGGCGGCGGCGGCCGCCGCCACCGCAGCCTCGGCGCTCGCCCCATCCACCACGTCGCAGGCGAAGGCCTGCCCGCCGATTTCCGCCGCGACGCGCCCCGCGCCCTCTACGTCCCGGTCCAGCAGCGCCACCTTGGCGCCCGCGCCCGCCAGGGCCCGGGCAGTGATCGCGCCGAGGCCCGAGGCCGCCCCCGTCACGATGGCGGCATGTCCGTTCACATCCATGGAAACCTCCCGAAGGCCGCCGGCCTCAATGTCCCTCGAAGCGCGGCGCGCGCTTGGCCACGAAAGCCGCCGCGCCTTCGGCGAAATCGCGCGTGGACGCGCTCGCCACGAAGGCGTCCCGCTCCGCCTGGAGCTGCTCGGCGAGGCTGTTGCCGGACGAGGCGCGCAGCAGTGCCTTGATGCGCCCATAGGCGGCAGTCGGGCCGTTGGCGATGTGGGTGGCGAGGGCCTCGGTGGCGGCGGGCAGGTCGGCCAGCGGCACCACCTTGTTGGCGATGCCGAGGCGCAGCGCCTCCTGCGCATCGAAGGTATCGGACAACAGCGCGATCTCCAGCGCCTTGCGCAGGCCGACGATGCGCGGCAGGTGCCAGGTGGCCGAGCCGTCCGGGCTGGTGCCGATGCGGCTGTAGGCCATGGAGAACTTGGCGTCGTCGGCGGCGATCATCAGGTCCGCCGCCAGCGCGACGGAGAGGCCTGCGCCAGCCGCCGCGCCCTGGACGCTGGCGATCACCGGCGCTTTCAGCTTGGCGAGGCCCAGCATCGCCTCGTTCAGCGGCCCGATGAGCGCGGCCACCACATGCGGCGCATCCTCGCCCGCCGCGTGGAAACGCCCCACATCCCCACCGGCGAGAAAGGCTCGTCCCGCGCCGGACAGCACGACCACGCGCACCCCGGGCTGCTCCACCACCGTGTCGACCGCACGCTGGAAGGCGAGGATGGCGTGCTCATCGAGCGCATTGAGCACATGGGGCCGGTTGAAGCGGATGCGGGCGATGCCGCCCGTGACATCGAGCAGCACCGGATCGGCGTCGGACATGGAAACCCTCCCGCGCGGCTCCTCCGGCCGCTTGGTCGAACGCTGCACCAAAGCGGGCACCCGCCGCAAGGGCGCCGCGCGCCGCATGGTGCCGCCGCACCCCTTGCCGCTGATGCCGGGCCGGACCAGACTTGGGCCCGCAGGCTCGGCTCGCCGCACGGCGGGCCGGCTCCAAAACGAGAAAAGCGTGGGCCCGCGCATGAGGCGAGCTCCGAAGCTGGAGGACACGAATGCCGATTCCCGCCGCGCTCGCCGAGCGCCTGAAGGCCCCGATCATCGCCGCGCCCATGTTCCTGGTGTCCAATCCGGATCTCGTGGTGGAGACCTGCCGGGGCGGACTGCTCGGCACCTTCCCGGCCCTCAACGCCCGCACCACGGCGGCCTATTCCGAATGGGTGGAGGAGATCGAGAGCCGGCTCGACGGCATGGAGGAGGCGGCCCCCTTCGGCGTCAATCTCATCGTCCACCAGACCAATGCCCGCCTGGAAGCGGACCTGAAGGTGACGGTGGCCAAGCGCGTGCCGCTGGTCATCACCTCGCTCGGCGCGGTGCGCGACGTGGTCCAGGCGGTGCACAGCTATGGCGGGCTGGTCTTCCACGACGTCATCAGCCGGCGCCATGCGGAGAAGGCGGCGGAGGCCGGGGTTGACGGCATCATCGCGGTGGCGGCGGGCGCCGGCGGCCATGCGGGCGCGCTCAGCCCGTTCGCGCTGATCCCCGAGATCCGCTCGGTGTTCGACGGGACGATCATCCTGTCCGGCGCCATGTCCACCGGCACCCATGCGGCGGCGGCCCGCGTGATGGGGGCGGACTTCGCCTATATGGGCACCCGCTTCATCGCGACACGGGAAAGCGCGGCACCCGCCGGCTACAAGGAGATGATCCTGAAATCCGCTGCGTCGGACGTGCTCTACACGCCCGCGATTTCCGGCGTGAACGCCAATTTCCTGCGCCCCAGCATCGCCGCCGCCGGGCTCGATCCCGACAATCTGATCGCCCACGGCAAGCTCAGCCTCTCGGACGAGGCCAAGGCCTGGAAGACCGTATGGTCCGCCGGCCAGGGCGTCGGCTCGGTGCTCGACGCCCCGCCCACGGCGGAACTCTGCGCCCGGCTGATCACCGAGTATCGCGCCGCGCTGGAGAACGCGCCGCGGCTGCTGTGAAGGCCGGAGGCGGTTCCGATCAGGCTCCGGCCTGGTCGGAACCGGGCTTGATCACGGGATCAGCAGGATGGCGCCGGCATTGGTCCGCGCCTCCGCCATGCGATGGGCCGACACCACATCGGCCAGCGGGAAGCGCGCCGCGATCACCGGCTTCACATGCCCAGCGGCCAGCGCCGCGAACAACTCCGCCGCATTGGCCCGGAGGTCGGCAGGATCGGCATTGCGCGGAAACACCGAGGCGCGCGTCAGATAAAGGCTGCCCTTCTTGGACAGCAGTTCCGGCGAGACGTCGGGTGCGGGCCCCGATGCGCTGCCGAAGATCACCATGAGGCCGAAGGGCGCCACGCAATCCAGCGACTTCAGGAAGGTGTCCTTGCCGACGGAATCATAGACCACGCGGGCCTTGCGCCCGCCGCTGGCGGCGATCACCTGCTCGGGCCAGTCGGCTTCGGAATAATTGATCGCCACGTCGCAGCCCGCCGCCTTGGCGATGGCGCATTTGGCGGGAGATCCCGCAGTGCCGATGACAAAGGCTCCGAGCGCCTTGGCCCAGCTGGACATGATCTGCCCCACCCCGCCCGCGGCGGCGTGAATCAGCACGATATCGCCCGGCTGGACCTCATAGGTCTTGCGCAGCAGATATTGCGCCGTGAGGCCCTTGAAGATGACGGCGGCGGCCTCTTCGTCGCTGATGCTGTCGGGGATCACCACCAGGCGCTCGGCGGGCAGGTTGCGGCGATCCGCATAGGCGCCGATGCCCGCGTTGATATAGGCGATGCGGTCGCCCACCTTGAGCGTGGTCACGCCTTCGCCCAGCGCTTCCACCACGCCCGCCGCCTCATGGCCGAGGCCGGTGGGAAGCGGCAGCGGATAGACGCCCGTGCGCTGGTAGACGTCGATATAGTTGAAGCCGACGGCGATCTGGCGCACCTGCACCTCGCCCGCCGCGGGCGGCGGGAGCTCCAGATCCTCCAGGACCATCACGTCCGGGCCACCGAAGGCATGAATGCGCACCGCCTTCGCATGCGTAGTCGCTGTCGCCATGTTCCCTGCTCCCTATGGTACGATAGTTATCGTACCTTGAAGCCAATCCCTCGGCCGTGCAAGAGCAGGGAACCACGATATCGGGAGTCCACAGTGTCCGATCCCCTCTGGCATCCGGACGTCGCCGCACTGGACCTCGGGCAGGTGCTGGCCGCGCTCGCCGATCCGCAGCGGCGAAGGGTGGCGCTGGAACTGGCCGCCGGGGGTGACGCGCCGCGCTTGTGCGCGACCTTCGCCATGCCGGTGGCCAAGGCGACGCGCACCCATCATTTCCGTGTGCTGCGCGAGGCGGGACTGATCCGCCAGGTGGACCTGGGCAACGGGCGCACCAACACCTTGCGGCGCGCCGATCTGGACCAGCGCTTCCCCGGACTTCTCGCGGCCCTGCTGGCCGCCGAGCCGCCGGCCGCGGCCGGCGGAGACGATCAGATGCCGGCGTCCGCGTCGGAAGGCGAGAGCACGCCGGCCTCGGTGAGATAGCTCTCCAGCACGCCGACGCAGAGCGACAGGTCGGCGGTGGTGTCGAGCACCACTTCCGGCTGCTCCGGCTCCTCATAGGGGGCACTGACGCCGGTGAAGTTGGCCATCTCGCCCTTGCGGGCACGGGCATAGTGGCCCTTGGGATCGCGCTGCTCGCACACGTCCAGCGGCGCGCGCACGAAGACTTCGTGGAAATGGGCGCCGGCGATCTCGCGCGCCCGCGCCCGGTCCGCCCGCGTGGGCGAAACCAGGGCGACAATGGCCACATGGCCGTTGCGCGCCAGGAAGGCCGCCATCTCCGCCACCCGGCGGATATTCTCCGACCGCTCGGCCGGGGAGAAGCCGAGGTCGCCGTTGAGGCCGGTGCGCAGCGTGTCACCGTCGAGGAACAGCGGCGCGCCGCCGAGGTCGAACAGGCGCTTCTCGGTGGCCCGCGCCACCGTGGACTTGCCCGCCGCCGGCAGGCCGGTGAGCCACAGCACGGCACCGCCGTGGCGATAGCGCGCCACGCGGTCGGCGGGACGCACGGCGGAGGCCACCGCCACCACCTCGCCCTTCGGCGCCGGGGACTTGTCTTCGCTGGTGGCCGACAGGACGATGCCGCCGCCGGCGATCTTGCGGTCCACCTCGATGACGATGCGCCCGAGGATCGGGTTGATGCCATAGGCGTCCGCCGCCAGCGGGCGGTGGAGCGCGATGTCCACCTCGCCCACATGGTTGCGGCCGAGCGCCGCGACGCCCTCGGTGGTGAGGTTCGCCGGATCCACCGCGCTCGCCACGCTGCGCACGACGCCGGTGGCATTGTTGGTGGCGAGGCGCACCGTGACGGGCGTACCCGCCTTCAGCGGCGCGTCCGCCAGCCAGAACACCCGGGCGGTGAGGCGGCGAGCGGCGCGTGGGCGCAGGTTGCCGTGCGCCGCCACGTCGCCGCGGGCGACGAAGATGTCCTTGTCCAGCGTCAGGCCGATGGACTGCCCTGCCCCGGCCGAGCGCGGCGCGGGGCCGGGCCAGGCCTCCAGGCTGCGGATGCGGGCGGTGGCGCCCGACGGCTCGAAGGTGAGCTCGTCGCCCACCGCCAGCTTCCCGCTCTCGATGCGGCCGGCGATGATGCGGCGGTCGTCGAACTTGTAGACCGCCTGCACCGGGAAGCGCAGCGGCAGGTCGCCGAGGCCGAGCGGCGCGGTGAGCTGGTCCAGCCCGTCCAGGATGGTCGGCCCCTGGTACCAGTCCGCACCCTCGGCCCGCTCCTTCACGAAGCCGCCCTCGCGGGCGGAGAGCGGGATGACGAAGGTGGGATGCAGGCCGAAGCCGTCCAGATAGGCCGCGACATCCGCCTCGATCTTGGCGAACACCGCCCGGTCGTAGCCGACCCGGTCCATCTTGTTGACCGCGACGATCACCTGCCGGAGCCCCAGCAGATGCAGCAGGAAGGCATGGCGGCGGGTCTGCTCGCGCACGCCCTCGCCCGCATCGATCAGCAGCACGGCGGCGTCCGCCTGGGCGGCGCCGGTGATCATGTTGCGCAGGAATTCCACATGGCCCGGCGCGTCGATCAGGAGATAGTCGCGCTGGGGCGTGGCGAAACGGATCTGGGTGGTGTCCACCGTGATGCCCTGGTCGCGTTCGGTCTGGAGCGCATCCAGCAGGAACGACCATTCGAACGGCATGCCGCGCCGGGCGGACACCGCTTGCAGCATCTCCAGCTTGCCGTCCGGCAGTGCGCCGGTCTCATGCAGGATACGGCCCACCAAAGTGGACTTGCCGTGATCCACATGGCCGACGATGACGATGCGCAGGAGTTCACGCTCGGCGGGGCTGCGGACCGCATGATGCGCCTCCGCCGGAGCATCGGCGGAGAAGTCGGGAAGAACGGAGGCGATGCTTGCGGACATGACGGATGATCTCACAGATAGCCGGCGGTGCGCAGGCGCTCGAAGGCGTCCTCGCTCTCATGGTCCATGGCGCGGCCCGAGCGTTCCGAAGTCTTGGTGGTGGCCAGTTCCGCCAGGATCTCGTCCAGGGTGGAGGCCAGCGAAGGCACCGGCGAGGTGATGTCCTTGTCGCCCAGCGAGCGATACCGCATGCCGTCCTTGGAGAAATACAGCGGGATCACGGGAATGCCTTCGCGCTTCGTGTAGGCCCAGATGTCCATCTCGGTCCAATGCAGGATGGGATGGATGCGCAGATGCGCGCCGGGGGTGAGCGCGGTGTTGTACTGGTCCCAGAATTCAGGCGGCTGCTCGCGCACGTTCCACGCGCCGTCGGTGCCGCGCGGCGAGAAGAAGCGCTCCTTGGCCCGGGTCGGCTCCTCGTCGCGGCGGATGCCGGCGATCACGCCGTCGAAGCCGTGCTTGGCCAGCGCCATGCGCAGCCCTTCGGTCTTGCGGGCGGCGGAGCGGGCGGCCGGCGGCAGGGTGGGATCGGTGCTCTCCAGCGGCGGGCAGTCCTCCAGCAGCAGGTCGAGCCCCCATTCCTTGGAATAGCGGTCGCGGAAATCGTACATCTCGGGGAATTTGCGCCCCGTATCCACATGCATGCAGGGGAAGGGCACGCGGCCGAAGAAGGCCTTGCGCGCCAGCCAGATCATGACGTTGGAATCCTTGCCCAGCGACCACAGCAGGGCAACCTTGCGCAATTGGGCGAAGGCCTCGCGCATGATGAAGATGCTCTGCGCTTCCAGCGCATCGAGACGGTTCATGCCCGTCATCCCTTTCCTGTAGTCCCCGGCAATGCCCGCGCGTCCTTATCTTAGCTGCACTAGCGGAAGCCCGGCCACCCCGCCGGAGGGTGCGTGCGCTTCCGGGTCCAGGCCCGGACGCCATATTTGGCGATTGCATCTTGGCGATCGCTATTTTAACTTTGGAACGACGTCAACCTGATTAATTAACATCTAAAATTCGGGTTTAAGGGGAAACCCTGATCCGGAAACGGGCCCAGCTTTCATGACCTCGCCGCTACAGCAGAAGCTCAAGATCACCGGCCCCACCGTCATTACCGCCAACCGGCTGACG
Organism: Azorhizobium doebereinerae UFLA1-100; assembly: GCF_000473085.1. Taxonomy (GTDB): domain Bacteria; phylum Pseudomonadota; class Alphaproteobacteria; order Rhizobiales; family Xanthobacteraceae; genus Azorhizobium; species Azorhizobium doebereinerae. The sequence goes on from NZ_AXBA01000022.1 coordinate 104,122, forward strand.
GACGGGGTCGTCGTATGGCTGAAGGCCGACGGCGGCTGGAGCGCGGGCCTGGCCGACGCGGCGGTCGTGAACACCTCGGACGATGCGCTGAAGCTGCTCGGCGTCGCCAATGCGGACGAGAACCGGGCGGTCGGCGCCTATCCCGCCCGGGTGGAGATCGCCGCCGACGGCACGCCCCGTCCCGTGAACCTGCGCGAGCGCATCCGCGTCGGCGGCCCCACCATCGCCTTGCCTGGCGCGGCCTGAGCGTCGGACGGAACCTGATCCATGTATGTGTATGACGAATTCGACCGGACTTTCCTGCAGGAGCGCGTGGACGAGTTCCGGGACCAGGTGCGCCGCCGCCTCTCCGGCGAACTGAACGAGGAAGAGTTCAAGCCGCTGCGGCTGATGAACGGCGTCTATCTGCAACTGCACGCCTACATGCTGCGCATCGCCATTCCCTACGGCACGCTCTCGTCCGACCAGTTGCGCGCCCTCGCCCATGTGGCGCGGCGATATGACCGGGGCTACGGGCATTTCACCACCCGGCAGAACATCCAGTTCAACTGGATCAAGCTGGAAGAACTGCCCGATGCCATGGCGGACCTCGCCCGCGCCGGCATGCATGGCCTCCAGACGTCGGGCAATTGCATCCGCAACACCACCACCGACCAGTGGGCGGCCGCGACGCCGGAAGAGATCGAGGACCCGCGCCTCTATGCGGAGATCATCCGCCAGTGGTCCACGCTGCACCCGGAATTCACCTACCTGCCGCGCAAGTTCAAGATCGCCATCACCGCGGCCAAGCATGACCGCGCTGCGATCCGCGTGCACGATATCGGCCTGCGCCTGCACCGGCGCGACGGCGAGACCGGCTTCGAGGTGATCGTTGGCGGCGGCCTGGGGCGCACGCCGTTCATCGGCAAGACGATCCGCGAATTCCTGCCGCGCCACGATCTGCTGTCGTATCTGGAAGCCGTCCTGCGCACCTACAATGCCAACGGGCGGCGCGACAACATCTACAAGGCGCGCATCAAGATCCAGGTGCACGAGATCGGCACCGAGGAGTTCACCCGCCGCGTGGAAGAGGAATGGGCGCAGATCAAGGACGGCGCCCTCGCTCTCGACGACGCCGCCATCGACGCCATCCGGGCCCATTTCAAGGAGCCGGACTTCGCGACCCTGGTCGACGATCCGCCGGAACTGGAGGCGGCGAAGGCGGACCCCGCCTTCGCGCGCTGGCATGCCAATGCGGTCGCCCCGCACAGGAAGCCCGGCCACGCCATCGTGACGCTGTCGCTGAAGCCGGTGGGCGGCCCGCCCGGGGATGCGACGGCCGAGCAGATGGACGCCGTCGCCGATCTTGCCGACCAGTATGCCTATGGCGAGATCCGCGTCGCCCACGAGCAGAACCTCACCCTGCCCCACGTGGCGCAGAAGGATCTGCCGGCGCTGTGGCGCGCGCTCGATGTGCAGGGCCTGGCGACGCCGAACATCGGCCTCATCTCCGATATCATCGCCTGCCCCGGCCTCGACTATTGCTCGCTGGCCAACGCCCGCTCCATCCCGCTGGCGCAGGACCTGACCAAGCGCTTCGCGGACAATGACCGCATCGCCGACATCGGCCGCGTGCACCTCAACATCTCCGGCTGCATCAATGCCTGCGGCCACCACCATGTGGGGCACATCGGCATCCTGGGGGTGGAGAAGCAGGACCAGGAATTCTACCAGATCACGCTCGGCGGCAAGGCCAACCACAAGGCGCGCCTCGGCGAGCTGCTGGGCCCCGCCGTGCCGGAATCCGACGTGGTGGACGTGGTGGAGCGCATCCTCGATGCCTATGTGGAGTTGAGGACGGACCCCAAGGAAACCTTCATCGCCGCCGTGCAGCGGCTCGGCATCGAACCTTTCAAGGAGCGCGCCTATGCCGCTCGTTAAGAACGGAAAGCCGGTCGCTGATCCCTTCGTGGCGGTGGCCGACGACGCCCCCCTGCCGGACGCGCCCGCGCTGGTCTCCGCCGACCGCCTGCTGAAAGAGGGCGCGGCGCTGTTCGCCCACGCTTATCCGGTGGGCGTGATCTGGCCCAACAGCAAGGACGTGCTGCAACTGGAGCCTTTCCTTGCCCGCCTCGCGGTGGTCGCCCTGGTGTTCCCCAAGTTCCGCGACGGCCGCGCCTATACCCAGGCCCGCCTGCTGCGCGAGCGGCTGCGCTACACGGGCGAGCTGCGCGCCACCGGCAACGTGCTGCGCGACCAGTTCCTGCTGATGGTCCGCTGCGGCTTCGACGCGCTGGACGTGGCCAAGGACGCCGACGCCGCGGCGGTTGAGAAGGAACTCCATACCTATTCCGTCTTCTACCAGCCCACGGGCGACGGCCGCCCCGTCCCGCTGCGGGCCCGCCTCGCGGCGCGGAACGTGTGAGGGAGGCCGGGATGGATCACGCTCCGGTCGAGACCGAGGCATCCGCCGCCCCGGCGGACGTGTCCCGGCAGGTGGCGCGGCTCGCGCAGCAGCTCACGGACGCCGCGCCGCTGGAGATTCTGTCCCATGCTCTCGCGGCCCATCCGGGCCGCATCGCCGCCGTCTCTTCCTTCGGCACGGAATCGGCGGTGCTGCTGCACATGCTGGCGCAGGTGGACCGCACGGTGCCGGTGCTGTTCCTGGACACCGGGCACCTGTTCGAGGAGACGCTCGCCTATCGCGACGCCCTCGTCTCCCATCTCGGCCTCACCGACGTGCGCACCTACCGGCCCGACGCGGCGCTGCGGCAGGCGCGCGACGCCGACAACGACCTCTGGGCCAGCGACACCGACGCCTGCTGCGATCTGCGCAAGGTAGAGCCGCTGAGCCGGGCGCTGGCGCCGTTCGAGGCCTGGATCAACGGTCGCAAGCGCTACCAGGCGGCGACCCGGACGCAAATTCCGTTCGTTGAACAGGACGGCGCGCGGGTGAAGTTCAATCCGCTCGCGGCCCTCGGCCCGGCGGAGATCGAAGCCTGGATGACGACGCACAGCCTGCCGCGCCATCCCATGCAGAGGTTCGGCTTCAGCTCCATCGGCTGCATGCCCTGCACCTCCCGCGCCCTGCCCGGCGAGGACGCGCGCGCCGGCCGCTGGCGCGGCCAGTCCAAGGTGGAATGCGGCATCCACGTCAAAAAGACAGCATGACTGTGTAATATATAAATTTAATCAAAATTGTTTGGTAAAAAGGTTGACCCTCCCTTTTCGGCATGTATCGTTCGGTCAGACGAACGAATGCTCGTGCAGCGCCCTCCGGAGCGCGACAAAAGGAGGTCCCCATGTTTCGACGGTTGGCCAAGGCTCTTCTCGCCGCGCCTCTGGCTCTGAGCCTCTCCGGCGTCGTGTCCCAGTCCGCGCACGCGGCCGACACCACCCTGCTCAACGTGAGCTATGATCCGACCCGCGAACTCTACAGCGACCTCAACAAGTCCTTCATCGCCGGCTGGAAGAAGGACCACCCCGCCGACACGCTGACCATCCGCCAGTCGCACGGCGGCTCCGGCGCGCAGGCGCGCACGGTCATCGACGGGCTCGAAGCCGACGTGGTGACACTGGCGCTGGCCTATGACATCGACGCCATCGCCGCCCGCGGCCTGTTGGCCACCGACTGGCAGAAGCGCCTGCCGGACAATTCCTCGCCCTACACCTCCACCATCGTGTTCCTGGTGCGCAAGGGGAACCCCAAAGGCATCAAGGATTGGGACGACCTGGTGAAGCCGGGCATCAAGGTCATCACGCCCAACCCGAAGACCTCGGGCGGAGCCCGTTGGAACTTCCTCGCCGCCTGGGGCTACGCGCTCAAGCAGAACGGCGGCAGCGAGGAGAAGGCGCAGGACTTCGTCAAAGCGCTGTTCAAGAATGTGCCCGTGCTCGACACCGGCGCGCGCGGTTCCACCATCACCTTCGTGGAGCGCGGCCTCGGCGACGTGCTGATCGCCTGGGAAAACGAGGCCTATCTCTCGGTGAACGAACTCGGCCCGGACAAGTTCGACATCGTCACCCCGCCCTACACCATCCTGGCCGAGCCGCCGGTGGCCGTGGTGGACAAGGTGGTCGACAAGAAGGGCACCCGCGCCATCGCCGAGGCCTATCTCAAGTACCTCTATACCCCCGAAGGCCAGGAGATCGCGGCTCGCAACTACTATCGCCCGCGCCTTGCCGCAGTGGCTGAGAAGTACAAGGACAAGTTCGCCAAGACCCAGATCTTCACCATCGACGACGTGTTCGGCGGCTGGGCCAAGGCGCAGAAGACCTTCTTCGCCGACGGCGGCATTTTCGATAAGATCTACAGCAACTGAGCGTGGGCTCGGCGTTGCGCCGGGCCCCTCCGCTTTCCCTCCATGGGGCACGGATCCGTGACGGCAGGCCGACAGTCGATTTCCTTCCGCCGGCGCAGCGTCATCCCGGGCTTCGGGCTGACCTTCGGCCTGACGGTGACCTGGCTGAGCCTCATCGTGCTCATCCCGCTGGCGGCCCTGGTGCTGAAGACGACGGAGCTCTCCTTCGAGCGCTTCGTCGCCATCGTCACCGCGCCCCGCACCCTGCACGCTCTGGCGGTCTCCTTCGGCATCTCGTTCGCGGCGGCGCTGGTGAACGCGGTGTTCGGCACCCTCGTGATGTGGGCGCTGGTGCGCTACGACTTTCCCGGCCGGCGTCTGGTGGATGCCATCGTGGACGTGCCCTTCGCCCTGCCGACCGCCGTGGCCGGCATCGCGCTGACCGCGCTCTACGCCGAGAACGGCTGGATCGGCAGCCTCCTGGCGCCGCTCGGCATCAAGGTCGCATTCACGCCGCTCGGCATCCTGGTCGCCCTGGTCTTCGTCGGCCTGCCGTTCGTGGTGCGCACGGTGCAGCCGGTGCTGGCCGACCTCGACAAGCAATATGAGGAAGCCGCCGCCAGCCTCGGCGCCAGCCGCGGCCAGACCATCTGGCGCGTGGTGCTGCCGACCATCTGGCCGGCGCTGCTCACCGGCTTCGCGCTCGCCTTCGCCCGCGGCATCGGCGAATACGGCTCGGTGATCTTCATCGCCGGCAACATGCCCAACGTGTCGGAGATCGCCCCCCTGCTCATCGTCGTCCGGCTGGAGGAATTCCGCTATGCGGATGCCACCGCCATCGCCGTGGTGATGCTGGCGACCTCCTTCATTCTGCTGTTCATCATCAACCGGCTCCAGCAATGGACCGAACGGCGGACCACCGAGCGATGAGCGTGGCCGAGATCGCCCCACCTGCCACCGCGCCGGCCCGCGTCATCCGCCAGGCCCCGCCGGTGCACACCGAGCCGCCGGCCGTGCGCATCGCCATCATCACGGTGGCGCTGGTCTTCCTCGGCCTCGTCATCGGCCTGCCGCTGGTCTCGGTCTTCGTCCAGGCCTTCGCCAAGGGCTGGCAGACCTACGTGGCTGCCCTCGTGGATCCCGACGCGCTCGCCGCCATCCGCCTGACGCTCATTGTCGCCGCCATTTCGGTGGGGCTGAACCTCGTGTTTGGCCTCGTCGCCTCCTGGGCCATCGCCAAGTTCGAGTTCACCGGCAAGAGCTTCCTGATCACCCTCATCGACCTACCCTTCTCGGTGTCGCCGGTGGTGGCCGGTCTCGTCTTCGTGCTGCTGTTCGGCAGCCAGGGCCTCATCGGCCCCTTCCTGCAAGCGAACGACATCAAAATCGTCTTCGCCCTGCCGGGCATCGTGCTGGCGACTGTGTTCGTGACCTTCCCGTTCGTGGCGCGCGAGCTGATCCCGCTCATGCAGGAGCAGGGCACCAGCGAGGAGGAGGCCGCCATCTCGCTCGGCGCCTCCGGCCTCTCCACCTTCTTCCGGGTCACCTTGCCCAATGTGAAATGGGCCCTGCTCTACGGCGTCCTGCTCTGCAACGCCCGGGCCATGGGCGAGTTCGGCGCCGTCTCGGTGGTGTCGGGCCATATCCGCGGCCTCACCAACACCATGCCGCTGCAGATCGAGATCCTCTACAACGAGTATCAGTTCGCGGCCTCGTTCGCGGTGGCCTCGCTGCTGGCCCTGCTCGCCTTGGTGACGCTGTGCGCCAAGACGATCCTCGAAAAGCGCCTGACCAGGGAACATTGAGATGACCATCGACGTCGTCGGCGTCTCCAAGCGCTTCAAGTCCTTCAACGCGCTCGACAACGTGTCGCTGCACGTGCGCAGCGGCGAGCTGGTGGCGCTGCTGGGCCCCTCGGGCTCGGGCAAGACCACGCTGCTGCGCATCATCGCGGGCCTGGACTGGCCGGATGCCGGCGAGGTGCGCTTCGATGGCGAGGATGCCCTCGCCCGCACGGTGCGCGACCGCAACGTCGGCTTCGTCTTCCAGCATTACGCGCTGTTCCGGCACCTGTCGGTGTTCGAGAATGTCGCCTTCGGCCTGCGCGTGCGCACCGGCAAGGACAAGGTGCCCGACGCCGCCATCCGCGCGCGGGTGAGCGAACTGCTGGAACTGGTGCAGATCGACTGGCTGGCCGACCGCTATCCCGGCCAGCTTTCCGGCGGCCAGCGCCAGCGCGTCGCTTTGGCCCGCGCGCTCGCCATCTCGCCCCGCGTGCTGCTGCTGGACGAGCCGTTCGGCGCGCTCGACGCCAAGGTGCGCAAGGAACTCCGCCGCTGGCTGCGCCACCTGCACGAGGAGTTGCCCGTCACCTCGCTGCTCGTCACCCACGACCAGGAAGAAGCGCTGGAACTGGCGGACCGGGTGGTGGTCATGGGCCACGGCCGCATCGAGCAGGTGGGCACGCCCGCCGAGGTCTATGAGAATCCGGCCACCGCCTTCGTGCACGATTTCATCGGCGAGACTCTGGCCCTGCCCGCGGAAGTGCGCGCCGGCCGGCTCTATGCCGGCGACCGGCCGCTCGCCCTCGACAGCCAGGGCACTGCGGACGGGCCCGCCCGCCTGCTGGCCCGGCCCCATGACGTGGACTTCGCCGATCCCGGCGATGCGCCCTTCGCCGGGCGGGTGCTGGCGGTGCGCACCTTCGGCCCGGTGCGCCGCGCCGACATCGAGATCGCCGGCCGCGACGGCCCCGTGGTGGTGGAAGCGGCGGTGCCGCTCCAGCAGGATCTGGCGACGGGCGGTCTGATCGGACTGCTTCCCCGCAAGTACCGGGTGTTCGCCGCCTCCGCGTGAAACGGATCCGGCGCCGCAGAGGCGGCGCCGGATCGCGACTCGCGGGTCTCGCTCAGGCCTCGACGGCGATCACCTTGCCGGTGGAGATCTCGTAGACGCCGCCGACCACCTGCACCTTCTTGTCGGCCACAGCCTGCGACAGGATCGGCGTCGCCTCACGCAGGCGCTTGACGTTGTAGCGCACGTTCTCCTCGGTCGCCGCCGCCAGCAGNTCCTTCGGCTTCTTGGCGATCGCCGCCTCGATGCCCGGCTTCAGGGCATTCACCAGCCCCGGCAGATGGCCGGGCAGGGAGATGTTCTCCTGCACCACCTTGATGGTGGCGCCGATCGCGCCGCAATTGGAATGGCCGAGCACCATGATCAGCGGCACGCCCAGGAACTGGACGCCGTATTCCAGGCTGGCCAGCCCGTCCTCGTTGACGAAATTGCCCGCCACCCGGCAGACGAACAGCTCGCCCGGCCCCTGGTCAAAGACCAGCTCCGGGGCGACGCGGGAATCCGCGCAGCTGACGATGGCGGCGAAGGGATACTGCGCCTTGGCGCGGCCGGCGCGGCCGGCGGAGAAATCATGCTGCCGCGGCTTGTTGGCGGCATCGCGCCCGTTGCCGGCGGTCAGCCGCTTCAACGCCTCATCGGGGCTGATGGCGTTGGGGCGGGCGGGAG
>NZ_AXBA01000023.1 GCF_000473085.1 Azorhizobium doebereinerae UFLA1-100
CCGGTCTGCGCCGTCACCAGCGTGTTGCCCAGCATCTGCTCGACGAAGGTCTTCACCTCCTCCACCGAACGGGCCAGGCGCACGCCGCCCTTCTCGCCCGCAGCCGCTTCCTTGAACTTGCCCTTGCCGCGGCCACCCGCGTGGATCTGCGACTTGACCACCCAAAGCGGGCCGCCAAGCTCACGCGCCGCNGCTTCCGCCTCGCCCGCAGCCAGAACCGGAACGCCGCGCGAAACCGGCGCTCCATACGTCTTCAGAAGAGCCTTCGCCTGATACTCATGGATGTTCATGGCACGATCCCCGATGGATCGCCGGGCATGACATCGCACGCAGCGCGCGACGTCCCGGCGGGAACGATCGCCGACCGCGTGACGCGCCAGCAGATTGCGGAAAGGACAAATGGCCGTGCGTGGCGCGATGGCGTCCGGAAGGGCTCAGCCCCATGGTCGGGCACATGCGCATGGTCGCACGGGACACAGGCCTGAGGGCCTGCACATAACCTGAGCGTCGGCTCGATGACGACGACATCGACCGGGCGCGTGGCACGCCCGCCGGAGAACTCCCGGCGCCGCGTGGCGCCGGGAGCCTGTTGATCAGAAGATCAGACCGCGCGAGCTTCGTGCAGCGCCTTGATCTGCTCCGCGGAATAGCCGAGGTCGGCCAACACTTCGTCGGTATGCTCGCCAAGCAGGGGGGAGCCGGTGATCTCCACCGTCATGTCCGAGAACTTGATGGGCGAGCCGACGGTGAGATACTTGCCGCGCTGCTTGTGATCCACCTCGACGATCGTGCCGCTCTCGCGCAGGGACGGGTCGTTGGCGATCTCCTTCATGGTGAGCACCGGAGCGCAGGGGATGTCGAACTTGCGCAGGATGTCCACCGCCTCGAACTTGGTCTTGTCCGCCAGCCACGCCTCGATGGTGGCGAAGATGTCGAAGATCTTGTCCTGGCGAGCCTCAGCGGTGTTGTAGGCCGGATCGTTGATCCACTCCTCGCGGCCCAGCGCCTTGCAGATCGGCGCCCAGGCATGGCCCTGGATGGTGAAGTAGATGTAGGCGTTGGGATCGGTCTCCCAGCCCTTGCACTTCAGCACCCAGCCCGGCTGGCCGCCGCCGCCCGCATTGCCGCCGCGCGGCACCACGTCGGAGAACGTGCCGTGGGGATACTGCGGGTATTCCTCGAGATAGCCGACGCGGTCGAGGCGCTGCTGGTCGCGCAGCTTCACGCGGCACAGGTTGATGACCGAATCCTGCATGGAGACGGCGACCTTCTGGCCCTTGCCGGTCTTGTTCTTGGCATGCAGCGCCGTGAGGATGCCGATGGCCAGATGCATGCCGGTGTTGCTGTCGCCGAGCGCGGCGGCCGACACGGTGGGGGGACCGTCCCAGAAGCCGGTGGTGGAGGCGGCACCGCCGGCGCACTGCGCCACATTCTCATAGACCTTCAGGTCTTCATAGTGATGGCCGTCGGAGAAGCCCTTCACCGACGCGACGATCATGCCCGGGTTCAGTTCCTTGATGTGCTCCCAGGTGAAGCCCATGCGGTCCAGCGCGCCGGGGCCGAAATTCTCCACCAGGACGTCGCTCTCCCTGATGAGCTTGGTGAGGACTTCCTTGCCCTCGGGGGTCTTGGTGTCGAGGGTCAGCGAGCGCTTGTTGGAATTCAGCATGGTGAAATAGAGCGCATCCGCATTGCTGATGTCGCGCAGCTGATTGCGCGTCACGTCGCCGGAACCCGGGCGCTCGACCTTGATCACGTCGGCGCCAAACCACGCCAGCAACTGCGTGCAGGCCGGGCCAGCCTGAACATGCGTGAAATCGATGATCTTGATACCCTCGAGCGGCTTGGTCATGTGGATCTCCCTTTCAACGACTTGCCTCGACCCGCAGTCGAGGCGCTATGCCTGGTCACGACACTTCATGATGGCGGCATCGCCGACCGCGCCCCTTTGCGGAAGAGAACTGATCGCACCGGACATGGCCCACTCTGATTTGGCTTAGCCGTACTCGAGGTCTCATCACGCATCAGGGCCCGAACGCCGCCGGTCCGCCGCCCCCCGCACGGGGAACGACCGACCCGCTGCCTGACCTTGAGGGGCAGGCTGACCGGGCCATTCCGCGGGATGCCGGCGGGGCGCGCCCCGCCCGATCCGGCGTTGACGGCCGGGCCCGGCATCCCAAGGTCTTCTTCGCGGGCCGGTCCGGCCCGCCGGGCATTGCTACCCAAAGTCCCGCCCCGGCACGCGCCGAGGCCATGCGACAGGCCCGAGGCCGGCCGCCAAGGATGGTCTCACTCCGCCGCCTGGCGCACCGGCTCGGCGCCCACGGCGCCGGACATCTTGACCTGGGCGATGCGCTCCGCATCGAAGCCCAGGACGGCGGCGAGGATTTCCTCGGTGTGTTCCCCGAGCAGCGGCGATCGCTCCACCGGCACGTCGTTGTCCGACAGCTTCACCGGGTTGCCGACCGTCAGGTAGGGGCCACGCACCGGGTGATCCACCTCCACCAGCGTGCCGGTGGCATAGAGCGACTCGTCGGCGATGATCTCCTTCATGGAGAGGATCGGCCCGCACGGAATGTCGTAGCGGTTGAGTACCTCCATGGCCTCGAACTTGGTGTGGGCCATGGTCCACGCTTCGATGCGGGTGAAGATCTCGTTGAGGTGCGGCAGGCGCGCCGCCGGCGTCGCGTAATTGGCGTCCGTCTTCCAGGACGGCTCACCGATCACATCGCAGATCTTGTCCCACACCGGAGCCTGGGTGATGAAATAGATGTAGGCGTTGGGATCGTGTTCCCAGCCCTTGCATTTCAGGATGCGGCCCGGCTGGCCACCGCCGGAATCATTGCCCGCGCGCGGCACCGCGTCGCCAAACGGCAGGCCCTCACCGAACTGGCTATATTCGCGCAGCGGCCCGCGCTCCAGGCGCTGCTGGTCGCGCACCTTCACCCGGCAGAGGTTCAGCACGCTGTCCTGCATGGCAGCGAGCACCTTCTGGCCGCGCCCGGTGTGCTCGCGCTGGTACAAAGCGGTGACGATGCCGAGCGCCAGATGCAGCCCCGTGCCGCTGTCGCCGATCTGCGCGCCCGTCACCATGGGCAGGCCATCGCGGAAGCCGGTGGTGGAGGCGGCGCCGCCGGTGCACTGGGCGACGTTCTCATAGACCTTGCAATCCTCGAACGGGCCGGGACCGAAGCCCTTCACCGAAGCGAGGATCAGGCGCGGGTTGAGGCTCTGCAAACGCTCCCAGGTGAAGCCCATGCGGTCGAGCGCGCCGGGCGCGAAATTCTCCACCAGCACGTCGCAAGCTCTCACCAGATCCTCGAGCACCTTCTTTCCCTCGGGATTCTTGGTGTCGAGAGTGATGGAGCGCTTGTTGGAGTTCAGCATGGTGAAGTAGAGGCTGTCGGCATTGGGGACGTCACGCAGTTGGGTGCGCGTGACATCGCCCTCGCCGGGGCGCTCCACCTTGATCACGTCGGCGCCGAACCAAGCCAGCAACTGCGTGCAGGTCGGCCCCGACTGAACGTGGGTGAAATCCAGGATGCGGACGCCGTCCAAGGCCTTTCCCATGGGATCCCTCATGTCCTTTCCGCACGCGCCTTAAGCAACGCTTGGTGTCTCGTTGATCAACGCGGGTGGAGAAGGAGGGCGGGGCCTTGGCTCCGCCCGGCTGACTTGAAGTCCGGCCGCAATCGCCGTGATGCTATTTCTTGCGCACCACCACGCTCTGCGGATTGAGGCTGCCGATGTTGCCGCTCTCGCTGCCCGCCGCCGGATCGATGACGGCGTTGATGAGGGTCGGCTTGCCGCTGTCCATGGCATCGCTCACCGCGCGGTAGAGCGCGTCCGGGGTGGTGACATTCACGCCCACCCCGCCGAAGGCTTCCATCATCTTGTCGTAGCGGCTGTCCTTCACGAACACCGTGGTGCCCGGATCGCGGCCGGTCGGATCGGTGTCCGTGCCGCGGTAGATGCCGTTGTTGTTGAAGATGACGATGCAGACCGGCAGGTTGTAGCGGCAGATCGTCTCCACCTCCATGCCGGAGAAGCCGAAGGCGCTGTCGCCTTCCACCGCCAGCACCGGCTTGCCGCTTTCAACAGCCGCGGCGATGGCGAAGCCCATGCCGATGCCCATCACGCCCCAGGTGCCCACGTCCAGGCGCTTGCGCGGCTGATACATGTCGATGATGCCGCGGGCGAGATCGAGCGTATTGGCGCCCTCGTTCACCAGGATCGCGTCGGGGCGTTCCTTGATGACGTTCTTCAGCGCGCCGAGCGCGCCATGGAAGTCCATGGGCGAGGAGTTCTTCAGGAGCTTCGGCGCCATCTTGGCGATATTGGCTTCCTTCTTGGAGCGGATCGATTCCACCCAGTCGGCCGGCGGGGCCTGCCAATCGCCGTCGATGCGCGCCAGCAGGGCGGACACCACGGAGCCGATGTCACCCACCAGCGGCGCGGCGATCTCGACGTTGGAGTCCATCTCCTTCGGCTCGATGTCCACCTGGATGAACTTCTTCGAGCCGGGCTCGCCCCAGGTCTTGCCCTTGCCGTGCGAGAGCAGCCAGTTGAGGCGGGCGCCAAGCAGCAGCACCACGTCCGAATCCTTCAGCGCCGTGGAGCGCGCGGCGCCCGCGGACTGCGGATGGGTATCGGGCAGCAGGCCCTTGGCCATGCTCATGGGCAGGAAGGGAATGCCGCTCTTCTCGACCAGCGCACGGATGTCGTCGTCCGCCTGGGCGTAAGCCGCACCCTTGCCCAGAATGATCAGCGGCCGCTTTGCACTCTTCAGCAGGTCGATGGCGCGATCCACCGCCTTCGTGCCGGGGATCTGTTCCGGCGCGGCATCAATGACCTTCACCAGCGACTTCTCGCCGGCGGCCGCATCCATCACCTGCGAGAACAGCTTGGCGGGCAGGTCGAGATAGACGCCGCCGGGACGGCCGGAGACGGCCGCACGGATGGCGCGGGCCACGCCGATGCCGATGTCGGCCGCGTGCAGCACGCGGAAAGCGGCCTTGCACAGCGGCTTGGCGATGGCCAGTTGGTCCATCTCCTCATAGTCGCCCTGCTGGAGATCCACGATCTCGCGCTCGGACGAGCCGCTGATCAGGATCATCGGGAAGCAGTTGGTGGTGGCGTTGGCCAGCGCCGTCAGGCCGTTGAGGAAGCCCGGCGCGGAGACGGTGAGGCAGATGCCGGGCTTCTTGGTGAGGAAGCCGGCGATGGCCGCCGCGTTGCCGGCGTTCTGCTCGTGGCGGAAGGAGATGACGCGAATGCCTTCGGCCTGCGCCATGCGCCCGAAATCGGTGATCGGGATGCCCGGCACGCCATAGATCGTGTCGACGCCGTTCAGCTTCAGCGCATCGATGACCAGATGGAAGCCATCGGTCAGCTCCTGGGCCTCGGCGTCGTTGGCGTCAATTCTCTGTGCAACTGCGGACATAACCCGTCCTCCCGAAAGTTCTTTGGCTGTACCGGCGATCTTGCGTCTTAGATGAGCCATGGGCTTCCGGTCTGCCCGGAAGGCCCAGACCCCGGCGGGCCCCTCGGCGCCGCCTATTCAGGAAATTGTCCGTGCTTCTCCACCAGCGCGGCGAGGGCCATCGTGTGCTCGCGCACAAGGCGCTCGGCGCGTTCCGGATCCCGCGCCTCGAGCGCGTCGATGATCGCCATGTGCTCCTGCATGGACACCTGGGAGCGGTTGTCCTGCCGGATCGACACCGCCCGGATGGCCCGCATGTGCAGGAAGAGATTTTCCGTCATGTCCACGATCAGGCCGCTGCCACCCATGCGGATGATCGCCTGATGGAAGGCGATATTGGCCTTCGAATAGTCATGGACATGAGCCGCAGGAGGCTCCTGCTCGAATTCGTTGAACAGCCGCCGCAGCCCCTTGAGGTCGGCGGAGCTGGCGTGGGTCGCGGCCAGCCGGGCAGCCATGCTTTCCAGCGCCGCCCACACGGTGATCATCTCGACCAGCTGCCGCTTGGTCTTGCGCACCACGAAGATGCCGCGCCGGGGCACGGAGCGGACAAAGCCTTCTTGCTCCAGCACCGTCATCGCTTCACGGATGGGGGTGCGGCTCACGCCGAGATCCTCGGAGAGCTGACGCTCATCCAGACGGAAATCGGTGCTGCTGCCGTAGATGTCCATTTCCGTGATGGCCCGCTTGAGAGCGTCGTAGGCCAGGGCGCGCAGGCTCGAACTCGCCCCGAGGGGCTCGACATTGAGCTTTGGTGTATCTGCGACCTGATCCACGAGGCCTGTCCCCTTCCCTGTGGCAGCGCCTTCTGGCGGGCGCATGCCGTCGGTGAAATACTGCGTACTGTATGCGACGACTCCGCGCAATCCCCGTGCCTCGCGGAAAAATTTCCGCGGTGCAGCAAAAATCCTGCTGCTGTGCGGCTTTGCGCTGGGTCACCACCGGCCGCGGAGGGTGTGGTGGGGCCGCTGAACGCAGGCGAGGGCTGCGGCAAAGCAGCCCCCGCGCGGCGTCATTCGGCGGCAGCCGCTTTGGCCCGGTCGCCGCGCAGGCGATGCAGCACCGCGCCGATCAGCGGCCAGAACAGCATCACCAGGGCCAGCGTCACGATGCTGCCCACCAGGGGGTTCGACCAGAAGATGCCGAGGTTGCCCTGCGAGACCAGCATGGCCTGGCGGAACGAGCTCTCCGCCATGTCGCCCAGCACCAGCGCCAGCACCAGCGGCGCCAGCGGATAGTCCAGCTTCTTGAACAGATAGCCGATGACGCCGAACACCAGCATCACCGCGATGTCCATGGTGGCGTTGTGCACGGTGTAGGCACCGACCGCGCAGACCACCAGGATGATGGGCGCGATGACGCTGAACGGCACCCGCAGGATGGCCGCGAACAGCGGCACCGTGGTCAGCACCACCAGCAGGCCGGCGATGTTGCCCAGATAGATGGAGGCGATCAGGCCCCAGACGAAGTCCTTCTGCTCCACGAACAGCAGCGGCCCGGGCTGGAGCCCCCAGATCAGCAGGCCGCCCAGCAGCACGGCGGCAGTGGGCGATCCGGGAATGCCCAGCGTCAGCATGGGCAGCAGCGCGCTGGTGCCGGCGGCATGGGCGGCCACTTCCGGCATCACCACGCCTTCCAACTCGCCCTTGCCGAACTCCCGGCCCCGCTTCGAGAACCGCTTGGCGAGGCCGTAGCTCATGAAGGAGGCGGGCGTGGCGCCGCCGGGCGTGATGCCCATCCAGCAGCCCACCGCCGCCGAGCGCAGGCAGCCCAGCCAGAATCTCGGCAGCTGCTTCCAGGTCTCGAACACCACCCTGGCATTGATGGCGGCGCTCTTGCCCTTGAAGGCCAGCCCCTCCTCCATGGTGAGCAGGATCTCACCGACGCCGAACAGGCCGATGACCGCCACCAGGAAGTCGAAGCCGCGCAACAGCTCGACCGAGCCGAAGGTCATGCGCAATTGCCCGGTCACCGTGTCGATGCCCACCGCCGCCAGGGCGAAGCCCAATGTCATGGCCGCCAGCACCTTGGTGGGCGGCTCGCGCCCCATGCCCACGAAGGAACAGAAGGTGAGGAGATAGACCGCGAAGAACTCCGCCGGCCCGAACTGCAAGGCGAACTTGGCGATGACCGGCGCCAGAAAGGTGATGAGCAGCACGGCGATGAAGGCGCCGATGAAGGAGCCGGTGAAGGCGGCGGTCAGCGCCTCGCCGGCCCGCCCCTTCTGCGCCATGGGATGGCCGTCGAATGTCGTCGCCACCGACCATGGCTCGCCTGGAATATTGAACAGGATCGAGGTGATGGCGCCGCCGAACAGCGCTCCCCAATAGATGGAGGAGAGCATGATGATCGCGGAGACCGGCGACATGGAGAAGGTGAGCGGCAGCAGGATGGCGACGCCATTGGCCCCGCCGAGGCCCGGCAGCACGCCGATGAGCACGCCGAGCATGATGCCCACGAACATGTAGACGATGTTCATGGGGTCGGCGAGGACGCCGAACCCGGCAATCAGAGATGAAAGCGCTTCCACGATGTCCTCCCCTGTGCCGGACGCCGGATGCGTTTCCTGGCACGTGCAAACGGGATGTGAGCGTCACGGACGCCCGGCGTGGCTTTGCCGGCCGGGCGCGAGGCGTCAGTAGCCGAGGGCGGTCTCGATCGGCCCCTTGGGCAGCGGCACGAGGAACCAGATCTCGAACATCACGAAAAGGACCAGGGGCACCCCGATCGCCACCGGCAGGATCAGCGGCAGCTTGTACTTGCCCAGCCACCACATGAAGAAGGCGATGAAGATGGCCGAGGACACGTAAAGTCCCAGCAGGTTGATGAGCACCACATAAGCAGTGGTGGGCACGAGGACCTGGAGCACCGAGCGCAATTGCGAGCGATCAACGAAGTTGGATCGGTCCGGATGCGAGGCGAGGACACATTTGAGCAGCGTGCCGATGCTGGCCACCATCATGATGGCGCCGACATAGAAGGGGAAATAGCCCGCCTGCGGGCCATCGCTCGCCCAGCGCGCCCCGATCCGCCAGCTATCGACCATGACCAGCGTCGCGACCGCCATGAAGGCGAGCGCCACGACGATGTCCATGGTCCGGCGTGTGACGGTGTGCTCGGACGCGGCGTTGTGGGATTCCATGCAGTTTCTCCCCAGATCGACAAGGCCTAAGGACCGCCCCGCGCAAGGCGAGGCGGGAACAACTGCCGGGGCGGCGCGCTCCGGCATGTCCGATCGGCGTTCGTGACCCCGCTGCGCCGGCGCTCATCAGGAGCGCGCCCTGGCCCCGGGGGCCGCAGGAACGTCGCTCTCGAAACCGGGCACGCGGCCGGCCATCCATCCCGCCGGGGCCCGGTCCTGCCGGGCACCCTGGCGCCTGCACATGCCGGCCGCCCCGATGGGCCGCGCCGGCATGCGACGCGGGCCTTTACCCGGCGGCTCAGGTCGCCGCTGACGCCACGGCCTATTTGGCGATGAAGCCGGCGGTCTCCATCAGCGTCCGATGGCTGTCGGCGGCCTTGCCGAGCCAGGTCTTGTATTCGGCTCCGGTCAGCGCGCTGGTGTTGAACGCGCCCTTCTGCATGAAGTCCTTCCATTCCGGCGTCTCACGGACGCGGCGGAAGAGATCCACATAATATCCCACCTGATCCGCCGTGATCCGGGGGGCGCCGAAGATGCCGCGCAGCATCAGATACTCGATGTCGAGCCCGGCTTCCTTGCAGGTGGGAATGTCGGCCCACGACTTCTCGCCCGCCACCGGCTCCTTGTAGGGCAACCGCACCGTATCGAACACGCAGAGCGGCTTCAGCTCGCCGGCCCGCCACTGCGACACGGCCTCGATCGGATTGTTGACCGAGGACGTGACGTGCCCGCCCACCAGTTGTGCGGCAACATCTCCGCCGCCCTTGTAGGGAACGTAGATGAACTTGGTGCCGGTCTTCTGCTCAATGGCGGCGGTGATGATCTGGTCTTCCTGCTTCGAGCCGGTGCCACCCATCTTGAACTCGCTGCCGGGCGTCGCGGCCTTCAGCGCAGCCAGATAGCCTTTCACATCGTCATACGGCGCCTTGGCATTCACCCAGAGGATGAATTCGTCGAGCGCGAGCATGGAGATGGGGGTCAGCTCGTCCCACTTGAACGGAACGCCGGTGGCGAGCGGCGTGGTGAAGAGGTTCGATAGTGTAATGACGATCTTGTGCGGGTTTCCGCTAGAGGCCTTCATGTCCAGAAAGCCTTCGGCGCCGGCACCGCCAGCCTTGTTGATCACGACCAGCGGCTGGGACATCAGGCTGTGCTTCTGGATGATGCCCTGAACCATCCGCGCCATCTGGTCGGCGCCACCGCCAGTGCCGGCCGGGACGATGAACTCCACCGTCTTGGTCGGCTCCCAGGCGAGAGCGGAAACGGGCGCAAGGAACGCAGCGGCCAGAAGGCCGGCGGCCCATGTCTTCAACGTGCGCGCATGTGCGAGCTGCATCGGATCTGATCCTCCCGAATCGTCCGCCGTTTTTCCGTGGCGGATCGTTCGCCGCCCACCTGAGACATTGCGACACGCGGCGCATGCCTTGATGTACGACATGGATCAGCCTATGCCGACCCCGCACATGACGCAACGACAATTAAGTGTTTCACATCTTGTGCACTGCATTAAATACTTTGAATACTGCATTCATTATTTCAGACAAAACAGCGAGACAACTCGCGCACAACAGCCCTCACGCAAGCCACCCAAGCCGTTGGCGATGACACGCTCCTCCTCTTCCGCGCGCCCTCTTCCGCGCGGAGCGGACGGATGTTCCGGTAGTCAAGTTACCGGCAGAGAACCGCCGCCCGGCCGAACGCTCAGCGATAGGCGGCGAAATCCGGGGGCAGCGTCTCGTCGGCGCCGGAATAAAGCCGCGTCATCTGGTCCGCCGCGGCCGCCACCCGCCGCCCCAGCCGGGCCAGACGGTCATCGCTCATGCGGACAGAAGGCCCGGAGACGGAGACCGCGCCGATGGGCTCGCGCCATTCATTGAAGATGGCCGCCGCCACCGCGCGCATGCCGGTGGTGTGTTCCTCGTCGTCAACGGCATAGCCCCGCTCGAGGATGGCGGTGACATCATCCATCAGCGCCCGCTCGGTGCGATGGGTGCGCACCGCCAGCGCCTCGTAGCGCACCTGGGCCAGCAATGCGCCGCGGAATGCAGGGCTCGCAGCCGCCAGGACGCTCTTGCCGGCGGCGCTGGCATGCAGCGGCAGGCGCAGGCCGAGGCGGAAGAAGGCCCGCACGCTGGCATGGCCTTCCGCCTGGGCCACCACCACCAGTTCGCTGCCGTCGAACATGGCGAGATTGACGGTCTCGTCGGTCTCGTGCAGCAGGCGGCGGATCACCGGCCGGCCGATGTCCGGCAGCTTGCGGATGCGCAGATAGGCGGCGCCGATGCGGAACAGGCCAAGCCCCACGGTCCACAGGCCGGTTTCCGCCTCGTGATTGACGAGCTGGCGCTTCTGCAGCGTGGCCAGCAGCCGATGCACGGTGGAGGCGGGCAGATCGGCGGTGCGGGCGATGTCGGTCAGGCTCATGCCGTCGGCCTCGGCCAGAACCCGCAGCAGCGCGATGGCCCGATCGAGGGACTGAACCTCCGAGCCCCCTTCCGGCGAGGCGGAAGCCGGGCGGCCGCGACGTCGCGGCAAGAGGTCCGTATCCGGCATGAACGACACT
The DNA here is from genome assembly GCF_000473085.1 of Azorhizobium doebereinerae UFLA1-100. GTDB lineage: Bacteria > Pseudomonadota > Alphaproteobacteria > Rhizobiales > Xanthobacteraceae > Azorhizobium > Azorhizobium doebereinerae. The sequence goes on from NZ_AXBA01000023.1 coordinate 11,188, forward strand.
CCACAGCCAAGCCGCCAGCCGGTGCCGACGCGCCTGCGCACTTCAGTCCTCCCCGCCATCTTTGGCAAGGCGCCGCCCGTGGCTCAACCACCGGCGCGACAGATTTGTCCTCAGGTCCCGATGCCGTGGCGGCACAGCGCCTCGGGCGCGCCTAAATCGATTTTAGCGACCCCGCGGCATTTTTCCACGTGACGGAAATATTTCTCATCGTTATTGTCTTTTCATCCGCCCTCCACGGCGAAGCCTGCCCTCAGTGCTGGCATACATAATACGTCATTCACGGTACGAGGAGACGCAGCATGAAGGTGTGCATCTACGGGGCTGGCGCCATCGGTGGTTATCTCGGCGTGCAAATGGCCCGAGCCGGTGCCGATGTGAGCCTGGTGGCCAGGGGTGCCCATCTGGAGGCCATGCGCGAGAACGGCGTGAAGTTGCTCATCGATGGCGAGGAGCGGGTCGCCCGCGTGCGGGCCAGTGACAACCCGGCGGACCTGGGACCACAGGACTACGTCTTCATCTCGCTGAAGGCCCATTCCGTTCCGGGCGTGGTGGAGCGCATGCGCCCGCTGCTCGGCAACGACACCAGCGTCGTCACCGCCGTGAACGGCGTCCCCTACTGGTACTTCTACAAGCACGGCGGGCCGCTGGAAGGCCGCACCCTGGAGAGCATCGATCCGGGCGGAAAACAGTGGGACGTGCTGCGCCCCGAGCGCGCCATCGGCTGTATCGTCTATCCGGCCACGGAAGTGGTGGAGCCCGGCGTGATCCAGCACGTCTACGGCGACAAATTCCCCCTGGGTGAGCCCTCCGGCGAGCACACCGACCGCATCGAGCGTCTCAGCGCCCTGATGAACGCTTCCGGCCTGCGGGCGCCGATCACCGCGCATATCCGCGACGAGATGTGGCTGAAGCTGTGGGGCAACCTCTGCTTCAACCCCATCAGTGCGCTGACCCACGCTACGCTCGACGTGATCGCCGGCGATCCCGACACCCGCGCGGTGGCCAAGGCGATGATGCTGGAAGCCCAGATGATCGCCACCCGCCTCGGCGTCACGTTCCGGGTGGACGTGGAACGGCGCATCAACGGCGCGGGCGCGGTCGGCGCACACAAGACCTCCATGCTCCAGGACATGGAGCGCGGACGGCCGATGGAGATCGACCCGCTGGTCACCGTGGTGCAGGAAATGGGCCGTCTGGTGGACGTGCCGACGCCGACGCTCGACGTGGTCTTGGCCCTGGTACGTCAGCGCGCCGCCATGGCAGGCCTCGGCGACCACCTCGCCACCCCGCCCCTGACCGCCGCCGACCTACGGGCAGCGGATCTGCACGCATCCCAGCAGAAGGTCGCGGCACGGCACTGACGGAACACCGGCCCGCCGCCCATGAGCGCGGGCTGGCGGACACATCGTTCACCACCTCCAAGCCAACTGCGCCGGCATTCCCCAAGGGGTGCCGGCGCTTTTTTGGCCGGAGGACGACCTCACTCGGCGGCGGAGGCGACGGCAGGCCCGGCGTGGTTGGGGCCCGAGCTCAAGGCGATGCCGGTGACCGCATAGCTCAGCACCAGCACTGCAAACACGGCGATACGCTTCAACATGGCGAGTCTCTTCCAGAAGTGGAACCGGCACGCAGGCCTGGCGCGGAAAGCGGCAAAGTCCCACGGATCCGTTGGCAAGACGTTAATTCCTCCTTCAGAGATGGGGCGGAACGTGTCTCACCTTCGCGACGGTTAATGCCCACTCCCGCCACACAGTTCCCACGCTTCCGCCATTAAGCTTCACGAAGGGTGAACGGCGAGGCGGATTGCCCTCTCCCCGGTGCTGGACAGCCACGCGCGGCCCGTCTAGAGCCGGTGCGCACAAGGTGTCAAAGCCCGCCACAGGGGCGGGCCGGGACGCACCTGCAAGTCCCTCGAGCCCGAAGACATCCATGATCCGCAAGCTCTATGACTGGGTGATCGCCTATTCCGCGCGCCCCTCGGCCCCCTGGGCGCTCGCCGTCGTCGCCTTTGCGGAAAGCTCGATCTTCCCCGTGCCGCCGGACGTGCTCCAGGTGCCGATGACGTTGGCCCGGCCGGACAAGGCCTGGCGCTACGCACTCATCGCCACCATCGCCTCCGTGCTCGGCGGCCTGGTGGGCTATGCCATCGGCGCGCTGCTCTATGACAGCCTGGGGCTCTGGCTCATCAACCTCTACGGCTACGGGCAGAAGGTGGACACGTTCCGCGCCGCCTATGCCCATTACGGTCATTGGGTGATCCTGCTCAAGGGACTTACTCCCATCCCTTACAAGCTGGTGACCATCACCTCGGGCTTCGCCAACTACAATCTGTTCTGGTTCTTCGTCCTGTCGGTCATCACGCGCGGCCTGCGCTTCTTCATCCTCGCGGCGCTGCTGCATTATTTCGGCCCGGCCGCCCGGGAATTCATCGAGAAGCGCCTCGGCCTCGTGACCCTTGGCCTGTTGGCCATCGTGGTCATCGGCCTCGTGGCGGCGGCCTATCTGATCTGACCGCCGCCCCCGCACCGGCGCAAAACAATACGGCCGGGCAAGCGCCCGGCCGTTTCGCGTTTGGAGGAATGAAACGCCGCTCGCCTCAGCGCGGCAGCGTGGTCGCGCCCATCAGCGCCTTATCGATGGCGTGCGCCGCCTGCCGGCCCTCGCGGATCGCCCACACCACCAGCGACTGGCCGCGCCGCATGTCGCCCGCCGCATAGAGCTTGGGGATCGAAGTGAGGTAGTCGGTCTCGTCGGCCTTCACGTTGCCACGCCCGTCCAGCGCCGCGCCGGACTGCTCAATCATGCCCGCGTGCAGCGGGGCGGCGAAGCCGATGGCGAGGAAGACCAGATCGGCGCGCAGCACGAACTCGGTGCCGAGCACCGGCTTGCGGTGATGGTCCACACGCGCGCACTTCACGCCGGTCACGCGGCCGTTGCGGCCCTCGATGCCGAGCGTGGCGCAGGCGAACTCGCGGTCGGCGCCCTCGGCCTGCGAGGACGAGGTGCGGAACTTGGTCGGCCAGTAGGGCCACACCGCCAGCTTGTTCTCCTTCATGGGCGGCACTGGGCGGATGTCGAGCTGGGTCACCGACAACGCGCCCTGACGGAACGCCGTGCCGACGCAGTCGGACGCCGTATCGCCGCCGCCCACCACCACCACATGGCGGCCCGCCGCCAGCAGCGGGTGCTCGCGGCCGGTATCCTCATGGCCGACGCGGCGGTTCTGCTGCACCAGATAGGGCATGGCGAAATGCACGCCTTCCAGTTCCTGGCCGGGCAGCTTCGGGTCGCGCGGGGTCTCCGCGCCGCCGGCCAGCAGCACCGCGTCATAATTGTCGAGCAGTTCCTGCAGCGGCTTGGTCACGCCCACGTTCACGCCGTAGTGGAAGGTGACGCCTTCGGCCTCCATCTGCGCCACGCGGCGGTCGATGTGGTGCTTTTCCATCTTGAAGTCGGGGATGCCGTAGCGCAGCAGGCCGCCGGCCTTCGGCTCGCGCTCGAAGACATGGACGTCATGCCCGGCGCGGGCGAGCTGCTGGGCCGCCGCCATGCCGGCGGGACCGGAGCCGACCACCGCCACGGAGCGCCCGGTGCGCTGCGCCGGCAATTCGGGCTTGATCCAGCCCATCTTCCACGCCTTGTCGGCGAGCGCCTGCTCCACCGTCTTGATAGTGACCGGCACGTCCTCAAGGTTCAGCGTGCAGGCCTCCTCGCACGGGGCGGGGCACACGCGGCCGGTGAACTCGGGGAAATTGTTGGTGGAGTGCAGGTTGCGCGCCGCCTCCTCCCAATCGCCATTGTAGACGAGGTCGTTCCAGTCCGGGATCTGGTTGTGGACCGGGCAGCCGGTATCGCCATGGCAGAAGGGAACGCCGCAATCCATGCAGCGCGCCGCCTGGTTGCCCACCTCGGTTTCCGGCAGCGGCAAGGTGAATTCGCGGAAATGGCGAATGCGATCGGAGGCCGGCTGATACTTCTGATCGTGCCGATCGATCTCCAGAAACCCCGTGACCTTACCCATCAGACACCCCTCCGCGGAGCCGCGTCGCGCTCGCCGCGCGGAAGCTCCATTACAAGAATTGTTCCAGCTTGGGGACTCTCGACCCGGCGCTTTTTGCGCGCAGCGCCCGCAGAGCCGGCATGCGTGAGCCGGCTCCCTGCCCCGCCATACCGCCGTCTCGCGTGGGACGGCGGCGGTCCTTTCCGGACCGCCGCAGGCTTTTGCCCCGTTTGGTCCGCGCGCAGCCTATTCGGCCGCCTGCAGGCCGTTGCGTTTTTCCATCTCGCGCAGGGCCCGCCGGTATTCGACCGGCATCACCTTGACGAACTTGGAGCGGTAGTCGGCCCAATTGTCGAGGATCATCTTGGCCCGCTGCGAGCCTGTGTAGTGCAGGTGCTTGACGATCAACTGGTGCAGGCGCTCCTCGTCGTGGCGGGACATGTCGCCCTGCACGTCGATGCGGCCCTTGAACTCCAGGTCGCCGCCATGGTGGTGGAGGCGCTCCAGGAGGTCTTCCTCCTCTTCCACCGGCTCCAGGTCCACCATGGAGAGGTTACAGCGCTTGGCGAAGGTCTTGTCCTCGTCCAGCACATAGGCCACGCCGCCGGACATGCCGGCCGCGAAATTGCGCCCGGTCTGGCCGATGACCACGACCACGCCGCCGGTCATGTACTCGCAGCCATGGTCGCCAGTGCCTTCAACCACGGCGATTGCCCCGGAATTGCGCACGGCGAAGCGCTCGCCGGCGACGCCCCGGAAGTAGCACTCGCCCTCGGTCGCGCCGTACATGACGGTGTTGCCGACGATGATCGAGTTCTCCGCGACGATGCCCGTGGCCTCCGGCGGCCGCACGATGATGCGTCCACCCGACAGCCCCTTGCCCACGTAGTCGTTGGCCTCGCCCTCCAGGTTCAGCGTCACGCCCGCCGCGAGGAAGGCGCCGAAGGCCTGGCCGGCGGTGCCCTTGAGGTTCACTTCGATAGTGCCGTCCGGCAGGCCGGCATGGCCGTAGCGCTTGGCCACCGCGCCGGAGAGCATGGCGCCCGCGGAGCGGTCGACGCTGCGGATCGCGCTGTCGATGACCACCTTCTCGCCGCGTTCGAGCGCCGGCTCGGCCTTGGCGATGAGGGCGCGGTCCAGCACCTTCTCGATGGGATGGTGCTGGCGCTCGGTGTGGCGCACGGAGACCGTCGGCGGCACCTGCGGCTGGGCGAAGATGCGGCTGAAGTCCAGGCCCTTCGCCTTCCAGTGGTCGATGGCCTCCTTCCGGTCCAGCACGTCGGACCGGCCGATCATCTCGTCCACCGTGCGGAAGCCGAGCTGGGCCATGATCTCGCGGACGTCCTCGGCCACGAAGAAGAAGTAGTTGATGATGTGCTCGGGCGTGCCCTTGAAGCGCTTGCGCAGCACCGGATCCTGGGTGGCGACGCCGACCGGGCAGGTGTTGAGGTGGCACTTGCGCATCATGATGCAGCCCGCCGCGATCAGGGGGGCGGTGGAGAAGCCGAACTCGTCGGCGCCGAGCAGCGCGCCGATGACCACATCCCGGCCGGTGCGCAGGCCGCCGTCCACCTGCAGGGCGATGCGCCCGCGCAGGCGGTTGGCCACCAGCGTCTGCTGGGTCTCGGCGAGGCCCATCTCCCAGGGCGAGCCCGCATGCTTGATGGAGGTGAGCGGCGAGGCGCCGGTACCGCCCTCGAAGCCGGAGATGGTGATGTGGTCGGCGCGCGCCTTGGCGACGCCCGCGGCCACCGTGCCGACGCCCACTTCCGACACCAGCTTCACCGATACGTCCGCATCGGGATTGACGTTCTTCAGGTCATAGATGAGCTGCGCCAGATCCTCGATGGAATAGATGTCGTGATGCGGCGGCGGAGAAATGAGGCCGACGCCCGGGGTGGAGTGGCGCACCTTGGCGATCACCGCATCCACCTTGTGGCCGGGCAGCTGGCCGCCCTCGCCGGGCTTGGCGCCCTGGGCCACCTTGATCTGCATCACGTCGGAATTGACGAGATATTCCGCCGTCACGCCAAAGCGGCCGGACGCCACCTGCTTGATGGCGGAACGGGCACTGTCGCCATTGGGCAGCGGCTTGTAGCGCTCGGATTCCTCGCCGCCCTCGCCGGTGTTCGACTTGCCGCCGATCCGGTTCATGGCGATGGCGAGCGTGGTGTGTGCCTCTCGCGAGATGGAGCCGAAGGACATGGCGCCGGTGGAAAAGCGCTTCACGATCTCCCGGGGATGCTCGACCTCAGACAGCGGCACCGGCGCGCGGCCGTATTCCTCCGGCTCGCGCAGGCGGAACAGCGAGCGGATGGTGAGGTGGCGCCTGTCCTGCTCGTTGATCATGGCGGAGAAGGCGCGGTAGCGGTCCTGGGCGTTGCCGCGCACGGCATGCTGCAGGGTCGCGACCGAATCCGGCGTCCAGGCGTGATCCTCCCCGCGCATGCGGTAGCCATACTCGCCGCCCACATCCAGCGACAGGCGGTAGACCGGCGCGTCCGAGAAGGCGAGCTGGTGGCGGCGCACCGTCTCTTCGGCGATCTCGGCGAGGCCGACACCCTCGATGGTCGAGGCGGTGCCGAAGAAATAGCGCTCGATCACCGCCGACGACAGACCGACGGCGTCGAAGATCTGCGCGCCGCAATAGGACTGGTAGGTGGAGATGCCCATCTTGGACATCACCTTCAGCAGGCCCTTGTCGATGGACTTGATGAAGCGCTTGACGATCTCGTAGTCGTCCACCTCCTTCGGGATGTCACCCAAAGCGAGCAGCGTCTCGAACGCGAGGTAGGGGTTGATCGCCTCCGCGCCATAGCCGGCGAGGCAGGCGAAATGGTGGATCTCGCGCGCTTCGCCCGTCTCCACCACGAGGCCCACGGAGGTGCGCAGGCCCTTGCGGATCAGGTGATGGTGCACGGCGGCGGTGGCCAGCAGCGCCGGGATCGGGATGCGATCCGGGCCGACCATGCGGTCGGACAGGATGATGATGTTGTAGCCGCCGTGCACCGCCGCGTCGGCGCGTTCGCACAGCCGCTCCAGCGCGCCTTCCAGGCCCGCCGCGCCCTTGTCGGACGGATAGGTGATGTCCAGCGTGCGGGTGTCGAACCGCTCTTCCATGAAGCCGATGGAGCGGATCTTCTCCAGGTCCTCATTGGTGAGGATGGGCTGGCGCACCTCCAGCCGCTTGCGGCGGGCGGTGCCCTCCAGGTCGAAGATGTTCGGCCGCGGCCCGATGAAGGAGACGAGGCTCATGACCATCTCCTCGCGGATCGGATCGATGGGCGGGTTCGTCACCTGGGCGAAGTTCTGCTGGAAATAATTGTAGAGCAGCTTCGACTTGTCGGAGAGCACGGGGATGGGCGTGTCGGTGCCCATGGAACCCACGGCTTCCTGGCCGGTGATGGCCATGGGGGCCATCAGCAGCTTCACGTCTTCCTGGGTGTAGCCGAAGGCCTGCTGGCGATCGAGCAGCGACACGTCGGTGCGCACCTCGCGCGCCTCCACGGGACGCAGGTCCTCGAGCACGAGCTGGGTGTGCTTGAGCCAGTCCTTGTAGGGATTGGCGCGGGCCAGCTCGGTTTTGATCTCCTCGTCGGGGACGAGGCGGCCTTCCTTCAGGTCCACCAGCAGCATCTTGCCCGGCTGGAGGCGCCACTTGGTGACGATCTTCTCTTCCGGCACGGTGAGCACGCCGGCTTCCGAGGCGAGCACGATGGTGTCGTCGCTGGTGACGAGATAGCGCGCCGGGCGCAGGCCGTTGCGGTCCAGCGTCGCCACGATCTGGCGACCGTCGGTGGCCACGATGGCGGCCGGGCCGTCCCAGGGCTCCATGAGGGCGGCGTGATATTCGTAGAAGGCGCGCCGCTCCTCATCCATGAGCGGGTTGCCCGCCCAGGCCTCCGGCACCAGCATCATGGCCGCATGGGCAAGGCCGTAGCCGCCCTGGGTCAGGAATTCGAGCGCATTGTCGAAGCAGGCGGTGTCCGACTGGCCCTCGTAGGAGATCGGCCAGAGCTTGGAGATGTCGGCGCCGAACAGCTCGCTGTCCACCGACGCCTGGCGGGCGGCCATCCAGTTCACGTTGCCGCGCAGCGTGTTGATCTCGCCGTTGTGGGCGACCATCCGGTAGGGATGGGCCAGCGGCCAGGCCGGGAAGGTGTTGGTGGAGAAGCGCTGATGGACGAGGGCGAGCGCGCTCTCGAAATCCGGATCGTGCAGGTCCGGATAATAGGCGCCCAGCTGGTCGGCGAGGAACATGCCCTTGTAGACGAGCGTGCGGCAGGACAGCGACACCGGATAATAGCCGGCGGTGCGCGGGTCCTTGGCGTCATAGATGACGTTGGAAATCACCTTGCGCAGCACGAACAGGCGGCGCTCGAAATAGTCCTCGTCGCCCTGGCTCTCGCCCCGGCCGACGAAAATCTGCTCATGGTTCGGCTCGGTGGGCAGCACGCTCTCGCCCAGCGAGGAATTGTCGGTGGGCACGTGGCGCCAGCCGAGCAGGACGAGCCCCTCTTCAGCCACCACGCGCTCGAACGCGGCGCGCACGATCTCCCGGCCTTCCGCGTCGCGGGGCATGAAGATGTGGCCCACCGCATAATGGCCGGGCTCGGGCAGGGTGAAGCCGAGCTTCTCGGCCTCCTTGGCGAAGAAGCGATGCGGGATCTGCACCAGCATGCCCGCGCCGTCGCCGGCGCGCGGGTCCGCGCCCACCGCGCCGCGATGCTCGAGATTGAGCAGGATCTGGATGCCGTCCTGGATGATCTTGTGGGACTTGCGGCCCTTGATGTCGGCGATGAAGCCGACGCCGCAGGAATCCTTCTCCTGCGCCGGGTCGAACAGGCCGAACGCTTCCGGACGACCGAAGATCGCCGGGTCTTTGGCGGTAGCGGCGCCATGAGCCACGCTTCCGGTCCCGATGTTGCGATCCATGCTGGTCATCTTCGGTCTCTCCTGTCGCCGGCCTGCCGCCGATCCGCCACTCCCTCACCCTCGCGCACGAAAGCGCACGCTCGCTAGAACGCACGCTCGAACACGCTGGAGGGGACGCCGATAGGGCAGCAGGACTGCCCTATCTCTCGAAAGATGACAGAAAAGCGGCACAACCACAAGCACGCTGATGCGCATGAGCCATGCCGATGCTGCATATATTGCGCATCCACCCTCCTGTGCGAAACAACGGTACGGGGAACCCCCCTTCCACGCAACGCTATTGCGAACACGCCAGGAACGGTTCCGCCATGCGGGACCATCAGCGCGACGATCCGTCGAGGCTGACGGAACGGAGCCCGGGCCAGCCTCCGGCAATCTTCCTCCGCCAGACTTGTGCCGTTCAAACGCACCCGCACGGAATTGCCATGACGTCCCATACGGATCCTCGCCGGCCACGTGCCATTGCCCGCACGTCCCGCCTGACGGCGGGACGCACCCGCTTCATCCTGGCCTTCGGCCTGCTGGTGGCGCTGGCGGCGGCCGCCTCCCTCGCGCACGGCGCCGAGCGCGGCGTGACGTTCGGCACGCCCAGCGGCAATTCGGGCGGCTACGGTGGCTATGGCGGCGGCTGGAGCGGCGGCGGCCAGGGCACCCCCCCGGGGCCTCCCGGCCCGCCCGGACCTCCGGGCGTCTATGTCCAGCCCTACATCAACATCCCGCTCAGCCCGCAGCAGACGCCCATGCCGCCCGGCGCGCCCATGATCCCGGCGGACCAGATCCAGGCGATCGTCAGCAGCGCCGGCTACGCCCGCGTCTCGACGCCGCAATTCTCGCAGGGCTTCTATTATGTGCAGGCCAGTTCGGCCGAGGGGCAGGTGCTGCTGGCGGTGGACGCCTATTCCGGACAGGTGGTCTCGTCCCGGCCCGTGGCATCCACGCCGCGCCCCCCCACCGTGGGCAGCGGGTCGCTCATCGGCAGCGGATCGCTGATCGGCACCCCGCCGCCCACCGTGCCGCGCGGCCCGCTGGCACCGGACCCCAACAATCCCGATGGCGAATAGCGCATGAAAAAGGCGGGTGCCAGGGCACCCGCCTCGTTCCGCGAGCCAATGGACGGCGTCACTTGCCCTGAAGCAGGGGCGCCAGTTCCTTGTCCAGATCGGCGACCGAGATGGCGCCGGAAATCTTCTTGCCGTTGATGAAGAAGGTCGGGGTGGAATCCACGCCCAGTTCCTTGTTGCCATACTGCGCGCTGGCCTGGACCTTCTCGGCCAGGTCCTTGTCGGACAGGCACTTCTCGAAATCCGCCTCGCTCATGCCCGCCTGCTTGGCGACGGTGAGGAGGCCGGCGGCCGGGTTGTTGCCGAAGGCCCAGGCGCGCTGGGTCTCGAACAGCGTGTCCACCATGGGGAAATATTTGTCGTCCGGCACGCAGCGCGCCAGCATGAAGGCGGCGGTGGCCACCGGATCGAACGGGAACTCGCGCAGGATGTAGTACACCTTGCCGGTGTCCACATATTTCGTCTTCAGCGTCGGCCAGGTCTGCGTCGCGAAGGCCGCGCAGTGGCTGCACGTCATCGAGGCATATTCGACGATCGTGACCGGCGCCTTGGGGTCGCCGAGGGCCTTGACCGGCAGCGGGCTCGCGCCGGGCGCCATCAGCTTGGCGGCGTCGGCCGTCTGCGCCGCGGCGGGGGTGATGAAATCCGGGGAAAAGCCCAGCAGGCGCGCCAAAGGCGCACCGACGCCGCCGGCCAGAGCGAGCAGGCCGATCCCTTCGAGGAAACGGCGACGATGAAGCAACATGAAAGTCTCCGGAACGTTCGGCGCAGACAGCATCGCGCTATCATGGCAGGGATGCGGCGGCAAACCCCTCACGATCACCTTTTCCGGCGCGGGCCGTCGCGAAGCGAACACGAACGCATGACCGGGGGTCAGTTCCCGCGGCGCTCGCGCCGCACCAGGGCTCCCAGGCGCGCCAGCGACGTGGCGAGCGCCTCGTCCTCCATGGGGCCGAGGCCGGCGCGAATGTCCGCCAGTTCGGCCCCGGACGGCTCGACCGGCTTGGGCGGCGGCCCTTGCCGGGGCGGCACCGGCCCCTGGCGCAGGGTGAGGCGCCCGACGCAGCGCCAGCCGAAATAGGCGTTGATCCGTTCCACCACCACCGGCGCGGCATATTGCAGCTCGATGGCGTAGGGCCCTTCCACCCGCACCACCAGGGTCGCCGGTTCGTTGTTCTGCCGGTTCGGCCATTGCATCTTCAGCGGCATGGTCCGGCGGGCGAGGTCGGGCCCGACGATGTCGTCCCAATGGGTGACGATCTCCACCACGGAGAAACCAGCCCGCCCCAAAGCATCGGAGATGCTGGGCCCGACAAGATCGGCGAGCAGGCGGACCTGCCTCGGCTTCTTCATGGAAACGATCGGTCCTTGGTCTGATCGGCTTCGGGGCTTTCCCGCCCCTGGGCCCTGCCGCTGCGGCAGCGATGCGGAGCGGTCCGACACGGGCCTTGCCCGAGCCGCCATCGCCCGGCACGGTGGCGCCATGATTGCGACCAGCCTATCAGCCCGCAGCCCCGACCTGAAGGGGACCCCGGACCCCGCCGCTCTTCTCGCCTGGTACGACCGCCACCGCCGCCGGCTACCCTGGCGGGCCGAGGCCGGCCGGCGCGCCGATCCCTACCATGTCTTCCTCTCCGAAATCATGCTCCAGCAGACCACGGTGAAGGCGGTGGGGCCCTATTTCGGGCAATTCCTCCAGCGCTGGCCCGAGGTCGCGGATCTGGCGGCCGCCCCGCTGGAGGAGGTGCTCTCCGCCTGGGCGGGCCTTGGCTATTATGCCCGCGCCCGCAACCTGCACGCCTGCGCCAAGGCGGTGGTCGCGCGCCATGGCGGGCGTTTTCCGGCGGACGAGGAGGCGTTGCTCGAACTGCCCGGCATCGGCCCCTATACCGCCGCCGCCATCGCCGCCATCGCCTTCGATCTCAAGGCCAGCCCGGTGGACGGCAATATCGAGCGTGTGGTGAGCCGGCTCTACCGGGTGGAGGAACCGCTGCCGAAGTCCAAGCCGCACATCAAGGCATTGGCGGCGGCGCTCACTCCGGCCAAGCGTCCCGGCGACTTCGCCCAGGCGATGATGGACCTCGGCGCCACCATCTGCACGCCGCGCTCCCCCGCCTGCCCGCTCTGTCCTTGGATGGAGCCCTGCGCCGCGCGCGCCGAGGGCGATCCGGCGCGCTATCCGGTCAAGGCGCCCAAGGCCGCCAGGCCCGCCCGCGCCGGAGTCGCCTTCCTGGCGGTGCGGGCGGATGGGGCCGTCCTTCTGCGTACGCGGCCGGACAAGGGGCTGCTGGCGAAGATGACGGAAGTGCCCTCCACCCCCTGGGGCCCGGTGCCGGCAGCACCCGAGGCCCATGCGCCACTGGCAGGAAGCTGGCGCCCCCTGCCCGGCAGCGTGGAGCATGTCTTCACGCATTTCGCGCTGACCCTGTCGGTGCGCCGCGCCGACCTGCCGCTGCGGACGCCAGCGCCGGACGGCCATCGCTGGGTCGATCCGAAGGATTTCGAGCGCGAGGCCCTGCCCAGCCTGATGCGCAAGGTGCTGGCCCACGGACGGGTGGACGGCGCCTGATATTTTTCCGCCCGGGGGGGGATCGCAACACCTGGAAATCCACGAGCCATCATCCGGGCGGGCGCGTGAACGCCGGAAGGGCGCATTTGGATTACTGCTGGTTTCGGGACAATCAGTTTCTCTTTAGGCAGATTATCCCGGACGCTGCAGGGACTATTTCAGCTCTCGACAACGAGGCGCTTCCGAACGCCTTGGACCGAGAAAAGGAAAACTCCCATGCGTACGATCTCTTATGCCGCCCTTGCCCTGACCGCCGGCCTTGCCCTTTCGGGCGCCGCTCAGGCTGACGAATATGTCTCCGCCGCCAATCGCGAGCAGTATGCGGTGAGCGCCCAGGGCTTCCTGCCCAACACGGCCACCGAACAGCTTCTGCCGACCGCGGCACAGGCCACGGCCCGCGTGCACGCCACCGCCGCCCAGCAGCAGGCGCCCGCGACCAACAGCCAGGACGAGATCGTCGGCCCGTTCTCCGACAAGGATCCCCACTCCGGCCCGGCGCACAGCGGCATCCCGTCCCGTCTGTGACGGAGGCCGATGGCCACAGGTTCCAGTCCTCAGGTTGAATGCAAAAGGGGCGAGCGGAGTGATCCGCCCGCCCCTTTGCCATGGGACCCTTCGTCTTGCGACCCGCTCACTCCTGCGAGCGGATGCCCATTTCGGCGCGCAGGCGGGCGCGCAGCATGTCGATGGGATGGCGGCGGCCTTCCTGCTCCACGTGCCAGAAGGTCCAGCCGTTGCAGGCCTCCGCCCCCTGGGCCAGCGCGCCCATGCGATGGATGGAGCCGACGGCGGCAGTCGCCGCATTGACCAAGGCGATGGTGCCGTCCGCCCGCACGATGGCGCGGACATTCCCCTTCGCGTCGGTGAGTTCGACGCCGGGCGTCACCAGGCCGCTGTCCACCAGCGCCGAGAAGGCCACGCGCGGCGCCTCGCGGGCGCTGGGGGGAGCAACGAGCGCGGCTTCCGGCAGCGGCTCGATGGCGGCGATGCGCGCCGCGGCAGCGGCCGCATACCCCTCGTCCCGCTCGACGCCGATAAAGTGGCGACGCAGGCGCTTGGCCACGGCCGCGCTGGTGCCGGTGCCCAGGAACGGGTCCAGCACCACATCGCCCGGCTTGGAGGCCGACAGCAGCACGCGGGCGAGCAGCGATTCCGGCTTCTGGGTGGGATGGACCTTGCGGCCCTCCGCATCCTTCAGCCGTTCCGCGCCGGTGCAGATGGGCAGCAGCCAGTCGGAGCGCACCTGCACATCCTCATTGCCGCCCTTCAGCGCCTCGTAATTGAACTGGTAGCCCTTGGCGCCTTGATCGCGCGCGGCCCAGATCAGCGTCTCGTGGGCATTGGTGAAGCGGCGGCCGCGGAAATTCGGCATGGGGTTGGCCTTGCGCCACACCACGTCGTTGAGAATCCAGAAGCCGAGGTCCTGCATCAGCGCGCCGACGCGGAAGATGTTGTGATAGGAGCCGATCACCCAGATGGTGGCGTTCGGCTTCATCACCCTCTTGACCGCCAGCAGCCAGGCGCGGGTGAAGGCGTCATAGGCCTCGAAGCTGTCGAACTGGTCCCAGGCGTCGTCCACCGCGTCCACGCGGCTCTCGTCGGGGCGCTTCAGTTCGCCTTGCAATTGCAGATTGTAGGGGGGGTCGGCGAAGACGACGTCCACGCTGTGCGGCGGCAGCGCGGCGAGTTGCTCGACGCAGTCGCCCACCAGGATGCGGTCATGCACGACCTGCCGGATGGCCTCGGCCCCGAAGGTCTCGCCGGAAAGGCGGGGCGCCCGTCGGGGCGCCCCTCTACGCACCACACTCATAAGACGCTACCCATACGCAACACTTACTATGGGCAGGACTGTGGCGTTATACTGGTAAAAGCGAAGTTAGCGGCGAGCGTTTTTATTTATTGTTCTGCGTTTACGCTGCGTTCATCTTTCTTTCCACATAGCGCCGCTCCTGCGTCTGGCCACCGTAGCCGTAGGCATCCGCCTTCACCTCGCGGACCAGCACGTAGCTCTCCGGGTGCAGCGGGCCGAGCAGCGCGGACATCGCCTCGAATACGGCTGCCACATAGGCCGCCTTCTCGTCCTTGGTGTTGGTGCCGTCCACCACGACGATGTCGAGCCAGAAGCTGGCGAGCTGCGCCTCCGCCAGGCTGGTGCCGGCGATGAACCACTGCTCCGCCGGCACCTGGTCAATGGCCACCGCCGTCAGCGCCGGGTCCTTGCGCAGGATCTGGTGGGTAAGGCGGGTGAGGGTCGCGGCCACCTGGGGGATGCCGGCCGCCATCCGGGGCGAGGACAGCTTGACGTTGAGAATGGGCATGGGTGCCTCCTGTGATGTGAGCCGCACCGTAGCCACGCTTGCATCATGAGAAAAATTGAATGATCTTGATCGAGGATTTTGGAAGACTCATGAAATGAGCATTCGCAACCTTGATCTCGACCTGCTGCGCAGCTTTGCCGCCGTAGCGGAGCTGGGCTCTATCTCCGCAGCCGCCCAGCGCGTCGGCCGCACGCAATCGGCGGTCAGCCTGCAAATGGACCGGCTGGCGGAGCAGCTCGGCTTTCCGGTGGTGGAGCGCAAGGGGCGCGGCGTGGCCATGACCCCGCGCGGCGCCGGCTTCCTCGACGATGCCCGCCGGCTGCTGGACCTCAACGACCGCGTGCTGGGCCAGCATGTGCACGGCAGCTTCTCCCAGCCGCTGCGCCTCGGCTTCGTCCAGGACGTGGGTGAGTTCGCCCTCCAGCGCATTCTCGGCCGGCTCGGCAGCGCCTTTCCCGGCGCGCCCATCACCGTGCGGGTCTGCTCCACCGCCACCATGATCGAGAAGCTGCGCGCCGGAGACCTCGACCTCGCCGCCGGCTACCGGGTGGAGACGGACCTGCCGGTGCGCCCGGTCCTGCGCGAACAGATGTGCTGGATCGGCGCCCGCCATCTGCGCCTCGACCCGGACGAGCCGGTGCCGCTGCTGATGTTCGAGAGCCCGTGCATCTTCCGCAGCGCCGGCATCTCGGCGCTCACCTCGGCGGGACGCGCCTTCCGCATCGCGCTCACCAGCCCCAGCCTGCCGGGCGTGATGGCGGCGGTGGGGGCGGGCCTCGGCATCACGGTGCGCTCCGCCCGCGCGCTGAGGCCCGACCTCGTGATGGTGAGCGATCTCGGCACCGCACCGCTGCCGCAGTTCGAATACGCGCTCTATGGACGGGCGGAGAGCCGGCCGCCGGCTCTCGCCCAGGTGGAACAGGTCATCGCGGAGGAATTGCGCCGGGAACGGCCGCTGTTCGCGGCCGCCTGACATTCCCCCGCCGGCCGTCAGTGCATGTGGCCGCCTGCGGGACCCATGCCCCCGGGCATCGGGGCGCCGGCGCCGATGCCCCGCACCTCGAAAGTGACATCGACCTTGCCGGCCTTCTCGAACACCAGCACGCCCTTCACCTTGTCGCCTTCCTTCAGCGGGGCTTTCAGGTCCATCATCATCAGATGGTAGCCGCCGGGCGCCAGTTGCACGCTCTGCCCCGGCGCGATCTCCAGGCCGCCCGCCAGCGGGCGCATGGTCATGACGCCGTTGGCCATGCTCATCTCATGCACTTCCACCTTGCCCGCCGCATCGACGCTGGCCGAGACCAGCTTGTCGGCGGCGGTGCCGGTATTGGTGATCCGGACATAGCCGCCGGCCACCTTGGCCCCGCCCGGCGTCGCCCGCGCCCAAGGCGCCTCGATCTGGAGGTCGCCGACCTTCACCGGGGCGGCGGGCTGCGCCTGCGCGCTCGCCTGCGCCACCTTCAGCATGGCGGCGGGATGAGGCGGCACCGGCTGGCCGGAGACCGGGATCTCAGCCCAATCGGTGGAGCCCCGCTCGCAGGTCTGGAGCACGGGGAAATAGATCGTCTTGCCCGCCACGTCGCCGGAGAGCGCGGAGACGAAGACGAACTCGTCATAATAGGCGTCCGGCAGGTTGCCGCCGGACCAGGTGATGGACTTCACCCCCTCGGTGGCCGGCTTGCCGTGCATCATGGGATAGGCCTTGGCGTAGGGGCCGGTTTCCAGCGTCACCGTCCAGCCCGGCTTTGGCATGGGCTTCACGCCGACGACGCCTTCCGGGATCGTCACCTTCACGGCGGTGGTGGCGCTGCCGTCGCAGCCGTGGCCGACACGTAGCGTGCCTTGATAGGAGCCCGGCTGCGCCTCCTTCTGCCCGAGCACGATATGGGCGGAAGCGGAACCGGCGAACAGCGAGAACAGCGCGACAGCGGCCAGCGGCCGCGCGCACGAGAGCAGATGGGACATGGGTCGTCTCCTGAACGGGATAGGGATTTTCCTGGCGAACGGCGGCATCAGCCGCGCGCCGGAGGTCCCCGTGCCGCAAAGGAGAGGTGGATGCGCGCCGGTGCCGCCGTGTCGGCGGACGGCCGGTCGATGCGCACGGACTGCGCCAGCGGCGGATCAAGCTGCGCGCCGGCCGGCGGATCGAGCAGCGCAGGGCCGGCCGCAGCGACGCAGCCGAGCTGGCAGCACAGCCCATCATGCCGCCCGCCGTCGCCCGAGGGGTGCGATCCGTCCTGGACCTGGCCTTCGCAGAAGACGCCGGTCGCAGCGGCCAGTTCATGCTGGGTCGCGGCGATGCCGGCGAGCACCGTCTGCGCCAGCAGGACATAGGCGAGCACGAGGTGGAGCGCCCACCTCGCCATCATGCCCATGCCTGTCTGCCGCCGTGCCATGGCATCCGTTTCGTGCCGCCGGCCCGCATCCGCGGGCGGATCCCGATTTTGGTGTAGGGCGCGGCCCGCGGCGGCGCAAGCGCGCGGGCGCCGCAGCCCGTTGCGCGAGCCGCCAAGGTGCACCAATGGTAGGGCGCGGGTACCGGCCCGCGTCCGAAACGGGGGTGGATATGGTCTTCTGGTTTCCCGTGCTCGCCTGGGTCCTGGCGCTCATCTTCACCGCCTTCGCCGTGGCCCGCGCCGAGGGGCCGCGCACCTTCTCCTTCATGGCCGACCGCCTGCTCGCGGACATCCTGCTGTTTCCGGTCGGGCTCATGGGATTGTGGGCGGCGCTGGGGCATATCGTCTTCCCCGCCCAGGCTGCGGCGAGCATCGGCTGGGCGCCGAGCCCGTTCCAGTTCGAGGTGGGCGTCGCCAACCTGGGCATCGGCCTCGCCGGGCTGGTGGGCGTCGTCTATCGCGACTGGGGGTACCGGCTGGCGGTCGCCGTCATGACCTGCGGCTTCCTCGGTGGCGCCGCCGTGGGCCACGTGGTCCAGATATTGACCACCGACAACCTTGCGGCCGGCAATGCCGGCCCCATTCTCTATACCGATGTCCTGACCCCTCTCTCGCTGTTCATCCTCCTGGCCGCGACCTGGCGCTCCGCGCGGGACTGAGCCGCTCCTCGGAGAGGGACAGCAAAGGCACTCCATGCCCAATCCCCCCGACGATGCCGAACGCAACCGCTTCTCCGCCCGCGCCGCGCGCTATGCGCGGGTGGGCGCCAATGTCGGCGGGGTCGCCGCCCGCATCGCCGGGGCGCGGCTCATCGGCGGAGCGGGCGCCGGCAATGCGGCGGCGCTTTCGGCGGCGCTGGGCTCGCTGAAGGGGCCGCTGATGAAGGTGGCCCAACTCATGGCCACCATCCCGGACGTGCTGCCGCCGGATTATGCGGCGGAATTGCAGAAGCTCCAGAGCGACGCTCCGCCCATGGGCTGGGCCTTCGTGCGCCGGCGCATGATGGCCGAGCTGGGCCGCGACTGGGAAAGCCGCTTCACCTCCTTCGATCACAAACCGGCCGCCGCCGCGTCCCTCGGCCAGGTGCACAGGGCGGTGGCGCTCGACGGCGAGGCCCTGGCCTGCAAGCTGCAATATCCGGATATGCAGGCGGCCGTGGAGGCGGATCTCAAGCAGCTGGACATACTGTTCTCCCTGCACCGCCGCATGGACCCGGCCATCGACACCCGCGAGATCGCCACCGAAATCGGCGCGCGGGTCCGCGAGGAACTGGACTACCGCCGCGAAGCCAAGCACGCCGCGCTCTATGCCGAGATGCTCGCCGGTCAATCCAAGGTCCGGGTGCCGCGCGTGCGTGCGGACCTCTCCACCGGGCGCCTGCTCTCCCTGCAATGGCTGGAGGGCGCCAAGATCCTGGGTTTCACAGATCATGGCCTGGAAGAGCGCAACCGGCTGGCCGAGGCCATGTTCACCGCCTGGTGGCTGCCGTTCAGCCAGTTCGGCGTCATCCATGGCGACCCCCACCTGGGCAACTACACCGTGTTTCTGGACGAGGCCGGCGCGCCGCAGGGCATCAACCTGTTGGACTATGGCTGCATCCGCATCTTCCCGCCGCGCTTCGTCGCCGGTGTCATGGACCTCTACCGGGGTCTCGGCGCGGGGGACGAGGCCCGCGTGGTCCATGCCTACGAGACCTGGGGCTTCAAGGGCCTGACCCGCGAGCTGATCGACGTGCTGAACATCTGGGCGCGCTTCATCTACGGGCCGCTGCTGGACGACCGGGTACGCACCATCGCCGACGGCGTCGAGCCGGGGCAGTACGGCCGGCGCGAGGCCTTCCAGGTCCACAGCGCGCTGAAGCGCCTCGGGCCGGTGACGGTGCCGCGCGAGTTCGTGTTCATGGATCGGGCGGCCATCGGCCTCGGCGCGGTGTTCCTGCATCTCCGGGCGGAGCTGAATTTCCATCGCCTGTTCGAGGACGCCGTCCAGGGCTTTTCCGAGGCTGGCGTCGCCGAGCGACAGGCGGCCGCGCTGGCGCGCGCGGGGCTGTGAAAAGGCGCCTGAGCGGCGCTTCGCGGGCGCTTGGGAATTGACATCCGGCCCCGCGGCCCGTATCAGGCGCGCTCTGTTCCATTCAAATGGCCCGATGAGCCGCGCGGACCAGCGCGCCGCGGTCGGCCGAAGGCAAGTGTCATGAAGATCCGCAACTCGCTCAAGTCCCTGCTCGGCCGTCACCGCGACAACCGCCTCGTGCGTCGCAAGGGCCGCATGTACATCATCAACAAGACCCAGAAGCGCTACAAGGCCCGCCAGGGCTGAGTTCGCCTGAGGTTTCGCGCCGCGCACGCGGCGCGATCACCGTTGCGTGCCGAACGCAACGGAACGATTGACGGGCGCCACGGTGCGCCCGACACTCCGCCGATGATCCCTTTGCGCGCAGTGCCCGTCCCGGTGGGCCACATCAGCCGGATTGGATGGCGCAGCCTTGCGAGCCGTCCGCTGCTGCGCCGCCCTTCCCTTGCCAGTGCTGCCGCACGGCCCGTCATCGCGCTCGCCCTGACGCTGGCCCTCGCCGCGCCGCTCGCCGCGCAGACCACCGGCCCCGTGCCCGGCACGGCGAACCGCGAGCCTCCGGCCGCCACCGACGCCGCACCCCGCCCCAAGCCGCCCCGCGACAAGCGCGCCCAGCTCGACGCCCTGTTCGAAGCCCTGCGCCTCGCCCCGGACGACGCGAGCGCCACCGCCCTCTCAGACCGCCTGGACGCATTGCTGTCGGAAACCAGCAGCACCGCTGGCGACCTCCTGGTCGCGCGCGCCAATGCGGCGGCGGAAGCCAAGCAATATGACCTGTCCCTGGCGCTGCTGGACGAGGTGGTGGAGATCGAGCCGGATTCGCTGGCCGGCTTCAGCCGCCGGGCTACCGTGCTCTATCTACAGGACGACTATGCCGGCGCGCTCGCCGACATCCGCGAGGTGCTGGCCCGCGAGCCGCGCCATTTCACCATGCTCATGGGCCTTGCCATGATCCTGCGCGAATTGGGCGACGACGCCCGGGCGCTGGAGGCGGCCCGGCGGGCGCTGGCGGTCAACCCGCACCTTGCCCCAGCCAAGGAGCTGGAATCCCAGCTCGCCACCAAGGTGGACGGCCGGGGCATCTGACACCGCCACCGCGTGCCGGCCGCCGTGACCGAAGACCCTGTGTAGAGAACCCTGTCTAGGGTGTCTTGGAACGCGCCGGAGGGGCCGGCATCGGCATGGGGATGGGACCTGCGCCACCGGCGGAAACGCGGGCGCTCTGGTTGCCCTCGGTCAGTTGCACCGTCCAGCCCTTCTGCTCCCGGGTGTCCACCTCCAGGAAGCCGGTCCGGTCGAAGCCGCGCGCCAGGCAGTCCTCGACGCCGCGAATGGTGAATTCCTTGTCCCGCGTGCACATGAAGGCCTTGCCGGACCATTCGCCGCCCTGGTCGTAATCGACGGCGTACAGATAATAGAAGCGGGCCACGAGATCCCCGCGCAGCAGCGTCTCGCAGCTGTTGGCCGAGACGTTCCACCACCCCTCGGTGGCCCAGCTGTCGCCCTCCTTGTAGCCGATGGCGACGCCGACGCGGCTCTGCGTGCGGTTGCACAGGCGGAAGTCCGCCGCGGCGGGCGTGGCTGAGGCAACGGACAACAGCCCCGTGGTGCCGGCGACCGCGAGCAGCGCGAGCAGGCCGCGCAGGAGAGGGCGGGCAAGCGGCCGGATGATGCCGGGAAGGAGCGTCGGGTCGGCTGACAGCATGAGGTCGTGTGTGTGCCTTTGCGCGACGCGGCCGTCAACACGCCGGCACGGCGTGCCGCATTGGCCATGCGTCCGGCCGCCCTTGTCGGGGGGGATCGCGGCATGAGCGAGGCGGCTCATGGCAGCCCCACCTCGGCGGACGGCTCCGGCCGCGGGCGCGCCAGGAACAGGCCCAACACGATGAGCGCCGCGCCGAGGCCCTGCAGCAGGCCGAGATGCTCGCCCAGCACCAGCCAGCCGAGCGCGGCGGCGGACACCACCTCCAGGAAGAACACCAGCGCCCCGAATACCGGCGGCACGACCGACAAACCCACCGCCATCAGCCCCTGCCCGCCCACCTGGCTGACGATGGCCAGCGCCAGCAGCGCGGCAGCCCCGGCAAGGCTGGCCGGCATCAGGGTCGGCTCCATCACCAGCGCCACCACGAGCAGCACGGCGCTGGTGACGGCGGTGGACAGGAAGGTGACGAGGCCGGCGCCGAAATGCCGGCGCGCGGCCCGCACGGAGAGGAAATAGGCGGCGAAGAACATGGCGGTGATCAGCCCCGCCGTATCCCCCGGCAGCTTCTCAGGGGCGAAATGCCAGCTGCCGCCGATCAGCGCCAGCGTGCCGGCCACGCACAGGAGAAGGCCGGCGGCCAGCGGCCAGGTGACCTTCTCCTTCAGCACCAGGAAGGCATAGAGCGCCACCCAGATGGGCGAGGTGGTGGCCAGCACCGCCGCATTGGCCACCGTGGTGCCGAGAATGGCGAGATGCCAGAAGATGAGGTCGCCGGCGAAGAACACGCCGGCCAGCAGCGAGGCCCGGTCCGGCAAAGGCAGCCGCGGCCCCTGCTCCGCCATCGCCCAGGCCAGCAGGAAGGGCAAGGCTAGCGCGGTGCGCCAGAAGGCGCTGGCGAACGGCCCCACATCCGCGAGCCGCACGAACAGCACCGACGCCCCCATGGCGAGGGCGCCGGCCACGAGCGCCAGGATGCCGGCAACGAGCTTGATCTGGTCGGCGGGACGGGCGGTCACGGGCGCGATCCGGCCCGCTGGGCATGAAGAGGCATGAGCGCCATGGATGGGAGGGCAGTCTATGGGCGGGCGGCGGCGCGGACATGCCGCACACGGCGGCAAGGCTTGCACGAAAGTGCAGTCGGCGCCACATGGGCGCAAAGTCGTATCGTCTCGGTGAATGGCAGCGCGGAGCCGCGGGCGACAGCAGCGTGTGAGGAGGCAGGCACCATGACATCCCTATCGCAGGACGAGCGCACCAGGCTCGAAGCGGCCGTGTTCCGGCGGCTGGTGGCGCATCTGGCGGCGCGGACCGATGTGCAGAACATCGACCTGATGAATCTGGCGGGCTTCTGCCGCAACTGCCTCTCCAACTGGTATCTGGACGCCGCCAACGAGGCCGGCCTGCCGCTGAGCAAGGGCGAAAGCCGCGAAGTCGTCTACGGCATGCCGTACGACACCTGGAAATCCCTCCACCAGCGCGAGGCGAGCCCGGAGCAGAAGGCGGCGTTCGAGCTGGCCAAGCCCGACCACTGAGGCCGCTCGACCGCCAGGATCCACAAGACACGGGGCCCGCTCCCTGTGCACAGGTGGATTGCGGGGATGGTTCCTTGACGTGGGCGGCGCAATGCCGCCTCTATCCTCGCCCCTTTCCCAGGTGGAGGGACGCGGCTGCTCTGGCGGCGCGCGGTCCCTGGTGGCGCACATGCCGGCCGGTCTGCCCAGCAGACCGCCCGCACCGTTCTCGACGGAGGAGCGCAGGACGAATTTGCACCGGGCCCGGTGCGCATGGCTCGCACAGCGACGAGCAGGAGTGAGATGAATGACGGCAGACGTGGCTGATACCGGGGTCGCCGCCGACGAGCTCAAGCAGTTCGTCGAGCGCATCGAGCGCCTCGAGGAGGAAAAGAAGGCGATCGCGGACGACATCAAGGATGTCTATGCCGAGCTCAAGGCACGCGGGTTCGATTCCAAGGCCGTGCGCAAGATCGTGCAGATCCGCCGCCAGGACGCCCAGGAGCGCCAGGAGCAGGAAGCCATCCTCGAACTCTACATGCAGGCCCTCGGCCTCGCCTGACCGCGCCGGCCTCTTCGCCGTCCCGCACGCATGAAAAAGCCCGCCGCGCGGTGATCGCGCGGCGGGCTTTTGTCGTTACTCACGGCATCCGCTGGCTCACGGCATCCGTTGGCTGACGCGGACCGCCTGCGGCTGGAATACATAGGTCGGCAGCGAGACGATCGCCTCGCCGCTGAAATGCGCGGTCGAGAGGCCGCCCATCGGGTCCGAGCCGAAGCCCGCCGCCACCACTTCACGCGGCGCGGTCACGAAGGCGGTGAAGACGCGGGTCTCCGGCATCTTCAGATACGCCTCGCCGGTCAGGCCCGGCGCGCGGAACAGGCGGCCGAACGGGATCTCAGCCATGCGCCCGGCGGTGCGGAGCTTAGGCTGCGGCGTCGCCGAGACGAAGGTGTTGGACGGCAGGCTGCCGACCACGTCGCCGGCGGCGGCATAGCCCAGCGCGGCGGCCGGCCCGACCGGCTGCTCGCTGGTGCCGCGCATGATGACGGCGGGCAGCGGCACCGGGGCGCCGGCGGTCTGGAGGCTCGCCACCTGCTGCGCCGGGGCCTGCGGCCGCTTGATCGGCAGCGGCGCGAGCGGCGCGTTCACCGCCTGGGCGGTCAGCATGGTGGCGGCGGCGATCTGCGCCGGGCGGGCGGAGGGCAGCGGGGTGGTCGACACCGCCGTCACGACCGGCTTGGCGGGCTGAGGCTCGGGAGCCGGGGCGGGCTTGGCGGCAGGCGCCGCGCTCGCCACCTGCGTCTGGCGCGAAGCGCGCGCCGGACGGACGCCCTCTTCCTCGCCGGCGTCGCTCTCTTCCGGCGCCGGCTTGCTGAACAGCGAGGCGAAGAAATTGCGGATGCCCTTCAGGCCATCGGACTGCGGCACGTCGGCGGCCGTATTGCCGCGGGATTCAAGCTCCGCGAGAGCCTGCTGATAGCCGGGCAGCGGCTTGCCGTTGCTGGGCACCAGCACCGTCTTGCCGTCCGGGAACAACCGGGCCAGCTCGTCGTAGCTCATGCGCGGCCACATGCGCACGCCGCCCGTGTCCATGTGGACGAAGTTCGAGGACGGGTAGAAGCCGACGCCGCCGCGCTGTAGCCGAAGGCCGGCGGCCCTGAGCTCGGATAGCTGCACGCCGGGAATGTAGAAATCCATCGCCTTGCCGCGCATGTGCTGGCTGGTCTCGGCCACCGCCTTGGAGCGGGCACGGAGCATGGCGTTGGTGGAGGGCGAACGGTAGCCGCACAGGATGGTGATGGGGGCGGTGGCGCCGACGTCGCGATAGACTTCCCAGATCACGTCGAAGAGATGGGGGTCCATCTCCGTCGGCTCCTCCTTGCGCCAGTCGCGCAGAATCCAGTTGAGCTTGGTGAGGACCTCGGGGTCGTAGCGGCCTTCCCGCTTGAAGGTGAAGGTGCCGCTCTCTCCCGTATGGGCATTGGTGAAGGTGAGGGAGCGTGTGTCGCCGTTGGCGACGGCGTTCTGGAGGGTCCCGGTGCCGCAGATGGTCAGCGAGGCGGCGATCGCAACAGAACGGCTGGCCTTCAGCATCGCCGCGCCGAACCCGGAAGCAGTCCAGGCATCAAGGCGCGCGCGACGCGGGAGATGAGGGGTTTTGACAGTTGGCAAAATCTCGAACCCGAGGCTCAGGTCTATCTGTGCCGCGCGCGTACGCGCGGTGCGAAGCTCGTAGAGTCTTGTCGGGTTGGGTTAAGGCCGCGTTGACAGCTTTCGCCCCCCAGTCACGCTGCCGTGAGTACCCAGCCACTATGGCAGAATCGTGCCAGTTCCCTGTGGCGCGCAAGTTACACGCAAGCCTTACCGCTTGGATTTCACAGGAGATTCTTGAGCGTCGCGGGAAAAATGAGGATTGCCGGGGCCGAATATGGCGACTTGGTGGCCGCATTCGTCCACAAAAAACATTCCAGCCCAACGAAAAAGGGCCTCTCCAAGAGAGGCCCTTTCAGGTTTTCGCAGCGGCTGGCGAAGCGGATCAGCGCGGCAGAGCGAGCGACCGGCCAGCCACCTTCTGCTCGCCGTCGAGATGCAGCATCTCCTTCACCTTGGCATTGGTGCCATAGACGTCGTCCCGCGAGACGAGGCGCCCGGCGTCATCCACGAAGGTGGTGAAATAGACGAGGTGCACGGGAATGCGCTGCTTCAGCGTCAGGTAGCGCTCGGCGCCGCCGAGCATCTTGCCGATCTTCTCGTCGGTCCAGTTCTGCCCCGGCATGCCGATGTTGAAGATCACCTCGGCGAACTTCAGCGGGTCCTGCACCCGGATGCAGCCGTGGCTATAAGCCCGCTTGTCGTTGGCGAACAATGCCTTCGACGGGGTGTCGTGCAGATAGACCGAATGGTCGTTGGGGAACATGAACTTGATGCGGCCCAGCGCGTTGCGCTCGCCCGGGGGTTGGCGGAAGGAATAGCCGCCGACGCCCTGCGCCCAATTGACCGTGCCGGGATCCACCACCCGCCCGTTGCGCACCACCTCCATGCCCTGGCGGGCGAGGAAATAGGGGTCGCGCTGGAGGTTCGGCAGCATCTCCTTGCGGGCGATGGAGGGCGGGATGTTCCAGTACGGGTTGAGCACGACATATTCCATGTCGTGGGTCAGCAGAGGGGTCTGGTTCTCCGGCTTTCCGACCACCACCCGGGTCTGGTGGATGGTGGCGCCGTCCTGGACCACGCGCACCAGATATTCCGGGATGTTGACCATCACGTAGGTGCCGCCGAGGTCGCGCGGCAGCCAGCGCCAGCGCTCCATGTTGGCGATGATGTCCGCATGGCGGTCCGCCGGATTGTCCACCCGGTTGAGCGTCTCCAGCGTCGCCGGGCCGATCACCCCGTCCGCATTGAGACCGGCCGACGCCTGGAAGGTCATCACCGCACTGGCGAGGCTGGCGTCATAGAGCCGGTCGCCCGCCGCCGCCCCCTTCACGCCGAGGCGCGCCCGCAGGGCGGGAACGCGGGCGTCCACGTCGCCCGGCCGCAGCGTCGGCCCGGCCGGCACATGCACCGGCACCGCCCCCGAATGGGACTGGGACTGGGCCAGCTTCGCCTTCAGGGCGAGATAGCCCTTGTGGGTCGGGTTGTAGGCCACCAGCACCGCGCTCGCATCCGAGGTCGACGCCAGACCGCCCAGCACCGCAGCCGGGTCGGGGAAGGTGCGCAGCGGCGTCACCTGGGGCGAGATGCGCGAGGGATCGAAGCGGCCCGCCTGGGCATGGCGCGCATAGAGCAGCGTCGAGGCCGCGAGGCGGACCTCGGCCCGCGCCAGAGCCGGCAGGTCGGCATGGGCGGCGAGCTTGGGCACCGCATAGTCGGCCGGGTCGAGGCCATCCTCGCCGGCGGCGGCGAAGCGTGCGGCCGCGCCGCGCCCGGTGGCGTTGAGGCCGGCCTCATCCACGAACACCGGGGCATCCTGCCGGGCGGCATAGAAGGCCTGGATCGCGTCCTGCTCGCGACGGGTGATGCCGAGCCCTTCGAGAGCCGGCACCGCCAGTACCTGGCGCACCTGCTCTGCCAGCGGGCTGAGCGCCACCGTCGCCGGAACGGCGGGCGCGGCCGTCTCGGACGGTGCGGGCACCGATGGGGCGGAGACTTTCGCGGCCGCGTCCGGCGCCGGCACGGCGGGAGCCGCGGCCGCCGCCTTCTCCTGCGGATCCTCCGGATGGGGCGCGGCGGGGTCAGCCGCGTTCGGGGTTGCCGCCGCCGTGTGGCGCGGCGCGGCGGCCGGCATGTCGACGGCCGGGGAAATGCTCACATGCTCCGGCGGCCAGGGCATGGCATGGCCCGCGGGCGCATCGGTGCCCGACGCCGCGGCGGGAAACACCGCCGGCAATGCGCCGCCGGCCAGGACGGCCGCCAGCATCAGGCGGGTGAAGGCCCGGCCAGCCGAGGGCCAGGGAAGGGGACGCTGCAAGGCACGCTTCATCACACCAACTTCTCTCCGCCTGCCCCGCGCCCCAGCGAGGTCCGCCTCATGAGACCGCCAACGTCAGTCCTGCCGACTATGCGTTCGAACCGGCCGATGACGGGAGCATTGCCACCCTCGGCCGAAAAGGAAAATCAATCCTGCTTGCTACGCCACGACGCAGCCAAGCTGTCACTCGGCGGCAACAGCCAGGGCGGGAATAGGTTCCTGAACAGGCAATCCCAAAGCACTTAGCTTTCGGTAAAGCGTCGAGCGGCCCATGCCGAGGCGACGGGCGACCTCGCTCATGCGCCCGCCATACAGGGACACCGCGGCGCGAATCACCTCCGCTTCCACCTGCTCCAGCGACCGGACATGGCCGAGCGCGTCGAGCAGCGGCAGATGGGATGCCGCGGAGGCCGGCGCCTCAAGGGCTTGCGTCGCTGCCGCCGGCGGCGTGCGATCGGCATCGTGGGCGAGGCGCAGGTGGGGCACTTCGCCCCGCTGCGGCTCGGATGCGGGCTCTCGCGGCGCGGCGGCGGCCGCCAGCGCCAACGCATTTGTGATCGCCACCCGCAGGCGCAGCGTGCCCGCGGGCTTCACCACGAAGTCGCGCGCGCCGGCCCGCAGGGCGGAAGCTGCCGCATCGAGGCCGGCGGACGTCACCGCCGCGACCACCGGCAAGGTCTCTCCTCGCGCCTTCAGCGCGCCGAGCACGCCCATGCCGTCGAGACCGGGCAGCACCAGGTCGAGCAGCATCAGGTCGAACCGCTCGCTCGCCAGACGGGCGAGCGCGCCGTCGCCGTCACCCACGCCCACCACCTCGTAGCCGAGATGGACGAGCGCCGATTCGAGCCGGCTGCGTTCCAGAAAATCGTCTTCTACCAGGAGGATACGGGCTGTCATGGGAATCCGGTCACGCACGAATCCCACAAGCTTCGCCAGATGAGGTTAACGAAAGGGGCACCTCGCGGCGCGGTACTCGACCACGCCGCAGGCCCTTGCCCGCAACGCAACTTTTGCGAGCGTTCGATACCAACGCCCGCCGAAGCCCGTGCAGAACCGTTGAAGCGGCGGGTGATTGCGCGGTATGACCGGCACAGTCGCATCCGACGCTTTGGAGGCTCCATGTTCGGTCCCGTCTCGTTCCTGACCCCCGAAGCCGCGACCACGACCGCCGGTCCCGAACGCCTGCCCGAGTGGAACCTCGCCGATCTCTATGCCGGCATGGACGACCCGCGGCTCACCGCCGATCTGGAAGAGGCGGACGTCCTCTCCAAGGCGTTCGAAGCGGACTACAAGGGCAAGCTCGCCGACATCGCCGCCGGCCCCGACGCAGGTGCCAAACTTGGCGCGGCGGTGAAGCGCTACGAGGCCATCGACGACCTGATGGGCCGGAGCGCCTCCTATGGCAGCCTGGTCTATGCGGGCGATACCGCGGACCCGGCGCGGGCGAAATTCTTCAGCGACATCCAGGAGAAGCTGACCGACAGCTCCACCCATCTGCTGTTCTTCACCCTGGAGATGAACCGGCTGGAGGACGCCCAGGTGGAGGCGGCCCTGGCCGACCCGGCGTTTGGCCACTACCGCCCCTGGGTGGAGGACCTGCGCAAGGACAAGCCCTACCAGCTCGAAGACCGCGTGGAGCAGCTGTTCCATGAGAAGTCCAGTCCCTCGCGCGGCGCCTGGAGCCGGCTGTTCGACGAGACCATGTCCTCGCTGCGCTTCAAGGTGGACGGCAAGGAACTGGCCATCGAGCCGACGCTGAACCTGATGCAGGATCCGAGCGAGGACGTGCGCAAGGGCGCGGGCCTCGCGCTGGCCGAGACCTTCTCGGAAAACCTGCGGCTGTTCA
This sequence comes from Azorhizobium doebereinerae UFLA1-100, assembly GCF_000473085.1. Classification (GTDB taxonomy): domain Bacteria; phylum Pseudomonadota; class Alphaproteobacteria; order Rhizobiales; family Xanthobacteraceae; genus Azorhizobium; species Azorhizobium doebereinerae. The sequence continues at coordinate 40,074 of NZ_AXBA01000023.1, forward strand.
GCCTCATCACCAACACGCTGGCCAAGGACAAGGAAATCTCCGACCGCTGGCGCGGCTTCGAGGATGTGGCCGACAGCCGCCACCTCGCCAACCGCGTCGAGCGCGAGGTGGTGGATGCCATGGTGGCTGCGATCCAGGGCGCCTACCCGCGCCTGTCGCATCGCTATTATGCCCTCAAAGCCCGCTGGTTCGGCCGCGAGAAGCTGGAGTTCTGGGATCGCAACGCGCCGCTGCCCAAGGTCGCGACCCGCGACATCGGCTGGGACGAGGCGCGCGATACCGTCCTCGGCGCCTATGGCACCTTCTCTCCCCGGATGGCCGACATCGCGAAGGTGTTCTTCGACAAGAACTGGATCGACGCGCCGGTGCGGCCGGGCAAGTCGCCGGGCGCCTTCGCCCACCCCACCGTGCCCTCCGCGCACCCCTATGTGCTGCTGAACTACCAGGGCAAGCCGCGGGACGTGATGACGCTCGCCCACGAGCTCGGCCACGGCGTCCACCAGGTGCTGGCCGGCGGCCAGGGCGCGCTGATGGCGCCGACCCCGCTGACGCTGGCGGAGACCGCCTCCGTGTTCGGCGAGATGCTGACCTTCCGCCGGCTGCTGGCGGCGGCAGAGACCCTGCAGGCCCGCAAGATCATGCTCGCCCAGAAGGTGGAGGACATGATCAACACCGTGGTCCGCCAGACCGCCTTCTACACGTTCGAGCGCAAGGTCCACACCGAGCGGCGCCAGGGCGAACTGACCGCCGAGCGCATCGGCGGCATCTGGATGGAGGTGCAGGCGGAAAGCCTCGGCCCGGCGATCAATCTCGGCGCCGGCTACGAGACCTTCTGGACCTACATCCCGCACTTCATCCATTCGCCGTTCTACGTCTACGCCTACGCTTTCGGCGACTGCCTCGTGAACTCGCTCTACGCGGTCTATGAGAAGGCCGCCGACGGCTTCGCCGAGCGCTATCTGGAGATGCTCTCCGCCGGCGGCACCAAGCACCATGCGGAGCTGCTCGCGCCCTTCGGCCTCGATGCCCGCGACCCCGCCTTCTGGCAGACCGGCCTCGGCCTGATCGACCGCATGATCACCGAGCTGGAGCAGATGGAAGCGGCGTGACCGCGCCGTCGGCCAGCCTTTCGGAACCGGAGGCCGGGGCGCCTGACGCCGCCCCGGCACCCAAGGCGCGTGGGCCGAAGGCGCCAGTCCCGTGGAGCGCCTATATCCTCGAATGCGGCGACGGCACGCTCTATTGCGGTGTCGCCGTCGACGTCTCCCGCCGCATGCAGGACCACGCCACGCCGAAAGGCTCGCGCTATGTGCGCGGGCATGGCGGCGTCGCCCGCCTGCTGTGGTCCGCTGAACTGCCCTCGCGGACCGTGGCGCAGCGGGTGGAATATCATCTGAAGCGGGCGAGCCGGGCACAGAAGCTGGCCATTATGGAGCGCGCCGAGCTTCCGGCCGCTTGGCTGGCCGGCGCGGCTCCACGCAGACCCGGTTCAGTGTGAGGCCCCCCAAATGAAAAGGCCCCGAAGCATCGCTCCGGGGCCTTTTGTACGCGGCTTTGCGTCTGGGCCGATCGGTCCTCAGAGGTTCTTCACGATCTCCTCGGTGACCTTCTTGGCGTCGCCGAACAGCATCATCGTGTTGTCGCGGAAGAACAGCTCGTTCTCGACGCCGGCATAGCCCGAGCCCATGCCGCGCTTGATGAAGAGAACGGTCTTGGCCTTCTCCACGTCCAGGATCGGCATGCCGTAGATGGCCGATGTGGGGTCGGTCTTCGCCGCCGGGTTGGTGACGTCGTTGGCGCCGATGACGAAGGCGACGTCCGCCTGCGCGAACTCGGAGTTGATGTCCTCCAGCTCGAACACCTCGTCGTAGGGCACCTGGGCTTCCGCCAGCAGCACGTTCATGTGCCCCGGCATGCGGCCCGCCACCGGATGGATGGCGTACTTCACCTCGACGCCCTCTTCCTTCAGCTTGTCGGCCATCTCGCGCAGGGCGTGCTGGGCCTGGGCCACCGCCATGCCGTAGCCCGGCACGATGATGACCTTCTGGGCGTTCTTCATGATGTAGGCGGCATCGTCCGCCGAGCCCTGCTTTACCGGGCGGGTTTCCGCCACGCCCGCGGGGCCGCCGGCCGTCTCGCCGCCGAAGCCGCCGAGGATGACCGAGATGAAGGAGCGGTTCATGCCCTTGCACATGATGTAGGACAGGATCGCGCCCGAAGAACCCACCAGCGCGCCGGTGATGATCAGCGCCGTGTTGCCCAGCGTGAAGCCGATGCCGGCCGCCGCCCAACCCGAATAGGAGTTGAGCATGGACACCACCACCGGCATGTCGGCGCCGCCGATCGGGATGATCAGCAGGCCGCCGAGCACCAGCGACAGGATGGTGATGAGCCAGAACAGCACCGAGGAGCCGGTCATCACGAAAGCGACGATCAGCACCAGCAGCAGAAGCGCGAGGCCGCCGTTGATGAAGTGCCGGCCCGGCAGCATGATCGGCTTGCCCGACATGTTGCCGTTGAGCTTGGCGAAGGCGATGATCGAGCCGGTGAAGGTGACGGCGCCGATGGCGACGCCGAGCACCATCTCCACGAGGCTCGCCCCGTGGATGTGGCCGTAGTCACCGATGCCGAAGGCGGCCGGCGCATAGAGCGCCGCGGCCGCGACCAGCACCGCCGCGAGGCCGACCAGCGAATGGAAGGCGGCGACGAGCTGCGGCATCTGCGTCATGGCGATGCGGCGGGCGACCACGGCGCCGATGCCGCCGCCGATGGCGATGCCCGCGATCACCAGCACCCAGCCGAAGATGTCGGCGGGGGGCGAGAGGGCCAGCGTGGTGAGCACGGCGATGCCCATGCCCACCATGCCGAACAGATTGCCCTGGCGGGAGGTGGTGGGATGCGAAAGCCCACGCAGCGCCAGGATGAACAGAATACCTGCGACCAGGTACAGAAGGGCGGCCAGATTGGCAGTCATCGGTGCGCCCTCACTTCTTCTTCTGGTACATGGCGAGCATCCGGCTGGTCACGAGGAACCCGCCGAAGATGTTCACCGAGGCGAAGATCAGCGCGATGAAGCCGAAGCCGCGCGCCCACCAGGTGTGTCCGGGATCGCCCACCGTGGACACGCCGACCGCGAGCAGCGCGCCGACCACGATCACCGACGAGATGGCATTGGTGACCGACATGAGCGGGGTGTGCAGCGCCGGGGTCACCGACCACACCACGTAATAGCCGACGAACACCGCCAGCACGAAGATGGAGAGGCGGAACACGAAGGGGTCGATGGCCCCGCCGGTGGCCGCATGGGCGGCCGCGCCGAGCGCGGTGGCGGCCTGGTCGGCATAGAGCTGGGCGGCGGTCGCAGCCTGGCGCGCCACCTCGGCGGCGGCCTGCGCCTGGGCGGCGGCATCCGCCGCGACTTGTGCGGTGATCGGGTTCATTGGGCGGCTCCCTCAACCTTGGGGGCGAAATTGGGATGCACCACGGCGCCGTCGCGGGTGAGAAGCGTGGCCTTGACCAGTTCGTCGTCCCACTTCACCGCCAGCGCCTTCGCCTGCTTGTCCACGAGGGTCTCGAGGAAAGCGAACAGGTTCTTGGCATAGAGTTGCGAGGCGGATGCGGCGATGCGGCCGGCCACGTTGAGATAGCCGACGATCTTCACGCCGTTCACGTCGACGACCTGGCCGGCGACCGCGCCTTCCACGTTGCCGCCGCGCTCAACCGCGAGGTCGACGAGCACGGAACCCGGCTTCATGGAAGCCACCATGGCGGCGGTGATCAGGCGCGGCGCGGGCCGGCCGGGGATCAGCGCCGTGGTGATGACGATGTCCTGCTTCTTGATGTGCTCGGCGACGAGCGCGGCCTGCTTGGCCTGGTATTCGGCCGACATGGGCTTGGCATAGCCGCCCGAGGTCTCGGCCTGCTTGAACTCGTCGTCCTCCACCGCCACGAACTTGGCGCCGAGGGATTCGACCTGTTCCTTGGAGGCAGGGCGCACGTCGGTCGCCGTCACCACGGCGCCGAGGCGGCGGGCGGTGGCGATGGCCTGGAGGCCGGCGACGCCGGCACCCATGACGAAGGTGCGCGCGGCCGGGACGGTGCCGGCGGCGGTCATCATCATCGGCAGCGCACGGCCGAACTCCGCCGCGGCGTCGATCACCGCGCGATAGCCGGCGAGGTTGGCCTGCGAGGACAGCACGTCCATCACCTGCGCACGGGTGATGCGGGGCATCAGCTCCATGGAGAAGGCGGCAAGGCCGGCCTCGGCCAGCTGGCGCAGGGCGTCGTCATTGCCATAGGGGTCCATGACGCCGATGACGAGCGCGCCGCGCTTGTAGGTGGCGATCTCCGCGGACGTCGGGCGGCGCACCTTCAGCACCACGTCGGCGCCGCTGGCGGCATCGGCCGCGCTCGCGGCGATGGTGGCGCCGGCGGCCTGGTAGTCCGCATCCACGATGCCCGACTTCACGCCGGCACCGGCCTCCACGGCCACTTCCGCGCCAAGGCCGACCAGGCGCTTGACCGTATCGGGGGTCGCAGCGACCCTCGGCTCGCCGAGATCCACCTCGGCGGGGACAGCGATTTTCATCTGAAACCTCTACGAGTTCCGAGCCACGCTCAGAGGAGGAAGATCCACATGCCAACCATGAGCACGGCCAGAGCCACGGTGCCCCATTTCGTCAGCCCAGTGAAAAGCTCGTAGGTGCGCTGATGCTCGGCATAATCGTTGCCGTCAGCGGTGGCGTATTCAATCGCACCGTGCTCGGACATCGGTTTCCCCCTGGCGGATGGTAGCCTTGGCCCTTTAGCTGAGAAGGGCTTCTATGGCAACTTCGTGGTGGTGGACAATATACCAGAATCAGGCGCGATCAAGGCGAAATCCCAGCCTCGCCGTATTTTCTTGTTCTTGATTTGTTCTCCACCCTTCCCTATCTTCTGCGGCATGGATCTGCACCGCCACACAGACCTGCCCGCCCTGCCCCAGGACCTTCCCACGCTCCCGGACGACCGCTGGACTGAGGCCCATCGCCGCCTTGAGGCGGCGCGCGCGCGGGGCGCGGAGGCGGTTGAAAACGCGCGCAAGATCAATGAGTCCCCACGGAAGACCAAGGGCGAACGGATCCTCGGCCGGCTGAAGGCCGAGCGGGAGACGCCGCTGCCCGCCCCGCGCGCCGCGGCGCAGGACCGGCAGGCCGGTGAAGCCGGCACCCAGGTGGATGCGGACACCCGCCGGGGCCGCGGCGCCACCTCCAACGCCGCCGGCCGCTACGAGCCCGCCGCGCGCATCCTGTTCGACGACGGCTGGCAGAGCCTGGACGATTTGCCGCCCTTCCGCACCGAGGTGACGGAGGAACGCGCCCGCACCATCATCACCCGCAACCAGTCGCCCGACATCGGCTTCGACCGCTCGATCAACGCCTATCGCGGCTGCGAGCACGGCTGCATCTATTGCTTCGCCCGGCCCACCCACGCCTACCAGGGGCTCTCCGCCGGGCTCGACTTCGAGACCAAGCTGTTCGTGAAGCCGGACGCGCCGGAACTGCTGGCGCGGGAACTGGCGCAGCCGCGCTACCAGCCGCGCACCATCGCCATGGGCACCAATACCGACCCCTACCAGCCCATCGAGCGGCGCTACGAGGTGACGCGGCGCATTCTCGAAGTGCTGGCGGACTTCGGCCATCCGGTGGGCATCGTCACCAAGTCGGCGCTGGTGGCGCGCGACATCGACATCCTCGGCCCCATGGCCGCGCGCGGCCTCGCCAAGGTGGCCATCTCGATCACCACGCTCGATCCCAATCTGGCGCGGCTGATGGAGCCGCGCGCCGCCGCGCCGCACCGCCGCCTCGCCACCATCCAGCGCCTCGCCGACGCCGGCATCCCCACCGCCGTGCTCACCGCGCCGCTGATCCCGGCGCTGAACGATAATGAGGTGGAGCGCATCCTCGATGCCGCCAAGCACATGGGCGCGACCGAGGCCGGCTATGTCACGCTGCGCCTGCCGCTGGAAATCTCCGATTTGTTCAAGGAATGGCTGGTGACCCATTTCCCCGACAAGGCCCGGCACGTCATGGCGCTGGTGCGCGAGATGCACGGCGGCAAGGATTACGTTTCCACCTTCGGCAAGCGCGGGCGCGGCGACGGGCCCTATGCCTGGACCATCGGCCGCCGCTTCGAGATCGCCGCCCGCCGCCTCGGGCTCAACGGGCGGAACGTGAAGCTCACCACCGCCCATTTCCGCCGTCCCGCCAAGGCCGGCGAGCAACTGAGCCTGTTCGACTGAGGGACACCATGACGCCAGCCTTCGGCCTCCACCTCGTCACGCTGGGCGTGGCGGATCTTGCCCGCGCCACCGCTTTCTATGAGGGCATGGGCCTCAAGCGGCGCGACGCGCAGAGCGACGCGGTCGCCTTCTTCGATGCCGGAGGCGTGGTGCTGTCGCTCTTTCCCCGCGCGGCACTCACCGCCGACGCGGGGCTGCCGCCGGCCCCGGACGGGACTGCACCGGACGGCGCCGCACGGGACGGCTGCGGCATCGCGCTCGCCTTCAACGTGGCGGGGGAGGCGGCGGTGGAAGATGTCATCGCCAGCGCCGCGCACCGGGGCGCCAAGGTGCTCAAGGCCCCGCAGCGCGCCTTCTGGGGTGGGTACAGCGGCTATTTCGCCGATCTCGACGGCCACATCTGGGAGGTGGCGCACAATCCGTTCTGGCCCTTGGACGACAGGGGCCGCCCCACCCTGCCGGACTGAGCCGCGCCGCCTGGCCGGCCGGGCGCGGGCGGATCAGGCGGCCCGCGCCGCCGCTCCCCGCGCCAGAGCGATGAAGACGAGGCCGGACACGACCAGGGCCGGCAGCGTGGCGCCGAGGTCGGGCAGATACGCGACCACAAGGTGGTAGGCGGCGATGCCCACCGCCCAGGCCGCGAGGCCGCCGACGCGCCAGCCGCCCGAGAACCAATAGGCCCCGCCGGCGCGATCGATCTCCTCCAGCTTCAGGGCCCGGCGGCGGACGACGAAATGGTCCGCCAGCACCACGCCGAACAGCGGCGCGAACACCGAGCCGATCAGCAGCAGGAAGTTCTCGTAGCGCGCCATGGGCACCAGCAGCGCGATCAGCGTGCAGAGCGCGCCGAAGCCGAGCGAGAGCCCGCGCACCGGCACCCGCGCCAGCGTGCCGCTCGACACCGCCGCGGAATGGATGTCGGCGAAGGCGTTGTCGGTCTCGTCCAGCAGGATCAGCAGCAGCGCCAGCCCGCCGCCCGCCGTAGCCAGCGCCACCACCAGCGTGCCTTCGCCGTTGGAGGCGAGCGCATAGGCGGCGCCCAGTCCGTAGAACCAGATGTTGGCCAGCAGATAGCCGAGCGCGGTGCCCCGGAACATGCCGCCGGACGAGCGGCCGAAGCGGGTGTAGTCGCAGATCAGCGGCAGCCAGGACAACGGCATGGCCGCCACCAGGTCCACCGCGCCGCCGAAGCTCATGTCGCCGGAGCCGGGGCGGGCGAACAGCGCCTTCAGGTCGTGGTCCGCCAGCAGCCGCCAGGTGAGCCAGAGGGCGGCGGCGAGGATGAGATAGAGCCCCCAGGCGCGCAGGAAGCGGCGCACGAAGGAGACCGGCCCGGCCATGGCGATGGCGGTGGCCAGCGCGCCGAACAGCAACGTCCAGGCATAGGGCCAGGAGACGCCGAAGGCGCCTTTCGCCAGCGCGTCCGCCGCCTCGCCCATGACGATGATCTCGAACGCTCCCCACCCCACCAACTGCACGACGTTGAGGATGGTGGGCAGGCCCGCGCCGCGCAGGCCGAGGCTCGGCCGCAGCAGCGCCATGGAGGCAAGGCCGGTGTCGGCGCCGATGACCCCCACGCTGGCCAGCAGCAGCACGCCCACGAGCGATCCGACCAGGATGGCCGCGAACGCCGCGCCCAGGCTCAGGGCCGGCACCAGCAGCGCGCCGGCCTGGAGCACCAGGAGGCCGATGCCCAGGCTGAACCACAGGGCGAAGGCATCGCGCGGGGCAAAGGCGCGGCGGTCCGCCGGCACCGGGACCAGCGGATCGTAACGGGCGTCGGTCGAGCTCATGTCGGGGTCCACGGGGCGGGTGTGGGCACAAGGGGGATCGCGCTGCCTCTAGAGCCAAATGCCCGTGAGGGGAAACGCTTTTGTGCCGCCGCCCGAGGAAGCGCCCGGAACGACGCCGGCGGGCCGCCCGTCGGCGCCCAAGCCCCGGCAACAGCGCCGGCCCGCAGCGGGCCGGCGGCAACTCTCGGTTCAGGCGAGGGAACGGGCGCTCAGGAGCCGCAGCGCACGTAGACCATGGTGCCGTAGCGCTTGTTCACTTCCGGATCCATCCACTTCAGCACCAGCACCTTGCCGTCCCAGCGCAGCACCTGCCGGTCGCGGTCGCCGCCGGCCGGGTCTTCCGCCGGGCCGATGAAGGTCGGGCCTCCGGCCGCCTTGGAGATGACCTCGGTCAGCTTGTTGTCGTCCGCCAGATACATCAGCACGCCGCCGTTCGGGCCGGCGGTGATGATGTAGGGATTGCTGCACTGGCCGCGCGCCTGGGCCTCGGTGCGGCCGGCGTCCTCGGGCCGGTGGTAGGCGGCAAGGCCGTAGCGGCCGACGAGGCTCGCGGCCGGAATGGGGCTGGTGTACTGCGGCGGCGGGGGCGGCGGCGGTGCGGTGGGCTCCGTCGTCGCGCAGGCGGCCAGCAGCAGCCCGGCCAGGCTGGCGACCGCCACGGCGCCGATCGGACCGCGAGAGCGCTTGGGCGAGAGATCCGCGGGAACCGGACGGACGGACGACTGAGGCATGCACATAACTCCGAGGCGGATAGGCCCTGACGTGCCGCGGGGCCGGACACCTGCCGCCTCCGGCGGAGACCACAGCGTGCGGACCATAAAACGTGGAGGGCGCGGCGTCGATCCTGGCTTGAACGGGTGAGGGGAACGGCTGCCACCGCGCCCCGGCGCGGCTGGGGAAGGACATTAGACGCTGCTGGTTACCACTTGGTTCCTGCCGTGGCGGCAAACGCGGCCCCCATGCCTTGACGCCGCTCCGCCGCGATCTTATCTCCGGCGCGAGTTTGGCACTCTCGCTCAGGGAGTGCCAGCGTCTGCGAGCCCGGCTCGCTCTTAATGCCCGAGAGGATCAGGTCCCATGTCCTTCCGTCCCCTGCATGACCGCGTGGTCGTGAAGCGCATCGAAGCCGAGCAGAAGACTGCCGGCGGCATCATCATTCCCGACACCGTCAAGGAAAAGCCCCAGGAGGGCGAGGTCGTGGCGGTGGGTCCCGGCGCCCGCGACGAGAGCGGCAAGATCGTGGCCCTCGACGTGAAGGCCGGCGACCGCGTGCTGTTCGGCAAGTGGTCCGGCACGGAAGTGAAGGTCGACGGCCAGGATCTCCTCATCATGAAGGAGAGCGACATCCTGGGCGTGATCGGCTGAGCCCGCCTTAAGACCGCAGATTTCTTCTAGTCAGGAGAGGCCACATGGCTGCCAAAGACGTAAAATTTTCCGCTGACGCCCGCGAGAAGCTGCTGCGCGGCGTCGACATCCTCGCCAACGCCGTGAAGGTCACCCTCGGTCCCAAGGGCCGCAACGTGGTGATCGAGAAGTCGTTCGGCGCCCCGCGCATCACCAAGGACGGCGTCACCGTCGCCAAGGAGATCGAGCTCGAGGACAAGTTCGAGAACCTCGGCGCGCAGCTGCTGCGCGAAGTCGCCTCCAAGACCAATGACCTCGCCGGCGACGGCACCACCACCGCCACGGTGCTGGCCCAGGCCATCGTCAAGGAAGGCTCCAAGGCGGTTGCCGCCGGCATGAACCCGATGGACCTGAAGCGCGGCATCGACCTCGCCGTGGCCTCCGCCATCGCCGACATCCAGGGCCGCGCCAAGAAGGTCTCCTCCTCCGCCGAAGTGGCGCAGGTCGGCACCATCTCCGCCAACGGCGATTCGTCCATCGGCGAGATGATCGCCGCCGCCATGCAGAAGGTCGGCAACGAGGGCGTCATCACCGTCGAGGAAGCCAAGACCGCCGAGACCGAGCTCGAAGTGGTCGAAGGCATGCAGTTCGACCGCGGCTATCTCTCCCCGTACTTCATCACCAATGCGGAGAAGATGATCGCCGACCTGGAAGATCCCTTCCTGCTGATCTTCGAGAAGAAGCTCTCCGGCCTCCAGCCGATCCTTCCGGTCCTTGAGGCCGTGGTGCAGTCCGGCAAGCCGCTGGTGATCGTGGCCGAGGACGTGGAAGGCGAGGCCCTCGCCACCCTGGTGGTCAACAAGCTGCGCGGCGGCCTGAAGGTCGCGGCGGTGAAGGCCCCCGGCTTCGGCGATCGCCGCAAGGCCATGCTGGAGGACATCGCGATCCTCACCGGCGGCCAGGTGATCTCGGAAGACCTCGGCATCAAGCTCGAGAACGTGACGCTGGCCCAGCTCGGCCGCGCCAAGAAGGTCATCCTCGAGAAGGAAAAGACCACCATCGTGGACGGCGTCGGCGAGAAGGCCGACATCGAAGCCCGCGTGGCGCAGATCAAGGCGCAGATCGAGGAGACCTCCTCGGACTACGACCGTGAGAAGCTCCAGGAGCGCCTGGCCAAGCTGGCCGGCGGCGTCGCGGTGATCCGCGTCGGCGGCTCCACGGAAGTGGAAGTCAAGGAGAAGAAGGATCGCGTCGACGACGCCCTGAACGCCACCCGCGCCGCGGTGGAAGAAGGCATCGTCCCCGGCGGCGGCGTGGCCCTGCTGCGCGCCAAGAAGGCGGTCGAAGGCCTCTCCTCCGACAATGCCGACATCGCCGCCGGCATCAAGATCGTGCTGCGCGCGCTTGAGGCCCCGATCCGCCAGATCGCCGAGAACTCCGGCGTGGAAGGCTCCATCGTGGTGGGCAAGGTGCTGGAGAGCGAAGGCAACTTCGGCTTCAACGCCCAGACCGAGCAGTATGTGGACCTCGTCGCCGCCGGCGTCGTGGATCCGGCGAAGGTCGTGCGCACCGCCCTGCAGGACGCCTCTTCCGTGGCCGGCCTGCTGGTGACCACCGAGGCGCTCATCGCCGAGCTGCCGAAGAAGGACGCCCCGATGCCCCCGATGCCGGGCGGCGGCATGGGCGGCATGGATTTCTGAGGAAATCCATTCGCCCAACACGTCCTTGAGGCTGAAACCGGCGGCGCCGGCTTCAGTGGCGGCATGGATTTCCGAGGACATCCAGTCGCCCAACGCGTCCTCAAAGCTGAAGCCGGCGGCGCCGGCTTCAGTGGCGGTACGGATAGCAAAGGAAAAGCGCGGCCCAGGCCGCGCTTTTTTATTGGCTGAATGAGCGCGAAAGCGGCCGCCGTCAGGCCGCCGCCCGCAGGTGATCGAGGAAGGCGGCCGGCTGCCCATAGAATGCGGCGTGGGGCAACACCGACATGGTCCCGTCCTGCTCCCGCACGAAGCCGGGAAAGCCGCCGATGCCGGACTGCGCCATCCGCCGCCGGGTGTCGCCCAGATGCGCCGCCACCGGCTGGGCTGCCATCGCCGCGCCGAAGGCCTCGGTATCGAGCCCCATCTCCCGCGCCAGATCCCGCAGCACGCCGTCCTCGGCCACCCGCCGCCCGTCCACATAATGCGCCCGCTGGATGGCGGCGAGCATGCGCAGCCCCCCGCCCGCCTCCAGCGCCTCGGCGGCGAGGATGGCGGCGATGGGCGGGAGGGAGTTCAGCACAAGGCCGGGGTCGGGCAGCAGCCCCTCCAGATAGGCCGGGCCGAACACCTGCCCCGTCATGACCGCGATGCGCGCGTCGGCGGCCTTGATATGCTGGTGCATCCCGGGCGGCAGGGACTGCGGGCCGGGAAACAGGCCGCCCGCGTGCGGCACCAGCTCGACGTCCGGCGCCGCCGCCGCGGCGGCCACCAGCGGGGCCGCCGCATAGCACCATCCGCACAGGGGATCGTAGATGTAATGGAGGCGGATGGTCATGCCGGGTCCTCGCTGCGCGGCTCAATAGCCGACGGTGAAGCGCGCCCGGACATGGCGCGGGGTTTCGATCTCGTCCACCAGCGCGATGGCATAGTCCTCGAACGAAATCGAGCTGCTGCCGCCCGCCGCCACCAGAAGCTGATCGGTGCCGAGCCGGAAGGTGCCGGTGCGGGGGCCGTGGAAGAACAGGGCCGAAGGCGAGAGGAAGGTCCAGTTCAGCGTGGGCTCGGCCTTCAGCTTGTCGAGGAACACGCCGCCGGCCTTGGCTTCCGCCAGATAGGCCGCCGGGAAGTCCGGCGTATCGAACACCTTGAGGCCGGGCGCGACCTCCAGGCTGCCGGCGCCGCCCACCACCAGATAGCGCGGCACGGCCGCCGTCTTCACCGCCGAGATCAGGAGATCGGGATCGCTGGCGGTGAAATGGATGGCGCTGACCACGGCGTCATGGCCGGAGATCAGCGCGGCGAGCGCGGCCGGGTCGGCCGCGTCGCCCGCCTTGGCGGTCACGCCGGGGAGCGTGGCGATCTTCGCGGGGTCGCGCGCGACGGCGGTGACCTGGTGGCCGCGGCGGGACAGTTCGGCGGTGATGCAGGCCCCGGCGTTGCCCGAGGCTCCGATGACGGCGATCTTCATTTTGGCACCTGCTAGTTTCTGATAGAAACCAGATGCTCTTTATAGTACCTGCTGTAAAGAACGCACCTGGAACTCATCAGGTCACCGCCTGGAAACCGGCGGGATGGAAAGCAAGGCCCATGGACCAGCAGCCCAACACCTATGCCGCGAACTGCCCCACCCGGCAGATCCTCGACCGCATCGCCGACAAATGGACCGTGCTCATCCTCGGCCTGCTCAGCGAGCGCCCCTGGCGCTTCAACGCCTTGCGGCGCGAGGTGCAGGGCCTGTCGCAGAAGGTGCTGTCGCAGACGCTGAAATCGCTTGAGCGGGACGGCTTCGTCACCCGCTCGGCCTTTCCCACCGTGCCCGTGACCGTGGAGTATGCGCTCACGCCGCTCGGCCGGTCGCTGGCCGCGACGCTCAGCCCGCTCACCCACTGGGCGGAGACGCACATGGAAGCGGTTGAGGCCGCCCGCGCGCAATTCGACGGCCGCGCCGCCACCCCGCCGCGCGTCGCCGCCGACGGGGCCCGCGCGTTCCTCGCCTGAACCCGCATAAGCTTGGCTTCGTGAACACAGCGTTTCGGATTCCACTCTGTAACGGTTCAAAGGAATGATTAGCTGAAAGGGGTTTTTCGCCTGCCGGCCGCCGGCGGGCCAGGGAGCCCCTTCCATGCCCATCACTCTTTCCATCAACGGCCAGCCGCGCGCGGTGGAGGCCGATCCCGACACACCCCTGCTGTGGGTGCTGCGCGACGAACTGGACCTCACTGGAACCAAGTTCGGCTGCGGCCAGGCGCTCTGCGGCGCCTGCACCGTGCATGTGGACGGCACCGCCGTGCGCTCCTGCCAAACTGCGGTCGGCGACGTGGGCGCCGGCAAGATCACCACCATCGAGGGCATCAACAGCCGGGAGGCGCAGGCGGTGCAGGCCGCGTGGCGCGCGCTCGACGTGGTGCAGTGCGGCTACTGTCAGTCCGGGCAGATCATGTCCGCCGTCGCCCTGCTCACCGACAACAAGAAGCCGTCCGACAGCGACATCGATGCCGCCATGGACGGCAATGTCTGCCGCTGTGCCACCTACCAGCGCGTCCGCGCCGCCATCCACGATGCCGCCCGCCGACTGGAGGCCTGAGCCATGAACGCCATTTTCAAAGCCTCCGACGCGGCCCTGTCCCGCCGCTCGCTGCTGCGCGCCATGGGCGGCATCGGCATCGGCCTCGTCATCGGCGCCGACCTCGCCCCGCTCGGCTCGGCCGCGCTGGCCGCGACGCCCGAGCCCGCCGCCTTCAATCCCTTCGTCCGCATCGGCCCCGACGGCACGGTGACGGTCATCATCAAGCATCTCGATCTCGGCCAGGGCACGGCCACCGGCCTTGCCACCCTGGTGGCGGAGGAGATGGACGCCGACTGGGCGAAGATCCGCACCGAGTTCGCGCCCCTCAATCCCCAGCTCTACGGCAACAAGATCTTCGGCGGCGCCCAGGGCACCGGCGGCTCCACCGCCATGGCCGCCAGCTTCGACGTCTACCGCCGCGCCGGTGCCACCGCCCGGGCCATGCTGCTGGAGGCCGGCGCCAAGGCGCTGAACGTGCCTGCGGATGCCATCACCATCACCTCCGGCACGCTGATCGCCGGCCCCAAGAGCGTCACCTTCGGCGAACTGGCGGAAGCCGCCGCCAAGGAGAAGGTGCCGCAGGACCCGCCGCTGAAGCAGGCCGCCAATTACGCCCTGGTCGGAAAGGACGGCACGCACCGGGTGGACAATGTCGCCAAGACCAGCGGCACGGCCACCTATACCCAGGACGTCAAGCTGCCCGGCATGCTGGTGGCGGTGGTGGCCCATCCGCCGCGTTTCGGCGCCAAGGCGGGCAAGGTGGATGACGCCGCCGCCCGCGCGGTGAAGGGCGTCGAGGCGGTGGTGGTGGTGCCCCAGGGCGTCGCCGTGCTCGCCAGGACCACCCACGCCGCCATGAAGGGCCGCGATGCCCTGAAGGTGGAATGGAACGAGGCCGGCGCGGAAAAGCGCGGCACCGATGCCCTGCGCGCGGAATATCGTGCGCTGCTGGGCCAGAAGGGAAATGTGGCCGAGAGCGAGGGCAATGTGGATGCCGCCTTCGCCCACCCCGGTGTGAAGGTGGTGGAGGCGGATTTCGAATTCCCCTATCTCGCCCATGCCCCCATGGAGCCGATGAACGCAGTGGCGCAAATCACCGGCGACCGCGTGACGGTGTGGACCGCCTCGCAATTCCCCTCGGCGGATGCGCCGGGGGCGGCGGCGGCTGCCGGCACCAGCCCCGACAAGGTGACCATCAACTCGCTCTGGGCCGGCGGCAGCTTCGGCCGCCGCGCGGTGGCCACCGCCGACTTCGTGGTGGAGGCGGTGAGCATCGCCAAGGCCCACGGCAAGGGCGTGCCGGTGAAGCTGGTGTGGACCCGCGAGGATGACATGAAGGCGGGCTACTACCGCCCCATGTACCTGCACCGGGTGAAGGCGGCGGTGGATGCCGCCGGTAAGCCCGTCGCCTGGCAGCACCATGTGGTCGGCCAGTCCATCCTCTCCGGCACCTTCTTCGAGAAGATGATGGTGGTGAACAATATCGACGCCACCTCCGTCGAGGGTGCGACCGAGATGGGCTACGAGGTTCCCAACCGGCACGTGGAACTGACTAGCCCGAAGACCGGCGTTCCGGTGCTGTGGTGGCGCTCGGTGGGCCACACCCACACCGCCTATGCGGTGGAGACGATGATCGACCAGCTCGCCAAGGCGGCGGGCAAGGACCCGGTCGCCTTCCGCATGGACATCATCAAGGACCCGCGCCTCAAGGCCGTCCTCGCCCTGGTGGCGGAGAAGGCCCGCTGGGGCACCAGCCTGGAACCCGGCCGCTTCCGGGGCGTCGCCGCGCACAAGAGCTTCAACACCTATGTGGCGGAGGTGGCGGAGATCACCCTGCTGGACAAGGGCTACCGCGTGGACCGCGTGGTGGCGGCGGTGGACTGCGGCTTCGTGGTCAATCCCGACGTGGTGCGGGCGCAGGTGGAAGGCGGCGTCGGTTTCGGCCTCGGCCATGCCATGCAGGACGCCATCACCCTCACCGACGGCGTGGTGGACCAGGCCAATTTCGACACCTACGAGCCGCTGCGCATGTCGCAGATGCCCAAGGTGGAGGTGCACATCATGCCCTCCACCCAGCCGCCCACCGGCATCGGCGAGCCGGGCGTGCCGCCCATCGCCCCGGCGGTGGCGAACGCCCTGTTCGCCGCCACCGGCAAGCCGATCCTCAACCTGCCGTTCAACCGGCAGACCATCGGCTCCTGACGCAAGACGGCAGACGCATCAAGGCGGGGGTACGCCCCCGCCTATCTCGCGTTGAGCGCGCGGAAGCCCACGTAGCCGGCGTCGGCATCATAGAGATAGTCGAAGCCGTTCAGGAAGCGGACCGACGTATTCACGAACGGGCCGGGGTTGGCGTCGGCGTGGACCAGCACCACGTCCAGCGGCGCCAGCGGGTTCGCCCGGTCACCCACGTTGAAGCTGTAGCCGATGCCCTGCGCCCCGGTCATGGTCAGCGCGACGGAGGTGCCGGGATTGAGCACCGGCAGGCCCTTGGCGTTCGGCGCGGTATGCCCGGCAAGCTGCTCAGGCGGCACGCGCAGATACATGGTGGTGACGCCCGTATCCATCAGCATCGTCCCGCAGGCCGGCGGCGCCGTGCCGGCGACCGAGATGCACACCGGAGCCGCCGACCAGTCGGGATAGACCGGGCTCTTGTCCAGCTTCACGAAAGAGAAGCCGGCGGTCGAAGCCGCGTCCAGCCCCACCAGCACGCCGCGCCGGCTCACCACATAGCCGCGCCGCATCCGGCCCAGCTGCTCCGGCGTGCCCATGCCCTCCACGTTGAGGAGAGGATTGTGGTCCGGCGTGCCCTGCGCCTGGTGGTCGTGCTGGCGGGCAAAGCCGATGCCGAACATGGCGATGCCCTTGGGGTTGCGGCGCGGGCGGCAATTGCGGGCGCTCGCCGTGCAGGCGATCTCGTTCACCGCCAGCACCGGCATGGGCCGCGTGGTGACGCTCGCGCCGTTGCCGCCGGACAGGGTCAGGGGCGTCACCACCCATACGCCCTTCTCGATCCGCCCGGAGCTGGAATAGGTCAGCTGGCCCGGCCCGAGCCGGGGCAACTGGTCGAAATTGGGGATCGAGGTGGCGGACACCACGACGCCGGTGGAGCCGGTGTCCAGGGTGCCGCGATGCGCCTGCCCGCCGGGAAAGGCGATGGCAAGCTTCGGCGTGCGCGTCGCCGGTTGGCCGGCGAGCGGCGCATTAAGGAAGGGCAGGAACACCGCCCCCGCGGCGCCGGAATAATCTGGCCCGGCCGCCAGGGCGCAGACCGGCGCGGCCGACAGCGCGGCGGCGAGGCCAAGGCGCAGGATACGCGCGGCACGGTCGAAACGGGCAAGGATGGCCATGCTCTGCCTCTGCAGTCTGGCGGACGACGGGTTCAGTCCGCGAGCGTCTTGAGCATATAGATCCGGCGCAGCCCCTTCTCCTCAACCCGATGCGTCTCGCGATAGCCGATGCGGGTATAGAGCGCGACGTTCTCGGTCATGATCTCCTGCGTGTACAGGCGGATGGCCCCATAGCCCGCATCCCGCGCCGCCTGCTCGGCGAATTGCAGCAGGATCCGGCCGATGCCGGAGCCGTGCAGCGCCGGGTCCACCGCCACATTGTCGAGCAGCATGGCGTCCTGCTGCGGCAGCAGCACCACGAGGCCCAGGAGGGCGCCGTCGCGCTCGACCACATGCACCCGGCTATCGCCGATCAGCGCGCCATAGTCGTCGCGCATGGGGCCGGGCATCAGGCCGTTGCGGTGCACGTAGGGCGAATAGGCGGCATGGACCAGCGCCTCGACGGCGGGCCGGTCGTCCGGGCGGGCAAGGCGCAGATCAGGGCTCATGGGCCGCGACTATAGCAGCGCGCAGCGCCCCGAACAGGCACCCCCACTTGCCCCACCCCATTTGCCACCCCACTTGCCGCTCCCCGGTCTTCCCCCCACTCTGCGCGCCCGTTCATCCCCGCGAGACGCCGCCCATGCGCCATCAGATCACCGGCACCACGCTTCCCGTGCTCCAGGTCACCCTCGCCGCCGGCGAGACCCTGCTGGCGGAGACCGACCGCCTGTCGTGGATGACCAACAACATCGCCCTCCAGACCACCACCGGCGCGGGCGGCGGAGGCGGCATCTTCGGCGCCATCGGGCGGGCGATCTCCGGCGGCGGGCTGTTCATGACCGAGTTCACCGCCCAGGGCGGCGATGGCCTCGTGGCGCTGGCCGCAACCGTGCCTGGGAACATCATCGAGGTGCCCGTCGCCCCTCAGCGCGGCTTCATGGCCCATCGCCACGGCTTCCTCGCCGGCTCGTCGGGGATCGAGATTTCCGTCGGCTTCCAGCAGAGCCTCGGCTCCGGCGTGTTCGGCGGCAACGGCTTCGTGCTCCAGCGCGTCGCCGGCAGCGGCACGGCCTTCATCGAGCTGGGCGGGGAGATCGTCAGCTACGACCTGGCGCCGGGCCAGCAATTGCTGGTCCATCCCGGCCATGTGGGCATGTTCGAGGAAAGCGTCGGCTTCAACATCACCATGATACGCGGCGTGAAGAACATCCTGTTCGGCGGCGACGGCCTGTTCCTGGCGGAGCTGACCGGTCCCGGCAAGGTCTGGCTCCAGACGCTCACCCCGTCCAAGCTCGCCCACGCGCTGGAGCCCTATCTGCCCCAGGCAGAGCGCCGCTGAACGTCCGCGACGGCGCGGCCGAGGGACACCCTCAGCCGTGCATCAGCGCCGTGACATGGGCGGCGGCAGAGGTGGCGAGCCCCTCCAGGTCGTAGCCGCCCTCCAGCACCGAGACCACGCGGCCCTCGGCATATTTGTCGGCCACTTCCATCAGGCGCTTGGTCACCCAGCCGAAGTCCGTGTCCACCAGGCGCAGCGAAGCCAGGGGGTCGTTCTTGTGGGCGTCGAAGCCCGCCGAGATGATGACCAGCTCGGGCCGGTAGGTTTCCAGGCGCGGCAGGATGCGGCTTTCGAAGGCTTCCTTGAACTCGGCGCCGCCGTCGCCCGAGCGCAGCGGAGCGTTGACGATGGTGCCGAGCGCGCCGGTCTCGCCGACCGCGCCGCTGCCGGGATAGAGCGGCATCTCGTGGGTGGAGGCGTAGAGCACGCTGTCGTCGGCCCAGAAGATCTCCTGGGTGCCGTTGCCATGGTGGACGTCGAAATCGATGATCGCCACCCGGCCGATGCCGTATTTGGCCTGGGCGTGGCGGGCCGCGATGGCCGCCTGGTTGAGCAGGCAGAAGCCCATGGGCCGCCGCGTCTCGCAATGGTGGCCGGGCGGGCGCATGGCGACGAAGGCGTTGGTCACGCGCTTCTCCACCACCTCGTCCACGGCGAAGCAGGCGCCGCCCACGGCGCGCAGCACCGCCTGCCAGGAGCCGGGCGACAGCACCGTGTCGGAATCGATCCGCACCACGCCGTCCTCGGGCGTGGCCTCGGCCAGGGCATCGACGAAATCACCCGGATGGACGCGGATGATGTCCTCGCGCTCGCCCAGCGGCGCTTGGTCCCGCAGCAGGTTCGCGAACCGCTCCTGCTCGAAGATCCGGTCGAGCGCCCGCAGCCGGTCCGCCCGTTCCGGATGTCCGGCGGGGGTGGCATGCAGGAGACCGGCAGGATGGGTGATGAGCAGGGTGGACATTGGCGTCAGGGCCTCTCTCATGGAGGGTTCTTTCCCGTGACATACCATATTCCACGCAGTGCGGAACGATTCTCGACTGCACCGCAGCGGCGACGTTGCGCCGCGCGTCCATGCAACCGGGCGACGTTCCAAACAGAAAAGGCGGGGCATGCCCCGCCTTTCCGAACTCCAAGATGAAGGCCCGGATCAGGCCTGGCTGGCGGCCTTGCGGCCGAGCGCCGCCTGCGCGGCGGCAAGGCGCGCGATCGGCACGCGGAAGGGCGAGCAGGACACGTAGTCGAGGCCGACCTCGTCGCAGAAGGCGACCGAGGCCGGATCGCCGCCATGCTCGCCGCAGATGCCGAGCTTGATGTTCGGCCGCGACTGGCGGCCGCGCTCGACGCCGATCTTCACCAGCTCTCCCACGCCCTCCACGTCGATGGAGACGAACGGGTCCACCTCGATGATGCCCTTCTGCACGTAGGGGCCGAGGAAGGTGCCCGCGTCGTCGCGCGAGACGCCGTAGCAGGTCTGGGTGAGGTCGTTGGTGCCGAAGGAGAAGAATTCCGCCGTCTCGGCGATCTCCTTGGCGCGCAGCGCGGCGCGGGGCAGCTCGATCATGGTGCCCACCTGGAAGGTGAGCGTGGCGCCGGTTTCCTGCTCCACCGCCTTGGCGGCCTTCTGGATGACGGCGTTGACGATGTCGAACTCCGCCTTGGTGGCGATGAGTGGCACCATCACTTCCGGCACCACGGCCTCGCCGGTCTTCTTGGCGGCGATGACCGCCGCCTCGAAGATGGCGCGGGCCTGCATCTCGGCGATCTCCGGGAAGGCGATGGCGATGCGGCAGCCGCGGAAGCCGAGCATGGGGTTGACCTCATGCAGCTCCTTCTGGCGGCGCTCGATGCGCTCCACGTCCACGCCCAGGCTCTTGGCCACGTCCGCCACCTCGGCGTCGGTGTGCGGCAGGAATTCGTGCAGCGGCGGGTCCAGCAGGCGGATCGTGACGGGCAGGCCCTTCATGATCTCGAACAGCTCGACGAAGTCGTCCCGCTGCATGGGCAGCAGCTTGGCCAGCGCCGCGCGGCGGCCGGCCTCGTCGTCGGAGAGGATCATCTCGCGCACCGCCAGGATGCGGCCGGCGTCGAAGAACATATGCTCGGTGCGCGACAGGCCGATGCCTTCCGCGCCGAACGAGCGGGCCATGCGGGCGTCGGCCGGAGTTTCCGCATTGGCGCGGATCTTCAGCCGGCGCACCTTGTCCGCCCAGCCCATCAGGGTGGCGAACTCGCCGGACAGCTCGGGCTGCTGCATCGCCACTTGGCCGGCCAGCACCTGGCCGGTGGAGCCGTCGATGGTGATGATGTCGCCCTTCTTGAACAGCTGGCCGTTCACGGTGAGCGTCTGCGCCCCATAGTCGATGCGCAGGGCGCCGGCGCCGGAGACGCAGGGCTTGCCCATGCCGCGCGCCACCACGGCGGCGTGCGAGGTCATGCCGCCGCGCGAGGTCAGGATGCCCTCGGCTGCGTGCATGCCGTGGATGTCCTCGGGGCTCGTCTCCACGCGCACCAGGATGACCTTGGTGCCCTGGCCCTTCAGCGTCTCGGCTTCGTCGGCCGAGAACACGATGGCGCCCGCCGCCGCGCCGGGCGAGGCCGGCAGGCCGGTGGCCACCACCTTGCGGTCGGCCTTGGGGTCGATGGCCGGGTGCAGCAGTTGGTCGAGGGAGGCGGGATCGACGCGGGCGACCGCTTCTTCCTGGGTGATCAGGCCCTCGTTGGCCAGCTCCACCGCGATCCTGAGCGACGCCTTGGCGGTGCGCTTGCCGGACCGGGTCTGGAGCATCCAGAGCTTGCCCTTCTCGACCGTGAACTCCAGGTCCTGCATGTCCCGGTAATGGGTCTCGAGCACGTGGGAGATGCGCTCGAACTCCTTGAAGGCCTCCGGCAGCGCGCTCTCCATGGAGGGCTTCTCGGAACCGGCGGCCTTGCGGGCCTTCTCGGTCAGATCCTGCGGGGTGCGGATGCCCGCCACCACGTCCTCGCCCTGGGCGTTCACCAGGAACTCGCCATAGAGCGCGCGCTCGCCGGTGGAGGGGTTGCGGGTGAAGGCGACGCCGGTGGCCGAGGTCTCGCCCATGTTGCCGAACACCATGGCCTGCACGTTCACGGCCGTGCCCCAGCTCTCGGGGATGGCATGCAGCCGGCGGTAGGTGATGGCGCGCTGGTTCATCCAGGAGCCGAACACGGCGCCGATGGCGCCCCAGAGCTGGTCCTGCGGGTCCTGCGGAAAGGGCTTGCCCAGCTCCTTCAGCACCTTCTCCTTGTAGGCGACGACCAGCGTCGCCCAGTCGTCGGCGGAAAGGTCGGTGTCGAGCGTGTGGCCGTGCTGGGCCTTGTAGGCTTCGAGGATCTCCTCGAAATGGTGGTGGTCCACGCCGAGCACCACGTCGGAATACATGGTGATGAAGCGGCGGTAGCTGTCATAGGCGAAGCGGCGGTCGTTGGCGTCCTTGGCCACCGCTTCCACCGTCTCGTCATTGAGGCCGAGGTTCAGAACCGTGTCCATCATGCCCGGCATGGAGGCGCGGGCGCCGGAGCGCACCGAGACCAGCAGCGGGTTGGCCGGGTCACCGAAGGTGCGCCCGGTAAGCGCGCCGACCTGCGACAGCGCGGTCTCGACGCCGCCCTTCAACTCGGCCGGATAGGTCTCGCCGTGTGCGTAATAATAGGTGCAGACTTCCGTGGTGATGGTGAAGCCGGGAGGAACGGGAAGGCCGAGATTGGCCATTTCGGCGAGGTTCGCACCCTTGCCGCCGAGCAGGTTCCGCATCTCGGATTTCCCCTCAGCCTTACCGTCGCCGAAGGAGTAGACCCATTTCGTCATCTCGGAGTTCCCCTTAGGGTAGCGCGCGCGTCTGTGCCGGACGGCGCGGTTGCTTTAGCTCGCGGAACGGCAAGCTTCAACTGCACGGAACGGCACACCCTGAGGGTGTGCCCGGATTTGTACTCAGTGCGGGACCAGGCCAAGGATGCCCACCACGATCAGATAGATCGCCACCAGGACGTTGAGCAGCCGGGGAAACAGCAGGATGAGGATCCCCGCTACCAGAGCCACGATCGGCTGGATGATCACGAGATCGAAGGTCATGACGGCTCTCCTATCAGGGTCGCAGCGGCTGCGCTCACGCTAGAAAGAGGCAAAGGGCGGGTCTGGTTCCGCCCTTCTAGCCAGCTAACGCGTGCAATGCCACATGAACCTCACGCCGCTGTGATCCTCCATTGGTCTCAGGTCCATTGCTGCGCAGCAGCACATATGCGGTGATTTCCCCAGGGCCATGTGGCCGTGATGTCTCGGGGAAGCGGCCATGACAGCGCGGATCGCAAGTGGACATTTCAGGCCGGCGCCGGCGGTCGCTGCCGAATCTTTCAGCCTGCGCAAACTTCTCGCATCGGCGTTTTTGGCACTGATGACGTTGGGAGCGGTCCTGCTCAGCCCGTCGCCCGCCGCGGCGGAACCCGAGAAATGCCCGCGCATGGTGGCGGACGGACGCCCCCGCATCATCCCCGCCTCCGTCCGGCTGGCGGCGGCGGAAGGCGGCCAGGTGCGGCTGACCTTCATCGGCCACGCCACCTTCCTGATCGAGAGCCCGCACGGCGTGACCATCGCCACGGACTATAACGACTATGTCCGGCCCGACATCGTGCCGGAGATCGTCACCATGAACCGGGCGCACGACACCCACTACACCAGCAACCCGCCCCCCGGCATCGCCCACATCCTGCGCGGCTGGAGCGAGGACGGCAGCCCGGTGCATCACGACCTCACGGTGGACGACGTGTGGATCCACAACGTGCCCACCAACATCCGCCAGGGCGCGGGCACGCGCTACGACGGCAATTCCATCTTCGTGTTCGAGGTGGCGGGCCTGTGCATCGCCCATCTCGGCCACCTGCACCACCTGTTGACCCAGGACCACCTGGAGGCGCTCGGCCGCATCGACGTGGTGCTGGCGCCGGTGGACGGTTCCTACACGCTCGACATCGAGGGCATGGTGGAGACGCTGAAGGCGATCAACGCGCCGCTGGTCATCCCCATGCACTATTTCAGCCAGTGGGGGCTCGACCGTTTCCTCGCCCGCCTCGGCAAGGAGTATGAGGTGACGCGGGCGGAGAGCCCCAGCGTGCTGCTCTCGCGCGAGAGCCTGCCGCGCAAGCCCACCCTGCTGGTGCTGCCCGGCCGCTGAGCCGCACGACCATCTGACGCCTTGACCGCAGGCCCGGGAGCGCCTTTAAGCCGTGCGCGCCCCGGCGGTCCGTTCGCCCGGCGCCCGGCGATGCCGGCATGCTTGGCGCCGAATGGTCATGACCCCTCCCGCTTCCCCCGCCGCCGACCGCGCCACCCAGGTGCTGCCCGCGACCAGCCCGGCCCGCATCAAGGCGGCGGCGGTGGCCGCCGCGCGCCTCATCGCCGAGGGCCGGCTGGTGGCCTTCCCCACCGAGACGGTCTACGGCCTCGGCGCGGATGCCGGCAACCCGCGCGCGGTGGCGGACGTCTATGCCGCCAAGGGTCGCCCGGCCTTCAACCCGCTGATCTCCCACGTGCCGGACCTGGCCGCCGCCGCCCGCCTCGGCGTGCTGAACGACGACGCCACCCGGCTCGCCGCCGCCTTCTGGCCCGGCCCCCTGACCCTCATCGTGCCCTGCCGGGACACGGACGCCATCTGCGATCTTGCCCGCGCCGGGCTCGCCACCACCGCCCTGCGGGTGCCGGACCATCCCGCAGCACTGGCTTTCCTGGCGGCGGCGGGGCGTCCCGTCGTGGGGCCGAGCGCCAACCGTTCGGGCCATGTCTCGCCCACGCTGGCCGCCCATGTGCTGGCCGATCTGTCCGGCCGCATCGACGCGGTGCTGGATGCCGGGCCGACCATGGTCGGGGTGGAATCCACCATCGTCGACTGCTCCGGGCCGGAGCCGCGCCTGCTGCGGCCGGGCGGGCTGACCCGCGCCGCCATCGAGCAGGTTCTCGGCCGCCCGCTGCCGGACGCCACCGGCGGCGACGCGGCGAAGCCCACGGCACCCGGCCGCCTCGCCTCCCATTATGCCCCCAGGGCCGCGGTGCGGCTCGACGCCGAGGAGGTGCGGCCGGGCGAAGCCCTGCTCACCTTCGACGGTGCCCGCCCGCCGGGCGCGGACGCGGCGGCGCTGGTCATCGACCTGTCGCCCGCCGGCGATCTCACCGAGGCGGCGGCCAATCTCTACGGCGCCCTGCGCGCCATCGACGCGCGCGGCGCCGCCGGCATCGCCGTCGTCCCCCTTCCCCGCGAGGGCCTCGGCGAAGCCATCGCCGACCGGCTCGGCCGCGCCGCCGCCCCCCGCCCCAAGGACATCCAATCATGACCGACACCGGATCTGCGCTGCCCATCGGCCATGTGGCGCAGGAGGAGACCGAGGCGCTGATCCGCCTCTGGGTGGCGTGCGGCCTCACCCGCCCCTGGAACGACCCGCATGCGGACATCATGCTGGCCAAGCGGGGGCCGCATTCGACCATCCTGGTGGCGCGCGACGGCGACGCGCTGGCCGCGTCCGTGATGGTCGGCCACGACGGGCATCGCGGCTGGATGTACTATCTCGCCGTCGATCCGGCCCGCCAGGGCAAGGGCCTCGGCCGCGTCCTCGTGGCCGCCGCAGAGGATTGGCTGAAGGCGCGCGGCGTGCCGAAGGTCATGCTGCTGGTGCGCCCGGAGAACGAGAAGGTGCGCGGCTTCTACGAGGCCATCGGCTATCTCGACGAGCCCCGCGTGGTGTTCTCCAAGCGGCTCGACGAACAGGCCTGAAATCTCGGCCGCCGTCCCGCCGGACGGCTGTTGCTCCCGACCCCCGCCATGCCAAGATCGCGCCCGCGGCGCACCGCCAAGGTCACGGCGCCGGGCGGGAGGGATCGATGAACGACAGGCAGGACGGCCCGGCGGACCCGAGCCGGCGCCGGATGATGGGCAGCGGCGCCGCGCTGATCGGGGCGCAACTGCTGCCCGGCGGCCAGGGCGCCCAGGCGGCGGAGCCGCCGCCGCGCCCGGCCGCCCCCTCGCCGGTGGCCCCGGACAGTCCGCCCGCCGGCTACAACATCCTGTTCATCCTGGTGGACCAGGAGCATTTCTTCGAGCGCTGGCCGTTCCCGGTGCCCGGCCGCGAATGGATCAAGGCCAACGGCATCAGCTTCACCAACCACCAGGCGGCGTCCTGCGTGTGCTCGCCGGCGCGCTCGACGCTCTATACCGGGCAGCACATCCAGCACACCCGCATCTTCGACAATGCCAATTCGCCCTGGCAGGCGGACCTGGCCACCGACATCAAGACCATCGGCCACCGCCTCGCCGGTCTCGGCTACCACGCCGCTTATCAGGGCAAGTGGCACCTCAGCTACAATCTCGACAAGGTGAAGCAGGCGGTGGAGGCGCCCATGGCCGAATACCGCAAGACTATGGAGACCTACGGCTTCCAGGATTTCTTCGGCTTCGGCGACGTCACCGACACCACGCTCGGCGGCTATAATTACGACGAGGCCACCACCGCCTTCTCCGCCCGCTGGCTGCGCACCACCGGGCTGGAGCTGAAGGCCAAGGGCCAGCCCTGGTATCTGGCGGTGAACTTCGTCAATCCGCACGACGTCATGTACATCAATTCGGACCTGCCCGGCGAAACCGTACAGGGCAAGTCTTCCGCCATGGGCATCGCCCGCCCGCCGGACGACGTCATCTACAAGGCCACCTGGGATGACGCGCCTCTGCCCGCCACCCGCAGCCAGCCCTTCGACGCGCCGGGCCGGCCGGCGGCGCAGCGGATCTACCAGTCGGTGCAGGACACGCTGGTGGGCCAGTGGCCCGACGAGGACCGGCGCTGGCGGGTGCTGCGGGACTATTATTTCAACTGCATCCGCGACTGCGACCGGCAGGTGGTCGCCCTGCTCGACGCCTTGCGCCAGACCGGGATGGACCGCGACACCATCATCGTCTTCACCGCCGATCACGGCGAGCTGGGCGGTGCGCACCAGATGCGCGGCAAGGGCAATTCCACCTATCGCGAGCAGAACCACCTGCCGCTCATGGTGGTCCACCCGGCCTATCCGGGCGGCAGCCAGTGCCGGGCGGTGACCTCGCAGATCGATCTCACCCCCACGCTGATCGCGCTGACCGGCGCCGCCCCCGACGCCCGCAAGGCGGCGAGCGACGGCCTGCCGGGGCGCGACTTCTCCACTCTGATGAAGGCGCCCGCCACCGCCGGCGTGGACGCACTGCGGCCGGGGGCGCTGTTCAACTACAACATGCTGCTGTTCCAGGACGCCAAATGGATCGTCCGGGCCGAGCAGGTGATCCACGACGACGCCATGAGCGGGGCGCAGAAGATGGCCTGGATGAAGCAGTACGAGCCGGACTTCCACGGCCGCTGCGCCATCCGCTCCCTCTTCGACGGGCGCTACCGCTTCTCGCGCTATTTCGCCCCGCTCGCCTTCAACACGCCGGACACGTGGGAGGCTCTGGTCGCCGCCAACGACCTCGAACTCTACGACCTGGAGGCTGACCCCACCGAGGCGCGCAACCTCGCGGCGGACGGCACCAAGCACCGCGACCTGATCCTCGCCATGAACGCCAAGCTGAACGCCCGCATCGCCGAGGAAGTGGGCGTGGACGACGGCAGCTTCCTGCCGCTGAAGAACGGCCAGTGGGTGTTCCCCGGCCCGGACCAAAGGTAGCGCTCATCCGCGCAGCCCCCGCCCGGCCGCCCAGCGCCGGGCGGCGGCGCGCAGGTCTTCCGGCGGAAAGCCGGAGAAGCCTATGACGAGGCCCGCGCGCGGCGGGGCATCCACATAGAGCGGCGACAGCGCGCGCGGGCCGAAGCCCGCCGTGCGGGCGGCCGCCACGATCACCACGTCGTCGCTGCCCGCCGGCAGGCCGGCCAGCAGATGCAGGCCCTGGTCCGGCGCGGTGACGGCGAGGCCCGCGCCGTCCAGGCCCTCCAGCAGCGCGTCGCGGGCGATGCGCGCCCGGCGGCGGGCGCGGCGCAGGTGGGCCGAGAAATGTCCCTCGCGCAGGAAGGCCGCCAGCGCGCTTTCCGCCAGGGTGGCGGGGAAGCGGTCGGAGCGGTTGCGCACCGCGATCACCGCGTCGAGCAGCGGCTCGGGTACCACCACATAGCCGACCCTGATGCCGGGAAAGAGCGCCTTGGAGAAGGTGCCCACATAGATGACGCGGCCGGCCGCATCGACGCCCTGGAGCGCGGTGAGCGGCGGACCGGCGAAGCGGAACTCGCTGTCGTAATCATCCTCGATGATCCAGGCCCCGGCGCGGCGCGCCCAGTCGATCAAAGCGAGGCGGCGGGACATGGGCAGCGTCACCCCCAGCGGGAACTGGTGCGAGGGCGTCACATAGACCGCCTGGGCCTCGGGCGCGCGCGCCGCGCCGACGGCGGGGTCGAGCCCCTCCGCGTCCACCGGCACGCCGACGAGGCGCATGCCGGCACCGGCAAAGGCCGCGCGGGCCATGGGATAGCAGGGGTCCTCGATCCAGACCTTGTCGCCGGGGGCGAGGGCGGCGCGGATGACGAGGTCCAGCGCCTGCTGCGAGCCGGAGGTGAGCGTCACCTGCGCCGCATGGCAGCGCACGCCGCGCGCCGTGCGCAGATAGGCCGCCACCTCCTCGCGCAGGGCCAGGCTGCCGCGCGGATCGCCATAGGCGAAATGGGCGGGCGCGGGCTGCGCCAGGTGCCGCGTGAGCAGCGCCCGGAACACTTGGAAGGTCCGCGCGTCGGGCGCCGCCACGCCGATGGTGCCCGGCAAGGGCTGCGCCACCTCCCGCGCCTGTGGCCCACCGTCTGGTGCCTGCGGCATACTCTCTGATGCCTGAGGCGCTTGCGGCGGCGGCGCGGCCGGGGCGATCTGCGGCACCTGCGCGGCGACATAGGTGCCCGCCCCCACCCGCGCCTGCGCGAACCCATCGGCCAGCAGCATCTCGAACGCCGCCACCGCCGCGCCGCGCGACAGGCCGAGCCTGGCGGCGAGGTCGCGCGTCGTCGGCAGCTTGGCGCCGGGCGGCAGGGCGCCGGTCTCGATCAGACGGCGCAGTTCCGCATAGAGCGCCACCCGGCGCGGCCCGCTTTGCGGCAGCACGGGGATGAGCGCCGACCAGTCCGGCACATTGGTCTGCTCGATGCGGGCCATATTGGATCTTTCATGAGTCCAATCCCAGCCTTAGCTCTGTCGTCAGCAGAAAGGCAAGCCATGACCCATCCGACGACCGCCGAAGCCGCTTTCCCCGTCACCCCGCGCAACAAGGTGAAGCGGATGCACGAGCGCGGCAGCTACGACCGCGCGGTGATCTATCCCATCCTCGACGCCGGCTTCCTCTGCCACGTCTCCTATGTGATCGACGGCCAACCCTTCGCCACGCCCACGATCCACTGGCGCGAGGGCGACACGCTCTATTGGCACGGCTCCTCCGCCAGCCGGATGCTGCGCCACCTGAAGGACGGCGCCTCCGCCTGCCTCACCGTCTCGCATCTTGACGGACTGGTGCTGGCGCGCTGCGGCTTCAACCATTCGGCCAACTACCGCTCCGCCATGTGCTTCGGCACCGCGCGCATCGTCGACGAGCCGGCCGCGAAAGCGGCGGCGCTGTCCGCCTTGGTGGACCGCTTCTTCCCCGGCCGCGACGCCACGCTGCGCCCCATGAGCGCGCAGGAGATCAAGGCCACCACGGTGATCGCCATGCCCATCGACGAGGCCTCGGCCAAGGTCCGCGCCAAGGGCGTGGGCGATGATGCCGAGGACATGGACCTGCCGATCTGGGCCGGCGTCATCCCGGTGCGCACCGTCATCGGCGCCATCGAGACCAGCCCGCACGTGCCGGCGGGCGTCGCGACGCCGGACAGCCTCGGCGTCTATGCCCAAGGGGCGACCCTGGACAGCGCGCTGCTGGCGACACAGCGCCTCTATGAGGGGGAGTGAGGTACCATGAGGATATCCCCGCTTTCCCAAACGGGCCTATGGTAAGGCATTCTTACGATTCGCCTGCCCCGCCATGGACCCCGCCCTTCTCCGCGTTCTCTGCGTCACCGCCGTCATCCAGCTGATCGCCTGGGGGACCGCGAGCCTGCTCGCCATCGTCGGCATCCGCATGGCGGCGGACCTGGGCATGGACGTGCCGACCGCATTCGCGGGCAGCACCGTCTTCTACTGCGTGATGGGGCTGTGCAGCCCCATCCTCGCCAAGGGCTTCGTGCGCTACGGCGCGCGGCGGGTGATGATGGCCGGCACGCTGGTGGCGGCGCCCGGCTTCGCCTTGCTGGCCACCGCCTCCGGGCCGCCGGCCTATTTCGCCGGCTGGACGCTGCTCGGCGTGAGCGGCAGCGCCATGCTCTCCACCGCCGCCGCCATCCTCATCCATGAGACGGCCGGCGCGCGGGCGCAGCGGGCCATGGGCGCTCTGATGCTGGCCACGGGCCTCTCCAGCAGCCTGTTCTGGCCCACCACCGCCGTGCTGGCGGACCTCTGGGGCTGGCGCGCCACCTGCTGGATCTATGCCGGCCTGCACCTCGCGGTGTGCCTGCCGCTGCTCGCCTTCGCCTTGCCCGCGCGGCCGCCCGCCCATGCCGCGCCACAGCCCGCCGAAGCCGCGCCGCAGCCCGGCCGCCGCATCGGCGGCAAGCGCACCTTCTGCCTCATGATGGCGGCCATCGCGCTCAACGGCTTCGTCGCCTTCGGCTTCAACGCCATCTTCATCGAGCTGCTGAAGGTGCAGGGCGTGCCGCCCGAGCAGTCGGTGGCGGTCGGCTCGCTGCTGGGCGTGCTGCAAGTGAGCGCGCGGGTCATCGACTTCCTCGGCGGCGGGCGCTGGGACGGCCTCACCACCGGCCTGTGGGCCGGCGGCTTCATCGTCGCCGCGCCGCTGATCGCGCTGCTGGCGGACGGGTCGCTGGCGGTGATCGGTCTGTTCGTGCTGGTCTACGGGCTCGGCACCGGCGCCTTCGCCGTCGCCCGCTCCACCATCCCGCTGGTCTTCTACGACCAGGCGGCCTATGCGCGGGCGCTCTCCACCATCGCCCTGCCGCTGAACATCGCCTGCGCGATCTCGCCGCCCTTGTTCACGGGCATGCTGCTGGAAACCGGCGCCGGCTCGGTGCTCGGCCTCGCCACCGCCTGCGCGCTGGTGACGCTCGCCGCCTTGGTGGCGCTGCGCCGCTTCCGGCCGCATCGGCTGTCGACGGCAGACCTTACCCCGGCGGGCTGAGCCTCACGCCCGCCAGCAATCCGCCAGATGGTCGTCCACCAGCCCGCAGGCCTGCATGGCGGCGTAGACAATGGTCGGGCCGCAGAACTTGAAACCAGCCGCCTTCAGGCGCTTGGACAAGGCGCGGGAGGCCGGCGTCTCGGCCGGGATGTCGGACAAAGTGCGCGGGTGGTTCACCTGCACGGCACCGTCCACCGCCTCCCACATGAAATGCGAGAACGATACGCCCTTGTCGCGCAGGTCGAGATAGGCGCGGGCGGAGAGCACGGCGCCCTCGATCTTGGCGCGGTTACGCACGATGCCGGCGTCCGCCATCAGCGCCGCCTGCTTCTCCGCGCCGTAGCGGGCCATCACCTCCGGCTCGAAGCCGTCGAAGGCGCGGCGGAAATTGTCCCGCTTGCGCAGGATGGTGATCCAGGCGAGCCCGGCCTGGAAGCCATCGAGCACCAGCTTCTCGAACAGCGCGCGGTCGTCGCGCTCGGGCACGCCCCATTCGGTGTCGTGATAGGCGACATAGAGCGGATCGGTGCCGCACCATCCGCAACGGCACTTGCCGTCGGGATGCGGCCTGAGGCCGCCCGCGAGAGCGGGCGGCGCCAGAGGTTCGGCAGGTGCGCTCACACGCCCTCCATGTCGAAGGTGGCCCAGGCCGGGCGCTTCAGGGTCACTTCCACGCCGCCGGCCACCAAAGGCAGGCCGCTGGCTTTCGCTTCCGCCACGCGGTCGAGCCGCACCAGAGCGATGCCCTGGCCGGCGGCGGAGGAGCCGATGCGGCCCACCGTCTTCTCGCCGGCGCGGATCTCGGCCCCGGCCTCGGGCGCGAAGGCGAACAGCGCCTCCACCGCGCGGGTGCGGGCGATGCCGCGATGCTGGGTGCGCGAGACCACTTCCTGGCCGATGTAGCAGCCCTTCTTGAAGTCGACCCCGCCCAGTTGGTCCATGTCCGCCTCGTGCGGGAAGGCATCGCCATAGATGAAGTCCGCCCCGCCCTGCGGGATGCCGAGCGCGATGCGGTGCGCCGCATAGGCCTGCGCGTCGCCGCCGATGCCTTGCGCCTGCGCCAGCGGGACGACGCTGCGGGTGCCCAGTTCCGCGAGACGCGGGTCGGCGAAGGCCTCGGCCCCCTCCGGCGGGGCGGCATCGCCCCAGGCGGCGACCACGGCGCGGTCCTCGGCGAGCGCGAACGCTACCTTGGAGCGCAGCAGGTACATGGTGAAGCGCTTCAACAGGTCGCCCGCCAGGGCGCGGGGGGCATCGAGCAGGAAATGCTCGGGCTCGTCCTTGGCCGTGTCGGTCGCGGGCGTGGGCGCATAGACCAGGAAATCGCTGATGATCTTGCCCTGGGGCATCAAAAGGGCACCGTAGCGGGCCTGGCCCGGCGTCAGCGTCTTCACGTTGCAGGTAATCACATTATGCAGAAAGGCACGCGCATCCGGGCCGGTCACGGTGACGACGGCGCGATCCGCGAGATATGCGAGAGGCATGGCCGTATCCTTGTCAGACGTCTCAGAGAGACTTAAAGCCCCCGGCAGCGCCCACCATCAGCGAGCACACTGCCATGGCCGATAGCTTCGATCTTATACTGAAGGGCGCCCGCGCGGTAACGCCGGAAGGCGAGGTCTTTTGCGACATCGGCGTCAGCGGCGGGCGCATCCGCGCGCTTGGCTCGCTGGGGGCGGCCAGCGCCGGCGAGGTGATCGACGCCACCGGCCTGCACATCCTGCCCGGCGTCATCGACACCCAGGTGCATTTCCGCGAGCCGGGGCTGGAGCAGAAGGAAGACCTGGAGACCGGGTCGCGCGCTGCCGTCATGGGCGGGGTGACGTCCGTGTTCGAGATGCCGAACACCAATCCCCAGACCACGGACGCCGCCGCGCTGGAGGACAAGATCCGCCGCGGCACCGACCGCATGCATTGCGACTTCGCCTTCTACGTCGGCGGCACCCACGACAACGTGCGCGACCTGCCGGAATTGGAGCGCCTGCCCGGCGCCGCCGGCATCAAGGTGTTCATCGGCTCCTCCACCGGCTCGCTGCTGGTGGCGGACGACGGCGGCGTGAAGGAGATCCTCAAGGTCATCCGCCGCCGCGCCGCCTTCCATTGCGAGGACGAGCCGCGCCTCAACGAGCGCAAGCCCCTGCGCGTGCCGGGCGACCCGTCCTCCCACCCGGTGTGGCGCGACGAGATCGCCGCTTTGACCGCCACCCGCCGCCTGGTCAACCTGGCGCGGGAGGTGGGCGCGCGGGTGCACGTGCTGCACGTCACCACCGCCGAGGAGATGGACTTCCTGGCCGATGCCCGCGACGTGGCCTCGGTGGAGGTCACCCCGCACCATCTCACCATGGCGGCGCCGGAGTGCTACCAGCGCCTCGGCACCCTGGCGCAGATGAACCCGCCGGTGCGCGATGCCCGCCACCGCGACGCGCTGTGGCGCGCGCTCGCCGCCGGCATCGTGGACGTGCTCGGCTCCGACCACGCGCCGCACACGCTGGAGGAAAAGTCCAAGCCCTATCCGGACACCCCCTCGGGCATGACCGGCGTGCAGACCCTGGTGCCGCTAATGCTGGACCACGTGGCCAATGGCAAGCTGTCGCTGCTGCGCTTCGTGGACCTGACCAGCGCCGGCCCGGCGCGGCTGTTCAACATCGCCCGCAAGGGCCGCATCGCGGTGGGCTACGACGCCGACTTCACCGTTGTGGACCTGAAGCGCCGCGCCACCATCACCAACGACTGGATCGCCTCGCGCGCCAAGTGGACGCCCTATGACGGCGTCGAGGTCACCGGCTGGCCGGTGGGCACCTTCGTGCGCGGCCGCAAGGTGATGTGGGAGGGCGAGCTCACCACCCCCGCCCAGGGCGCGCCCATCTCCTTCCTGGAAGCCCTGCCCAAGGCCTGAGCGAGGCCCTGAGCCGGGGCCGGACGACAACGAAAAACGCTCCGCAGGCCAAGCCCGCGGAGCGTTTTCATATTCCGGATGGGCCGGGAAATCGGTGGCTACTGGCGCTGGCCGATCAGCGTATAGGCGCCGGTGCGCACGCGCTCGGCCAGCGAGGTCACGTAGTCGGCGGTAGGCTCCTCGCCATAGGTGTCCACCAGGGTGCGGAGCGCGCTGAACAGCGCCGCCTGCACGAGGCAATCCTCGTCGAGGCCGTCGCGCAGCGCTTCCGTCCAGGCGTCCTCCAGATAGGACAGGGCCACGTGCCGCTCGTCCGAGGCGGGTTCGGCGACGTTCAGCGGGTAAGAGGCGAAATTGGACGTGCTGGACAAGATCGACCTCCGCGCCGCATCCCCAATCGTGCGACGGCCAAGAAGTAGCACGCCGGCCGGTCCCGTCACGGAAGTTCTGAACGAAAGGTTAATCCCCCAACGGCAGGGCGCGGGCGCCGCGCGGCGCTGTGCAAAACCCGCCCGAAGACCGGCCGGCGGCGGCGGTTTGCGGCCTCAGTTGCCGCCGAACCGCACCACGATCTCATGGGAGAGCCGGGCGCCCTCCTCCATCTGCCGCTGCACCGCCAGCACAGCGGCCGGCGTGCAGGTGCGGTAGACCGTGGCATAGCTGGAATAGCCGGCGTTGAACGAGGCGACGAGCTTGCCCTTGCGGGCATCGGACGGCTGCTCGGCATCGATCAGCGTCTGCATCTCGGTGCGCCAGCGCTGCCCCTCGCCCGATGCGCCGCACAGCGGACGCAGATAATGCAGGGAGCCGAGCAGTTCGGCGATCTTCAGCAGATCCTGCTCATAGGGCGGGGTCGAGCCTTCCGCCGGCGCGGCCATGGCCGCCCGCCCGCCCAGGAGGGTGGCGGCAAGAGCCAGGACAACCGGAAGCTGAAATGCGCGGGCCATCAGATGTTCGTGCCGCCGGGCGGGCGCGCCGTCAAGGGGCCATTCCGTCAAGAAGCCTCGGCCTCCGCCATCAGCCGCGCGGCGGCCCGCACCACCTCCGCCAGCCCGTCGGTGGTGGGCAAACCGGCGACATCCTCCGGCGCGAACCAGCCCACCTCCAGCGCCTCCTCGCCCGGCACCGGCTCGCCGGAACGCCAGCGCGCCGCATGGGCGATGACCACATAGTGCGCCAGCAGGCCCTGGTCCTCGCCGCGCACGATGATGTCGCGGGCGGCGGCCACGGCCAGGATCTCCGCCTCCACCGCCACTTCCTCCATCACCTCGCGGGCGGCGGCCTCAGCCAGGGTCTCGCCCGGCTCCACCTTGCCGCCGGGCAGGCTCCACAGGCCGTGCCCGGGGCCACGGCCCCGACGGGCCAGGAGCACCCGCGCATCGCGGAACACGGCGGCGCTGGCGGCAAGGACGGGGCGGACGGGCTCGGTCATGGCGGCTCGGGGAAAGGCGGGGACGGATCGGGAGGGCGAGCCTAGCAGGGTTCTTGCCCACCGGCACGGGGATGCCGGGCCTTCCGCGATGGGAGGACGCGCGATAAGCCTGCACCAGGCGCGGGCGGGGAATCACCTCGTCCCGCGCGGCCGGCGGACGAGGCCGCACGGCCCGAGCGTGGACATAAGAGCCGTGACCAGAGACCCAGCCGAACCCGCCGCCCAGGCGGCCGCGAAGCCATCCGCCAAGCCATCCGCCAAGCCCCGCGCGTGGCAGCGCATGCTGTCCGGCCGGCGGCTGGACCTGCTGGACCCCTCCCCGCTGGACATCGAGATCGAGGACATCGCCCATGGCCTTGCTCGCGTGGCGCGCTGGAACGGGCAGACCAGCGGCGACCACATCTTCTCCGTCGCCCAGCACTCGCTGCTGGTGGAGCGCATGGCGCGCGAGGCCAGCCACGACCTCGACCGGCGCTGGCGCCTCGCCGTGCTGCTGCACGACGCCCCGGAATATGTGATCGGGGACATGATCTCGCCCTTCAAGGCGATGATCGGAGGCGACTACAAGAGCGTCGAGAACCGCCTGCTCGCCGCCATCAGCCTGCGCTTCGGCCTGCCGCCCTCCTGGCCGGAGGCGCTGGTGAAGGCCACCAA
The DNA here is from genome assembly GCF_000473085.1 of Azorhizobium doebereinerae UFLA1-100. Lineage (GTDB taxonomy): Bacteria > Pseudomonadota > Alphaproteobacteria > Rhizobiales > Xanthobacteraceae > Azorhizobium > Azorhizobium doebereinerae. Next base: position 75,631 of record NZ_AXBA01000023.1, read on the forward strand.
GACCGCCGACCGCGCCGCCGCCTTTCTGGAGGCGACCCGCCTCGCCGGCTTCTCGCAGGCGGAGGCGCAGAAATTCTTCGGCCGCCCGCCGCGTCTCGACGCGGAGGTTGAGAATGCCTATCTCACACCCTGGAGCGCTCAGGAGGCGAAAACCCGGTTCCTGGCGCGGTTCGAGGAGCTTGTCCGATGATCCACGTCTGCTCCCTCTCGCGGCTGCATGAGACGGTGGAGCGCACCGGCGCCCGGCACGTCATCACGCTCATCAACGGCGGCACCGCCGTGACGCGTCCGAACAATGTGGACCCCACGCACCATCTCTTCCTCGGCATCAACGACATCGTCGAGGAGGCCGAAGGGCTGGTGGCGCCCGGCGCGGCGCACATGCGCGACCTTTTGGACTTCGTGACGCTGTGGCCCCGACAGGCGCCGCTCGTCATCCATTGCTACGCCGGCATCTCCCGCTCCACCGCCGCCGCCTATACGACGCTCTGCGCGCTGCTGCCGGAGAAGGACGAGATGGACCTCGCGCTCCGGGTGCGGCAGGCCTCGCCCAGCGCCACGCCCAACGCCCGCATCGTCGCTTTGGCGGACACCGCGCTCGGCCGCGAGGGGCGCATGGTCAAGGCCATCGCCGCCATCGGCCGCGGCAAGGACGCCTTCGAGGGCGAGCCCTTCGCTCTACAGATCGACTGACCGGGCGAGCACCGCCACGAGGCCCGGAACCGGCGCGCCCTTCTCGGTGCGGGTGGATCGGTCCTCAAGCAGGTGCACGGCAAGGCCCGCGCCATCGGCTTCCGCCGTCACCAGCGCCCGCCCATGGGCGTAGCGCAGCGTCTCGCGCAGCAGCAGGCCGTCGCCCGCATGGGTCTCCACGGTAAATGCGAACAGCCCGCCGGGGGCGAGCGCGGCGGCGGCGGCCCGGAAGATGGGGCCAAGCTCGCCCACATAGCAGAGCGCGTCCGCCGCCAGGATCAAGTCCAGGCTGCCGGGGGGGACGGCGGCGAGAGCCGCGCCCATCTCGCCCACCTCCAGCCGGGCATAGAGGCCGAGCGCGCGGGCCCGCGCCACCATGGCGGGGGAGAGGTCCACCCCGTCCAGCGCCGCCACCCGCCCGGCGAACAGCGGCGCCGCCAGCCCGGTGCCGCAGCCCAGATCCAGCGCGTGGGCGAAGCGCGGCGCCCGGCCGGCGGCGGCGCACGCCGCCTCCACCGCCTCGCTGAGCACCTCCGGCCCGCGATAGGCGAGATTTTCACGCAGGGCGGCGTCGAAGCGGGGCGCGTACTGGTCGAACAAGGTGCGCACATAGTCCGGCGACATGGCGCCCTCGGCCGCCGCCCCGCCCAATTGCGCCAGCCGCAGCCCGGCCCCCAGCGCATCGGCCGGATCGCGCTCGCGCGCCGCAGCGAAGGCCGCCGCCGCCCCGGCGGTGTCGCCCGCCGCGAGGCGCGCCTCGCCCAGCAGGAACCATGCGGCCAGGAAATGGGGAGCTTCCCGGACCGTATCGGCCATCAGCTCGGCGGCGGCCGTGGCATCGCCCGCCTCCAGATCGGCGCGCGCCCAGTCGAGCCGTCGGTCGAGGGCGGGATCGCCGGAGGTGGCGGACAGCGGCTGGGAACTGGAAGGGGATGCCACGCGGGCCTCGCACAAAGGGAATTGGGCTCCCATATAGCCCTTAACCATGCGCCCGGAAGACCTTCTCTGCCCCTCGCCCAAGGGCCTCTATTCCCCCGCCGGCGATTTCTACGTGGACCCGGTGCGCGCCGTCCCCCGCGCGCTGATCACGCACGGCCATTCCGACCACGCCAGGCGCGGCCACGGCCAAGTGCTGGCGACCCGCGAGACGCTGGACCTCATGGCGCTGCGCTACGGCGCCAATTTCGCCGGCGCGACCCAGGCCCTCGCCTATGGCGAGAGCGTGGACATCAATGGCGTGCGCGTCACCGCCCATCCCGCCGGCCATGTGCTCGGCTCGGCACAGATGGCGCTGGACTGGCGCGGCCTCACCATCGTCGCCTCGGGTGACTACAAGGACGCAGCGGATCCTACCTGCGCGCCCTTCGCGCCGGTGCGCTGCCACGTCTTCATTTCCGAGGCCACCTTCGGCCTGCCGGTGTTCCGCCACCCGGACGCGGCGGCGGAAACCGCCAAGCTCGTCAATTCCGTCGGGCTGTTCCCCGAGCGCGCCCACATCCTCGGCGCCTATTCGCTCGGCAAGGCCCAGCGCATGATGGCGCTGCTCCGGCAGGCGGGCCATGCGGCGCCGCTCTACGTGCATGGCGCGCTGACCGAGATCACCGATTACTATGAGGCGAAGGGCATGGCCCTCGGCCCCATCCGGCCGGTGAAGGGCGTCGCCAAGGCCGAACTGGCCGGGGCCATCGTCATCGCCCCGCCCATGGCGCTCACCGATGTGTGGACGCGCAATTTCCCCGATCCGGTCACCGCCTTCGCCTCCGGCTGGATGCGGGTGCGCGCCCGCGCCCGGCAGCGCGGCATCGAGCTGCCGCTCGTCGTCTCCGACCATGCGGACTGGGACGGGCTCACTGCCAGCGTCGCCGCCACCGGCTGCGAGGAACTCTGGGTCACGCACGGCGCGGAAGACGCGCTGGTGCATTGGGCGGGGACGCGGGGGCTTCGCGCCCGCCCGCTCCACATGGTGGGCTATGCGGAGGAGGACGAGGACGCCCAGGCGGCCGCCGAAGGAGAGCCGCCCCCGGCGGCAGCCGAGGGCGAGGCGGAGGCGGGCGCCGGGGACGGCGCGCCATGAACCGTTTCGCCGCTCTGCTCGACCGCCTCGCCTATGAGCCGCGCCGCAACGCCAAGATCCGGCTGATGGCGGACTATTTCCGCGCCACGCCGGACCCGGAGCGCGGCGTCGCGCTCGCCGCGCTCACCGGCAAGCTCGCCTTCACCAATGCCAAGCCCGGCCTCATCCGCACCCTGATCGCCGAGCGCACCGACCCGGTGCTGTTCGAGATGTCCTACGATTACGTGGGCGACCTCTCCGAGACCGTCGCCCTCATGTGGCCGGCGCCGCCGAAGGCGGCCCCCGCCGCCAACCACCCGCCTTTCCTGTCCGAGATCGTCGAGGGACTGGAGGTGCTGCCGAAGCGCGACCTGCCGGGCCAACTGGCACAGTGGCTCGACGGGCTGGACGAGACCGGGCGGTGGGCGCTGCTGAAGCTCATCACCGGCGCGCTGCGGGTGGGCGCCTCCGCCCGCCTCGCCAAGACGGCGGTGGCCGCGCTCGGCGACATCCCGCCCGACGAGGTGGAGCTGGTCTGGCCGGGGCTGACCATGCCCTATCGCGAGCTGTTCGCCTGGGTGGAGGGCCGCGCGGAGCGGCCTGAGACGCTGGACCCCGCCCCGTTCCGTCCGGTGATGCTGGCCCATGCGGTGGAGGACGAGGGCTTCGGCGGCCTTGCCGCCGCCGACTTCGCCGCCGAATGGAAATGGGACGGCATCCGGGTGCAGGCGGTGTCCGGCCGCAGCCTTGAGGGCGAGCGGGTCACGCGGCTCTACAGCCGCACCGGCGAGGATCTGTCCGCCGCCTTCCCGGACCTCGTGGCGGCGCTCGATTTCGAGGGCGCGCTGGACGGCGAGCTGCTGGTGGTGCGCGAGGCCCGCGTGCAGTCCTTCAACGTTCTTCAGCAGCGGCTCAACCGCAAGACCGTCACGGCGAAGATGCTGGCCGAATTCCCGGCGCATATCCGCGCTTACGACCTGCTGACCGAGGGCGGCGAGGACCTGCGCCCCCTGCCGTTCCGCGCCCGCCGCGCGCGGCTGGAGGCGCTCGCCGCCCGCCTGATCGCCGGCGGCCACGACCGGCTCGACCTCTCCCCCATGGTGCCGTTCGCCAGTTGGGAGGCCCTCGCTGCCGCCCGCGCGGACCCGGCGGGGGCCGGCGCGGGGCCGGACGCGGCGGCGGTGGAAGGGGTGATGCTGAAGCGCTGGGACACGCCCTATCTGCCCGGCCGCCCCAAGGGGCCATGGTGGAAATGGAAGCGCGACCCGCACACGGTGGACGCGGTGCTGATGTATGCCCAGCGCGGCCACGGCAAGCGCTCGTCCTATTATTCCGACTACACCTTCGGGGTATGGACGGCGGGAGAGGACGGCGACGTTCTGGTGCCGGTGGGCAAGGCCTATTTCGGCTTCACCGACGCCGAATTGCTGGAGATCGACAAGTTCGTGCGCAGCGCCACCGTCAACCGCTTCGGCCCGGTGCGCGAGGTGCTGCACGCGCCGGACGAGGGGCTGGTGCTGGAGATCGCCTTCGAGGGGCTGGCCCGCTCCACGCGGCACAAGTCGGGCGTGGCGATGCGGTTTCCCCGCGTTGCCCGCCTACGCTGGGACAAGCCGCCCCGCGAGGCCGACCGACTGGAAACTCTGGAGGCGCTGCTGCGGAGCGAGGGGTGAGGCGGCGCTTAGCATGGCCGCCCACGCGTCAGGCGCGCCGGCACGTCCTCGGCAGCATGACGGCAGCGACGGTTCCGCCCCTGGCCCGCGTCATTGCCGGGAGCCGTCGTCCACCAGCGACTTCGGATCCACCTGCAGGGCGATCTTCCGGGAAGACCGCATGTGAGCGATCAGGCGCTCGGCATAGCGTGTGATCTGGTCGGGCGGCGGGGTCGTCTCGCCATTGTACCAGCGGGTGACCGTCGAGCGCATCACGCCCACCGCCTCCGCGATCTCGGCGAGCTGGTAGCCGCCCACACCGACGAGAAGGCGCACGACCTCGTTCCACGCGCCCAAGCGCGAGAGCAGGGACACGGCTTCGATCAGTTTGCGCTCGACCGCCGTCATGTCATCGGAAATTTCCCGCAGCAGGCGCGCAAGATCCGCCTGAGGATCAGGCCGCTCGATCCCGAGCGCCGCGGGCGAAGGCATCGACCATCTGGGATTCGGATCGGGTCCGACTTCGGGCACGCTGCCGTACTTGACTGCCACTGACCCTCCTCCTCAAAGTAAGGGGCATTCATATACGCTTAAATATCCAGCCACGCAACAAATGTTGCACAGCCCTTCAGGACCATCGTGGCTACGGACCTCCTCACCATACGGAGCCTTCACTCGATAGATGACCTGATCCAGGCACATGCGCTTTATCTTGAGCATGCAGGTGATTTTCTGCCGATCCCCGATCCGGACGACCTCCACGACGCGATGAAGGACGGCCAGATCTTCGGATGCTCCAACCGGCGAGGCCAGCTTGTGGCGGTCGGCGGCACGTTCTTCGTCGCACGCTGCCGCAGGGGCGGGGGCCAGCCTGTCTCCGTCTACGAACTGGCCGGGCTCGTCGTCCACCCCGACGCCCGCCGGCTGAAGCCCTACGGGCTACAGGACGTCCTGGTGGCGGTGCGCGCCATAAGCCTTTCCCTCCAGCAACATACCTCCGTCTGCCTGATATCCTCCATTGCCACGGCCAATAACGGCTCGCGAAAGAGCATGCACAGGTGCGGGCTCATGGAGATCCCCACCCAAGACGTCCCCCAATGGCTGAGCGATGTGCGGCGCACGTGGCTCACCGGGCGGGCGCCCGACGTGACCGACTATATCGTTCCGCCACAGGCCGTGAGGCAGCTCCGCCCCCTCCTGAGGCGCGCCCTGGCGGGTGATGCCACGCAGGACCGCGGCGGCGGAGAGACGTCCACATATCGGCTTCTGCTGGCGGACCAGCCAGAGCTTGCAGATTTGACCCTGCCAAGCCCGGAAGCGCCGGAGTGGGAGACCGAAGTCCCGCCCCAGCGCCTCATCGGCAGAGAGCCTCCCTACCTGGCCTGGCCACGGTGACCGGAAGGCCACGGCGCGCGGTCGCGACCGCCACGCCCCGCTCCGGTTCTAGAACAGCACCGACAGCCGCCCGCTCAGGGCATTGTCCTGCCCCTGGTCGGAGATCGCCCCGGCATAGCTGATGCCGAGCACCACGTTGGCGGTCGCGCGATAGTCCAGCGCCGCGCCGACCAGCGCCGCATTCTGCCCGATGGGGGCGCCGGCGATGGTGAAGGGGGTGGAGCCGGACACGAAGGCCAGCGTCGCGTCCGGGGTGAGGTCGCCGAAGGCATGCTGCCAGGCAAGGCTCCCGCGCGCCGTCAGGCTGCCGGGGCCGAACGGCACGGTCTGCGCCACCCGCACGCCCAGCATGGTGAAGCTGTTGTCCTGGGAGGAGCCGCCGGAGGTCAATGCGGCGGCCCCGCCGGTCTCGGTGAAGCCGCCGAGATCAAGGTGCACATAGGCAAGGCCCGCGAACGGCTCGATGGTGGCCGGGCCGACCGCGAACGGCCGGGACAGTTCGCCGAACACCTGCGTGGTCCCGCCCGTCGCGCCCGAGGTGAGGGCGTTCACGAAGCCGGGCAGCACCACCGTGCGGTTGGTGGACAGGTCATGCCACGTATAGGCCGCGCCGAGGCGCAGGTCGAAGCCGGAGGCCCGCGTTCCGGCATAGAGGGCGAGATCGTAATTGTCGCTGGTGCCGGACGAGGACAGCGTGCCGACCTGATAGGTGGAGCGGCTGTAGCCGCCGGCAACGCCCACCCGCCAACTCTCGCCCAGCGCGGCGTCCACGCCGCCGAACACCCCGCCCACGTCGCGGGTGAGCGCCGCCGTGTTGGACGTGGCGTTGGTGCTGCCCCAGCCGCCGTAGCCCTGCATCCAGACCGATGCGGCAAGGCTCGGCGCCAACGGCGCGGCAGAGGGGCCGTCGAGAGGCTGCCCGCCGGCGTTCGGCCCCACCTGGCGCAGGCGCCCGCCGATAGCCTCGCGCAGATAGAGCGACTGCTCCTGCAGCACGGTGGCGGTCGAGCCGTAGATCTGGCCGGACAGCATATCGAAGGCGAGCGGCGCGGCGGAACCGGGCAGCACGGCGGCGGCCTGGAGCAGCGGGCTGCTCAGCGGGAAGCCGGCCAGCGCCCGGCCGACCGCATTCTGGTTCGGCGTTCCCCAGCCCGAGGCGAAGGCCGCCCGATCCGGCACCACCGTCGCCGTGAGCGTTCCGCCGGTGGTGGCCAGCGCCATGTCGAGGAAGGGATAGGCCGAGCCGAAGCCGTCCACCACGCTGGCGAAGCTGCCGGCGATGCCCGAGGCCGAGGCCAGGATCGTGTAGGAGGAGAACAGCGCCGGGCTGGCGGTGGAGACGAATTGCAGCGTCCCGCCCAGGGTGATCGGCCCCGAGGCGACGATGAGATCGCTGGCGCCGCCGGCGCCGGTCTCGACCTGATAGGTGGAACCGGCGGTGAACGTCACCGGGCCGTTCACGGTCAAGGTGCCGATGCTGTTGCCCGGCGCGACGACGCCGCCGTTGACCAGCGCGCCGACGATCCGCCCGCTGCCCTTCAGGGTGCCGGTGTTGGTCACGTCGCCGGAGACGAGGCCGTTGTTCACCAGCAGGCCGGTGTTGGCGACGGCCCCGGCCACGGTGCCGCCGGCGAGGTTGGTCAGCGTGCCGGCGTTCGCGACCGCGCCCAGCAGCAGGCCGCTGTTGGTGATCTGGCCGAGATTGAGCAGCGTGGCGTTGACCGACTGGAAGGTGCCCTGGTTGACCAGTTGCGACGTCGCCCCCACGGCATAGCCGCCGCCCGAGACGAAGCTCGCGCCGGGCAGGATGGTGAGGTTGCCGATCAGGCTGCCGGTCAGCGCCAGCGTGCCGCCGCCGACGATGGTGCCGCCGGTGTAGGTGTCCGTGCCGCCGAGGACCAGCGTGCCGCTGCCGAGCTTGGTCAGGCCGCCCGGCCCGGAGATGTCGTTGCTCCACATGTCGATGGCGCTGTAGCCGCCGAGGGCCGCGTCCATGGTCACCGTCACGTCGGAGGCGAAGGCGCCGTAGCCGCTGGCGGCGGCATAGAGATTGAGGCGCGCCCAGCCGGTCAGGTGGTCGTCCAGCGGCGCGCCGGACGGCAGTTCCGTGGAGGCGAGGACGGCGGTGATCTGGCTGCTGGAGAGATAGGGAAAGCGGGTCTGGAGCAGCAGATAGGCGTTGTCCGGCACGATCGGCGCGTCCGTGGTGGCGCCCACGGACGGCAGGTCGTAGGTGATGCTGGAGACATAGGCCTGCGACGCGGCGCGGAAGGACGCGGCGGTCGGGAACACCCCGCTCGCGATGCAGGACGCGATGCTGGCGGCGCAGCCCGCATAAGGCACGGCGAGAGCGCTCCCCAGCTGGACGTGCAGCTCCGCGCTGGCCGCCGTGGCGGACTGGGCGAACACCGAGGAATAGCTCGGGTTGTTCGCAAGCAGCTGCACCAGATTGTACATGGCGACGATGCGCCCGCCGATGATGTCGGTGGGGTAGTGCACGCCCAGGATGTTGCGGCTGAGGCCGAACTCCTGCCCGGCTACCAGCAGCGCCTGATACTGCTCCGGCATCAGCACCGCATAGAGCAGCGCCGTCGTGTTGCCGGCCGAGGAATGCCCGCTGGGATAGGCCGGGGAGGTCGCGTTCTCGGCCCATTGCGCCACTTGCGAGGCGATGGAGGCGGGGCTCGCCTGCCCGGGCTGCCAGGGATTGGCGGCGATGACGGCCGAGGTCTGGTAGGGGCGCGGGTCGCCATAGGTGGAGGGCGTGTTGAAGGCGATGCCGTAGATGTTGGACAGGCCGAAATTGGTCTTCAGGTTTTCCACCTGGATGGTCTGTAACGCCGCATTGAGCAACGGCGTCACCACCGGCGGCAGCGTCCCGGCATTGGCCTCCGCCACCATGGTGGCGGCCACGCCGGACGATCCCGCCATGCTCCAGATGTTCGCGCTGACCACGCTCGGCGTGAACGGGCTCTGCGAATTGGTGATCGCGAGGTTCTTCTGGTCGGCGGTGGAGGAGAGGTAGATCGCGATCTCCTTGGCCATGTCGGCCTGGAGGAGCGCGACGCCCTGCGGCGAGCCGAGCAGCGTGGTGAAGGCGGACAGCACGCTCTGCTGGCCCGCCGTCTGCGCCGCGATGCAGGCCGTGGTGCCGCACACGCTCTGGGCCTGCACCGCCGGCGCGCCGAGCAGGGCGAGCCCCGCCGCCGTGCCCGCCAGGGCGGCGCGCAGGGGCCATCGCCCGCCGTGCGCCATGACCGACAGGACACGCCCCGCGTCCGCCCACAGATGTCGCATGAGACTTCCCCCCACCCCCGAAAAGGCTAGGAGATACCTCCCGATGGGTCAAGCCGTGGCAGGGCGCCCCTGGGACATCGGGCACCGCGGCGCCGATGCGTAACCTGCCGATTTTTTCTCCGCGGCGGCCGGCCCATGTCACACCCCGCCGCTCCCGCTCGTCCTGTCTGCGACCGTGCCCTTTGCACGCGGGAGAGATGACATGAGCGAACGGATCAAGGCCCCCTTCAAGCTGGCGCCCGAAGGCATCAAGGCGATGAGCGCGCTGGAAGCGAGCTTCGCCCACACCACGCTGGAATACGGCCTGCGCGAACTGGTGAAGATGCGCGCCTCGCAGATCAACGGCTGCGCCTTCTGCCTGCACATGCACGCCGGCGATGCCCGCGCCAAGGGCGAGAGCGAGATGCGCCTGCACCTGCTGGCCGGCTGGCGCGAGGCGCCCGTCTACACCGAGCGCGAGCGCGCGGCGCTGGCCTGGACCGAGGCGCTCACCCGGCTCGCCGAGACGCATGCACCCGATGCGGACTATGCTGCCATCGCCGCCGTCTTCACCGAGGAGGAACAGGTGCAGCTCACCCTGCTCATCGGCGCCATCAACACCTGGAACCGCCTCCAGGTGGGCTTCCGGGTGGCGCCCGCCGTCGAGGCCCTGCGTGCCGCCGGCTGACGCCGCCACCGCCGTCTTCCAGGCGCACCGGCCCCGGCTGGTGCGCCTCGCCTACCGCATGCTCGGCTCCATCGGCGAGGCGGAGGACGTGGTGCAGGACGCGTGGCTGCGCTGGCGGCGGGTGGACCTCGACAAGGTGGCGGCGCCGCCCGCCTTCCTGTCGCGCATCGTCACCCGGCTGTGCCTCGACGTGATGAAATCGGCGCGGGCGCGACGGGAGACCTATGTGGGCCCCTGGCTGCCGGAGCCGCTGGTGGCGGGGCTCTCGCTGCCCGATCCGGAGCCGGACGCGGACGACCTCACGCTGACCCTGATGCTGGCGCTGGAGCGCCTGTCGCCGCTGGAGCGCGCAGCCTTCCTGCTGCACGACGTATTCGGCGTGCCGCTCGGCGAGGTGGCGGCGACGCTGGAGCGCGAGCCGCCCGCCGTGCGCCAGCTCGCCGCCCGGGCGCGCCAGCACGTGCGCGACGGCCGGCCGCGCTTTCCGGTGGCGCGAGACGAAGGTGCGCGCATCGCCCAGGCCTTCTTCGCCGCCAGCCGCAGCGGCGATGTCGGCGCCCTGCATGCCCTGCTGGCGGACGACATCGTGCTGCGCTCGGACGGCGGCGGGCGGGTGCACGCCTTCCGCAATCCCATCCTCGGCGTGGAGAAGGTGGCCCGGCTCTATGCCCGGCTCGCCGCGAAGGAGAGCCATGCCGGCGAGATGCTGCGCCCCCTGGTCATCGACGGGCTGCCGGGCTTCCTCAGCCGCGAGCGCGGCGGCCTGCTCCAGACCACCGCCTTCGCCATCGCCGAGGGGCGGATCACCGACATCTACATCACCCGCAACCCGGACAAGCTGGCCCGCCTGCTCGCCGCCCTCGCCCTGGACGCGCCGGCGGCGGGGCAGGCGTGAGGGCTGCCGGCTGGAGACGCTGCTGGGGCGAGGCGAGGACGCTATCCCGGCTTACTCCGGCGGGGAGGAGCCGACGGGTGCCGGCGCCTGTCCCGGCCGATGCAGCAGGGTCAGCGACAGGAACGCGCCGACCCAGGACCCCACCGCCGCGAAGATCACATACACCCAATTCTCCGTGTAGCTGATCACGGCGAAGGAGGAGAGCATGTACCAGACGCTCGACCAATTGGCGGCGGAGAGCCGCTTGCGCGCCACCACCGCCGAGGTGAAGGCGACGTAACAGGCATCCGTCGCCGCCGTGGCCAGGAACACGCCGAACGCGATGAGCGGGTCGAGGGCGGACAAGGCCGTGAGGATGTGCTGCATGGGCGGCCCCGGGGCGCGGGAGGAGGGTCGGATGACCGGCGTCTCATCATGGCGCAAGCGAGGGCCCGGGCAATGGATGGGCCGCCCAACGTGTGTCGCGGGGAGGACATTTGCTGGAGGAACGGTCGATCATCGTGACCCGCAATGGCCGGCACGGGGCCGCCTCCACGGGACGAGCCGACGCAGAAGGTGGGGCGGCGCTGGGGACGCTGTTGGGGCAGGCACACAATCGCGAGGGGCCTACTTCCCGCTCGGGCTGAGCCGCCAATTCGACGGCAAAGCAAACGCACCTTGATATCGCTCCCTGTGGGCGGCCATTCCATAAAGCGCCGTTACCGCCGTTTCATCGACAATTTTTGCCATCATAGGTGCGATCAGAGAACGGGCGTGAAACCCACGCCTGCAATCAGCGTGGGTTTTTTAGTTAGGCATTTTGCGTAGGCTCGCAAATGAGCGTATCGGTTGGGCACGTGGGAGACAGGGCGATGACAGCAGATCTGCGCACGCTGATTGAGGCAGCGAAGCGCGTGGAAGTGAGTCCGCAGCAGCGGGAAAGCCAGAGGCGCAGCTTTGCCTATGGAAACACGTCCTTTGAGAACCAGCGCATAACCCGCGAGATGGTTGATCGTCAGGCCGAAAAACTGGCCCAAGCCGAACGGGCTCAGGGCGGCAAGTGACCGAAGAACCGGAACCAATCCAGATGCGAGACAGCCGCGCTGAGGAGGTGGAGCTTATTTCCGATCCGGTTCTTAAGGCCGAAGCCGAAGCCAGAAACGGTCTACGGCAATACGATCTTGGTATGAAGATGGTGCAAGAGGCCATCGAAAGGGGCGGAGCTTACAAGCTCCGCCTTTCGCACATTCTGAGCCTCCAACGCGAAGCGCTTGCAGGAATAAGTCAATTTGCAGGAAATTTTCGTCCTGGCGGAGTTGCGATTTCGGAAAGCAAGCATGAACCAGTAGGCGCCCACTTGGTGCCTGAACTGGTTGAAGGCTTATGCGATTATATCAATGAGCATTGGTCCGAAAAAACGGCATTGCATCTCGCCGCATATATCATGTGGCGATTGAATTGGATTCATCCATTTGCTGACGGCAACGGGCGTACATCCAGAATTTTATCGTACATGGTAATGTGCATAAAACTTGGGTATTTGCTGCCAGGTGAGCCTACAATTCCCGACCTGATAGTCCGCAATAGAAACCCTTATTTTGATGCGCTTGATGCAGCCGATGCTGCTTGCACAGAGGGACGTCTCGATGTCTCAAAGATGGAAGAACTCCTGGAGGCATTTCTGGCGAAACAATTAACTTCTGCCTTCCAGCAGGCGGGCGGGCGAGCTTCTGCTCCGGCGGAGACCTCAGGCTAATCCCCTCACTGGCTCGCCCAGATGATGCGCGCGACCCACAACACGTCGGCCGCCGCCAGTGCTCGGTCCTCATAGTCCGGGTTCAGCGAGCGCAGGTCCACCGTGCGGGCGGTGCGGCGCACCAGTTCCTTGGCCAGAACCTCGCCCTCGCGGGTCTTCACCACCACCCGGTCGCCCTTGCGCACCGAGGCGGCGGGGGAGACCACCACCAGGTCGCCGGGGCGGTAGACCGGGCGCATGCTGTCGCCGGAAATCTCCAGCGCATAAGCGTGCTCGTCCTCCACCTCGGGAAACAGGATCTCGTCCCAGCCGCCGCCCACCGGGAAGCCGGCGTCGTCGAAGAAGCCGCCCGCCCCCGCCTGGGCGAGGCCGATATGGGGGATGGCGCGCACGGCGCGCGGCGGCGGGGCCGCTTCCTCCATGAAGCCGCCATGGGCGCGCGCGCCATGGCCCTCCGGGGCCAGCAGGGCCATGAAATCGTCGATGCTCGCCCCGGTGGCGGCCAGCACCTTGGCGATGCTCTCGGTGGAGGGCCAGCGGGTATGCCCGTCCGGGGAGATGCGCTTGGAGCGGTTGAAGGCGGTGGCGTCGAGCCCGGCGCGCTTGGCCAGCGCCGAGGCGGAGAGGCCGTGCGCCGCCGCGAGGCGGTCGATCGCCGTCCAGATCTGGCCGTGGGTCAGCATGGGCGCCTGCGCGGGTCAGAGGGATACATAGGAAAATATGTATGATCCGCTCCGGGGGCAGGAATCAAGTCCGCTGTTGGCCCGGCGCGGCCTCTGGCGCCCGCCCGCCAAGGGCGCTACACCCGGCGCATGACCGCATCGCACTGCCTCATCTACAAGATCTGCCCCCGCCCGCTGTGGGAGGCGGCCGCGGCCGCCGGCCGGTTCGAGGGCGCACCCGTGGACCTCGCGGACGGCTATATCCATTTCTCCGCCGTGGAGCAGGTGCGCGAGACCGCCGCCAAGCATTTCGCCGGCAAGGACGATCTGGTCCTGGTGGCGGTGGATGCCACCAGCTTGGCGCAGCTGAAATGGGAGCCCTCGCGCGGCGGGGCGCTGTTCCCCCACCTCTACGGCCCGCTGCAGATGACCGACGTGCTGTGGGTGAAGCCGCTGCCGCTGGGCGCGGACGGGACCCACCGCTTCCCTCTGCCCTGAGGCGTCAGGCGGTCCGGAAGGTCCGCCGCACCAGCGCCGGCAGCCGCAGCGCCTGGAAGAGGCCGCGCGCCACCAGGAAGATCAGCAGCGCGGTCCACAGCCCGGCATTGCCGAACGGCCTGAGCCCGGCCCAGGCGAGAAGATAGACCGCCAGCGCCGCCAGCATGAGGTTGCGCATGTCGCGCGACCACAGCGCCCCCACATAGATGCCGTCATAGGCATAGGCGGCCACCCCGGCGAGCGGCAGCAGCGCGGCGAAGGGCAGATAGGCGATCGCCTCCGCCACCACCTCCGCATTGGTGCTCATCAGCCCGAGGATGGCCGGCCCGGCCAGCAGGAAGACCGCCACCGCCGGCACGGCGAAGCCGTAGCCCCACAGCAGCACGAGGCGCAGCGCGGTGGAGAAGGCGGCGCGGTCGCGGGCGCCGGCGGCGGCGCCGCACAATTGCTCGGCGGCGGTGGCGAAGCCGTCGAGGAAATAGACCGACAGCAGCACCATGGTGTTGAGCAGCGCATTGGCGGCGAGCGTGACGTCGCCGGCCCGCGCACCCTGGGCGGCGAAGAAGGCGAAGGCGCCGAGCAGCGCCGCGGTGCGGATCATGATGTCGCGGTTGAGCGCCATCATCTCCACGATGCGCGCCCGGTTCAGCACCACCGCCCGCGGCACATCCAGGCGGAAGCGCAGCAGGCGGGCGCAGAGCAGCAGCCCCGCCGCCATGCCCGCGCCCTCGGCCCACACCGCCGCCTCCGCCGCGCCCGCCACGCCCCGGCCGAGGCCGAGCACGAACAGGATGCACAGGCCGATGTTGAGGGCGTTGATGCCGGCCTGGAGCGCCAGCGCGTGGCCGGTGCGGCCGATGCCGGTGAACCAGCCCAGCAGCGCGTAATTGGCGAGACTCATGGGCGCGGCCCAGATGCGCACGCCGTAATAGGCGCCGACCGCCGCATCCACCGCCGGGCTCGCCCCGGCCATCTTCAGCGCCAGCACGCCGATGGGCCATTGCAGGGCCACCAGCACCGCGCCGCAGGCCAGCGCCAGCAGGACGGCGCGGGCCAGCACCGCGCGCTCCTCCACGCCGTCGCGGCGGCCCACCGCCTGGGCGGCAAGGCCCACCGTGCCCATGCGCAGGAAGCCGAAGCCCCAGAACAGGAAATCGAACACCACCGCGCCCAGCGCCACGCCGCCCAGCATCGCCGCGTCGCCGAGCCGCCCCACCACCGTGGTGGCCACCAGCCCCAGCAGCGGGGTGGTGAGATGGGCGAGCGTCATCGGCGCGGCGATGGCCAGCACGCTCCTGTGCGTCACCGGCCGGGGCGCGGGCGCGGGGCCGCTCACCGGGCGGCCCCGTGGGGCTGGAGGATCACCGGCCGGCCCGGAACAGGCGCGAGAGCAGCCACAGCGGGACCACGATCACCGCGCCGAGCAGGAAATAGCGCCACAGCCGCTCGATCGTGTCGAAGCCCAGCGAGAACAGGGTGTCGGCGAGGCGCCGCACGCTCTCCAGCAGGTGCGCCGGGTCGAGCCCCAGCGCCGCCAGGATCACCCCCACCACCACGGACAGCAGCACGAGGCGGATCAGCACCGAGACCGGCGAGCCGCCGAGGAAGCGGGAGAACTGGGAATTGCCGTCTGCCATGGATTGCCTCGCCGCGCCGCACAATCGGCCGAATGCCCCCTGCCATAGAGCGCGATCCTGCCCGAGGGAAGGCGCCCGCGTCCATCCGGCCGGGAAAACCGCCGGCCGTTCAGTCCGGCTCGACGACGCCGATGCTACGCGCCTGCCAGGTGCGGCGGACCAGGCGGCGGGCGCTCTCCAGCCGGTGGCCGAGCGCACCGCGCCGGGGCAGCGCCGCCGCCGGCGCGGCCGGGGCGAGCGCGTCGAAATCGAACCGGGCGTAGATGTCGGCGAAGCGGTCGAGGAACAGCGCCTGGGTCGCCGCATCCATCTCCCGGTAGCGCTGCGGCCGGCCGACGTTGAACTGGCCGATCAGCGTGCCGTCGCGGAACGGCGCCAGCACCTCGGCGGCATCCACTGCCACGCCGAGGTGGCGCGCCACGCGGGCGACGGCGGCCTCGGAGGCAAAGCAGATCTCGTTATAGGTGAACAGCTCGACGCCGGGCACGGCGGCCCATTGCGCGAAATAGTCCATCTGCATGGCGATGGAGGGCAGCGCGTCGGCGGGGGTGTGGATCTCGGCGAACGGCAGGATGCCGAGCTTGCGCGCCCGCGCGCCGTTGTCGGCCATGGACAGGGCCATCTCGCGCGGGTCGCGGATGCTGGCGCTGGCGAGGATCTCGCCCGCCCGGATGCGCTCGGCCACCTCCGGCTGGAGCGCGCCATGGGTCTTCAGGACGACGTTGCGCCCGCCCGCCGCCCGCTCCACCCGCTCCAGGAACGGCCCGGTGATGAAATCATAGTAGTTTTCGAGCTTCCGGCTGTCCCGGCGCCGGATGCGCCCGAACCCCTTGCCGGACACACACAGTATTTCCTCGGTCAATTGGTACAGATACGTGCTGGCGGACTTGGTCGCGCCATAGCAAATATAGATCATCGCCAACCTTGCCGCGACCCGGGCGCAGGCCGCGCAAATTAAGGGGGGCGCCAGTGGTGTCAAGACAAACCGCGCCCGCCCCCGCGGCGCCCGGCACGGCCCGATCTTGACAGGCCCGGCGGACACCCGGACACTTGCCCTTGGTGGACCCACGGATAGTCCGGGGCCGGAATGATCTACATTTGTTACGGCGTGACCAAGTCCGCCAGCACGTATCTGTACCAGTTGACCGAGGAGATATTGTCCCTCGGCGGTCTCGGCTTCTGCCGCATCCGCCATGGCGGCCCCTTCGGGACGGCCAATTATTACGACGCCGTCAGCCCCGGCCTGCTCGACCGCGTCGCCGACGCGGCCTGCGGACGGCCCGTGGTGCTGAAGACCCACGGCGACCTGCATCCCGAAGTGGCGCGCCGCATCGCCGCCGGTACGGTGCTGGCCAGCGCCGGCATCCGCGATCCGCGCGAGATGGCCCTGTCCATGGCGGACCACGGCGTGCGGGCGCGGGCGCGCGGGGAAGACGCCTTCTCGGAGGTGGGCGGCCCGCTCGCGGCCCTGGCGTCCATCGACGCGCAGATCGCCGTGTTCGAGCGCTGGGCGGCGGTCGAGACTACGGAAGTCTTCACCTACAACCAGATCTGCTTCGACACCGAGGCCACCATCGCCCGCGTGGCGGCGCAGATCGGCGTCGACGTGGATGTCGCGCGGGTGCTGGCGCCGTTCGCCCAGCCGGGCACCATCGGCCAGTTCAACATGGGCCGGCCACGGCGCTACCAGGAGATGGATGCGGCGACCCAGGCGCTGTTCCTCGCCCGCTACGCCGGCTTCTACGCCCGCATGGATGTGGAGATGGGCCTGCCGCAGCCCGGCGACCCGGCCCCGCCGCAGCGGCGGCCGGCGGCGGGGCCGCTCGGCCGCAAGGCGGCGGATACCCGCAGGCTGCTGCGCCGGCTGGCGCGCAGCCGGGACATCGGAACCATCCACGCGGGCTGAGGCCGTCGCCCCCGGCAAGCCCGCGGGGACCGCCACGAAAAAGGCCATGGCCCCGCCGCCCGCAGGCGTGGGACCATGGCCCGTTCGTTCAGCCCCGCCCGCGCGGGGGACGCGCTGTTCAGGCCGAGGCGGAGCCCGGCTGGCGGACGATGCGCAGATAGGGCTTCACCGTCTTCCAGCCTTCCGGGAACTTCTCCTTGGCCGCATCGTCGGAGACGGATGGGACGATGATGACGTCTTCGCCCTGCTTCCAGTCCGCCGGGGTGGCGACGGAATGCTGGGCGGTGAGCTGGAGCGAATCCACCACGCGCAGGATTTCCTGGAAGTTGCGGCCGGTGCTCGCCGGATAGGTGAGGGTGAGCTTCAGCTTCTTGTCCGGCCCGATGACGAAGACCGAGCGCACGGTGGTGGTGTCGCTCGCATTGGGATGGATCAGGTCGTAGAGGTCGGAGACCTTCTTGTCGCTGTCGGCGATCAGCGGGAAGTTGAGCTGCGCGCCGGTGGCGAGCTTGATGTCATCCACCCAGGCCGGATGGTTCTCGATCGTGTCCACCGACAGGCCGATGACCTTGACGTTCCGCTTGTCGAACTCGCCCTTCAGGTGCGCCACCTGGCCGAGCTCGGTGGTGCAGACCGGGGTGAAGTTCTTCGGATGCGAGAACAGGATGCCCCAGGAATTGCCGAGCCACGCATGGAAGCTGATCGGCCCTTCCGTGGTCTGGGCGGTGAAATCGGGAACCGTGTCCCCCAGGCGCAGCGTCATGTCTCTCTCCAAACCACGATAGAAGAATGTGACTTCAATCTATCATACACATCGATAGATGAAGTTTGGAAGAACGGACCATGTCATCCGGCGGCATGGCGCTTCCGCCGCACCCCTATCCGAACCGCTTGGGTTTTGCTAGGCTAGTCAAATGCCGACGGTCCTACGCCTCGAAGGCTTGCGCGTTGCGCTATCCCAACGATCACCGGCCCGCGCACGTCCATGTCGTCGGGAACGGGGGCGAGGCGGTGTTCCTGCTGAATTGCCCAGAGGGGCCGAGCGAATTGCGCGAGACCTATGGCTTCAGTCGGCCCGAGGTCGGACGCATCAAGAGCGCGCTCGATGCGGCGCTGACACGGTTATGCGAGGCGTGGAGGGCGATCCATGGCGGTGACTGAACAGGCGTTCGCCGAGGCCGAACAGCGCATGGCCGACGCCCGGGAGGCCGGGCGCGCGGTCTCCGCCCGCTTCGACCGCCGCACGTCGCGCCTCGTGGTGCGGCTCGGCACCGGCGTGGAGATCGCCGTTCCGGTCGGGCTGGTGGAAGGGCTGGCCGGCGCGTCGAAGGACGATCTGGCGGAGATCGAGATCAGCCCTGCCGGGCTCGGCCTGCATTGGCCGAAGCTCGATGCCGACGTCTACGTGCCGGCGCTGCTGCAAGGCGTGTTCGGCTCGAAGACGTGGATGGCACAGCAGCTCGGCAGCGCGGGAGGTCGGGCGCGGACCGCCGCGAAGGCCGCCAGCTCCCGGGAGAACGGCCGCAAGGGCGGCCGGCCGCGCAAGGCCGCGACCGGCTGAGGAGCCGGCGCGGCGAAGCCCCGGCGGTCGCGTTCAGCCCGCCAGCGTGCCGGCCAGCGCCTTGGCGATCAGCGCGCGGGTCTCCGCCACGCCGTAGATGGCGACGAAGGAGCCGAAGCGCGGCCCACGCTCCTGGCCGATCAGCACCTGATAGAGCGTGTTGAACCACTCCACCGACACCCCCGGCTTCTCCGGCGTGGCGCCCTTGGCCTTGAGGTCCTGGTAGCGCGGGATCGGGCGGGCCACGTCGTAGAGCGCGGTCTGCACCTCCTCGGCGGTCGGAGACGGCGGCAGGGCGGCAAGCGCCGCGTCGAGCACTTCCAGGGCCCCGCGCTCCACGTCGTCGGGCGCGCGGAACACCTTGCTGGGCCTGACGAAGTCGTTGAAATACTTCACCGCATAGCCCACCAGCTCGGCGAGCTTGGGATGGGTCTCAGCCGACACGCCCGGCACGTGCCGGTTCAGGAAGCCCCACAGCACGCTCTCATCCTCGGTGTTGGAGGCCGAGGCGAGGTTGAGCAGCATGGTGAAGGACACCGGCATGTCGATCGCCGGCGGCTCGCCGGAATGGATGTGCCACACCGGATTGCCCAGGCGGTTCTTCCAGTCCTGCGTCGGATAGCGGGCGAGGAAGCTGAAATACTCGTCCACCGCCTTCGGGATGACATCGAAATGCAGCTTCTTGGCCGAGCGCGGCGACTGGAACATGTAGAGCGCCAGGCTCTCTGGGCTGGCATAGGTCAGCCATTCGTCGATGGTCAGGCCGTTGCCCTTGGACTTGGAGATCTTCTGGCCGTTCTCGTCGAGGAACAGCTCATAGACATAATGCTCCGGCGCGGTGCCCCCCAGGACCTCGCAGATCTTGTCATAGACCGGCGCGTTGGTCTGGTGGTCCTTGCCGAACATCTCGAAATCGACGCCGAGCGCCGCCCAGCGGGCACCGAAATCCGGCTTCCACTGGAGCTTCACCTTGCCGCCGGTGACGGGCAGCGTCTTGTCCACCCCGTCCTCGTCGGTAAACGTGATGGTGCCGGCCTTGGCGTCCACCGCCTTCAGCGGCACATAGAGCACCCGGCCGCTGACCGGCGAGATGGGCAAAAACGGGCTGTAGGTGGCCTGGCGCTCCTCGCCCAGCGTCGGCAGCATCACGGCCATGATGGCATCGTACTTTTCCGCCGCGCGCAGCAGCACGGCGTCGAGCTTGCCGGACTTGTAATAATCGGTGGCGCTGGCGAATTCGTAGTCGAAGCCGAAGGTGTCGAGGAAGCGCCGCAGCATGGCGTTGTTGTGGTCGCCGAAGCTCGGGTAGTCGCCGCCGAACGGATTGGGCACTGCCGTCAGCGGCATCTGGAGATAGGGCTCCAGCGCGGCCCGGTCCGGCACGTTCTCCGGGATCTTGCGCATGCCGTCCATGTCGTCGGAGAAGCACAGCAGGCGGGTCTTGATCTTGTCTTCGGTCAGCACGTGGAAGGCATGGCGCACCATGGTGGTGCGCGCCACCTCGCCGAAGGTGCCGATGTGCGGCAGGCCCGAGGGGCCGTAGCCGGTCTCGAACAGCACCTCGTCTTTCGGCTTGCGCTTCAGCCGCGCGACGATCTTGCGGGCTTCCTCGAACGGCCAGGCGCCTGCGGTTTCCGCAAACGTGCGCAGTTCGGTGGCAAGGTCTTCGGTCGGGGCGGCCGTGGTCATGTCAGGTCTCCGGGTCAGGGCGCCGGCCTTGCGGCGGGCGCGGCCTGGAATTGCGCGCGGGGCGAAGCCGCGTCGGGGCGCGCGGGGCCGTGGCCGGGCCACCGCGCGACCCTGCTCTAGTGCATGTGTCCAGCTTGGAGAAGGGACAGAGAAAGCCGGGGCGCACTTTTATGCATGCGCACCGGGCGGGCAGCGCCTCTACAGCGCCGGCACCACGCCGTCGCGGCCCACCAGCACGCGGGCGGCCTCCGGCACGCCGTCGGCGCCGGGGGTGGTGCGCATCAGCACCTGCGCGCCGGGCTTCAGTTCGCTGGCGCTGCCGGGCTCGAAGCGCACCAGCGAGGTCTGCGGCGTGACGCGCACCTGCTTCTCCCCGCCCTTGAAGGCGATGGTCAGCAGCGAGCCGTCCTTCTCCACCACCTTCTGCGCCAGCGCGCCGTTGGTCATGCTGGAATTGGGCGCCACGTCATAGCCGTGGGTGCCCTCCCCGACGCCGCGCTGCGCCGGCTGGAACACGTGGATCGACACCGCCGTCTCGGGCGCGCCCGCCGGGGCGCCGGGCTGCGGCACCGCCGCCACGCCCACATAAGCGTCGGTGGGGATGTCGGCCATGGTGATGGGCACGAGGCCGGTCACCGCCGGCGTGGCGGCGAGCCGCACCTTCACCGTGGCGCCGGCGCGGGTGGTGAGCGTGAGCATCGCCCCGTCCACGGCGGCGATGGCGCCGCGCACGGTGCTTGGCGCGTTGGCAGTGGTGGTGCCGGCGGCCTGCGCCGCCGCAGGGCCGGCGGGCAAGGCGGCGAACGCCGCGAGCAGGCAGGCTGCGGGAAGGATGGGCGCCAGGGCAAGGCGGGGGATGCGGCGCAGCGACATGGGGGCCTCCGGGAAGCGGCCCGCCAGCGGCGGACCCTGCCCCATCTCAGCAAGACGGCCCGCGCGCGCCACACACGATTGCGACATTTCGCCTGCCCTCGCGGCAGGCCGGATCAGCTCAGTAGAAGCCCACCGGGAACCAGCGCAGATAGAGGTCGGTATAGACGCCCTTCTCCCACACCCGCTGCAATGCATAGTCGATGGCGCGGCGGAGCTGCTCGTTGCCCGGCTTCACCGCCACCGCGAGGCCGTCGCCGAAATAGCGGCTCTCGGTGAACGGCCCGCCGACGAAGCGGCAGCAGCCGGCGGCCTGGGCGCTGTTCAGCCACAGCGACAGCGAGATGCCGTCGCCGAACAGCAGGTCCGCCTGCCCGGAGGTGAGCGCGGCGCGCGCCCCCGCCGCGTCCGGATAGGGCCGGATCGCCGCCTCGTTGAAGAAGGCCCGCAGATAGGCCTCGTGCGCCGTCCCGCCCACCACGGCGACGCTTTTCGAGGCCACTTCCGCCGGGCTGGCGGCGGTGAGCGCGATGTCGCCGCGGCCGACGAAGCGGGCCGGCGTGCCGAGATAATGCTCGGAGAAATCCGCCCGCGCCCGGTTGGCGGGGCTGGCGGCGACGCCGGCGATCACCGCGTCGCCCTTGTTCTGCTCCAGCGCGTCCAGCAGCGTGTCGAAGGCCACCGGCTGGATGGTGCAGGTCACCGCCAGCTCGGCGCACACCGCCCGGGCGAGGTCCACGTTGAAGCCCATCAGCGCGCCATCGGCGGCGGCGAAATTGAACGGCGGATAGTCGTCGGTGGTGAGGAAGCGGATGGTGGAGGGCAGGCGCGTGGCGTCCGGCCGCTCCAGCCGCCGCGACGCGCTCCAGAAGCTCGGCACAACCGGACCGGCCGCCGTTCCCGGGCTCTGGGCGTGGAGCGGCGCCACCGTCAAGGGGCCGGCGAAAGCCAGCACCAGCGCGGCGGCACCCAATCGCCGCAACCTGGACGCGAAACAAATCAGCGCTAGCGCCTGCATGACTGCCATACTACCCTTGCGAGCATCGGATCTCCCGGGGGGAGTGGATCATGGTGGGCGAGGCCGCGCGCGACCGCAAGCGGACGATGTTTGCCGATCCGGCTCCGCCACCCCGCTTCCCCGCCACTGCCCGCTTCGCACCCCCGCTGCCGGTGGAGCTCGACGCCCTGCGCGGCCATGTGGCGCCCGAGCTGCTGGCCTGGGCGCACGCCCGCGCCCGGGCGCTGCGGGTCGGCGGCGACGAGGTGCTGATCTGCGCCGGCCACCTCTCGCCCGATGCCGCCTGCGCCCGCGCCGCCGCCCATCTGGGGCTGGGCGTGGACCCGTTGACCGCGCTGCCCTTTCCGCCCGCGCTCACCCCCGACGTGCTGCGCCTCGGTACCATCCTTGCGCCGCGGGACGACGGCGACGCCGTCTATACCTTCGCCGCGCGCGGCCTCGCCTTGCGCCGGCTCGCCCGCGCCCTGAAGCGCGATCCCGATCTGGCCGCACGGGCGCGCCTCGTCCCGCCGGAACGGTTCCACCTGGCCCTGGCCCGGCATGGCGCCGCCGGCATCGGCGCGGAGGCCGCCTTCGGCCTGCGCACCCGCGCACCGGACCTCTCCGCCGCTCTGCTCACCCCTTCCCGCCGGCTGCTGCCGCCCCTGGCGCTGGGGGCTGCGACGTTCGTCGCGCTCACGGCGACGGCGCCGCTCGCCACCCTGCTGGCGGTGGAGGGGCTGCTGTCGGCGGTGTTCCTCGGCGGCGCGGCGCTGCGGCTCGGCGCCTGCTTCGTCAAGGCCCCGCGCGAGGTGCCGCTCGGCCTCGGCGGCGCCGATCTGCCGCCCTACAGCGTGATCGTGCCGCTCTATCGCGAGGTGCGGGTGCTGCCGCGCCTGGTGGCGGCGCTGCGGCGGCTGGACTATCCGCCGGAGAAGCTGGACATCAAGCTGGTGATCGAGCCCGACGACGCGCCCATGCGCGCCGCGCTGCGCCGCATGGCCCTGCCGCCCTGGTTCGCGGTGGTGGTGGCCCCCGCCGTCGGCCCGCGCACCAAGCCCAAGGCGCTCAACGCCGCGCTGCCGTTCGCGCGCGGCCGCTATGTGGCGGTGTTCGACGCCGAGGACGTGCCCGCCCCCGACCAACTGCGCCGGGCGCTCGCCGCCTTCCGCGGCGCCGGGCCGGCGGTGGCCTGCGTGCAGGCCCGCCTCACCGTGGAGAATGCGGAGGACAGCTGGATCAGCCGGCATTTCGCGGCCGAATATGCCGGCCACTTCGACGTGCTGCTGCCGGCGCTGGCCAGCCTCGGCCTGCCCATCCTGCTGGGCGGCACCTCCAACCATTTCCGCCGCGATAGATTGGAGGCCGTCGGCGCCTGGGACCCCTACAACGTCACCGAGGACGCGGATCTGGGCGTGCGCCTTGCCCGCGCCGGCTGGGCCACGGCGGTCATCGCCTCCTCCACCGAGGAGGAGGCGCCGATCTCCCGGCAGGCCTGGATGGGCCAGCGCACGCGCTGGCTGAAGGGCTGGGCGCAGACCCTGCTGGTGCACGGGCGCGAGCCCCGCCGGCTGGGCCGGGACCTGGGCTGGGGCAACATGGCGGCCCTGGCGCTGCTCACCGCCGGCCCGTTCGCCTCGGCGCTGGTGCACCCCTTGTGCCTGGTGGTGCTGGCGGCGGACATCGCCCGCGGCGTGTTCCTGATGCCCTCCGGCAGCGCGCTCGGGGTGGCGGTCACCGCGCTGTCGGCCACCAATCTCGCCGTCGGCTACCTGGCCGCCGGGCTGTGCTGCGGGCTCGGCCTGCGGCGGCGCGGCCGGCTGGCGCTGGCGCCGGTGCTGCTGGGCCTGCCGCTCTACTGGCTGTTCCAGTCGGCCGCCGCCTGGCGGGCCGTCGTGCAACTGGTGGTGCGGCCGCACTGGTGGGACAAGACCGAGCACGGCCTCGGCCGGCGCCGCCCGGTGCCGGGCCGCCGCCGGCACATGCGCGCCGTCGCGGCTCAGAGGTAGCGCTTCAGCTCCGCCGCCGCCTCGGCCGGCGGCCGCTTGGTGTTGAACGGGGCGATGAAATTGCCCGACTTGTCCATCAGATAGATCACCGCCGTATGGTCCATGGTGTAGTCGCCATCGGCCAGCGGCACCTTGCGGGAGAACACCCGGTAGCCCTTCTTCACCGCCTCCACCTGCTCCGGCGTGCCGGTGAAGCCCTTGATCTGCGGCACGAAGCTGGAGACGTAGGACTTCATCACCTCCGGCGTGTCGCGCTCCGGGTCCACCGTGATGAACACCGCCTGCGCCTTGTCCGCATCCGGCCCGAGCGCGCGGAAGATCTCGGAAATCTCGAACAGCGCCGTCGGGCAGACGTCCGGGCAGTGGGTGAAGCCGAAGAACACCAGCGTCGGATGGCCCTTCAGCGCCGCCTCCGTCACCACCGCGCCATCCTGGTCGGTCAGCCGGAACGGCCCGCCCACCAGCGAGGTGGTGCCGGCCACCGGCCGTTCCGGCATCAGCAGCGTGACGCCCACCACCAGCAGGAGCGCGCCGGCGGCGAACGCGCAGAACAGGGCGATGATCTTGGTGCGGGAGGACAAGGCGGGCATGGGGCGGCGGTATCCGTGACGATCGGGCGGAAATCAACGGGCGGAAATCAGCGGAGAGTCAAAAGCACGTCGCGAGCCCGGCCGCCACCGTGTCGAAGAAGATGGCGACGCCATGGCGCATCCACAGCAGGCCCGCCGCGCCGACCAGCAGCATGACCACGGCGGCGATGCCGAGGGTGAGCACGCGCATGCGCCAGCCCGCCCCCGCTTCCGCCGCTTGCGGCTGTGCCGGCGCCTCATGGACACCGGCCGCCCCGTGAACCTCTGCGCGCATGGGTTTCGCAATGCCTCGCCACGGCCGGAGGTCGCCCGGCCGGAGCGCAGTCTAAGGCCATCCGGCCTTGCGCTGAAAGCAACTTGGCGCGAGCCGGCATGAGGCGGACGCAAGGCTGCGGCCGTTGACGCCGCACCCGCATCCGCCTAACCTCAAATCCATGTGCATTTCCGGTTGCGAGACATCGCGCCCCTTCGGTGGCGCGCTGCGAATTCTCCGCCCGGTCGACCAGGTCGGCCGGGATCGCTGAATCGCATCTGTCGCTCGTATATCCGGAATTCCGTCCATGTCTGACCTCTCGCGGGTGCCTGCCGGCGCCGCCTATCGCCTTGTCGTCGAAGCCACGCCCGATCCCAACGTGCTGCTGCGCCTCCTTGAGCCGTTCGTGATCCACGACGTGCTGCCCCATCGCGTCGACGTCGCCTATTGCGGCGGCGCGCTCTGCGTGGAGCTGGAGTTCACCGCCGCCCCCGATCTCGCTCTCCGGCTGGAAGGCCGGCTGCGGGTGATGGTGCCGGTCAGCGACGTGGAGATGGTGCGGCTCGGCGAGGGCCTTCCTCACAGCGGAGCGGCTCTCACCGCCGCAGCCTGACCCCCATGCTCGGCATTCTCGCGGACCTCGCGCTCATCGTCCTTCCGGTCTTCGGGATTGTCGGGCTCGGCTACGGGGCATCGAAGACCCGCCTTATCAGCGACACCGCCTCGGACGGGCTGGCGGAATATGTCTTCAGCCTCGCGGTGCCGATCCTCATCTTCAAGACGCTGAGCGAGAGCAAGCTGCCCGACGCCCAGCCCTGGGGCTATTGGATCGCCTATTTCACCGGCGCCTTCGCGGTGTTCTTCATCGCCTCGCTGGCGGCGCGCAAGCTGTTCCACCGCTCGCATACCGAGGCGGTGATCCACGGCTTCTCCGCCGGGCAGGCCAACACCGTGTTCGTCGGCGTGCCGCTGATCCTCAAGGCCTATGGCGAGGAAGGCGCGGTGCCGCTGTTCCTGCTGATCGCGGTGCACCTGCCGATCATGCTGGTGGCCGCCACCATCGCGGTGGAGGGCGGCTCGGGCTTCTCGCTGGCCACCGGCAAGCGCCTGTTCCGCTCGCTGGCCTTCAATCCCATCCTGCTCGGCATCTATGCCGGCGGCCTCGGCCGGCTGTTCGGCTTCGAGGCGCACGGCGTGCTCAAGCAGGTGCTGGACATGATGGCCGCCTCGGCCACCCCCTGCGCGCTGATCTCGCTCGGCCTGGCGCTGAAGCGCTACGGCGTCTCCGGCGACCTGCGCCCCACCGCCCTCATCTGCGGGCTGAAGCTGATCGTGCACCCGCTGCTGGTGCTGGGCCTCACCCGCATCCTGCCCATGCCGCCGGTGTGGGCCGGCGTCGCCGTGCTGTTCGCCGCCATGCCGTGCGGCATCAATGCCTATCTCCTGGCCCAGCGCTACGGCGTCGGGGTCGGCACCAGTTCCAGCGCGGTGTCGCTCTCCACCGCGCTCGGGCTCATCACCATCACCTTCTGGCTCTACGTGCTGGGGGTCGGCTAGGTAGTGTGGACTCTTGGGGTTCCCGGGCTGAATGATCTGTGATTCAAAGCTGCCTTTGATGAGGCAGCGATGGGTGTTCTTGATCGACTGGTGCTTGGGGATGAGCAGTGGGCGCGGATAGCGCCGCACATCATCGGCGACGAGCGGACGCGCGGCTCTTCGGGCCGGGACAATCGTATGTTCATCGAGGCGGTGCTGTGGATCGTGCGCACCGGCTCGCCTTGGCGCGATCTGCCGGAGCTGTTTGGAGAATGGAACACCGTCTTCCGTCGCTTCAGCC